>CP116767.1 GCA_028571325.1 Wolbachia endosymbiont of Ctenocephalides felis wCfeF | reverse complement strand
ATATTACACCAAGAAAAAAGCAATAATTAGAAAAACACAAGATAATCAATAGCTTGCTGCAAAGTGAAAAGCTAACACTACTTAATACACACTAAAAATTATGGTGATTTTTGATGAGTTGTAAAGGGTATAAAATCACTAAAATTGATCATTTTTCTTTCAACAAATGAAACTTCGCTTGCGTTAAGGATTAGCAGCGTGCTAAAAAAAATAATAATGTATTATGTACAAATAAGATATTAAATTTATTGGCAAAAAAGTAAAGTGCTCATATAAATATAACTAACCTAATATAAACTTACTGAAGCAAATCTATGATCATATTAAGTGGTTTAAGTTATCATGCTAAACTCGGTATTGAGCTAGAATTTTACATTGAAGAAATAGAAAAAGAGCATTTATTTCTTAGTAATATTAAAAATAGAATAGCTTCACTTGGATTTTCCTGTGAGAAAGAGAGTTCCATACATCAATATGAGATAAAAAGTGGTTGTTACACCAATTCTAATAACCTAATCAAGCATTTTGAGTTAGTAAAAGAATTAATTACTGAAACAGCACAAAAACTTGGTGGGAATGCTTCCTTCAAAGCAAAACCCTACTTAGATAGAGCAGGCAGTGCATTAAATGTGCATGTTAATTTAGTGGATTCAAACAACAGCAACTTATTTTACCGCAGCGAGCAAAAGTATAGTGATTACTTGATTCATAGTATTGGTGGATTATGTGCTATGATGAAAAAACATATGCTATTTTTTGCTCCAAATGATGATTCATATTTAAGATTTCAATATCCGGACATTCATACCCCAACCACAGTTAGTTGGGGCGTGAATAATAGAACTGCTGCGATAAGAATACTCAATTCTGGCGATAAATGCCGCCTAGAACACCGCGTCCCTGGAGCAGACTGTAATCTTGAAAAAGTGCTTGCAGCAATAACCGAAGGTATCACCTTTGGCATAGAAAACAAAATTACCCCACCAAACAGAACATATGGTGTTGCATCCGACCCTCAATATAAGATGGAGAGTTTGGTATGAGCTCTAACCATTGGATATATATTTAACAGAAGAAGTAGCGTTGTATACTTTTTATTGTACTGGTGCACGATCCGTGCCACAGTAATTTACTGTTGGGTTAGAAACTCGGGGATTATCACTATCATGTATACTGTCAATATCACCTTCAATAACACCCTCAAGACCTTCTGTGCATTCAATAAATTCTGGGTTCTCACTAAGCTTTACATATACCGTTGTTTTATATATTGGCGGTGTGTCAGTTCCAGGTACCAGACTTATCTTTGTTATATATCTAGGCTGATTTCCTGTATTGCGACCCATATTCTCATTGCTCTCGCCAAGATCAGGCTGTTCTTCGTGCACTTTCGATGCCCCAATATTACCTCCAGGTACAACGTCAGGCAATGAAGAGTCACGCTTCCCATCCTCTCCTTTTCGTATCACCTCCTCTCTATTACGCTGCACTTCTAAGAATTTTTTCACAGCCTTGTGTAAAGGTGAGCCTTGAATGTGTAATTCCTCATTTCGTTCTATTAACTCCATATGCTCCTCTGGCGATAACGTACAATTCCCACCATTAGGTACCTCACCACTAAACTCCGTTATTTCAGTTATGCCTTCACTACTCACATCCATAACCATGGTACAAGTTAAAACTACCCTTCCGGACTCATCTTTTATAGGCCACTTACTTGTCATTTGATAATATGCACCTTCTTTAAATTCATAATATCTTTTTTTATCTTCTCGACGAGCGAATATGTCATGCTTTTTATTGCAATAGATGTTCAACTTACCAATATCTTTCTCCTGCTGTAAAATATCACTAATCTTGATTGGCTTGCTTTTATCATAATGAATAAGATTGATATTCAAAGCCTTATTAGCCTCTTTAGTTTCTTTGCAATAAGCTTGAAAAACTATGCTCTCTTCAAAATGCCTACTTGCAATCTGCTTTCCCTGCTCTGCCAACCTTATACATTTATCTATATTTTCTTTAAAATTCTCTCTAACAGGCCGTTCTCTTTCTTCTACGGCTTTATTCACATATTCTTGTCTAAAATTGATATTACCTATTAGGTCATTAAAATACCAATTATCATAAGCTTTTTGTATATTAGCAAAGTCCATCTCTTCCCTTAGAAGCACTAACAACCTTATCTTATTTTCTAGGTCTTCTAACTTAAAATCTTCTACTATCTTCTCTAATTTACAGCAAAATCTTTGATAATTTTTATGCTCATCTTTTTTAAACTTCTTGAATTCTTCATGTAATGAACCACCTAGTTTTTTTAATTCTTCTAATTTTTCTAATTCTTTACATAATGAGCTACCTAATTTTTTTAATTCTCCTAATTCTTTATATAATGTACCACTCTCCACAATTGAGTAGCAAAACCCCATTACAGTAAGGCTCTTAATGTCAGTTTTTTCTTCATCAATAAAGCTCTTGAGATTTTCAAGTACGGGTAGTGCAAAGTTATCAACCCGGTCTCTCTTAGCCTCTATTATGTAATTAATATGACCAATATCCTGTAATGGGCGTGACGTCACTTCATACAGCTGACGTAAACTACATACTGTATGCGCGATTCCGCGTGCTACTCTAGAAACCCCCTCTAACTGATCACTTGTTTTTCCCGCTTCCGCCGCATTGCCTTTTGTGAACCAACTCTTTAATGTATCCTTTAACATATCCATACCCTCCCTATTATTATACTTCTTACTCTAATGCCTCTAAAAACAGGCTATTAAAGCTTCGTTCTACACAAACCCTGACAATGAAATGTTGAAAATAACTGTAAGCGTTAGACTTGAGCTCAACTTTTTCGCTTTCGTCATACACTGAATTTACCTTCACCATACATCATTATGCAAAGCTGTTTTGCATAATAGGTTAATGTTTGAAGTCATGCAAGTGTTTTTTTCGCTAAATAAGCGTTTTTTATTGGATAACAGTTAATAAGATGCAAAAATACTTTCAGAAAACTTAAAATCTTTAAGTTCTATAACGTCTTCTCTCTTTGGACTGGTTGAAATTAGATAAATTGGTACACCTATTAATTCTTCTATTTTTCTCACATATTTCATCAAATTTGCAGGCAATTCCTTAACCGACCTTTTGCCTTGAGTGTTTTCTTTCCAACCAGGAAATTCCTCATATATCGGCTCCAATTCTCCTTGTATTAAATGTGATGCAGGCAAATAGTCGTATATTCTTCCACTGCACTTATAACCAGTACATATTTTAACTATGTCAAAAGAATCGAGAATATCTAGTTTAGTTAATACAACATTTGAAACTCCAGAGAGTTGCACTGCTTGGCGCACTAAAACTGCATCAAACCAACCGCAGCGCCTTCTTCTATTACTCACTGTTCCAAGCTCCTTGCCTATAGCAAATAAGCTATCTCCCACTTCATTTTTCTGCTCAGTAGGAAATGGGCCGTTGCCTACTCTTGTTGTATAAGCTTTTGCTACACCGATAACATAGGCGCTGGAAAACAATCCTGAGCCTGTTATTGCTTGTGATGCTACGGTATTGCTTGAAGTAACGAAAGGGTATGTCCCATGGTCGATATCTAAAAATGTACCTTGGGCGCCTTCAAATATTATTTTCTTACCTTCTCTTGTAAGGTCATTCAATATTTTCCACACTGGCTTTTTGTATGGAAGAATTTTTTTTGCGATCTCTTCAATTTCCTTTAACATTTCTTCTTTTTTTACTACCTGAAAGTTTAGGCCTTTCCTGATAGCATTGTGATAATTCAGAAGAGCATCCACTCTATTATTGAGCTCATCTGCGTTTTCTAAGTCACAAAGGCGTATAGCTCTTCTTCCAACTTTATCTTCATAACAAGGCCCTATTCCTTTGTTTGTTGTGCCAATTTTGTGATTCCCGTTCAAATCTTCAAATAACTTTTCCTTGTCCTTATGTACACTAAGTATTAATGGGCAGCTTTCAGAGACAATCAAATTGCTCGGGTTGATATCTACTCCTCTAGTTTTTAATGATTCTATTTCTGAGATTAGAGCATGTGAATCAAGAGCAACACCGTTTCCTATAACAGATATTTTGCCCATCCTTAAAACAGCGGAAGGCAGCAAATTTAATTTATAAACCTCATCATCTATTACTATAGTATGCCCTGCATTATTTCCCCCCTGAAATCTTACGACTACGTCTGCGTTCTCAGAAAGATAATCTACTATTTTACCCTTTCCTTCATCGCCCCACTGTAGACCAACAACTATAATATTATTCATCAATATCTTCTGGATTAACACGTAAATATTAATGCAGTACACTACAAATGACAAGGAGTAATTCTCTGAGCTGGTTAGCTAAGATCTGACTTCTAGGTTTGAGTAACTCTCTAAACTATTGTTTGAATGGTTTTTTTAGCCTACAACCATACGAACATTGTAGTTTGAGAGCAACCCTCACTGGAAGGGTGTCATGAAAATAGCCTTTTCTTATCATCCTAGCGCCTCCTTTTTTTGTCATCCCAGTACTTGATACTGGGATCCGGGATACTACTTTAGTAATAAATATTTAAGAAATTTACAAAATGGAGAAAAAAGCAAAAGGAGCCCCGGTCGGTGGCTAATTATTTATATGTACCTCAAATATCGGCGTTTTTATTCTTAGCGCTACGATTCAGCTATTTTAAAATGCAAATAACCAAAACTGTAAACGTTAAGAAATTTACTAAGCAGGAAAAAAGGCAAAAAAACTCTGAGGCAGCTAGTATTCAAATTCTCCCTTGTCTATTTGACGTTCTATACTGTCTTAAACGACTTATAAGCGCGTTTCAGCTTGTATAGGTAAAAACCAGAAGTTTTAAAAAGACGTAAGGTGCACATAGTGCAAAAATTTAAACATGAGACGCCAAATACCCTAAGTTTTTTGTCATTAACCTGCACAGATTGCGAAGATAAACAAATAGCTTCAGTCTCATTATAAGGGTAACGGCGAAGGTTGTCAAGTAGTTTTTTTAGCTCTATTTCTATGAGCTACTTGGATTGCATGTGAACGGTCTGTTCTAAGATTTTACCCATTTAGAATAAAGTCTAGTGTCACTTCACGCCAAATGTGGTAATGCTTGGCAGGCAAGCCAGTTATTGGGCTACATTTATATGCTGCACGCATTGCACTATCTGCTATTGATCTGAAAAGTGGATTATTTTTGTAGGAGCTACTGTCTGCTACATCAGCCATAATTATTTCACTTTGATTGGATAATAGTAGATTGATTTTTATACTAAAATTTTCTTTGTAAGCTACGCTTTCAGGAATACTCCAGCATTTTGCTAGCTTTTCTCTTATGGAGTTAATAATTTCTGCTACAACTAACTCGTTCTTTTTGCTCTCAAAACTCTTTTCGCTTTTTATTTCATTCTCTGTTTCTCTAGGCTTTACTGCATCTTCCAGCTTTGTACCTACACTGTTTTTTCTTTTTGGAATTGGGCTGCTTTCGTCGATATTGACTTCTTCTTGCATTTCTATGATTTGCCTCGGTTGTGCTGTTTGTTTCATAACATCGGTACTCAGCTGCTCAACTACCTTTTTTTTCCTTTGTGGTGTGGGGGCAAATTCCGCTGCTGACGTATCGTTTGTTTGGGCCTCTATTGAAGGTAACAGAAAAAATGAAAGACAACATAAAGACAAAAAAAGAACATAGTTGGAACAAAGAAAGCGCATGCGTTGAAACCTACTTTACTGGTTTAAAGCTAATATTGTACATAAAGTCAATATATTTTGAAGTTACTGTAGCAGATTTAAGCTTAGCCGACGTTTACTGGCGATGTGGCTTGAGAAACGCGGGTCACGAAAACAGGTTACGCGAAAAGCTTAATATGCTTCTTCTTTGCCCAGCGGAATAAACGTGTTGCTACTAGTAAGCAGATACTTAATATTGATATATAAGAAAATTTGAAAGCTAAATCTCTAATGTATATCGAGAAGCATTTGCCTGCGGGGAATTTGTGTAGTAACCCGACATATACAACAGTACTGTCAACTACTGATGCTATAATTAAAGCAATGAAATTTGTTATATGAAAGTCAAACTTAGACTTTAATTTTTCAAAAATAATGATACTTGAAAAAAGGGATACTAAAATTGCGGTGTATGAAATTAGTATCATTGGGCTGAAATTTTGCCATTTAAGAACACAACATAACACTGTGCACGTTATTAAGCTACATATAGCTTCTCTTTTGCCGTAGAACTTAACCATTGAATTTACAGCTAGAGCAGCTCCCGTAACTAGGGCAGCGCATATCATCAATTTATTTGAATTGTTAAGTAAAGAAAGACTGATGAACAAGAGTATTGATAAAATAGACATAATCTACCCAAATTTAATAACATACATCCATTCTAAATAAACATTACATATAGTAAAAGAGTTATTTAGCATAATAAAAAAAATATTCTATACTATGCTATGATAGCTGTTCCCTAAATCTTTCAGATCTACTTTTAAGATATCCTTTATATTTAGGGTTTTCTTCTCTGTCACTTTGCCGATACACGAAAAAACTATACCTTTAAACAATTCTTCAAATCTCTGCTGATTTTGCGGGGCAATAGTAACCAAAATTCTACTTTGTGATTCAGAAAACATTATTATCTTATTTATTGTATCTTCATTTTGTGTTTTCCCTACTGGCACTAGTGAGAGATCAATTTCAGCACCGAGATCTCCCGCAATTAGCGATTTTGCCAGAGCAACAGCCAATCCTCCTAGATTTGGTGCAATTGCAGAGGCAATTATGCCATCTTTTATTGCAAGGTTGTAGCGCTCATACAACTTCCTAGCGCTCTTTGCATCAACTTTTGGTACGTTGTTATTATCTATTCCACTGTATAACTGATATTCAGATCTGCCAAGTTCGTTGTATGTTATACCAAGCGCATATATCAAGTCTCCTGGCATCTTTACGTCAAGCGATACCGCATTTTCAATATTTTCTATAACTCCAATTGCTGAAACAAGTAATGAAGGTGGCGCAGAGATCATCACTTCCTTGCCATTTTCATCATACCCTTTGAAGTCGTTGAACATGCTATCTTTTCCGGATATGAATGGGGTTTGAAATGCAGTTGCAAAGTCATAACAAGCCTCTGCAGCTCTCTTTAGTTGCCACAGCCTTTCTGGATTGTAAGCATCACACCAGCAAAAATTATCGAGCAACGCTAGATGACTTATATCTCCTCCTGCAGCTACATAGTTGCGTATGGCAGTGTCAATCGCGCATGCTGCCATGTGGTAAGTGTCGATTTCTCCATAACTTGAGCCGAACCCTTGCGATTTCACAACACCTTTGTTTGAAGAAAGAATTGGTCTTGAGACGACAGCTTCGCTACACACTCTTCCCTTACCTTGCAATGGTTTCAGCACTGACGACCCCTGAACTTCATGGTCATATTGCACCACTATGAACTCTTTGCTGCAAATGTTTGGTCTGCTCAGCATTTCTTTTAGTTCAGTTTCTTGACTTGGTGTCATTCCAGTGTTGCATGTTGGAATGACAGTAGGCCCCTTAGACCACAGCTTTGTTTTTAAGTGCATTTGAGGGTTACCATCATGCAGAAACTCGATTTCCATGTCCATTATTACTGTTTCTTCGGGACATTTAACAACGGCTTTACCACTGTTGTTGAATTTTCCAATTACGCTGACTTCTACATCATGTTTTCTCATGATTTGCTTAAACGCAGGCAGATTTTCTTCCGGCACTGCTAAGGTCATTCTCTCTTGTGATTCTGATATCCATATTTCCCACGGGGCCATACCATCGTTTTTAAGTGGAACCTTGCTTAAATCAACTTCAAATCCATTCTTTCCCATTTCACCGATGGACGATGACAGTCCTCCCGCTCCATTGTCTGTTATTGCATTGTAAAGACCAAGATCTCTTGCCTCTATGACGGCATTGGACAATTTTTTTTGCGTTATAGGGTCGCCAATTTGCACAACTGTTGAAGGGCTGTTTCCCGATAGCGCCTCCGAAGAAAACGTTGCACCGTGAATTCCATCTCTTCCAACCCTTCCGCCGATAATTACGATTTTATCACCATTTTTGGGTTTTTTGATGTGTGAAGGTGCGTTATTTATATTGCGTGGAATAATTCCAACGCTTCCAACAAAGACCAGCGGCTTTCCACAAAATCTATCGTCAAAATATACCGATCCAAGTTGTGTGGGAATGCCAGAGCAATTGCCAGCGACATTAACACCATGAATTACTTCTTTCATGATATATTTTGGTGGCAAAATTTCATCAGTGCGCTCTTTATCCCTATAAAATTTGCCTTTTTCTTCTTTGGCAAAGCAAAAATAATAGGTATTCATTATAGGCTCTGCACCTTTGCCAAAGCCCAATATATCGCGGTTAACTCCAAGCACTCCAGTCATTGCTCCACCAAACGGATCGAGAGCTGAAGGACTATTGTGAGTTTCAACTTTATCCACAATCAAGTAATCATCGTCAAAAATTATTCCTCCTGCGTTGTCGGAGAAAACTGATACGCATATGTCAGAATTTATCTCACGCGTTGCACGCTTAATATAATGTGCATATAGGCCATCTTTTATTTCATCAATGGGAGAACAAAAGATGTTGTGCTTACAATGTTCAGACCAAGTCTGCGCTAGAGACTCAAGTTCAATGTCGTATGGATTTCTACCGAGTTTGTTGAAGTAATCCTTTATGGCTTTCATTGCTGCGAGAGGGAGCCCTAGAGTACCATTACCATCGATTCCATCTCTGCTAATCTTTTCAAGCTCTTGGTCACTTACGTTGAGGTTGACGGATTTTGCCCCACTACTACTTGGTGTCATTCCAGTGTCCCCTTTTGTCATCCCAGTCTTTTCTCTTGTCATCCAAGTAGCCAAACACTGGGATCCATAGATTCCAGCGTCACGCGCTGCAGGTGGGGTATTTTGTTTACTGCAGTGCCTCCAATGGCAATTGCCGTTTTTCTTATAAATAAGCGTGCAATACTCAGTGATAGGATTGAATTCTATATCATCTTCGGTTGGTATGCTCCCTTTACCCAAGATCAGTTTTGAACTTCTTGCTTTGATATAAACATTTTCGTCAATGTGGCCTTTGCTAATTAAATACTCTCGAACAATTTGTTTTGCCGTGTTGCCTACATTATCGGTCATGCCAGGCAGAAAGCTTATTTCCAAGCCCCACTCAGCTTGCGGTTCTATAAAATCATATTGAACTTCTTCAAGGTTTTCGTTGTAGAGGTAATGGCGGCAGTTTTGTATGATCTTGTTGTAAAACAGCCCACAGATTTCTTCGTGTGATTTTGATGGTAATTCTTTATTTATATAAACCGAATAAACGTTGGCTAGCCATCTATCGCCAACTTGCTTACATTTGTTTAAAACTTCTATTCTGATATTTGTCATGTAACGTTATGAAAGATTTTAATATATAATAACATAAGAAACTGTGAGCACATTTATATTTTGCTGTACAATAAAACATCGTACTAGTTGTCATTTTTCATGGGAAGAGTTTTTACTGCAGGCGTAGATGAATCCTTTTTTGATGTGCTGGCTCAGCACATATTTTCTGAGTATGGAAAGGAAGAGATTCCCAAGGTAAAAGTCATCCTTCCCTGCAAGAGGGATGTAATAGCGCTACTGAGTGCATTCAAGAATTGCAGCGCTAAAAAATGTATAATTTTACCAGAGATAGTTTCGCTAGAGAACATCGATGAGGAAGATTTAATATTAAATCTTGATAGAGTTAAAGTTATCAAGCCGACAAAAAGGACACTGCTGTTGATTCAATTCATATTGGAGTGGAATAAAGAAAACAATGATAATTTTCCCATTGATTTGGCTTATAGCTTGCCATCACTGCTTGATAGAATCCAATATACCCAAATAGCGGATTATTATCAGTTCGATGAGCACTCAAAGAAAATAGAGAATTTCATAAACTTACTTGTTAAAACATGGAGTAACACTTTAAAAGATCTGGGAGTAGTAGATATACTAGAACATAAAAGTGACTACATAAACAATATGATAGTCTCTCTGCAGAAAGATCAACATATAATCTTTGTTGGAATTGGAAAGGGTAAGATCTACAAATTATTGATTAAAGCTATATATGACCTACCACTTGGAAAGATAATTTTACCTAATCTGAATCTAAAAATTAAAGAGAAAGACTGGAAATCGCTTGATAAAAAACACTACCAATATTGCCTGAAAGATCTGCTCGATTATTTAAATGTAGATAGGAAAAATGTTATCTGCTTGAACACTGTGGATAACGAAATTATTGATTACATCTTTGATACAACTGCTGATCTTAGTAAGGTTAGCGATGAGTGCATTGGAAATATCGAAGTCATCACTTGTGATTCGAGGGAGGAAGAAGCACAAGTGACGTCATTAATTATAGAGAATGAAGGTTATGAAAATGTTTCTTTGCTTGTCTTTGATAAATTACTTGCAACTCGTATGGCGTGTTCCATGTCGGAAAACTATTCTTATATAACGCTTCTGCTTTATAGTATCGAAGTTTTGACCTCAAATTGGAACAGCGTGGCACTTCTTTCTCTTCTTAAACATAGGTTAGTGACTTTTGGTTACACTCAGGAAGAGTACACTCGAATTTTATCTGAGTTTGAGATAGAGATATTACGCAGCTTCAGTATGAACGGCCGAAGCAGTATTGTAAATGCTATCAATGCCCATGAAAAGCTAAAATATAAAGAAGATATATTGATTATTATCAATAAGTTAGAAGCTATATTTAATCTTTTACTTAATTCTATAAATAGCCCTGTTTCTGATGTGATAACAGCTCATCTGCAGTGTATTAATTTGCTTTCTGGGGTAGATTTTTCAGAGCTAAATAATGAAGTAGGTAATTTTACCCGTGATTTCTTAAATGCATGTGAGGACATAACGATTAAGTGTTCCCTAGAGTTATATAACCAAATTCTAACCTTGTTTTTGAAGAAAGAGTTTTTTTCTGTAGCAAGCGACTTCAATAGATTCAGTTTATATCACAATAAAGTTGTAATATTTGCTGGATTTTATGATATGCCAAGTTTTCAAAATCAGTTTTTGAATGCGCTGACGAGAGAAAAATTCGACCTTCCTTCCGTGCAAGAGGAGCAGGGGTGTTTTTTATATACTCTGCGCAATTTATTTGGTGCAAGTAAAGTATACATCACAAGATTACTGAGCAACAGGAAACCAATTCTATTGCAGCGTTTAGAAATTCTGTTACGGGGATCAAAATATCCTTATCGCGATTGGCTAAGAGTGTTAAACACACCTGAATGTGTTGTTCCATGTGCGCAGCCTATGCCAAAACCTCAACCCGAAGTCAGAGAAGAAACAATGCAAGTGATGTCTTGCAGCGCGGTAGAAAAACTGATTCGTAACCCTTATTCATTTTACGTTGAATACATACTGAACCTTAGACAGCTAAAAGACTTAAATTTTAAGCCATCGATATTGGAGTTTGGCACTATGGTGCACAATATTCTTGAGAGATATTTGCGTGATAAAAAGCTGCCAATGAGTATCGCACGAGAAGTGTTTTCAGCTAGTCGGTTTAATTTTTCAAATATGTGGTGGGTAAGGTTGCAGAGGATAATTCAATCTTTTGTCGAGTTTGATAGGACTAGAAACAATCACGTTGAGTTAGAGAAGAACTTTTCCTATCCGATATTTCATATTGGTGTCATTCCAGCGCGTGACACACAACTGCGCGGATGCTGTACAACTTCCACTAAGAAGAAGGGTGTCATCCCAGTGCCCAGACACTGGGATCCAGAAAATTTGATTGCAAATGAACACACCAGGCAATTGTGTAATAAGAGCTGGATTCCAGTGTCAGCTACTCGAATGACAGAAGGAATTTTACTGACAGCAAGATGCGACAGAGTTGAATATCTGCCAAATGGGCAAGTAGCAATTATAGACTATAAACTCGGCTCACCGCCTTCGAATGAGGAAGTTATGTCAGGGTTTTTTCCACAATTAATTTTACAAGCTTTAGCGGTAGAGTATACAACAAAAAAAGAAGTTTCAGAACTTGCTTATTGGAAACTTGACTATGATAAAATAAAGATTATTGCTCTGAAGGATTACAGACAAAAAATGCAGGAATTTCAAGATAATCTACCAAAATTTTTATCTAGTTACTTAAGAGAGACCACTCCCTTTATTGCCTCTCCATATTTCGATAAATTCCTAAGGTTTAACAGCTATAAACAACTAGAAAGGGTAGGGGAGTGGTTGTAATCAGCACCAGATCCTAAAGGCTCATCGTTGACAGTGAGGCTACCATTTGGACTGTCAACATTGACAAATGATATTTCATTTTTCTTTATTTTCTGGTATAACTTGCTGTTTTGAAAAGTACCAAGCTTAAACCCACTGTTTAATTTATTTTCTTTTAAGTATTTACGTGCTTCGTCGATGAAATTTTCTAGAAGTTCTTCATATGCATATGCCCTATCTTCGTTAATGCTTAAATCCCTTTCCTGTGATTCCAGGTAGTTTATACACTCAACAAACATATGTGTTAATTTGTCT
The DNA here is from genome assembly GCA_028571325.1 of Wolbachia endosymbiont of Ctenocephalides felis wCfeF. NCBI lineage: Bacteria > Pseudomonadati > Pseudomonadota > Alphaproteobacteria > Rickettsiales > Anaplasmataceae > Wolbachia > Wolbachia endosymbiont of Ctenocephalides felis. Next base: position 1,438,793 of record CP116767.1, on the reverse strand, counting down.
GCATGAAAATTACCTTCTGCTTCACATTTCTTACCGTTAGTATAATGCCAGAGCAAAGCTGTCACTTTAAAACCATCCTTACTTATATCTTCAGGATTACCTTCAGATTTGCGTAAATTGGGAACTGACTGTGCTGCTTTATCTATAACAAAATCACCTAGCCTATTTGTAGCTAAGACAGGAGCTTTTGTTGACTTTATAATTTCATTTGGCTTATAATCAAAGCCGAAACGCTTAAACCATTTATCTATAATTGAAGTTCGTTCACAAACTTTTCCAATAAAAGATTTGAGATTTTGGTACATTTATCCACGAGTCATAGGAATTGCTGTGTATAAGAGTGAAAAAAATATTTTCCTCTTCAAACTTTTTTAAAACCTCTGCAGCAATCCCACCACCCAAAGAATTTCCCATAAGAATAATATCATCTGGATGTACACCTTTCTCAAGTAAATCTGTAACTATTGCCATTCCTGCTTTGATTGGATCTCTACCTTCTGTAGCAAACTTAATGACTGACGCAGTAATAGGATAAAAAGTCACAATAGCAGCTGCAATTATAGCTGGCACTAGGAATACAATAAAAACTGGCAGCTTGAGCCAAGTTGACATTTGAGATGCAATAATGAAATAGCCTGCAAAACCTATTGCCAAAGCAGTAGCTGCAGTAATCAAAACTCGCTTTAGCCAGAATTTTGTATCATGAAAGTGCTCAGGATAAAGGAAATTCGCATAATGGTAATCAAACAAATGAATATCAATATTTTTATTTGATATCCACTTTCCCCAATCGTTATCTTCGTTATTGTACTTTATGGACTCGCCTAGTCCAAAAAAGTAAACTAGATGTTTCTTATTCCCTTCACTAACTTGATTTGTATTGTTAACTACTGCCTTAGTAACTTTCATGTATTTACCTACTAAATTCTTTTTACCATATTTTTTTTTGTAATACATTTGTATATTTGTGTCAACGTTTTCTCCTAAAAAAACTCCCTCTATTAGTTCAGATTTTTTTATTAAAGTGTACACTGGCCTTTTTACTTAAATTCTTCAACACTCTCTCCTTATACAGTTTCTTAATGGTAATAGGACAAATTAAAAAGTTTCCCTACGATTAGAGGTTTAGCGAATTTATGATGTATCTTGTTTGATAACGAAAGTCAGTATAACCTTTGTGTTTAAGAAATTTACTAAATGGAGAAAAAAGCAAAAGGAGCCCCGAGGTAGCTAGTTATTTACTTTTGTGTCGAAATGTTGGCGTTTTTTTATCCTAAACGCTTAATAAGTGCGACTTAGCTGCTTTTTAATGCAACTTAACCTTAGCCATAAACGTTTAAGAAACTCACTAAGCAGAAAAAAAGCAAAAGAAACCCCGAGTAGCTAGTTATTCACTATCTATCTTATGATATTGGCGTTTTTGATGTCTTAAACGACTTATAAGCGCGTTTTAGCTTGTATAGGCAAAAAACCAGAAGTTTTAAAAAGACATAAGGTGCACATAGTGCAAAAAATTAAACATGAGACGCCAAATATGCTAAGTTTTTTTCTCATTTAATCTGCACAGACTGAAGATAAATAATAGCTTCAGTCTCATTATAAGGGTAACGGCGAAGGTTGTCAAGTAGTTTTTTTTTGTTTTATGGTATGTCAAAGTTAGTTTGCTGTGCAGGAGTTCTACTAAAGCGAAAGCATGAGGTCTCTTGACTCTGGAAATCTCATGTTAAGCTGCGAAAATAGGTACTTATTTAAAAAATATCCTGTGACTTTTAGCCCTAACTGAAATTCTCGATATGAGTAGCTGTTTTGCAGGTTATTATTATATACATCATGCAGCATTTGCGGAAAAGGCAGCAGTTTATCTGCATAACAATCTCCTACTTGCTTTGACACCGCTCTGCCGGTTTTTGGAGAAATAAATTGTAAATCTTCCTGAGCACCTGTCACAGCGCATTTGGAAAGATCTAGCTTAAATCCAAGCTGTGTAAGAAGCAAAAGCTCTAAGTTGAGGTAATGGCCTTGCCAGGACTCACTATTGTGCTTCATTACGTCGATGAAGTATAGAAAATTATCGTATAGTACAGCATAGGGCTCACTTTCTGGAAGCACTTTCTCCAAAATAGAAGAAAAAGAAACAATAGTGATGCTTTTTAACCTGTCCTGAAAGAAATGGTGGGATGGAGATTCAATCAATTCGCACTTAAAAAACCCCAGATTTTCAGGTAGTTTAGCACTCCATTCTGCATGTAATAGATTACTTATTTGGAACTTATAATTGCTATCGTTTGTTAGCCTGGTTAATCCCCTGCGCTTTCCGTGGTTTTTTGTAAACAAAGAAAGAACTAAGTTTCTATCACCGTGCTTTTTAATGGCTATAACGATGCCTTCATCTTTCCATCTCATTTGGAGTATATTGACCTATAATATTATATAGTAGTAAAATCAGTACAGCAAATTCTAAACTCAAGAATTAAGAGGTGCTCAAATTATGAGACTGGGGCTTTTTCATGCTGCCATCAAGCAAATACCATTATTGGGCAGCGATCATAGAGGTTGAGCTAAAATTATTAGAATAGTAACGTTTATTTTTATATTGACTATTGAGGTTTATTATTTTATAACTGGGGCTTAAGTTATTTTATGAGCTTGGGTTTTTAATATATGCCTACGATAAATCAGTTAGTACGCAAGGGTAGATTGAAATTATCATGTAAGAAAAAGGTACCAGCCTTGGGAAAAAACAACCCTCAGAGGAGGGGTGTTTGCACTAAGGTGTATACTACAACTCCTAGGAAGCCTAACTCAGCATTACGTAAGGTAGCTAGAGTAAGGATTAGTGGATATGGTGAAGTGACAGCTTATATACCTGGTGAGGGCCATAATTTACAAGAGCACTCTGTTGTCTTGATACGTGGTGGGAGAGTTAAAGATTTACCGGGTGTGCGTTATCACATAATAAGAGGTGCTCTTGATTTGCGTGGTGTACAAAATCGGAAGAAAGCTCGTTCAAAGTATGGTGTAAAGAAATCTGGTTAAAGTTTATGGCTCGTCGGAATAAAGCAAGAAAGAGAGAGATAGTTTCTGATTCGCGTTACAATAGTGTTTTGTTGATGCGTTTCATTAATGTAATTATGAAATGTGGTAAAAAATCCATTGCAGAAAAAATTGTCTATGTTGCTTTATCTTTAGCTGAAAAGAAAATAAATGAAAGCGGGATATTAATTTTTGAAACAGCGGTAGAAAATGTTACGCCTTCTGTAGAAGTACGTTCTCGTCGTATTGGCGGCGCAACTTATCAGGTACCTTGTGAAGTTAGAAAAGATAGGGCAATTTCTTTAGCATTGAGGTGGATTGCTAAGGCTGCTTGTGCTATTCGAAAGAAGAGTGGAAAAACTTTTGCTGATTGTTTACAATCTGAAATAATAGATGCTTATAATAAGCGCGGTGGTGCGTTTAAGATGTATGAGGAAAAATATAAAATGGCTGAAGCTAATAAGGCCTTTTCTCATCTTCGTTTTTGATGTTGGCTAATTAATGGTAATATGGAAATTAATATATCTAAATACAGGAATATAGGTATAATGGCTCATATAGATGCTGGTAAGACTACCACAACGGAGCGTATTTTATTTTATACTGGTAAACAAAATAGAATTGGTGAAGTGCATGATGGTGCAGCTTCTATGGATTGGATGGAGCAGGAGAAAGAGCGTGGTATTACAATCACATCTGCTGCAACAACTTGTTTCTGGAATAATCATAGAATCAATATAATAGATACTCCTGGACACGTTGACTTTACTATCGAAGTTGAAAGATCTTTGAGAGTTTTAGATGGTGCGGTTGCTGTGTTTGATGGGGTTGCAGGAGTTGAGCCTCAATCTGAGACTGTTTGGCGTCAAGCTGATAAGTATAATGTTCCTCGTATCTGTTTTGTCAACAAAATGGATAGAATAGGGGCCAATTTTTATCGATGTGTTGATATGATTAAGAGTAAGCTTGGAGCAGTGCCTCTAGTTATTCAGCTACCAATAGGGAGTGAGAAGGATTTTAAGGGCATAGTAGATCTTATCTCTATGAAGGCTATTATATGGGAAGAGGAGATGTTAGGTGCTAAGTTTTTCTATGAAGATATTCCTTCCGATCTGCTTGATAAAGCTCAAGAGTATCGAAATCTTTTATTAGATACTGCAGCTGGAATGGATGATGAAGCAATGAACACTTATTTTGAATCTAATGACCTGCCAGTAGATTTGCTGAAGAAATGTGTGAGGAGCGGAGCTATTAAAGGAGCGTTTGTTCCTGTATTATGTGGATCAGCTTTTAAAAATAAAGGAGTACAGCCGCTTTTAGACGGTATAGTTGATTTTCTACCTTCCCCTATTGATGTTGATGAAATTGTTGGAACTAATCCTAAGGATTCAGAAAAGAAAATTGCGGTTAAACCTTCAGAGCAAGAAAAATTTATCGCTCTTGCATTTAAAGTGATGACAGATAAATTTGTAGGTAGCTTAACGTTTATTCGTATTTATTCCGGTAAGTTGAAGTCTAAATCTGCTGTGTTGAATGCGGTAAAAAATGAGACTGAAGGAATTGGTAGAATGCTGCTTATGCATGCGAACAACAGGGAAGATATAAACGAAGCTAAAGTTGGGGATATAGTTGCTTTAGTTGGATTGAAAAAAACAATTACTGGTGATACTTTATGTTCGCATGATTTTCCTATATTATTAGAGCGTATGGAATTTCCTGAGCCTGTTATTGAAATTGCTGTGGAGCCTAAGACTACTTCAGATCAGGAAAAGTTAGGTATTGCTTTAAATAGATTGGTTGCAGAGGATCCTTCTTTAAGAATGTCGGTAAATGCGGAAAGTGGTCAGACTATATTAAAAGGTATGGGTGAATTGCATCTTGAAATTATTACAGATAGAGTAAAGCGTGAGTTTAACGTTGACGTTAATATTGGTGCACCTCAGGTTGCATATCGTGAAACTATTACTAAATCTGTTGAGATTGATTACACTCATAAAAAACAATCAGGTGGTGCTGGTCAATTTGCTAAAGTAAAGATCTTATTTGAACCTCTTGAGCCTGGTTCTGGATTTCAATTTGAAAGTAAAATCGTGGGTGGTGCAATTCCAAAAGAATACATTCCTGGTGTGCAAAATGGTTTGGAGTTGATAAAAGAAGGAGGAATGATCTCTGGCTTCCCAGTTATTGATTTTAAGGCTACTCTTATTGATGGTGCCTTTCATGAAGTTGATTCAAGTCCTTTAGCTTTTGAGCTAGCCGCCAAAGGTGCTTTTAAGGAAATGGCAAATAAGGCTGGTCCAAAGATGTTAGAACCTATAATGAAGGTTGAAATTATTACACCTGAAGAGTATATGGGTGATATTATGGGTGATGTAAATAGTAGAAGAGGACAGGTTTCAAGTATGGAAACGCATAATAATAGCGCTATAATCCTTGCTTTAGTGCCTCTTGCAAGTATGTTTGGTTATATAAATGTTTTGCGTTCTATATCTCAAGGAAGGGCTCAATATAGTATGCATTTTTCTTGTTATGAACAAGTGCCACAGTATGTGGTTGATGAGTTAAGGTATAATTAAGGGTAACGATTATGACACAAGTAGTAGAAGCATTTGGCAAGCCGCATATGAATGTGGGGACAATAGGGCATGTGGATCATGGGAAGACGACATTGACAGCGGCAATAACGAAATATTATGGGAATTTTGTAGCATACGATCAAATAGATAAAGCACCAGAAGAGAGGAAAAGGGGGATAACGATCGCAACAGCACACGTTGAATATCAGACGGAAAAGAGACATTATGCACATGTTGATTGTCCTGGGCATGCTGACTATGTAAAAAACATGATAGTAGGTGCAGCACAGATGGATGCGGCGATATTGGTAGTGTCAGGAGTTGATGGGCCGATGCCACAAACAAGAGAACACATATTACTGGCAAAGCAAGTTGGTGTTAAGCATATTGTGGTATACATAAATAAAGCTGATGTTGCTGATCACGATATGATTGGTTTAGTGGAGATGGAAGTCAGAGAATTGCTAACGAAGTATGGCTTTCCTGGAGAAGAAGTACCAGTTATTGTGGGTTCGGCATTGAAGGTGCTGGAAGGTGACGAAAATAGTGAATATGGAAAAAAATCAATGGATAAATTGGTGAAAGCATTAGATGAGTATGTGCCAGATCAGCCGAGGCCTGTGGATTTACCATTTTTAATGCCAATAGAAGATGTATTTTCGATATCTGGGCGTGGAACTGTAGTAACAGGAAGAATAGAAAAGGGAGAAGTGAAGATGGGTGAAGAGATAGAAATAATAGGTCTAAAAGCAACGCAAAAGACGATATGTACAGGTGTTGAGATGTTTAAGAAGTTACTGGACAAGGGATGTGCAGGACTCAATGTGGGGATACTGTTGAGGGGGACAAAGAGAGAAGAAGTGGAGAGAGGGCAGGTGTTGGCAAAGCCAGGGACAATAACGCCACACAAGAGGTTTAAGGCGGAAGTGTATATATTGAAGAAAGAAGAAGGAGGGAGGCATACGCCATTTTTTGCAAATTATCAGCCACAATTTTATATAAGGACGACAGATGTAACGGGGAGTATAAAATTGCTGGAAGGGAAAGAAATGGTAATGCCGGGAGATAATGTAAGTATAGAAGTGGAATTGCAAGTATCAATAGCGATGGATAAGGGATTGCGTTTTGCAATAAGAGAGGGTGGTAGAACTGTTGGTTCTGGTGTTGTTTCCGAGATTTTGGAGTAGGTATGACAACTAAGATAGAGCAGGAAGGCATGCATGTTAGTGTTGAGGTGCATATTAATATTTATGCTTTTGATTGTTCAAAGTTAGAGAAATATATTAGAGAGTTTGTGCGTGAGTTTAAGGATAAGTTAAAGCATTCTAGTGCGAAATTATCTGGTCCGGTTGCATTGCCAAGAAGAAAACCTAGGTTTGATTTTAATAGATCTCCTCATGTTGATAAAAAATCTCGTGAGCAGTTCGAACAAAGAACTTCTAAACGTTTGATTGTTTTATATAATCCCACTCCTGCTATAATGCAGATGCTTGGAAGTTTACCTTCTCCTTCTTCTTTTCCTTTACTGGGCAATACACCTTTTCCTTCTCCTCCTCCTGGAATAGAAGTTGATTCAAAGATCAAGAAGCTTAGGAGGGAGGGATGAAAAGGATAAGTTCGCTAAAAAGAATTGGTTTATTGATGACAAATATTGGTCATACTGCTATATATTCTGATAGTGGTCGCATGGTTGTAACTTTATTGCATCTTAGTGAAACTTGTATTGTTGATGTGAAAGAGCAAGATAAGTGTGATTATAATTCGGTTATTTTAGGTACTGGGGATTTTAAAAATATTGCAAGACCTCAGTTAGAATACTTAAAGAAAAGAGGAATAAATAGTAGATATAGACTATATGAAAGTAGATTGAGTGATCTCTCAGGAATAGAGTGTGGTAAAAGAGTGGGAGTTAACCATTTTGTGGTTGGTCAATATCTTGATATTACAGGTTATTCTATAGGTAAGGGGTTTGCCGGTGTAATGAAGCGATATAATTTCAGTGGACTTAGGGCATCTCACGGTGTTTCTATTGCTCATAGGTCGCAAGGTTCTACTGGTCAATGTCAGGATCCTGGTAGAGTATTTAAAGGAAAGAAAATGGCTGGTCATTTAGGTAGCAGCAGAGTAACTGTACATAACATGAAAATATTATCTATCGATCATGAAAATAGTATAATTGCTGTAAAAGGTAACAACATTCCTGGATTTAGAAATTCTTACGTCTTTGTGAGAGATGCAGTTAAAAAGCCTTTACATAAAGATATTCCTTTTCCGGTAGGTCTACTGTTAGACGCAGATGATGATAATGCTAGTGGTTTGGTAAATTAGTTATGGAATGTAAATTAGTTAATCTATCTAATGATAATATAGGTATCACTCAGCTTAACCCTTCGATATTTTCCGTTAAGCAAAAATTGGGTATTTTGCATGATATAGTTAGATGGCAATTAGCAAAGAAAAGAGCTGGTACTCACAAAGCAAAAGGCATCAGTGATGTTTCTGGTACAACAGCTAAGCCTTATAGTCAAAAACGCACTGGTAGAGCGAGACAAGGAAGCTTGCGTTCTCCTCAGTTTAGGGGTGGTGGAGTTATTTTTGGTCCTGTTGTTAGGAGTCATGCCTATTCTCTTAACAAAAAAGTACGCAAGTTTGGTTTAAAAATTGCTTTATCTCTAAAATATTTTAATAATCAATTAGTCATTCTTGATAATTTGAATATTGATGTGAAGAAAACATCTGAAATGTGTAAATATATTAAAAATTTTGAATTTTCTTCCTTTCTGATAGTTGGTGATTATGGAGATGGATTGTTACGTGCTACTAAAAACCTACACCATGTAAACCTGATCAAACCTATCGGGTTGAACGTTTTTGATATATTAAATCATGAATGCGTAATGTTGACAAGTGATGCTTTAAAACATCTTGAAGGTAGATTGTTATGATTAAATGCAATGATATAATAAAATGTCCTATAATTACGGAAAAGGCCTCTTTTTTAAGGGAGAAATTTAATAAATATTCTTTGTATGTTTTTGTGAATGCAAATAAACATAAGATAAAGTTGGCAATAGAGTCTCTATTTAGTGTTAAAGTTTCCTCTATAAATATTGTTAGAGTTAAACCTAAACGTAGACGCTTTAGAGGCGTGGTTGGCTATGAAAAACAAAAAAAGAAAGTTTATTTTTCTTTGATGGATGATCAAAAGTTAGATATAATGAGTGTTTAATATGGGTATAAAATTTCTTAATCCTGTTACTCCATCCTCTCGTGGAACTGTGTTAGTAAGTAAAATTGGTTTATCAAAAGATAAGCCAGAAAAGCTTCTTACATTTGGTAAAAAATCTAGTGGCGGAAGAAATAATTACGGTAGAATTACAACTCGCCATAAGGGTGGTGGTCACAAGAAGAAGTACAGAATTGTAGATTTCAAACGTAATAGAAATGATCAAGGTATAGTTGAGAAAGTAGAATATGATCCAAATAGAAGTGGGTTTTTAGCGTTAATATCATATAAGAGCGACAATACTAAATCTTATATACTAGCTCCACAAAACGTAAAGCCTGGTGATGTTGTAATGTCAGGAGATGATGCTGATATATTGCCAGGCAATTGTTTATCATTGAAGTGTATACCTGTTGGTTCTTTTGTTCATGGTATTGAGCTGAAGCCAGGTAATGGTGCTGTAATTGCTCGAGCTGCTGGTTGTTATGCGCAAGTTATTGGTCGTGACGGCAACTATGTTTTATTACGGTTGAGGTCTGGTCAAGTTAGGTTGATTTTGTCTTCTTGCAAAGCTACTATTGGTGTCATGTCTAATCCTGATCGTAAAAATAGAAAATTGGGTAAAGCAGGAAGAAATAGGTGGTTGGGAGTTAGGCCTGCCGTTCGCGGAGTTGCTATGAATCCAGTGGATCACCCTCATGGAGGTGGAGAAGGAAAGACTTCTGGTGGGCGTCACCCTGTTACTCCTTGGGGTGTTGCAACAAAAGGAAAGAAAACTCGGAGGAGAAATAAATTTAGTGATAAGTATATAAAACAATTGAAAGGTTAGTTTATGAGTAGATCTGCGTGGAAACCACCTTTTTGTCACCCGTCAGTGCTAAAGTTAGTGAATAGAGCTTTAAAGGAGGGTTCTATTAATAAGGTGATAAAAATTCATTCTAGAGCTTCTGTAATTCTTCCTAATTGTTTAGGTTTAAAATTTGCTGTTTATAATGGTAAAGATTACATTCCTGTTAATGTTAATGATCAGAATATGATAGGTCATAAATTTGGTGAATTTTCGCCTACTCGTAAGTTTACTGGGCATAGTGGTGATAAAAAGGCAGCAAGAAGGTAGTTAGTATGAAAAACAAGTACACAGTAATTAAAGCTAGTTCTAGAGTTTTAAAATCTACTCCTCGTAAGTTAAACTTGGTTGCCAATTTAGTACGCAATAAAAAAGTTTCTTTTGCTACTGTGCAATTGAGGTTTTGCGAAAAGAAAGCTGCTGGCCTTATAGGAAAAGTATTAAATTCTGCAATTGCTAATGCTCAATATAATTATGGATTGGATATTGATAATCTATATATAAAGGAGGTTTTGGTAGGTAAGTCTTTTACTTTGCGTAGGATGTTTCCAAAAGCTATGGGTAGAGCCAATAGAATTAGCAAGCATTACAGCAATATAACTATAAAGTTAGAGGAAATTATATGATTTGTAATAGTATAAAATTAGTGAGGAAAGTGTAAAATATGGGGCAGAAGGTTAATCCTATAGGATTTAGATTAAAAATAAATACTAATACCTGGGATTCTATTTGGTATGCTAATAAAGATTACAAAGAAAAATTGCATCAGGATTTATCTATTCGCAGTTACATAAATGAGTCTTTTAAGCACGCTGGTCTTTCCAAAATAATTATAGAGCGCAAAGTTGATTTAGTGTCTGTAACGATACATTCTTCTAGACCTGGAGTAATAATAGGTAAGAAAGGCTTGGATATTGAGAAGGTAAAACACAAAATAGCTGAGAAAGTAAAAAATAATGTGGAAGTTAATGTAGTGGGAATAAAAAGGCCTGAAGTAGATGCAGCTTTAATATCAAACAGCATAGCACAGCAATTAGAGAAACGTGTTTCATTTAGAAGAGCAATGAAAAAAGCTATTCAAAGTTGTTTGAGAATGGGAGGTGGAGGTATCAAGGTAAGCTGTTCTGGGCGTCTTGGTGGAGCTGAGATAGCTCGTACTGAATGGTATAAAGAAGGTCGTTTGCCTTTACACACTTTACGTGCTAATATAGATTATGCTTTTTGTGAAGCAAAGACTATATATGGTATTATAGGAGTTAAGGTTTGGGTTTATGTTGTTAATTAAGGCGTATTGAAATGTTTGTTCCCAAAAAGAGTAAATATAGAAAGGTGTTTAAAGGGAGAATTAAGGGTAATACAAAAGGTGGTAGCACACTATCTTTTGGTGATTACGGTTTAAAAGCTGTAGAAGCAGGTAGAATTCAGTCTAAGCATATTGAGACTGTGAGGCGTGTGATATCCAGAACGTTGAAACGTTCTGGTAAAGTGTGGATAAGAATTTTTCCTGATACTCCTGTTAGTAAAAAGCCAGCAGATGTACGGATGGGTAAAGGAAAAGGTAGTGTTGAATTTTGGGTATTTAAAGCTAAGCCTGGTAGGGTGTTGTTTGAGATTAGTAGTGATGTTCCTATGCATTTAGCAAGATTGGCGCTTGAAAAAGCAATTGCCAAGCTTCCTGTAAAATGTAAATTTATATCTAATCATAGTTGAACGGAGTTACGATGAATATAGCTGATATTAGATCAAAACCCTCGCAAGAGTTGCATGAAATTCTTGTAAATTTAAGGAAAGAGTTTGTTAATTTGGTTTTTCAGAAGAAATTAGGACAGTGTAGTAATATTTCGCGTTTTGGCTTGATCAAAAAGAGCATAGCTCGTATTTTAACTATATTAAATGAAAGAAGAATAGAGGAAGAGAATGCCTAAGAAGATTTTTTGTGGTGTTGTAACTAAAGCTGAGTGCGACAAAACTGTAAAGGTCTCAGTATTGCAGGTATATAAGGATAAACTTTATAAAAAAGTTATAAAAAAATATAAAAAGTATACAGCACATGATGAGAATAATAGTTGCAAAGAAGGAGATAGGGTTTTTATACAAGAACACAAGCCTGTTTCTGCTACTAAAAAATGGGTTGTTGTGCGAGTTGAGTAAGGTGCTTATATGATTCAAAAAAATACATTGTTAGAAGTAGCTGATAATTCTGGTGCACGTGAAGTGCTTTGTATTGGCTTGTTGGGCGGAAGGAAGTCTGCATCTGTAGGTGATACAATTATTGTGTCTACTAAATCTATCAACCCGAAAGGGAAGGTCGAGAAGGGAAAAGTATATAGAGCAGTTGTTGTTAGAGTGAGAAATCGTATTAGAAAATCCGATAACTCTGTAATTTCTTTTTCTAGCAACGCTGTAGTTTTAGTTAATAATCAAGGTGAGCCGCTTGGTACTCGAGTGTTTGGTCCGGTGAAAAAATTGCCGTTTGGTTCTTTTATGAAGATAATGTCATTAGCTGTTGAGGTTTTATAATGAGTGCAAAAATAAAAAGTGGTGATGACGTTATAGTTTTAACTGGCAGGGATAGAAGAAAAGTTGGTAAAGTAATCAAAATTATTACATGTGATGCTAAAAAAAAGGCTGTTGTTTCTGGAGTGAATGTACATAAGAAACATACTAAACCGAAAGCTGGTAGTAGTGGCGGTATACTAAATAAAGAGTTAGCTATTGATATATCTAATATTGCAATATTAGACCCTAAGTATAAAGCTCCAACTAGAATAGGGTTTAAGATTATAGATGGTAAAAAAGTGCGTTTTGCAAAAGTTTCTGGGGAAGTAATAGACTAGGTTGATATGTTTAAAGAATTGTACAGAGATAGTATAGTAAAATCCTTGAAGGACAAGTTTAACTACGGCAACATGATGCAAGTACCTAAGCTTGTCAAGGTATGTATTAATATGGGTGTTGGAGATGCTGCTACGGACAGTAAAGCAATAAGTGAGCCGCTTGATGATCTATATTTAATTGCAGGGCAAAAGCCTGTATCAACGTTTGCAAAAAAATCCATTTCTGGTTTTAAGATAAGAAAAGGCGCTACAGTAGGTTGTAAAGTAACTTTGCGTAGAGATAAAATGTATGAATTCTTAGAAAGATTGATATATGTTGCTTTACCGAGAGAAAAAGATTTTAGAGGATTTAGTGTAAAGCAATTTGACGGTAATGGTAATTTTTCCTTTGGTATAAAGGAGCATATCTCATTTTTAGAAATAGATTACGATAAAATAAGTAGGATTAGAGGTATGGATATCAATATTATAACAAGTACGACTAGTGATAAAGAAGCAAAAGAGTTATTGCTAGCTTTTAGGTTTCCCTTTTTTGATTAATTTAAGAGAAGAGGTATATGGCAAAAAAATCTATGGTACAAAGAAATCTTCGTAGGATAAAATTGCACGATCAATATGAAGAGAAAAGAAAAAAGTTGAAATGTATAATAAATAATAAGAATATACCTATAAGTGAGAGGTTTGCAGCTCAAAATAAGCTAATTAAAGAGTTGCCTAGAGATTCTTCTCAAACTAGAATTAGAAACAGGTGTGCTTTAACAGGGAGGCCAAGAGGGGTATATAGAAAATTTGGTTTATGTAGGATTGTTTTGCGTGATTTATGTTCTTTTGGAAAAATTCCAGGGGTTACGAAGTCTAGTTGGTAATATAATAAGGAGTATATTGTGGCGTTATCTGATAGTATTGGTGATTTTTTGACAAGGATACGTAATGCTCAATTGGCAATGCACAGAACAACAAGAGTTCTGTTTTCTAAGGTAAATTCTTCTATACTGAAAATCTTAAAGGATGAAGGATATATCCTTGATTACCAGAAAGAAGTTATAGGCAATGTGCCGTCTTTTGTTGTAAAATTGAAGTATTATGAGAAGTCACCTGTAATTAGTAATATAGTTAGAGTATCAAAACCTGGTTGTCGTTGTTATTCTAAATGCAGGGACATTGCTAAGGCATATAATGGACTTGGTATTTTTATTATATCTACGTCTAAAGGAGTGATGACTGATTACAATGCACATAAATTGAAAGTTGGTGGAGAAGTTTTGTGTCGTGTGTTTTAAATAGTAGGAGGAATTTATGTCTCGTATAGGTGCTGCGCCTATCAATATTCCTGCTGGTGTTTCAGTTGAGTATAATGATGGTAAAATGTTAATAAAAAGTGCCAAGGTAGAAAAAGAACTTAGGCTGAGCAGTGATGTTGTATGCCATGTTGTTGATAATCAGCTGCTGCTTTCTGTTGATCAAGACAAAGATAATTATAATGAGGTAAAACCTATATGGGGTACTTATAGGAGTAATATTAACAATATCATTAACGGCATGGTTAATGGTTTCTCTGTTGATCTTGAAATTAATGGTGTTGGATATAAAGCAGAGTGTGATGGTAAATGTTTGACTTTATATCTTGGCTATAGTCATAATGTTAAGTATAAAGTGCCTAAGGATGTTGAGATTAAGTGTGTAAAACCAACTCACTTAGTAGTGAGTGGTATAGATAGACAAAAAGTCTATGTGGTGGCATCCGATATATGCAAAATTAGAAAATATGACCCTTATAAAGGTAAGGGTATTGTAATAAAAGACAAATTTATGTTGCGTAAAGTTGTAAGTAAAAAGAAGTAATTAAGATGAGAAGGTTGTATAATTTTTTAAGTAATTCTGAAAAAAGGAAATTACGTAATAGAAAGAAGCTCAATAGCGACGCTAAGCGTTTACGTATATCCATATTCAAGTCCAATAGGCATTTTTATGCTCAGTTAATCAATGACGAAAAAGGAGTGACTCTTACTTCTGCTTCTACTTTGGATGCTAAAATTAGGGGTGTGTGTAAAGGTAGGGTCAACGCTGAAACTGTAAAACAGGTTTCTTCTTTGATGGTTGAACGTCTATCTGATATGAAATTAGGGCAAGAGTTGGTGTTTGACCGTGGAGCATATAAGTACACAGGGTTGGTTTCTCAATTTGCTGAGGCTTTAAGAAGTTCTGGGTTTAAGTTTTAGAAGGTTTTGAATATGGCTGTAAAGAATTTACAAAATAACAACGATTTATCAGAGCTTTTAGTTTCAGTGCGAAGAGTGACAACAGTTACCAAAGGTGGTAGAAGATTTTCATTTTCAATTTTGGTCGTTGTTGGAGACGAGAAGGGTAGGGTAGGATGCGGAATGAGTAAACACGCAGAGGTTGCTGAAGCAAGGATAAAAGCTGTAAATGCTGCAAAAAAATCAATGATTAGGGTGTACTTGCGTGAAGGTAGAACTTTGCATCATGATATTAAAGCTAAATTTTGCTCTGGTGAAATAGTTTTAAGAGCAGCTAGAGCTGGAACAGGTATTATTGCTGGTGGAGCGATTAGGTCAGTTTTTGAAGTGCTAGGCATAAAAGATGTAGTAGCTAAGTCTACGAGATCAAACAATCCTCATAACGTTATATGTGCAGTGTTTAGAGCTTTTGATAATATGTTATCTCCTCGTCAAGTGGCAAGCAAAAGAGGCAAAAAGATTAGCGAGATAGTTGGAAATAGGTAAAGTATGAATAGTGCTATAAAATTAAACTCTATATTTACTAAGTTATCGAAAAAAAAGAAGCCTAAGTTGCTAGGTAGAGGTGTTGGTTGTGGTAAAGGTAAAACATCTGGTAGGGGACATAAAGGACAAAAGGCTAGAAGTGGCGTTTCCATAAATGGATTTGAAGGCGGACAACAGTCTATATATACTCGTTTACCTAAAAGAGGTTTTAACCCTATACGTAGGAATATATGCTTCATAATTAATGTCGGTGATGTGCAGTACTTAATAGAAACTAAGAAAATAGTGAAAGATTCTGTTATAGACAAAGAGGTGCTATGTAAGCTAGGTTTCACAAAGTCTGTCAAGGATAAAATCAAGCTTCTTAATAAAGGTAAGCTGACCGAGAGGTGTGTATTTCACGTTGATTATGCGTCAGAAGCTGCAAAAAAATCTGTAGCTTCAGCTGGTGGTAGTGTGGAAATACTACCATAAATGATGAGCAACAAATCCGCATTTAATAGTTTGGATCCTGCGTTATTATATAAAGGCGATTTATTGAAGCGTATGTTTTTTACGCTAATCGCTTTAATTTGTTATCGTCTAGGTACTTATGTGCCTATTCCTGGAATTAATCTTGATATAATTAATGATATATTCCCTAAGGAAGGTTCTGGTGTTTTTGGGGTATTTAATTTATTTTCTGGTGGTGCATTAGCTAGGATGACAATCTTAGCACTAAGTGTTATGCCATATATAGTTGCGTCTATAGTTATGCAGTTATTATCTTCTGCCATCAAAGGAATTAATGAGGTTAAAAATGATGGAGAATCAGGACGTCGAAAGATGAATTCCTACATACGATATATGACTATAATATTTTGTGTATTTCAATCAATTACTATTTTAATCGGATTAGAAAGAATGAATAGGGAAGGGGCGTTAATTGTAATCGAACCTGGTCTTATGTTTCGTACAGTAGGTGTTTTCAGCCTTTTAGGTGGAACTATGTTTCTAATATGGCTTGGTGAGCAAATAAGTGCTAATGGTATAGGTAATGGTATCTCATTAATTATTTTTACTGGCATAATATCAGAGCTACATAGTGCTTTTTCATCTCTGTTAACATTGAATAAAAACGGTAGCATATCGTTATTTACTATCCTTCTTATCTTGGCGGTGTTTTTTTTGCTGTTGCTTTTGGTTATTTTTGTAGAGTCTTCTTATAGAAAAGTCATTGTTCAGTATCCTAAAAAGCAGTTTAAAAAATTACATAGTGACGATTTTACTTATATCCCATTAAAGATTAATTTATCTGGCGTAATACCAACTATTTTTGCTAATGCAATTTTACTTACACCTATTTCAATTGCGAATTTCTATAAGGGATATGCTTTTTCTGACTTTATTTTGAACTATTTTATGGCAAATAAAGTAGTTTATATTGTAGCTTACTTAGCGTTTATAATATTTTTTAACTTTTTCTACACCAATTTTATATTTAATCCAGAGGAAAATGCCGATTTTCTTAAAAAAAATGGTGGTTTTATACCTGGTAGAAGACCTGGAAAACATACTTCTGATTACCTTCGAGATATAGTTTTTAAATTGACGTTTATAGGCTCTACATATTTGGTGGTTATATGTGCTGTACCTGAAGTCATAAGATATTATTATGATATACCATTTATTTTTGGTGGAACGAGCTTATTGATTATAGTTAACGTTGTTACTGATACTATTATGCAAATACAGTCCTATATCTTTTCGAATAGATATGATAGCTGGATAAAAAAATATGAGTCTAAAACGAGAAGATTAAGATGATTATTACAATTTTTGGTCCTCCTGGCTCCGGTAAAGGCACTCAATCGAGCCTGCTAATAGCAAAGTATAACTTAAAGTTAATTTCAGTAGGGGATTTATTGAGGAATATTATATCTAGCAACAGCGAGTTAGGCAAAAAAATAAAGGATACCGTAGAATCCGGTAATTTGATTCGAGATCAAGTTATATGTGAGTTATTACATGACCAGCTTGCACTGGTAGATGATAATTTTTTGTTGGATGGTTTTCCGAGAAATTTAAATCAAGCTCGTTTCTTAACTCAAACTTTGCTGGAGAGATATAATAGAGATGTGGATATTGTTATTGAGTTACAACTTGATGATAAGATTGCGGTTAATAGGTTAAAGAATCGCCTTGTATGTTTAGACTGCAAAAGTGTATATAGTGCATCTTCTCTTAAGGATGATGACGGTCTTGTTTGTGTGAAATGTAAAAGTACAAGGCTAGAAAGGAGAATTGATGATTCTGACTTATCCGCAATTAATAGAAGAATAAGCGAATATCACATCCAAATAAAGAGTTTACGTAAATATTATAAAGACAAATTGTTAACAATCGATGCTAATCTTGATGTTGATCAGGTAAGACAAGAGATCGAAAGCAAAATTTCTTGCAATTTAGTTTGACTCTGGATTGTTTTATGGTATAAATTAAGAGTTATTATTAATAAAGTATCGGAGTACCAGTGGCACGTATAGCGGGTGTAAATGTTCCAGTAAAAAAATGTGTTCCTTTTGCATTAACTTATATATATGGTATAGGTATTGCTACTGCATACAAAATTTGTCGTGCTCTTGGGATTGATGAGAGCAAACGTGTTCTTGAATTACTAAATGAGGAGATAGAAAAGATCAGCAGTTTCATTAGGCAGAATTATTCTATAGAAGGCGAATGTAGAAAAGAAATGGCTATGAATATAAAGTTTTTAGTGGAAATGGGATGCTATAGAGGAGTGAGACACAGAAAAGGTTTACCTGTAAGAGGGCAAAGGACTCATACTAATGCTAAAACTCGTAAAGGTAGATCTCGTTTGCCTATTGCTGGAAAAAAATAAGATTTGTTATTATTGTGAATTTTAATGAAAAAGGTCAGAACAGTTGGTAAAAGTGCAAAAAAATTTGTTACTGGAGTTGTTCATATTCGTGCAACTTTTAATAATACTTTTATAAATGTAACTGATGTTCAGGGTAACACTCTATACCAAACGTCTGTAGGTGCACATGGTTTCTCAGGTTCAAGGAAATCTACACCTTATGCTGCAGGTAAGGCTTCGGAATCTGCTGCAAAGGTTGCAGTAGAAAGGTTTGGTATGAAAGTTGTTTCTGTGGTAATCTGTGGCCCTGGTTTTGGGGCTGAAGCTGCAGTTAAGGCACTTCAGGGATGCGGGTTAACAGTAACCTCAATTGCGGATAAGACTGCAATTCCTCATAATGGGTGCAGATTAAGAAAAAAAAGAAGAGTATAGAATATTTGAAAAGGTTATTTTATGTATTATAACGATAGTGTTTCTGTTTTTAGCAACTTAGATAAATTGACTAGACCTAATTCAATTAAGGTAGTGCCAGGTGATTCAAGTAAAAAAGGCGATATAGTACTAGAACCATTGGAGAGTGGTTTTGCTTTAACACTTGGTAATGCATTAAGACGTGTGATGCTGTCTTCTCTTATAGGTAGTGCTGTTTATGGAATAAAAATTGAGGGCGTAACTCATGAGTTTACTTCAATTCAAGGAGTAAGGGAAGATGTAACTGATATAATATTAAACATGAGTATGTTGAGGTGTAAGTTGAATAGCACTTCCAATAAATGCTTGAGTTTGAGTGCTAAAGGACCTTGTCAGGTATTGGCTGGGATGATAGAAACTGATGATCAGTGTTCTATTGTTAATAAAGATCTGCTGATATGTACACTTGGGCAGAATGTAGAGCTCAACATGACTATATATGTGGCTAGTGGAAAAGGCTACCTTCCTGTTGCTAAATATAAGGAAAACGAATTTTTGAAGTTAATGAATGAGCAAGATCTAATTGGGTTCATTCCGGTTAATGCTTTATATAGTCCTGTCAATAGAGTTTCATATAAGGTAGAGAATAGTCGTGTTGGTCAAGTTACTGATAAGGATAAGTTGATATTATCAGTTGAGACTGATGGTACAATTTCTCCAAGTCAAGCTGTTGACTCTGCTGCAAGGATATTACAGGAACAACTTCAGCCTTTTATTAGCTCTGACGTAAGTTATAAAAAATCGCAGGCTTCCTCATCTAATGGTTATAGGGATTTGGGCTACGACCCTATCTTATTGCGCAAAGTGGACGAGATGGAGCTGTCTGTTAGATCACATAATTGCTTGAAGAATGAAAATATCACTTATATAGGCGATCTTGTACAAAGAACAGAAAGTGAAATGCTAAGAACTGCTAATTTTGGTAGAAAGTCCTTAAATGAGATTAAGGCAGTTTTAAATAATTTCGGCTTGTCTTTGGGCATGGATGTTCCAAATTGGCCACCTAAAGATATAGATGAATTGGCTAGACAACATACTGATGAAGATTAGGTAATATATGAAACATGGAATGAAAAAGCGTAAGCTGTCTCGTCACACTGAACACAGGTTGTCGATGTTGAAGAACCTATCTATCTCATTAATTAACCATGAGCAGATTATAACTACTCTACCAAAAGCTAAAGAACTTCGTCCATATATGGAAAAATTTATTACAATTGCTAAGAATAAGAATACTTTACACGGTAGAAGACTTTTGCTTTCACGCCTTCATAATAATAGGTTGGTAGTTGATAAGTTATTAAACGTTTTAGCTGGTCGTTATCAAGATCGTAAAGGTGGGTATTCTAGGATAATAAAGTTTAACACTCGAAAGGGTGATTGTGCTTCGATGGCAGTGATAGAACTAGTTGACAGGGATATTACAGCGAAAGGTAAGGTTTATAGTAAAAATAAAGAAGAGAAGAAAGTAGTTACAAAAAGTTAATTATTATCATAGTTTTTCTTTCTTATGATAAGTAAGTTACGCTATTTTATAGGCTATTTTGGTGAGTTATTAACTTTAATATATTTAAAGTTAAGGTGGTACAATGTTATAAAGCACCGTTATCGTTGTAGGTTTGGTGAAGTTGACTTAATTGTATCTAAAAAAAAAGAACTGATTTTTATAGAAGTTAAAACAAGCTTACTTGGAAAAGAAATACCGATATCTTCTCTTCAATGTCAGTCTATTGTAAATTCCTCTAAGTATTTTCTAAGTAAAAACCTTGGTTTCTTAGATCATTCGGTTAGGTATGACTTATGTTTTCTTTCCTTGAAAAAAGGACCTGTCTATATAAAAAATGCTTGGATTGAAGAGAAATCCCAATGGTGAATTAAAAAGTTTCCTCACGATTAAAGGTTTAGCGAACCTATTATGTATCTTGTTTGATAACGAAAGTTAGTATAACCTTTATGCTTAAGAAATTTACTAAATAGAGAAAAAGACGAAAGAAGCCCTAGTCAGTATTTATTTTTAGCATCGGCGTTTTTATGCCTTAAACGCTGCAATTTAGCTGCTTTTAAACGCAACTAGTCTAAGCTATAATATTTAAGAAATTTACCAGACAGAGAAAAAAGACAATAAAACCCCGAGGTAGCTAGTTATTCCACTCTCTATTTTAAAATCCGGCGTTGGGTGATGTCTTAAACGACTTATAAGCGCGTTTCAGCTTGTATGGGTAAAAACCCGAAGTTTTAAAAAGACATGCAGTGCACATAGTGCGAAAAATTAAACAATAGTACGCCAAATACAAGTTCTCTTGTCATTTTAACCTGTACAGATTGGGAAGTTAAACAAATAGCTTCACTACTATGATAAGGGTAACGACAAAAGTTGTCAAGTAGTTTTTTCGTTTCTATTAGATAACATGGATAAGCCCAAACGCCATCATGTCTTTAGGAAAGTTTGCTAATGGAGGCTCTTAAGTTGACGCCATCATCACCGTACTTGGAGTTGAAAGGATGTTTCTAATCTTATTATAAGCTTCTTCAAGCTCTGAAGTACTTATTGAATAAGGTGGTAATAAATAAACTGAATTGCCAAGTGGTCTGATTAAAAGTCCTTGCTCTAAAAATTTTATCTTTAGTGTTTGTGCGTCATGAATATCAAAAGCTGCTATTGTACCAGTTACACGTGCGTGTTGGACGTTTTTACAAGCTTCAGACAAGTTTACTAATTCCTTTTTATGTATACTATGAATCCTCTTAATTGACTCCATGGTATCGTGCTTAATTAATAAGTCTAAAGAAGCAATTGCAGCCGCACAACCTAAAGGATTGGCAGTGTAGGAGTGACCATGAGCAAACGCTTTAGTAAAATGTTCACTTAAAAATGCCGAGTAGACTTCTTCGGTAGTAACTGTGAGAGCAAGCGGGAGAAAACCTCCTGTTAATCCCTTAGAAATACATAAAAAATCAGGTGTAATTTGAGTTTGTTCAAAAGCAAAATAAGTACCAGTACGGCCAAAGCCGGTCATGACCTCATCGCAGATTATCAAAATTCCATGCTGGCGTACTAAATTGACAACTTTTCTAACAAACTCTGGACGGCACATCTTCATGCCACTTGCTCCTTGCACCAAAGGCTCTAGAATTAATGCAGCAATTTTACGAGAACCAGCATGTAAGTGACCTTCTAATACTTTAAGAGAGTGTTCCTCTTTGTTTTCTATTTCTTCGTCTCCATCCCAGGTTTCTGGAAAGGGTACTGTTAAAACAGAAAACAACAGATTTGAAAATGCGTCATGGAAGCCGGACTTAACACCTACACTCATCGCGCCAAATGTATCTCCATGATACCCTCCTTCAAAACTCAGGAAAGTAGTTCTTTCACGGTTACCATGATTCCACCAGTACTGATAGGCCATTTTTAGTGCTACCTCAACAGCAGTAGAACCATTGTCTGAAAAGAAAAATCTGGATAATTTATCTGGTAGTAGAGTTTTCAACTTTTCGCAAAGCGTTACTGCAGGCTCATGGGTAAACCCTGCAAAAATTACATGTTCCAAAGTCATGCTTTGCTCATATATAGCCCGAGCGATCTTGGGATGAGCGTGACCGTGCAGGTTTACCCACCAACTGGAAATCAGATCCAGGTATGGTTTGCTATTTTCATCGTGAAGATATGACCCATGAGCTTTTTTAATTGCAATTGGAAGTTTGGCTACTTTCTCTTGCGTAAAAGGATGCCATATGATTTTTCTGTCACGTTTACTTATATTCATTGTCCCAAGATAGTTTTTAATCGATTTGAGAGTGGTATTTGCGTCAGATGTTCTCTATCAACTTGTTGTAGTTTAGGTACTGATGCTAATACCTGTACTCTACCATAAAATTCTATTGCTTCAAGATTATCTTGGTTATGCGGTCCATTTAAGATCACCCCCAAAATAGGAATATTTCTAGCACGTAGTGCTTCTAAACTAAGTAATGTGTGATTAATTGTGCCAAGTGTGGACCTTGCAACTAAAATTGTTGGAGTGGCAAGTTTTTTGATTAAATCAACCATTAGTATGGTTTTATTGATTGGAACTAAAACTCCTCCAGCACCTTCTATGATTAAGTTATGTGTTTTGGGCAAGCTAATCTTATCGGTATTAATGCTATCATTCTCCAGCGACGCTGCCAAGTGGGGAGATAGGGGTCTTTTATAAACAAAATTTTCTTTATAAACGTTGGCGTTAGTCAAATTGCTTATTTGATGACTATCTGTACCTAGAATACTTCCAGTTTGGATGGGTTTGAAATACGAATACCCAGTGTGTAGGCAGAGCCAACTGCTTATAGTAGTCTTACCAACGTCGGTATCTGTTCCTGTTAAAAAGATCTGCATCTACTTAAAACTCCAAAAAATACTTTATAGGTAACATTAATCTTGCCAGTGTAGGTTTTAACGATCTTCCTTAGATCAGGTAAAAAAATTGCTTGGCTACCTTGATTTGCTCCTAGATTCCTAAGGTATCTAATAAATTCACTTGCGCTTGGAAAGCATAATGTAAATTCTTGTGAGTCGAAAAGATGCCTTTTTGGTTTCAGGTGAAGCAAATAGCTTTCTAATTCTTGTTTAGATGGATACTGATGAGTTGGTGCAGGTAATAAGGATTTTGTAAAGACTCTAGACCATTCATTAAATGTACCATCCAGTAAACACGAAAAAACAAAGACATTTGAGTTATTGTATGATTCCTTTATCATCTTTTTTAAATTGCGCACCCATTGAAGTGCTAGGTTTGAAATGGTAAGATCGTGAAAGCCAAGGTCTAGTGTTTCCATATCGCCTAAGATGAATGCAACTTCCTTATACACTGCTAATTTTTCTTTTGTTTTCGCTAACATACTGGGTGATATGTCATTTAAAGTGAACTTGCTTTGCGGAAAGAAACTAAACAAAATTTCTGGAATGTAGCCTGTACCTGTACCCAAATCTAAGATAGATTGTGGATGAAATTCAGGGAAATAACTTTGTAACAAATTGACTAGTTTTGCAGCACATTCTTTTTGAACAAAAGCTACATTATCATAAGACGAGCTTGCTCTGCTAAAATTGTCCTGTATGTATCTCTTTTGTAATTCCATTACAAAAACTTATAATTTGCTCGTACACAAAATGATATTCACATAACCCTAGACTATGGTAACCTCTGCTATGCATAACAACTTTAACATCTTTATTGAAGTTATCATAGATAAGTTCCTGGGGTACAATTGTATCATTTGTTGCACCTAATATTAATAGTGGTATGTGTGGTAGCTGATGTACTGTGGTAAATAGCTCTAAATCTTGCATTAGTTTTGCTTTATTCAACCGATTAAAAGAGTTGTAGTTTACACCACATCTTTTATAGAAGGACATCAGGGTATCTACTGGATCCATTTGAAAGTGCTGTATCATTGCTTTTAACTCTAACTTGCGTTTTTTGTGTAACCATAAATCAAATCCCAAAAAATTGATAAAAGCTTGTATACCGATAAGTGCGTTAAACTTTACGTTTAAAGAAGCTAATTTTATCAGTCCAAGGGAATGTCCAATACCAATAAATGTACTATCTTCTGGTAAGTCCAGATCTTCTTCTCCAAAGTAACCAAGATCTAAACAATGGTAGGGAACTTGAGAGAAATGTTCATTTATGAGAGGTTGAAAAAACTTATAATCAAATCCCCAACCGTGACAAAACACAAAGCGATAGTTCATATTTGCTGAAGAGCATGTACTAAATGGTTTAGGTTGTTTTCGGTGTGATTCACATTAAGTGCAATGCGCAACCTTGACGTTCCAGGCGAAACAGTAGGTGGGCGTATAGCAGAAACAATCAACCCTTGTTTCAAAAGCTTTTCTTTTGCACTCATTACAGTATTCTCATCACCCAGAATTATTGGTATAATGTGTGTGACTGAATTACCTGTATTAAATCCAAGATTTTGCAAATTGCTTCTTAAATTTGCAGCTTTAAAAGATAAAGCCTGACGTTGATCAGCAAAATGTTGTACTAAATCCCAAGCCTTGGCTGCTGCACCAATTACCATTGGAGAAAGAGAGGTTGAATAGATAAACCCTGGACATTTGTTGATTAGGTAATTCTTTATAACATTAGAACAAGCAACATACGCACCAAAGCACCCTAGGGCTTTACTAAAAGTGCCTAAGATTAAATGTGGAATTTCCTGAAGATTAATGCTGGTAGATAAGCCATACCCATTATGACCAATAATACCTGTTGCATGTGCTTCGTCTAAGTATAGAAAAGCTTCATGTTCTTTGCTCAGAGCAAGAATTTTCTCTATTGGTGCAATGTCTCCATCCATACCAAAAATTGTTTCAGTAACAATGAACTTTGGTCTCAAATCATTTTTGAATTTTGTAAGTAAACTGCTTAAGTGATCTGCATCATCGTGTTGATATCGTACAAGTTCAGCGTTGCTCAAAAATACAGCTTGATATAAGCTTGCATGATTTAACTTATCAAAAAAAACAATAGGTTTGTCACTAAGCACTGATTGATCGAGTAGGCTTGCAAGAACTGTTATATTGGCCTGAAAACCTGAATTGAAGATAAGAGCTGACTCAGTTCCTTTGTCTTGGGCAATTCTCTTCTCAAGGTCTTCAAATATTTTTTTGTTACCTGAGAGCAACCGAGAACCAGTGGATCCTACTCCAAACTGTGCTCCAGAGAGCTTTGCTGCGTCAAGCAGTACTTCCGACTGACTTAGGCCAAGGTAATCGTTGGTGGAAAAATCGATGAAGTTTCCCAAGATAGCTTTCGGCAACTGTCGATATTTTCCTTTACTTTGTAGTGTATTACAATACTTATTATATAACAATCTATTTACCAAGAAGGAGCTTAGATCATGACAGAAGAATGGACTTTTGCCAAGGCAGACCAAATCTTTAATCTTCCGTTTCCTGAGCTAATTTATATAGCACAAACAGAACATAGAAAGCAGTTTAATCCTAGTGAAGTGCAAATTAGTACGCTTTTGAGTATTAAAACAGGTAGCTGCCCGGAAAATTGTTCCTACTGTCCCCAATCAGCACACTATAACACTGGTTTGCAGAAAAAGCCTTTGTTAGAAATTGCCGAGGTAATTGAAGCAGCAAAATGTGCAAAAGAGGCTGGAAGTACTCGTTTCTGTATGGGAGCAGCTTGGCGTGGTCCACGTGATCAAGATTTAAAAGTTGTTTGCGAAATGATTAGGGAAGTGAAGAAGTTGGGTCTTGAAACGTGTGTGACTCTTGGGTTGTTAAAGATTATCAAGCTAATATGCTAAAGGAAGCCGGCTTAGATTTTTATAACCATAATATTGATACATCCGAAGAATATTATAATAAGGTCATAACTACACGTACTTTTCAGGATCGCTTGGAGACATTGGAATGTGTACGCGCATCTGGCATTAAGGTCTGTTGTGGCGGAATTCTTGGCATGGGTGAGACTAATGAAGATCGAATAAAAATGTTAGTTCTTCTTGCGAATTTGAACGATCCTCCAGAATCAGTACCAATTAATATGCTGATAAAAATTCCCGGAACTCCTCTTGAGAATGTGGCTGATGTTGATCCGTTTGATTTTGTTCGTACTATCGCAATAGCCAGAATTATTATGCCAAAGTCCTACATCCGCTTATCAGCTGGGCGAGAGAAAATGTCGGATGAACTGCAAGCATTATGTTTCCTTGCTGGCGCCAATTCAATTTTTTACGGTGAAAAGCTACTTACAGCTCAAAATCCAATACCTGAACAAGATAATCATTTATTCCAAAGGTTGGGATTGCAAAAACTGGCTCTACTCAGAGAAAATTGAGAATACTTTTTGCAAATAAAATGATTCTAATAATAAAAAGCTCATTCTATTTGCAATATAAAATTATCATGAATTCTCCATTGTTCCCAAATGAATTAATAAAATTGAGCATCAGTGGTTTGCTATAAAAAATAGAGTTAGGAAAAATATCCCTATTTTTAGCTCTTTTCGTCAAGCTGTCGGTTCTGCGTTCCTTACGATATTAAAGCTGATCAAATAAGTGGTGCTGTTAAGGGAGGTGATGCTGGGTTAATAGTTTAAGAGATCTTCTAGAGGGTAATAGGACAAATTAAAAAGTTTCCCTGCGATTAGCAAATTTATGATGTATCTTGTTTGATAACGAAAATTGGTATAACCTTTATGCTTAAGAAATTTACCAAGCGAGAAAAAAAGCAAAAGAAACCCTGGTCAATATCTATTTTAATAACTTGGCGTTAATGCTCTATACGCTTGACAAGTAGCTGACCTTGGGGTTGTAAATACCCATAATCTTATGATAAGGGAAATGTCGAAACTTGTCAAGCAATTTTTTTGTGAAAAAAATAAGATTGGTTAAGATTTTAACTAATTTAAAAAAAAGACAAAAGAAACCCCGCAATGTGAGTTGTTTACTGTTCTCTCAAAAACTTGGCGTCCGGTTCTCTCTTACACCGCTTAGTAAGCGAGGTTCAGCTAATGTAGACAAAAAATTATAAAGACATGCAGTGTCCATGCTGCAAAAATAAAACATAACACGCCTTGTTTTATACTGTGCTTTTGTCACTTAATACAAGATTAAAGATAAATTTTAGGCCTAAAACACCCACAGCTCTATTGTAAGGGGACCGGCGAAGGTTGTCAAGTAGTTTTTTCATTTCTGTTGGGTAACATTTGCTTTCTGTGTATAACAGCTTAGGTTTTTCAAGATGGTAAAAGGTAATGCAAGAAATTTAACCATAGGAAAAAATTAGGGCTTTTCAGTTTGATCTTTTGTTATAATAATTAAGACTTATGTTCTTAACGAAAAACGATGCTTAGAGGCTTTCTCTTGATTTTTATATTCACAGTGTTCATGCCGCTGTCAAACGCTGATGCGAGGAAATATATCAGAATTGTTGGGTCTTCAACTGTTTTTCCTTTTATCTCATTTATAGCTGAGGATTTCAACCGTGTATTCTCCTTTAAAACTCCAGTTGTGGAATCAATAGGAAGTGGGCCAGGGTTCAAAATGTTTTGCTCAGGGACAGGGGAAGACACGCCAGATATTGCTGCTTCGTCTCGTTCTATAAAAAATGCAGAAAGGGAGCTATGTAAAAGGAATAAAGTTGATGAAATGATAGAGATCATTATTGGTTATGATGGAGTTGTAATCGCAAATTCTAATCAAAGCCATAGATTTGACTTCTCAAAAAAGGATTTATTTGAAACTTTGTCTGCATATTCTCAAGAGAGTGGTAAGCTGGTAAAAAATAATAGGAAGCTTTGGTCTGATGTAAGCCAGGCCTTACCAAAAACAGAAATTGAAATTTATGGTCCACATCAAAATACAGGTACGTACGAAACTTTGATTAGTTCTATTATGCTCGATCAATACTCATGCATGAATTCAAGAATTTTCAAAGAGACTTATGAAGACCAGGAGGAAAGAAAGAAAGCTTGTAGCAGTATAAGGGACGATGGAAGGTATAAGGAAGTTGGGGCTAATGAAAACATAATAATACAAAAGTTGAAAAGCAACAAGAACGCTTTGGGAATATTTAGTTTTAGCTTTTTGATGAGGAACCAAGATAAAATACAAGGAAGCACAATTGCAGGAATTGAGCCAACTTATGAAAATATATCATCGGGAAAATATATATTAGCAAGGCCTCTGTATCTTTATATAAAAAAAGAACACTTGAATACCGTTGATGGATTAAGAGAGTTCATTAGAGAAGTTATCGATTCTATCAGTACTGAAGATGGGTACCTATCTAAGCTCGGTTTGATTCCACTTTCAAGTGAAGACATAAAGAAAGTTTCAGCAAAAGTTCATGATATAGTGTAATATCTTTTTGCTCTGTTCTATGGAAAATCATCAGCACTTGCAAACGTTGCGTTCAATTGCATTTATTGTTGGAGTATTTCTATTGGTGTTTAGCTTAACAATGGTCATTCCTGCTATTACTAATAAGTATCTGGGTTACGAGTGGAAAAATTTTCTAGCTGGGTTTGTGATTACTTGCGCATCTGGCGCAATTTTTGTTTTATTAGGTAAATTAAGCAGATTGCATGGAATGCCAGTGGTTTTCGCGATTACCAGTTGTGCTTGGATTGCTTTGTCCCTGTTTGCAGCTATTCCATTCTATCTTGATAATCTGGACTATGTTGATGCATTATTTGAAACGATATCTGGCTTTACCACAACAGGGGCAACTGTATTCAGTGATGTTGAAAAGCTATCTCCAGGAATATTGCTGTGGAGAGCAATGCTACATGGTATAGGTGGCTTTGGTATAATTACTATAGGAATTGCAGTTTTTCCCATGCTAAGGGTTCTGAGTCTAAGTAATTTACTCTATTCTGAATGTTCAGATGTTACAAAAAGAAGGTTACCAAACACGCGAAGTGTAGTGATTCATGCTACAGCAATATATTATGGCCTAATTTTATTGTGCATATTTTCCTATTATCTAGCTGGTATGCCATTATTTGATGCAATATGCCACGGAATGTCCGCTGTATCAACTGGCGGGTTTGCTAACTATAACGATTCCATAGGGCACTATAATGATCCCTTACTAGAAGTTATAACAATCATTTTCATGATCTTGGGTTCTCTGCCTTTTCTTAGCTATTTAAAGATCATAAGACGGCTAGACGTTTACCGCGATGAACAGGTCTCTTACTTTATTAGAATAGTCATTGTCTCATCTTTATTTGCTTGTTTTTGGTTGTACAAAAATGTTGATTTAGGAATATCATTGTCATTTAGATATAGCACATTTACCATCACTTCTTTTATTACGTCAACTGGCTATGTGGTGTGCAATTACGTGGATTGGGGCTTCATCTCAGTCTTAGCTTTTTTTCTAACCTTTATTGGTGGATGTAGTGGTTCTGCAAGTGGTGGAATCAAAATCTTCCGTTTGATTGTTTTTTTAAGGTCTATAGGAAATCGCTTTCGCCTTTTATTAGATCCTGATGCAGGTGGTAGGGTGAAATTTAATGGTAAAACTTTAGAAGATGATGAAGTTCACTCTATCTTTACGTTTTTTGCAATTTACATACTAACGTTCACTATATCATCAATAGTGATGTCTTACTTAGGCAATACGGACTTTATAACTAGCATTAGCACGGTCTCTGCGACGCTTACGAACTCTGGTCCAGGGTTCAGTAACTTAATCGGGCCTTCAGGTAATTATTCCTCCTTCAGCAGTGGAGTAAAGCTATTTCTGTCGTTTTTAATGCTGCTTGGCAGGCTTGAAATATTGCCAATCTATTTTTGTATAGGCAACTTGCTCTTATTTAATAGAAGAGAATAGTTTAGCTGCCTAACCGGAATAGTTTTGTTTCAAGGAGAAAAGGTTGGGGGATGGTTTTCTTAGTATTAGAAATTACATAATATACATTATAGAAATGGCATGGAAGTCCTTCTTGGTAGAGGCTTTTATACTTTTCATTGAAAAGAAAGGGGAGGTGCCTTCGTGTAATGAGAAAAAAATCTTTTCCGGTAGCGATTCCTATACTAGACATTTTATTTTTAAAATTATTAAAGTGATACTTTAATAATTTACGTAGCATTTTTTCAATATATACTTTAAGAAGATAGCCACCACGGTTTGCCAAAATACCTATGCGATAAAGGTTGGCTCCGTGAACTTTTCTCAAGGTACAATACACTTTATGGGGTGTCGCTCCAGAATTCAGCAGACTATTGATTCTTTCCTGGTTAGTATTTTTAATTATAAGGTTAATATGGTGATCAACCTTTTCTTTCATGCCTTCAAGAATGAACAAATGTTTATCAAAGACTACCCATAAGTTTTTTATGTAGACCTTTATTGCCATGATTTCTGGATGGTCCTTAAACCTTTCAAAAACTTTTTCCAAGATCTCTCCTCTAATAGGTTTTAAGTCCTGAATTTTTGACCTTTTGAAACTGCAAAACTTATTAATGACCAACTCTGCAAAGTATTGCTCCGCTTCTTTTTGTGCTTGATTAGCATGAATTACCTTTGCTTTGTGTGGACTCTCTTTGGCAATTTTAAGTAATTCACAAGAAGTGAGTTTTTCTCTTGCTTCACTTCTTTTTTTGGATTTGATCCGTGCCTTGATGTGGCGGCTGTTGGTGTTAACTACGTGCGCGCTACCACGCACCTCAAAATTATGACGTGTACGACAAGAACGAGTAGAGATCAAGCTTTTTTTAATATTTTTTTCTTGACTCTCTTTTTCGTTATGGTATTCTCTGTTTGGTTTCATCCAGTAGATCTTCGAATTTCCGCACCAGAAGTCTACTTAGATTTTTATGTCGTGTAAAGTATAAAGTTATGCTTTACACGGTTTTCTCTCCAAATATGCAAGTCGTAGCAAAAAGAAATTTTTGCTTTCACATATTTTGTTTCTGAGTTTGTCATAGAGCATGATATACTATTTTTAGTATAAAGCAATCCTACTATAAATTAATTAGTGTGTAAAGGGTTCTCAGGGTTTTTTAGTTCAGCTTTTCAATTTCGTCAGTAGATAGTCCCGTCAACCTAGCGATAGTAGCAATATCCATACCTTCAGCAAGCATTGTTTTTGCCACTTCGATTTTACCTTCGATTTTACCTTCGATTTTTCCTTCAATTCTACTTTGCATGATGCAGGAAAAATTGTCATCCTCACGTTTCTTATCATCATAATATATAGCTCGTTCTTCCTTAGTCCAATTATATCCAACTAACTCATTATAGGCCCTACCTATAACCTCATCACTCCCTACTATTTTTCTTAGATCCTCTTCACTAGTCTCACTTGCGTATTTAAAAAAGTAACACCATTTTTCAAATATATTTTCTAATTGATCTTCTTTTGTTTTTGAAAATTTTGGCAATTCAATGAAGACAAATTTAAAATCTTTTAAGTAATGTCTATAGGTTTTTATATTAAGTATATGATGAGTTGAAACATGTTCAGGCTCCTTAGGAAATAGAACGAAGTCAGTGATAGCAATGAAGATAACTTCTTTAAGGTCCTGATATTTACCGCCTACGTCGGCTTGGCTAAAATAAGCTCCAGCAGCATAGTACTGTGCACGTTTTTCGAATCCAGTCGTTCTAGCAACTTGCATTTCGACGATTACTTGTACTCCATTTTTGCTTCTGCAAAGTACATCGACAATACTCTCCTTTTTAGAGGAAATATCGGGGTTTAAAATGGGGTTTAAGAATTCCACGTCCTGTATTTTGGCTTCACCAGTGAGGTTTAGAACGTCGTTGAGAAAATGAATGAGGATATCTTTATTTTTCTCAGTACCAAAGATACGCTTGAACGCATAATTGTTTTTTGGATCTAGAAACTTTGATAAAACCATAAGAGATTCACTTAAAAAGCATTAATAATTATACACTATTTTTTGCAGATATTCAACTTAATATTCTCCCAGTATTTACTTGATATGGCACTACAACCTTTCCGGTTGCTCCACTGCGGTTCTTGGCAACGTTTATTTCCAAGTCATTGTTGGACTCTTTATAATAGTTTTCTCTGAACAGTAGCAACACTATATCAGCATCTTGTTCAATACTTCCTGATTCTCGCAGATCTGACAGTTGTGGTCTTTTATTTTGCCTATCTTCTACTTTACGATTTATTTGTGATAATGCTAAGATAGGGACATCGAGGTCTCTTGCCAAGTTTTTTAAAGTTCTACTGATCTCTGTTACTTCGAGAGTTCTATTCTCCGCTTTTCCTGATCCTCTAAGTAGCTGCAAATAGTCAATGTATATACATTTTATGCTGTATTTTGCACAAATTGATGAGATCTTCTTCCTTAGGGCATTTTAATCCATACTTCCAGAGCTATCAACGAGAATATTTAAGAATGCCACTTCATTTATTCCTTTGTGCAGAAGTTCTGTGTCTTGGTTCTTGATGATGTTGTTTATTGTTTCATTGACTTCAATACTAATTATTCTGTTGATTAATTGATTTGCTGACATTTCAAGCGAGAAGAAGCAGACATATTCATGATCATTGAGTGGTTTTGCAGCTTGCAAAGCCATGTACAATGCTATTGAAGTCTTACCAATTGATGTACGAGCTGCAAGCACAGTGAGTTCCCCTTTCTTTAAGCCACCAGTTATGGTATCAAGCTTTGTTACTCCTGTTGTTATGCCTTCTATGTCGTTGTTATTTGCTAGCAATTTATTGATATATTCTTTGTAATCTCTGAGATAATCAAAGATTGGTTTGACATCTTCATCAACGCTCATCGATCCTGAGCCCCTTTTCCTGATCCATTCTCCATCTTAAAAATAAATATTAAGCGGAGGCTCCTCAAACTCAATGTTGTTTTCGTCGCCTCTTCCCCCTAATTATATTATATATTATATATAAAATATAATATATAATATAATTTATAGGGGGGGTGGACAAAAAAATCAGTTTTTTTTGAGCTGAGCGGAGCCACCTAAGATGGAGAATGGATCAGGAAAAGGGGCTGTATAATATATATATAACCTTTAAGATCTTTTGTTATAACTTGTTATTTGACTTTAATGATGATCGTAAACTGTGCTTCTGTGTCCTATTTCTGTAATAGTTATTGAGTGTTCCGATTTATTTATTCTATAAACGATACGATAGCAACTGAATCTTAGTCTTCTGTGCCCTTTTAAGCTGTGACGCAATGGTTCACCAAGATTCATTGGATCAAATGCAAGCCGTTCCCTTATTAGTTTCTTGATCTTTGTCTTTATATTTTCTGGTAAGGATGGTATATCCTTCTTACGGACATGCCTAAGGTATTTTACAGTGTACGGTTTATTTCCAGATATCTTCACTGTCCTCTAGTTCCTCTGCGCCTTCAACATCACGCTCGTTAGAAATCTTAGATGCTAAAAGGTCCTCCATTTCAAGCTCGATTGCCTCTTTGAATAGTTTTTCTGCTAGTTTTTGAGTAGGTTGCCTAGTAAATTCAGATAATTCAGCAAGATATCTTGAAGTTTCTGAGTCAAGAGCTATGTTAATTCCTGAATTTGCCATATACTTTACCAAAGTCTACTACTGTAACAAGTATACAGCATCTTTTTTAATTTTTCAATAATAAAAGTTGCGGGTATGTGAAGATGATTTTGTGCACCTGTGTTAATAAAATATTAAAATTTTGGCATATACTATAACTGGCTTTTTGCTCAGGAGAAATGGCACAGAGGTTAGTACTAAGTATAGTCTTACAAGATATCATCAAGAATAAGGATGGTATGCCGGCAGCGGGATACTGGATGTATTTTTATGATAAAAAAAGCCCAACAACTCTGCGCAACGCCTACTATAAGAATCAAGAGGGAAAAGTCGTACCGGCACCTAATCCTTTGCAGCTCGACGAAAACGGTGCATTGCCTCATAAACTATATTATTTTGTTGATGTAGATGATCCTGAGGATAGATACACCGTTGAGCTCAAATGCCGGTACGGCAATGCTGTGGCTCCTGAACTTATTTTTCAAGATCTGCCATACTTTCAAGAACCAGCCAAGTCTGATCCAGTTACTGCTATCGTTTCTGATAATTTATTTATCGATGGTCAGTTTAATATTGGTTTGCAAATTGATGATAGAGGGCAGGGTGCTGGTTATGTTTTGCCCACCTTTTCGCAACTGCCAATTGCCGGGCTTTCATGGCAGTTTTTAAGACCTTACGCTGATTCAGTACCGGTACAAAATAGAGTTGATGTAGATAGAATTTTTATCAAAGAAATTAACGAAGCTGAAAAAATCAGTGAAGGCAATCCTCGTTTCTACTTGAACGTTATTTGCGAAAAATTTAGCGAGAAAGCGCCACCGTTGCAAAAAATCGTAGCGTTTAGGAGTTCTAATGTACTGTGGGGTGCGAATACCAGTGTTCAACTGAAATTCTACGCTTGGAAAAGTGGTGATAATATACCAGTTACTGTGTCAGTAATTCGCAATTTTGGTTCAAAATCGTCGGCGGCGCCGCAGGTTATACATGTAGATAATTATACAATTGATTCTGACGATCCGAAAGTTTATTTTAGTCGTTTTGCTTTACCTAAAGTAACAATACCAAAAGACATTGGCGATGATCAATATCTTTTGGTTCAGTTTTCTCTGCCGAAAAATCAAGTATTTAATTTTAAAATAACAAATCTTTATTGTGCAGAAGTTTCATCGCCGGTATCGGTTGTTGATTTTAAATATCCAGTACGAAATGCCGATTTAGCAAAATCTGATTTATTGTTCTCTTCGTTTTCACCAACTAAATATAGTATTGGTGAAAGTTATAAAAAGTTAATTTTTACAATTGATGGTCTGAAATTTGCGGATGATATTGGTGAAATAGTCTGCTATCCAAAAGGTGTAAAAGTTAATGAAAAAGAGATGAATTTGATGAAGTGCGATGGTCGTGCACTTGATGCAAATGGGATTAGTCCTTTAGGAATTGAGTACAGAAGGCTATATGAAAAACTAGGTCTTACACCAGTTACGTTTGATATGCTCAAAACTGAAGATACACCAAATTGGTTTAATGCAATATCAAGTAAGAGCATTAAAAAGTTTGTTGCAGATAATAAAGTCAGAGTTGCTTTTGATGGAAAGGGGGTGGTAAATCCAAAACCTGAAGGTGATGATATTGCTGATTTGTGGATAGAGACTACGTTTCGTGCTAATCCATCTGTGGATTACAATTTTCAATATGTTGTATCAAATAGCAGTGACAATATGGAAATCATCACCTGTTGTCATTCGTTTGATATTACCACTAACTATTTAAGTGAAAAAATTAGAATGACTAGTAATGGATTGTTTCCAGTAAAATTTGCGGATTCTGATTCTGATTCTGATTTTTCAGGTTATTTTCGAACTACAACTAAATTAAATCATATTCAGTCTTATTCAGATAGTGAAACACCATATAATAAAGGTATTGATGAAGTAACTAAGAAAACTGAAATAAGCTATTCTGTTAAAGATGGATTTTTTTATTTAACGGTAAGTCTTAATTATCAACAATTTCCATATCCTTCTGGTTTATGCGGGTTTTTTAATCCAGTTAATTTTACTAGTAGAGTTTATGATATTGGTTTTCCTTTAATTATACCAAAGGCTAGCGCTACTTTTTTGCAACCAACTACTACTAATTGTAACTGCTCGCAAAACTACTTTTTATTTTCTCCGTGGTTTGTGCGTGCGATGTCTTCAGTGTATGGTACAGATCTTGAAAGTGGTTCCGCTTCTACAGCTTACGCTACTGTAATTATGAGTTACGATAAGAAAGTTGACAGGCGGTTCCCATTAATAAAATCGTGGGGTGGTCACGTTATTTACAAACAATCACCAACAGATAAGAGAATACCAGGAAAACCTAACGTACTATTTGCCGATAAAAATTCAGTAATAACCTACGCTATGCAGCACAAAGCTCTGTTTACTCAGAGATGTTTGTACGCAATTAAACTTAACAAAAATGGTGAGTGGGAACCCATCGATTGGATAGGTTTTAAAAGGTACGACAACACTGATCCCAACTATGTTTGCGACCTAGTAATATGGTGGAACCCGTTAGGCGACGACGATACACCATATAGATATATTACTGCCAAGGAATATGTAAAAATCGATACAAAGGGGATGGAGACCGAAGATCTTGCAGACGCAATTGCCAATGTAATTAACACCAAGGGAGCAACTATGTTCAACATTCCTAAAATCACTAACCCCAAAAAAGAATACTACATTAGATATTAATAAAGGGTAAAAATGACTGAACAAATTGAACAAGAAAATGATACTAAAACTGATATTCTCTATGAGGAAAGTCTGGAAAAAACTAAGGATATTATTGATGAGGCAATAGCTAAAGGACATTCTTTAGACGTTGATCGTAATGATTTAGAGCTTTTTGAAGCTAATGGACAATTTGCTAAAAAAGTTCTAAGTGAAGATGATTATGGTGATTTACGAGACTTTTGTTATACACTAACTCCAGATAAAACTTATTATATTAATAAGCAGATAGCAGAAGGCAAGAATAAAGCTTCTTTTGTTAAAAAACTAGCTGATGTTGCAAAAGATGAGCAATTAGCTCAAGAACTGCGCAAGAAGCAGTAAAGCAACTGCAATACCTATCAATTATCAATACAGCGACGTTCCCAGCAACTTCGAAGCAGAATTCAAACAAGCACAAAATTATTTTAAAAATAGGGGGTATTGATGTCTTTTATGAATCGCCATGAAGGTCCTAAAATTGTATCAGATTCAATGTTTTCAAATTCAGAATATTATAGAACAACGCTATTATCACAGCGGCTTATTGAGATAGTTTTATTTTCAAGTCCATTGCTAGCCTTCACCGGTCCTGGTGTTGCTGATATTCCCAATCGTTACTCTGGATTAGACAGGTTTTTAGTCCAGCCTCCTTTTATTCCTAGAAACAATAAAGAGATTGTTAAAATAGGCAAGAGCTTCATAGAGTATGGAGATTATGAGCTTCTTGATGTTAATCAGAAAACTATGAGGATTGATTTTAAGAGAGTCTCTGGCATAGCTGTCATTGATAATGACGATGTTAAATTTTTGTTTAATCGGGATCAGTTTCCTTCAAATGTACCAACAAGTTTAACATCATTTATGGAACGCGGTGAGCGTGTTTATCAGGAATTATTAATAGATGTAGTTAGAGAAGTAAATAATTATCAGTTTAAAACGATAGCATCACGTGGATTTATCTGTGCTGGTTCTACTGATGATAATATGTATGACTGCATAGAAGGATATATGCGTCAACTTATCGATTATATGATTCGTGTTAATGGCGGAGTTCTAAGGACTTCAAGACTTATAGGCTCAATGCCAAATTCAGCGATGGGAGTATTACGTACTAAGTCAGGGCTAAATTACACGCAAGCGCCAAAGAGCGATATGTTTCTTAGCGATACTAAAAATATGTTATCACCACTGATATTTGACTGTGCTGAGGTTTATATTGATACGTCAACTTATTTTCACCAAGCGGGTAAGGCATCCAACAAAGATGGTTTAACGTTAGAAAAAATTGATAAAGAAATGGATGAATATCACTGCATGACTGTAACTTTTTCAGGCGCACTGCCTGAAAGTAAAGATCCGAATACTGTAATTTTGAATGAGATTGGCTTATTTAAAAAGGGAGATATCATTCAACTCGAAGGTAAAGAATGGCTAGCACGGGATAGAGTAGGGATATCGTCAGGGGTGCCAATCGCACTTACTGTGATGAAGGATAGCGATACTGCAACTGTAACGGTATCACCTGGTATAACTCCTGGTGTTGATGTTCCAGATAAAGATTATCTGGTAGGTGCTAAAGCTAAAGTTGTTCCCGATCACTGTAAAGCATTTTTATGGTGGCAACCAGCTTCAATATTCAAGATGTCACCAATACCTGCACCTTCAACTAACAAATATCTTTATAGAGAAATATCTGCTCCTAACAGTGCTTTTGGTCCTTTAAAAAATATTGCAATGTCGTTTCTTATAGAAAGTAAATTTGTGCTGGAGGACTATCCACAAGAGCAAGGTGAGCTAATGGCTTACATGTATTCTGATTTCTTTCCGTTTTTTGTTGGAACTTTGATATTACCTCCTAGGTCACCAAGTCCAGAAACTTATATTAAAACGATTAAAAATCTTTCTACTAAGCCGCCAGAAGAAAAACCTGACAAGAAAAAAACGGACAAGGAGAAAAAAGATGCTGCTTAGTGAAGTTAAAACTTACGATGATAGTTTCTCCAATTTACTTGTAGAAATACAAGGAATGCTGGGGATTAATTCACGCCGCGATGCCTCTGAACATCACGG
The DNA here is from genome assembly GCA_028571325.1 of Wolbachia endosymbiont of Ctenocephalides felis wCfeF. Classification (NCBI taxonomy): domain Bacteria; kingdom Pseudomonadati; phylum Pseudomonadota; class Alphaproteobacteria; order Rickettsiales; family Anaplasmataceae; genus Wolbachia; species Wolbachia endosymbiont of Ctenocephalides felis. Next base: position 1,400,335 of record CP116767.1, on the reverse strand, counting down.
TGCACTTGATCTGACAAAAAGGCTTTTTTGGGAAGCTTTTGAGCAGCTTTATGAAAACTATTATTGGTTGGGCTTTGATGTTATTAAATCGTTTACGCTAAAGCCTCTGCAAACAGTTGGTGGTGGTTATTTATTCGATGGTTGCAATAAAAGAAAACCAGCTTTTGATGTTAATTTAACGCACTATAGAAATTTTTATGTTGTAGATTTAATTGAAACTAGCAGTAAACGTCATTTACGTCGTGTATCGTCACTGAGGGAGCCATGGCTACCATCTTATATGCTGCTTACGCGTGATACTTGCCGTGAGATTAAAATTCTTCCTCCTATTCAATCAGAAACTGCATATCTGATTTATTTTAAGGATGCTGGAGTTGTACCTTGTGAAGAGACCGGGCTCAACACGCCTGTTGGTCTTGATGGGCTAAGAAGAGAATTTTTAAAATATGCCACCGCTTTTAAGTTAGCAGTGCGACTAAATATTCCACTGCCGTATGGTTTTAATGACCAATATCGTGAGATTAAAAATAGGCTGAGTTCTGGCAGCAGCGCAGGGAGTCGAAGTATTAAGGATTCTATTTGGGTTAATAAAAATGAACTCTTTTGAGATTCCACTGCTGAAAAATGTCAAGTATGGTCATTGCATCGATGACTTTACAGTGATGAATTTTTTGGCTTGTCCTGAAGGTTTGCGACTAAGACCACCATTGTTTCCGATTTTTGATATTCCTTTTGCAATTGGTGACATCATAGTTGGTTTTTATTACGGCAATGATGATACAATTTTTTTAGCTAAAGTTAATGTAACTTTTCTTCTGACAATTTACAAAATTGATTTAACAAAATGCAAGTTTACATCGATATTTACCTTGGCTAACGTTTCTAGGGACGATCGTCCTAGCATGCACATCTATAGCGACTATAGCTTTTGGCTGATATCAGGCAAACTTTATAAGCTCGTGAATGACACCTTCACTGAAATTGATATTTCAAAAGGTAATATAAAACCTAAGGATATCATCGATTTTGAAATCCTAAATTCTACTATGTATTTGCTAAGTAGTAGCAAGGGAGAAATATTCTATACTAGCGATTTTGCTGAATTTAAAGACTGGGAAGCGTTTACTATTACTTCCTATGTTGGCAAAGGCATAGGTCTTGGTGAAGTTAATAATAACCTCTGTATCTTTACACGACATGGAATGGAAGTATGGTATGGACAACCAAGCAGTGACGGTTTGTTTCCACTTACTAAAAGGCGAGAACTGAGTCTTCCTTATCGGCTAGTGAGTAAGCGTACTTTAGAAAATGATGGCAGCAACTTAATCGGTGCATTTTATTTAGACGATGGAAAATTCGTGGTCATTCGTTTTAATGGTCAGGAAATGGAAGTGCTCGATAATGCTCCGCTTTTTGATTATTTTCGACCGGAAAAGGGCGACATTGACTTGAGTGACCACTTGGTCAGTAGCATGTTTAATTATAACAATAATACTTATTATCTCTTGTTTTTTAATCTGCCAAATGGCGATTTAAATAACAAATATTATCCAAACATTTCTTTTTGTTTGCATTTTGGTTCAGGCATTTGGACATTACTTAAAAATCAAAATAGCTTCTCTGCCAATTATCACATCAACGTTAAGCATAAAGTTTATAATTTACTTGTTGATGATGGTAGCTCTGATATCATGGTTTGTGAGACTAGCGGATCAAACAATAATAAAAGTGTCTATGCCTTCGATGGTGTAATAATAACCGATTATTTTCCGTCATATAAGCCTTATATTACCGAGCAATTAACGCTTTTGTATTTCTACGAAAATACAATCAGTGAACAACTAAACTCTGAAGAGGGAGGTATGTTTATCGATATGTTTATTTCCTATAAGAGAAGGTTTCCTCTTGAACCAGATTATCGATTAACAATTTTTGGCACGGAACTTGAAGACAGCAGAGAGAAAATTATAAAACTCAACTACAACCTTTTTGGCGTTGATGGTGGGGTAGTACGTTTTAAACTCGAATTTAAAAGGTACAACAGTTGTGAATTTAGTTTTTTATTAAAGGGAGTCTATGGAAAAGAAAGAATTTAACTTGGATTTAATAGCACCACAGGGTATTGCATCGTACACCGGTGAACATGATTATGACCTATATTTCCAAATATTAACTGAACGTGTAAATGAAATGTGGAGCGCACATTCAAAACGTAAAGGAGAAAAAAAAGATGGAAACGGGGAAGAAAAAAAAGATGGAGACAGAAGATAAAAAAAGCAAAAAAAGTCTTATTCGTGCAGCAATCGATGAGGAACTGCAGAAGGTAATTAAATCTACTGATAGAAATCAGAGGATAGAGTATTTATTTAATATTTTAATATTAAAGATATGCTTAGTAATCTTTGATGAAATTGATGGTGGTGAACTAGAAAAGCTGGTTCGTGCTTTTGAAAGGTTAAAAAGTGATATCAGTTTATCGAGAAGCCAAGAAGCTATCGATGATATTGTTGGTGAATATAGAGAAGATTTTGAGGGTAGTGGAAGATGCTAGGGTTACTTAGTGGTTTGGGCAAAGGGGCGCTTATACCCCGCCAACAATGTTGCAAATTTTTCTTTTCTTCTCCACTATGTCCAGAAGAGTTTGGTAGCTCTTTTACACGAAATACCACATTTACGTCCTCAAGGTTAATTTCAATTCTCTTGACTAAAGTTCTGATAATATCACGTTTAGTTAGCCAGTCTGCGTTATCAAGGTTTGATCTAATATTGGAAGAAAAGTCTTCTAAATTGGTTACAACCAAAGCTAATTCCTGTTTTAATTTCTTTTGATCGAATATCCTTTTCTTCTCCTCTTCAATTGTTTTTAAGCTTTGTTTCATTGCTTTAATTCGTGGTTCAAATTCTTCTTGATTAATATATTCTTGAGCATAACTATCAATAAGTCTAGCAATACCACGTTTTAATTTCTTTTCTTGCTTCTCTAGTAAATCGCTTTTTTGATCCCATGATGATTTTTTAAGCTCTGAAAGTCTACGCCTGTATTCTTCTAAAACCCTATTTGGATTTTTCAATAAATGCTTAACCTCTTCCCACACGGCTGTTTCTAATGCATCTGTACGAATGTGTTTATTATCACAAATTTTATTACCACCAAAACGGTAAGAATCTCTACCAATACAACGATAATAAGCATAATGATCAATTTTTTCTCCTCGCTTATTTCTTACAGGACTTCCGTAATATGCATAACGACAACGCTTACATACGATTAAACCTTGTAGTAAATGTTTTGCTCCTCTTTCTCTTGTCCTTGCTATTTTTCTATTCTCAGCTAATTGTTCTTGAACTATATCAAATACATCTTCGTCCACTATATTTGGCACTTTAACATAAATCCAATTTGCTTTTTCAACAGAATAGGTAGAGTAATTATCTTTCGGTTGTTCACAAGAATGTTTCTGTGGTCTGATATGTTGTAACTTTACACCTACTTTTGTTTTACCAAAAGCCGCTTGTCCTTTGTAAGCAGGATTTTTTAACATACCCCAAATCACACTTCTATCCCAGCACTTTTTTCCTGTTCGTGTTATAATAGACATAGTGTTTAGCCGACGACACACTTCCCCAATACTTGTCCTTTCTCTTCCTACCCACAAAAATACTTTCCTAACAACATTAGCTTCTTCTTCGTTTATTTCAAATAAAGCTTGTCCTCCTCCCATATATTTATCTATATAACGATAACCATAAGGAGCTCCTCCCATTACGCTTACACAACCTTTATTAGCTGCGTAAATCTTTCCGCGACGAACTTCGTTCCATAATTTTCGCTCGTTCATATTCTGCTATCATACCTTGCATTTGTAACAGTAACTGAGATTCTGGATTATCGTTAATCTCATAATTTAAGAAAACCGTTTCTGCTCCTGCTTTCTCAAATTCTTCAAGTAATACCATTTGATATGCATATTTCCTAGATAAGCGATCAGGTGAATGAATGTAAATCCTATCAATTTTACCTTCTGTTACTTTATCACGTAATTTTTCTAGATCAGGACGGACTAAATTAGATCCACTGTAGCCATTATCAATAAATTTATACTCACTTAATAATTTGTACCCATCCGTACTAATTTGCTTCTCTAAAGCTGCAACTTGACTTGCTATTGTATTTTCTTGTGCTTGTTTCCCTGAAGAAACTCTTGCATATAAACTCACTGTTACCATTTGATCCTCCTTGAATCCCATTCTTATGTTTTAAATTTTTTTGGCTTACTTGCTTTGACACGGCTTTTTCATAAGCATCTAACAAATACTTTTCTGCCAACCGGTTAGTTTCATAGCTACAGCTAATCCGTATAGCTAATCTCTTATTCCCCATGACCTTTCCTTGAAATAATATGTTCATATCATTCATTGAAACTGATGGTTAATTGATTGTTGGCACTATAAATAAATGGCACTCTTGTTTTTGGACATAGAAGTTTTCGAGAAATGCTTTTCTCTAATTTTACGTTTTTTGCAACATTGTTGGCGGGGTATGAGGGTAAATATGAGCAAAAACTTTCGCAGAGGAAAATCCTTGAAGAATTGCAAAAGCAGTATACAGAGCGGCAACTTAAGGCTAATGAGCTGTTACCTGAAGAGAAAACTTACATCTCAAATTTACCGAGATATCAAAGAGCGATAGATTTAGCGTATGAAAAGCTAGGTACTGCTGAAAAGCTTGGTGCTTTGCCTGATTCTAAATACTCCAAGCTATTATATGGAAATAAAATTAATTCGATTATGGATCTTGTCAGGGGCAAAGATGCAGTCAATGCTCGCAATGAGTTTAGTCGATATTTAGAAGGTGAGCTTTTGCCAGCAATTATGCAAATAGAGGGCTTGCCGATGACTGAATATTCAGTGAAATCTTTTAAAGAGAAATTCGATGTCAATAAACTCTCAGCCGAAAGTTGGAGGAAGTTTTTTGATGAAACACGGGAAAAGCTTGGGGCTCGTGCTGGAGATATTCAGAAGAAAGTTAGAGGTCTAAATGAGACTCAGCTTGGTAGTCTACTGCAAGATCCGCAGATACAAGCAACTATGAAAGAAGAGGTTACTAGAAAGCTTGATAGTCAGATCGAGGGTTTAAGTGAGGCTGAGGTCGATGCCTTGATCAAACTATCAGGCAATTCTATGGTAAGTGAAGAACCAAAAGAAATAAAGAAAAATTTTCTGCGGGAACTGGGACTACAGATAATTGCAGATGTTCCTGCTGTTGCAATAGGAGCAGCGCTCGGATCTCCTTTAGGACCTATTGGAATATTTATAGGTGGTAGCCTTGGATCTTTGGTAGGAGCCTACCTCGGAACGGCTGCTGAAAGGATTATAGCTGGTGATCCAGATGCATTCCCTAATGCGTTTACTGATACGGAAGAAGATGCGCTTTTAATTTTGGCAGGTCATGGACTGGGTAGCGTAGTGTCTAAAGGTGGAAAGGCAGTAAAAGGTCTTTTTAAACAAGGCAGGGAACCTGTACGTAATGTAGTCAGCCGTGGTTTTGATGCTGCAATAAAAGATGTACCAGACATTAAAGTAAATGATGTAGGAGAGTTTTTAAAGAATACCGCTGTCAATCCTTTTCAAAAAATTGTTACTAGGGATTTAGCAAAGAAATTTTCTGGTAAAGAGGGAAGTTATACAGCCAAAGAATTTTCTGAGATATTATCAGGATTCAGAGAATCCTCTCGTAAACTGGCTGAAAAATATGGCATACCAGAAAATCAATTTAGAGATATTGTAAGCAAAATAGAGGAACGTTTTTTGCCACTGCGTGCCAATGTCAGTAAAACGATGGGGCTGCTAAGTGGTGCGAAAAGTGCTTTAGAAAAAGGAAACGTTAGAAAAGTAGCTGAGATATTTGGTGAATTACCAGAAAAAATTGCCATTGATAATGGAACTTTCGCTAAAGACCAAATAATTAAAGGGTTTTTATTAGAAAATGCTAATACTATTAGAAATAGGTACATAGCACCTATTGCTTCAGAAAAATTGCTAGATTTTGCTAATAAAACAGGATGGTTTGGTAATTTGTCTGGAGGAGCTATTAGAGAAGTTTTAGCAAGAATAGGTCTCAATGGATTTGCCGATGGGCAAATTGCCAAATTATTTGCTCAATATTCTTTTGGTTCTTCTAAAGATCCAGTAACACGAAAACTACTAGCAGCTTTACAAGGAAGAATTATTGAAGAGCAAAGTGGTTTTATCATGGAAACGCTGAAAAAAACGGCAATGAGTGGTGTTAGAGTAGGGTTGCGTGAAGTGGGAAGGCAATGACTAAGCTTGAATGCCTGACAAGACTGAGAAATAGCTGGTTTGACTATTGGAGTCAAAATATTCAGCAAGCGAAACGTCAGCACAAATTCGTAATTATGGGGCAGCAATATACCGAGAATGAGCAGCGAGAGCTGCTGAGTGTTGGTATAGAACCTATAGTTTTCAATGTCACCTTTACGATGGCTGAGAGAATTTTAGATACTGTTCGCGGTAAAAAATACGACTTAGAACTTAAGATTAATGGTGAAAGTCCTGATCCAGCAATTATGCAAACAATGCATAATTGTATCACTGATTTGATCTTTAGTCAAGGCCACCATGTTGAATATAGTAAAGCGCTAAAAGAAGCGATAATAGGCGGATATTCTGCACTTTATGTTGGTTTTGGTTACAACAATGAAGATATAGAAGATGATGAATTGACGTTTAAAATCAGGGCAATAAACGGTACTGAAAGCTTTTTTTTTGATCCACATAGTAATGAACCGCATAAGGGCGATGGGCGTTACTGTGGTATTATTCATCGCTTATATAAAACTAGCTTGGAAAAAATGGACTATTCCCAAGCTAAAATTGCAAAATTAGAATTTAAAGACGAAGACACTGTTCCTTATATAGAAGTTACTGATCTATATTTAAAAAAAGATGATGGTATAACTTTTTATCGTTTTACTAACGAGGAAATTCTTGAAACTAAAAAATTATATGGTCACAGATATTTGCCACTGGTGTTTCATGGCGGCTGCTCTCATTATGTTGATAATCGAGAGGTGACAAGACCACTTGGCGCCTTATGCCGTGATGCACAAAAAGTCTATAATTTGTGTGCTACAAGGCTGACTGATGATGCTAAATGTCGTGAGCCCCGCTTTTTAGTGCCACAAGCAAGTGTCAGCGGTGAGAAAGCTCAACGTTTTAGAGATCGTCGTGAACTGTTGCTGGAATATGCACCAGTGGAAGGTATTCAGCCTATTGTTATACCACCAGTTGATTCTGACCCAAACCTTACAATACTGATGCAACAATCTTTGAGTTTGTTGTCACAAATCTGGAGTGACACTACGAGTGTTGTCAAAGACAGCAAATATTCATCTGCTGCTGCTTTACGTGATAAATTGAGGGAAAATGAAGGCAGCGTCACTTCATACTATTTTGCTCACCAGATTACGCTCAATCAAGTAGGAAATGTCCTGCTTTCCTTACTTCCGTATCAACTAGCGCAAGATGATGAGACTTTAGAGATTTTAGTTAATTTTAGCAGGCAAACAAACGTAAAAATTAAAATCAGTGAATCTTTAGAAAAACAACGTGAAAAAGATAATGAATTGATGCTAAGTGTCATGCAATATCTTGGTGCGAGTGGTATTGCTAATCAGCAAGTAAGCATCGAACTTCTGGCAGAAATGCTCTTAAATAAAGATACTGTAAGCAGTAAGATTTTACGTGATAAAGTGCTGAATATTGGTCAGCAGCTACAGCAGCAAGTGCAGCAGCAGGCACAGCAACCGACAGATCAGGATATAAAACTACTTGAGATAAAATCAAAAGAAAGAATTGCAGAGCTAAAAGCCGAGGTTGACCTACTGGCTGAACAGTTAGCTGTTTTGCGGGAAGAAATGCGCAATGCTCATGAAGAAAAAATGTTAAGGGAGAAGAGTAATGCAGCTTAAAATAAGAAAATTTCCATGTCCAAGAAAATTAAAAGATGTACTTGAAAATGTTTTAAGCGTTGATCTTGGTAAGAACGTTGGTTTTGCTTATGTGAAAGATAATATACTTTACTGTGGTAATTATGTTTTAGATATAAAACAGTGGCGATTTAATCAGTCCTCGATACATCAAATCAGTGATGAATATAAAAAAATCATTGATGCCTTGTTGTGTGAAAATCAAGAGCTAGATTTAGTACTGCTTGAAGATAATCAGTATTACTTCAGGCAGAAGTATATGAAAGGTAATCACATGTCGTACTATAAGAAACTACAAATGATAGTGGAAGGGTTGTTTTGCAACCATTGGCCAGGTGAGGTTAAACGCTATTTTGGTGGTTCACTGAAAAAGAAATATTTTGGTACAGCTCGTAAAGAAATTGTTAAAGAACGTATAAAAACAATGCTTGAGGCTAGGCTGTGCGACCACACAACTGATGCCATAGCTGGTTTATTTGATAGTTTAAGGAGGGATAATAATGTTTGGGGATTTATTTGATTGGCTTTTTGGCAGTTCTAAAGCTAATCAACAATTTGAAGAGAACATTAAGGTTCAGAAAGGATTATATAACAAATTCATGGATGGCCTTGGAGGGCTTGGGGCGGATGGTCCTGGAGGGTTTATCAATAAAATAGCATCGCAGTACCAGGGTAGCCCTTATCAGCAATTTATTAGCAATCAAATGAATACGGCACTTGGCAATCAACTGCGGGCAAGTGGGCTTGGTCAATCAAGCTATGGTCTATCTAAGGTTGCAAGTTTAAACTCTGATCTTGCCTCCAAAGGCTTAAATGATTTTATTAACTCGTCTTTAGGAGGAATGCAAGGTCTATATGGAGTTGGTGCACAAATAGGACAAGGACTCGGTAGTGGCTACACTTCTTACGGAGGGGCTATAAATAATCGTTTTATAGCTGTGAACCAGATGTTAGCTGAGCTTGGTAAGGCTGCTGGTAAGGCTATGGGAGGAATATAATTATAGAAAAAAGACGCCAGTTAACACTGGCGTCTAACATAAAAATTTATAAAAAATCTATTGCACTCTACATGAGGTAAGGAGACAAAGATTCCTGATATAGAGTAACTGAAAAAATTATGAAAGTCAATTAAAAAAAGCACCAGTATTAGCTGGTGCGTTTTGTTATAAATCGAAGAATTTTTAAAAACCCCATTCTAAAATAGTTTACATGAAAATGTCAGGAAAGTCAAATGCTAAATGAAAAAGATATTATTTTATGTCGCAAAGATTTTGGCTTCTTTGCCTTTCAAGGCATGCTGCGGGTATTTAGTATCAGATTAAATTTAAAAAGAAAAGACGACAGTAAAAATTATTTATGGGTGCTGTTTAATAGCATCAACCGATTAGTTTTTGAAAAAGCACATAATCAGTGGTGGAATATACCACCACGCTGTGCTAAGACAACACTGGGTTTTATATTTCATGTAGCGTTTGCTCTTGGTAATAACCCAAGGGCAAAATTTATGTATATCACGCATCAGAGAGATTTGATGCGTGAGAAAATGAGTGAGCTACATATGGTGCTTGAATCTCCATTCTATCGCCAAGTTTTTCCCAACGTAAAAGTAATTGGTCGCAGAAGTACGCGAGTAATCAGAACCAAAGAAGGCGGTTTTGTTAATGGCTTTTCAATATCAGGACATGTGACAGGTACAGGAGCTGGAGATAGTTCTTTTGACGTTGATGAAATTCGTAAATATGGTGGCTGTATTATTCTTGATGATTTACATGACGCGAGCTGTGCTAATAGCCGAGTTTCCCTCGCTAATGCCTGTCAAAAATTTGAACAATGTATAACTTCAAGGCGCAATACTGCTGATACGCCGTTTTTTGTAATTGGTCAAAGGATTAGTGTTCATGATATATTTGGCTATTTGGAGAAAAAATCGGAGCGGCAATTTGAAAAGACCATAATACCTGCAATCCTTGAGGATGGAACAAGTATTGATGAGAATAGACTACCACTGCAGGAGCTGAAACTGAAGGAAAATAATGATCCTTATGTTTTTCAATCACAATATATGCAAAATCCGCTGGAGTCAAAATGGCGAATATTCCGTGAGGAAGACTTTAAGAAAATCGATTTTGCTTATAAGACAATTGGCGATAAAGACCTGGTAGCTTTTATAGACCTAAACAGCGGTTCACTCAACACTCTCGATAGGACGGCAGTGGGAGTATTTCAGCCATTTTTTGTGAAGAGTGATATTTCATATGAGCCAAAACGATGTGCTGTATGGGTAGACTTACTGGCAAGAAAGCTCGATCCTGCCACAGTAGAACACGATATTCATGCATTTTTGAGGAAATATGAACATAGACTACATGCCGTAGTAGTGGAAAAACACGGTATAGGCTATAAGGTTATGGCAGATTTACAAACGCTGCTACCAAATACATTGATTTTAGGTTCAATAAGAACAAGAGCAAAAGATGAAGTATTTCAGGCTTGTGATCAGTTTGTAGGACAAGGACATATATTTCTTGAAAATGAAGATGGTAAAATGATGAATATAACCCTGCCTCAATACTACGTTGCCATTTCAGATAAAGAAAGCTTGAAAACTCTTTTCAGCGTTGCAAAAGATGAAGATATATCACTTACAGGAATAGTTTCTTTTAAGCTTTACGAATCTTTTGATAATCCAGAATCTTATATAGAACCTAACATAGAGCTGCCTGGAGAAAAGCAACTTAAGCAAACATTTTGTGAAGCACTTAAAGAAAGTGATGACTTGACAAAGTTTTATATTGAAGTTCTCTCTAAATTTAGAGGATATGTTAATGACGAAAGTCGTGAAGAACTGAAAACTGCTTTAAACAGAACTGGATATGATGATTTGCTAAACAAAATCTATCAGGTTCCAGTGGAAAAAAGTTCACCTAGCAACGGAAATGTGAAACAGCCAAAAAACACAGCAAAAACTACTAATAAACCAATAATAATTGGTAGTGTTTGTAGTGTTATAGCTGCATTGGCAGTTGGTGTTGGATGTGGTGTTGCCGGTGTTGCATTACCAATGTTGGCTATAGCCGGCATAGCCGTAGCTGCTGCGCTGGGAGTTGGGCTTGTTGCTTATGGTATTACATATGCGGTGTCAAAACCAAACTCAGTGACTGATAATCCAGACGTGGACAACCTAGGTGCTGCTAATTTGATTAGCTAATACTCAACTTAAAGGAAGAAGAAAATTCTTCCTTTAAGATTTCCTTCCTTACCTCTCACCGAGATACTAATTTTCTTATGGGGTTATTCACGGCATTGTGAATAACCCTGTTGATAACCCAGTGGAATACATAGTTTTATGCGCTGTGAGTACTTCGGAGATTCATAGTATATATGATCTCGAAATACTATTATAAATATAATAGAGACAAAAAAAGCTGTGAATAACTCTAAAAAGTTATATTAATTTTAATATTTTTTAAAGAAAAGAAACAACCATTAAGGGAGCCAAGCTAGTACAATCATATAAAAGATTACATATTTAGTTACTATTTTAATATTTTCTCAACAAAAGCCAATAAGGGGGTAGTCTTGGGAATTTTTTCCTAAAAGATAAAAATTTTAAGTGTTTTTGAAGTGATAATTTAATACCTAAAGTGACACTTTAATACTTCCTCCTAAGTGCTAATCTGGAGGTTCGACAATTTGCTGCCTAAAAGGTTGGGGGATGGTTTTCTTAGTATTAGAAATTACATAATATACATTATGGAAAATATGAGAAACACAGCCATCAGATTAGTGCTCAAAAATGCTTAAGTGACAAAAACTTATGTATTGATTGCGCTACCTTCAACCCGATGAACTGTGTTGCTGTTTTGATTGCCAGGTTTTGTTACTGAAGGCTTAGCTGTGTCTTGAGTTTTTAGGTCTTCAATCAGTTTTTGAAGCTCAGCTTTTGCAGATTCATCCTTAATTAGGTCGATTGGAGTGTTACCTTCAGTATCTTCCAGTAAAGGATAAGTCGCTTTTGGTAATAGACTTTTTAATATATCTGTACAACCATTAACAGCGGCTATATGTAAAGCAGTGTAGTCATTATTATTGGTTTGTATATTAACATCAGCCTTTTTTTCTAATAGAGCTTGAACTATCTCTAAGCGGCTATTTTGAGCAGCCAAATATAAAGGAGTCTCTGCAGATTTACTTTGTGCATTAACATCGATTTCTTTCACTTTTAATAGAGCTTCTACTATCTTTGTATGGCCATTAGCAGCAGCCATATGTAAAGCAGTGTAGCCATTATTGGCTTCTTGTATATTAACACCAGCTCCTTTATCTAATAGAGCTTGAACTATCTCTAAGCGGTTATTTTTAGCAGCATCATATAAAGCAATATAGCCATCATTGCTTTGTATATTAACATCAGCCTCTTTTTCTAATAGAGCTTGAACTATCTCTAAATTATTGTTAAAAGTAGCAATATGTAAAGCAGTGTAGCCATTATTGGTTTGTGTATCAACATTGGCATCTTTATTTAATAGAGCTTGAACTATATCAAAGTTACCACTTCTAGCAGCAACACATAAAGGAGTGAAACCTTTTTTGTCTTTTTGATTAATATCAGCTCCTTTCTGTAATAGAGCTTTGACTTTCTCTAAGTTCAACGTATTAGCTTCCGCTTGAGGCTGTGGCACATCTTCATCTTTAACTAGTATGCTATCTAAAACTTGACTAACTTCATCTATTATACTACTGTTTTGTAAGATATTTTGAATTTTTTCATGATCATCCTTTTCTACAGAAGTAAGAACGTCTTTCAATATATTGAACTTTTTAGCTGTAACTAAAATAGCTTCAGTGGATTCAGGGTCATTATAAAAAATAGCAAGGGCAAACGGTGTTAAAGTACGTTCCTGACCATTTGAGAACTTTATATGTATATTTGCAGTAGTAAGAGCTTTTTCTAATATACCTTTATCTTCAATTGCATTTAAAACAACTTTAATTCTTCCCTTGCTATTAATACTTATAGCCCAGCCAAGCGGTGTTAAAGTATGTTTCCCACCATTTCTGAGCTCCCAGGTTATATTCGCAGTAGTAAGAACTTCTTCTAATATATTTTTCCCTTTAGCTGCACATAGAATAGCTTCAGTGGATTCATAGTTATCATAATATATAGCCCAGCCAAGCGGTGTTGAAGTATGTTTCTCACCATTTCTGAGCTCCCAGGTTATATTCGCAGTAGTAAGAACTGCCCGTAAATCATTTTCTGAAGCTGATTGTAAAATTTGATCTATTTGCTCCTTTCTTTCAATTGTTCCCTCTAACTTTTTATACAATTTCGATTGTTCTTCTGTTAAACCAGACATATAGTTACCTCCATAAATACTTATTCTAAGCATAACATATCTCAGCAAGAAAGTCAAGGAATTAATAAAATACTATAGATCACACACTCAAACAAGAAAAGGGTGCTCAAGCAAACACATCAAATTGTACAATTAACAGAGCCATAAATTCATTGACCAGCAGTTGGTGGCGAGTAGTTTCTAAGTCTGAAGTATGAGTTAATGGATTATTATAATTTTTACTGAAATAATAATATAGTTAAGCTTTAATAGTGGGGTGTGAGGAATGAGAGCAACAAGAAACCGTCATGACTGTGCAAATGATGGCACTTGCGGTCAATCTATACAAAATTATGAGATTGGGAATACCGACATTTCTTTTTTTGATGATAGTAGAAACTTAATTGCCAAAGTGCCTAAACTGCCAAAGTATTCTGGTGAGAAATATGGAAATCGGTTGTACAGAGAAGCTGAGTCAAAGCAGTTTTACTATTCCCCCACTAATATATACGATGTATTGCCCAGCAGCTTCACCGTTAAACACGGATATATAAATTGTACTGTGAAATACGATAACTTATCCAAGCAAGAGCAAAATCAAATAGAAACGGACATTAAAACCGCCTATGAGGCATTCAAAGAAAAGTTTTGCCTAGAAAATAGTAATGCAAGTTACGATATCACAGTCTATATTTTCAACAATAGAAACGATTATACAAAGTACAACGATCTTCTAAATATAGATGAAGATGGTGGTCCAGGTTATATTATAAGAGGAGTAACAAATTGCCATAATGTTTTAACATACAAACAAGATTCAATGGATTTTGTTCTAGGTCATGAGCTAGGTCATATATTTCAATTACGTTTTTCACCAGCACAAGAAATCAAAGATTTGGATGATGAGGATACTGAATTTATAGCAAATATTGTTGGACGAGAGGTAGAAGAAAAAAACCATAAAGCTATACTCGAACAAAACAAAATCACACCCAAGCCGTATGAAGTAGATTACGCAAATCCAGAACATACAGGCTCAGGAAAAGGAGAACAAAGTAATGTAGAAGAGAGCCAACAAGGCACTCAGCAACCCAGTGATTCGTCACCTAATGTCATTTTTCAAGCGCTTGACTACATTATTGGTTCCATTTCATCATTCTTTTCATGGTTATTTGGCTCTAAAGAGAAAGAACAGCCTGCTCAACAATCCGACGATAGCCTTTCTTTATTTGAGTTTGATGCGAGCGAGCTAGATCACGATGTTGGAGATCACTTGTCAGACAATCATAACCATTATCACTCATCTGATGAGCTAATATAGCAACTCCCCTACCCTTTTTAGTTATGTTTGTAGCTTTTCAAATATGGGGAGGTAGTCGTTAAACATTTAGATGAAAAATTAAGTAAATCATCCTGAAATTCCTGCTTTTTGTTGCGCAAAGAAATGAGTTTTATTTCATTAAATCTCTTGCATTATGGTAATTTTTAGAAGAAGCGCGGATGAACACCGCAGAATACTTAAAGTACCTCAGCCACTAACACATAGCGGAATGACGGTTATCGGTGTTACTTTAGTAATAGATATTTAAGAAATTTACAAAATGAAGAAAAAAGCAAAAGAAGCCCCGGTCGTTGGCTAATTATTTATATGTACCTCAAATATCGGCGTTTTTATCCTCAACGCTACGATTCAGTTACTTTTAAATGCAAATAGCCTAAACTGTAAACGTTAAGAAATTTACTGAGCGGAAAAAAAGGCAAAAAAACTCTGAGGCAGCTAGCATTCAAATTCTCCCTTGTCTATTTGACGTTCTATACTGTCTTAAACGACTTATAAGCGCGTTTCAGCTTGTATAGGCAAAAACCAGAAGTTTTAAAAAGACGTAAGGTGCACATAGTGCAAAAATTTAAACATGAGACGCCAAATACCCTAAGTTTTTTGTCATTAACCTGCACAGATTGCGAAGATAAACAAATAGCTTCAGTCTCATTATAAGGGTAACGGCGAAGGTTGTCAAGTAGTTTTTTTTGTTTCTGTTTCTATGGTCAGTGTAGCTACAAAGTAGGCTACCGTTTTTTATGCAAATGCAAGAGATCTATTGAAATACCCCTGCAAAACTATACTATTGATTAGTGCACTATAAATTTGAAACTATGGATATATTAGGCAAACTGGTAATCTTACTATCAGTTTTTTTACTCTCTTTTCCTTCATATTCATATCAATTTAGAACCAAAGCAAACCAAGCAGTAGTCTTAGATTTAGCCTCAGATTCGTTCATCTTTGAGCATAATTCCGATGAAAAAATGGCCCCATCTTCAATGAGCAAGTTAATGACCTTATACGTGGCCTTCGATTACCTAAAAGCTGGAATAATCAACATAGAAGATAAGTTTCGAGTAAGTAGAAAAGCGTGGGAAAGGAAAGGTTCTTCCATGTTTTTGAGGGAAGGTCAATCTGTTACGGTGAAAGAACTACTTGAAGGAATTGTAATAGTTTCAGGTAATGATGCTTGCATCACGCTAGCTGAGGGCATTGCAGGGTCAGAAGAGAATTTCGTAATGGAAATGAACGAAGTTGCGCATAACCTAAATCTGAACAACAGTCACTTTGTCAATTCAAGCGGGTGGCCGGATGAAAATCATTTTATGAGCGCAAAGGATTTGGCAATATTGGCGAAGAGGATTTTCACTGATTTCCCCGAGTATTACGATTTATTTTCTGAGCAATATCTGACATATAACGACGTTTTACAAAAAAATAAAAACCTTCTGCTTTTTCACGATATCGGAGTTGATGGCCTAAAAACCGGCTATACAAACGCTGGCGGTTACGGAATTGTAGTATCTGCAAAGCGAAATGATAGGAGAATTTTCGCCGTCGTAAATGGGCTGAGTACTGAAAAAGAGCGAATAGAAGAAGCAAAAAGACTGATACAGTATTCCTTAAATCATTTCAGCACTAGGAAAATATTCGCTAAGGACGATGTAGTTGAGGAAATAAATGTTCTATACGGAAAAGACAGGAAAGTGCCCATTACAGTTGCAAACGACGTTACTATAACCTACAGCCGCAACTTGCATGATAAAATTAAGGTGCGTGTTGAATATAAAGATATGATACCTGCACCAATTAAAAAAGGGCAAGAAGTGGGCAAAGTTCTTATAGAAATACCTGGTATTGAGCAGCAAACAGCGCCACTTTACGCAGTAAACGACGTACAGGAATTAAATTACATAGAAAAATTTTTTAGGATGTTGTTTTGAAGCCTAAATGGCGCATCTCTGTAACTTATACCAAATTCCACTACATAGAAAGCCGATAGACAACAGTGGAAAAAAAGCTACCCAATAGAAATGAAAAAAAACTACTTGACAACCTTCGCCATTCCTTCTAACAAACTCCCTCTATTAGTTCCTGTTTTTTTATTAAAGTATAACCAAGTTCACTGGCCTTTTTGCTTAAATTCTTCAATACTCTCTCCTTATACAGTTTCTCATAGTAGTCAATCCCTCTCTCAACATACTCTTGTCCATACTTTAACATACTGTAGAAGATACATGCCAATTTCCTTGCCGTAGCAGTAATCGCTTTTGGTGCCCCTAGCCGTTTCTTTAATCTTCTACAATATGCACCTATTCCACTGTTGCTTCTTGACACACAGTGAGCAGCCATTCGAAACGCATTCGCAGCACGATTAATGACTTTACGCGTTCTTGTACTAAACACTTTTTCCCCTGTGATTTTATTAGCAGGGCTGAGTCCTAACCACGATGAAAAGTGTTTTTCTGTCCGCCATCTATTTGGGTTTATACCTGTTTCTGAAATTATTGTTTGTATGGTTACTACATCAAGTCCTGGAACTTTAGTGAAATCCATACCAGTTATTCGGTGCAGTTCCTCATGCAAAGCAAAGTTTGGCTTACTTTTGCTATTCTTATTCTTTTCCTTACTCGGCTGTTTACTTTCGCCAGATTTTGTTTCAAACGTTTTGTAATAGGCCTCAATATTTCTATCACATTCTGCTATTTTTTCTTGATAAATATTATATAGTTCAAATTCTTGCTTTAGCGTGAATAAGTGTTCCTCTCTGTAGTCACCAGCTAACGCTTTTGCTATAGTAGACTGATCATTTTTTATTCGCGCATCCCTGAATTCGGCCAATTTTTCAGGATCTCTTTCGCCTTCAATTATAGCCTTGATAATTTTCATACCAGTTACCCCAGTAATATCTCTTATGACTTTATGCAGTTGAACATTCATTTGAATTAACGCCTTTTGCATACGCAGAACATGTGTAGATGCACTTTCAGTAAGATTTTTACGTTGCCACACGTAACTACGCAATACACACATCTGATTATCCGGCCTAAATGATCCATGAAGCAATCCATAGCTGTGCAACTGTTGGAGCCATTGACAATCTTGAACGTCAGACTTCCTACCGGGTACATTCTTTACATGCCTTGCATTTACCAACTTTACCTCAAGTTCATATGACTCAAGTATTTGAAATAATGCTATCCAATACACTCCTGTTGATTCCATAGCTACAGTTGTAACTTTACACTTTTTCAACCATCGTGCTAAATTATGAAGGTCTTTAGTGAAGCAGCCAAATTTCTGAATGCGTTGTTCATCTTTTCCTTCTGGTACACATACATAATGTACAGATGAACCGACATCTATTCCCGCTGCATCAGGATTCATTACTTCTAATTTACTTTTTATTTTTGCCATATCAAGTTCCCCCTATATAATTTATAATGTAGAAGCACTTTAGCTTGGAGCGGTTAGATTATACAATCTTCTAAACGAGGTAGTCTACAAGGACTCCATCAATGGTTTAACCGTTCCTTCCAAAACCATGCTTGTATACGGGCACTTAAGGCACCATTGTGCTGGTCGGTTATAACTGCAAAAGCGCTTCCACAAAATTATACTTCAAGACTGCTAAAAACAGAAGTAGTGGAGTTTCTTTCAGGGTTTAACAGACTTTGTCTGTTCGTTGCTTTTATCATAGTAATGAAGCTATTTATTTATCTTCGCAATCTGTGCAGGTTAATGACAAAAAACTTAGGGTATTTGGCGTCTCATGTTTAAATTTTTGCACTATGTGCACCTCACGTCTTTTTAAAACTTCTGGTTTTTACCTATACAAGCTGAAACGCGCTTATAAGTCGTTTAAGACAGTATAGAACGTCAAATAGACAAGGGAGAATTTGAATACTAGCTGCCTCAGAGTTTTTTTGCCTTTTTTCCTGCTTAGTAAATTTCTTAACGTTTACAGTTTTGGTTATTTGCATTTAAAAATAGCTGAATCGTAGCGCTGAGAATAAAAACGCCGATATTTGAGGTACATATAAATAATTAGCCACCGACCGGGGCTCCTTTTGCTTTTTTCTCCATTTTGTAAATTTCTTAAATATTTATTACTAAAGTAGTATCCTGGATCACAGATTTGGTATTAGAAAAATACTTCCCTATTTCTGGAATACTTTGTATAATGAATTTAGTATTGCATCGCAAATTACTTCAAGTAGAATTTTTGGCACTAAATCTACAAGGGGGCTTTATGAATAAGAAATTTCTCTGTTCATCATTATCAATAAAAAGTATAGAGGAAAACGGCGTATTTTCTGGTTATGCGAGCGTTTTTAATGTAGTTGATAAACAGAATGATCTGATCTTACCTGGGGCATTTAAAGAAAACTTGAATAAAGATAAAACAAAACTTCTCTGGCAGCACAACCCGAGCGAACCTATAGGTTATATTATAGATATTCATGAAAATGATGTTGGCCTGTATATAACTGCACATTTACTTTTGGGTATCCAAAAGGCAGAAGAAGTTTACTTGATGCTCAAAACTGGAGTAATCAACGGACTTTCAATTGGCTATATACCTATAGAGTATGACATTGATCATGAAAGTGGAGCTCGGGTGTTGAAACAAGTGGAATTATGGGAAGTCAGTTTGGTTACTTTTCCTGCAAATTTAGCTGCTCAGGTAGTTAATGTAAAAAGTCAGGATAACGAGCAGAAGATCTTGATAAGAGCAATAAAAAAGGCAAACGATGTGCTTACAGGAGCATATATTTCTACTTAAAGCTTATTGCAAGCAAGGACTTTATTGTAAATAGTAAATACTTACTTAACATTAAAGACGTTCAGGTTAGATTTGACATTAGCATTAATGCTTATTTAATATTTACACCAATATATATAATTTTGTTACTATTTCCAATGATCGTTAATAAAATTCGACTCTCAGCTTGGAAAAAGTTTTTAAAGTTTAAAAGATAAGGTAGTTTTATGCTCAATGCTAACAATGAAATTAGTGTTAAGAAGGAAGAAAGAAAACACAGTTGGTCCACCGTGTTTGCTTGGTTGTACCTAAAAACGATTGGACGAATATTGCCCAAAAGATGGAACAGATGGGCAGAAAACATTTTGTACTACGATAAAACTACTGCAAATAATGAAGTTCAAACTGATGCTTTTAAGACAGTAGATAAAAGTGCTCAAGTTGACTTAAAACCCGAAGTTGCAAAGAAAGAGAGCCAAAGTGTAGTGATAAGCAAAGATGGAGGGGTTCAGACTGAAGAAAGTAATGAATTCATTTTTAATGACAACTACTCTGATGACAGCTACCTTGACATGGAAGAAGTGAATACAGAAGAGGATGAAGCATTAAAAGAACATCTGGAGGGCATAAGTCAGGAATTAGAACTTGAACGTTCACAAAATGCTTCCTTAAAAGAAGAAAATATAGAATTACAATCTGTAATTGAAAGGCATGAAAAGGATTATAAGGAACTTGCAGAAAATGCAGGCAAACGAGAAGAGGAACTAACTGAACATAAAACGGAACTTATAAATAAAACAAGAAAGCTTTCAGCAGAAGTAGAAGAAAAAGATGCAAGAATCAATACATTAATAACATTAAATGAAGCACTAAAACAAGATATAAAGGAAATAGAAACTAGGAGTAACGAACAGCAGCAGATAGCTGAAATATATATGAAATTAAATGAATTGCTCTTGAATGTAACAGAAATACCAGAGAAAACATTACAATTAAACAATCAAGAACAGCAGGAAGAAAAAAAGAGCCTGGAAAATAAAATATTAGAATTACAAAAGCAGGTACAAACTTTAGAAGGGAATAAAGAATGGGAGTTAGCTGGAATAGATGGTACCTTAAAGGCAACTTTTTTGACCATTATGGAGTTGTTAGCGCAGCAACTACTAAACAATCAAGAGCAGTCTGTAAAAGAACAAAAGTTAGAGGAGTTAACTTTGTCCTATAATGATCAAGCACATCAGATGGAAGAATTACAGTCGGAAAATGACTTCTTGGAAGAGCAAAATAGAGAGTTGAGATTCATAAATAGAGAACTTGAGGAGGAACGGTCTAAGGTAGCACGTTTGAAAGAAGAATCAATTCAATCCAAAATAGAACTTGCGAGTGACATAGTGAAAGCTTTTGAAGATTCAGAAAGAAAATGTATGAAAACAGGTAGTTTAACATTGTTAGACGAAGAGTTAGGTGCAAGCGTGGAAAAGTTGTCTGACCAATTATATAAAGTAAAAAGTATAGAAAGACAGCAGCCTCAAAGCACTCAGGGATCTCAGCAACAATTGGAGGGAGAAACAATTGACTTGGAAGATAAATTAAAGATTGAGCAGTTACAAAAGGAACAAAAGCAAATAAAAAATGTTTTAGATGAAGTGAATAAGCTACAGGAAGAGAAAAGAAACATGGAAGAACAGCTAAAAATAATGCAACAACAGCTGTTAAATGACCAAGAACGACAAAGGATGGGGGAAGAGTTAAAAGATGTTGATAAAAGATTAAAAGATATCAATGAAAAAACTAAAAAATCACAAGAACACACAAAAGTTCAAAGAAAGCCTTTGCAGGATAAGAATCTTGAACATTTTTTGTCTGATCGAAATATGGGTTTAAAAAAGGATTTTCCTGAATTTAAAGAAAAAAACTTTCTCCTTAACTTCTTGAGAAAAACTGTAAGACTTGTGTCAAATAAACAAGATGATAAATTTCAAGGTAGAGAATTACTTAACTTATTTAAAAGCAATTTAAAAGAATTGGCAAAGGAAGTCATAGAAAATAGGGTCAAAGAAGTAGTTATTGACAAAGGTAACAAGTACTATCAGGTTAGCAAAAACATAGATAAAGAATTACTTGATGGCACCATACATAGGAATAAATTAAAAGATAAGTTGTTACCTTCTGTTAAGCAATGTATGAAAAAATTAGAGTTAGATGTGAAAGGTGCAATAACAATAACTAACTCTATCGTAGATAAACTTTGTGACAAAGAAAACAATAATAAAAGTCCAGCTCTTAGAGAGATTGTTGTGAGAGATTTAACGGAAGCTAGAATGAAAACCTTTTTAGAAAAAGTGAAGGAAATAAATTTTGTACCAAATAACGTGCCCAACTCTTTCATGAGTCACACTAATAACACTAAGCATGTACTTTCATTAGGTAATGTAAGAACAGGTAGTTAAAGCAGATTTTTAGCATAAAGTAACAACTCCTCTTTCGTTAAGGAATAGGAGTTATCTTCCCAATGCTGTTTTAACAACTCTAAACTTCTACCTAAACTTTTCCCTGACTGATAACCTATATTTATCAAATCATCGCCAGATAAAGGAAATTTTGGGATATCGAACACCTTAGCAAATGAGATGTATTCATCAACACTTGTTCCAGACTCAACACCACAGATTTTGACCAAATCACAATATAATTCCCTACCAAACAAGGATATGTATTTTTTTTGCTCTTTTTCTGAAAGCCCTGTTTTGATATCATTGGACAGTAAAAATAGCAGCTTTTTCCTTTGCTTGTTTGAAAGGCGTAAAAACTTGCTTATGTACTCTCCAAGGTTTAGCCTGTCTTCGGTAGTTCTAAGGAGCAACGTTAATTTTACTAGCGCATCAGCACCAAAAAGAAGTGGTGATGAAAGAATTTCACATTTTACTTCTTTTGGAATAATTTTTTGCAAAACATCAGATTTTTGCATGCTCTTAAGCGTTGAAGCGGGGTCATCACACTCTAGCAATTTAAACATTTCGTCCCTTATTCTCTCTCCAGAGAGGTTTTGGATCATGTGCGAATGCTTTTTGCATACGTCCAATATTTCATCACTCAAATTTCCAACGCATATTTTTGCGTGAAAACGAAACACTCTTAAAATACGTAGATAGTCTTCTTTAATTCTATCTTCAGCATTACCTATAAAGTTTAACCTTCGCGCTTTTAAGTCCTGAGTACCACCAAAGTAGTCATATATATGGCCGTACTTATCTGCATATAGGGCGTTAAATGTAAAATCACGCCTTGAAGCATCAGCTTGCCAATTATTGGTAAATTCTACTTTCGCATGTCTGCCGTCGCATTGAGTGTCATACCTTAGCGTTGTGATCTCAAAAGATCTTTGGTTTAAAATTGCAGTGATAGTTCCATGCTTTAAGCCAGTTGGAATGGTTTTTATATTGTGAAGTTTGAGCGCTTCAATCGCTTGATTAGGCAGTAGATTAGTAGCGAGGTCAATGTCGTGAATGTCACGCTGCAGAATTGAGTCCCTTACACACCCACCGACAAGCCTTGTCTCCCCACCAAACTTCTCTATGGCATCAATGATTAGACTAGTTTCATGGTCAATTTGCATCTAGGTTAGTATGTATTGCAGCTCATATTACATGAAATGCAAAGCTTTTGCAAAAAGCCCTATATAAAAACATACAGGGCTATGAAGATTTATTTTACTGGCATGATATAGCTTTGCGCTGTTGATAAGATACTTCTTCTACCTTTGTTTCTTTCATACCACACCTTGGTAAACTTGAAGGGCTTTGCTCTTCAGAGCGTTGAATACATTGCTTTATATCACTAACGCACTGCTTTACAACATCACTAATTTTTCCATCAGCATTTTTTGCCAATAGCTCATCAAATGTCTTTTCAACCTCTTCTTTCTTAGGGCTATCTTTTGAGATATTACAATATTCTAAGATCTCATCCAACTGAAGTTTTTTCGCTAATAGGAAGTCTTCTTGCTCTTGAATTTCCTTAGTTTTCACTCTAGAGTAATGATTCCCTTCAAGATATATTGTTTCTTGCTTTTTATTACCCCATACACTACTTCGTTGATAATCTTTGTTTATCATTTTTGGATTAAGTGCGCACGACTCTAGTGGCTCTAGGTATATAATTTGACCATTATTGTTTTTGTAATAAGCTTCAATTTTGATATCAGCCAAAGACGCTAAAATAGAAATTTCATCAACGCGAACAAAGTAATCCTGTTGATTTATCTTGTTCAAGTATTCTCCGTAGAGAGTATTAGTATTGAAATCTAACTCTTTTCCTGGAAATACATCATAAAATATTGATGATAATTTTTGTCTAAGAGCATTTGGCATTTTTGGATCATCCAGTGACTTAAACTGACTTAAAAATTTGCACCACTCTTGACGCATCTCTTGGGCCTTGTCAGTTTTATATACACCAGAACTACTGTCACCAAACACAGCATGGAAAAAACAATTGCCATCCCTCATAGTATTATACTTAACTGCTTGAATAGCAGAAAATTTTTGTTCCACATCACTAGGTTTACTACTCAGAGGAACTATTTCTTGCCCTGAACTCTTGAGTCTTTTCGCGCTTTCAACATCGTAGAAATCGCTTGGTAGTTTCCGTTTTCTAGGTGCAGCCATAGCCTTTACCTCAATTTTAGTTATATACTACTATACCAACAAAATTGTTAACAAGTGACTAATTAAGTATAGAAAAAATTTTTAAATTATGCAAGAATTATAAATTTATATAGTGAATATGAGCTTTAACTGTGGCATAGTGGGACTACCAAACATAGGAAAATCAACTTTATTCAATGCACTTACACAATCAAGTGCAGCCGAAGCTGCAAATTATCCTTTTTGTACAATCGAACCAAATATTGGCAAAGTGCCAATAAGAGATCAACGCTTGAAACAAATCGCAGCAATTGCAGGCTCGGAGAAGATAATTTACAATCAATTAGAGGTTGTAGACATTGCAGGCTTGGTGAAAGGCGCAAGCAAAGGTGAAGGACTCGGTAATAAGTTTTTAAGTCATATCAGAGAAGTTGATGCGATCGTTCATCTGCTCAGATGCTTCACAGATGATGATGTCAGCCACGTGCACAGTAAGATAGATCCAATATCAGATGCTGAAGTGGTGGAAATGGAGCTAGTCCTAGCTGATATTGATAGCATAGAAAAAAGGCTACCTCAGTTGGAAAAGAAAGCAAAGCAAGGTGATAAAGAACTAAAGAGACAACTTGATTTAATGCAAGAAGTCTTAGCTACTTTAAAACTCGGTAAACCTGCAAGAAGCTTAGAACATATCGATAAAGATGAGATGAAGTTGCTTCAATTGCTGACAACAAAGCCCGTTATGTACGTCTGTAATGTCGAAGATACAAATATCCTAGCTGGCAATGAACTATCTAAAAAGGTAGAAAAGATGGCAGAAGAGAACAAGAGCAAATTTTATTGTATCTCAGCAAAACTTGAAGCAGAGATTGCAAATCTTGAAGACGAAGAAGAAAAACAGAGTTTTCTGTCAGAGTTTGGCTTGCAAGAGTCAGGCCTTGATGGAGTAGCGCGTATTATGTATGAAGTGCTGAGTATGATAACCTTCTTTACTGTAGGGCCAAAAGAAGCACGTGCGTGGCCAGTAAAGATAGGATCAACAGCTGATAAAGCAGCAGGTGTGATTCACACTGATTTCGAGAAAGGCTTTATCAAAGCAGAAACAATAAGTTTTGACGATTATGTAAAATATGGAAGCGAACCCGCTTGCAAAGACGCAGGAAAAATTCGCTTCGAAGGCAGAGATTATATCGTACAAGATGGCGATATAATGCACTTTAGGTTTAATGTGTAGTATTCTACTTCTGAAGGGAAGGAGCTACTAATTTTGTAGTTCCTACTCCATCAAGAGCAGAGTCAGGTACAACGATATTCTCTTGTGGCTGTGTACTCTCTTTCTCCTCACGTTGTGTTTGCTGGACTAGGCATTCTCCTAAAACTTCATGTAAAGCTTTACCCCCTATAAGTGCAACCTCATTTTGCTTAGCTAGTTCTAAAATTTCCTTTAATTCAACACCTTTACCGTCAATAGTTGACTTCCCAATACTAATTTGACCAGAATTTATGCTTAGAACAATAACGCAACTAAGATCTTTCTCTTAGGTATCTTTTGCATTCCAACTAATTTCGATGTCACATATTGCAAACTTCGTAAAGGAGTAGTTTCTCTGTTGCTTCTCATTCTTCTCAATTGTAACTACTCTTTTGCCATTGCTGTATATTTTTACTCTTTTTATCTCATTTTTAATTACTTCCATTCTTTCAGTTTTGTTGCTAAAAAGACGACTAGTTTCTAAACTCTGTCCAGGTTTAGTAATGTTGATACTAAGATTATCATAATGATTAACAAGGCGTCCTGCCTTTTCGTCTGGCCAATAACACCCATCAAAGAAACCAATTAGATCATCTTCTCCTAGAAATTCTTTTGCATCATTCATCCCTTCGTCAATTCGAAGAAGATATCTACCTAACCTCTTCTTAAAATTCTCTTTTAACTGCTCCTGATCTTTGGGAGTAAACTTCTTGTTCAATATATCCATTATTTCTTTTTGCTTACTCAACACCACATAGTTGAAAAGGAAAATATCATTCCTTCCTCGATAATAATTTGCTATTTTATCAAATGGATCTGCTGGCCGGCCGTTATTATAATTTACGGAATCAGAAGAATCTTCACACTTATTATCCTTGAAACTAAAGTTCAATTTTTCAAAATCTGATAATACTTCTTTTGCCCTACCTTCAAAACATTGAAGCCTACTTTGAAGTTCTTCTCCATAACTCATCCCTTCACCAATCCTAAAAAGAAGATACTCACCAAATCTCTTTCTAAACTCCTCTTGTTTTTTGAGATCAGGAAGCTTATTATCTAATATATTGATTATTTCCTTCCGCTTGTTCAATACCACATAGTCAAAAAGGGAAACCTTTCCCTGCTTTCGATAAGAACTTGCTATTTTGTCAAAACACTGATTATCCTTAAAATCCAATTTCTCAAAATCCGAGAGCACACTTTTTACTTGATTCTCATCAAATTTATGCTCGTCCTGAGAAACTCCTTGTACAATTACCTTTTCTTGAGAATCTGATGGATTTAACATTATACCCCCTTACATTTCCAATATAAAAGTAGTATATTTAATGTTTGTATTCTGTAAAGCTAAAATTTAGTTATGTTAACACTAATAGCATAAATTCTGTGTTGTTTGCAGCTTTATCAGTTTGTTAGGCAGTATTATTAAAGAATTAGTTGAACAGACATTATGACTAAATTTAACTCCATCTACAAGTTCTCCACTTGTTACTCCAGTTGCAATGAACACTGATTCACCTCTTGCCATATTTTTTATGGTGTAGATTTTTTCTGGGTCATCAATATTCAAACTTTTTGCTCTTTCTTTTAATTGATCCGTGTCAAATATTAATCTTCCCTCCATCTGTCCACCGATTGAGCTCAACGCTGCAGCCGCAAGCACTCCTTCTGGCGCTCCCCCGATGCCAATGTACGTATCATGATTGCCATTCACTAGTGAAACTACAGCAGCAATATCACCATCATCTATCAGCTTAATTCTTGCTCCTAACCGCCTAATTTTCTCTATTAATTTATTGTGCCTTTCACGTTTAAGCACCGTTACTACTAAGTCATTTACTTTGCATCCCTTCGCCTTGGCTAGATTGTCTAAATTCTTCTCAATACTATTTTTTAATGAAACTACACCTTCTGGAAGATTTTTTCCTACTGCTATTTTTTCCATATAAACATCAGGTGCGTGTAAAAAATTACCTCTTTTTGTTGCAGCAAGAACGGACATTGCTCCTTGTTTATAATGAGCGCAAATTGTAGTGCCTTCGAGCGGGTCAACAGCAATGTCAATCTCAGGGCCATTTCCTGTGCCAACTTTTTCCCCGATATATAGCATCGGTGCTTCGTCCCTCTCCCCCTCGCCGATCACAATTGTACCATTTATTTCCATGGAGTTTAGCACCGTCCGCATCGCATCGACTGCAACCTGATCAGCCTTTTTTTCATCACCAAAGCCTACCAACTTATGCGCAGCAAGCGCTGCAGCTTCAGTTACTTTGACTAACTTATAAGCTAAATCTTCTATCATTTGCTCGAGATAAAGCATTCAATATACATTATGCCACTTGAAACTGCAATACATCTTGACTAATTGTGAAGAAGTTGATATAATAAACTAACATATAGTAGCAGGTTTAGTTATGGCATATAGTGATGATGATATCAGGGAGTTATGCTTAGAGACAGATAGGATTTTAATAGATGGTGATAAATACAATGATAAGGTTGCCAGCCTTGAAGACTTGCAAAATAGATTAATAAGAAGAAAAGCTAAATTTAAAGAAGTTAATCTCCAAGGTGAATGTGAAGTAGGCAATTCATTAGGAGACTTACTTCTAAAATATGCAGATGAAAATGATAAATCACGTGTGAAGGATCTTTTCCTTAACAACGGATTCAAACTTCCTCAACAAGAGCAGGTAGTTGTAGTGACAAACGAGGAAGAGGAGCAAAAGATACCTGATATTGCAGAAAATAAAGTGGAAACCAGCTCGGAAGACTCTAGTAACTCTAGAGATGCTCAATTTACTATATCATATGATAAGATAAAGGAAATTGTAGCTAACAATCCTGGTATAACTGCTGAGGAGTTTGGTGAGGAGCTTAAAAAAGAGAAAATAGATATAAAAATAACAAATCAAAATGGTTGGACTTTGCTTTATTCTGCTGTTCGTTCAGAAGGGTCTTATATTACCGGCGACCGTAGCATATTTCTCAAGGTTGTTAAATTGCTTACAAATTCAGGCATTAAGGTCAATGGTATTCAAGATACTGCTTATACTTTATTGAACCGTGCTGTAATAACAAAGCAAGCTGATATTGTTAAGATACTTTTAGAAAGCGGTAAGTTTAATGAAGGAGAAAAATCGCAAGCTTTGAATTCTGCTATTGTTCAAGGCAATGTTCAAGAAGCTCAATCATTTTTGGGTCACGTAGAATATGAAGAGGTACTAAAGGCCCTTGATACACAGAGGACTCAGCTCCTTCGCGAAGAGAAAGAACGAGTTGAAGGCATAAGAGAGTCTCTTAATATGCTGAAGAATGAGGTCTATTGCAAAGAAAAAAAAGAAACTGAAAATATAGTACAGAAGCTCAGCACGCTGAAGACTACACTCCTTCACAAAAAGAAAGAGCAAATTGAAGGTGTAAAACCTCTTAATACGCTGAGGAATAAGGCCAGTCACAAAGAAAAAGAACAAATTGAAAATGTGATAGAGACTCTTGAGACGCTAAAAAGCAAAGTTCTTCATGAGGAACAAAAGGAGCAAATTAAAGGTATGATCAAGGCTCTTAATATACTGAAGACCAAGGTCCTTTCCGAAGAACAAATTGAAGATATAATAAAAGCTATTGATACGTTGAAAAAGGATGTTCTTTGCATTGAAAATACAGTAAAGGCTCTTAATGAGCTGAAGCTTGAAAACCTTAGTGGGGAACAAGAAGAACAACTTATCAAGACTCTTGATGAGTTGAAACCTGAAATTGGTTACATTGAAGATAAGATAGAGGCTTTTAATACGCTAAAGTCTGAAGTCTCTCATAGGAAACAAGAAGAAAAAATTATCAATGCTTTCGATACGCTGAGGACTACAGTCCTTCACAAAAAACAGATTGAAGACATGATGAAAGCTACGATTCTTTCCAAAGAACAAGTTGAAAATATGGCAAAGGTTCTTAATACGCTGAAGACTGAGATTCTTCGCAGAGAAAAAATTGAAGTTATGAGACAGTTCTTCGAGTGTAACAAGAATCTAACTAAAGAAGAAAAGGTTAACACTCTAAGTGATGCTGTTATGGAATATGATGTACCAAAAGTTAAGCAACTCCTAGAGTATATGGTAGGTATACCAGAGACTAGTATGGGAGATCTTTTGGAAATAATGAAACAGAGTCAATCATCACTTAAGAAAGAAGACAAACCGTGCCCAAAAACTAATGCAATAATTTGGCTACTTGAACAAGCGATAAAAAATGGGGAAAAAGAGAAGCAAAAAGCACCTCATATAGAAACAAATAGTACATCCAACAGCGGTAACAGAAGTGTTGGTAATAAACCTGCAGCAACAGAGCCTCCGGTTAGCCTTAATAATAATGACTTACTAAATCACAACAGAAGCAGTAGACCTACGGCAACAGTTTCTCCAATCAGCACCAATAGGGACAATCGCAATCACGACAATGAAACACCTATAGCAACAGGAACTAATCATGCTACCATACCGCCAAACGTAGAAGAAGATAAACCAAAGCCCAGCGGAAATAAACCAGTGCCTCCTGTACCAACAGAAGAAACAGATACAGGCCCAATTCCTATATCAAGCGGTGGTAACAAGCCTCATGACTTCAGAGAAGATCAGTTTTCTAGGCCAGATACACAAGAAACTAAATACAAAGAAAGCAAGGAGAATTTTCATACCTCATTAAGGAATAATGTTATTGGAGTTGTTATTACAGTATCATTCGTTGCTGCTGCTGTGATGGTTCCATCTATAGCTGGTGCAGCAGTTTGTGGTATTGTAGCTGCTTTAGCTCTAGTAGTTACTGGAATACGCGTAAAAGATTCTACATTGCCAAGTTATAAAGAGATGAGAGAAGTTGAACTTACGAAACAAAATCATATTCCAGTATATAACGCTCAAATCCAATTTATTTAGATTTGACGCTAAATTGCGCTGCTACTAACTTTGCAATCGGTACTCTATAGGGTGAGCATGAGACATAATCAACCCCTGATTTGATGAAAAACTCTATAGATTTTGGATCTGCTCCGTGCTCTCCACATATACCAAGTTTTATTTCTTTTCGGGTTTCTCTGCCTCTTTCGATAGCTATCTTGATTAACTCCCCTACCCCTTCGATATCCAGTACTTCAAATGGATCGTTTTCGAATATGTTGCTTTCCTTATAAGAGTCGAGAAAATTAACTGAATCATCTCTTGAGAGCCCCATAGTTGTTTGCGTTAAATCATTAGTGCCAAAACTGAAAAATTCTGCGTGTTTTGCTAATTTATCGGCAATCAGTGCTGCCCGTGGCAGTTCTATCATTGTTCCAATTGAATAGGCCTTGTCTGATGTCATTCCGGCGATGACAGAGGATTCTTTCTTTATTAACTCGCATATCAAAACAAATTCTTTCTCATTCATGATAAGAGGGATCATAATTTCAGGCTTAATTTCTGCCTTTTTTTCTTTTCTTAGCTCATCTGCGGCGCTGAGTATTGCTCTAATCTGCATGCTATATATTTCAGGATGAGAAATGGCAAGCCTACAGCCTCGGTGACCAAGCATTGGATTTTTTTCTGATAACTGTGCTATTTTGTTTTTTACTGATTCAATTGGCTTATTCAGTGATTTAGCGATTTTTTCTATGGTGGACTGATTGTCTGGTAAAAACTCATGCAGAGGTGGATCAAGCAAACGTATGGTAACCTCCCTGCCCTCCATAATAGAAAATATTTCTTTGAAGTCAGACTTTTGCATTTCTTCTAATTTGCTCAGTGCACTCGCTCTTTCAATCTTGTCATCAGCTATTATCAATTTTTGAATGAACTCAATTCTGTCACTAGCAAAAAACATATGTTCCGTGCGACATAAGCCTATACCTTCTGCACCGAACTCTTTAGCGATCTTTGCATCTTTTGGAGTATCAGCATTTGCTCTCACCTTGATCGTTTTAATTTCATCTATCCAGCTGATTATCGTTTTGAATTCTTGCGATAACTCAGGCGAAATTGTAGGAAGGATGCCAAGCATCACCTCACCTGTTCCTCCATTGATGGTAATTGGTTCTCCCTTATTTACTTTTGTATCCCCTACAGAAAAGAAATTTCCATCTTTATCGATATAAAGTCCACTCACACTGCAAATGCACGGCTTACCCATTCCACGGGTTACAACAGCAGCATGTGAAGTCATTCCTCCTCGTGCCGTTATTATACCGCTTGCAGCATTCATCCCATTAATGTCCTCAGGACTCGTCTCTGATCTTACTAAAATCACTTTTTTACCCTGCTCTGCAGCTTTTTCTGCATCATTTGCACTGAACACTACATATCCAGAAGCCACACCTGGGGAAGCCGGTAGCCCCTTCCCTATTACTTTTTGATCACCCTTAACTTCAAGAACTGGATGTAATAAACCATCAAAAGTTTTTGGATCAATCCTTAGTATTCCTTCTTCTTTTGTAATTGTTTCTTCGTTTACCATATCAACTATTATGCGCACGGTAGCCTCGGCTGTACGTTTGCCAGACCTAGTCTGCAAAATCCACAACTTGCCGTTCTGCACGGTGAACTCTATATCTTGCATGTCTTTATAGTGCCTTTCAAGCTTTTCACATACATCGCACAATTCTCGGTACACGCTTGGCATCACTTTCTCCATGGTATTTTCTTGCTCTCCGTCAACTGGCATAGGGGTGTAAATACCGGAGACCACATCCTCGCCTTGAGCATTGACCAAAAATTCACCAAAACACTTTTTCTCCCCAGTTGCGGGATTGCGCGTAAATATCACACCGGTTGCAGAATTATTGTTCAGATTACCAAAAACCATTGCTTGCACATTAACTGCAGTGCCAAGGGTTTCAGGAATGTTATTTATTTTCCTATAAGAGACAGCCCTGTCATTCTGCCAAGAGGCAAACACTGCATTTACTGAGCTGAGCAATTGTTCTTCAACGTTCTGCGGAAAATGTTTTGCAGTTTTTTTGTGTACTATCTTTTTGAAATCGTCAACGATCTTTTTTAGGACATCAACATCAAGATCAGCTAAACTTTTTGCACCATTTTTTTGCTGTTCATTATCAATAACGCTTTGAAACAGGTGATGATCAAGCTGTAGTACAACATTGGAGTACATCATAATAAAACGGCAGTAGCTATCATAGGCAAAACGCTCTCCACTTTTTTTTGCAAGCCCAACAATGGTTTCATCGTTTAAACCAACATTTAGGATTGTATCGAGCATACCCGGCATTGAGCTCACACTACCAGAGCGTATGGAAACTAGTAGAGGGTTATCTGAATCCCCGAATTTACAACCGATGTCATTTTCGAGCATCGCCAGGTATTTTTTGATTTCGTTACGCAAATCGTCAGGCAATCTATTACTCTGGTGATAGTTTTTGCAAACAGAAGTGGAGATTGTAAAACCAGGTGGAACGGGAATACCGACGTTGCACATTTCCGCTAAATTTGCCCCCTTTCCTCCCAGCAGATCTTTCATTTCTGCATTGCCTTCACATTTGCTTTGGCTAAAGTAATATATCAACTTTTCTTCCATTGTTTTTCCGGATTTTCACTAATAAACACATTATACGTACGATTCCTACAAACTTGTCAGGGCTTGAAATCATAGGGTAATAAATTTTGCAAAATTTGGCAACAGCGTTTCTTATGGTAATAAGTAAAGTCAAACGATAAATTATTATCAATAAGAATATATAATATAGAGATATTCTAAAAATTTTTTTATGGCTTTTTCTAACTTGGAAAATGAGTATGTAGCTGAAGATATCAGCTACATACTTTTGGTAGAAATGACTCTTGTAAAGCTATAAAAATAGGAATTTCAATATGTTATCTTGGATTATTCACTTCTCAAGGTTTAAGCCTTTAGCAGTAGATATGCCTGACTCATCTATCACCTTTAGTGGCTTGCCAAGGCTATGCTCTATTTTTGTCTCAAATTTAAAGCCTAATTTTTCACAAGCTCTTTGAAAATACTCAACAATAATATCGAATAAATTCTTACCACCCACTTTGTAGTTTCTTAGCTCTTTAGGAATAGTGAGAGATACCTTACCTTCTTCGTATGTCACATTCCCATTCTTACATTTCAACTTAAACTCCACTGAATTTTGTAGATTGCATATAAAACCTTTGTGGTCATCATGTATAACTTTATTTGTACTAAAATTGAATTTCAGACAATTAGGGTCATCACAACTCATATAAATCCTTTCTCTGAAGAAGAAATTTTGGACTTTTAAGGAACACGTGCCTAATGATGCTTGATCCTGAAAAGAAAAGAATTTCATATACCCAGACCTGTTATAATAAGTTATCAATTCTTCCATAATAGAGTTATTGGGAATTTTTGCACCAGCACGCCAAAACATTTCTGTAAAAACTGCTTTAAGAAATAGACGATAATTTCCTTTTTTGTTTTTATCTTGTTGATCCTCTTTTTCGTTTTTATCTTGTTGGTCCTCTTTTTTGTTTTTATCTTTGCATCCAGACCAATAAGCTATCAGTTTTTCCGCAAACGTTTCTGTATCTTTTGGAATTAGATTTTCATGTTTTGAACACAACTCTTCAATAGATTTCTTAGTTATTTCTTGTCCGTTAACAATCAGCTTTGGTTCTTCTGTTTTAAGGTAATTATACGTTATGTTGTCAGAGCTATTCCAATCTTGCTTACTTTTTTCTTTTGCAGCTCTAAGATAAGAATACTCAGACTCCTCCGTTTGAGCTTTCAACGCATCAATTATTTTTTTTGACATATTATACCTCCACCATTAATATTATAATTATAACATTCAGTTTATTAAATTTTTATTACTCAAGACCTTCGCTTCTGTATTACTAAGCGAACCACCATAAGTGACTGCTTTTAGGTAAAACTTTTTTCCCCTTTGTACTTCAAAAGATATTATTGAATCATCAAGCAGAGTAAATTTTTCACCTGCGGTGTGCTTATACTCTTTAGTACCTTCTTGCCCTCTAATTAGGTTGCTAAGCTTATATTTGTTTTTACCTATGAGCTCAGCTCTTTGAAATTTTATTACCTCTTTTCCAACTAGCGCTAAACTTGAGGTTGTAATTGGGTTCATGACCGACAGCTTGCCAAAACGCAGCACTACTATAATTCCCTCGTTTGTAGATTCCATTACATATCCGTAACTGGACTGCTTGTTTGTGCTTGCGATAGGATTGTAATCTTTATTATCATACGAAACAAAGAGTGTCGCTCCTTTCCAATTCCCTTCCTCACCAGCTAAAGTAAAGCTTGCAATATTGCCCTTAACATGCGGCAAATCAATCATTTCTATGATGGTTTTACTGATGTGAGAAGCAGGGTATTCTTTTAGCATAAGCGACCTCGTTGAAGGAAAAGAAAGTTTATATATAGAGCAGTCATAACCAACCCCAGTTATTTGAATGGACATGCTTTCAAATTTTGTCTTTATAATCCTCACCGTATGCTTTTTCTCGCCATCTGAAATTGTTATGACATCGCTTGGCACAAGCCATGCATATTTTATCGGCAGCTTAAAATTGTATATATTTCTCTCTTGCCACGAAGAATAAAGTAAAACTTCAGCTATATTTTGCGCCTCCCCTTCCTCCATGATTAGCGGTATTTCAACCGTTGCAGCATTGCCCTGCTTTGGCAGTTCAGCATATTTCACGTCAATTGGATAACCAAAATTGCGGTTAAAATAAACGACGTTGACCTTATTGTTCAAATCTAGCTGACTGGCACTCACAAGTTGTATTGGCTTTGAGCTGTGATTAAAAACAATTTCACCAAATGGTATTTCAGCTGTAACTCCCCTACCCTTTTGAGCAAATTCTAGCTTAGAATCCCGCTCAACAACATCAAAAAAATAGCAGCTCTGTAGCATTTTAATAATTGAACGTATCGACTGTTGATCGTTTATTACATACCCAGACAACAATCCTTTAACGTCGCTTGTGTCAAACTGATCGCTTTTTAAACCCGCCTTTTGCAATAGATCAGATAAAACATCAGAAACATTAAGCCGTGAAATTTTTCCCTCAATCCAATGCCCTGTTTGCCAATTATGGCAGTCAGCCCACATATCACACAAATTGGGAAAATAAGGAAACGGTCTTGCATCCCATGCCCAGAGAAACATTTTCTCTACCATTTCTGAATTTTGCCACTTTCTCAGCGTTCCTTCGATTGCCGTTTTCTGCGCAAGAAAGCTTACCTCTCCGTTTGAATATCGCGGATATTTGCTCTCTATGCTATCTTTATCAACAAACACATTTGGCTCATTAGTGCAGCCGTTCATGCTGGGAAATCCATACTCGGTAAACCATATTTTTTTCATCTTTGGTTGCCATTTCGTTTTGCTGCCATCAGGATTTATGTGAGCTTCGCTCCACCATTTTTCTATGTTTTTCCATGCATATCTACTGTCGTTATACTTTATCTTTTCAGGGTCACTTTTTGAGTAATCATAGAAATAATCATACCCAACTCCGCTGCTCCAACCATCGATTACATCTTCCGCGGAATAGCCAAAAGGAGGCTCTGGGCCATCAGTTAGCGGAAAATAAGCATCTATGCCAACAACGTCGATATACTCTGAAGACCAAAGCTCATCCATATTATAGCAACCATCATATGAATGATATTCACTCCAGTCAGCAGCATAAGTTACGGTTGCTTCCTTCCAAAGCTGAAGTTTTATCTGCTTTGCAAGCCTGACTAGCTCCATAACTGCAGGGTAATTACCTTTTGCATCTTTTACTCTGGTAAGCTGCGCAAATTCAGACCCGATGATAAACCCTTCCACTTTAGTCTGTTTAGCAATGCTCGCATAATGTTCTATGAATTTGTTATACTGACTCTTAAAAAAATTGCTTATATCTTCAAGAGTCCCGCTCAATTTTCCTCGCCACTCTTTGTTTTCTGTGTCGAGCAAGGGCATTGGATAGAGCATCACCTTATAACCTCTGCTGTGTAGTTCTTCTATATACCTCATTAGCGCTGCATCACTAACTGTGCCGCCATATCTTGGATTGCCATTATCATCTTTTGAAATTAGCTGAGCATTACCTCTGGTTACACTTCCCACTTGCCAATCATCGGGTAATATCGCGGAATCGTCCTGAAACTCAACTGCAGGGTATATTTTACAATCTTTGATATTAAAACTACTTGCAAACCAATTAACCACTACCGACGCCCACTCAACATTCGGCAAACTTTCTTTTAGTTGATCCAAGGAAAGCATTGCATCGCTCTTTTTTGTATGATTATTATGATTTACCCTTTGTGCCAGTCCATATGGGATATATTGGCTACTGCTTATTCTTTCTCGTGCAATTTTCTTCTGTATTTTCGTATCATACACAAACTCCCCTGAACCTGGTATGATATTGATATTCCGAATATTCTCTGCTACTGAAAATCCACTGGACTTCAGTGTAGTTTGCGCCTCAAATGCAAACACCGGAACGCGATTGTTATAGTCCGCTAGAGGAAAATTCTTGATGACTATATAAGATATTCCTCTGTAAGCTGGCACATTTTCCTCGCCTTCGATTGATGACATAAAAGGATCAGGGTTTTGGTCTTCTGTACCACGGTAAAAAGTATAATCTATTTCATCAAAACTAAGTGACGTTGTATCCGCCCAGATTCTACTTAATTTTTCCACTTTTCCCTTGCAGATTGCAATTGCAAGCGTTGCATAGTAGTTATACGCAGCATTCATACCTCTTCCGGTTTTATTTTTGGTGGTTATTACTTCCTCTTTGATTGGCTGTGCCCAAATAATATTACCTGCAACGCGGGCAGTGCCATAGATAATTGGAATTGTTCTGCCGTAGGTTGAGGTTTGAACTTGCAGGTTTTTCAGCCTCACCCCATGCGTTATCTTTTGCTCGGCATCCAAACCAAAAATTGCATTATCGAGCTGTGCACCAAGAAGAGCACCGAGTTCTGAACCAATAATCTGGCCAATTGGACCAAAAATACTGCCAGCTTGACCTAAAATTGATGATAAAATTATTGTAGACATATAATCCTCCTTTTTGTTTATATAGGGCAGGCTTTTCTACATCATATCGCGATTCATTCGCGGCATATCAGCCACTAGCAAGTAGCGGAATGACGGTAGCCATAAATACTTAAGAAATTTACTAAATGGAGAAAAAAGCAAAAGAAGCCCTGGTCAATATCTGTTCAAAAACATTGGCATCTTTTTAGCCTTAAACGCTGCAATTTAGCTGCTTTTAAACTACAACTAACCTTGACTCAAACGTTAAGAAATTTACTAAGCAGAAAAAAAGACAAAAGAAATCCCGTGGTAGAAGTTGCTCACTCTCTAATCCTGCAAATTGGCGTACTATACTGTCTTGAACGACTTATAAGCGCGTTTCAGCTTGAAAACCAGAAGTTTTAAAAAGACGTGAGGTGCACATAGTGCAAAAATTTAAACATGAGACGCCAAATACCCTAAGTTTTTTGTCATTAACCTGCACAGATTGCGAAGATAAACAAATAGCTTCGTTATCATTATAAGGGGGTTGAAAGAATTTGTCAAGTAAATTTTGCATTTAATTTGTCTATTTTTGAATAAACTCCATTTGCATTTCCTGTATACTATCCTCTATTTGCCTTATTTGCTCTATTAGTCTTTCCTCTAAGTCAAAATTACCGCCTAGTCTTGCTTTGATTTTTTCTTCTTGTAACACGTTTAATTCTTTTCGTAACACTACGTTATTCCACACAATTTCTGCTGATTTCCTTTCGTTTAATTGGCTATTTAATACGCTAGTTTTTTCAAATATAAACCTTACGGTTTCAGCACCATTAGACTGTCCAAACTCTTGTAATAAAGCCTCCCTGTTGAGTTCTCTTCCATTATTTGCCACATCAATTATGTGCTGTTGTAATTTTTTCATCTTGGCATTGGTAAACTCAAAATGGGAAAATTGCTCAAAAAATATAGGCTGGTGCAAAATCTCGGGAAATTCTATTACTATACGCAGAATTATAGCCTGGTTTTGCTCTGCTTCAATTAGCTCTGGAGATTTGCTGCGTAGATATTCACCTTTTATTGCTCTAATTTTACTGTTAAAAATCTGCTTTTTAAAGCTTCTTCTTAGTTCACTGGCCTTATTGTAAAAATAATCTCTGTAATACCTTCTAATACTGCTGTTACCGATAGCATTGACATATTCCATGAACTTGTGCTCAAGAATTGAATATTTTTCCGGAGCAAGGTTTTCGTAGCTTTGCAGGCTACTATTGACTATGTGATGCCATAAATATTCAGAATGCAGTTCTGTTGAACGATCAAGCGCAGAAAGTACGTCTTCTTTCTTATATTCTAGCTCATTGCACATATCGTATGGGTCTTTATCGCTTGGCAAAGTTACAAACTTCAATGTATACCCAGGCTCCAATATTGGCAGAGCAAATTCCGCAACTCTGGTAGCGGCACGACGTCCAGCACTGTCGCCATCCATACAGATGGAGATTTCTTTAGCAAATCTCCATAGATTTTTTATCTGCTCTGCAGAAATTGCAGTGCCAAGCGGGGCAACTGTATTGCTAATTCCTGCCTGATGTAGTGCTATTACATCCATATACCCTTCAACAACAAATATGTGCTGTTTTTTGCGTATTTCGCTTAAGGCGAGGTTTAGCCCGTATAAATTCTCCCTCTTTTTGAAGAGCTGACTTTCTGGGCTGTTTAAATACTTCGGCTGTTGCTCAGAGCTCAGCGCACGTCCGCCAAAACCAATAACTTTGCCCGTGATGTTGTGTATAGGAAATATCAGCCGATCATAGAAATAATCACGAGAATTCTTATTTATTAGCCCAACATCGATCAAAATCTCGTCTTTAATACCAGAGGAGTTTAAATATTCCTTCAAGCCAGAACTTGGTGCATAACCTATCTTAAATTTATCTATGATTTCAGGTGAGATCTTGCGCTGCCTTAAATAAGCCATAACACCTTGTTTTTTTTGTACAAACCAGTTTGCAGCTAAATTCAGCGTTGAAAACAATTTGTCGCTTTCTTTGGTAATATTGAGGTTTTTAGGTAACTCAACACCTGCAACTGATGCTAGCCTTTCCAATGCTTCTTTAAAGCTTAAGCCCTCAGTTTGTGAAATAAACTCAAACACATCGCCATGAGCAGAGCAGCCAAAACAGTGATACGATCCCCTAGTATTACTCACAAAAAAAGACGGAGTTTTTTCATTATGAAATGGGCAAAGTCCCACGAAATTATCTCCGCTTTTTGTCAGCCTGACTTTCTTACCTACTATGTCAGATAGTAACAGTCTTGATTTTATAATATCTATGTAATCCATCTTACTTGTCGAATGAGTGGTAGGATAAAAATTATACAGAATTTATGCTGTCCTGACTCGAAATTTATTTCAAGCTCCGAAGCTTTAAAAAGGTCAGGACGGCTTGACAAAAAACCCAAAATAAATTACCCATGTTAGATGCCTTTAAGTCATAGTTTCTTATATGTCAGATGTAATATCGATTGCCTCAGACCATGCCGGTTATGAATTAAAATCAGAGATAAAGCTTTACCTGGAAACCTTGGGTTATGCAGTGATAGATCGTGGCTGCACTGCTAAGCAAAAGAGTGTAGATTATCCAGACTATGCTGTCAAAGTTGTAGAGGATATAACAAACAAAAAAGCAAATTATGGGATATTAATTTGTGGTACAGGCCTCGGTATGAGTACCGTAGCGAATCGTTTTGAAGGAATCTACGCTGCTTTATGTAATAGTGTTGAGATTGCAAAATTAGCTCGCGAGCATGGCAACGCAAATGTACTGTGTCTTGGTGCGGGGTTTACTACAAGTGGATTAGCGAAAGACATAGTCAAGCAATTCCTCGAGACAGAATTTTCGAAAGAGAGTAGACATAAAAAACGCCTCGATAAACTCGGCAATATAACCTCTTCTAGTAAGAAAAAAAAAACACAAACTTATAACGAAGATGAAGTATCAAAATTCGCTAAAATGGCAGGAGAGTGGTGGAATGAAAATGGCAAATTCAAGCCATTGCACATGATGAATCCTGTAAGGGTATCATACATTGTTGAGAAAATAAAAGAGTTAAAAAAATGCGATTTAAAGGAATTATCATTACTTGACGTTGGGTGTGGCGGCGGCATTTTGTCAGAGTCAATGGCTCGGGTTGGTATTAGCGTTACGGGAATAGATGTATGTGAAGAAAACGTAAAAGTGGCGCAGTCACACGCGAAAAAAGTGGGATTAAACATAGAATACACACACACCAGCATTGAAGAACTGAGAAGTGACAAAAAATACGATGTGATTCTGCTGATGGAAGTAGTTGAACACGTGGATAATTTAGAATTTTTCATGAAAAAAGCGATAGAGCTACTAAAACCGGAGGGGCTAATTTTTATATCGACAATAAATAGAACTATCAAATCCTTCTGTCTTGCAATAATTGGTGCGGAATACATATTAAACTGGCTGCCGAAAGGCACGCATAACTGGAACAAGTTTCTCAAGCCATCAGAAATTGCAAATCACCTAAGAGAAAATAATGTCACGCTGCAAAACATGGCTGGCATGGAGTATAACGTAATAAAGCGTGAGTGGAACTTAACCAAAGATGTGGATGTTAATTACATACTCTGTGGTGTGGGTGAATAGTTAGGTTTTTCTCATAGAAGCATCATTTTTATTTCCAATACTCTGAAGGATCTAAACCTTCTTTAATGCAGTAACCTTTATTAGTTAACCAGAAGCCACTAGGGCAAGCATGAGATGTACCTACATTTTCATATCCAGGAGCAGCAACACACTTTCCATTGCTGCCCAGCGTTTGCCCCTCATAAAGGCAACAAATTTCCTTTCCTGTGATCCTATTTATAATTTGAGGAGCACCAAAAAACACAGCAACAAACACACCAAGCGAGAAAAGTGCAGGCCAAGGCATTCTGCCAAATATTGCAAGCAAGCTTGCACCAATTATTATGACTGTAAAAAGCGGTCCACCTATTCTATGAATGTAACGTATTGAATTACACATTACATCTGTTGCTCCATCAGCGTATGCATCAAATGTGTAGAATAGGAGCAAAGCTTCAAATAGAATGGCAAATATGTCTTCCATTGTTCTAGTGACCTTTAATTTTGTGCCCCATTATTCCTCATTTTGGTTAAGTTTCAGTAAATAGCTTTTTCCAATGAGGTTTAGTAGTATATACTTTATGGTATGGTGATACCCAATCCCAATGGTAATAGGACAAACTAAGATACCGTTATCAGTCAACAATGGTGCCATCCAAGTAGCCTTTTTTTGTCATCCCAGTGCTTGACACTGGGATCTAGTCTTTCCATAAAACAGTGCATTTTTACATAACTTTTATACTCACCTACTTGGTAAAATTCCTGGATTCCAGCGTCACGCGCTGGAATGACAAAGTTATGGGTATCATCCCAGTAGCCCCTCCTTCTGTCATCCCGGTGCCTTTTCTCCTGTCATCCCGGTGCCTCCTTTTTTTGTCATCCCAGCGCGTGACGCTGGGATCTAGGAAAAAGAACGGTGTCATGAAAGTGGCTTCCCTCCTGTCATCCCAGTCTGGGATCCAGGATACTACTTTAGTTATAAATATTTAAGAAATTTACTAAATAAAAAAAAGGCAAAAGAAACCCCGGCCATTGTCTATTTTTAGTATTGGCGTTTTTTAAAGTCTTAAACGCTGCAATTTAGCGACTTTTAAACTGCAACAGACCCTTAGCTTAAGCGCTAAGAAACTTACTAAGCAGAAAAAAAGACAAAAGAATCCCGTGGTAGAAGTTGCTCACTCTCTAATCCTGCAAATTGGCGTACTATACTGTCTTAAACAACTTATAAGCGCGTTTCAGCTTGTATAGGGAAAAACCTAGAAGTCTAGGTGAAATTAATAAAGACATAAGGTGCACATAGTGCAAAAAATTAAACATAAGACGCCAATCTTAATACTCTTGTCGTTTAATCTGCACAGATGAAGATAACTGAATACCTTCAATACCATGATAGTGAGACTGGCGAAAGTTGTCAAGTAGTTTTTTCGTTCTGTCTTCTAAGGCTTTTATTCGTGACAACCACCGTGCCTGCGATCTTGTCGTGCCAAGTTTGGCAGCGTTTGTCGAAATTTGACCATATAAAGCCCAAGAATAATGGCGCAACTGATAATATAAAGGAGAAAAACCTCTTCATTGCTTGTTTTAGGGTCATTTTTCCAAAAGTCTGTTCATCCACAACTCTGAGCCCAAGTAGCAGTTTTCCAGGCGTAGCAGCGAACTTTACCCACATATATGCTACATAGCTAAATAGCATAATAAATTGGACTATTTGATTTAGAACCATTAATTTAACAAGTTTGCTCTGTGTTGCCCTCTCTTCCGCAGAAAGTGGCGCTTGCACCGGATATTTTGCAATTATTTCGCTCAATATTTTTCTGTCCTCTGAGTTTGTAAAGAGCCGATTTGCAGCCAGGCTGCA
This sequence comes from Wolbachia endosymbiont of Ctenocephalides felis wCfeF, assembly GCA_028571325.1. Taxonomy (NCBI): domain Bacteria; kingdom Pseudomonadati; phylum Pseudomonadota; class Alphaproteobacteria; order Rickettsiales; family Anaplasmataceae; genus Wolbachia; species Wolbachia endosymbiont of Ctenocephalides felis. Next base: position 1,357,467 of record CP116767.1, on the reverse strand, counting down.
AAACTGTAATAACAAAACGATAATAATTAAATCAAGCAATACCGATATATAGCGCCTAAATCCCGTTACATAGCATATTCCACTTTCATCCTTTTTCACCTTTTGAATAGCATTCATAGAAGAGAGAATAGAAAATAAGCGATCAAAAAACCTGTGTAACATATGTACTTTCCAACGTTTGAGTGCCCCTGGCCGGACTTGAACCAGCATGCTTTTGCAAGCAACAGATTTTGAGTCTGCCGTGTCTACCATTCCACCACAGGGGCTTAAGTTTCAATGCTATAGGCAACACGAAATTAGTCAAATTTTTTTACCTTTACATCTTTCAAATGAGGACTAAATATTCTACAATAATCGATAGTTACTCTAAAAATTTAGAATGAATGAATTAGCTAATCTCATCGATTCAAGAAGCGTAGATAAAGAAATATGCAAATTACCACACAACTTGGAAGCGGAGCAAATGCTCATCGGTGCAATGATTCGTGATAATAGAATCTGTGATGCAGTCGAAGATATGATCACAGCAGACAATTTTTATGATCCACTGCATCAAAGCATTTTTACGCAGATATCTAAAACCAGAAAACACGGCATAGTTGCTAATGAACTGAGCCTCAAAATGTTTTTTGAGAACGATGAAGCATTCACCAAGTGCGGTGGAGTTGAATATCTCGCAAAGCTTGCAGCGAAGGCGAGTATTGCGCTTGATATCTATAGCTTGACTAGAATAATCCGTGATACTTACTTAAGGAGATGCTTAATCAAGCTTGGGCAGGAGATAGTTGATGATAGTTACAGCTATGACATCGAAAACCCTGCACAGGCGCAAATTGAACAAGCAATGACTAAGTTGTTCAACTTAGCAGTAAAAAAGCAAGGCGAGAAGACGTATATAAAGCTTGCAAGCTCAGTTAAAGATGTAGTTGAAAAGATCAGCACGCTGAAAAATAATCCGGAAGCGCTGGGCATTACAACCGGGCTCCAAGACCTAAATCAGCTTCTTGGTGGTCTGCAGAAATCTGACCTATTAATTCTAGCTGCAAGGCCTTCTATGGGTAAAACAGCACTGGCACTGAACATTGCTCTTAATGCTTGTAAGGTCTTGCAAAAAAGAGCAGATAAACAACACTACGTAGCGTTTTTCTCACTTGAAATGTCAGCGGAGCAATTAACTGCAAGATTGATCACTATAGATTCGGGAATTAGTTATTATAAGGCACTGACCGGAAGAATTAGTGATTTTGAATTGCATGAATTCATTAATGCTAGTACGGAATTGTCTGAATTGCCTTTCATCATAGATGACACTCCTGCGCTGTCAATTAGTGCACTTCGTACCAGAATACGTCTGCTGTATCAATTATATAATGTAGAAGTGGTATTTATCGATTATCTGCAGTTAATCAGAGGAACAACAAAAAGGAGTAATGAAAATAGAGTGCAAGAAATCTCGGAAGTGACGCAGGGTTTGAAAGCAATTGCAAAGGAGCTAAATATTCCCATTGTTGCACTATCGCAGCTCTCCCGTTCTGTTGAGCAAAGAGATGACAAAAAACCACAACTTGCTGATTTGCGCGATTCAGGAAGCATAGAGCAAGATGCAGATATAGTAATGTTTCTCTACAGAGAAGAATATTACGAACTAAGAAAGCAGCCAAGTGAAGGAAGCAATAAACATCGAGAATGGCAAGAGAAGATGGAGAAAATTAGAAATATTGCAGAGCTCATTATTGCAAAACAAAGGAACGGACCAATTGGCAGTGTGAAGCTATATTTTGACTCCAGCAGAGGCGCATTCAAAGATTACACGGAGAGGCACAGTTCATAGCCTTCAACAATCTTTCCTATCCTCACTAGAATTAATTTATTAATAAACTTGACATATCTCTTCACCCGTGCTACAATTTTAATATAATAAATTAATTCTAGTGAGGTATATAATGAAAAATATATTTAATAAAACTAACGCGCCTTATCTTGCAAGTGGTGCTTTGGCTATCGGAACTCTACTGGCATCAGGAATATTTGCTGTAGCTCCTTATATTGGTTTTTTAGCTCCGGTTGCAGCTCTAAGCCTTGGCCTTCCATTTGTTATTGGCGGTGCTGTATTTTCTGCTGCAGTTATTGCACTTTCAGCTGTAGTAATTCAAAAGAATGGTAATATCCGTAGGCAGAGTGCTCTTCTCGATGAAGAAGCGAAAAAAAATGCTGAGCTTACTTTGAAGTCAGAAGAGAAAGATGCTAAGATTTCCAACCTGGAAAAGCAGTTGGACGAGAATGAGCCATTCTATGATGCAGTTGACGTACAAAAAGAACGAGAAGCAAGACAAGAGAAGTTTGAAAGTCGTGTAGCTCGAAGGAAACAAGAAGAAGCAAATGAAATGGCAGAGTTAAAGGCTAAAGGTCTACTTCCTGACATTATTGAACTTACGAATAAAGAAACTGAGACTCCTAGCCCAAAAAGTCAGCCAATTGAAGAAAAAGCTAGTGGTTATTTAGATCAAGCAGTAAATACAGCTAATTGGCTTGTTCATCAGGCAGCAAAAGCTATGCCTTGTTTAGCTGCAACTTACTTGCCTTATGTTTACTATAATTATATTACCACTCCTGTATCAGCATCGGTTGGCGATGTTAACATAACTCAACCGTTTAACGTTCCCGGTATAACTAGTCCGTTTCTGTAAAGAAAAATAGTAGAGAACATATTATATGTTCTCTACTCAACCCTCAAAAAAACCGGCGTAGGTTTAGGTAGTGTAATACCTGAGCTTACGCACGCGTTGCACAGAGATTTTAGATCTCGCTGTTCTTTTGGAATTTGCAATTGATCTAGTATTATTTCTGCTGACCTTGGGAGAATTGGCTGCAGCAGAATGCCAATTATCCTGATATATTCGAGTAATTTGTAGATTACTAAATTCATGCGCTCTCTGCTGGTTTTACTTAATGTCCAGGGTGCACTTTTATCTATATAAGCGTTGGCTTCAGAGGAGATGCTGATAATTAGAAGTATAATCTGGTTAAACTCATACTTTGATAGATGATCCATCGCTTTATCGAGTATAGCTTTGCAATTGGGCAGGCTTTCCTCGCCTTTAAGTAGGCTTTGATCAACTGTTGGTGCAATTCCAGAGCATTGCTTGTGTAAAAATGAAATTGTTCTTTGTACTAAATTGCCTATATTGTTTGCCAATTCTGAATTTATTCGGCTGATCATATTTTTCTTGCTAAAGTTGCCATCCTGGCCGAAACTTGCTTCTCGGAGGAGAAAATAGCGTAACTGATCAACGCCAAACTCTTGTGCTAAGCCAATTGGATCTATGGCATTGCCAAGAGACTTGGATATTTTTTCCCCCTCGCTGAGCCACCAACCGTGAACCGCAATTTGTTTTGGTAGTGGCAAATCTGCTGCAAGGAGAATCGCCGGCCAATATACAGCGTGAAAGCGCAATATGTCTTTACCGATTACATGAACGTTGGAAGAGCTGTCATTTGCCCAAAACCTCTTATATTCTTCACCTTCAGTACCAGGAAAGCCTACTGACGTGAGATAATTAGTGAGTGCATCAATCCAGACGTAGATTACGTGTTTATCATTGCCTGGCACTTTTATCCCCCAATTAAAGCTAGTGCGAGAGATTGAAAGGTCAGTGAGTCCTGATCTTACAAACGATACCACTTCATTTTTTCTACTTTCAGGAAAGACAAAATTTGGCTGATTTTCATATAACTCCAGTAATTTGCCTTGCCAATTCGACAAACGAAAAAAGTAACTCTCTTCTTTTATCCACTGCACTTCCGCGCCTGTTGGTGCTTTGCCATCTATCAACTCTGACTCCTGATAAAACGCTTCATCACGGACTGAATACCAACCTGAGTAAGAATCCAGATATATTTGTCCTCTCTCTTCAAGCCTATTCCACAAAGCTATTACTGCTTTTTCGTGACGTTCTTCCGTAGTGCGGATAAAATCGTCATATTGAAAATTCATGGACTTAGCTAATTTCCTAAATGAAACACTTACTTCATCTGTAAATTCTTTTGGCTGCATTCCCCGTGTTTTGGCTGCTTTCTCGATTTTTTGCCCGTGCTCATCCGTACCAGTAGTAAATTTGACATTTTTTCCAGCAAGTCTCATAAACCTTGCCACTACATCGCATAAAAGGGAGGTGTATGCGTGACCAATGTGAGGTTTGTCGTTTACGTAATATATTGGTGTAGTGATGTAAAAGTTTCCAAATTGCTCCATTATTCAGTACTTAAAGTTTTATCGTATCTGCACTAGTTGTAAAAATCAATAGTTACCGGGCTTTATTACATAATAGTAGACAACAGTGGAAAAAAGCTATAACGTCATCCAACAGAAACAAAAAAACTACTTGACAACTTTCGCCAGTCTCACTATCATGGTATTGAAGGTATTCAGTTATCTTCATCTGTGCAGATTAAACGACAAGAGTATTAAGATTGGCGTCTTATGTTTAATTTTTTGCACTATGTGCACCTTATGTCTTTATTAATTTCACCTAGACTTCTAGGTTTTTCCCTATACAAGCTGAAACGCGCTTATAAGTTGTTTAAGACAGTATAGTACGCCAATTTGCAGGATTAGAGAGTGAGCAACTTCTACCACGGGATTCTTTTGTCTTTTTTTCTGCTTAGTAAGTTTCTTAGCGCTTAAGCTAAGGGTCTGTTGCAGTTTAAAAGTCGCTAAATTGCAGCGTTTAAGACTTTAAAAAACGCCAATACTAAAAATAGACAATGGCCGGGGTTTCTTTTGCCTTTTTTTTATTTAGTAAATTTCTTAACGTTCAGGCTAAAAATCAGATTGCAGGGTCAAGTCTTCCATCCAAATGACCACGCACTCTACCTGCTTGTTTGGGTATATTTCTTGTACTAAGGTTTTATAGGTCAATATTTGCTTTTTTATTTCATTTAACGAGGAAACAGAAACACTGCGGTGTGATTTATAATCAATTATGATTGCTTTATCTTGCGTTATACACAACCTATCTAGCCGTACTAACATCGGCTTTCCATCAATTGTTCCACTCAGTGTGATTTCTGATTTGCCTTCTAAATCGAATAGATAATCATATTTTGCATTAAAGGCTAATATTTTATTGTAAATTTCATCTTTATCTCCCCTGGTGTTCATGTTATCGAGATATTTTCTTACCCAATTTTTTCTCCTGTCTTTCTCTATCTTAGGCATATACTGCAGTATGCTGTGGATTATTAGGCCTCTTGCATAGCTGTCTTTCATATGAGTACTGGTGTCATTCCAGCGCGTGACGCTGGAATCTATGTTTCTTTTTTCACTGGATTCCAGCATCAAGTGCTGGAATGACAAAGGGGAATGCTGGGATGACGGGTGAGTAGTTGATGCTGGTTCTCCTTCTTTTTCCTGGATTCCAGTGTCAGCTACTTGGATGACAAAGGGGGATGCTGGGATAACAGGGGAAGGTGCTGGCTCTCCTTTTTTTCTAGATGCCTGAGATGACATAGATAGGTTTGGTGGAGGCGAAATCACTGGAACATCAAAATAATCACGTTTTTTATAAACAGAGGGGTAATTTGCATTTACACACAGTATTTCAACTTTTTCTTTAAATATTGGACGTAAATCCGCTTGTTTTTTCTCATATGGTTCCCCGTGCCTAGTAATTATATCATACCAAGAGTTCTTTTGTACTGGCTCTTTACCTAAAATGTATAACTCATCTTCAGCACGCGTGAGTGCTACATATAGCAAACGCAAATACTCATTATAATCCTCTAGTTTTTTCTCTCTTTTTACTTGATCACAATAAGCGTCATCGTTTTTTCCACACCAAAATGGTGCTTCCATTGCATCAAAAACAATGCTTTCACTGTTTCTTGGCACTGTGTTTGTATCAACCAAAAACACTATAGGAGCTTGTAGACCTTTTGATTTATGAATTGTCATTATTCGTACAGCATTACGTTCTGATTGCATATCGTTTTTAATTTCCGGATTATTCTCCTTGATCCACTGAACAAATGCTTGAAGAGATGGGTTTTCAAATTGCAGCACAAGGTTCATAAATTCATCTAAGATCTCAAAGCACTCAAGACCTAGCCTTGCAGCAAATTTCTTCTTGCCTGTGCGCAATACATGCGTGAATAATGTAAGAGAGGACTCTGCACGGGATAAGTCAATGAGATAATTTAATTCACTATAGATGACCTCACAATAATCCTGAAGTCTTTCCCATAACGACTGTTCTTTACGGTCGTGTGCAATATTGAATAAATCATCCTCAGTGAAATTAAATAGAGGTGATTTTAAAACATTCGCAAGAGCCAAATCGTTTGTCGGCAGGAGCAAAAATTCAGCCAAAGCTATCAAATCCTGCACAGCTATATAGTCCATGATTCTAAAATAATCCCGTCCTATAACTGGTACGTTTGCTTTTTTAAGTTCGCTTATTACATAGTCAACTAACACGTTTCTCTGCCGTACCAGGATCATAATGTCCCTTGGTTCTATATGGCGGTCTTTAGCGACTAAAATTCGCCCTTCATTTAACCAATTGTGAACTTTGTGGGCTATTGCCTGAGCGAGCAACCGCTCTGCTATTACATGATCTTTTCTCTGTGTTAAATGAATTTGTAAGGCTTGCTGTTCTTCCTCCTTACATCTTGGTAATAACGGCCAAATTTCAATGTATCCTTGATCGTTTTCTCTATGAGGAATATGTTTTATTTCACTATCGACAAAAGATATCTCTTCACGAAAGTTGTTAAATAATCTGTCTACAAGTGCTAGAATGTACGGAGTGGAGCGAAATGATTTTTCAAGTTGACATGATATCCAGTCTCTGCCGCCGGTTTTTGTGTGAAAGTATTGTTGCATGTAGTTGAATAGGTGAGGATTTGCCCCTTGGAATCTGTAAATAGATTGTTTTACGTCACCAACAACAAACAAGGTTCGCTTTTCATCACCACCGGTAAAAAATTCATCACAGAGATTTGTTATAATTTTCCACTGACTGATGCTATTGTCTTGCGCCTCATCAACAAGAATGTGATCTATTTTTTGATCTAAGTTAAACAATACCCAATCTTTATAATCTGGATTGCCGAGAAGACTTGTTGCTAAATGGATTATATCATTGTAGTCAAGCAGTGCTTTCTTTGATTTTTCATCATTGTATAGATCAACGTATACTTTAAATATTTTGAGTAAACTACTGGTTCTCTTGAATATTTGATAAGAATTCACATCTCTCACATAAGTAAATACTACATTTTGAATATTTTCTACGATCTGTTCTGCATCTCCGAATTTTTCCAAAGTACCCTTTGTTATGATGGATGATATGCTTTTTTTTTCGTGCGATTCTGATTTTAGAAATACTTTGATTAGGTTTTCTATATTGGTGTCATCCAAGTAGCTGACACTGGAATCCATATTTCTTTTTTTCTGGCTTCCAGCATCACGCGCTGGAATGACAGATGGTTTACACCAATCGTAGAGCATTGTACTGTAACTTTGATCTCTTTTGCTGCCCTCACTTAGTATTTCAGCTAATCTTTCTACGTGCTCAATCGTTTCACTCTGTAACCCATGAATTTCATCCGGGGCGCTTAGTTTATCTTTGATATACTCCAAATCATCTGCTGATAACGGTCTTTTTACGCATAAAGTATAAAGCAGGTCGCGTAGTTTGTTTTCATCAACCTCGGCTGCGATAAGGTTAATATCATCCTGCACAGTTTCGTTATGAAGCGTTTTGTCAAATACGATGGAATGTAATTCTTTGCATTCGCTCAGCGTACAATTTGGAGCAATGCCAGCCTCCACAGGGAAGCTAGAAATTAATTTGTAACAAAAAGCATGTATGGTCTGGATAGTTAAACCAAGATTTTCCAGTTCAGAGAAAAGCCTTCTTGCTTGACCTTCGTTTTCTCTAGATCCCAGTGTCAAGCACTGGGATGACAAATGGGGGTGCTGGGATGATGCCGAAGGATGAGATGACGTGTGGGATGACATCAAAGAGAGACCCAATTGCTCTAAGTCTGCTGCCAGCACACTTTCTGAGCATATTGCCCACTTACTGAGTGTACTGTGAATGCGACTTTCCATCTCGTTTGCTGCAGCATTGGTAAATGTTAAGCAGAGAATATTTCTTTTGTTTTCCAATAAAAGTCTTAATACTCTATCTATTAAGATTTTGGTTTTGCCTGTGCCAGCAGACGCGTTTACCCATACAGAGAAACTAGGATTGATTGCATTTAATCTCATCAAAAATGTAAAAATCGTATAAAATTTGACTAAAATGGCATTATAAAATATAATGTGAAAGTAGTATTAGTGAAGATATACAAATGAAAAGTTTCTGTGTAAAGGCTCCTGCAAAAGTTAACCTTTTTTTGCATGTTGTAGGGAAAGAAGAAATAGGGTATCATTTAATTGAAGGCTTATTTGTTTTTGCTAGTATTTCCAATTTCTTGGAAATAAAGGTAGGTGAAAAGGATTTCAGATACAACAACTCTATAGTTGAATTTGTGAATTCCGAACTTAGAATAAATAACAGGTACAACACCGTAATGAGAGCAGTTAACCTATTGCTTAGATATGCTCCTGCGCGAACTAAAGTCATCGTAAAGGTTGTGAAAAATATACCAATTGCTGCAGGTTTGGGTAGTGGCTCCTCGGATGCTGGAGCTATAATACGTACACTAGGGAAGCTATGGAAAATTGATAGATCAATCTTAAATGAAATAGCTTTAAGCGTTGGTGCTGATGTTCCTGCGAGTATAGATAGTAAGCCAGTTTTGGTTAGAGGTATCGGTGAAGAGTTGTGTACCATAAAAAAATTCTCTCTACCCACAAATATAGTACTGGTGAAGCCGAAAAGAAAGTTTTTGAGCACACCAGAGGTATTTTCCAAATATAAAGGGGATTTTTCAAAACCAATTGAATGGAGTGATGATGCTGAAGAGGATCTGCTGAAGTTTCTCAAAGAGACGAAAAACGATCTTCAAGAGATAGCAGTAAGTCTTGTACCTGAAATTGAAGATGTGATACTAGCACTAGAGTCACAAGAAGGCTCTATACTGTCTCGCATGTCAGGCAGTGGTGTAGCGTGTTTTGGAATATTCGATAATGAAGAGAATGCAAAAGCTGCCGCAGCGAATATCAAAGAAAAGCAGCCAGAATGGTGGGTATGCGACACTCAATTAATAACTTGATTTATGGATATAATTCCTTTAGTTTCTACGAATAAAAACTTTATAAGCAGTTATGGGAAAGGAAAATTTTTGGTGAATGATCAAGAATATCATGGCTCAATTATAATTTTTCCCGAAAAGGTGATTGAACTAAAAGAAAGTGATATAAATAGTAAGGAGCATTTCAAATCTCTTTTAACAGAGGAAATAGAAATTTTGTTGATAGGTACCGGTAAAATACGCAATACATTAAATTCTTCAGTGAAATCCTATCTCATGGAACAAAAAGGTTTAAGTTTTGAATTTATGACAACGGGTTCTGCATGCAGAACCCACAATGTTCTGATATCCGAAGACAGGTTTGTTGTCACTTACTTAAGGGCCATATAGCATGCTTGAAATGTTTACACAGGACTTTTTCATCAACAGCCTGATTGCGATAGTTATAATTGGCCTCGTAACAGGTGCACTGGGGTCATTTATGATATGGCAGAGATTATCGTACCTGGGTGATAGCTTGTCTCATTCTTCGTTGCTTGGCGTTGCACTGGCTTTAATTTTTAAGACTACTCCCTCAATCAGCATAATGTTTATAGCAATTGCATTTGCAATACTGCTTTCCCTTAATTTTGATAGACTGTATTCTGTTGATACGATATTAAATATCGTCACTAACGTAGTTTTATCATCAAGCTTAATACTGATGTCCTTTCTTCCATCGAGAAATAGCAGCATTATTAGCTCGCTATTTGGCGACATATTAACACTGGAGCAGAGTGACATAGTATTGATTTTTTTAACTTCAGTAGTGGTTGCTTTGATATTAGCATTTAGATGGCGCTACTGGCTAATAATTTCAATCAACCAAGATTTGGCAATAGTTGAAAAGGTTAACGTGAATTTGGTCAGGTTAGAATTTTTAATTACTCTTGCCATATTTATAGCAGTTTCTGCTCAATTAATAGGAATATTGCTCATTGCTGCATTTTTGTTAATACCGGCTGCATCTGCAAGGCTTATCTCAAAAACTCCAGTGCAGATGGTTGTCATTGCAACGGTTTTTTCTGTGATTTCTGGAATATCAGGCCTTGTATTATCTGCAGGTTTTGATTTACTAACAGGGCCTGCAATTATACTTATTGCAGCTGCATATTTAATTATCGCTTATTTTATGAAGTTGATATTAAATAGATTGGCTTAACTTCGTTCTAGGTGTTAACGGTCTAATCATATATAATCAAATGAAATGATATAGAGCGCATGAAAGTTACACCATCTAAGATCAAAAAATTCCTAGAGAAACCCGATACTTTAAGTGGAGTGTTAATTCATGGAAGCGATAATAGTAGAATTGATTTTTTCGTACAGGAGATAATTGCCAGTTTAGGTGATTACTCAGTTCAGGTGATGGACTTTGCAACAGTGAATAAGTCACCTGGTTTATTACTCTCTGAGTTAGCAAACGTTTCGATGTTTGCTAACAAGAAATTAATTAAGCTGATAAATGTAAGTGGGAGTATATCTAAAGAGTTAAAAAACGTATTGGATCATAATACAAATGATCATTACGTAATGATGATAGCAAATGATCTACCATATAGTTCTGCAACTAAAAGTTATATGGAAAGCTCAAAAATTTTTGGCGTAATTGTTTGCTATAAGGATAGCAGTAGTAATCTTTATGACATTGTATCTAGTTACTTGAAACAAAACGACATAAAATACACAAACGAGGTAATCTACCATTTGCAATCTTACTTTAATCATAGCAAGCTGCCTATATACTCAGAACTTGAGAAATTAGTTTTGTACCTAGGAGAGAGAAAGGATCTCAAACCTGCAGATATAGAACTGTGCCTTTCAGCCTCTAGCAATGATTATGTTACACTTGATAACCTGTGCTCTGCTATAGCAAATAAAGATATGGCAAATTTCATCAAAATTTCCGATACACTGATATTACAGGAGAATTTTTCACCGATAGCGCTAATTCGTATTATATCAAATTATTTCCTACGCCTTGAAAACGTTTTACTGTTAATACAAAGTGGAATGAGCGAACAGGCTGCAATTGATCAGCTGAGTCCCCCATTGTTCTTTAAGCAGCTGCAGAGTTTCAAGCTTCATTTGAAAAATTTTCAACTTTTAGAACTCAGAAGGATCTTAGAAAGGTTGATAAGATTAGAGGTCATCTGTAAAAAAACTGATTTAGATCATAAAATGATCTTTCAACATGCACTACAAATGGCTGACACTTGAGATATTAGAGCTAAACTGTGGCACAAATTGTAGTTTTCATATCAAGCACTGAAAGACCTTATTTATGATTTATCACTTTTACGGATACAATTTATGTGCTATAACTTAAACTTTGATAGATAAAGTGCAAAGAAGTAGCATGAAAGTAGAAGTAAAAAAATTATCACACGGGGAAGATCTGCCTCTTCCCTGTTATGCAACTGCGCAGAGCGCTGGTATGGATCTTTATGCTGCACTGAATGACTCTGCTATTTTAAATCCACTTGAAAGGCTACTTATTCCAACTGGAATTATAATCGCAATACCGAGTGGTTTTGAAGGACAAGTCCGCCCGCGTTCTGGACTTGCTGCAAAACATGGGATCACTGTCTTAAATTCTCCGGGCACTATAGATTCTGATTATCGAGGTGAGGTTAAAGTTTGCTTGATTAATCTCAGCAATCAGTCGTATGAGATAAAAAGGGGAGATAGAATCGCACAAATCCTTATTGCTCCTGCGTCTCAGGTGATTTGGGATGATACAGAAGAATTTTACGTAGAAGAAACTGACCGAAATGCGGGAGGTTTTGGCTCAAGTGGTAGGTAGTTTATGCAAATGCTGTCTGTTAGTTGATTTTTACATTAAAAAGTTCTTGACCGAGGTAATTTTTTACATATAATTTTAAGTATATTAATAATTTGTTAAAGAGGTAGTTATGCCAATTTTCAAAAACCATCGTGGTCAATTCCACAAAATGAACACTGCACTTGTTGCACTTACTTCTCTGTATGTCATAGGCGCAGCAGTAGCACTTTCATCACCATATTGAGCATCTTCATATCCAGTTCTAGCTCCACTTGTAGCTTTTGCATCTACACCACTTGGGATAGGTGTATTAATAGCTGTTTCTGCCGCACTAATTGGTTTAGCAGTATATGCCATCAGCAAAAATAACGAAGTATCTGAGTTGAAAGCTCCGAAGATTGTTAACAATGAAGGTGAACTACTACTAATGTTAACAAGAGATGTGCTTAAAGAAATGAAAGAAAATAACCAACATAAGGATGAAAAAGATAAAGAGATAGAAGGTCAATATTGTATATATTTCACTAACTCAGAAGGCAAAGAGTGCAGAGTTATTATATCTAATAAAATGAACCCGTTGTCGATGGGCGATACTTTATGCTTACCTATACATTCATTAGAAGTGAAAAATAAAGAAGGTAAGTATGAGGATATACAACAGCAGGCGGCAACATTAGGGTTAAACCAAAATGGTGCTAAAGAGTTTAATACTTATTTGGGCTCAGTTGTTGTTGAACAAGCTGCTTCTCAAAAAACAAAATAAGTAGCATAGCTTAAGTAAAACAAAGAGGTAGACCAAGTCTGCCTCTTTTTCTTCTAAAAGTTCTTGAATTTTGAGCACCAAGTAACAGGATACTACTTTAGTAATAAATATTTAAGAAACTTACCAAGCGAGAAAAAAAGCAAAAGAAGCCCTGGTCGATATCTATCTAATAACTTGGCGTTAATGTCTATACGCTTGACAAGTAGCTGACCTTGGGATTGTAAATACCCACAACTATAATAAGGGGAATTTCGAAATTTGTCAAGCAATTTTTTGTGAAAAAAATGAGATTGGTTAAATTTTTAACTAATTAAAAAAAAGACAAAAGAAACCCCGTGATGTGAGTTGTTTACTGTTCTCTCAAAAACTTGGCGTCCGGTTCTCTCTTACATCGCTTAATAAGCGAGGTCCAGCTAATGTAGACAAAAAATTATAAAGACATGCAGTGTCCATGCTGCAAAAATTAAACATAACACGCCTTGTTTTATACTGTGCTTTTGTCACTTAACACAAGATTAAAGATAAATTTTAGGCCTAAAACACCCACAACTCTATTGTAAGGGGACTGGCGAAGGTTGTCAAGTAGTTTTTTAGTTCAGTTTTTATGGCTAAAAAATCTGAATTCAACCCACCTCAAGCTAGCAATGGACCGTCAGGTATATTACCAATTACATTAATCTGATTTAATATCTTATTAGTGGGGTAGAAATAGTTTTTTATAAATTCCTTATATATAGCTGTCAATTTGTGTATATCGTCCACTGACACGCATTCATTTACCTGATGTGCGGTTTTATTGATCATACCAAATTCAATCACTGGGCAAACATCTTTGATAAATGCAGCATCAGATGTTCCGCCGCTTGTGCTCAGCACAGCGTCGATATTGGTAACTTTATTTATTGCATCAAGCATAATATCAGTATCCCTATCGGGAGTAGAGAGAAAAGCGTCCCTGCTGCTATACATGGAGAGTTTATAATCGTTAGTCACACTGGAGCATATTTCATCAATTAACTTATATAAACCGCCAGGTGCTTGCATATTGTTGTATCGAATGTTGAAACTTGCAGTTATTGAACCAGGTATTAGATTGTCGGTATCATTTCCAACATCAATAGTAGTAATCTCGCAGTTTGAAGGCTGAAAATATCTATTACCATGATCAAAAGTAGTATTTTTCACCTTATCTAATATCGACATCATCGTATATATTGGATTATCCGCCAAATCTGGGTAGGCAACGTGCCCTTGTCTTCCATAGCAAGTCAATTTGAATGTTGCGGATCCTCTTCTGCCTATTTTTATAGTATCACCCAGTTTTTCGCTACTGGTTGGTTCACCAACTATGCAATAATCTATCTTTTTTTGCTTACTTTCCATCCATTCTAAAACTGCCTTTGTTCCATATTCTTCCGTGCTCTCTTCAGCACTGGTAATCAATGCACTTATTGAACCATTGAATTGAAACTTTTCCTCAATTAAATTTACCATGGCAGTAATAAATGCGGCTACTCCGCTTTTCATGTCGGTTGCTCCTCTCCCATACAACATTCCGTCCCTAACTTCTGGCTTAAACGGATCGGACTGCCAATCCTTCAATTGACCTGGTGGCACAACATCAACGTGGCCAGCAAAACATAAGTTTGGCACCCCATTTATATATTTAGCATAAAGATTTTTGACCCTGGTTTCACTATCACCAAACTCTAAAATCCTGCAGTCAAAACCACTTTTCTTGAGAATTGCCGCTATATGCTCTATTGCTCCATCATCTCTTGGTGTTATACTCTTAAAAGAAATCAATTTCTTAGTTAGTTCTACAGGGTCAATCTTCATATCAATCTTGAAATACTGATATTACTATATTGTAGACATCTTATGCACTATTTAAAACAAATATTACACCAAGCCAGGCAAACTCTTATAAGGGAAGTAATAGTAGATCACCACCTCGCTGACAATGTCTATGAAATATGCACACGACACGGAAATGATATTTTCTTAGTTGCAGACGAGAATACGGCAAAGCTTGTGAATAAAAACGTACTTAATAAAATTTCTCACTTAATTATTCCAGCCCCACTTATCATTCCAGCGCGTGACGCTGGAATCTATGATAGATTCCAGTGTTGCGCTACTTGGATGACACCAGATAAACCGGACAGTGTTGCTTCTCTCGAAACTGTCAATCTAGTGAGAAACAAGGCAAAAGATAGTGATCTAGTAGTCGCATTCGGTGCTGGCACTGTTAACGATATTTGCAAATATGCAAGCTACCTCGAGAAAAAAGATTACATATCGTTCCCAACAGCAGCCTCTATGAATGGCTATACCTCTGCAAACGCTTCAATATTAGTAGATGGGCATAAAAAATCTTTCGCAGCACATCTTCCCAAGGCAGTATACATCGACATCGATATAATCGCCGACGCACCAAAGCGCCTTACATTAAGCGGATTTGCGGATTTTATCTGTCGTTCAACAGTAAAGGCTGATTGGCTATTATCTCATCTGCTACTTGGCACAGAATATAACGAATTACCTTTCGCACTTGTTCGCGATCTGGAGGAAATTTTGCTTAGAGAGCGCCTAGCGCTTGCTAAAAAAAATAAAAAAGTGGTCTTATTACTTATGGAAGCCTTACTAATCTCAGGACTTGGAATGGTGATATCAGAAGGCAGCCATTCTGCAAGCCAAGGAGAGCATATGATAGCTCACGCAATGGAAATGGTAACAAAAGATTATTCTTCACTACATGGTGAAAAAATTGCTGTTACAACGCTCACCATGGCTAATTTGCAGGAAAAGATATTATCAATACAAAATCCTACCATTAAACCAACCACTTTAGATGTAAAGCGTATAACTGAGTGTTTTGGTAATACCAAATTTACAAAAATTCTAGAGCAGAAAAAAATTCTGCAGCAAAAAATTGGAGGGATCATTCATAAGGAGTGGAATAATATTTCCAGCTTAATTAAGCAAAATTTACTACCTGCAAGACACCTGCAGAAAATATTTGAAGATTTGTCAATTCCACACTTACCAGAACATCTAAATTGGAACAAAGAGCAATATTGCAAAGTGGTCAACCTTGCATTTGCAACAAGAGACAGATTTACCTTTCTTGACTTGGCGCACTGCATAGAAGAAAGTGGAGTTTTATAGCTAGAGCAATCAGAAAATTATTGACACCTTATTCCCTGGTGATCGCTCTATTTTACTTTCCAGCTCCAGTTCTAAAAGAGCCATTAAAGCCAGGTTTGTGGACAGTCCACTTGTTAAGATAAGCTCATCTATATCAATGGGTACAGAGTTGATATGATTCACTATAACGGACTTTGCTTGTTGCAATTTTTCCTGTTTCTGGTTAACGTGCTCAACATCAAATAGGCTCTTTTGCCGAGGAGGTAAACTAAACCTAATACTCTCTATTATATCGTCAGCGGATTCGATAAGTTTAGCACCGTTCTTAATTAAATAATTGCTACCACTAGAGCGCAAATCCAAAGGGAAACCAGAAACTGCAAATACCTCTCTTCCTTGATCCAAAGCAAAATTTGCTGTTATTAGAGAACCGGAACTTTTCGATGCTTCAATCACTGTCACACCAAGTGATAAGCCAGATATAATTCGATTCCTTTGAGGAAAATACTGAGGCTTTGGTTTAGTCGAAAATGGAAGCTCAGTAATTACTAGTCCACCACCTTCAGTGATTTTCTTGTATAGATCAGAATTTTCTCTTGGGTATACTACATCAATTCCACTCGCTGTAACAGCAATGGTAGGATGATTTTTATATATTACGTTGTTCGCTGCAGTATCGATTCCTCTTGCAAGCCCAGAAACGACAATGAACCCCTCTTCGCTCAAGTCAAGTGCCAGCTTACTGGCAAAATTTCTCCCATTCACCGAAGAATTACGACCACCGATTATTGCAACTATCTCACGGCTTAATAACGACACATCACCAAGTGCAGTTATTACAGAAGGACAACCCGGTATATTTCTTAAAATATCAGGGTAATCTGGACCACATGCAGGTATGATTTTGGCTCCAATTTCCCTTGCATTATTGATCTCTTTTCGTGCATCTTGAATGCTATATACCTTTTTATTTTTAGTGAGCCCATCGAGATATTTTAACGCTTCATCCAGTGATCCACACACTCTTAGCACACTAGAAAACTTTGTTGGTCCTAAAGCTCTAGCTAGGCTCAACCATATCTCTAATTCTTCATTGCTCAATTTATTTATCTGCATAAAGGGTTTGAATTTCTTATTAATTTAGTGTACCCAAGATAATATAAATATACAGTGTTTTATGACGCATTTTGTTACAGATAAATGCATAAAATGTAAATATACAGATTGTGTAGAAGTGTGTCCTGTTGACTGCTTCTATGAAGGCAAAAATATGCTTGTGATTAATCCAGATGAATGTATTGATTGTGGAGTATGTATACCAGAATGTCCAGTAGATGCAATTGTAACTGACGATTCTGTAAAGGGCATTTTAGAACTAGATGAAGAGTTACTGAGCAGTGAACAAAAAACCTTCAAGTCATTTTACAACATAAATGTAGAATACTCGCAAAAGTGGCCAAACATTACAGCTAAAAAACAACCTCTGGATGAAGCAGAAGAGTATAAAGAAAAAAAAGACAAAGCAGCTTATTTTGGCGAAAATCTAGAATAATGCTACTGAAGGAAAAGGATAAAACATAGAGTGCCCATGTTTCCAACTATAGCAATTTTAAGTGGTGGATTCTCTCGTGAAAGGGAAATATCACTGATGAGCGGGAAAGCGGTAAAAAAGGCGCTCGACAACCTTTTGTATGATGCAATAGAAATAGATGTTGACAGCAACATTGCTGAAAAGCTGAAAAAAATTAATCCCGATCTTGCTTTTATTGCTCTGCATGGACCTTATGGTGAAGATGGCTGCGTTCAGGGTTTGTTGGAAATTTTAGGTATAAAGTATACACACTCAGGAGTCATGGCTTCAGCTATTGCTATGAATAAAACAATGTCCAAGCATATATTCCGGTCGCTCGGTATTGATACTCCAAAAGGCTACATAATTAGCCGAGAAGATGTACTAAAAAACAACATTAAAATTGGTTATCCGTACGTCTTAAAACCGACCAATGAAGGCTCAAGCATTGGAGTACACATAATTTTCTCGCGTGATGATTATTTAAAACTGAAAGATAACAGTTTTACTACCATGGAAAAGATGATCATAGAAGAGTATATACCTGGTGTAGAGTTACATACCGCTGTATTGCTAGACAAGGCAATTGGTACTATGGAAATAAGGCCAAAAAATAAATTCTATGATTATGAGGCAAAATATACAGATGGGCTTGCAGAGCATATATTTCCTGCTGAAATTCCTGACGATGTATATAAAATGACCTTAGAGCATGCATTGAAAGTTCATCGATTTCTAGGATGTAAAACTATTTCTCGCTCAGATTTTCGTTATAACCCTAAGGATAACACTCTAAAAATGCTTGAAATCAATACACACCCTGGCTTTACTGAGTTGTCGTTAGTGCCAAAAATTGCAAAATTGACAAAAGGCATTGATTTTAATGAATTAGTTAAAATTATCGTTGAAGATAGTTTGCAACACAAAAGTATTAGAGACCAAGTAAATGCTGAGCAATGTTACTAGAAGCCAAAGGAGTTTTTTACGTAAGTGTGCTTTGGTTATTATAATAGCACTCTTTCTTACGCTAGTGCTCTATAGCTCGCTTGATAAAATCACAAGTCGATTTAATTACTACCTCACTTGGTGTAATGATCGCTTATCCAGTTTGTTACTCAGCAGTGGATTTTCAATCGATGAAGTAGTTGTAACTGGCAATAAATTCACAAACGAAAAGGACATTTTAGGTTTGGTAGATAAAACGCAACCAATTATGTATGTATCACTTTCAAAACTTGCTGGTAGTGTACAATCCGTAAGCAAATGGATAAAACACGTAAGAATTTATAGAACTTTGCCCAACACCTTACATATTAACATAGATGAACATAAACCATTTGCTCTCTGGAAAGATGGCAACCAAGCTTCGGTAATCGATTCCGAAGGTAAAGTGATTACAGACGACTATCCGATAGATAATCTTGTTGTAATCACAGGACAAAACTCGTTATCGAACCTAAAATTTGTTAAAGACATATTAGGGAGCAAAACTCAATTGAGTGGCTACATTTCTTCTTGTGTTTATGTAGGAAATAGAAGATGGAACATCATACTTGATAACGTTTCCACAGTAAAACTGCCTGAAGATAATCCTCATAGCGCATGGGATTATTTGAACCAATTGCAAAACACAACTGATTTTACTTTCAGTGATTGGAGCATAATTGATATGCGTATTACCGATAAAATCTTTGTGAAGAGGTGATCTGCTGTCATCCAAGTAGACAACAGTGGAAAAAAGCTACCCAATAGAAACGAAAAAAACTACTTGACAACCTTCGCCGTCATTCTTATAATGAAACTGAAGCTATTATTTATCTTCAGTCTGTGCAGATTAAATGAGAAAAAAACTTAGCATATTTGGCGTCTCATGTTTAATTTTTCGCACTATGTGCACTGCATGTCTTTTTAAAACTTCTGTTTTTTTACCTATACAAGCTCAAACGCGCTTATAAGTCGTTTAAGACATCAAAAACGCCAATATCATAAGATAGATAGTGAATAACTAGCTACTCGGGGTTTCTTTTGCTTTTTTTCTGCTTAGTGAGTTTCTTAAACGTTTATGGCTAAGGTTAAGTTGCATTAAAAAGCAGCTAAGTCGCACTTATTAAGCGTTTAGGATAAGAAAACGCCAACATTTCGACACAAAAGTAAATAACTAGCCACCACGGGGCTTCTTTTGTCTTTTCTTCTCATTTAGTAAATTTCTTAAATATTTATGGCTAGTTACAATTTACGAACGAACATTTGTTTTTACAACAAGTGGTATCATAAAGTGAAATGAGATCTCAGCGTCGCGCGCTGGGATGACAGAAGGAGGGGCTGCTTTCATGACGCCCTTAGTTACTAGACCGAAAGGAAGATATCAACTGGGTTTATAGTCTATCACTACTGTTCTTGCAATTTTGTCGTAAAATGTTTGTTTGCGTTGGTCGAATGCTGCGGATATGAAAATTAGTATTATAGCTATTTTTATAGCTATAAAGACTAAGCCTGATAAAGGTAGAATCCACCGTTCAAAAATATACTTATCAGAGAATTCGCTTGTGATCCCTATAATAAGTATGAAATTCAGTATAAATAAGACAGGAACTTTAGATGAGATATACCTAGTTGTTGCTTGCACTAGGGTAATATTTTCAAGTGTATTTATATCTTTTATATGAATACCGCACAACAATTGTCCTGGAGTACCGCTAAATCTTCTTACCATGAATATTCCGAATACTATTGATAGCAAAAAGTACAAGCATATAGCCAACAGCCCAGATCCATCAGAATCAAAAGCTATCCTTGCAAGAGAAAAAAAGACTAAACAAATTCCCATATTAGTAAAACAGTCAATAATATACGCTATGATGCGTCTAGCTATTCCCACATAGTTCAAATCTAGGTGACATTCTACAGGTTCTTTATAGCTTATCACTACTGTTTTTACAATTTTATCATAAAAAGTCTGTTTGCGTTTGTCAAGTATTGCTAACACGAAAATTAGTATTATAGCTATAGCTGTTGCTATAAGGACTAATTTCTCTAAAAGTAGAAACCACCATTCAAAAATATACTCATCATAAAGTTCTCTTATAATTCCTACAATAAGCACGCAACCCAATATAGATAAGACAGGAATTTGAGATAAGGCATACCTCTTTGTTGTTTGCTTTAGGGTAACATTTGTAAATGTACTTGCATCTTTTATATATATTCCACATAGTAGTTTTCCTGAAGTGCCGCCAAATCTTGTTATCATTTGCATATTAAACATAATGTATAACGGTATTATTACCGTACTAATTATCCTATGGATAACTCTGTAAATATCATCTGTATCATTGTATGATGTAAATGAATGAAGTAGAAAATATAGAAAGAAGCTGGTAACAAGTATTATTGTTACCAATAAAACACCGTCGATCACACTTGCTAAAACTCGCCTCAGAATTCCTGCGTAACTTATTTCAGTATCCATATACTTTTCATGTTCTATGATGACATAACTAGTATAAAAGTATGTTATTAAATAACCGTAAATTGTAAAGAGAAGTTAGTTTTTGGGTTTATAATCTATTGCTACTGTTCTTGCAATCTTATCATGAAGAAACTGCTTGCGTCGGTCAAGTATTACTAACACAAAAACTAGTGTTATAACCATAAGGATCAAAGCTGCTAGAGGTTCAAACCACCATTCAGAGGTATATTTATCGGAAAATTTTTCTAGAGCAAATATATAACCCCATACAGATAGGTTAAAAACTTCAAACGAAACATACCTAATTGTTGCTTGCACTATAGTGACATTTTCAAGCGTATTTGCATCTTTTATACAGGTACAGCATAGCAATTGTCCTGGAGTACCACTAAATCTTCTTATTATGAATACTCCAAATATTATTGATAGTAGAAAAGATAAGTATATAGTTAATATTTCAGCTTTAATAGGGTAAAAAGTCATTTTTGCAAGAGAAAAAAAGACTAAACAAATTCCTGTAATAATAAAGCGGTCAATGATATACGCTATAGCACGCCTAGTTATTCCCACATAGTTTAAATATAAGTGGCATTTTTGAGGTTTATAATCAATTACTACTGTTTTTGCAATTTTGTCGTAAAAAGTCTGTTTGCGTTGATTAAATACCACGAATATTAAGACTAAAATTGGTAGAATTAAAAACCACTCAGAAATGTAGATAGGTACACACAAGAGCACCTTTTATTGCTGCTTGTATTAAAGCAATATTTTTAGATGTACTTGCATCTTTTATGTATATACCACACAACAATTTTCCTGGGGTCCAGCCAAGTCTTGTTATCATTACTGTTTCTAGTACTACAAACAGTAATGTTTCTAATACCTCCACTTGAACTGACACAGAGGTTGTATCAAGGAAGGAATAAAAAAGTTCAGTAAGGAGTTTATCTGATGATATGAACAAAATGAATAGGTAAAAGAGTAGAAATAGTATTTGGTCAACTACATACGCTACAACACGTTTATTAATTTCTGCATAATTTACTTTAACATTCGCTTCAGTATCCATAGCCCCACCTAATATTTTACCGATTAGTATAAAAGCACGTTATTAAATAACCGTAAATATGCTAATCTGGGAAATATTAGCTACTTGTGTCACTCTATCATTTGAATTAACATTAGGTCATTTATAGTTAGGAGAGTTATGTCAACATCAATCACAGTTGCATATGGCGACGGTATCGGACCGGAAATTATGGAAGCGGTGCTGTCGATATTGCGCGAAGCAGAGGCAAAGATTTCAATAGATGTTATTGAGATAGGAGAGCGTGTTTATAATAAGGAATGGTCACACGGGATTTCTCCAAGTGGCTGGGAATCTATTGAGAGGACAAAGATATTGCTTAAGTCTCCAACAACAACTCCTCAAGGTAAAGGCCACAAAAGCTTAAACGTTGCGCTGAGAAAAAATCTAGGGCTATATGCAAACATCAGACCGTGTATTTCGTATCATCCTGTTATAGAAAATAAATTCGATAAGTTTGATATCGTAGTAATACGCGAAAATGAAGAGGACGTTTACATAGGGATAGAGCACAGGCTCACAGGTGACTCTTACCAGTGCACTAAAATTATCACTAGGTCTGGCTCAGAGAAGATATGCAGGTACGCTTTTGAATATGCGAAAAAACACAATAGAAAGAAAGTAACTTGTTTGACTAAAGATAACATAATGAAAATGACAGACGGCACTTTCCATGCAGCGTTTGATCATGTTGCAAAAGAATATCCGGATATAAAGACAGAACATTATATAGTTGACATTGGAATGGCACGTGTTGCCACAGAACCCGAGAATTTCGATGTTATAGTAACTGAGAACCTGTATGGTGATATATTATCAGATATAGTAGCACAAACCTCAGGTTCTGTAGGGTTAGCCGGAAGTAGTAATATAGGGAGTGAATACGCAATGTTTGAGGCAGTGCACGGTTCTGCTCCTGATATTGCAGGAAAAAATATGGCTAATCCTTCAGGGCTTTTAAATGCTGCAGTGCATATGCTAATTTACATGGGTCAAATCGATACTGCAAAACTAATTTACGATGCGTGGCTGAAGACTTTGGAGGATGGAATACACACTGCCGATTTATATAAGGAGAAAAAAAGTAAGCAAAAAGTTGGTACCAAAGAATTTGCAGAAGCTGTTATAGATAATCTAGGGAAAAAACCCACAACGCTATCTGAGCTTATAATTGGCAGCAGTGCAAATAGTAGAGTAGATAAAACGCAAGATGACTGTAAGCAGGACTACAAAGTTAGAAAGCTGGTTGGTAGCGATATAACACTTGCCTGGAGTAAGTCGGCTGATTTTGATCAAATAGTGAAGTTATTTGAATCGAGCAATCCGAAAATTAT
The DNA here is from genome assembly GCA_028571325.1 of Wolbachia endosymbiont of Ctenocephalides felis wCfeF. Classification (NCBI taxonomy): domain Bacteria; kingdom Pseudomonadati; phylum Pseudomonadota; class Alphaproteobacteria; order Rickettsiales; family Anaplasmataceae; genus Wolbachia; species Wolbachia endosymbiont of Ctenocephalides felis. The sequence goes on along the minus strand of CP116767.1, from coordinate 1,334,066 downwards.
AGCAATATACTCAAAAGGGCTTGCAATTTGGCCGGGAAGTCCAAAATCTTTAAGTGACCAAATAACCTGCAGGTTTATTGTAAATAATGAAAAGAAAACTATTACAAATAGTGATGTAAATAGCCTGCTAGTCAAACTTGAAGAAAATAACTTTGACGTGGTGAGAATGGATAAGTTGTATTTATATGATGGGAAGGAGGGGTTCTTTTCTTAAAAAAGATGCTATAAGTGAAATGGACTCAAAAAAAGTAGAATTGATATTTGAAAAATTCAAGCAGTCGAATTCTATACCGAAAATAGAGCTAAATTACACCAATCATTTTACATTGCTGGTTGCGATAGTTTTGTCAGCGCGGACGACCGATGTAAGCGTTAATAAAATTACAAAAGAGCTATTTAGCATCACCGATACACCAGAAAAAATGCTAGAATTGGGGCAAAACGAGCTGAGGAAACGCATAAGCAGCATTGGTTTGTATAATTCCAAGGCAAGAAACATAATTGAGCTCAGCAAAATATTAGTTGAACAGTACAATAGCGAAGTTCCTGCGAATTTTGACGATTTGGTGTCTTTGCCAGGAGTTGGAAGAAAGAGCGCTAATGTGTTCTTAAATTCGGGACTTGGCATTCCAACATTGGCGGTTGATACTCATGTTTTTAGAGTGAGCAATAGAGTGGGGCTTGTGAAAGAAAAAGATGTGTTTAAAACGGAGCAATCCCTTTTAAATGTAGTTCCAAAGAAATACTTGCTTTATGCTCATCATTGGCTGGTTTTGCACGGTAGATATGTTTGCAAAGCACAAAAACCCTCGTGTGAAACGTGCATAATTCATGATTTATGCGAATTTGAGGGCAAGAGGTATAAGGTCTGTTGCCCAAATAGCTGCCTAAACCACGGAAACAAAAAAACTACTTGACAACCTTCGCCGTTACCCTTATAATGAGACTGAAGCTATTATTTATCTTCAGTCTGTGCAGATTAAATGAGAAAAAAACTTAGCATATTTGGCGTCTCATGTTTAATTTTTCGCACTATGTGCACTGCATGTCTTTTTAAAACTTCTGTTTTTTTACCTATACAAGCTGAAACGCGCTTATAAGTCGTTTAAGACATCAAAAACGCCAATATCATGAGATAGATAGTGAATAACTAGCTACTCGGGGTTTCTTTTGCTTTTTTTCTGCTTAGTGAGTTTCTTAAACGTTTATGGCTAAGGTTAAGTTGCATTAAAAAGCAGCTAAGTCGCACTTATTAAGCGTTTAGGATAAAAAAACGCCAACATTTCGACACAAAAGTAAATAACTAGCCACCACGGGGCTTCTTTTGCCTTTTTTCTGCTTAGTTTAGTTATGCAAGAAGTGCATTTTCAATCTCTTTATCTATACAAATACCAAAAATATATCTAAAAATTATAACGAATTCCTACCTCTAAAGTTGCATCTGGCATTTTTAATGCTTTTAAACCACTTAGTTGCCCGCCTACGGTAATACCAACTGCACCAACTATCTGTGGAGTAATTTCATAATCAACACCAACCTTTAGTTTATAGGAAATAGAATTCAGTATTTTATCTGCTAGAGTTAATATTTCTTTTTCTTCTATTATTGGTAGTTTTGTTTCTCTTTTCACTGTAGGTATTACTTCTTTTACTGGTGGTGTTGTTTTTTTTTCATCTGCCACAGTAGTAGTTTCCTTATCCACTTCAGTTATTTTTTCTTTTGCTGTTGGTTGCATTGGCGGTTTTGTTTCGTCTTTCACCGGTAGTTTTGGTTTTTCTTCCGCGGGTGGTTTTGGTTCTTCTTCCGTTGGCGGTTTTGGTTTTTCTTCCGCTGGTGGTTTTGGTTCGTCCTCTACTGGTGGTTTCAGTTTATCTTTTGCTGTAGGAGTTGGTTTTTCTTCCACAGGTGGTTTTGTTTTGTCTTTTGCTGGCGGTTTTGACTTTTCTTTCGATGGCTTTTTTGTATCCTTTTTTTCTCTTTTTTTTGTTCCTACAACTAAATCTCCAACAAAATCAAACATATCACCAAGAATACTTCTCATTTTTCGTGGCTCTCCCATTGCTAGATCTTTAAGACCTTTACTGCTACCAAAAGGTACGATTTGGAGATATCCGCCTAAGCCTACACCAACATAAAGTTTCACTGGATTAGTATCAGGATGAGGATAATAACGATAATTTGCTAATACACTAGCCCCTATGTTCTGTAGTGACCGAATCTCACTGAGAACCTCAAGTTCGAACTTGGATTTTTTGTTATAATGATAACCAAAAACAACTCCAGGCTCCATTTTAAAGCCATCACCCCACCCAGCACCAAAGTTTAAACCTGTGTAGTATTTATTTTCTAAATCAGCCGCATCCTTTGCTACACCTGCTAAAGATGAAGTAAGCAATATAGCAAAAGCAAATAATTTCTTCATCTCCACATGGACCCCATACTGTGTTTGTCCTTCTTCAAAACAGGTTGGATTAAGAGGGAATAAGCATCTCAACAATTCTGTCTGCTGGTGATAAATTATTTTATCCCGAGTATAATTTATTCATGGTAATGTATTTTTTAGATTACACTTAAATATGACATTCCATGTAACACTTAAAGATAAAACTCAGCCTAGACATTAAAAATTATACCGAACTCCTAACTCCAAAACTGCATCTGGTATTTTCAATGCTTTTAAACTGCTCAGCTGACCGCCCATGGTAATACCAACTGCACCAACTATCTGTGGAGTAATTTCATAATCAACGCCAACCTTCAGTTTATAAGAAATAGAACCCAGTATTTTGTCTGCTAGAGATAAGTTAACTGTATCTATCCCACCACCTATCTCCTTCATTATCTCCTCTAGATCCTTTATCCTTTTCCTCGCCTTCTCTATCCCATCTAGATCATCCCCTATCTCCTCTAGATCCTTTAACAACCTTTGCTGCTTCGCTAGTTCCTCTAGCCCCTTTCCAAGCTTTACCAGATTCTTTATATCTTCTATTTGATCGTCTATATCATCACTCTTTTCACCACCATTATTACCCGTATCACCTCCATTATCCCCATTACCTCCATCTGTCGCTGCTATTGCAGCTGCATTTGAATTAAAAGCTGCTTTTTTACTACCACCACCAAAACCAAAAGGTACTATCTGGAGGTATCCACCTAAACCTCCACTGACGTATAGCTTAACAGGATCGATATCGAGGTCAGGATAAAAACGGTAGTTTGCCAATAAGCTAGCTCCTATGCTCTTTAACGACTTAACATTACTGAGAACCTCAAGTTCAAATTTAGAGTTTTTATCATGATGGTAACCAAAAACAATGCTAGGTTTCATAATAAAACCACCGCCCCAGCCGGCACCGAAGTTTAAACCTGCGTAATACTGACCTTCTAAATTAGCCACTACGTCACCTGCTGCACTCGCTAAAGATGAGGTGAGTAACACAGCTAAGGCGCATAATCTCTTCATTTTCATATAACTCCTCATACAAAAAAAAATATATATAATGCACAAGTATATAACCTTTATATTAAAAAAGATATAACTACATGTCAAAAAAAGTATAACTATAAAGTTAGGAAAGCGCTACTCAGGTTTTTATATAACTATGTTTACTATCTTATTTGGTACAGCATATATAGCGCGAACTTTGCTTTGATCGATCCTGTTGGACATAGAGTCTATTGCTATTTTCTTTAATTCTTCTTGAGATAAGTCAACTGCCACTTCGATTGTTGCACGCAATTTTCCATTGATCTGCACTGCCACAGTCACCATATCATCAATTAGCAGTGACTTGACAGCTTGTGGCCAAGGCCTTAGATATAGCATACCTTCGCCTCCTATTTCTTGCCATAAATTTTCAGCCAGGTGTGGTATAAATGGCTCAATTACTCTGATTAGTATACATATACCTTCATCGATAAGAGATTTTCCATTTTTCACATCTATTTCAGCTATTAAATTTGTCATCTCACGGAATTTTGCCACTACACAGTTTAATCTGCAGCTTTCCAAGTCATCTGTAAGTCCGTGCAAGAGCTTATGTATTTTTTTTCTGTATTCTAGAAGTTGACCCGTAACATTTTCATTATCATAGTTTGTATTCACAGGTCTTAGCTGCATTACCATGCGCCACAATTTATTTATATAGCGAGAACAACCTTCTACGCCATCATCAGACCATTCCATATCTTTCTCTGGAGGAGTATCAGATAATACGAACAAGCGAGCAGTATCAGCACCGTACTTTTCTATGATAAAATTTGGGTCAACTGTATTCTTTTTTGATTTACTCATCTTCTCTACTTTTCCAATTTGAACCTCAGCACCTTGTGCCATCAATTCCTTTGCTTCTTCAGGAAAAAGCCATTTACCATTCTCATCTTTGTAAGTTACATGGCAAACCATTCCTTGAGTGATTAAAGTAGAGAAAGGTTCCTTAATATCAAGGTAACCACATTTGGTTAAAGCACGGCAGAAAAATCGTGAGTAAAGCAGGTGCAAGATCGCATGTTCTATTCCACCTATATAGTAATCTACAGGCATAAAACGATTACACGCATCCTTATTGATAGACTTATTTTCACTGCAAAATGCAGTAAAATACCAGGAAGATTCAAAAAAGGTGTCAAATGTATCAGTTTCACGCTCTGCTTGCTTTCCACATTTTGGGCAATCAACGAATTTCCATGTTGGATGTTTATCAAGTGGATTACCACCACTTTTAAATTCCACATCCGTTGGCAGAACTACAGGAAGGTCTTTTTCCGGCACTGGCACAGTACCACAATCTTTACAATATATAATAGGTATAGGGCATCCCCAATAACGTTGCCTTGAAATTCCCCAATCATGTAAGCGATAGTTTATCGTTTTTTTGCCTATTCCTTTTTCTTCAAGCTTTTTAATGGCTACTTCCTTTGCTTTGCTAACCGTTAATCCATTTAAAAACTCAGAGTTAAACATCACTCCATTACCAGTATACACCTCCTTTGTCATCCCAGTGTAAGAATTCTGGATTCCAGCGTCACACGCTGGAACGGCATTCAAGTTGGCTGAAGAAATAACCGGAATAATCGGCAAATTATACTTCTGTGCAAATTCAAAGTCACGCTGATCATGTGCAGGGCATCCAAAAATTGCACCTTCTCCATACTCCATCAATACAAAATTCGCTATATAAAGTGGCAATTCTTTGTCAAGAAATGGGTGTTTGACGTTCAATCCAGTGTAAATTCCAAATTTTTCGTCATTTTCCCCCTTGGTGTTTATATCATCAATTGTCATTCCAGCGCGTAACGCTGGAATCCATTCATCTTTTTGCTGGATCCCAGTATCGAAGCACTGGGATGACAAAACTTCAGGAGCATCTGGAAGCATGATATCCTGCACAATAGGGTGCTCTGCTGCTACTGCAAGAAAAGAAGCTCCAAACAAAGTATGAGGAGAAGTTGTAAAAATCTTTAATTTCTTATTTAGACCAACTATTTCAAACTCTATGGTGACCCCTTCGGATTTTCCTATCCAACGCTCTTGCATTGTTTTGACTTTTTCTGGCCAATTTTTTAAACCTTGCAAACACTTGAGCAAATCTTCAGCGAAATCAGTAATCTTTAAAAACCATTGGGATAACTTACGTTTTTCAACAACTGCGCCTGACCGCCATCCTTTTCCATCGACTACTTGTTCATTTGCAAGCACTGTTTGGTCTACTGGATCCCAGTTAACCCACGACTCTTTTCGGTAGGCAAGCCCATGCTTTAAAAAATCCAGGAAAAATTTTTGTTCATGTTTGTAATAGTCAGGTTCACATGTGGAAAGTTCACGCTCCCAATTATAAGAAAGACCTATAGATCTAAGCTGCGCATGCATATTATTTATATTCTCTTTCGTCCATGCCGCAGGGTTAATGTTGTTGTCCCTTGCTGCATTTTCAGCGGGTAACCCAAACGCATCCCAGCCAATTGGGTGCAAAACCTCAAATCCGCAAGCTCTCTTGTAACGTGCTATTACATCTCCTATTGCATAGTTGCGCAGGTGTCCCATGTGAATTTTACCGGATGGATATGGAAACATCTCCAATACGTAACATTTCTCTTGCTTGCTACTTTCGCTTACAGGGAAATTCCACTTGTCTTGATAAAATTTTTCAACGTTTCTAAAATCATATTTCATATAAATCCAAATTCAATTACAGTTCAGATGCTTCAAAGGATCAACCGCTTGACCGTTATGCCGTATTGTAAAGCACATCTGCGGATCTTTATCCTGCGTACTTGACTTACCTGCAGATCCAATTACTTGACCTTGTTTTACCTTATCACCAATTTCAACGTGTATGTTTTTTAAATAGGAGTACACAGTCACATAATTATCTTTGTGTTCTACTATAATTAAATTTCCATACCATCTCAGCCCTTTGCCTACATATATCACTTTACCAGGTGCAGAAGCAACCACATTTGTTCCGCCTTGAGCAGCAATTTTTACTCCATCTTTGCATACTTCATCAGAGGAGGCAGCTGAAATAATAGTACCTTTAACTGGCATTACAAATTTACAGCTTACCCCATTAATTTCCATATTTTGCGCTTTATTATTCTCTCTATATACCTTATCTACGACGGCTTTTCTATTTTCTTTTTTTATTGAAGAGTCAACATCCTCTCTAATTAAATGATATTCTCTTGTATATTCTAGGTCTCTTTTCCCATAAAACTCTTCACCTTTAAGCAGCACAGGTGCAGGTTTTTGCAAGCCACAGCTTATCAGTATTGCCGATAATATAAAGAACGAGGCTATACGCCGCATAAATCTATTTAGATGATTTAAACTATATTAAATAGCATACTTTTGAAGTAAAAAGATTTTTATGTCGTTTTTTCTGTTGTTAATTTACTTCTTGGCATTTTGTAATGATTTATGTTAAATCATTACAAAATTAGTCAAACTTATTCTGAAGGAACAGTTGTAGTTTATTTTTAGATGGGTTTGATTGACCTTACCCAGAAAAAGTGGAGACAAAGATCACAATTTATTTATTTACGTCTCCAATTTTATCACACATAATGGAGACAAAGATCACAATTTATTCATTTACGTCTCCAATTTTACCACACATAATGGAGACAAAGATCACAATTTATTTATTTACGTCTCCAATTTTATAGCCTATAATGGAGACAAAGATTTACATTTCATGTTTTATGTCTCCATCATTTATTGGTAGGCAAGCTGAGTTAAAGCAATTACTGGAGCTTAAAGAAAAAAATACCGCTTCTTTTGTTGTAGTCAAAGGAAGGCGTCGTATAGGAAAAAGTCGATTAATTCAAGAGTTCGGTAAGCATTTTGAGCAATATTACTCATTTATAGGTTTACCACCGGAGAAGCATACTACAATATCTCACCAACTTAATGAATTTTCTAGGCAAATTGCTAGGCAATTTAATACGTCTTTTGCTAGGTATGATGACTGGAGCGATTTACTATGGGCAGTTGGCGAGCGTCTACTATCAGGGAAAATATTACTGCTATTTGATGAAATCTCTTGGATGGGCTCAAAAGATCCAACTTTTTTAGGCAAAATAAAGAATTTTTGGGATACAAAGCTAAAAAATAACAACAAGTTAATTTTTGTTGTGTGTGGATCTGCGTCATCTTGGATCGAAAAAAACATACTCAGTAGCACTGGTTTTGTGGGAAGAATATCGTTGACTTTGACACTCGGGGAATTAGCACTTTCTGATTGCAATAGATTTTGGCCAAAAAATATTTCAGCATATGAAAAATTTAAGGTACTCGCAATAACCGGCGGAATTCCAAAATATTTAGAAGAGGTAAATTTTAAACACAGTGCTGAAGAAAATATCAAAAAGCTTTGTTTCTCGAAAGGCGGATTTTTAGTTGAGGAATTTGACCAAATATTTTCAGACTTATTCATGCGAAAAACAGCTTTTTATAAGCAAATAATCAGGGCTCTTTCTACTGGAGCTAAGGAACAGGAAGAAATTTGTGCTGCTTTAGACATCGCGAGACACGGACGCATTTCCGAGTATCTATATGAGCTTGAGCTTGCTGGTTTTATTACAAAGGATCACACTTGGAATATAAAAACGGGTATTGATTCGCGACTGAGAAGGTACAGACTTCAAGATAACTATTTAAGGTTTTATCTAAAATATATCGAAAAAAATCTAGGAAAAATTAATCGCGATGCCTACTCCATGGGATTGCTTGCATCTCTACCGGAGTGGCATACAATCATTGGACTTCAGTTTGAAAATTTGGTGCTTAACAATAGAAAGAGCGTACATAATATCTTAGGAATTGATGGAATAGTAAGCGAAAATCCATTCTTTCAGAGGAAGACAAGCAATAGTGCTGGTTGTCAAATTGATTATATGATTCAAACAAAGTTCAACACTCTCTACATTTGCGAAATCAAATTTTCAAAAAATAAAATTGGTCATTCAATAATCCAGGAAGTACAAACGAAAATAGATACACTAAACCGTCCAAAAGGCTTTTCATGCCGCCCAGTTCTCATTCACGTTAATGGTGTAAGCGACGACGTTATAGATAGTGACTACTTTGCAAACATAATTGATTTTGGAGAGTTATTGAATTGTAATACCAATAGTAATAGGACAGATTAAAGGTACCGTTTTGCCAGTTAATAATGGTGTCATCCAGATGCCCTATTCTTTTCATCCCAGTAGCCCCTTCTCCTGTCATCCAAGTAGGCTTCCTCCTGTCATTCCAGTACTTGATACTGGAATCCAGGATACTACTTTAGTAATAAACATTTAAAAAATCTACTAAATGAAAAAACAAGGCAAAAGAAGCCCTGGTCAATATCTATTTTAGTAACTTGGCGTTAATGTCTTATACGCTTGACAAGTAGCTGACCTTGGGGTTGTAAATACCCATAATTTATGATAAGGGAAATGTTGAAGTTTGTCAAGCAATTTTTTTGTGAAAAAAATGAGATTGGTTAAAATTTTAACTAATTTAAAAAAAAGACAAAAGAAACCCCGCAACGTGAGTTGTTTACTGTTCTCTCAAAAACTTGGCGTCCGGTTCTCTCTTACACCGCTTAGTAAGCGAGGCTCAGCTAATGTAGACAAAAAATTATAAAGACATGCAGTGTCCATGCTGCAAAAATAAAACATAACACGCCTTGTTTTATACTGTGCTTTTGTCACTTAATACAAGATTAAAGATAAATTTTAGGCCTAAAACACCCACAATTCTATTGTAAGGGGGGCGGAGGAATTTGTCAAGCAGTTTTTTTGTTCTATTCCTATGACCAGTGTTATGCACTGGAGTAACATAAATCTTGTGTTGTTTAAAAAGAGTGCTTAGGGCAGAAAAAAATATGACAATTCTCAGTGTCATTGGAAGGTTTTGCTTAAAAATATATTTTATTTCATTTAGAATATCTTACTTGGTTTATTTATATATAGTGAATAAGTTACTACAGAAGTTTTACAGCATTATTTATTGTCTTTACCGTGCTTCGATTGACACAATTTATAATGACGGAATGGAGCATGCTGGATATTTATCATTTTTAATCCTGTTGTCAATATTTCCTTTTCTCATCGTTTTAATAGCTTTAGCGTCAACATTTGCAAATTTCCTAGACCAATATAACATAGGCTGGGCATTTATAATTGATCACATGCCACAGGACATTTTATCATCCTTAATGCCGCGTATTAGGGAGATAATATCTGGTCCGCCACAGAGTTTATTGACTTTGGCAATTGTGGGTGCTGTTTGGACAGCCTCGTCAACGATTGAAGGGCTAAGAACAATATTGAATAAAGCCTACAAAGTTCCAGTTTCGCCACCTTATATATTGAGAAGGGTGCTCAGTATATTACAATTTTTGGTAATTACGCTCATTATAACTCTGACTATAGTGTTCTCTACATTAGTGCCAATGCTGATTGATTTTTCCTATCATGGGCTAAGTTATACTAAATATCTCCTCATCGAATTTGTACTCTTTATAGTGGTTTCCTGGCTATACTTTATGCTACCCAGCGTAAAACAAAATATGTCAGATGTATTTCCTGGATCTTGTGTAGCTGTTATGCTTTGGACAGCTTCTGCTTCAGCTTTCAAACAATACTTAAAAGCTTCCTTTGGCCAATTGGACTTAATATACGGAAGTTTAGGTGGTGTGGTAGTATCATTACTATTTTTCTATATAGTGAGTTTAATTTTTATATATGGAGCAAAGTTCAATTTTCAGCTAAAATGTTTTAATGAGTCTCGCTAAGGAAAAAGAATGGGTAAGTTAGAAGGCAAAATAGCTTTAATTACCGGGGCTTCAGGTGGAATTGGGTCTGCTGTTGCAAAAAGATTTGTAAAGGAAGGCGCGTGTGTAATTTTAATTTCAAGGTCTATTGGTCATCTCAAGCCACTGTACAATGAAATTGAGGAATTTGAAGAATTCAAAGAAGGCTCTGTTAAGCTAATTCAACTTGATCTTTTGGACTTTGAAAACGTAAAGATATTAACAAATATGATAGAAAGCCTAAAATTATCAGAGTCTGGGGCACTTGATATATTAGTTGCGTGTACTGGGATTTTAGGTAAATTGAATCCTGTTCACGACTGCGAGCTTGAGGAGTTGCAGAATGTAATGAATACAAATTTTACTGCCAATTGGTACTTGCTAAAAAACTTGGATCCAATGCTGAAAAAATCTAATTCTGGAAGAGTGATATTCATGACTTCAGAAGTAACACTTTCTCCTTCTTCTTATCCGTATTGGGTACCTTATGCTGCAAGTAAAGCTGCACTAGAAATCATGGTAAAGATATATGCATCTGAGACAAAGCATACAAAGCTGTGCGTGAATGCTGTATATCCAGAAGGACCTGTTGATAGTGAAATGTACAAGCAGGCGTTTCCTGGAAAGGATACGCCTGAACTAGTGTTACCTGATAAACTAACAGACAAATTTGTGGAGTTAACTTCTGAAGATTGTAGCGTATCGGGACAAATTTTACCATTGAGCAAATCTCTTGAATAAGTTGCACAACTGTACGAGCATTATGACTCTAGCCTACCAAGAGGGTGTCATGAACTACTAGTCATTTATCTTCAAAGCTTGAATAAAAGCATTATGTGGAATATTGACATTTCCTATAGAATGCAATCTTTTCTTACCTTTCTTTTGTTTTTCTAAAAGCTTCATTCTTCGCGTTACATCTCCACCATAGAGTTTAGCTGTCACATCCTTTCTGTATGGATTAATCGTTTCCCTGGCAATAATTTTGCTACCCACTGCTGCTTGAATTGCAATCTTATATTGCTGACGTGGTATCAAATCTTTCAAACGCGCACATATTTCACGTCCCCTTTTTTCTGCCCTGCTTTTGTGAACAATGCATGCCAATGCATCCACAGGCTCTCCATTAACTAAAAAGCTCAATTTATCTATCTGACTTTCCCGATAATCGGAAATTTCCCAATCCAAGCTTGCGTATCCCTTAGAAATCGATTTTAGCCTATCGTAAAAATCAAAAACAACCTCAGATAGCGGTAATTTATACTTCATCAGTGCTGTTGTTGTGCTACCAACATAAGATAAATCTTTTTGCTCTCCCCTTCTTTCTTCACACAGAGATAGAATTTCTCCTAAATATTGATCAGGCACCATTATGGTTGCAGTAATCCACGGCTCTTCCACCATCTCAACCTTTGTAGGATCTGGCATATCACTTGGATTATGAATGTTCAGAATTTCACCATTTCGTGTTGTAACTCTATATATAACACTCGGCGCGGTTGCTGTTAGGTCTAAATCAAACTCTCTCTCAAGCCTTTCTTGAATAACCTCAAGGTGTAACATTCCCAAAAAACCGCAACGGAATCCATAGCCAAGAGCATTTGACGTTTCAGCTTCAAAAGTAAAACTTGCATCATTCAAATGTAATTTCTCCAGCGCCTCTCTTAAATATTTAAAGTCATCTGTTTTGTTGGGAAAAATGCTACAGAATACCACAGGATGCACTTCTTTAAACCCAGGCAGTGCTTCACTACAAGGCCTCTTTTCCTCGGTGATGGTGTCCCCTACCCTGCAGTCTGCCACTTCTTTCATTGAAGCAGTTATAAAACCAACTTCACCTGCTGAAAGTTCACCCGTCATTACCTTTTTAGGAGTAAAAATACCGATATTATCCACCTGGTATGTAGCATTGTTGGACATCATAACAATTCTCATGCCTTTTTTTAGCACTCCATTTTTAACTCGCACTAAAATTACTACTCCCAAATAAGGATCATACCAACTATCAACTAAAATTGCCTGCAGTGGAGCGTTTGCATCACCCTGTGGAGCTGGAAGTTTCGTCACTATTGCTTCCAGTACATCCCTTATTCCAAGTCCAGTTTTTGCCGATATTAAAACTGACTCACTTGCGTCAATACCAATTACTTCCTCAACCTGAAGTTTTACCCTTTCTGGATCTGCAGCAGGGAGATCAACTTTATTGAGCACAACTATTATCTCATGATTATTGTCAACAGCTTTGTACACATTCGCAAGAGTTTGAGCCTCAACTCCCTGGCTGCTATCTACCACCAAAAGTGAACCTTCGCACGCAGCCAAGCTTCGACTCACTTCATATGAAAAGTCAACATGACCTGGGGTATCCATAAGGTTTAAGCAATATTGATTCCCATCATTTGCAGTGTAGTTGAGTCTTACTGTCTGTGCTTTGATTGTGATTCCACGTTCGCGTTCTATCTCCATTGAATCGAGCACTTGATTGGTCATTTCTCTTGCTTCAAGACCATTACATTCTTCTATTAAACGATCGGCAAGCGTTGACTTTCCGTGATCTATATGAGCTATTATTGCAAAATTTCTTATATTATCCATTGATGGCTATTCTACATATTTAAGTAGAACTATTTTACATTTGAAGTGCTGTAAGGGCAATTATTTACTTTCCCTTCAACATAGACGACACCTGCTTCGAGTGAGAAACCACTTTATTAACCATATAGCTCTCATGATTATTATCTATTTTAGACAATTCATATAGATAATTCACCATCATTCCAGCCGACTGACTAATCCCCTTTTCAGAAACATCTGCCATCCAGTTTAATTGTTTTATTGATGCACCATTGCTTAAATGAAAATGTGCTACCGGATCATAAGCACCGCCGCTACTGTTTTTAACCTTCAGCAAGTAATGTGCACAGAGCTTCAGCAAGCATTGTTTTTCGCATTCAACGTTAGTTTTTAACTGCTCTATGCTTTCTAAAATTTCTGCACTAGATTGTTTTATGTTCAGTTTGCTCAATAAAGTAATATCTTGGCTTAAACTTTCTTTCAGCCATTTTGTAAAGCCAGGTATTGGGGAAAGAGTTGCGTATGTTTTTATACTCTTAAACTCCTGCGACAGCTTTTCCACAACCCTTTTGATCAAAAAATTACCCAGGCTGATTCCAGACAACCCTGCTTGGGTATTTGATATTGAATAGAATATGGCAGTGCTTGCACTGCTTGGATCACTTGAAGGTACCGACTCATCTAAGAGATGTTGAATGCTATCTGCAATTCCATCCATCAATGCAACTTCTACAAAAATTAGAGGCTCGTTTGGTATTTTATAATGAAAAAAGGCAAAACATAGACGATCAGAATCCAGCCTGTTTTTTAAGTCACCCCAAGAAGAAATTTTATGCACAGCTTCATATTTTATAAGTTTTTCTAACAACGATGCAGGTGAATCCCAGGTAATTTGACGAAGATCGAGCAGATCAACGTCAACCCAGGAGAGAAGTATGCTTTTCAATTCACTTTCTAGTCGATTGAGCTCTTTATATTGGTTCTTTAACTTAAGCACGTCAGAACGCATATCGACAATAAACTTAAGGCCTTCCGGCAAAGAAATAAATTGCTTCAATATTTTAGAACGTGGTGATTCAAGGACTTTTACCAAGTCCTGTTCAAATTTATAGTTTAACTCGGGATTCTGGTTTTCCCTATATTCTTTTATTTTTTCATCTATCTCCGTTTTATTCAGATTAAATTTTTCTGCCAGGGTTTGCAGAAATTTTATTTTACCCTTCTCCGACAAACTTAAATACAGATTACCAAGAGATACGGTGTTCTTACGTGCTGAGACCTCTCCTCCCTTTGGGTTTAAGCACTCGTTCATCTTCAAGACTAAGCTATCGATATCGCGGCTACTGCTTAAATCAGGGCTAATATTGCCAATCCACGATCTTACAGCATCTGCAACTCCACCAAATATCTTAAAAAAGCCACTTACTGCTTTCTTATCTTCAACTTGTGCTACATCAGTTTTAACTAGTGATTCTTTCGCCATAGATTTCTTTTACCGTACATCTATATTAAACCAAAGAAAAATCTTAGTCTATACAGCAGGCGTCGTTATCAGATTATTAGTAATTTTTATGATATAATTGTGTCAATGGAGAGAAGACTGTGGCAGAGGCAAAGGAAAATCTAATAGTTACATTGAAAGCTCGAGCTGAAGAATTTGATTTCAGCAAACTAAGAGCTGCAGAAAATAACAAAGGAGCAAGTTCTGGTGCAACTATGCATGTAGATTTCCCAAGGATGAATTTTGTCGTTAACAAAAAGGATGTAGATAAGAATTTTATTAACCAATTATATACAAAACATGCTAGCTTGATAAAAAATAACAAAGATGGAAAAAAGGAATACCGTACATTTGCAAAAGAAATTTTTAAAGAAATATTTAAATCTGCTGGAGCAGGAGTTCCAAGTGACCCCATTTTAGAAGAGCTAGTTACTAATTGTAATCAGTCTTCTTACTATGGTGGAGGACTAGTAATAAACGTTTTTGCTCCTGCACTTTTTTCTCATAAGTTAGTGCTTAATGTACCTCAAGGTCAAGGTACTATCCACATCAACTGTACTAATAGAAACTGTGTTAACGTTAAATCTGGTAGCGAAATATCTATAATAGACACTAAATTGCTAACTGAATTACTAGCTAACGGTTTTGATTCAAAAGAAGCGGTTATATGCCAGTTAAACAGCTCACTAGAATTTACACTTGAGTCCCAAGATGGCAAAGATGGTGTGACATACAAAGACGGTAAATTATCGCTTACTGTTCCTCAAGAGTTAGAAAATTACCACACTAATAATAAAGAAGAGCAATTACAATCAGATGATACTGTGAAAAAAAGCCCGCTTGATGTTATCATCGAATCTTTTTTAATTCTCATTGAAAAGCTTTTCGGTACAAAACTTAAAAATAAACAGGGTATTCATAACGAAATAAAAAGTACACTAAGTCGCAGCAATAGCTCGGAGGCAATAGTGATCAAGGATACTGGTCATTCTCCAATAAAAATAGAGTGTAGCTTAGGAGACCCGCTAAAAGTAAACAGTTATCTGGAAAATGTAGAGCCACCAGTGCATTGCGATGATCATGTTCATGGCAGCTGAGGATTATAGCTAACCCTTCTAACCTTCGCTTCTTAACTTAAGATGCTCCAGCATCATCTACTGCTTCTAAATACATCATTGCTAGACATATACCGCTGTGTACTTCTATGGATACCCTATCGCTTAAACTTCGATTAAAGCAAGAATTTTTCCCTAGAAAAGCAAGCTTATCAAGAGATAGCTCCCATTTTAATCCTTTAGTTGATATTTGAACTCTCGGTATACCAAGTAAGGATATTTTAGTATTTTTCGGCAAAGAAAAATGGGTAATACCTTTTTTTAAGACGTATCCTACCATGGGAGGTGCAGGCGTGTAAAAGATACTACCTGTACTTAGAAAAACGTTAATATTTTGCAGTATGTGATCAATTGCTCCTCCAGTAATACCTGTTATTATCGATGGCAGTAACTTCATTGTTTTTAAGCGGGCCATTGTTTTGGAAAAGTCGCAGTAATCTTGATCAGGCAGACATATTGTATTCAAACTAGCACGTAAACTCGGATTTACGCTATCCAAATCTCCCATTACAAGATCAGGTTGTACGCCAATTGATAAAAGCCTATTTGCTCCGCCATCTACAGCAATAATAGGTATATCCCGTTTAAAAAACGATGAATCAGGTATTTCCCCATTTAACACCACAATAGAACGATATTGCTTCTGTGTACTACAGTGCAGTATATGATCATGAAATGCTTCGTGTAGATTTTGCATCGTATTATACTAATTGGCAATATTGCTAAACATCACAAACCTTGGCAAAAACTATCAGGATAATAAACAAAGCTGCCAAACACAGGATATAGATTTAATATAAATTTGCTACTAAAATATGTTGATATTGAGTTTCAAGCTCTTTATAATGTAAAACGTGGGAGGTTAATAAACCTGTCCTCACGATGGTAGGTAATCGTAATTGAGTTTTCACGCTCGTACTTTTGTTAGGAGATTAGCCTCCCACACCAAAAATGGGTATCTTTGATATCTATTACAGCTGCTAGGCTCATAGCCTGGGGTTTTAAGGCGCTTTGTAGATGAATTTACAAAAAGATGTATAAAAGCGTCTAAAGTATCAAATGCTATTCTAAGGCCATCTGCGTAGGTTATTTTTTTGATCAACACATCCGAGGCTTAAAAATTCAGACACAAAAGAATTGAATATCTGCAAAAAATAGTGTATAATTATTAATGCTTTTGAAGTGAATTTCTTATGGTTTTGTCAAAGTTTCTAGATCCAAAAAACAATTATGCGTTCAAGCGTATCTTTGGTACTGAGAAAAATAAAGATATCCTCATTCATTTTCTCAACGACGTTCTAAACCTCACTGGTGAAGCCAAAATACAGGACGTGGAATTCTTAAACCCCATTTTAAACCCCGATATTTCCTCTAAAAAGGAGAGTATTGTCGATGTACTTTGCAGAAGCAAAAATGGAGTACAAGTAATCGTCGAAATGCAAGTTGCTAGAACGACTGGATTCGAAAAACGTGCACAGTACTATGCTGCTGGAGCTTATTTTAGCCAAGCCGACGTAGGCGGTAAATATCAGGACCTTGAAGAAGTTATCTTCATTGCTATCACTGACTTCGTTCTATTTCCTAAGGAGCCTGAACATGTTTCAACTCATCATATACTTAATATAAAAACCTATAGACATTACTTAAAAGATTTTAAATTTGTCTTCATTGAATTGCCAAAATTTTCAAAAACAAAAGAAGATCAATTAGAAAATATATTTGAAAAATGGTGTTACTTTTTTAAATACGCAAGTGAGACTAGTGAAGAGGATCTAAGAAAAATAGTAGGGAGTGATGAGGTTATAGGTAGGGCCTATAATGAGTTAGTTGGATATAATTGGACTAAGGAAGAACGAGCTATATATTATGATGATAAGAAACGTGAGGATGACAATTTTTCCTGCATCATGCAAAGTAGAATCGAAGGTAAAATTGAAGGTAAAAAGGAAAGAGAGATTGAAATAGCAAAAAACCTACTTAAAGTCGGTGTATCCATTGACCTGATATCTGAATCCACTGGTCTTCCAATTGATGAAATCGAAAAACTACGGTTTACGTATGATCAAGATAAAAAACGTGAAGATGATAATTTATCCTGCATCATGCAAAGTAGAATTGAAGGAAAAATCGAAGTGGCAAAAGCAATGCTCGCCGATGATATGAACGCTGCTACCATTGTTAAGTTAACAGGATTATCTACTGATGAAATCGAAAAACTGCGGTTTACGTATGATCAAGATAAGAAACGTGAAGATGATCTGTCTTAACCAAAAATTTGATGAAGGTGTTGAAGTTGGTATTGAGAAAGGAAAAACTGAAGGAAAAATCGAAGTGGTAAAAAACCTACTTAAAGCCGGGTATCTATTGACTTAATATCTGAATCCACTGGTCTTACTCAAGCTGAAGTTAAACAACTTCAAGAAGTAACGTCTTACCACTCAAATAAGAACCTGTTCATAATCTCAAGAAAGGAATAAACTAGGAGATAGTATATATAAATTAGGATATATGAGAAGTTTATACCCAAACAACATAAGTCGGAAAAAATTTGAGATTATTTTACCAGATTTAGAATCCTGTAGAAACAAAACCAAGAGAACTTGATTTGTATGACGTATTTTGCGCAGTGTTATACGTCCTAAAAGGCGGTTGCCAATGAAGAATGCTGCCAAAAGAGTTTCCGAAATGGCGAAGTTGTTACGAATACTTTAAAAAATGGAGTGAAAAACCAAATGGAAGTGAGGAAAGTGTTTTGGAGCGTGTCTTAAAAAAAATTAGTTGGAGAGGTCCGTATCAACAATGGTCGGGAAGAGAAAACTATAGTACTTTCTAAAATGAATGGTAAATGTCCATTATAGTATTACCAACTAAAAGCTGTGCATTGATGTATTAGAGGCCTGAGGGGACTTTTGATGGCATGCCAAGTCTACACTGCACGCCATTACTTACCTCATATTTCGTCAGTTCCATATTATACCTTTATTATTTATTTTAGAAAAGACTATAGTTTCTGTATAATTGATTCTCAAAGCGTTAAAAACCTGCTGAAAAAAAGGGCTATGATGCAGGTAAAAAGATCTCAGGTATAAAGCGCCATATTGCAGTTGATACACAAGGTTTGCTACATGCAATTTATGTAACAACGGCAGAAGCAACTGACCGTAGCAGTGCTGTGAAAATGGTCGAAAATGCTAAAGCAAACCTCTCTGAAGTTAAAAACATACTGGTTGATGCCGGCTACACAGGGGAAAACTTTGCAACACAAATAAAAGCTATCATTGGTGCAACTGTTGAAGTAATAAAGCGAAGTGAGTTACACACTTTCGTCGTATTGCCAAAAAGATGAGTTGTTGAGAGATCTTTTGCTTGATTGGAAAAGTGCAGACGGTTGTGGAAAAATTGCGAGCGGAAACTCAACATTAGCTTGCAGATGATTGTCCTATCCTTCATTTCTCTCCTATTACGAAGATTTTAAACAGGTTCTGATAGATCAGATGCAAGATTTGGTATCAGTTAAGCTTTAGAAGAAATCAGAACGTGAAACACAACGATTTTTCTCATTAAGCACACGTCCAGGAGGACAGTTCCGCTTGCTAACACACTTTCCATTTTGCATAGTTTGTCCTTCAGGACAACAAGCTCCTTCTCCTGTTATCGTTGTTACAATTTTAGATGCACCAAAAAATACAGCAATAAACATACCAAGTGCGAAAAGTGCAGGCCAAGGCATTCTTCCAAATATTGCAAGTAAGCTTGCTCCAATTATTACTACTGTAAAAAGTGGTCCACCTATTCCCTGAATGTAACTTACTACATTGCATATTACTTCCACTGTCTCGTCGGCTTGAGCGTCAAGTGTATTGAAGAGAATCAGAATTACAAACAGAATGAACAGAAAAATTTCCTTTATTCTTGTCATAATGTTCAATTCTATGTTTTGTTATTTCTTAATTTTGATACTGATATAGCCAGCCTGAGTCTTATTTATACCAAGCCTCACTAGTAACGGAACAAATGAAAAAGGGCTCTTTTTGCCTATAATTGAGGAGTTAAGCAAATTTATAACGTGTCCCATTTGTCTTCCCAATAACGAATGTTGGTATAAGAGGTTGTCCGGAAACTAGTAAATTCAAGCATATTCCCTCTTTAACATAACCCTACTCATAGCTAGGTATATGAAATTCTCAGTGGATGTTGTGAGTAAATCATACTCCTTCGATAGCCTTCTATTTCTATTAATCCAAGCAAAAGTCCTTTCTACAACCCATCTTCTTGGCTGTACTTTAAACCCTTGTTCTCTTGTTGGCAGCAGCTCAGGTGGCGTATCTTTGTGCACCCAAAATCTACATGGAGGCCTTTTAACAATTTCAATATCTATGTCATATTCTTCCTTTATGTGATTCTTTAAATTTCTTCCTTGGTATCCCATGTCAGCCCACATTTTTTTAACTTTAGTATATTTTGTTCTCATATTGTTTAATGCTATCTTAATACCATCTCTATCATTTTCGTTAGCAGCGCCTACGTAACAACCTAGTATAAAACCCTGAGTGTCTGTAATTATATGCCTTTTTCTACCCTTTACTTTTTTACTTCCATCATAGCCTTTGATCCCCCTTTTTCTGTAGTCTTTACAGATTGACTATCTACTATACAGGCACTCGGCTGCTCATTCCTTCCTATTTTTCTTCTACTATATTTTGTAATTTCATAATTCATTTTCTCAAAAATTCCCTGCTTCTTCCATTGCCTGAACTGCTCATACACAGTCTTCCATAGCGGAAAATCATTTGGTAAATACCGCCATTGACACCCTGTGCGCAATACATAGAAAATTGCTTCTAATATTTCTCTTTTGCTATACTTTGGCGGCCTTCCTCCCTTCTTGTATGATACTCTGAAGTGCTTTTCTATTCTTGCCCATTCCCTTTCGCTTAGGTTTGTTGGATACTTTTTTCTCATCTTTACCCCGTACTAAAATTTCAGATATTATAGCCTTTTACTAGTTTCCGGACAACCTCTTATACCAACATTCGTTATTGGGAAGACAAATGGAACACGTTATAAATTTGCTTAACTCCCCAATTATAGGCAAAAAGAGCCCTTTTTCATTTGTTCCGTTACCAGTGAAGCTTGGTATTACAAGCAAACTTTCCTAGATTCCAGTGTCGGGCACTGAAATGACACCCTTCACGATCTCTTGAACTGCTTCAGCTATAAACATTAAGAAATTTACCAAATGGAGAAAAAAGCAAAAGAAGCCCCGTGGCGGCTAGTTATTTACTTTTGTGTCGAAATGTTGGCGTTTTTTTATCCTAAACGCTTAATAAGTGCGACTTAGCTGCTTTTTAATGCAACTTAACCTTAGCCATAAACGTTTAAGAAACTCACTAAGCAGAAAAAAAGCAAAAGAAACCCCGAGTAGCTAGTTATTCACTATCTATCTTATGATATTGGCGTTTTTGATGTCTTAAACGACTTATAAGCGCGTTTGAGCTTGTATAGGTAAAAAAACAGAAGTTTTAAAAAGACATGCAGTGCACATAGTGCGAAAAATTAAACATGAGACGCCAAATATGCTAAGTTTTTTTCTCATTTAATCTGCACAGACTGAAGATAAATAATAGCTTCAGTTTCATTATAAGGGTAACGGCGGGAGTTGTCAAGTAGTTTTTTTCGTTTCTATTGGATGACGCCAACAGTTGATTATCTTTTCACTCTACTGGCAGCTCTCAAACTTTCTATTCAAAATCTTTAATATTAAATCCAATTCATTTGGGTTATTATACCGTATCATAACTTTACCCTTGGAATTGTTGTCATTAATTTTGATCTTTAAGCCAAGCTGAGAAGATATAGCGCCCTCTATTGCGGCTATATCCTGATTTTGAGTATATTTTTGTTCTTTTTTATCACTACTTTGGTGTAAGTCTCTTATCAATTTTTCAGTTTGTCTAACGCTCAAGCCTTGGGAAATTATCTTCTCTGCAATGCTTTCTGCGTTTTCAACATTAATCAACGCTCTTGCATGGCCCATAGACAATTTTTTTTCATTGATCATTTTTTTCACACCTTCGGGAAGTAATAACATCCGAGTCATATTGGTTATGTGGCTGCGGCTTCTGCCTACAGCTGAGGCTAGTTCTTCATGTGTATAAGAGAACTCATCTGTCAGTTTTTTGTATGCTTCACCTTCCTCTATTGGATTTATATCTTGCCTTTGTATGTTCTCAATAATGGATAATTCCAGGCACTCCTTGTCGCTCAAATCTTTTACAATGACTGGCACACTATCGAGGTTTGCAATCTTGCTTGCTCGCCAACGACGTTCTCCAGCTATTATTTCGTAACCGTCATTATTTGAGTCTTTGCGCACTACGATGGGCTGTATAATGCCATTTTTCTCTATTGAACTTGCGAGTTCTTTTAGTGATTCTTCATCAAAGTGCTTTCGTGGCTGGGATTTGCTTGGGTGCAGTAGTGAAATAGGTAAATACTCTTGCCGATCATTTTTATTATCATAATTATCACCTATAAGGCCAGCAAGACCTCTGCCCAGGCGCCTATTATCCTTCATACTATGCCCTCGCTCACCAGCTTCTTCTCTTGGCAACCGCTTGCATGCTTCCTCAAAATTTCCTTGGCTAAACTTATATATGCTTGTGCGCCAGGGCATTTAAGATCGTATACAATAGCGGGTTTCCCATGGGAGGGTGCTTCCGATAATCTCACATTACGCGGAATGATGGTCTCATATAGTGGAATAATAGTTTTATACACCTTGTCATTTAAATACTGACAAATGTCATTCTTGATCTGTTCGCTAAGCTTGTTGCGCTTATCATACATTGTGAGCAATATCCCTTCTATTACCAGGCAAGGGTTTAAGTTATTTCTTTTTATTAGCTCCACAGTTTTAACTAGATGACTCAGTCCCTCCAGAGCAAAAAATTCACACTGAAGAGGAACAACAATAGAATCAGCAGCGGTCAAGGCATTAATGGTAAGCAAACCAAGTGATGGAGGACAGTCAATAATTATGTACTCATAATTATCACGTATTTTTTCTAATGCGTTTTTTAGAACAAATTTTCCTCGTTCAAGCTGTGATAGTTCAATTTCTGCAGCTGATAAATCAACCACTGACGAAATTAGCGACAAATTTGGAATTTCCTTTATATCGAAAATTGCTGATCCTATCAGTTTATTTTCGCTACTTAGTAATATTTTATATATATTTTTTTCTTCCCTGCTACGATAAGAAATCCCAAGCCCGGTGCTAGCATTTCCTTGAGGGTCAAGATCTACTAGTAAAGTGCTTTTTCCTACAGCAGCAAAGGCTGTCGATAAGTTTATACTAGTTGTAGTTTTACCAACTCCACCCTTTTGGTTTACTATTGCAATAACCTTGCTCACGCCTTTATCTTACGTATAAAATAACTCTATTGTATATATGCTAGAAATTTTTGCATTAGAAAATTTTTTTGTTGCCTAAAATTAAACTGTTTTTTTTGCTTTGTGTAGTACACTTTGCACTTTGTTTCCCAATTCATTTAGGGTGAATGGCTTTGGTAAAAAGTGGAAATCTTCTACATTAATGGTGTCATTCTTCAAAAATGCATCTTCCGCATACCCAGAAATAAAAATGACATTGATACCTGGCCTGTGAATTAGGGCTTCTTTGACTATCTCTGGACCGCTAACTTCTGGCATAATCACATCAGTGATTATTAGATCTATGTGTAAACTTTTTTCGCTTATCATTTCCAATGCCTTGTTGCCTGTGCTAGCTTCTATTACATCAAACCCTTTTCTTTGTAATGCTTTAGTAGTGAATTCTCTTACCGAATCTTCATCTTCGATCAATAAGATTGTACCATTGCTTTTAACTTCATTTACTACTGGTTTCTCTATTTCTTCGCTGCTTTTCTCTCTATGGTTTTCATCTGATATGTAAACCATAGGCAAAAATATGCTAAATTTAGTCCCATGATTTATCTCACTAGCAACATAGATATATCCTTCAGTTTGTTTAATAATACCATATACAGTGGAGAGACCAAGACCTGTACCAGAGGTAATATCTTTAGTAGAAAAGAATGGGTCAAATACTTTTTGAATTGTATCATGCGTCATTCCACATCCCGTATCAATTACTTCAATTACAACGTAATTTCCATGTTCAATCGCTTCTTTGTCTGGAGAAAACATATTCTTAGGTGTGGAATTTAATGAATTGATCTTTTTATTAAAAGTTCGTATAGTCAGTTCTCCACCCTTTTCCATAGCAGCACCAGCATTTATTACTAAGTTGAGTATAACTTGGTCTAATTGTCCTTGATCAGCCCTCACCATACCTAGATCCCTACCGTAATAAGCAGTGAATTTTATATTCTCGCCTATCAACCTTTTTATCATTTCATAAAGATTAGCTATCGTGCTATTTACATCGATAATTTTTGGCTGCATTGTCTGCCTTCTTGAGAAGGCAAGCAACTGCTTGACTAAATTTGATCCACGTTTAGCATTTTGCTGTATTTGTATTATATTTCCAAAAGATGGATCACTGGCTGAATGCTGAAGCAAAAGCAAATCACAAAATCCTATTATTCCGGTTAGTATATTGTTAAAATCATGCGCAATACCACCTGCGAGCTGTCCTATAGCTTGCATTTTTTGGTAATGCTCAAGTTTTATCTCCAGATTTTTATGCTCAGTGTTATCGACAAAATAGCAGAGTATGAACATCGTTCTATTATGAAGAAACTTATTGAAATATATCTTCGTATTATCGTTGTTGCTGAGCTGCACATCAAAGGATGCGTTATTTATTCTATTACTCGAAAAATACTCACGTATTTTCATATGATAGTCGTCTGATATCAGCGTAAAGATCGAATTGTTATCTGGCCCTGCAAGCTTTATTAGCGCTGTATTTTTTTTTATAAAGTTACCGCTTACATCGCACTGTGCAATAGCGATTGATGAATTTGTAAAACATGGGTGTAATTGATAATCAATAACGTTTGATTCAACTGGCGTAATAAAGCCATATATATAGTTATGATGGTGTTTATCACAAAACATGGCAGCGCTCATATAAGCTTTAAATGGAATACCACTTACGGTACAAAACAAAACTTCATTATCAGCTGCTGTATTATTATACTTAGATTGAAATACAAAATCATTGATTGAACTGCCTCTTTCAAGTTTTTTCAGCTCAAACATGTCTAAAAATCTTTGATTTACAGATAAAATCATCCCTTTAGCATTTGCAATGTAAGTTCCTATATTATGCTTTTCTATTAATTCTTCGTATACCTGCTCTTTGTTCACCTGTGTTGCTTTTAACACAAAATACCCATGTGGTCTTGCTATTGGTGCTAATGATAAATTTAGAGCCTTATTACTACTTATAACAACTTGGGGATTATCTGGTACTGGTTCAAAAAGCAAAAGAAAATTAGATATTTTGTCTTTCTTGTTTAAGGCAATGCTTACCTGTACAGAAGAGTTATTTTTCAGCGCGTGGTGTAGCGCCTTTTTGTCTTTCTCCGAAATATTCCCTACTTCAAGAATCTTGTCTAATGTAACGTCATTATCTATGTGATCTTTGAATCTTTCGTAGAACCTTGCGTCAGCATAAACAATACCATCATCTCTGTGTAAAATAAGACAAAATTCTGTATTATGATTTAGTGCATTTGCAAATATTGCATTTTGGAATTCTACGATATTAAGTAGGTATTTATAGCGTTTTACATGATATACTATAAATAGAGTCATTAAAGTGCTAACTAGTAGGTTAATCTCTATATTAGTATGCTGGTCATATATATCGAAAAAGTAGAGTGTTGATATTACTACCGGAGGTAAAAACATAATGACTGCCATAGCGATAATTGACATTCCATGATTCCTCAATATGAAGTCAACCCTGTTCTCTTTCTTGCTGTCTATGTATCTTTTACTCATTGTGCATATAAAAATGTTTTATTATATTTATTTAATTATTATCGAATTATTAACATCTTTGATAAGTAATTACCACTTAAATCTCTCGGATATTGGTACTGTTGACAAGACATTATGAACGAACAAAAAATGCAAGCTTTTGAATGGTTCTGTGCACTGAGAAATAAAATTGTAGAGTCTTTTCTGTCAATTGAAGAACAGTCATCCACAGATCCAAAGATTGAAAAAAGAAAATGGGATCGCCCAGGTGGCGGAGGTGGCGAATCTACAGTTATTTACGGTAATGTTTTTGAAAAAGTAGGGGTAAACGTTTCAAAAGTACATGGAAAATTCGCAGGTTCAATTATAAATGAAATTCCTGGTGCAAGTAAGAGTGATGGGGAATTTTGGGCAAGTGGCATATCTTTAGTGTCTCACATGCAATCTCCTCTGATTCCTGCAGCACATATGAACACAAGGCTGATGTATACATCGAAACAATGGTTCGGTGGAGGAATGGACTTTACTCCAACATATAGAAATGAGGAAGATTATAAGTATATCCATGAATCAATCAAGGCAACATGTGATGAATTTGATACTGAGTATTATCCAAAATTTAAGGAGCAATGTGACAGCTACTTTTTCTTACGGCATAGGAAAGAACCACGTGGAATTGGTGGAATTTTCTATGATGATCTGAATTCTGGCAGCTGGGAAAATGACTTCAAATTTACAAAAGCAGTGGGCGAAACCTTTTTGGAAATCTATTCGCATATAATACGTCAACATATGCAAAAGCCTTGGACGGAAAAGCAGCGAGAGGCCCAATTAATAAAGCGTGGCAGGTACGTAGAATTCAACCTACTATATGACCGTGGTACAAGATTTGGTTTAATGACGGGTGGTAATCCAGATGCAATTATGATGTCAATGCCGCCTCTTGTTAAGTGGTTGTAGAGCCTAAATGCATGAACATTGTGATTTGGTAGCTCACAGAAACAAAAAAAACTACTTGACAACCTTCACAGGTCCCCTTACAATAAAGTTGTGGGTGTTTTAGGCCTAAAATTTATCTTTAATCTTGTATTAAGTGACAAAAGCACAGTATAAAACAAGGCGTGTTATGTTTTATTTTTGCAGCATGGACACTGCATGTCTTTATAATTTTTTGTCTACATTAGCTGAACCTCGCTTACTAAGCGGTGTAAGAGAGAACCGGACGCCAAGTTTTTGAGAGAACAGTAAACAACTCACATTGCGGGGTTTCTTTTGTCTTTTTTTTAAATTAGTTAAAATCTTAACCAATCTTATTTTTTTCACAAAAAAATTGCTTGACAAGTTTCGACATTTCCCTTATCATAAGATTATGGGTATTTACAACCCCAAGGTCAGCTACTTGTCAAGCGTATAGAGCATTAACGCCAAGTTATTAAAATAAATACCGACCAGGGTTTCTTTTGCTTTTTTTTAGGTAACGTTTACCACTCAAAGGGAGGGTGTAATGCCTCGAGGGAATTTTTAAAGTGCTCAGGGGGAAGAGCAGTGATAGTGGTTTTTTTGCCATTTGGCAGTTTTAAAGATAAAGAATACGAGTGGAGATGGATTTTATTTGCTATACCGTCGATAAAAGCCTTCCTACCACCATATTTACCATCACCAAGAATAGGACAGTTTATATGGGCCAAATGCGCCCTTAATTGATGAGTCCTGCCGGTAATTGGTTGCAATTCTAAATAAGCGACATTGTGCTCTAGCCTTGCTATGATCGAAAAACGTGTAGTGGCATTCTGAGATGAATTTTCATCAATGACCACTTTTTCTTGACCTGAAATATATTTTTTTGCCAATGGATAGTCTATTATTCCTCTATTCTTGCTCGGTATGCCGGAAGTTAATGCTAAATAAGTTTTTTTTACTCTACGTGCTTTGAATTCTTCCATAAGGTATCTGGCAACATTAGCATTGCGTGCAAATATTATCGCTCCGCTTGTATCCCTATCCAGTCTATGAACAATCTTAAATGTTTCTCCCTCTCTGATTTGGTCAAGCAAATCACTAATGCTGATTTTTACTTTTACACCACCTTGAACGATTACTCCTGCAGGTTTGTTTATAGCTAGTATATATTCATCTTCATACAATATGTTGTCTTTCAGTAGATTCACTAACTCTTCATTATATTTGCGTTCGGAATTGGTATTGTTAATATAATCTAAGTGTTTTATCGTTATAGTTTGCCCAGAGTTCACTCTATCACTCGACTTTGCTTTGCAGCCATTAACTTTAATCAACTCTCTTCTTAAAGATTTCTCAATTGTAGATTGCTTTAAATTAGGAAAAATCCTTCTTATATACCTATCCAGCCTAACGTTGTTATCTTCTACTGGTATGATTTTAACATTTTCCATTATTTTACTTGAATAGACAGTCAGCTATTTGCATGACATAAAAAAGTATAGCACGAAATATGCCTCGTAAAATCACTTTTCGGAATGTCACTTAAACGAGTGATACACGAACATTGCGATTTGTAGGTAATTTACGCAGCAGACGGTGTCATGCAAGTAGCTGACACCACTTTTGCTTCAATATTTACTACGCCCCTGAATGGATGCTGTACTTTATTTTCACGTGTATGTTTTGATCCAATGCAACTAATAAGTTAAGCAAGTATTCTAAAGAGAACCCTTCAATTTTTGACTTATTAATTTGAGATACTTTAGGTTGATCAATCTTTAGAAAGGCTGCTGCTTTTTTTTGTGTTCTGAATCTCTTATTTATTAGCCATGCAACAATCTTTATTAACTTCAGTTTTGTACCTTTTATATCGTCCAATTCTATCACTATGGGATAATTTAGCTGTAAACCTTGCATAATAACCAACTTCCTTATAAAATTACTTTAGTTTTTCTTCTTTAAATAATACATGCTTTCTGACTACGGGGTCATACTTTCTGAACTCCAATTTTCTAGTAAGCTTTTTGGGGTTACGCTTTTTCACATAAAAGTAACCTGTCGATTTTTCTTCACCAGTGCTTGTTGTCTTAGTTGCGCTGCTAACTAGCTTAACAAGCAAAGAAGCATTTTTTTTTGCCATACTTATACAATAATATAAATTCTGTGTGAGTGTATTGTGTGAAACACTAAAAGTCAACTATTTTGTGTCTTTAAGTAATGTAGATTGCAAATATATTGCAAAATTCTTGACAATAAGCAGTGTACTGAGTAGCATAAGGTTAATTTCAGAATGAAAAGCAAACGGTAAATAAGTGGCAAATAGTGGTAAAAGGTTACTATTAATAGAAAATTCTATCTGCTCTGATGAGGTAAGAGTTGCTTTGTCAGTAGATAACAGGGTTGTAGAGTTTGAACAGGAATTCAAGGAAAAAAGGCAGTTAAGAGGCAACATATATATTGCTCATGTAAAGCGTATAGAACCTTCTTTGCAAGCTGTATTTATTGAATATGGAAAGAACAAGCAAGGTTTTTTATCTTTTTCCGAAATATCTCCAGATTACTTTAATATTCCAGAAAAGGAGAAGGAAGCTTTCTTTGAAAGCTATTCAAGTGGTGATTGTTCGGAGGAAGGTAACGGTGCATTGGCAAATACTTCTTCAGATTCTACAGCTAATAGGAGTATTAATGAGTCCGGTAATGGTTTTGTAAGGGAGGTATCTTTATATAAGAGATATAAATTACAAGATGTTATTTCGGTCAATCAAAAAATGTTGGTTCAACTAACTAAAGAGGAACGAGGTAATAAAGGGGCTTCATTTACAACATACATAACTTTAGTGGGCAGGTATTGTGTTTTCATGCCAAATTCCATGAGCAGAGGTGGTGTGTCCCGCAGAATCGAAGATGTTAACGTTAGAAAACAGTTAAGGGATATACTCAGTTCAATAGAGTTACCAAAAAGATCAGGTTTAATAATAAGGACCGTTGGTTCGGGAAAAAGTAAAAAAGAAATTGAGCAGGATTACAATTATTTATCTTCGTTGTGGCAGAATGTTCGAGAAAATGCCTCCTCTGTAAATGTTCCATCATTGATTTATAACGAAGCAGATCTGATTATGAAATCTATTCGTGATTTTTGTAGCAATGATGTGGAAGTTGTAATATCTGGAAAAGAAGCTTTTGAAACAGTGAGGCAATATGCTAGAAATGTATTAAAAGGTAGTAAATTGCGGTATAGGTTGTATAGAGGCTTTGTTCCGATATTTACTTACTACGGAATCGAGAATCAAATTTCTGAGTTGTATAGCAATAGAGTACAATTGCCGTCTGGTGGGTCTTTGATAATAACTTTAACTGAGGCGTTTGTTTCAATAGATGTAAACTCAGGGAAAATGACGGGGGAAGATAGTATAGAAGAAACAGCTTATAGAACCAATATGGAAGCAGTACCTGAAATATCAAGACAGGTGAATTTAAGAGGCTTATCAGGGTTAATAGTGGTCGATTTTATTGATATGTTGAGGTATCAGTATTGTAGAGCTGTTGAATCTGCTATTAGGCAGGCGTTCAAGGATGATAAAGCTAGAGTTCAGTTCAGCTACATAAATGATTTTGGTTTAATGGTGTTTTCAAGACAGAGAATTAAACCAAACATACAGGAGATTAACACTACAGAGTGCTTACATTGTAAAGGAATTGGAAAAGTAAAATCAAATGAAGTGATTGTTGCATCAATATTGAGAGATTTGCAACACGTTGCTAGTAGGAACCGGAATAGATCGTTTGATTTGGCAGCACATGGTTCTATTATAGCGCATATTTTTAATAATAAGCGTGATACAGTTTCTACAATCGAAAAAGGGTTTAATATTAAATTGAACGTTAGTGCTGATAACAATTTAAGTATAGATGCATTCATTTTAAAACGAGGTGATGACGTTAATTTAAATGATTGTAAGCCATTGCAAAACTCTGGTTACAAAATTGAGACTAGCAACAATGAAAGAGCTGATAATTCAGGTGGATTGCAAAGCAATTTTTGGTTAACTAAGTGGCTTTCACGTCTTTTGAGCTCTAATAGCTAACTAGAAATCCTAAATGGGACTTGTAATTGGCGAGTTCTATACTTATATATTCTTATATCAGATAATATTTATACAAGGGAGTATTCATTATGGGAAGAGCAATAGGTATAGATCTTGGAACGACAAATTCTTGTGTTGCGATAATGCAGGGCAAGGATACAAAGGTAATAGAAAATAAAGAAGGGGCAAGAACTACTCCATCTATAGTTGCATTTACTTCATCAGGAGAAAGGTTGATCGGTGCTCCTGCAAAAAGACAAGCAACCACCAATGCAAGTAACACTTTTTTTGCTACTAAGAGATTAATAGGCCGTCAGTATGGTGACCCTGAAATGAAAAATCTAAATGTGCCATATAAAGTGTTTGCGGCAAAAAATGGCGATGCTTGGGTTAAAACAACAGATGGTAAAGAATACTCCCCTAGTCAAATTGGTGCGTTTATACTACAAAATATGAAAGAAGCAGCAGAAGCTTATCTTGGAGAGGAAGTGAAGGATGCTGTAATAACAGTGCCAGCATACTTCAATGATTCTCAGCGTCAAGCAACAAAAGATGCAGGGAAGATTGCCGGATTGAATGTACTCAGAATAGTTAACGAACCGACTGCTGCGGCTCTTGCCTATGGCCTTGATAAGAAACATGGACACACAATAGTGGTATATGACCTTGGTGGTGGTACATTTGATGTTTCAATACTTGAAATAGGTGACGGAGTTTTTGAGGTAAAGGCTACAAATGGTGACACTCATCTTGGAGGTGAAGACTTCGATAATGCAGTGGTGAGTTATTTACTTGATGAATTCAAGAAAAGTGATGGCATTGATTTGAAAAATGATCCAATGGCTATGCAGAGGATCAAAGAAGCTGCTGAAAAAGCGAAAATTGAATTATCAAGTGCAATGGAAACGGAAATAAATCTACCGTTTATTACAGCTGATGCAAGTGGTCCAAAACACTTAAATATGAAATTAACAAGGGCAAAACTTGAAAGCTTAGTAAATGATTTAATCGAAAGGACTATGGCTCCTTGCAAAAAAGCTCTTGAGGATGCCGGTTTGTCTGCTAGTCAGATTGGTGAAGTGGTTCTTGTTGGTGGCATGACTCGTATGCCAAAAGTAATAGAGAAAGTTAAAGAATTCTTTGGCAAAGATCCACATAGAGGGGTAAACCCAGATGAAGTTGTGGCAATTGGAGCTGCAATACAAGCAGGGATTGTTCAAGGTGATGTAAGAGACGTGTTATTGCTTGACGTAACTCCACTTTCTCTTGGTATTGAAACACTAGGAGGGGTGTTTACTCCACTTATTGAGCGCAATACTACCATTCCTACTAAAAAATCTCAGGTGTTTTCAACTGCAGAAGATAACCAAACAGCTGTTACCATTAAGGTGCATCAAGGTGAAAGAAAATTGGCAGTTGATAATAAACTGCTTGGCCAATTTAGTTTGGAAGGAATACCACCTGCTCCTCGTGGGTCTCCTCAGATTGAAGTAACGTTCGATATAGACGCAAATGGAATAGTGCATGTTTCTGCGAGAGATAAAGCTACTGGAAAAGAACAGAAAATACGTATTCAGTCTTCAGGTGGTTTGTCTGATGATGAAATAAATCGCATGTTGAGAGAAGCTGAAGAAAAGGCACAAGAGGATGAGAAACGTAAGAAATTCATTGAAGTGAAGAACCAGGCAGATAGCTTAGTTCATTCTACAGAGAAGTCTCTAAAAGAGTATGGTGATAAAGTTTCACCAGAAGATAAGTCTGCCATTGAAAGTGCGGTGAATGATTTAAAAGAAGCTAGCAAATCTGATAACATTGATGATACTGATTCAATACAGCAGAAAATTACTAATCTCTCTCAATTATC
Source organism: Wolbachia endosymbiont of Ctenocephalides felis wCfeF (assembly GCA_028571325.1). NCBI lineage: Bacteria > Pseudomonadati > Pseudomonadota > Alphaproteobacteria > Rickettsiales > Anaplasmataceae > Wolbachia > Wolbachia endosymbiont of Ctenocephalides felis. Next base: position 1,301,705 of record CP116767.1, on the reverse strand, counting down.
TATGAAACTTGGAGAAGCTATGTATAAAGAATCTCAGCAAAACAGTGCTGAGAGTGACTTTTCATCAGAAGGAAATCCACATGACAAAGAAGAAAAAGTAGTAGATTCTGATTACCAGGACGTAGATGATAAAGAAGAGAATAAGTAGTTGGCGTACTCCTTTCTTATCATTCCGGCGCGTGACGCTGAAATCCAGAAAAAAAGAAGTATGGACCCAAGTAGTCACGCTGCTTGGATGACAGGAACTATGTATGGATATCATTAAGGCAATAGAAGAAAAAATACGCAATGCAATAGATGTAGTTGATGTTAACATCGTTGATGAGTCTGTTAAACATGCGGATCACTATTTTTCTTCGCCTTCAACATTACCTTCACACATTGGATTAATATTAATATCTGACGACTTCGTTGGAATGAGTATTCTAAAGAGGCACAAGTTGATTTATGAATTGTTGAAGAGTGAGATAGAGCGAGTACATGCAATTTCTCTTCAATTGTATACGCAAAGTGAATACAATTTGAAAAATAAAATAATAAAAGCGTGAAAGAAGAATCTTTGTTGGTTAAAGCGGGAAGAAAATTCAATGACTATAAAGGTTCCATGAACCCGCCAATTTATCATTCTTCTACCATACTATTCCCTACTTACAAGGACTACTTAAATGCAGCAAATGGGGAAAGTATATACGATGTGATCAACGATGGCGTTGCAAGGGATTATAGTTACAGCAATGTTGGTACTCCCACTGTTCATTACCTTTCAAACGCGCTTGCTGAAATTGAGGGCAGAGGACAAGCATTAATCTATCCCTCTGGACTATTTGCACTTACTTTTGCTATTTTGACTTTTACTAAAGCAGGTTCGCATGTTCTGATTCAAGATAATAGTTATTATCGACTTAGGAGATTTGCCGAAAATGAGCTGCCGAGAAGGGAAATAGAAGTAACTTTTTATGATCCAACACAGGACATAGCTGATTTGATTCAAAGTAACACTTCGCTCATCATGATCGAAACTCCTGGCTCTGTAACATTTGAAATTTCGAATATAGAACACATAGTAAAAGTTGCTAAGAAACACGGGATCGTAACTGTTTGCGACAATTCGTGGTCCACTCCTTTATTATTTAAGCCGCTCGACTCTGGGATTGATGTTGCACTGTATGCAGTTACAAAGTATCTAGCCGGCCACTCGGATTTATTGATGGGAGCTATTGTTGCTGAGGGTGAGGTTTTTAAATCGCTTTATGAGAGCTACAAAAATTATGGCATTACTGTTCAATCACACGATTGTTACCTTGCACACAGGGGACTTAGGACATTGCACACACGCATGAAGAGGCATCAAAGCACAGCAATGGCAGTGGCAAAATGGCTGGAAAAACATCCAAAAATCAGAAAAGTCTTATATCCAGCGCTTCCTTCTCATCCCCAGCACGAATTGTGGAAAAGCTACTTCAAAGGAGCAAGTGGTGTGTTCAGTGTAATACTAGATAGAGAATATTCATGTGAGGAACTAAGCTGTATGGTTGATCACATGGAAATTTTTGGCATCGGTGCTTCTTGGGGAGGGTGCGATAGTTTAATATTACCAATAGATCGTAAATCTATGTCAAGATTTGTGATGAATTCAGATTATGGTGGAAGTTTCGTGCGAATATTTTGTGGACTAGAGGATCCTGAAGATTTAATCTCTGATTTAAATGCTGCATTAGCAAGATTGCCATGTTTGAATACCAAAAATGATGAAGTAGGATGTGAGACTAAGAGAGTTACTGCATAACATTATTGACGTCAACTTTGATGTTGAAATCAAAGGTGTTACATGTAATCCCAAGAGAATCAAAGAGGGTTATCTTTTTGTTTATGTGTCAGAAGAACATGAGAAATGCGTGAACGGCATAATAGGAGCCTCAGCGATAGTAGCAAACTTTGCAGCGCATGACGCCTGCATTTTCCATCCAAACCCTCAAGAAATATATAGCAGAATAATTAGTAGGTTTTATCAATTCAAACAGCCAAAATATGCTGCTGCTGTAACAGGGACGAATGGCAAGACTTCGGTGGTGGAGTTTTGCCGCCAGATCTGGCAAAATGCAGGTTATAATGCTGCATCTATCGGAACGCTCGGGACATGTATTAATAATGATAGAAAAGATAATAGCCTTACCACTCCAGATACAGATGACCTTTATGCAACATTACGTGATATAAACAATAAAGGCATAGAGCACTTAGCGTTAGAGGCTTCAAGCCATGGGATTGACCAATGCAGAATTCATGGACTTAGGCTCACTGCTGCGGCTTTTACAAATTTCTCGCAGGATCATTTAGATTATCATCAGGATATCAATGAATATTTTGAGGCTAAGAAAAGGTTGTTTTATGAGGTACTGCCAAAAGAAAAAACAGCGGTATTAAATGCAGATATAGGCGAGTACAGAGAGTTGCTCAACATAACAGAAAAACGTGGCAACAAAGTTATAACTTATGGAAAAACAGCTTCTGACATTACTTTATTAAAGCAGATACCCACTTCCGATGGTCAAAATCTTACAATAAAAATCGGTGGTGAAATTTATGACACATTTTTTCCAGTTCTAGGGCAGTTTCAGGCGTATAATTTACTATGTGCGATCGGTATAGTTATCTCATCTGGGGTGGAATATCAAAGGATATATATAGACAAACTCGTTTCTCCACCGGGAAGAATGGAAAAAGTGAAACCTTTTGCATTTGTAGATTACGCGCACACTCCAAGTGCACTTAAACAAGCTCTGTTGTCTTTAAAATGGCACTTCAACAAAAAAATAATCCTAGTTTTTGGTTGTGGTGGAAATCGTGATCAAATAAAACGTGCAGAAATGGGTAAGATAGCACAAATGTATGCAGACAGAGTGATAGTCACAGATGATAATCCGCGTGATGAAGATCCAGCAAAAATTCGTCATGATATTTTACTACATTGTTCTGATGCACTGGAGGTAGGGGACAGAAAAGAAGCTATAGAGAAAGGCATAGATATTGCCTATAACGAAGGTATGATTCTGCTGGTTGCAGGAAAAGGACATGAAAAATCCCAAATCGTGAGCGGCCAAACTTTTGCATTCAGTGATGTTGAGGTTATAAGAAATAAAGCTATACCTTAACCTGGTTAATTTCTTCTTTAGAACTATCTATTTCTTCCATTTTAGTGTTGGGCCTTGATATTAAGTACGCAGTGCAAATAGATATCAATGCAATAGATACAGATATGCCAACAGTTACTAGTCAAGATTTTCACGTAATAGTTTCACAATCATTCACCGTTCTTGCAAGTGACAGCACTCTCACTTCCCTTGCGCCAGAATTTAAAATTTCTTGAGAGCAGGACCTTGCAGTTGCTCCGGTTGTTACTACGTCATCAACCAATATAACAATCTTATTTTTGATAATTTCTTTGTTGCTTGTTTTAAAAGCCCTTTTTAAATTTTTCTCACGCTGTTTAAGTGAAAGACCAGCTTGAGGCGTGGTGTGGCAAGGACGCTTTATTGCAAATGGTGCATAAAATAAGTTGGATAACCTGCTGAGTTCCCTCGCGAGCAATGCCGCTTGATTGTATTTACGCTTAAGCAAGCGCATTTTATGAAGCGGCATAGGAATTATAATCTCTGCATCCTGGAATATATCCCTATTAGCTTGATGCATCCACTTCACGTAAGTTTTTACATAATTTAAATTATCAAAAAATTTAAAATTTATAATCATATTTTTACTATGTTGATCATAAGCAAAAGCTGATCTTAACACTTTAAACGGTGGAGGGTTAGCAATGCACTTACCGCACGTATAAATGTTATCTGAAATTACTGTGCCACAAACATTGCAGTAATGTTTGGTTAAAAAATTGATTTTTTTGCTACACTCACCACACAGGTCGTAGTTTTTATCGATTATACATTCACAACTTACACATACGTTTGGAAAGATGAGATCTACGGCTTTCTCCAGTAGTAAAAGACTCACACTATTTAAGTCTAAAAAACGTATATGATAGCGTTATTTCACTTAAATCTTTCGTGCTATTGTCGCGCATTATCTCAGGGTCTATATAAAAGGATACGGGCATCGCTGCCTTTTGTTTTGGCAGTAACATTTGTTCCTCAAAGCAAAAACATGCAACTTTATTGAAATATTTGCCTGCTTTGAAAGGCGTGACATTATACACTGACATTCCAAACGAAGACTGATCAGATAGATTTTTTGCGTAATAAAATGCTAAACTTTGTTCACCTATGTTTGTATCAATGTAATTAGTTTCTGAATTAAACTCCCAAGGCAAGTCCGGCATTACATCAGCATTGAAATGGACTCTAATTTTTTGGTTAGTTATATTCACCGCTGTGTTGGTTACTTTTCTCGTTGTACCACCATATCCAGTAGCTTTACAGAAAATGCTATATAGTGGTACCGATGCATATGCAAGACACAGCATCAATATCACTAAAGATATCAAAAAGAAAACTATAGAATTTTTACTATTCCCCCTTAAAAAGGAGAACATCTAGTCCCTACTATTAAACAAGTTAAGTAACCTAAGTAGATTGAGGAATATATTGATAAAGTCAAAATAAAGAGTAGTTGCACCAAGTATTGCCCACTTAGTGGCTACAGCTTCTGAACCATCATTATACCTATAATAAATATCCTTGATTCTCTGAGCATCGTATGCAGTCAGTAAAGTAAATACTATTACTGATATGAATGATATTGCAAAGTGGAGAGGACCGCTTCCAAGAAATAAGTTTACTATCGATGCAATAATTAGCCCCCAAATTCCCATAATTAAGAAAGAGCCCATATTTGTTAGATCTCTTTTTGTGGTATTACCATATAAAGCCATAGAGCCAAACATAATCGACGTGATGAAGAATGCTCTTGCTATGTTTTCCGCAGTATAAATTATGAAGATATGAGATAAGGAAAGTCCCATTAAAACTGAAAACAGGAAAAACACAGTAACTGTGGACTGGGCACTTAGGTATTGAAGCCTATAGGACATATAGAACACCAATGCAATTGGAGAGAATGTTACTACAAACGGCAGAACGGGATTAGAATAGATTACCTGAAAAAGACCGGAAAATACCGTTAGGAACGCAACAAGCCCAGTAACACCTAAAGCCAAAGCCATATAGTTGTATACTTTGATTAGGTAACTCCTAAGCCCAGCACTATAATAAACGCCCTGAGAGCGAATATCTTGTTCATTTCTCATGTAAGACATAAATATAACTCCTTTTATCCCTTAGTAATGTTATAATATAAAACTACATCTTTATCAAGCATAAAATTACTTTTTATTGCAATTAATGTGCGGTTATTTTTGTCTAATGTAGATGGAATATAATCCTATTGCCGCTGCATTTGAAACATTTAAGCTGTCAATTACGTTTGACATTGGAATTTTTACAAGATAGTCACAACTTTCTTTAACTAACCGCCGCATTCCTTTCTCTTCAGAACCAAAGATGATCGCTATTTTTTTTCCAAAGCTCTTTATTTCGTCTACATTCTCTTTAGCATCACCATCAAACCCGTGACACCAGTAACCGGCCTTTTTTAAATATTCCATAGTTTTTACTATGTTTGTAACGTGTATTAGCGGGACAATATCTAATGCTCCGCTTGCCGCTTTTGCGATAGATGCGTTTTCGCTTGGTGAATGGTTGTATGGTAAAATCACTGCATCAACATTAAAACAAGCTGATGTTCTAAGAATTGATCCTATATTGTGTGTGTCAGTGACTTGATCTAAAATTACTATAGTAGAGCTGTCGCTTGAGTTTGCTATTTCTTCAATGCTTAAGCTCTGAAGAATAGGAGCAACTTTTAAAGCAACTCCTTGATGGTTAGCACCTTTGGACAAAATATTGTTAAGTGTTTTGTTTTCTACTAATTGGACTTTAACGCCCTTGCTATCTATGTATTGCCTAATTTCTTTTTCATACTCTTCGTAGAAGTTCTCTGTTGTCAGCAGTTCCATACACTGCCTGTTTTTATTCTTCAGTGCCGACATGCAGGCATGCTTTCCATATAGCCAAAAATTCTCATTAGCTTTTAACGATTTCATCGTATTATTGAAGATCGTAAAATAAACGACATTTTACTATATTTAGATATTGTTGTAAAATTATACAATTCAATTAATGCGTTTATGTCAGATGATGAGTTAGACTGGCGAAAAAATGTTAAGCCAATAAAATCTGAAAAAGTTACTTTAAAAGTTGATCATAAAGTAGATATAAAATCTGTAGTTGATAGAGGTACTTTTAACTTACGAGAAAATTTCCTTGATGCTAGCGATGTTAGCTTATCATTTTGTCTTGACTACAACACAAAATCAAAGGTTGATAGGGGTAAATATTCTATAAGCGATAAACTCGATTTGCACGGCTATAATATAGAGGATGCTTACTGTAAATTGATAGATTTTATCATTAAAAATTATCGTGCAGGGAATAGATGCTTATTGATAATTACGGGGCACGGTAGTGCAACAGGTAAAACAGATACTATAAAGAATAACTTAAATAAGTGGTTAAATGATACTAAAGTTCAGCACATGATTCTGTATCACCAGCAAGCTACAAAAAAACATGGTGGCAAAGGGGCTTTTTATGTTTTGCTAAGAAGAAATAGAGGCTTTAAGCCTGTTGCTTAGCCTTCTTGCATAAAAAGGTTTGGCGTTTCTGTAAAGCTGCGGGCTCTTGAATTACTTTAGTCATAAATGTTTAAGAAACTTACTAAATGAAGAAAAAAGCAAAAGAAGCCCTGGTCAATATCTATTTTAGTAACTTGGCGTTAATGTCTTATACGCTTGACAAGTAGCTGACCTTGGGGTTGTAAATACCCATAATCTTATAATAAGGGAAATGTTGAAGTTTGTCAAGCAATTTTTTGTGAAAAAAATGAGATTGGTTAAAATTTTAACTAGTTAAAAAAAAAGACAAAAGAAACCCCGTGATGTGAGTTGTTTACTGTTCTCTCAAAAACTTGGCGTCCGGTTCTCTCTTACACCGCTTAGTAAGCGAGGCTCAGCTAATGTAGACAAAAAATTATAAAGACATGCAGTGTCCATGCTGCAAAAATTAAACATAACACGCCTTGTTTTATACTGTGCTTTTGTCACTTAATACAAAGATTAAAGATAAATTTTAGGCCTAAAACACCCACAATCCTATTGTAAGGGGGGCGGAGGAATTTGTCAAGTAGTTTTTTTATGTTGGGTATGTGCCTAGCGCGCTGCCATTTTTGTCATAGCACGGTCAAACACTCCCAATAACCTCTTAAATAGGCTTGGAGTTAGTGAAGAAATAGGATTAACAGATACGTTACTGCTTTTATCATCCCCATTTGCTTTGTAGTCTATTGAAATAATCCCCCTACTTTTTCCACCAGTGAGAAGTTTTCCAATTATAGGGATTTTCGACAAAGATTTGTTAATTGAGTATGCTGGTATTACTTGTCCTTCAACCTGGAACTTATAATCCTTGATATCAAGCCTACCTCTAGTGCTAATGCCCAGTTCCGCCCCTTCAAGCCAAGATTCTTCAATTTCAACAGTGCCATCTTTATATGAAAAAGGTGCATTACACTTATAAAAGTATACACCTTCGTTCTTTATAGCGTTTACAATGCCAGGCAGTGAAGACATCGATAGTAAAGTAGTAAGCAGTGAAGCATCTTTGATATAGAAATTGCTGATAGATAACATGCCGTAATGTTCTCCATTTTCTCTCTGAGAAGACAGATAAAAAGATAATTTGCCGTTTTTAACTGATTTACCAATGCCTAAAGAACGCAAAAGCATACCTGAATTATCCGCATATATTTCGAGTCCTATTCCACTGTATTCCGCTGATATTTTGCTGTTGTCTTCCAAAAACTGTCCTGCAAATTTACTTCCATTACAATCACCTTTAGTGCAGGTTACATGTAGCTTGGCGTTTTTGATAACAATGCCTTCTTTCATCATTACATTGTCAACATTCATACTTACTTCTATGTCATTGTTGAATCCACCACTGTTTTTGCCAAGCAACCCTAAAATATCACTTAAATTAATTTTCTCACCATAAATAGTTACGGCATTTTTTTCTTTGCCTAACTCAACTTCTACATTGAGGTCATTGTCCGGCAGTTCAAATTTGCCAGAACTCAAATACAAATTCCCATTCTCTACTTTTCCGCTAAATTTTATATCTAGGTCATTTCCTACAACGTCTAATTTGTCTATTAACAACTCACCTGCTTCTTTTAGCCTTGTAGAAAACAAAATTTTATTGTGGTCTTCAAAGCGATTCCTCCACCCTAGGTAGCTTGAACGTGACTCAAGCTCTGACAAATCTATATTACCACTAACATATCCCGTTTTATCTCGATTTATCACTGACTCTATATTTGTGTTGACGTAACCACCATCAAAATTAAGTATTTGAGTAGGTAAATCCCCGGTCAAATTCCAAGCAAAACTTTCATTTTTGTTGCTACTTTTCAAGTCGAATAATAGTTGTGTATTATTCACCATACCACTGCCATTTAAATCAATGAAGTCTCTGCCGAAATCAAGCTTAATATCATGCTTACTAAGACTTGCACCATAGACAACTAGATCGTCAATTTTGGAATGAAAATTTGCTAAGAAGTCTACTTTTTTATCGTCTACATTCAGGTTAAAAATGCGAAAACTGAACACAGATTTTGCTATTCCGCCAATCTTGTCTCGTGTAACCTGAATCATGTCATCCAGCTTAAATTTTATAGGCTCGTATAGCCCGTAAGCATCGCTTGTGGCCTTACCATTGATGACTAGAACTGAATCTTCCTTATCGAGAAAGTTCATTTCAATACTACCACCATCAATAGTGAAATTCTGAAATTTAGCGCTATTTACAGCAATTGTGAGGTTGTTATTTTTGAGAGTTAAATCACCGTTTAATTCTTTCACTTGCTCAAAATCTTCATCAAATCTGACACTGCCGTTTTCTATATCGGCAACAATTACGACGTCTGATAAATCATCATTAACTAAGCTGTTGATTTTGCCGTTGAAACTTATGATTGTATTTACAATATCCCCATCAATATTATCACAGTACCATTTTTTAAATCTATTGTTCACTATATCATCTGGTACATAAGTACATAAATCCTTTGCGGCAAGTTTACTAATGTTGATCCTAAGCAGAGTATGATTTGTACTAAAGTTCATTTTGCCAATCAAAGAAAGGTACATACCATTTAATTTAAAATGAAAGTTTTTTACGCTGATGATTTCATCACTATATGTCAAATTCACATTTACATTAGTCAAGGCTAAGTTTTTGTCCGAATGATTCTCTGTATTTAACACGTATATGTTTCCGTCCACAACTTCATCCTTTACATTAATTCTCATTGAAAAGTTTCCTTTGAATCCTATTTCTTTGCCCAAATTGTAACTTTTAACTAGTGTAGAAAACTCGTTAAATAGCCCCAACTTTAAGTTATAAAATGTTCCATACAAATTTAGTAAATTATTGCGGTTTTTTATCGTAATGGATAAATCATCTAGAAACCCTTTACCTTCTTTTGTATGGACACGAATATCCAAAACATTAAAATCTTCCCCCTTCCCTGCATATACTTTATCAATGAAAAATTCACCTTCCGTGCTTTTATTGATAGCAATGTTAGTAATTTCAATTTTTGAACTCGCATTTAAGTCAAAAAAGAATTTCCTTACTGCTTTCAAAAAATTTTTCGAATTAAAATCAACTGCTTTGAAGTCATCTTTTTCCTGGTTGATACACACATGCACATTATCAGCCGAGATCTGAGAAAAATTTACACTGGTTTTTAGCAAGGAACTGAACTTGAAATGCACAAAAAGGTTAGGAACTTTTATAGTAAAACCAGGGTTCACTATTTTCAAATCTGTAATGACTAGATATGGATCTGTGCCATCTCTTTGCCAAATAATTGAAGTACTCTCCATATTGACGTTTGAGTTGGCAAACGTTTTCGATATCTTATTCTTTAAGTAAAAATTGATATAACTAATATTAACTCCCAAGGGACTTTTATCTTTAAAAAAGACAAAGAAGCAGAGCGTAAATAATAAAACTATAGAAAATAATATAGTGATTTTTTTAAGCATAGATTATTGCTTTTCTTGCTAAACTATCAGCCTCCTCATTATATTTATCGCCATTGTGAGCTTTAACCCACCTCCAGTTAATCTTGTGTTGTGAAGCGATGTCATCCAATTCTTTCCACAACTCCATATTTTTTACTGATTTTTTATTACTTGTCTTCCAGCCATTCACTTTCCACTTATTTATCCACTCTGTTATACCATGTTTGACATAGAGACTATCCGTATATAAATTAATATTACAAGAAAATTTTAACGCCTTTAGTCCATTGATCACTGCTGTTAACTCCATTTTATTGTTTGTAGTATTTTCTTCCCTACCATAAACATCCTTTCTATGATTTTGAAATAGTATAATTGCCGCCCATCCTCCTGCTCCAGGATTACCAAGGCACGCTCCATCCGTGTATATTGTCACTTCCTTTTTATTCATCCTTAATTATATGAATTAATAAAGTATATAGCTGCTTTTGTGAAAACACAATTTCAATGAGACAATGGATACAAGGCGTTTAAGCTGTACCCTTAAATTTTATTATAGAAACAAAGAAAAGCGCAACAACGAACAATATTAGAAGGAAAAACAAAAAATAGTTTTTATGTTTCTGCCGTTCTTTCATAGCTAAAACAAATCAGTAGAACAAAAAATAACACTAGTAAACAGAAAAAATAGATAAGAAATTGAATAAGAAAACATTTTTTTCTGTGAGCTATGATTCTTGAGTCTTATAATAGATACAGCATACCAAATAAAAATGCAACCCTCAAGGATTGCCAGACTTAAGTAAAATAGAGCATTTTTCAAAAACAGTGCTGGAAGTAAGCTAGTTAGCACCAGCAACACACTGTAAATTAATATATGTTTTCTTGTTTTCTCTGGGCCATAAACAACATTGAACATAGGGATCGACGCTTTTACATAGTCCTCGGACTTATTTAAGGATAGAGCCCAAAAGTGCGGTGGGGTCCACATGAAAATTATTAGGAATAGAATGAAACTTTCCCAACTTACGGAGTTAGTCACAATTGCCCAACCAATCATTGGAGGAAAAGCACCTGATGCACCGCCGATAACAATATTTTGCGGAGTGCGTCTTTTGAGCCAAATTGTGTATACGAAAACGTAAAATAATATGCTAACTGCAAGTAAAGCGGCGGAAATATAGTTCACTGCTATTGCCATAATAAATACTGACAATACTCCAAGGGTTATACCAAATTCGAGCGCACTTTCTGCAGAAACTCTACCTGAAGGTATAGGACGATCTTTTGTTCTTTTCATGAGAAGATCTATGTCCCTATCATACCACATATTTATGGCACCTGCGGATCCTGAACCAAGAGCAACACATACAAGAGATATTAGTGCAAGAAAAGGATGAATACTACCTGGTGCAGCAACCATTCCAGCAACTGCAGTAAATACTACAAGGTACATTATCCTTGGCTTCAGCAAACGCCAAAAATCCAGTACTGTTGATTCAACATTTAACAAAGTACTTGTGTACATTCTATTTTACCACTGGCGGTTTTTCGAAAGTATGAAAAGGTGGTGGTGAAGATATTGTCCACTCCAAGGTATCACCTCCCCAAGGGTTATTTCCAGCTTTCTTGCCCCATTTGAAGAGGTGTACAACTATAAACACAAAAAGCATAACTGAAATGAAGGACATATATGAACCAATTGAGGATACATAATTCCAAGGAATGAATGCATCTGGATAGTCGGGTATACGCCTTGGCATACCAGCTAATCCCAGAAAATGCTGAGGTAAGAAAGTGATATTGGTGCTAATAAAAGTAAGCCAAAAATGTATTTTTCCCAGGCACTCATTATACTGTTTACCCGACATTTTACCTATCCAATAATAAAAGCCAGCGAAGGCTCCAAATATTGCAGCAAGTGACATGACATAGTGAAAGTGAGCAACAACATAATAGGTATCGTGCAAAAGCTTATCTATTCCGCCTTGAGACAGAATTATCCCGGTTATACCACCACCAACAAACATGAAGATAAAACCCAGTGCAAATAGCATAGGGGTTTTAAGTTCAATCGCTCCACCCCACATAGTTGCAATCCAGCTAAAGACTTTAACACCAGTTATAACACCAATGAAAATTGTGCTGGTGCTAAAAAATATGGCAGCATCTTCACTAAGCCCAACAGTAAACATATGATGAGCCCAAACCATAAAGCCAAATACTGCTATGCCTATCATTGCGTAAACCATTCCCATATAACCAAATATCGGCCTATGAGAAAAAGTTGATACGATTTGGCTTATGATACCAAACGCAGGAAAAATAATTACGTAAACTTCCGGATGACCAAAAAACCAAAATAGATGTTGAAACAATACAGGGTCACCACCTCCGGCAGGATCAAAAAAGGAAGTACCAATATTGCGATCAGTAAGCAGCATAGTTATAGCACCAGCGAGCACCGGTAAAGCGACAATTAACATGAATGACGTTAATAAAACAGACCAAACAAATAGTGGCATCTTAGTTAATAACATGCCCTTTGCACGCATGTTAAATATAGTAACTATAAAATTGATCGCTCCAACAATCGATGACATACCAGCAATATGAAGTGCAAGTATGGCAAGGTCAACTCCTGCGCTTGGATGAGACATGATTTGCGACAGAGGTGGGTATAAAGTCCAACCTGTTCCAGGACCTTCGCCAGCAAATACTGAAAAGACGAGCAAAACAAAAGATGTTACTAACAACCAAAAACTTAAATTATTCATACGGGGAAATGCCATGTCTGGTGCGCCAATCATAAGAGGTACAAACCAATTACCGAATCCTCCCATTAGTGCTGGCATTATCATAAAAAATACCATTATTACCGCATGCCCTGTAACCATTACGTTATATAATTGATAGTTATTATTAAGTACATTAATGTGCATTAGTTGAGTGCGAATAACCACTGATAACAATCCGCCAATAATTCCAGCTAGTATGGAGAAAATAATGTACAGCGTTCCTATGTCTTTATGATTAGTAGAAAATAGCCAACGCTTTATACCTCTTGGTACATCACTCATATCTATACTCCCAATTTAACTCACTAATTTTTTATTTTCGATCCACTTATTAAAATCTTCTTTACTTACTGCTTCAACAACAATTGGCATAAACCCATGACCTTGACCACACAATTCATAACACTGCCCATAATAAATACCAGGCTTCTTGACATTAAACCATGCTTCATTTAGTCTTCCTGGTATTGCATCGATTTTTACACCGAAAGCTGGTATTCCCCAGCTATGTATCACATCTCCTGCCGTTACTTGTAAACGAACGTTAGTATTGATAGGCAAAACAACGTTATTGTCAACAGAGAATAGTTTCAAATCTCCTTCGCTAAAGTCATCTTTCCCCTTAATATAGCTGTCAAACGACATGCCTTGATATTCTGGATATTGATAGCTCCAATACCATTGATGACCAATAACCTTCAGTGTTATGTCAGCCTTTGGTACCTTTTCCTGTAGCTTAATTAATTCAGCATTTTTAAAGGCCAATACTCCAACAATAATCGTTGGTATAACAAACCAGACGATTTCTAAAAGGATATTATGACTTGTCTTACTTATATTCTTCACTTTGCTCTTACGAAAGCGAAATACTACATAAGCAAGCAGTGCCCATACGAGAAGCATTATTGCAACCATTATACTCATCACAAACGAATGTGACTTAACTACAACTTCCATTATCTCAGTTGCAGGAGAAGGAAATCCAAATTGCCAGGAGGTAGGAGCAGAAGCAGCTGATGTACTCGAGTAAAACATTATCAATAATACAAATAACTTCACCATATTTGTTTGCTGTAAAACTAAGTGACATACCGTATAATAGTATATATAAACTTACTATGCAAACAGAGATTAGCAATGATTAATAATTTTTTAGCGTTTAATTAGGTATAATAATATAGTACTAATTTAGGGGAAAAAGCATTTACATGAATCTATTTTAAGTTAAAATATTATAATATTTTTAGTTAAGTATTTACTTTAAGTAAATTCTATAATAAGTTTAATAGTGTCTGTTACTGCTAATAACCCTCTAGCCTCACACCTAAAAGCAGTAACAGACACTATTAAACTTTATGACAAATTTACTCATCTGTAAGTATAAAGACCTGTCTCATAATTTATATAATACACTATACTTTATTAACTAACTTTTAATGCCTGTAGCAGCATGTATGATTTACGTATTATAGAAAATAATCATAAAGTATACTACTGGTAACCAATATAAAATTTTTATTCAGCACCATTTCTATTATTTTGGGGTGTTAAAGCACTTGAAACTTGAAGCAAATGCACCTCGGCTTTCCGCAAGGAACAACTGAGTTGTTAAGCTCTGTAAACAAAATTTTTAGAGAAGTCAATAAAATCTTATAACAAATCCCAATGGTAAATTAAAAAGTTTCCCTACGATGAGAGATTTAGCGAATTTATTATGTATCTTGTTTGATAACGAAAATTGGTATAACCTTTATGCTTAAGAAATTTACCAAACGAGAAAAAAAGCAAAAGAAGCCCCGTGGTGGCTAATTATTTACTTTTGTGTCGAAATGTTGGCGTTTTTTTATCCTAAACGCTTAATAAGTGCGACTTAGCTGCTTTTCAATGCAACTTAACCTTAGCCATAAACGTTTAAGAAACTCACTAAGCAGAAAAAAAGCAAAAGAAACCCCGAGTAGCTAGTTATTCACTATCTATCTTATGATATTGGCGTTTTTGATGTCTTAAACGACTTATAAGCGCGTTTGAGCTTGTATAGGTAAAAAACCAGAAGTTTTAAAAAGACATGCAGTGCACATAGTGCGAAAAATTAAACATGAGACGCCAAATATGCTAAGTTTTTTTCTCATTTAATCTGCACAGACTGAAGATAAATAATAGCTTCAGTCTCATTATAAGGGTAACGGCGGGAGTTGTCAAGTAGTTTTTTTGTTTCTATTCACTTTAACAAGTGGGTTACCTTTCTATAAAAGACCTATCAACTGTTGCAATTATAGGCGTAAACAAGAATGACAAAAGAGTACGGGATTGAGTAACTATATACACTTCTGCTGGCATACCAGGATATAGGTATACATTTTTGAACTGAGCAAGCTCTGACTTTGGTATCACCACACGTACTGAATAATAACGCCCTAACCTTGGATCGTCGAGGGCATCAGGAGAAATATGGCTTACTATACCGTTAATTAAACTTAAACGACGTGCGCTGTAAGCACTCAACCTTACTTTCACCTTTAGCCCTTCCAATCCGTCAATAGAGACTATATTGCTATCTTTTTTTTGTGCTGACAGTATCTCCTCTATATTTCTAGTCTGAATTTTAGCGTCTATTATTAAATCATCATTAGATGGCACTACGCTCATAATCGGCACACCAGACTGTATAACACCACCTTCTGTATGGTACCGTATATCCGTAACTATTCCGTTTTGAGGCGATCTAATAATTGTGCGTGCTAATGCATCTTCCGCAACCATCAATCTTTCTCTCAAGTCAGCAATAGATGTGCTAACTTCCTTAAGCTCAATGTTTGCCCTCTCTTGAGCGTCATTCTTCACATTTATGATTTCTAACTCGTTTTCTCCAATTTTTTGTTGTACCTGAGATATTGCAGCACGGTAATGACCAACTCTACCTTCAATTTCAGCAAACTGCTTTTCCAAAGCCAAAATGTGTGGCTTACCTATGTGACCACCGCTAAGAAGCTGCCTTTTTGTTTCTAACTCCTCAGCTATTAAGTCATATTGCTTGAGGGCTGCATCTAGTTGAGAATTCAGCCCTACTAGCTCATCATGTAACTGTCTTATACGCTGTTGCAGTATGTCAGTTTTTCCCAATATACTCTTGTGCTGAGAATCAAATAATCTTATCTGATTTTTCATCACTTTACTTGCAAGATTGCCATCAGATAACTCTTTGACTTCATCAGGGAATTCAATTGTGTCTAAGCCTCCCCTAATAGCAATAAGCCTTGCTTCAGTTGCCAAAAGTGATAAGAGTTTTTCTTTGATTATACTCAAATTTGCCTTCTCGTTAACATCACTTAACAAAACTAAAGGCTCATCTTTTTTGACTGCCTGGCCCTCTTTGACCAAAATTTTACTTATTATTCCTCCACCCAAATGTTGAACTATTTTCCTGTTTGAAGATACAATAACTTCTCCACTTGCATGCACTGCCCCATCAATTGGAGCTATAGCTGACCAAATACCACCTATTCCAAAAAAAATGAGTATCACTATCAGGCCAAAAAACAGTGGTCCCCATGTTACTCTCAGAACCTCATTTACGTTATTACCCTCGCGTTTTAAAATGAAACTTACCACCGCGTCAATCAATGCAAACGTTTTATCCAAAAGTTTTGGGTACTTCTTCTTTTTATTTTTTGTTCCTTGCATGTTTATATTATCACTATGGCCAAGTAGACCTGTCAAAGAGAATCCAGCGCTAAGTTTTTTTAACTTACTTATCATATATTACTGTGAACTCGCGTTAATGTTAAGATAACATACAAAAACAAAGAATCCATGACTTATGTACTTCGTTTGGACTGCAAAACATCAGAATAAACTATTTAGTAACAATTCTTGCATATCTTAACCTGACTTAGCTGTCATAGATCTAAGCTGCTTGTGTCATGCAAAAAATCTATTGCCAACTAGACAATGCTCTGTTAGTAATCGGATAAAGCGAGGTTATTATGTTTCGATTAGAAGGCAGAAAATTCCTGATTACTGGTGCATCAGGTGGAATAGGGCAGGCAATTGTAAAAACCATGCATAAAGCTGGAGCAATTCTATGTATTTCTGGTACAAAAAAAGAAGCCCTAGAAGAAGTTGCTAAACTATATGAAAAAAATATTTATGTACTTCCTTGCAACTTGTTAAATGCCGAGGAAGTAAACCAGCTAATAAATAGAGCAAGTGAGTTGATGGAGGGTTTCGACGGGCTCGTATGTAATGCAGGCATTACACAAGATAGTTTATTGCTGAGAATGACGGATGAAGCATGGCAAAAAGTGATTGATATTAACTTGAGTTCTACGTTTAAACTAAATAGAGAAGCATGCAGGAAACTAATTAAGAATAACTGGGGGAGGATTATAAATATTTCTTCAATAGTAGGGTTAACAGGAAATGCTGGGCAGGCAAATTATGCAGCATCAAAAGCTGGAATAATAGCCATGAGTAAATCCATAGCAAAAGAAGTTGCAAGCCGCAATATAACAGTAAATTGTATTGCTCCTGGGTTTATAGATACTAAAATGACTGAAGTTTTAACTGAAGAACAGAAGAGAAAAATACTAGATAATATTCCAATGAAAAAAATAGGAACGGGAGAAGAAATAGCAGCGGGAGTCCTGTTTTTAGCAAGTGATGAAGCAAAATATATCACAGGGCATGTGCTGAACATTAACGGCGGTTTATTTATGTAGTGATACCTTAATTTGTGGACAAACCATAAATTTTACTTTAAGATAAATATGTGTAATAAAATTGTTCTTATTACGCTAGTTTATTATTTAGAGGCAAAAAAATGAGCTCTACAATAAAAAAGTTTTTTAATGTCTTATGTTTGATGTTGTTTTTATCAGGCAATGCAGGCGCCTCTAGCACTAGTAGTGCTGACATGAATGACACGACTGCCCAAGTAATATGTAATATTATTGGTTATGTTTGGGGGATAGGTGGTCCACTTATGACAGTAGTAATAATTGGTGCATCCTTGCTTGCAATATTTGGAAGAATGCCTTGGCCAGCTCTCTTCGCTTTAGGTATGTTTTGTGGCGTATTTTTTGGCGCTAAGACGATTATAATGAAAGTTATACCTAATCTGAGCCCTGAAGTAGAAAATATGTTGAAAAGCTGTGGAACAAATAAACCATAAAAGGGCAGCATGCTAAAGTGCTTGTTGTCATCCATTAAATCGTTTCATATCTTCAATTTGCAACAAGTAAGGGCTGTTTTTTGGTAAAGTTTTAACAGCTAACTCAGCATATTTCATGAATTGTTTTAAATTACCTTCAATGCAAGCCTTTTTCGTTAAAGCAAAATAATGCATTGCCGTATCAGCATTACGTTTATATGCAATACTTAAATACTTCCAGACAAAGGCATTATTTGGTTCTACACTTGCGATCTGTTCCAGGTAAAAAATTGCTTTCTTTGCATCACCGTACAACAATAAAGCATGGGATAATGTAAGTTTCACCAAATAACTGTCTTTCTCAGACAAATACCTAAGCGATTCTTCGTACATTTTTATTGCTTCACCTAAATTCCCCGCTTTGTACAGCATTTCTGCTTTTAATTCATATAAGTATGGGTCATTGCGTGACTTTTGAGCTAATGAATCAACTATAGCAATAGCCTTTTCCATCTTTCCTTGCCTATAATGGATTATAGCATTTACGTACTCAGAATTACCCTCATATTTATTGGATAACACATGTATGGGAGAAAAGAAGGAATCTAGTTTTGTAACCATACGCTTAAACCTTAGTAACTTATCTGCAAGAATTGGTTTCACACTGTTTTTAACCTTATAATTTTGTACAGCAAATATGCGCTTGTCACTAAGTGGATGAGTGCGAAAATACCCTTCAGTGTTTTCATGCTCGATACTTTTAAAGTAGTCAAAAACCTCTTTCATACCTGAATTATCATAGCCAGACTCATCAAGGTACCTTAAAGCATAGCTATCTGCTACACTTTCTTGCTCTTGAGAATAGTTAAAAAACAGCCTTGAGCTGAGTGCTACACCGCTTAACAAAATTGCACTAGCAACCTGGGGATTAATGATAATAGTAGAAACCAATCCTATCACATAACTGATCATTGCTATTGATTGAAAATAACTCACAGCACCACTTAGCTGCAATACATGACCAGCAGATATATGAGCAATCTCATGTGCTAATATGCCAAGCAAAACGTAAGGTTCAGTCGAATGTTGTAAAAGTCCTAAGTGAATGAAAATGCTATTATTATCAATTACGAAAGCATTAATAGAATTATCATTAATTATGAAAACTTTTATCCGATCACTATCGATGCCTGCAGCAGAAAATAAGGGTTGCGCTAGTTCTTTTACCACTGCTTCCACCTCACTATCTCTAATAACGTTAACAGAGTAAGCGCTACTGCAATATATAAAAAAGAGCAACAAAGTAAAAAACTTAGCAATTTTAAACATGAAAATTCCTTATTTGTATAATTTTTAGGAATTTTACATTTTAACACTTAAATTATACAAATTTATAAACGCTAGCTTAACTTTTTAACGTAGCTAACAAGTTTATCGATGGTAGTTAACTTAATCTTATGTTGTTCAGCAAATTTAAGCAACTGAGGTAAGCGCATCATAGAGCCATCATCATTCACTAATTCACACCCTACAGCTGCATGATTAAGGCCAACTAACTTTGCTATTTCAACACTTGCTTCAGTATGACCATTGCGTGCCAAGACTCCACCATCATTTGCAATAATGGGAAAAACATGACCGGGAGTAATAATATCATCTTCAGTACTCTTTTCATCAATAGCAGTAAGTATCGTGCGCGTTCTATCATGAGCAGAAACACCTGTTGTAATACCATAACGTGCATCAATTGATGTAGTAAACGCAGTGTGAGGAATAAGCTTTTCATCTACATTACTCTTCCTCATAAACTCAAGGCCTAGCCTACTCATATGAAGTCTTGTCATAGCTAAAAATACAATGCCAGTACCATATCTAACCATAAAAGCTACATGTTTTGGCTCTAGCTTTTCAGCTAAGACAATCAAATCACCTTCATTTTCTCTATCTTCATCATCAACTAAAATAAATAACTTACCAGAACGGGCATCCTCTAACACATCTTCCACAGGAGAAATGCTGGATAGACTCATTGATGCATAAGTGGTCTGTACCATAATTTATTTAAATTCAATCTTAACTATTTTATACAACTTCTCTCCGCTTGGCACTACCACTTCCACATATTCGCCAACTTTTTTGCCAATTAAAGCACTACCTAAAGGTGAACTAGTAGATATCAACTGTTTTGAAACATCAGCTTCATACTCACCTACAATTTTATAAATATATTCTACTTCACTACCATCATCACTGAGCATGCTTAATGTTACGGTTGCGCCAAACATTACTGAATCGCCAGACAAGCTTTTCACTTCTATTACTTCTGCATGTGAAATCTTGTTTTCTAACTCCATTATACGTCCTTCAATAAAACCTAACCTTTCTCGTGCAGCATGATACTCCGCGTTTTCGGATAAATCACCTTGATCACGTGCATCAGAAATAGCTTGTATAATGGAAGGCTTTTCTTCCTTTAATTTCTCAAGCTCGGTTTGCATATGTTCAAAACCTTCCCTTGTCATAGGAAACTTATTAACAATTGATGAAGCCATAACCACTACCTAAACGTAATTAAATTGAGTAACAAAATTACTCACAATATTGAAAACATCGTCTTTTATACCATCATTCATGCTGTTTGACAACTTTTTTAAAACTCCAGGGTGCACAGCATGAAAATAATTGATAAGATCATATTCAAATTTATTGACATCGCTTATTTGTACCTTGCTTAACTGATCATATAGATTAGAAAAGATGTACATCAGCGCCACTTGCTCTTCTATTGGCATAGGTGAGTGCTGTCTTTGCTTTAATAACTCAACAAGATATTTACCCTTGTTTAAGGATAGTTGAACACTAGCATCGAGATCAGACCCAAATTTTGCGAAATCTTCTAACTCTCTATATTGAGCCAAACTTAGCTTTATAGAACCAGCAACTTTTTTCACGGATTTCAATTGTGCAGCAGAGCCAACCCGCGAAACTGATAAACCTATATTTACCGCAGGACGAAATCCTTTATGAAATAATTCAGACTCGAGGAAGATTTGTCCATCGGTAATTGAAATTACGTTAGTTGGAACATATGCAGATACATCACCAGCTTGAGTTTCGATAATCGGTAAAGCAGTTAGAGACCCCTGCTCTTTTTCATCAGACATTTTAGCAGCTCTTTCAAGCAAACGAGAATGCACATAGAATATATCTCCAGGATAAGCTTCACGGCCAGGAGGACGCCTCAACAATAAGGACATCTGCCTATATGCCACAGCGTGCTTAGATAAATCATCATATACCACCAAGCAATGCATTCCATTATCACGGAAAAACTCTCCAATGGTGCAACCAGCATAAGGTGCTAAAAATTGCATAGGCGCACAGTCAGATGCACTAGCCACAACTACAGTTGTATACTCCAGTGCCCCACTTTCTTTTAGCTTATTTACCACTTTTGCTACTGTTGAAATCTTTTGTCCAATAGCAACATAAACACAGTAAACTTTTTGGTTTTCGTCCACTTCATCATTAATCTTCTTCTGATTAATGATGGTATCAAGCGCAATAGTAGTTTTACCGATTTGTCTATCGCCAATAATTAATTCACGCTGTCCTCTGCCTATTGGAATTAGTAAGTCTATAATCTTAATTCCGGTTTGCAGAGGTTCATGCACAGATTTACGATCAATAATGCCTGGCGCCTTAGACTCCATGTCCATTTTGTTTTTGGTTCTAATTTTCCCACCGTTGTCTATAGGGTAACCTAATGCATTTACGACTCTTCCCAATAATTCATGCCCTACAGGAACCTGCACAACATCACCACTGCATTTTACAATATCCCCTTCTTTAACATCACGATCGTTACCAAGTACCACTATCCCAGCTATATCATGATCTAAATCAAAAACTATTCCTTCTATACCACTTGCAAAGAATACCTTTTCACCAAATTTTGCTTTTTCAAGTCCATAAACCAATGCAATACCATCAGTTACTGAAATCACTTCACCTATACTTTCTCGCTTTATAGGATTATCAAACGCCTCAACTTTTTCTTTTATTATATTTACTATTTCAGAAGCATTTATACCGTTTTTCATACACAATTCCTTATTTTCAATATTTCCATTTTACTCAAATCAACCAATCTATCTAAATAACTTTTCAGCGAAGCATCAATCAAATTAAAACCATACTTCACCACAAAACCACCCAGTATAGAAGGGTCAACCACGTTACTTACCTTTGTTATTTTACCAAGAAAGCTCAAAGATTCAGTAATTATTTTTATATCTGGTTCCTTTAAAGTCTCTGCTGACTTTATAGTAATTTCCAATTCATTTTCATTTTCTCTCACAAGATTTAAGAATTTTTCTAATATCAGGATTAATAAATTAGAGCGCCTATTTGCGGATACAACCATAATAAATTTCACTAAGTTCTCACTTAAGTTTTTATCTATAGAAAGTATCGCTTCTTTTTTACGCGCAAGAGAAATCATAGGATGAGATAGGTATATAAAAATATCACGTTGATTTTTAAAAAAATCCAACAAAAACTCTACTTCTTTTCTTGTAGTACCTAGTTTATCTTCTGAGATATAAAACAGCGCTCTAGCATAAGATGAAACTAAATTATTGTATTGGGTCCTTTTCATATTAAATTACCTATATATAGCCGTGGCTTGGCCACAAAATCCAGCCTAAAGAATTTAGATTCCAGCGGGTTTTGTTATGTAAAAAAACTACTGACAAATTCATTATAAAACAGCTATCAAGGGAAAAATATTCTAGAAATAATGAAAGTCAGTAATTACACCGAATATAACGGATTTCTCAGAGAAAGGGAAGTATTTTTTTATTATCAATGAAGCAATTTGGTATCAGAAGTGCAAAGCAGCAACTATCAGTTGCAGTATGTACAATGGAAGCAATTTATTAGCAAAAGAATTTATTTTCTTTCTTCCGCTCCACATTTGTCCATAATGGAAGTATTTCCAGTACCACCTACACCACCAATTACTTTTGTCACAATAGCTTTTGCACCAAAAAATACAGCGCAAAATACACCGAGTGCAAAAAGAGCCGGCCATGGCATTCTACCAAATATTGCAAGCAAAGCCGCACCTATTATTACTATAGTCATAAGAGGTCCGCCTATTCCCCAAACGTATTTAATGATATTGCATATTACTTTGGTAGTTGCGTCAAGATCACTCTCAGCAGCACTGCTCATATGAGAAAAGGAAATAAATAATATTATAAGAAAAACACTGAAAACTTTCCTAATTGTAGGGTTCATCCCTATACCTTAAATTTAGACATTGTAATTATATCTAAAATAATATAATTTTTGGTAAAACTAGCATAAAGATTAAGAAGGTTCAAGCATTAGGAGACAATGGAGGGCAACTAGAGAGTAATTAACTGCCTTTGATATCACTGAGCAAATTTCCTATTTTTTTTTTACTTTACTAAAGAACCCTTCAGATTGCCGTTGCATGTTTGCCTTTTCTTCTGCTTCAAGCGCTTTCAACAGCTCAATTTGTTTTTCAGTTAAGTTCTTTGGATTTAAAGTTTCAACTATTACCTGCACATACAAATCACCACGTACATTTGAGCCCATATATGGCATACCCTTTTCTCTACAGCGTAGTTTGGTACCAGTTTGAGTGCCTTCAGGAACCTTTACTTTTATTTTAGCCCCATCAATTGACTGGACATCAATTTCACCACCAAGCACTGCTAATGTCATTCTTATAGGCACTTTGCAATGTAAATCTGTTTTATCTCGAGTAAAGATCTTGTGTGGAGCAATTTTAACATATACATATAAATCTCCGCTTTTTCCACCTCTTACTCCAGCTTCTCCTTTACCACTTACCCTTACCTTAGAGCCTTTCTCTATGCCTTTTGGAATTGAAACTGATATATTTACTTCATCTCTTCTGCGTCCATTTCCACCACATTTTTTGCATTTATTTTGTATTATTTCTCCTTCCCCATAACATGTGGTACATGTTCTCTCGATTGTAAAAAAGCCCTGTTGGGTCCTGATCCTACCGCTTCCTTGACACATGTGACACTGAACTGGTTTGATTGCTCCTTCACTACCTATACCTTGACACGTGCCACATTTTACATTTGTAACGTAATGTATAGGCACTTGTATTCCTTTAAATGCGTCTTCTAAGGTAATTTCAAGATCATAACGTAAGTCCGACCCAGGCACTCTCGTTGTGCTTCTCTTTGCTTTTGATCTACTTGATCCCCCAAATCCTCCGCCAAAAAAGTCGTTGAATATGTCACTAAAATCTCCCGCAGCCTGGCTAAAATCAAATCCACCATCTTCATGTCCGTAACGATCATAACCTGCCTTTTTTTCAGGGTCAGACAGAACTTCATACGCAGCCGTTATTTCTTTAAATTTTTCCTCTGCTTCTTTATTACCAGAATTTCTATCTGGATGATACTTTAACGCTAATTTCTTATATGCTTTTTTTATCTCATCAACACTGGCATTTCTGTCTACTTCCAGCAGTTCATAGTAGTCTTTTGTGCTCATATACAATAGTTCAGTATTTAACCTTTAAAGATAGGTACTTCATACATCAATTTCAAGTGTGGCCTCTGTTTTCTGCGTAGACTAAAAACATTGTGCACCCTGAGCGACTCGAACGCCCGACCTTTTGATCCGTAGTCAAATGCTCTAATCCAACTGAGCTAAGGGTGCCTTTTGTAAGATTAACTTTAGCAGATTTTATCGCTTGATTCAATTAGTTTGGCTAAAAATAAAACAGCACCAAAGTTAAATTGATGGTATGACAAATTTACTAATACTCTTAACTTAAATTTAATAAATGCAAGGGAAAATCTGGCATAAAATTATTGGAGACATAATGAAAAAATTTCTTCTATTTATAGCTTTAATCCTCTCTTTTGCACTTGATGCAAATGCCGCTAAGCAGAGTAAAACTCAAGGTGATGAAACATCAGAAGTGATATGCAGCATAGTAAAATATACCCAAAGCATAGGTGGACCGATGATCACAGTAGTAATAATAGGTGCAGCTCTGCTTGCAATATTTGGCAGAATGCCCTGGCCTGCTCTTTTTGCACTCGGTGCATTTACTGCTGTGTTTTTTGGTGCACCAAAGATTGTAACAGCAATAGCACCAGGCACAGTACAGGCATGCACCCCGTAGAAAAACGCTGACCTTCTGATGGGTTTTGCAAATTAAAGAGCCTCAAAAACAGTTTTAGGTAAATGATGCTAAGCATCATTTACCTAAATTTAGTCAAAGTGAAGTAGCATAAAAAATAAAAATTATTGGAGACGTGATGAAAAAATTTCTTCTACTTGTGGCTTTAATTTTCTCTTTTGCGTTTGATGCAAGTGCTGCTGGTGAGCTAGATGCAACATCAGCAGTGATATGTAGTATAATAAACTATACTCAAGGCCTAGGTGGACCAATGATAACAATAGTAATAATAGGTGCAGCTTTGCTTGCAATATTCGGTAGAATGCCGTGACCAGCGCTTTTTGCACTTGGTGCATTTACTGCTGTGTTCTTTGGCGCTCCTGCTGTCGTTTCAAAAATAGCGCCAGATACAGCAAGCAAGTGCGAAACATGTGCTCCTGGGAAAGTATTAAAACCTGATTCGAGTGGAAAATATACTTGTCAGTAAAAAGTACTAGGTAAATGATACTTCTAGTATCATTTACCTAAATTTAACCAAAGTGAAGTAGCATAAAAAATAAAAATTATTGGAGACATGATGAAAAAATTTCTTCTACTTGTTGCTTTAGTTCTCTCTTTCGCGTTTGATGCAAGTGCTGCTGATGATACAACAGAGGGCGTGATATGTAAAATAGTAAAATACACTCAAGACCTAGGTGGACCGATGATTACGATAGTAATAATTGGTGCAGCATTGCTCGCAATATTTGGTAGAATGCCATGGCCTGCTCTTTTTGCACTTGGTGCATTTACTGCTGTATTCTTTGGTGCTCCTGCAGTTATAAAGGCAATAAAACCAGATGCAATAAAATGCGAAGGCGGTGTAGCTAAACCATAGAAGCGGTGAAATGCAAATGTGATCACAACTGTAAGGGTATTACAAGCCTCAATCAGGTAAATGGTGCAAGAAGTACTATTTACCTGATTTTAATCAAAGTGAAGTAGCATAAAAAATAAAAATTATTGGAGGCATGATGAAAAAATTTCTTCTACTTGCGGCTTTAATTTTCTCCTTTGCGTTTGATGCAAATGCTGATGCAACATCAGGAGTAATATGCAAAATAGTAAACTATACCCACAGCTTAGGTGGACCAATGATCACGATAGTGATAATCGGTGCAGCATTGCTTGCAATATTTGGCAGAATGCCATGGCCAGCGCTTTTTGCACTTGGTGCATTTACTGCTGTGTTTTTTGGTGCTCCTGCAGTCGTAACGGCAATAACAGGAAAAGCAACAACTTGCACTCAAGCAGGATGTACTGCTAATAAAGGAACTTGGGATAACACTAAGAAAGAATGTACTCTTCCATAATAAACCTTTGTTGAGGTTCTCTTCACTAAGAGTGGTAAGTTTTACCACTTTTAGTGTTTATAGTATCTTCAAAAACAGATGATATACGGATAAAATTCTCTGGGTTTCAGCGTCTAAGCACTGGAAGACAACATTTATTGTAAAAACAAATGTTTGTTCATGAATTGCAACTAGCTATAAGCATTAAAAAATTTACCAAATGAAGAAAAAAAGCAAAAGAAACCCCGTGGTGGCTAATTATTTACTTTTGTGTCGAAATGTTGGCGTTTTTTTATCTTAAACGCTTAATAAGTGCGACTTAGCTGCTTTTTAATGCAACTTAACCTTAGCCATAAACGTTTAAGAAACTCACTAAGCAGAAAAAAAGCAAAAGAAACCCCGAGTAGCTAGTTATTCACTATCTATCTTATGATATTGGCGTTTTTGATGTCTTAAACGACTTATAAGCGCGTTTCAGCTTTTATAGGTAAAAAAACAGAAGTTTTAAAAAGACATGCAGTGCACATAGTGCGAAAAATTAAACATGAGACGCCAAATATGCTAAGTTTTTTTCTCATTTAATCTGCACAGACTGAAGATAAATAATAGCTTCAGTCTCATTATAAGGGTAACGGCGGGAGTTGTCAAGTAGTTTTTTTGTTTCTATTGGATGACGGCCGGATCAAGTTGCGGGGGTAGGATTTGAACCTACGACCTTCAGGTTATGAGCCTGACGAGCTACCGAGCTGCTCCACCCCGCGTCGTTGTTTATTTAGTTATTATATATACAATAATAGAAAATAAAAGAATAAAATCCTACTATTGTGTACATTTTGTGTATTTATTGACCTTTCTTAACATCACAGCCAGTTATATACGCAATAACCTACGCAGCGAGAAATATAACTTGATACTGTGGTTTCCCGTATGTCAATGTGTAGGAATTTTGACCTATTTCTCTTTAAGCTCCGAACCAAGCTGTGTTTTTACTACATCTATTCTTCTCTTGCTTTTACCTATACTAATTCTGATTGCAATATTGTACAAAAGGTATGCGATATTATGTATCGCCTTGATTGCAGTGCTTATAGGATTTACAGCCAGCAAGCTGAGAACAGCTTTAGTTGATACTCAAATTCTTGATAAGGAGAGATATGTAAAAAATATCGTTGCTACAGTGAAGGATATCAGCAATAAGGGCTCATATAGACAGTTTCTGCTCTCTATTAAAAAACTCCCTTCTGTTATCCCAGCGCCCAGACACTTGGATCCAGAAAAAAATACACAAATTCCAGCGTCGCATGCTAGCCACACTGCTTTAGATAGCATAAGAATATCAGTTAGAACTAAAGTAGAAAAAGGCATTAAAATAGGCGATCAAATAAAATTGTCAGCAAAGCTTTTTCCGCCAAAGATCGCACCTTCGGAGTATGCATATGATTTTGCAAGAGTAGCCTATTATCAGAGAATAAGTGCTACAGGTTTTGCAACGAGCAAAGTAGCTTTGCATAAAAAGGCTAAAGCAAGGAAATTTCAAGAGTATATAGAGTCTTTCCGTCAATATATTTATGAAAACCTGCAGCGAAATATCAAAAAACCTCATGCGGACATAATCTCTGCATTACTGATCGGTAAAAAAGACGGAATAGACCAAAAAACTATGGATGCAATACGAGATTCAGGCATAGCACATTTGTTTGCTATATCTGGTCTGCACTTATCATTCATTGCTGGCCTGTTTTTTATAGTGTTTCGTAATTTATTTGCAATATCTGAAACTTTAACCCTTAAGTATAACACCAAGAAAATATCTGCGTTTCTCACCATTTTGCCAACCACATTTTATCTGCTGGTCACCGGTATGCAAATTTCTGCTCAGCGCGCGTATATTATGGTGATCTTGGTACTTGTTGCCATAATAATAGAGAGGAAATATCGGGGATTAATAGCAATTGCGTTTGCTGCTTCAATGATACTTATAGTAGAACCAGAAGCGATTTTAAAGCCCGGCTTTCAGATGTCGTTTTCTGCCGTTTTGGCACTTGTTACTAGTTATCAGATTAATGCCAACAAGCTGTTCAAAATAAAAATAATAAAATATTTTGTGTCGATAATGATCAGCTCAGTAATAGCAAGCTTAGCGACTGTTCCATACACAATATACAACTTTAATTATCTTTCAATCAGCGGCATCATTACAAATTTAATTGCTATACCAATAGTTACATTAATTATTATTCCGCTTGGAATAATCTATGTTTTATTGATTCCTTTAGGCATTGAGTGGATTATAGCTCCGCTCATAGAGCGCCCAATTGACAGTGTTTTGTATATAACAAGTGCAATCGCTAGCCTTCAGTATTTGGTTATTCCCATTCGCGCTTTTCCTGCCTCATCAGTTATCATAAACACTTGGGTCATTGTGGCTGTGCTTGTGGGAAAAAAATTGGCGTTTCTTTGGAATTTTCTTTATTGTGCTGGGTATTTTCTTCAGCGCTATGTATAAAACTCCTGACATCTTAGTCAGCGCTGATAATGTTGCAGTAAAGGAGAGTGATAATTTGCTATATTCTCTCACTAGAAAAAATAGGAACTTTGTTGTCAGAACGTGGGCAAAGCAAAACAGGCAGAATCAAATTTTAAATCATACTAAATTCAGTAACTCAAACAAAAGGCTAAAGTGTGGTGATTATGGTTGCATATATAACAAGAGGAACAGTAAATCAGTGCTGCTTGCTTATAAAGAAGAAGAGGTTGTAGAAAGTTGTAACAGAGTTGACTTAATAATTCAATTAAGCAGATTCGACTATCCATCCTGTAACACTAAAACTATCAAATACGCCGATCTAGAAACGCATGGCACACATTCTGTTTGGTTAACAAATAGTGACATAAAGATTAATAAAGTGCGCTCAAATAGGCCTTGGCACGCGACTTTAAGTTAAAAAGCTTGCTTTTAAAGTGTTATTAATATATAATTAACTTAGTTAAGACGTAAGGAAGTTTATGAACCCAGGTACTCCACTAGGTATTAATGTAACTCACAATGTGGGTAATATAAATGATGCTATTGGCTTTTTCCCTAAAGCATGGCGTGCAACAAAGAAATATTCTGTAAATAATACCATACCTATAGTAGTTGTGAATGCTTGGCTTCAATTTTCTCTAGCCTATGTTGCTGCAGTCGTGGTAACTAGTCATGATATGAGCTTCATTACAAATATTCTTAATTCAAGAGCAATGCCAGCTTATGCTCTTGCTTCTGTTATTCTTGGAACAATTTTATTAACTTCTCTTATTATAAAGCATGCACACAAGCAAGAAATAAAAGATGAAATATTAAAAAATGGCAAGAATACAATAGATATAAAGATTAGAGGCGGAGAAAGTGATGGAATAAATGAGATTGCTCAAAATGCATTGACAATAGAAATTGTTCCAGACACGAGCCTTATAGGCAACAAAAAAGAAAATTTTTCTATAGTCTTACCAATTTCTGGAAAACAGGGAGAAATATTGGAAAACAAAAGACAAGAGAATAGAAATAAAATTGTTCTGCTTACTGTACCATATGTGCTAAGCGGTCTAACTGTGGTTGGTGCACTGGCAAAATTTGGCTTTGCCAATATTCAAAGCTGGAAACAATGGACTTTCATTGCAGCAGTAGGTGTTATAGCTATTGTTGGTGCATGCATAACATTAAGTAAACTAAGAAATAATGAAGTAGATAACGCATGTAATACCGTTAAAAAATTCGATAATGCAGATATTCTACTCCCATGCAGAAAAGGCAGTGTTATATCAGTAATGGAAAATAAATTTGAAAGTAAGGAGGAGAATGATCCGTTGTCTCGATTGATAAAATTGTTTGATAGACATCTAACTAATCTGGTCAATAGAGTTTGCTACTTATTTGACAACAGCCTTTTAAAGCCTTCAAATGTCAACATTAAGGGAACACTTGATGGCATGAAAAAGGACGTTGCAACTTTATTGGATAAATTGAAGGAAATCATAAAACAAAATTTAGACGGAGTAGAAGCAACTGCAAATGAAGCAATAATTCAATGTCTGGTCAATATTGACAAAAGTGTTGATGAATTATGTAAGGGGGTTGGCGAGAAGGTACAAAATGAACTGGATAAGATCAGTATAAAAGATTTAGTAGACAATATAAGTAGGCTGGCAGAGACTTTAGAAGATAGAGTAGCTAGAACTAAACCTGGAAGGTGTACGGGGTTGGCTGGAGCGACTTTTGCAGAGGAAAGATTACCTAACGCACCTAGAGAAAGCAGAGATGACCAGTTATCTCAACAAGATCAAGGTATTCAAACAAACAACAGTGAAAAACCTGATGTACAACGAGTGGATTGGGCAGAAGGAGTAAAAGAAATAGGGCAGCTAAAAAAGAAAATAGAAGCATTGAAGAGGGCATTAGAAGAAAAGGAAAGTAATCAAACCCAAGCTGATAGTGGCGTAAATTCTGAAACTAGCAGCACCACCTCTAATGACCCACAACGAGATGAAGAAGAAATATTGGATGAAGAATTAGCACGGCTAGAAAAAGAAGAAAGGATGGAAGAGAAGCGAGAAAAAATAAAAAACCTTAAGGAAGCGCGCCCTAAACAAAAAGAAATAAAGGAGTGGAAAAAAGAAATCAACGGCAAACCAAGTGAATTTTTGTATTATGTATTAGAATCCATTAAGCTGGGAGAAAAGGCAACGTTGCGGAATCTTCACAACAAGATAATAATCCACTGGAAAGAAGGTTCCCAGACAATTTGCCATATTAAAAAACAAGGTAATCTCCAAATTGAGCCTAGTGCAGCAATGTTTAAAGACCCAAGTGTTCAAGCAGCATGGGAAATGGTGCGGGGGTAAGCCACTATAGATCATTCAACAGTAACCTTAAATATCAACAGTAATGGGGAAAAATTAAGGTTGGATGCCTATATCGCTGAAAAGTGCAACATATCACGCAGTAAAGCCCAGAGATTGATACAAGATGAGCAAGTGGAATTACTCGGCGTGCCTATAATTAATAACGATCACATGGTAAAACCAGGTGAGGAGTATGTGGTGCACTTCATACAACCTGATACATCTACCTCAATCGAGCCTAATCACGACATAAAACTTGATATTATCTACGAAGATGAGGACATTATAGTTCTCAATAAACAAAGTGGATTAACAGTGCATCCAGGTGCTGGGACAAGCAATGATACGCTCTTGAACGCAGTTATTGCTCACCTTGGCAAAATTCCATATACCCACGTAAGACCAGGAATTGTTCATAGACTCGATAAAGATACTAGCAACGAACAGACAAAGTCTGTTAAACCCTGAAAGAAACTCCACTACTTCTGTTTTTAGCAGTCTTGAAGTATAATTTTGTGGAAGCGCTTTTGCAGTTATAACCGACCAGCACAATGGTGCCTTAAGTGCCCGTATACAAGCATGGTTTTGGAAGGAACGGTTAAACCATTGATGGAGTCCTTGTAGACTACCTCGTTTAGAAGATTGTATAATCTAACCGCTCCAAGCTAAAGTGCTTCTACATTATAAATTATATAGGGGGAACTTGATATGGCAAAAATAAAAAGTAAATTAGAAGTAATGAATCCTGATGCAGCGGGAATAGATGTCGGTTCATCTGTACATTATGTATGTGTACCAGAAGGAAGAGATGAACAACGCATTCAGAAATTTGGCTGCTTCACTAAAGACCTTCATAATTTAGCACGATGGTTGAAAAAGTGTAAAGTTACAACTGTAGCTATGGAATCAACA
Organism: Wolbachia endosymbiont of Ctenocephalides felis wCfeF; assembly: GCA_028571325.1. Lineage (NCBI taxonomy): Bacteria > Pseudomonadati > Pseudomonadota > Alphaproteobacteria > Rickettsiales > Anaplasmataceae > Wolbachia > Wolbachia endosymbiont of Ctenocephalides felis. The sequence goes on along the minus strand of CP116767.1, from coordinate 1,269,268 downwards.
GGAGTGTATTGGATAGCATTATTTCAAATACTTGAGTCATATGAACTTGAGGTAAAGTTGGTAAATGCAAGGCATGTAAAGAATGTACCCGGTAGGAAGTCTGACGTTCAAGATTGTCAATGGCTCCAACAGTTGCACAGCTATGGATTGCTTCATGGATCATTTAGGCCGGATAATCAGATGTGTGTATTGCGTAGTTACGTGCGGCAACGTAAAAATCTTACTGAAAGTGCATCTACACATGTTCTGCGTATGCAAAAGGCGTTAATTCAAATGAATGTTCAGCTGCATAAAGTCATAAGAGATATTACTGGGGTAACTGGTATGAAAATTATCAAGGCTATAATTGAAGGCGAAAGAGATCCTGAAAAATTGGCCGAATTCAGGGATGCGCGAATAAAAAATGATCAGTCTACTATAGCAAAAGCGTTAGCTGGTGACTACAGAGAGGAACACTTATTCACGCTAAAGCAAGAATTTGAACTATATAATATTTATCAAGAAAAAATAGCAGAATGTGATAGAAATATTGAGGCCTATTACAAAACGTTTGAAACAAAATCTGGCGAAAGTAAACAGCCGAGTAAGGAAAAGAATAAGAATAGCAAAAGTAAGCCAAACTTTGCTTTGCATGAGGAACTGCACCGAATAACTGGTATGGATTTCACTAAAGTTCCAGGACTTGATGTAGTAACCATACAAACAATAATTTCAGAAACAGGTATAAACCCAAATAGATGGCGGACAGAAAAACACTTTTCATCGTGGTTAGGACTCAGCCCTGCTAATAAAATCACAGGGGAAAAAGTGTTTAGTACAAGAACGCGTAAAGTCATTAATCGTGCTGCGAATGCGTTTCGAATGGCTGCTCACTGTGTGTCAAGAAGCAACAGTGGAATAGGTGCATATTGTAGAAGATTAAAGAAACGGCTAGGGGCACCAAAAGCGATTACTGCTACGGCAAGGAAATTGGCATGTATCTTCTACAGTATGTTAAAGTATGGACAAGAGTATGTTGAGAGAGGGATTGACTACTATGAGAAACTGTATAAGGAGAGAGTATTGAAGAATTTAAGCAAAAAGGCCAGTGAACTTGGTTATACTTTAATAAAAAAACAGGAACTAATAGAGGGAGTTTGTTAGAAGTGGGCTGATGGTAATTGCAAAAAATGAAGAAGCCCATAGTTTTTTGTCTGAATTACTGTCAAATCGCAAGATAAAGCGGGAATATTTAGCAGTAGTTTGGGGAATATTGCCTTCTAGCCAGGGAACAATAAAAACTAACATTGCTCCAAAACGTGGCAATAAAGAAATGATGTGTGTAGCGAAAACCACAGGAAAGCTGGCAATTACCCATTATTCGGTGCAGAAAGTTGTAGGACAAGTAAGCTTAGTCAAATGCGTTTTAGAAACGGGCAGAACACACCAAATTCGAGTACATATGAGCCACATGGGACATTCTATTGTTGGTGACCAAGTTTACGGGAAAAATAGTAGTAAAAGTGCAAAATACGCTAAAAGCTCCGATTTTATCTGTAATTTTAATAGACAAGCATTACATGCCTATAAGCTAGGATTATATCACCCAAAGAGTAAGGAATATATGGAATTTCGCTCTGATTTACCGCAAGACATGGGAACTTTAATTGATGAGTTTGAAGAAATAACAAATTATAGAAACAAAAAAACTACTTGACAACTTTCGCCAGTCTCACTATCATGGTATTGAAGGTGTTCAGTTATCTTCATCTGTGCAGATTAAACGACAAGAGTATTAAGATTGGCGTCTTATGTTTAATTTTTTGCACTATGTGCACCTTATGTCTTTATTAATTTCACCTAGACTTCTAGGTTTTTCCCTATACAAGCTGAAACGCGCTTATAAGTCGTTTAAGACAGTATAGTACGCCAATTTGCAGGATTAGAGAGTGAGCAACTTCTACCACGGGATTCTTTTGTCTTTTTTTCTGCTTAGTAAGTTTCTTAGCGCTTAAGCTAAGGGTCTGTTGCAGTTTAAAAGTCGCTAAATTGCAGCGTTTAAGACTTTAAAAAACGCCAATACTAAAAATAGACAATGGCCGGGGTTTCTTTTGCCTTTTCCTCTATTTAATGAATTTCTTAAATATTTATTGCTAAAGTAACATCCCAGTTGGCTTTGTTGCGTAGCTAGCTATGCAACAAAGCCCATTGGCTCCGTTCTCTTGTGAATTCCAGCGTTACACGCTGGAACGACACCAAAAGGCTTATTTTCTCCAAAGAGCAACGTACCTTAAGATTTACTAGCAAAATGGAAAGTAAGACCAGCCTCTATACCATGTGCAGCAAATAATCCACTGCCTATCTTTATGTTCTCTGTTATTTTTGCGCTACCACTTTTTGAGTGTGCACCCTTATCCAATACATACTTTCCACTTTCCTTTTTTACTTGCCCTAGCTCTTCTGCTTTTAGCTCATGATCCGTACCAAAGGCACCAAAATGTCTATATCCAACATGCATATTTACATTTTCATTTATGGAATAATCAAGACCAGCTTTTAATTGATATGCAGGTCTTATTGATGCTGCTCCGAACATCTTCATCCTTGTTAAACCGACTCCAGCTCCAACATAAGGTGAAAAAGAGAAACTGTCATTCTTCAAATGATAGTAGGCATTGGCCATCACAGATGTGTTTCCAATTTGGTCATTATCGACTTTAGCAGTATACATATAATCGCTGCCACTGATTGTTTTTATGTACGATATACCCATTTGGTTACCTTCTAAACCAACATTATCCGCTTTTACAGAAGAATGCATTGCTTCTAATTCAGCTCTATAACTGTTGTTACCTAGTTCTCCTTCATAACCAAACGCTATACCCCCAGCAAAAGGTGGATTATAGTCTCCTTTGTACTCACTTGGTTTTTGACCTTTTACCTTGTCCGGAACATACATTTCGTCCACAGTCACATGTTTACTTCCTTTAGCCGCTTCGACTTTCAGTGAACCTATGCTATTAAAAAATTGGCCGTGATATCCACCACCGAAGTAAAATCCTTCTGTTTCGCTTGCAAAAGACTGTTGTGACAACAATAAAGCAAATGCTGTAACTGCTAATGTTTTTTTATTACTCATTTTACTACTCCCCTAACTTAAAGTAGATAATTTAATACTAATTAATTAAAAATGGCTTAATGTGAAAAGCTTAATGATTTGCATAACTTGTTTTCTGAGCCAAAAAAATAGGTAAAATTAACCTTTATCTTCGGCTTTGTTATCATTTTTTAATTCGTCGTCAATATCTTCATCATCAAATTCATCCTCTTCGTCATCAAACCCATCATCGTCTCTTTCTTCTTTAAATTTATCACCACCTTCAAATTCATCCTCTTCGTCGTCAAACCCGTCATCGTCTTTTTCTTCTTGAAATTCATCACCACTTTCAAATTCATCCTCTTCATCATCAAACCTGTCATCTTCCTCATCTTCAAACTTGTCATCAACATTTTCATCATCAAGATCTTCCTCTTTAAGCTCATCGTTAATCTCTGATTCATCATATACTGCATCTTCGGTTTGAGTTTCAACAGGATAATCAGCAGCGCTAGGCCCTGCAATAGCATTATTCTCTTCTTTACTAATTTTATCTTCGTTAGTAGCAGAAAAAACTTTATTTGGATCATATTGCTCTTGTGTAGGCACAAAAGTTGATTTGTGCAGCTTCCTCGTAAAGGTGCTATCACTGTAGTACAAAATCTTCTTTGATTTAATTGGATAAGTCGACTCTATTAAAATTATCTGCTCATCACGTGGCAACATAATAATTTCTTGAGGCAGCAGCAACGCTCTCTGTGTCTCAGAGATATGCAACGATCTTGAAGCAGGATTCAAATCTAAAAATTTAGGTTTATTCAACGATTCTTGTTGCACAGTTTTGTTTCCTATAAGTTGCGATATTAAATTAGCCGTCTCAATGTTGTTGGCTGCAAAAGTTATTCTATACGTTGAGTTTGATAAAAAGGAGTTCATCCCTGCCTCTTCGTATATTCCTTTGAGCTGCTCAGTATCTTGAACAATTAAGAATAATCTGACTCTGTAACCACGAAAATATGCGATGCCGGTTTGAAATTGCTCCATTTTTCCAAGTGTTGGAAACTCGTCCATCAAAAACAATACGCCATAAGGCTCATCATCCGATGGCAATTTTCTACACAAAAACTCAGTTGCTTGCTGGTAGAAAACTTGCATTAAAGGTCTTAATCTAGTTAAGTTATCAGGAGTTAAGCCGACATAAACTGTAGTTTTCTTCTTTTTAAAATCTAAAATATTAAAATCACTTGTCGCCGTTGCAGTATCAATCAATGGGTTTGCCCACAATTCAAGTGATGAGTTCATAGTTGATACGACACCTGATCTTTCTTTGTCAGCTTTTTGCAAGAAAGCCGCAATGTTCATGTACGCCACAGGGTGTATTATTTTACCCATTGTATCAAGAGCAACAGCGAGATTATAAACCACGTCATCACTACGCATCGTGCGCACAACTTCACCAAAAGATTTAACTTTCTCTGGTGCAGCAAGTAAGTACAATACTACTCCAACAAACAAGCTTCTTGCTTCATTTTGCCAAAAGTCTTGTTCAGGCATGATTAGGTTAGCTATTTTCTGCACATCATCAACCATCTGTCCGGGTTTTTCACTAATCCACTGTAGCGGATTATAACAGTGGCTTATTCCATCTGGCTGTGCTGGATTCCACACATATACCTTTTGCTTCTGCCGTTCTCGCCAACCACTTGTTATTTCATAGTTTTCTAATTTTATGTCGTGTACAATTACCGAGTCAGTCCAAAATAATAAATTAGGAATTACAAAGCCAACACCTTTACCCGAACCCGTAGGAGCAAACAGCAATGCATGTTGAAACCCTTCAGCAATAAAGTAGCCCCTTTTATCTTTACCAAGCAATAGCCCTTTTTTGCTTCTTAACCCGGCTTTTCTTATGTCTTTCTCTGATGCCCACTTCGAATCTCCGTGTAGTGATTCTTTCTTTTTAAATGGCCGCCACTCAACTACCCTTTCCCTTAAATTCCACAAAATAATCATCAAGACAACAATAGGCAGCGCAGAAGATGCAATCAACTTAATTTTGAGCTCAAGACTATACAACTCTGGATGACGCCAACAATATTGTATATGATCAAAAATTGTTGGCCAAAGAGCTTGAGGAAAAGGCGTCAAGCTAGGGTTAATTGCTTTAAAGTCTACGCCATCTGGACCATCAACAAATAGAAAAAACAATATACCAGATAAATAGAAGCAAAATTCTAGTACACTGAAAGCTACAACCCCCCCTATCAGAATGTTGCGCAGATGATTTCCATTACTCATAAACTACTCTTCCTCATTATGTATAAATTTAAGCATTTTCATCCGATGATCTAGTAAATAATATTTCAGAAATGCTTCTTTTCCCCCCACTGGTTCTTTTTAGTTGAATAACAATATCAATTACATTTCTAATGTATGGTATGATTTGATCTGGAGGAATGCCAAGATTTGCCTGCATGACCATCAGTTTTATTTGCTCAAGGGCCATTGCTGGACTATCCGCATGAAGGGTTGATATTGATCCTGGGTGACCAGTATTTATTGCCCTAAGAAAGCTAAAAGCTTCCGCTCCACGGAGCTCACCAACTATTATTCTATCTGGCCTTAAACGTAAGCATGCTTCTATCAAATCTTGAGTAGTCACTTTGGCCCTGCCCTGCCCTCCTTTAGAAGCAATCAGATGTACTCTATTTGGATGATCGTTCAAAACGATTTCCCTCGCATCTTCAACAGTAATAATTCTTTCTTCGGCTGGAATGGTACGCAAAGTTGCGTTAGTAAAAGTAGTTTTACCGGTAGAAGTTCCGCCACTGATTATGATGTTTTTTTTATTTATTACAGCGTATTCTAAAAACTCTCTTATTCTTCTTTGCTTTAACAGTGAATCCAGGTGACGATCCACTGGATCATCAGTTACTTCTATAACAGTTTCAGAAAAAGCCCCCATCTTTTCATAATCATCCAATGCTAATTGCATGGTAGAAGGTTTACGAATTGACATGACTACTTTATCAGACTCACATGCTGGTGGAAATACTATCTGTATACGATAACCATTTGGTAATGTAGCTGAAAGCAGCGGTGCTTCTTCGCTAAGTTTTTGTTCTGTGGCTTGAGCAATCAGTCTGCTAAGAGATTTTAAATGGTTAAGGTCGAATATCTCTAATTTTTCACACCTTATTTCACCACGATTTTCAATCCATACTTCCTTTGGCTTATTTATTGATATTTCATTTACGCCTTCCTCTTGAAAGATACCTTGTAATGGCTCTAAATATGTATCAAGTGCAGCATAGTTCATTTTACTGGTTTAATATTGCCTGTGGAGGAAATACTATATCTTGGTTAACAAATACTTTCAATGCGGTGCCTTGATCGACATAAACAGTTGGTTTTTTATCTGTAGATCTTTCGACTATATCTCGCATATCTTTAGAAAAATCATTGATTGATTTGCTAATTGCCTCTTCATAGACAGATTTGTTTTTTCCTAGAAATTGTTGTAGCAGTTGATTTATGTCTTCTAGGCTTATATTTACCTTACCTCCATCAATTCCTAGTGCTTTTGCCATTTCCTCTTTCATTATTTTCAGCAAATCTTGCTCATTTTTAGCATTCTTAATTCTGCCAATAGCTCCAAGGCCCAATTTCCATTTGTCACTAGATATCTTTTTTTCTGGGTCAATAGTGCTTTGGAGAGAAGAAAAATCTATTTCAGTTGCAGTGATAGATCTTACCGCATCCATGGCATTTAGCGCATCAACAAGATTGGAAGCCTTTTGTCCTATAACAGCTGACCCAATCGAAACACCTGCAAGCAATATTGAAGAAAACAATGCACTTGCTATTTTATTATCAACTATGCCAGCTACCCCTGCTCTACCAAGCTCATCGGTACCAGGTGATGAAATAGCAATATCTATTCCGTGAGGAAGAATGATCCTATTCCAGTTTATATTTATGCGAGCTCTTGCAACATTCGAGTCAAATGAATAGCCACCTATCAATCTTGAACCTCTGGGTATTAAAACCGTATCACCAGTCTCTGCATAAACATTACTACTAACCACAGCACGTAGCGTTCCTTGCAGATCAGAACTTATTGCAGTTTCAAAAACAGCATCAATAATTTTACCTTGAGTAATCATAAACCCAAGTTTCCCCACTTTGGTAGCTACATTCGGCTGTACTGAAGTGTTGGATAAAATGGCATCGGCAGCCTTGTCCTCTTTGCCACCACCTGAAATTGCTAACATTTGTGCACCACGTCTGTCTCTAGGATAACCACCTCCACCTATTGTAGGAAACGAGGTTGGTAAATTGCTGGTAATATTGCTATGGGGGAAGTTTTGCTTTGGCAAAACAGGCATATTTGACATAGGCGTTTCTTTTGGTTTTTCTTCTTCTTTTTTTACCATTTCTTCTTTTTTAGCCTGTTTTACTTCCGGTATAATTTGCGGTGTAGAAATAGAAGGTAAAGATGGCAGATCAGTTATTATCCTTTCATGAACCGCTGTATTATCTGGAACTTTCTCCAACTTTCCTTTCAATTCTTGAACATTTTGCTCCGTTTCTTCCTTTCTAATGGTTTCCACATCCTCTTCATCAGAAGAAGGACTAAAATAGAGATAATATATCCCACCAACTAGAAGCACTAAAATAACAACCATTAATGCTCTATGGCCTTGATTAGAGCCAACTGTTACTACCTTGCTCTCTATTTCTGACTCATTTTCCGAATTGTTACGCTTTTCTTTACTCATATTACATGTACCACAGCTAAAGTGACCTATTTATAATTTCAACTTCATTATTCTCATAACGCATGAATAACTTCTTATGCACCCCTTTTATTATAACATAACCATCAAATAACAGTCTTTTACAAGGTAATTTAGTTTTACCCTCTTCTGTAAAAATCTGAGGTATTTTGTTACTGTCCCTAAATTTAAAATAGGTTAAATAGCCATCGTCAAATAACTCAATTGGTATTATATCAGTGTTAACACCTTCATCGATATATGTATAATTGTACTTCGTGTCATTTTCCTGTATTACTCCTTCTGGCTTGTCTAGAACATATTGCATTTGAGTAGGCGTTGATACTTCATCTAAATCAACATCAAATTCATCTTCCTCTTGAGGGTAATAAAAACGTACTACATAAGATATATCTTTTTCAGCAGAATAATCGTGACTTATTTTCTCAGTATCAGCATCTGGGTATTTATCGTAGTTTGGTCTTGAGATTAAGTCAAAAATGTAATTTCTCTTTTTGGTAGTTGTAATAATCATGTTAGTGCGGCTACTAACTTCAAACGGCATGATAAGTAGTTTATTGTCATAAGGGCTAATTTTCCAACTTGACGCATCACCAACAGCAATGTTTTTAACTTTTTCTCCTTCTGCAAATTCAATATAAGAATAGTAACCTTGACTAAAAACAACTGTGAATACTTCGTTAGGACTATACACAAAAGTTTTTATTCTACTATCTACAGAAATAGGCTTATTGTAATTAACTGATGCACTTAAACCGCTATTTATCAGTAAAGCTAAAACTAATAATATTCTACACATATTCATCATCTACCCTATAAGAAGTAACCTGAAATCCTAATGGATTAACGTATCTTTGCTGATCATTCATTTCAAGTGATGCATACTTATACGACATGATGACTATCTTGTTTTTTCTTACAGAGCTTCCATCTTTTCGTGTGAATTCCACAGTAAACCTCACCTGAAAGGTATCATCATACAATTTCTGGATTGAGCGAATCTTAAACTCATTTTTAACAAAACCTGAATATAAATTAAAAAGATCATCCATGTTCTGCGAGCTTATATAATTTCTAAATTCATTATATACATTGGGTGAAGAAAATAACCTCACCTTTGTGTAATAGTTATAATTGTAGTTATATTTATCAAAAACCTCTCTTGCCTTTATGTATTCTGCAATAAAATGATTGTTTAGTACTTTATCCGCAGAATATTGTTTTACTGTAACAGGATCAACCAATTGCACTATTCCGGATTTTTTTTCAATTTCTATAACAAATGGCTCAATAGTGCTACTTGTACTAATTTTAAATATAGCCAATATGCTTACAGAAATTGCTACTAATAATATTAATGTAAATAAAAGTAAAGTATTCCTCTGAGCAACAACTGTGCTATGGCGACTCGAACTCCAATTTATATCCTTATCCAACGACTCATTATTTTTCTTTTTGAAAAGCTTTAGCATCTTAATTTTCTTAAAACCTTAACCTATATTAACGAACATAGTAAATCAACAAAGTAGTTACAATAAAAAAGCTAAAAAACCCTTAACTTGTGGCCTAGCTTGCCAAATTTTGTCTCCATATATGAAACATTATACTGATTACGCTCCATAATAAGTGGTAGACACCTTGTAACCTCTATGCCACTGTTTTTCAACTCTGATAACTTTCTACCGTTATTTGTAAGTAATTGGACTTTTTTAACGCCTAATTTCTTGAGCATTTCAGCTGCAACGGTAAAATCCCTTTCATCATCTTCAAAACCCAATATTCTATTTGCATCCACAGTATCAAGATTATATTTTCTCTGCATATCATATGCCCTTAACTTATTAGTTAAACCAATGCCCCTACCATCCTGCATAAGGTATAATATAATGCCACCGCTAGAGTCAGCCATTATTTGGATTGCTTGATGTAATTGGCTTCTACAATCGCACGATAAGCTGTCTAATAGATCGCCTGTATAGCATGAGGAATGAATCCTCACTAACGGGTCTCCATCTTCATTTGGATTGCCAATAATAATTGCATAATGTTCCCTCCCGCCACTTTTGGTTCTATAAGATATGATATTTACTTCTTGAGTCTGCTTCAAAAATAATGATGTTTTGCACACTTCATATAAACCCTGGTTTCGTTGAAAATCGTTTATGAATAATGTGTCCAGCGCAATGACGTCATTTTTCTCACACCAATCTCGCATCTCATTCTTATCTTTAAAAGTCATATCGATCACTAACGCGTATGGCAATAATTCTGAGAATTTAAGCAAAGTAGTAGCACATTTATCTATCATCTTTGAACGCTGCAATTCTTTTGTGCTATCTTCTGTTGAACAGTTTACTAAATAAAGCAGCTCATCAAAGTTGTTTACCGGTAAGCGTTTGCTGCCATTTTCTTCATTTTGGAACGTATACTGCACCTTACTTAGAGTCAAAGTGACACATAGATTGTCTGATATGAGCTTATACTGATCAAATGAATCCCTCTCTAAAGTTTCAGCAGCAGCAAACAATAGATAATTACTTTCATCATGTATTACAATTGGCAGACCACGCCTGATTTCACTGATGGCCCTCTCTACTTTGTTTTTACTTTGATTTCCTATTAACATTTTACCTACATCAAATAACGACAAGAAGTTTGGTGCGGCCGAGAAGACTTGAACTTCCAAGGCCTTATGAGCCACAGCGACCTCAACGCTGCGTGTCTACCATTCCACCACGACCGCACTTTATTCTAGTTTTTATATAATTATTTTAAATTACTTAATCATTTTAGGATTCTTCATCCAAAGTGTCAATCTGATACTAGGATAATTTATAAATTGTCTGTATAATTCTGCTATGAATAGATCTCTTGCATTAATGGTAAGGAGTTTTTAGGAGACACACAGAATACTTGGGAGAAGCGCAAGCAAGTTTTGATGCAAAATCAGAAAGCAGGTCAAGGGCTGTGATCATAAATTTCAATTATTTAAGATGATTGTGTCACTAATTTTAAGCTTAGGTTTTTATACAAATGAATATAGCTAATATCTTTATTTTTTTAACCTTATCTCTTATAACCAGCTTTCACTCTGCCCATGCACAGATATTATACACGTGGTCTCAAGCTATTCCGGAAAATAAATTAAGTGTACGTGCAATTATAGACAATGATACTTGTCCCATTGTTTATGTCGACGGTGAGAAAATAGAAATGCTAAGTCGCAGCTCAATTAACAATGGTGATCACACTGAAACAGTTTGTGAACTGATAGTAGAAACAAGTGCCGAAAACATTAATATTGACAACATACAGGTCCCCGCATTACCAGAAAAGATTAGCAAAATTGCTTTTATTGGTGATACGGGCTGCAGAATAAATGCATTATTTCAACAGGAATGTAATTCGGTAGATAGTTGGCCTTTAAAAAAAAACTTAGATTCTATTGCCTCTCATAAACCTGACCTAATTATCCACGTTGGCGATTATCATTACAGAAAAACAAAATGTAGAAATGAACAAAAGTGCGGCAATATTTATGGGTACAATAAAGAAGCTTGGTACGCTGATTGGTTCGAGCCTGCAAAGGATATTCTACCACAATCTTCTTTTCTCTTTGTCAGGGGAAACCATGAAAGTTGTGACAGAGCTCATGAAGGATGGTTTAGATATCTAGATCCATACCCCTTTTTATCTGAAAAATGTGAAAATTTCGTCCCTAGCTGGTCTTTAGACATTGGACCGATGAGATTTTTTATCTTCGACTCTTCGTCTGGTGAAGATATTTTCACAACTCAGAATACAATTGATGCTTTTGAGAAGCAATTTAACAAACTAACACAAGAGAGTTCTAACAAACCCACGTGGTTTTTAACTCACAGACCGCTTTGGAGATCTCCAAAAAAAGAACTTTTGACATTAAAAAGTCATGGCAATCTCACACAAATTGAAGCTTTTGGGGATAAATTTCCAAGCAATGTCACTACCATAGTTTCCGGCCATATTCACATAGCTCAGATCTTATTGATGAGTAATGTTCCAGACCAGATTATAATCGGAAACGGTGGTGCACTATTACACGCTCAAGATCAGGAACCTACTTATCAAAATGTAGAATTTAGTTACTCAAACGGCAAAAATTACTTAGCACATGAAGTTAGAAACTTTTTTGGCTTTGGTTTTGCAATATTAAACTTAGATGATCACGAATTTACTCTCTATAATCAAGATAATCAGGAAATGTACTCTACACAGCTAACGGAAGACTTTGAGCTTAAGGTAGATTAAAGTCACGATTTTAGGTAAATAACAAACACTAAACTTCTTGCATCTAAAAGGCAATTATTCTTGGCATTTTTTGTGTGCTCTTAAATTGCCTTAGCTATGAATATTAAGAAACTTACCAAGTAGAAAAAAAGGCAAAGAAACCCCGAGTGGCGAGTTTTGACTCTATAATACTTTAAATTGGCGCTATAATAATTTACTGACGCTTAGTTCAAGCGCGATTTGGCTGAATGTAGAAAAAATGAAAAAGACATGCAGCCGCTATAATTTGATACAATCCGCCAAAAAATACCCTGAGTTTTTTACTGAATTTTGTCATTGAGCCTGCAGATCAAAAACAAGTTTTGAGTCAGAAATACCCTTGCTATTATGATAACTAGTACAATGATACAAATTAAAAATCTTCCCATCCTCCGCTGGTTTCTCGATCTGGAATGCTATTTCCACAATATCAAATCTAATATGCTTTTAGTTAAATCCTGAACTTCATCTACAACAACAGCATCATAGGCCATTATTTCTTCTTCACTACACCTATGGGCAACAAGATTAGGGTCATAATATTCTTGATCTTCCTCTATAAATTTCTTATACTCTTCAAAGAGACTATAGATATTATTTCTTCTCTCTTTAGAAAATATAGCTTGTCTATTTCCTAACTCTTCATATTCTTTTCTTCCTCTTCCACCTATTACAGCTGTAAATTCTTCAAATATTTTATCTCCTTCTTTTTTATACTTCTTAAATTTACCTTTTGTGCATACTTCGTTGAACCATGAGAAAAATTTACTTCTACTAATTGGCTTCTTTTCTTCTACATCTTCCTTGCTTATTTTTTTTAGAAATTCATGCAAAGATAAGAACTCAATTTCTTTTGGAACATCAGTCTTGATTTCATCATAGTATTTACATTCAAGTAATTTTTTTGATTCTTTTATGAGATTTTCTGATTTGGTAATGTATAAAATTTTTCCTCCTTCGAATTTCTCTTGCATCTTTTTAAGACTCTCCAAAGCTACTGATGTCTTACCGCTACCAGCAGATCCACTAATAACTAAAGGTAATTTACACTCCCCAATACGTTTAATTATCTCTTCCTGCGTTGCACTGAAAGTAACAAGTTTACCTAGCAGATGAACTTGTGAAGCATCTTCCAATCCTACTATATCTGCATTATCAGAAACATCTTTACTGTTTTTATCTATTATTTCTATTTCTTGGTTTTTTATTTTTTTTGTTAGAAAGTTAGACTTGTGGTAATCATGATTCAGAATTACTTCTAAAATAACAAAAACATCTTTATCATTATGCCTTATACTCGTAAATAATAGCCTGTCCTTATTACTTAACTTAGCTCTAAAATATTTAGTACTCCCATTGCCACTTATTAACTTTGTATCTCCCAGACTTGTATACTCATTTTCCTCTAAATCTTTAATTATTGCATTGAACTTATTTCTTAGATGACTGTTATCATCACCTAAATCATGGTCATTAAATTCTTTATAATAAAATACGACGCTCATAACTCCTTACCTCAATATAAAAGCCAACCTACTTCGATTAGACTTCATCTAGACAACTCTCAGTATATAATAATATACTATCTTTGTCAATATTTTGATCAGTTAAATGTTTTTTTTAACAAAAATAGTGAGAAAATTAAAAATATCTTCTATAAAAAGAATTTTATTTAAAGTTGTTATAAATTTTCCTACATACTTCCAAATTAGTAGGTATCGTTAATGCTTAAAAAAGTTTAGTTAAAAAAACATTTTTCTTGATACAAAAATTATTGTTGATTTTTATGCAATTAGAGAACAGCTTTCCTTTTAAACAGATTGTTAAATTTTATGAGTATACTCAGTAAATAATATTTGTTTAGAGGTAAATATGAAAAATAATGAACCAGACTTCTTGCAGGCTCATATACTACCGTTTCTTTATGAAGATGTATCTTCCGGTATCAGAGAAAGTAAAGAAGAAGATGTGGTAAAAATGGTAGCGAATGTTGCACGGGAAGAAGGATATGATCTTAAAGAAATATATGGGTTATTATTATGTTGGGCTGCCATTCAAGGTAATATTGAAACTGCTGGATTCTGTATAGATCAAGGAGCAGATTTTGATTATGAAGATAATCATAGAAGAACACCATTGTCGCTTGCCAAGCATTTTAAACAAGATCAAATGGCTAAAACTCTTGAAAGATGGAGAATGCGTAAAGATGCTTCAGAAAGGCTGGGTGAGGATTTCACTTGTTTAGAGGATGCTCGTGATCAGCTAGGTAAGCTTGCTTATAGTTCAGAAAACCCTGGTATTGGCCAGCAAAAATGTAAAATACTGGAAACAGAGATAGTAGAGTTTTACGATCGTAAATTTTGTGTATATATTGAGCACGGTGTAGAAAAAGAGTATATAAAAAAATATACAGAAAGAAATGTAGAGCAGCTTATACAGAACAAAGAATGTGATCTTAAAAAAATATATGGAGAGCTTTTATATATTGCAGCTAGTCGAGGTAATATTGAAGCTGCTAAATTCTGTAAAGATCATGGTGCAGACCTTGAGCATGGTAAAAAAACAGCATTGTGGCAGGCTAGAAGAAGTGGAAATAATCAAATGGTTGAGGCTCTTGAAGAATGGGGAGCACACGGAGAGAATGATCAGTGGTGGGACAAACCTCGCAGAGGGGGTGATACAGTAAAGAGTTTTTATGATAGTATGTTGTCTCCAAGTGTTGAGCAAGGTTTAAACAAAGAAAATTCAGCAAGGGCAGTAGAAGATTTTGTACGAAACAAAGAATATGAGCCTAAAAAAGTGTACGGAGAGCTTTTGTGTTATGCTGCTGCTCAAGGTATAGCTCTTTTCATAGAAGTCCGGATGTGATAAGATAAAGATAGACGATGATAAGGAGGTTGAGTGCCAGCAGCATATAGTTATGACTTAAGGAAAAAAGCAATGGAAGCGCTAGAGGAGGGAGGAAGCAGAGAAACAGTGGCAGCAAAGAAGAAAGGAAACAGGAGACTTTCAATCAAAGAAACTTGGAAATGGAGGTTACAATCACAAAATTACCGACTGGGATGCCTTTGCTAAATTTGCCAGAGAAAAGGGAGGAAAGACTCTATCGGAAATGGCTAAACTTTGGAGTATCCAAACGATCCACCGAGCTCTCAGAAAAATTGGATTTACGCGCAAAAAAAGACATATGGATACAAGGAAAGGAACGAAGAAAAACGTGCTGAATTCTTAAAAATTATAGCAACAAAAGAACCAGAGAACTTAGTGTATATAGATGAGTCTGGCATTGATAACACATAGGACTATCCATATGGATATTGCCAGAAAGGACAGCGGTTTTATGCCCTCAAATCTGGAAAGAAAACTCAACGAATCAGTATGGTTGCAGCCTTAAGTAGAAGAAAGATAGTTGCTCCATTAACCTTTGAAGGCCACTGTAATATGGATGTTTTTAATGGATGGTTTGAACAATTTTTGACACCAATCTTGGAACCTGGACAGACTGTCATTCTTGACAATGCTACTTTTCATAAGTCTGATAAGCTTATCAAGCTCGCTAAAAGAGTCGGTGCAGAAATTTTGTATCTGCCGCCGTATGCTCCAGATTTTAATAAAATTGAGCATCATTGGTTTGCTATAAAAACAGAGCCAGGAAAAACATTCCTCTATTCGAATCCTTTCGTTGTACTGTTGATTCTGCCTTCCTATGACTTGTTCGGACTATTATGAGAAATGCTATACTAATAACCTAGTATAAGATATAAAAATTTAAAGTCTTAACATTTTATTGAAATGTGTGACAATTAAATTATTTAGTAAGGAGTAAGTATGGAATTAACATCGAAAGAGTGGAAAGAAATATTAAGTACAGTAAACCCAAATGAGGGTGATATATTTGAACAAATAAAAGAGAAATTAAAAGAACAGGATAAGGATGAACATCAGAAGTGGGAGCAGCAAAGCTTTGACATAAACCACCTATTTAATATATCATGCATAAAAGTAACACAAGATGATTATAATTTTACATTATTGCATATTGCTGCTTACCATGGCCACTTAAACATAGTTAAATACCTTGTAGAAGAAAAAAAGGTTAGTCTTGATCAAAAAGGTAATAAGGGCAACACTGCTTTACATTGGGCTGCTAAAAATGGCCAGTTAGAGACAGTTAGATACCTTGTAAACGACAAAAAGGTTAGTCTTGATCAAAAAGATCTGTTTGGCGACACTGCTTTACTTTTGGCTGCTAGCAATGGCCAGTTAGAGACAGTTAGATACCTTGTAAACGACAAAAAGGTTAGTCTTGATCAAAAAGATCTGTTTGGCAACACTGATTTACTTTTGGCTGCTAGCAATGGCCAGTTAGAGACAGTTAGATACCTTGTAAACGACAAAAAGGTTAGTCTTGGTCAACAAGATCTGTTTGGCAACACTGCTTTACATTTGGTTGCTTTCAATGGCAGTAAAGAGGTAGTAGAAGTTCTATTAAAAAAGGGGGCTAAGGTTGATGCGAAAAATAGTTCTGGATGGACTCCTTTACATATGGCTGCTGCAAATAGCCAGTTAGAGACAGTTAAATACCTTATAGAAGAAAAAAAGGTTAGTCTTGATCGACAAAATAATGATGGCGACACTGCTTTACATTTGGCTGCTTTCAATGGCAGTAAAGAGGTAGTAGAAGTTCTATTAAAAAAGGGGGCTAAGGTTGATGCGAAAAATAGTTCTGGATGGACTCCTTTACATATGGCTGCTGCAAATAGCCAGTTAGAGACAGTTAGATACCTTGTAAACGACAAAAAGGTTAGTCTTGATCAACAAAATAATGATGGCGACACTGCTTTACATTTGGCTGCTTTCAATGGCAGTAAAGAGGTAGTAGAAGTTCTATTAAAAAAGGGGGCTAAGGTTGATGCGAAAAATAGTTCTGGATGGACTCCTTTACATATGGCTGCTTTCAATGGCCACTTAGACATAGTTAAATACCTTGTAGAAAGCAGGGCTAATCCTTTATTAAAGAATAAATGTGATAGAACCCCAAGAGATTTAGCTAAAGGTGAGAAGATAAAGGAGTTTTTAGAGGCAGCAGAAAAAAAACTTAAAGAACCAGCGGTTAAAAAAGGAGTTTTTGCCGGTGGTGCAACTGCATTGCTGGGCACTGCAGCAGCAGTAGCACTTTTTGCAACTGGAACAATTGCGATTGAGTTAATGCCTATAGTAATAGCGGTAGCCACAATCGTAGCAGCGGCACTAGCAGTTGGTGGTATTACATATATGATGTCAAAACCTAGTACTGAAATGGATGGAGTAGGAACGGGACAAGGCTTGGGGGTGAATGCACAGGAAATATAGTCATATTCTGTTGTCTGCACCTTCATAAAATGAAATGAGATCCCAGCGTCATGCACTGGGATGACAGGAAAAGTTGATCCAGCTTTTATTTAAATTCTGGATCCCAGTGTCACGCGCTGGGATGACAGGAAGAGGGCACTGGGATAACGTTATAGCCCTAACTGGTAGGCAATGTTCGTACAGTTGTGTACCTAAAGGTCATCCTTCTTAAAGATATTTTAGTATACCAGATGTATTATTGGAGTGACAATAGAACAGGGGGTTTTTATGGAAACATTTGAATTATAGCATTTCTCATAATAGTCCGAACAAGTCATAGGAAGGAAGAATCAACAGCACAACGAAAGGATTCGAATAGAGAAATGTTTTTCCTGGCTCTGTTTTTTATAGCAAACCAAAAGAAATTTACCAAATCGAAAAAAGGCAAAAGAACCCCTGGTCACTGTCTATTTCCAGTATCGGCGTTCTTTAAGTCTTAGAGGTTATCCGGAAACTAGAATAAGGGTATAGTGTTAAGAGATATAAAATGAGGTAAGGAATGAGAAAAAAATATCCAACAGATTTAAGTAAAAGGGAATGGGCTCGAATAGAAAAATACTTCAGGGTATCGTACAAGAAGGGAGGAAGGCCACCAAAGTATAGTAAGAAAGAAATACTAGAAGCAATTTTCTATGTACTACGTACAGGGTGCCAATGGCGTTATCTGCCGAATGATTTTCCACTCTGGAAGACCGTATATGAGCAATTCAGACAATGGAAAAAACAGGGAATTTTTGAAAAAATGAACTATGAAATTACCAAATGTAGCAGGAGAAAAATGGGAAGGAATGGGCAGCCGAACGCTTGCATAGTAGACAGCCAGTCTGTTAAAACTACAGAAAAAGGGGGACTAAAGGTTATGATGGGAGTAAAAAAGTAAAAGGTAGAAAAAGGCATATAATTACAGATACCCAGGGTTTTATATTAGGCTGTTATGTGGGTGCTGCTAGTGAAAATGATAGAGATGGTATTAAAATAGCATTAAACAATATGAGAACAAAATATACTAAAGTTAAAAAAATGTGGGCTGACATGGGATACCAAGGAAGAAATTTAAAGAATCACATAAAGGAAGAATATGACATAGATATTGAAATTGTTAAAAGGCCTCCATGTAGGTTTTGGGTACATAAAGACACACCGCCTGAGTTGCTACCGGCAAGAGAACAGGGGTTTAAAATACAGCCAAGAAGGTGGGTTGTCGAAAGGACTTTTGCCTGGATCAATAGGAACAGAAGGCTATCAAAGGAATACGATTTGCTCACAACATCTACTGAAAATTTCATGTATCTTGCCATGAGTAGGGTTATGTTAAAGAGGAAATATGCCTAAATTTACTGGTTTCCGGACAATCTCTATAAGGTGATGGGTTAAAGATTAATCAATTTGAAATTGATCATCGTCGTGAACTGGTTCACCTTCCTGTATAGATATATATGCTTGTATCACCTCATCTGTGATAGTACCAGAACTGACAGCCAAATATCCCCTTGCCCATAAATGCCTTCCCCAAAACTGCTTACATAAACTTGCAAAATCTTGCATTAACAATCGAGAGCTTACTCCTTTTAAAAGTTGCACAATTTTACTAACGCTTTGTTGTGGCTTGTATGATATAAACATATGAACATGGTCAACTGCTACCTTACCTGAAATAATTTGAACTTCATTTTCCATAGCAACTTGCCTTAATATTTCTCTTGTTCTAGTTGCAATTTAAAACTCTTTTTCGATATTTGGGAATCCAGACTAGATGCACCTTCATATCATATTTAGAATGTGCATTGTATCCATAACGTCGCATATGCGGCTATTATAACTTTTCCTTTATCTCAAGGCGAGGGTTTTCAATCCCAGTTGGGGAATACTAAAGTTTTTCCACCTAGAAGGTGGAGGCTTTTACCATCACTATGGACAGTAAGCTAATATGGCCAATTTCAGCGAATAGCAAAGTTGCTATAAACAAAAGTTCACAAGGAACTAGCGGTATATCAGGAGGAAACTTACATGCCACTCCATATAACAACATTTTTGGTGCTTTTAACACTTATGAGGTGTCCTCCCTACTGTTTTTCTTTAACTCAATTGTATGATTTCTGACCATTTTCCGTCAAAAGCTGTAGCACTTTCAGAATATAGAGATACAACAGCAATTCAGGCAAAACGATCGCGACCAGCTGCTTGATGCTGTTCACTGTCTGGATTGCTGATGCTTCCACTTGGTATACAACTTTCTACAAACTTTATAAATGCCTGTACTTTTAATGTAGGAATATGCCTCTCCTTAATATCTTGAAAATCTACAAAGTTAATCAGAGTTATCCCTCCATTACCCAGCTTTTCTTTAAAAGCACTACTGTGAACTATAAAAAACTTTTTTATATCAGAAAATGTCATAGTTTTGAAATCACGCTCATAATATGTTAATAAAGCATCAATTAGTGGTTTATGATTATGCAGAAAAATCTCTTTAATCATATTTTCTACACGTTTATCCCAATATTCTGACAACTCTCTCGCTAGATCAGAATCATGTTGTGCTAGGTAGTCCGGCTTTTCTCCCGCTGAACCTTTTAACTCAACTTCATATGTTATTAGAATCTCTGCTAGTTCTTGATTGACGCAATATATAGCATAGGCAAGCGGTGTTAGAGTAAGTTCTTGACCATTTTGGAACTTTACAGTACTAACAGCAGTAAGAGCATCTTCTAACATACCTACATCTTTAGCTGCATCTAAAATAGCTTTAATGCCTTCCTGATTATTAAGACATATAGCATAGGTAAGCGGTGTTAGAGTGTGTTCTTCACCATTTGGGAACTTTACAGTACTAACAGCAGTAAGAACTTCTTTTAACATACCTACATCTTTAGCTGCATCTAAAATAGCTTTAATGCCTTCCTGATTATTAAGACATATAGCATAGGTAAGCGGTGTTAGAGTGTGTTCTTGACCATTTGGGAACTTTACAGTACTAACAGCAGTAAGAGCATCTTCTAACATACCTGCATCTAAAATAGTTTTAATGCCTTCATGATTATTAAAACGTATAGCATAGGCAAGCGGTGTCAGAGTGTGTTCTTGACCATCTGGTAACTTTACAGTACTAACAGCAGTAAGAACGTCTAACATATTATTATTTTGAGCCTCATCTAGAATAGCTTTAATGCCTTCATGATTATTAAAACGTATAGCATAGGCAAGGTTACGTAGGAGAATTTCCTTTTTCACTTCATTAGCTTTGTTAATTAAAATATTGGCATATTCTGGATATTGCGCGTATAAGCTTTTTTGGTTATCAAACTTACTGCGTACACTTTCATTTTTTTTCCATATAACAACTAGATTATTAATGCTGCTTTCTCTTAAAAAGTCATATAGTGGGTTATTTTCTTTTTCAATCTTTTCAGCTTCTTCCTTACAGTTCTGCAAATGCTGTGAGTAATTATTATGCTTCTCGCTTGAAGTGCTTATAAATTTGCTTCTGAGCTGTAAATTCTCTTGACTTACATATAAATTTACATTTTCTAGCTTTGCTATGTGATTGATTATTAGCTCAATAACATCCATGTGATTAAATTTAATGGCCAAATGTAAAGCAGTGCAGCCATGTCTATCTACTTTATTAACATCAACGTTTTTCTTTTCTATAAGGTATTTAACTATGTCAAAGCAACCATATTCAGCAGCCAAATGTAAAGCAGTTGAGTCGTTATAATCTGCTTTATTAACATCAGCCCCATTTTCTACAAGGTATCTAACCATGTCGAAGTGACCATTTAAAGCAGCCAAATGTAAAGCATGGTTGCCATATTTATCTACTTTATTAACATCAACGTTTTTCTCTTCTATAAAGTATTTAACAACCTCCAAGTGACCATTTCCAGCAGCCAAATGCAAAACAGTTCTGCCATACTTATCTTCTAGATTAATATCAACGTTTTTCTCTTCTATAAAGTATTTAACAACCTCCAAGTGACCATTTCCAGCAGCCAAATGTAAAGCATTTTGTCCAATTCTATCTACTTTATTAACATCAACGTTTTTCTCTTCTATAAAGTATTTAACAACCTCCAAGTGACCATGTCTAGCAGCCCAATGTAAAGCATGGTTGCCATATTCATCTATTTTATTAATATCAACGTTTTTCTCTTCTATAAAGTATTTAACAACCTCCAAGTGACCATGTCTAGCAGCCCAATGTAAAGCATTTCGGCTACTCCCATCTTCTAGATTAATATCAACGTTTTTCTCTTCTATAAAGTATTTAACAACCTCTAAGTGACCATGTTTAGCAGCCCAATATAAAGCAGTGCAGCCATGTCTATCTACTTTATTAATATCAACATTTTTCTCTTCTATAAGGTATTTAACTGTCTCTAATTTGCCATATTTAGCAGCTAAATGTAACAGTGTAAGTTTTTCGCCATATCGTAATCCATTGTCTAAGGTTACTAACGTGTCAAATAGGTGGTTTATATCAAAGTTTTCCCGTGCCCACCACTCATACACATCTTTATCTTGTTCTTGTAATTTCGCCTTTATTTGTTCAAGTATATCACCCTCATTTAAGTTTACTGCATTTAGTATTTCTTTCCACTGTTCCGATAACATTGAAGCCATAATTCCTCGCATTAAAAAACGATAATATAGTTTAATTATTATATACTTTAGTGAAAAAGTCAAGAGTTATATATTGCTTTACATTTTATATAAATTTATCAGTAGCTGCTTTAGTCTAATTAATATAGAAGCGTACCGCAAATTAGCATCACAAGATTTTTAATTATTTACTCCTTCAAAAATTACGTATATTTGTGAGAACTCGTTGGGTAAAAATAAGGTTGTGAAAATAAAGGTGTGAAATTTTTGCAATAAAGTTAGGCAAATTAGTTCATATATAAATTTAGTAAAAGTAAGCCAATATAGCTAATTTTAGCGTACAGCAAAGTCACTATAAATAAAAGTTCGCACAGGTTGCACGGTAGACCATCCCATCCCAAAACAAAAAGCTCTCACGTTCCTTGATTTTGAGCACTGGAAATGGCTATATTATTTAAGCTATTAGTAAAATACGTTGTTAGATTAATACTAATTTTCTTAAGGAGGAATTTAAGGCAAACTCATAATGAAAACAGAATTTGAAGGTAAAGAAAAATCCCGTACCGAGCTTCTTAAGAGACTTTTGCCTAAAACTACTTTGGGTTAGAAAATTTTCTACAATAATGATTGACAAGTTTTAAAGATAGAATACTATACTTAAAATATAATTGATAATCTAATTAATTAAGGTAGTGGCTATGTTGCGCTCAGATATTCCAGAAGCTTTGTTTTCATCCATTAGAGAAGATGATCCCTATAGAGCATCTAAGCTTTTTCAAATTGAACGCTGGTGCTATACAAATTGGCGTCTACACCAAAAAAGTGGACAGAAAGGATGTAATTTTCTTGCACAAGTGTTGTCTGGTGAGGATTGTTGGAAAAAAGTAGACAATTTACACGGAGTTAAGCTTGATAGGCAAATGGTAGGTAAAAAATTGATTGTGCAAAATTCAAATAATCCTTTTAGTACTGATAAAAGATATGAGATTGCCTGTCGTTATTGCCTGGAAGAAGATATTATTGCTCTATTTGAAGAGAGAAAAAATAAACTATCAGCTCAAGGTAAGAGCAGTCTGTTGGAGTATGGTCACTTAGTTAAGCCTCTAGGAGGCAACCTTTTAATAGTTTTTTGGTCACATTTTGTTAGTGGTTACATCTCTAAACTAAATTTAGATGGCTGTCGTCCATATGAGTACGGGCTTAAATGTGCTATGAGTTTTAAGCAAGAGCAGGCAGTGGAATTTTTCTGGAATAAAATAAAGTTATTACCTGAAAATGAAATGAACGCACAGAAAAAGGATGAGATCTTGATGAAAACAGCGGTATATGCAGCAGGCAGTCGTTGTAATAGTTATCCTGAAATATTCGAATTTTGTTTTAGCCAGATAAATCCTGATAGATATCCAGAATTTCTAAAAAGAGACTTAGCTGAAAATGGTTATTATGGTAGTTTAGATACGCTACAGAGTGCACTTCGCTTTGATCAATTCCAAAAATTGTTTGACTGCTTAGGGCCAAGTGATGTCTCAGAAGACAATTATAATATCTGGTTAGACATGGAAATCAAAAAACATTCAGAGCCTTATGTAAGCGAAAGTGTAAAGCTTTTTATGCATATGTGGACAAAGGAAGGATTTGATAGTCATCGTGCTTTAGTGATAAGAGAGGAACTAGAGGATAAATCCCCTCTTTTCTGTACAAATTTATTAACACCTTTAGTAGAAAAGGGCTATATGGAGCCAATATGGGCAATATTAGATAAGGCTAATCCTGATCAAATCAAAGAATTTATGGATTCTAGACAAGCAGAGTATATACGATCTGTGTTAGAGAAAAGAGACATTGATTCATTAAATAAATTTTTATCATACGGTAAGTCTACAGCTGAAGAGCTTACTAGCTTAACTGAGGTTAAATTAAGCAAAGCATGTGAGCAATTAGGTTTGGGTAATTGAGAAGTATTATAAGGCAATTCTATAAAGCAGGTGGTGGTTTCTTGTTACTACTTTAGCTTCTGTCAAAAAGATGTTGCATTATAATACAAATGTTATATACATAAGCCAGCATATGGGTAAAAATAGCTTTTATTATTGATATCTCTGATTGTTATATAATAAGCTTGGTATAGTGGGTTTAGTATAATATAATGAAGGGGGGTTTTATGTTAAAGACACAATATCCAACAGATCATCTAGGCGTTAATTCAAAGATTACCGAATCATCGGGTAAAATACAATATATAGAGCAAGCTAAAGAATGTTCTCAATTCAAGCGTTATCGGAGGTCTGACGCTAATTCTGAAAGTGAAAGTAGATTTGAAAGAATCGATGTTCCAGGAGATGGTAGTTGCTTGTTTTGGTCTGTTACTATGGCTTACTTAATACCCGTCAGAAACGACGATGCTTTATTTCGACAAAGGTATGAAGTACTATTTGGAAATGATGGAACTGTAATCCAAAATTTAGATCATATTAGAGGTTTGGTTCGGAATTTAGGTACTGCGAATTATGATGATACATTTGCAAACTTAGTAAGAAATGTATTTCGCAATCGAGTAGTTGATCATATAAGTTCTCATAGAAACGAGTTTAGAGGTTTTATTGAGGGCAATTTTGAGAGTTACTTAGAGAACATGCGGAAACCTAATGCTTGGGGAGGTGAACCTGAAATAAGAGCAATGAGTGGAATGCTCAGAGCAACCATTAGTGTTTCTGGTGCAACTGAAAGTCGATATGAAAATGGAAATATTCAAATACAGTTATTTCATGTTGGTGCACCAGGTAAACGAAACCATTATAATTTTGGTCTTGAAAGGAATATTATCTCTAATAATAAAGAGCTTGTGAAAGGCTTAAAAAGAGTAATGGGTAAAGGAAGGCCTCAAGACTTTGAATTAATACAGTTGTTAATAGAGGAAGCAGGTAAAGAAGTTGGTATAAGCCGGCAAGATGAGGATTTTAAATCTTTTGAACCGAGATTTCAGTCATTTGTGGATCAAATTCCATCTTATTTACACTCTGTAGAAAAAGCAGGATTTTTTACACACTTCTTCTTAGGGAGCTTTTCTACTTTGCTGGATACAAAGATTGCAGAAAAGTTAAATATTAAAAAGATTTATTTTAGTTTTGATACTTCGAAAACTTTAAAAGTAGCTATTGTCAAAAATGGTCAAATTGGAAATGCTGAAGACGCTATTAATAATATAGATTTATTTTCCATTTCAGAAGGTAAGCGTGGTCATCAGTTTACTGTTAATGAATTGGAGGACATATTAAGAAATAATATAGATAGAGGTAGGATTAAAAATCGAAACGTTGAGAATGAGATCCTAAATATTAAGAATGAAATTCAAGATAGAATAAAATCCAGATTAGTACAGATCTATAAAGGAAAGGATGGTATTTTTGTTGATATGGAAACTAAAGGGATACTTGATTCTGCTAGTAGCAAAGAATTTCATGAAGTAGAAAAAGGAATATGGAGTAATCCAGAAGGTGATATAGAAAAACTGGTTAGTTCCCGTGCACGGACAGTTAGTAGGTCTTTGAAGGAAATTGTCAAAAAAATTAGTAATGTTCACTCTAAATATACAGGATCAGTAGTCTATGATAATAGTGCACGTGAAGCAGCACATCATGGATTTATGGTAGGCGTTTTCATGAATTTCCACTATAGGTATAATCTTAGAGTTTATCCAGAGCAATTTGCAGGTAGGGGTTATGCAGATATTATCCTGCTAGCTCGTGGTCCTGATCGTGCATTAGACTCTATTCCCATTATTATTGAGTTAAAAGCGGGAGAAGGTCCTAATTCTACTCCAGATAAGGCTTTGCAACAAGCAGAAAGGTATGCACAAGGTTTCCAACCAAATGTTCAGCGAGTTCTAACCACTGCAGATAACATTTTATGTGTTGGTGTCAATCTTGATAATCCATCTCCTATCTCTGATATTAAGGTATCAAATCGTGGGGAAGAAATAATCCCTCTTTTTCAAGATATAATAGAGTCTACTAAGGATTGGGACACACAGACAATCGGTAAAAGGGAATTAAAAGAACAGGTAAAAGATAATTTGGAGCGTATTTACCATACATTTCCTGGTACATCAGAGAAGGGAGATAATCATTATTTCAGTAGGTTTTTACTAGGGCAATCATTATTATTAAGTGAAGATTCAGGAACAAGTTTAAAAAAGTACATTTTTATCTATGGAGATAATATACCTACCGAAGTGCATCCTAATCTTCGTAGGCTTAGACGTCCAGCAGCTGAAAGAGCGAGAGAAAGACTATCGGCTAATCTTGATGCAAGCCATGCAGTTGTAACAATGGTGCTCATTCCAGAGAATATAGAGAAGTTGGTTTATGTGATAAATATTGTTGAAGCTAACAGAAAAGATGTTCTGAACATGCTAAATGAAGTGCTCCCTCTTGATAGGTTAAACAGAGAAATAGGAGATAGGGAAATAGTTGAATTAAGTCTTAATTTTGATACTAGATACAAGTCAGATTTTAAAAGATATCTTACTGTTTGGGCTGAAAAATACAATTCTTTACAAGAGTACAACAACGGAGCTGAGAGATTTCAAGGTACTTTCAGAGAAGTTCCTTATCCTAGTGAGCTAAAAGAAACATTTGATGAGGCGCTGGATGCTTACTCTTCATCAATAGACGAATATAATGAATTGTTAGGAAAAATTGGAGAAGGAATATTTCCTTTTAAGAGTCTTGTTAATAAAGAGGCTCATTTCCAGGGAATATTGAATGGAGTGTTTAGTTATTATAGTGACTTAAAATTACAAGAATTACCAGAAACTAGAGCATTAGTTTTAACTGAGTTTCAAACTGGTGGAGGAGAACGTATTGACATGCTAGTTCATGGTATTAAGTTTGTAGCTCAAGGTGGAAATGCTGAGGAGTACACACCAATAGGGTTGGAACTTAAGACATCAAGGCAGGGCAAAGGAGCTCAAGCTTTATTGAGGGAAGCAAATGATCAAATAAATGAAGAGTATAAAGAAGGTGTTACCTATAAAACACTTACAGATGGTGATGAGGTGAAATTTATTGGTGTTGTTTTTGATAAAGGGTCTAATGATCCGCGTAAACTGATTTTAACAAGCAGAACGAATAAGGAAGGGTTTATTCCTCTTAAAGTAGTTCATAGCTCTCATACTTTACTCCCTCATTTAAGGCAGTGTTCTAAAAGAGAATCTTCATCACCTGAGTATCCACCAAGTAAAAAACCAAGAAGAGAAAGAAGTGTAAATATGGCCTGCATGGATTCATTTGATGAAGAAAAGATTACAGAGGAGGAAAAAGAACAGCGTATCAAAGAGTTATTCAATGCTGACAAGGTAGCAGAAAGAGTAAAGAATATTGAGTTTTATGATCAGCTTTTCAAGGTTTCTCAGAAGATATCTGAAGGTGAAGTTATAGACAAAAATGTTGAAGAAGCATTTGTAGCAAAGATTAAAGACATAGATCTGGATTCAATAGAACCAGAGATTAGGGATATTGTGAAAGAAATGAAGGATAATATAGAGAACAAAGAAGAAGTGAAAAATATTCTGAGAAGATCAGGAGTAGCAGAAAGAATAGGAAAAGTAGCAGAAGGTGCAGGTCTTGCCTTTACAGTATTCTTAGTTGGTAAGCATATAGCAAATGGAGATATAGAGGGATTAGGCTACGATGCATTAAATCTCTGGGTAATGCCAAAGATTGGTGAAAAAATCTCTGGAAAAATGTTAGAGTTAGGAACGAAGCTTGATTCTCAGATGTTGAAGGGATTTGCTCCAGCTATGGGACGTGCTATAGGTAACTTTGCAGCATTTTTAGGGTTAGCGGAGTCAATAAAAGCAAGGCAAAGTGCGACAGATCCTGCAGATATAAAGATTGCAGATCTAAACATAGCAACTAATTCTATCTTTATAGCTGCAGATGTACCTGCGGTTGTTACTGAAACAATGTCAGCTATAGGTGTGGAAGCTGGAATAGTAGGAGAATTTGCCGGTCCGGTTGGTGCCGCTATTTCAGTTGCTGTAATCATTATAGCACAGTTTGTAGAAGCAAAGCTTGAGGTAGAAAAATTAGAAGGGCGTATAAATCTTACAGATCAAGAGAAACATGATTTTTATTGGGATTTCTTCCTCAGTAAACAAATACCTCATTATATACAGGATGATATAGAAGCAAAGGAGATATATCAACAGTATATATCAAAAATCTTGGAGCAATTTAAAGGTGATTATGATAAAATAGCCATATCACTGCCCTATATACTGACCACGGAAGAAGAATATAGTAATCGTAATTACATAAGAAAGAAGAGGCAATATGAAACACAAGAAAGAGCTTATGAATTACAAGAAGGAACTTTTAAGCTACTGCGAGAAGTTGATGTATCTGTCCCAAATTCTGTGTGTCGTTTTGAGACAAAGATAGTTAATATCAAGTTTAGCTTTGAGTTGAGTACGAATATTACGTATCCATTTTATATTAGTGGTGTTAATCACTATTCTAGAATGATACCCAGTACCACCGGAGACTATGTAATAGCTTGTGGGCCACGCGATGATAATATTAGAAGGGAAGAGATTGCTTTGAATGCCTTTACTAAAATACCAAGTGTATCTTGCAACCCTAAGATGGTTTTAAACAGAAGATTAATTAAGTGGTCTTTTCAAGGATATCCAGTTAGTTGTTATGATGCAATTCTGTATAGTAAAAGCAGTTCTTCTAGGCTGCCTGCAAATATGTTGTTTTACATACCTAATAATGATGCTTTTATTAGCGTAACTTCTGACTATACCATCGATGTTATTTTTAATGGTACCAATATATCACTTGCCAGTGATGGAACTAACAATCAAGGCCTTAATACACAAAATAGGTACCATTTTACGAATCAATTAAATAATTGCAAGGTTTACAAAAAAGGAGTTAATTTCTTCTATATCACAAAAGATGAGTTTTCATGTAATTTAGGTGGTTCTTCTGCTGAGCAGAGTAATACAGTTATAACACGAGGGAATTTTAAAGATTCAGAGAATATACACTCTGTCATTGGCAGTAACGAAGCTAATCATATAGAAATTTCTCATGCAGGTTATGTAGATGGTAAGGGTGGAAATGATGTAATAACAGCAAAAAACTTTACCACAATAAAGGGTTATTTTGGTGATTCTATTTATGGAAAGGGTTTAGTATTATTACCAATAAATCTTAGTGATATAGGTAATATAACTTATGCTAATAATATAACAACCATCTATAATAAAAGCGGAGCTTTTATAAGTATAGATAAACAGATGTTGGTAAAAACAGCAGATGGTTCGTTTGTAACTCCAACAAAGGTGGATGATAAGACTGGTGTAGTAACAAACTTGCATGTGACAAAAAGCATAAGTGGTGATGTTGTGTTAGATAATTTACGAAAGATAGACAATTCAAGCTTTAATATTACAAAGCAGTTGTCAAGTGCTAATTATCATAGTACTATAAGTAGTTCCAGTAATCATATTTTTTATCCTGATAAAGAGCATCATAGTTTTTACTGGGAAGCTCCAAGTAATATAAGTCATCTTTATCTTTTCGATAACAAGAACGCTAATATTACGATTGCTCAAGCAAATGGCATATTGGATTTTAGCCAATTAAATTGTACATTAGATGATATACCATTTACGGAAAATAATGCAGGGGAAATAAAGATTAATAAAAATGGTTTGCATGTAACTCTGCTACCAGATTATAAGGATGTCACAGTTACATTTGACGGGCAAGAATATTACAAACTTCAGAATGGAGAATTAGAGCGAGATTATTGCTCTCATAGTTTGAGAATAGATGAAAGATTTAGTGTTAATGGTACTGATCTTTTAAATCATCATAATTGTTTCACATTTGACTCAGACAAAGTACTTTTTTTGAAGCTAAATAATGATTTGCTATTGTTATCAGATAGAGGAGCATTATCAATATCGGATTACTATTCTTCTGTTCATAAAAACTGGGATTTATCCATAGAGTTGAGCGACAAAATTATGGAACCAGAAGAATTTGGAGAAAGAGCTGATGACTTTAGTTCTTTCAGGTATTATAAGCCAGATGAGCAAGGGTTACAGATTTATCATAATCAGCCCATTAATAAGAATGATATTGGTTTGGTTGATTTGAAAGGTAAGTCTATATTAGATTTCGATATGAAAGTTATGAATGATACCTTATTGCTATCACATAAAAATAACACTCTTGTAAAAATAGAAAATTGGAATACTTACCAACCAGCAAGAGAAATGATGCTTGCTTTTAATGATGCAATAGTTTCTAACTCAAAGTGTATAGCTTCTATTTGTAACTCAGAAGATGTTATAGTGGAATTTAATAAGGAAAAAGCAATTCTATCGACAGAGCAACTGTTTGATGCTGTGAGACGAAATAATCTTAGTGAAGTTGAGAATCTTCTCAGTATGGGTGCAGATGTTAATATTAGAGATAAACGTAGTTGGGCGCCTTTGCACTGTGCTGCTGACAATGATAATAAGCTTGATATATCTAGGGCAATTTTAAATCGAAATGCTGATATTGAGGCTAGAACTAACATTGGGGAAACACCTTTACATATAGCAAATGCTTATGGTCAATTGAAAATAATTGAGCTTCTTGTAGATAAAGGGGCTAGCCTTGAAGCTAAAACTAATGATGGTTTAACGCCTTTGCATGTGGCTATTCAGCATAATAATACTACACCTAAAATAATTGAGTTTCTTCTTAATAAAGGTGTTAATATTGAAGCTAAAACGAAAAATGACTGGACACCTTTACATCATGCAATTTTCAAAGACAGGCTTGATATAGTTAGAGTACTTTCAAGTCGAGGGGCTAATATTGAAGCTAAAACTAGCGATGGAAAAACACCTTTAGACTTGGCTATTCAAGGGAATTATACAGATATAGTAGGATTTTTAAAACAAACAGAATTAGACAAAAAATTATTGACTGCTACAGAAAATGGAGATCTCTCTGAAGTCAAAAAATTTGTTGGTCAGGGTGCTAATGTTAATGCTATAGATGTGGGCATTTTTGGTAGGAAACCTATACACATTGCTGCTGAAAAAAATTACAAAGATATTATAGAGTTCCTTCTCGGTAAGGGGGTAAGCGTTGATGATACCAGTAACTATGGTTGGACACCGCTACATTATACAGCGTCGCAAGGCTGTTTAGAAGTTGCAAAGTTTCTCATTGACAAAGGGGCTAATATTAATGCTCAAAACGTTTATGGCAGAGAGCCTATACACATTGCTGCTGAGCACGATAATAAAAATATTATAGAACTTCTTCTTAATAAAGGAGTAAGTGTTAATGAGGTTGACAAAGATGGCTGGATGTCTCTGCACTGGGCTTCTTGGAATGGCCATCTTAATATAATAGAATACCTGGTAGGTAAGGGAGCCAATGTCAATGCTAAAGATAGGAATGGTAAAACACCGCTAGATCTTGCTAGAGATAAAGGATATAATAATGTTGTAGAATACTTACAACAAACACAATTAGGTCTAGATAGGCAGTTGTTAACTGCAGTACAAGGTGGTAATCTTAATGAAGTTAAGGATTTTGTAGTTCGAGGCGCTAGCTTAGATACTCAAGATAGTAATAATGGTTGGACACCTATAATCTATGCCGCTCAGGGAAGTAAATGGGATGCGGTCAAGTTCCTTATAGCTCAGGGTGCCAAGTTTAATAATGAGATCACATATCAAGGAACACCCTTGCACTTTGCAGCTCAAGAAGGTAATTCAAATATGGTTCAATTTCTTCTTGATAAAGGTGCTGATATTGAGGCTCAAAATGCATATAATAAAAAACCTTTGCATCTTGCTGTTGAGGCAGGCAAGTTAAAAGTAGTAAGACTACTTCTTGATAGAGGCGCTAATATCAAGGCTGCAGATATGTATGGCCAAACACCTTTAGACTTAGCTATTAAAAAGGGTTACGAAAATATAGTAGAAGTTTTAAAACAAAAACAGTTGGATTTAGATAAAGAATTATTAATTGCTGCAGGAAAAGGAGATATTGAAAAAGTTAGAGACAGTATCAGACAAGGTGCTAACGTTAATGTTCAGGGTAAGCAGGGTTGGACTCCTGTGTTCTGGGCCATTCAAAAGAACAATTTTAATATAGTTGAACTTCTTTTAAATAACAATGCTGATATTAAGGTCAAAGATAATGAAGGTTGGATACCTATTCATTGGGCTGTGCAGTTGGGTTCATTAGACGTCGTTAAGCGTCTTGTTGAAAGAGGTGCTGATGTTAATGCCTCAACTGCTGACGGTAGAACACCTCTAGATATTGCTAAAGATCAAGGATATAATAATATTGTAAATTATTTAGAGGAAGAGCTTAATAAAGAGAGGGAAAAACCTGTACAACGCAGACGTCGTCATCACCATGGAGATCATGCTCGTCATCATATGTCAAGAAAACCTCTTGCTATAGATTCAAGTAATCAACCTGAGATAGCAGCAAGTAGTGGCGCAAAACCATCTTCATGGATAAATGATTGTATTTCTTGGGTGAAAAAATTAGCAGCCAGCACTTTCTCTATAATTCCTGCATTACCTGCTCAATACAACATTGCAGACAAGAATAATGTAAAAAGTGATAATAAAAACATACCACAAAGTACAGCATCTGTTGATTGGAATAATTTCCTAAACAATGAAAATATTGCCCTTGCGAGTTGTGTCGCTGACGCATTAGATGATACTTCAAGTAAACGCTATCAAAATTTAATAAGTAAAGGAGTAGAAGTTGTACCAAACAGCAAAATTGCAGTTGAGTTTGCTCTTAGGAAATTTGATTCATTTGTAGAAGGTAAAATAAGAAATCTGGGCTCAAAAGAACAAGCTAGAATACATGTTGAACTTAAAGATGCATATCCAGAAATAATAGCAAGCTTGGAAAGAGGAGTTGAATTTAGTGGTAATGTTGGGTTAGATAATGTTTTAGAAAAGTGCAAAAAGCGCTTTTGTACAAATGTTCTACCAAAGGAAGTATCAACTTGTCTTTCTGATATAGGAGTAACCAAACTTGGAAATACTTTGAGTAAGTAGATGAGAATATGGAAGATATAATATGCCAAATAGTGGAAAGCTTATAATAGAATTTAAAGTAAAGGTGATAGAATTAGCCAAAATAATTAGGTATACCAGTAGCAAGTTTGATAGTCTTAATACTAAAATGGATGAAGTAGACATTAAATGCTAAATGGTTGATGTGTTTTCCATATTGAGCTTACAGCACGTAGCTTTGATATAGAAGTTTGGGTAACGTTATGATAGTAATTTATATAATTCTTTGTGCAATCTTTATAGCTGTTTTAGACAGTTCATTAGACTCTTAATTATGGGGTATGTTTAACTTAAGAAAGGTTTTCATAAATGTTAAAGTGAGTAAGTTGTAAGTATTTATGTTTTTTTCCTGAGTTGTAAAATTTCAGAATGAGAGAGACCGGTAATTTGAGCTATAACATCTATAGGGACACCGGCCTTGAGTGAATTTTTTGCAACTTCAATTTTACCTTTTTCATGGCCGATTTGGATGCCTTCTTGTCTACCTTTTTCTTGACCTACCCTAAGACCCTCATCAAATTTTTGAGCTAAAGCAGCTACTTCATCCATTATGCGTTTCTTCATTTGTTCATATGCTAGTAACTCTTCTTCTGACCAATTAAACTTATTCATCTCTTCATAAGCTCGTTTTATTATTACGTCACTACCAACTATTTTATCTAGGTCCTCTTCGCTTGTTTCTGCTGCATATCGGAAAAAATAACACCATTTTTCTACTATATTTTCTAATTGATCTTCCTTCGTCTTTGTAAATTTTGGTAATTCTATGAATACGAAGTAAAAATCCTTTAAGTCATGTTCAAAGCTATTTTGATCTAAAATGACATGATTAGATTTGTACTCAGCCTTATCTGGAAAAATAATACAATCAGCAACAGCAATAAAGATAATTTCCTTGAGGTTATGATACTCATCACCCTGATCAGCTTGACTTGAGTAGGCTTTGGCAGCATAATATTGAGCACGCTTTTCGAAGCCTTTGGTCTTAGTAAACTGCATTTCTATGATGTATCTTGAACCTTGAGAGTCTTTACAAAGAACATCGACAATACTCTGCTTTTTAGCGGCAATTTCAGGGTCCAAAATGGTAGCTAAGAATTCAACATCGTGAATAGCAGCTAAACCAGTAAAACCTAAAATATCGTTCAAGAAATGAATGAGAATATCTTTATTCTTCTCGGTGCCAAATATTCTTTTAAAGGCATAATCATTGCGTGCATCAAGAAATTTAGAAAAAGCCATGATAAATTAACCTAAAAAGCATTAATAATTATACACAATTGTGAAGAAATATTCAACTAAAATTGAAGCATAGAAGTTTTTGTATATCTTTATTTGGTAGTATTAACCTGTATAATATCTATTTCTGTATGTCAAATATCTCCATAAAATACCAGATAGCACAAAAAGTAAGGAGCTGGAGGTTAAAGCGAGGTTATACTCAAAAAGATTTAGCGGGAAAAATCGGCGTAACGTATCAAATAGTACTACAATATGAAAAAGGAATACGTAAAATTTCGATTGAAAAGTTATATGCTATAGCAAAAGTGCTATCGGTTGATATTATAGACCTAATTCCTGTATCAAATGAGAAAGCCTGCTTTAAAAATGAAGAACTAAATCTAATAAGAGAATATAAAAAGATTAACGGTCAGGAGTTACGTAGGATGTTTTGTTTACTAACCAAATTTATCCAAGTCAGTGAAAAAAGTAGTAGGAAAGCAGAGAAAGTAAAAATTGCAAAGGGTTTGGTTAAAGAAGGAATTTCTGTTGATATCGTTGCAAAAACAATTGGTCTCTCTGCTGATGAATGTGTTGAAGAAAAAGGAGGTTCTATTTACTGCCAAATAGGAAAGAAGATAAAAGAATGGAAGAGAGTATACTCAAAAGGATTTGGCTGAGAAAATGGATACAACACGTGATGAAATAAGCAACTATGAACAAGGGCGTGTAGCTATTCCACTGGAAAAATTATATGCAATAGCAGAAACATTATCGATTAGCATTACAGATCTGCTCATAGAAGAAGATGAGATAGTAGAAAATGAGCTACCTGATTTAATAAAAGAATACAAAAAAATTGAGAGTCAAGAACTACGTAATGCACTAATAAAATCTATGTTTGAAAGCATACAAATTTGCAAAGAGAAAGTGAAGAAAGTAGAAAAGATGAAAATTGCAAAGAATTTAGTTAAGGAAGGAATTTCTATCAATATTATTTTAAAAACAGTAGGCATCTCTTTAGACGAAATTCAACAAATTTAAGTAAAAAAATCAGTATCTATTAACATCTTTACTTTTTGATGAAAAAATAAGTAAAAAAGATTGAAAAATTGATTTGACTTCACTCGAAAGCTATGGCTCTATGCCAATGCTGATAAAAAACAGCAGTAAATATCTAAAAAAAGTTTGTTGTTAGTGAAGGGTAAATTATATGAATAAAAGTAAAGAGGAAATAGAGTTCAGAATATTAGAAAGCAAAGGCAAAGCACTACTTGATCGTGAAATAATGGAAACGTTTCTAAGTGCAGTGCATGAAAGGCCACAAGCTCAAGAAATTGCTAAAAATCTGGTGAATACTTATGCAGGAGTAGGAAGGATTTTAGGTAGAGAAATGGATGACCTGAAAGTTATAGAAGGAGTAACTGATTCTGCAGTAGCAATGATTATGTGTGTTAAGGAAACACTAGAAAGGGTACTGAGAGAAAAGCTCAAAAGTGAGCCAATAATGGACTTACAAGGGCTAGTAGAGTACTTAAACGTAAGTATAGGCCACTCAGAAAGGGAATGTGTAAAAATACTGTACTTGAATAAGAGGCGCCAACTAATTGGAGAAGAATCCTATATTGGTGAAATGGAAAAAGCACCAGTATACATAAAGGAAATTATAAGAAAAGCATTAATAAAGAATGCAACACTAGTAATAATGTCACACAACCATCCTGGGGGACACTTAGAACCATCAGAAGAAGATCAAGAAGTAACGAAGAGCTTAGCAGCAGCATGTAGTACTGTAAGCGTTAGATTATTTGATCATATTATCATCACAAGTGGAGGCTATTTCAGCTTTCGAGAAAACGGATTGTTATAGTAGAAAGTATTTGCAAATCTACTCACTATAATTTATAATGAGTAATAGAATGTATAATAATAAAGTTTATTGTACGCTTAAAAAGTATTTTTAATAGTGAGGATAATATGGGTAATAAAAGCGCGATCCGAAAGTCATGAAATCGTGATGGTTCAATCCCATCCGCCATAACATCTGGCTGAAATCGTTATCCACATTTTGTGAAATTGGCAACTTCACATGGTGCAAGCATGGATAAAAAGGGAGTAATACTAAACCTTATGGTAAATCCTTCCAAGAAGAGTTAGATATGGTTACGAAAGAAACCTATGTCTGAATTGTCATAACCCATAATATGCGAAACAAGGTTGAAACGCATTAACCAAAAGGTATGGAGAAATATAGGATGATCAAAGTTTTTATGTTTGATCAAGATGTTTCCTGTCTCCTGGCAAAAAGTAGGAACCTAAGTCTAACATGAGACGGTTTTATGGAACGGGGTAATCACATAAAAGTTCTTATTATCACTTTTAGTGTAATGAGCAGGTAGCTAACCGCAAACTTCTATGTGAAAGGATTGTCCAAAAAGCCAATGCCTAAGGTAATACTTAGGATATGCTGACGTGGACACTATAGTTTGGAAGGTAAAGTTGTAAGTAGTAGTTAATATGTTATGAACCAACAAAATGTTAGGTATGAATGGAACGAAACCCCCTGGCGCAAGCTAGAGAAATCTTCGTTTAAGCTACAAAAGCGAATTTACCGAGCTTCAAAATGTAACAATATCAAAAAGATGCACAATCTTCAAAGGTTATTACTAAAATCAACAAGTGCAATAATGCTTGCTGTCAGAAAAGTAACCCAAGACAATAGGGGAAAAAAGACTGCAGGTATTGACGGAAAAGCTAATCTCAATCAAAAAGAAAGGCTGCAACTAGCACATTCTTTAGATATTAGAGAAAAAGCAAAACCATCAAAACGAGTCTGGATTCCAAAACCTAGCAAACCGCTGGAGCAACGTCCACTTGGGATACCCACAATAGCAGATCGAGCAAAGCAAACACTTGTTAAGATGGTAATAGAACCAGAATGGGAGGCAAAATTTGAACCAAACACTTATGGTTTTAGACCTGGTAGATCATGTCAGGATGCGATAGAAGCCATATTCATCGCACTTGGAAGGAAAACGGCATACATACTTGATGCTGATATTTCTAATTGCTTTGATAGCATTGATCATAATGCACTGCTAGAAAAACTCAATACCACACCAACTTTGAAGAAAATAATAAAAGGATGGCTGAGAGCAGGAGTTATGGAAGATAGAAAGTTTGAACCCACTAAATGTGGTACAATTCAAGGAGGGACAATTACCCCGCCAACAATGTTGCAAAAAACGTAAAATTAGAGAAAAGCATTTCTCGAAAACTTCTATGTCCAAAAACAAGAGTGCCATTTATTTATAGTGCCAACAATCAATTAACCATCAGTTTCAATGAATGATATGAACATATTATTTCAAGGAAAGGTCATGGGGAATAAGAGATTAGCTATACGGATTAGCTGTAGCTATGAAACTAACCGGTTGGCAGAAAAGTATTTGTTAGATGCTTATGAAAAAGCCGTGTCAAAGCAAGTAAGCCAAAAAAATTTAAAACATAAGAATGGGATTCAAGGAGGATCAAATGGTAACAGTGAGTTTATATGCAAGAGTTTCTTCAGGGAAACAAGCACAAGAAAATACAATAGCAAGTCAAGTTGCAGCTTTAGAGAAGCAAATTAGTACGGATGGGTACAAATTATTAAGTGAGTATAAATTTATTGATAATGGCTACAGTGGATCTAATTTAGTCCGTCCTGATCTAGAAAAATTACGTGATAAAGTAACAGAAGGTAAAATTGATAGGATTTACATTCATTCACCTGATCGCTTATCTAGGAAATATGCATATCAAATGGTATTACTTGAAGAATTTGAGAAAGCAGGAGCAGAAACGGTTTTCTTAAATTATGAGATTAACGATAATCCAGAATCTCAGTTACTGTTACAAATGCAAGGTATGATAGCAGAATATGAACGAGCGAAAATTATGGAACGAAGTCGTCGCGGAAAGATTTACGCAGCTAATAAAGGTTGTGTAAGCGTAATGGGAGGAGCTCCTTATGGTTATCGTTATATAGATAAATATATGGGAGGAGGACAAGCTTTATTTGAAATAAACGAAGAAGAAGCTAATGTTGTTAGGAAAGTATTTTTGTGGGTAGGAAGAGAAAGGACAAGTATTGGGGAAGTGTGTCGTCGGCTAAACACTATGTCTATTATAACACGAACAGGAAAAAAGTGCTGGGATAGAAGTGTGATTTGGGGTATGTTAAAAAATCCTGCTTACAAAGGACAAGCGGCTTTTGGTAAAACAAAAGTAGGTGTAAAGTTACAACATATCAGACCACAGAAACATTCTTGTGAACAACCGAAAGATAATTACTCTACCTATTCTGTTGAAAAAGCAAATTGGATTTATGTTAAAGTGCCAAATATAGTGGACGAAGATGTATTTGATATAGTTCAAGAACAATTAGCTGAGAATAGAAAAATAGCAAGGACAAGAGAAAGAGGAGCAAAACATTTACTACAAGGTTTAATCGTATGTAAGCGTTGTCGTTATGCATATTACGGAAGTCCTGTAAGAAATAAGCGAGGAGAAAAAATTGATCATTATGCTTATTATCGTTGTATTGGTAGAGATTCTTACCGTTTTGGTGGTAATAAAATTTGTGATAATAAACACATTCGTACAGATGCATTAGAAACAGCCGTGTGGGAAGAGGTTAAGCATTTATTGAAAAATCCAAATAGGGTTTTAGAAGAATACAGGCGTAGACTTTCAGAGCTTAAAAAATCATCATGGGATCAAAAAAGCGATTTACTAGAGAAGCAAGAAAAGAAATTAAAACGTGGTATTGCTAGACTTATTGATAGTTATGCTCAAGAATATATTAATCAAGAAGAATTTGAACCACGAATTAAAGCAATGAAACAAAGCTTAAAAACAATTGAAGAGGAGAAGAAAAGGATATTCGATCAAAAGAAATTAAAACAGGAATTAGCTTTGGTTGTAACCAATTTAGAAGACTTTTCTTCCAATATTAGATCAAACCTTGATAACGCAGACTGGCTAACTAAACGTGATATTATCAGAACTTTAGTCAAGAGAATTGAAATTAACCTTGAGGACGTAAATGTGGTATTTCGTGTAAAAGAGCTACCAAACTCTTCTGGACATAGTGGAGAAGAAAAGAAAAATTTGCAACATTGTTGGCGGGGTATAATCACCATTACTTGCATGTATAGCATTATATGGACTAGAACAAAATATCAAGCAAGCATTAACAAGTGAACTTTTTCAATTTTGGAAAAAGAAATATGGTAGGGGATCATATAGAGATGCACAAGGATCTATAAGTGTAGCTCTCTATGGTGATGACTTTATTATCATACATGAGAGTGAGGAAATTATTCTTAAGGCAAAGATTCTAGTTAAAGAGTGGTTAAAAACCATCGGATTAGAATTAAAACCTTCAAAGACAAGAATTTCTCACACTCTAAAGGGGGAAAAGCCAGGATTTAATTTTCTTGGTTTCTCAATAAGGCATTACCCTACGAAAAATAATAAGAAAGGTTATAAATTATTAATCAAACCAAGTCGAGAATCTATAAAACAGCATGCATTTAATATCAAACATAAACTTAGAGGACTACGTGGAGCACCACAAGAAGCAATAATAAAAGAGCTCAACCCAATCACCAGAGGGTGGTGTCAATATTACTCTTCAGTGGTTTCAAAAAAAACCTTTAAGTATACGGATAATATAATGTTTAGAAAACTCTGGAAATGGGCAGTTTATAGACACCCAACGAAAGGAAAATACTGGATTAAAGATAAATACTTTAAAAAGTATAAAAACGATAATTGGCGATTTATGAAGAATAACAAAATACTTCTTATTAAACACGGAGATCATGCTATTAAAAGGCATGTCAAAGTAAAAGGAACCAAGTCCCCATATGATGGTGATTGGGTTTATTGGGGTAATCGTCTAAGGAAAATACCAGAAAAACCACTAAGAGTAATAAAATTATTGAAGTTACAGCAAGGTAAATGTAGTCATTGTCAGCTTTGGTTTAAAAATGATGACATCTTAGAGATACATCATATAGACCGAAACAGACGTAATAATATGAACAAAAATTTAACCTTGTTACATGGACATTGTCATGATGATTTACACAGGAGTATGAATGACAAGCACCAAATTAGAGAGAAGCCGGATGATGGGAAACTATCAAGTCCGGTTTTGAAGTCGAGTGGGGAGAGGTGACTTTCCTCACTTAGATAACGGAGTGAAACTTCAAGAAGCAGTAGAGAAAGGTAATTTCACTAGATGTGGCATATGGAATGAAAAGTATGCTATAAAAGAGATTAGCAATGATGAAGTATTGTCTTCATGGGTAAATAGGGTATGTGGAGGTAGTAAAGAAACCTTTAGGGAACTTTAATTCATTTATTTTAAGGTTCCAGAGTTTACTGGAGCCTTTGAGCTATAGTAGAAAATATTATATATATGGTTTTTTGCGTGGAAAAAAATCTAGACTATGAAGTAGGGCAAAAATTGAAAAGTTGGAGGTTAGAGCGAGGGTACACTCAGAAGGATTTAGCTGAGAAAATTGGTGTAAAGTACTGGGTAATACTGCAATATGAGAAAGGGAACCGTAGAATTTCAATTGAAAGGTTGTATGCTATAACTGAGGCACTATCAATCAGTATTACGGATCTTATTCCTGTATCAAAAAGCTGTCTTGAAGATGAAGAAGAAATATTAAATCTAGTAAGAGAATATAAAAAGATTAACGATCAGGAGTTACGTAGAATGTTTTGTTTGCTAACCAAATTTGTTCAAGTCAGTGAAAAAAGTAGTAGAAAATCGGAAAAAATAAAAATTGCAAAGGGTCTGGTTAAAGCAGGAATTTCTGTTGATATTGTTTCACAAGCAATTGGCCTCTCTGCTGATGAATGTGTTGAAGAAAAAGTTGGTTCTATATACTGCCAAATAGAAAAAAAGATAAAAGAATGGAGACTAGTGCGGGAATATACTCAAAAGGATTTAGCAGAGAAAATGAGTACAACCCGTCACGAAATAAGCAACTATGAACAAGGAAGGACTGCTGTTCCACTTGATAAATTATATGAAATGGCAGAGGCGTTATCGATTAATATTACAGATCTACTAATAGATGAAGGTAGTAAAGTAGAAAATGAGCTACCTGATTTGATTAAAGAATATAAAGAAATTGAGAGCCAAGAACTACGTAATGCATTAATAAAATCTTTGTTTAAAGGGATGCATATTTGCGAAGAAAAAGTGAGGAAAGCGGAAAGGATCAAAGTTGCAAAGGATTTAGTAAAAGGGGGAATTTCTATTGATATTATTTTGCAAATAGTTGGTTTATCCGCTGACCAATTTGCATAAAAGTTTATTTTTTTAATTGAGGTATATGTTTGTTTCTGTAAGTGGCGTTAGTTTTATAAACTACAAAATAGGGCAAAGAGTAGAAAATTGCAGGTTAATGCAAGGGTATAATCAAGTAGAACTAGCAAGTAAAATCGGGGTAGCATATCAAAAAGTAAACAATTATGAAAATGGCTATAGCGCTATTCCAGTTGAAGTATTATATACGATAGCAAAAGAACTATCGGTTAGTGCTATAGATCTGCTACCTGAACTAGTAGTAGTAAGAGAGTATAAAGATGAAGACGAAGAAATATTCTATTTAACAAAAATATACGAGAATCAAAAGTTAGGCAAAATAGTACCTTCATTAGTCAGGTTTGTTCATATTAGCGAAAAAATTAATCAAGAAGAGGCGAGGTTGGAAATAGCAAAAAATCTAGTAAAAGAAGGAGTTTCAGTTGACATAATTTCCCAAGCAACCGGCTTATCTATTTACGAGTATGATAATACAGAGAAAGAAGTCTGCACTGATTCTATATACTACAGAGTAGGGCAAAGAATAAGAGAATGGAGATTGATAAAAAGGTATACTCAGAAAGATTTAGCAAACAAAGTTGGTTTAACACTCAAGGAAATACACGACTATGAAAGAGGGTATACTGCTATAACATTTGATAAATTATATGAAATATCAGATGCATTATCAGTGAATATTAAAGTTCTGCTACCTAAAACAAGAGAAAGCAAAAAGCTATTGAGTTTAATGGATGAGTACGGAGAACAAGAATCATTAGTCAAATCTCTATCTGAAAATATGAAAAGTGGCAAGGAAAAAGTTAAAAAAACAGAAAGGATCAAGGTTGCGAAAAATCTAGTGAAGGCTGGTGTTTCTACTGATGTTATTTTGCGAGCAAGTGGCCTAACTGCTGATGAGTGTGAAAATTGAATTGTGTTAAACAATATATTAGGATATAAGTAAAAATGGTTAATATATTATCTATTCTAAACCCTTATTTAGCTCTGCAGAATTTTTTTGGCATTTCTACGTATCAAGATAAAACATCACAGAATTTCTCTATCACTTTCTGATTGTCCTCTATCATTGCCTTTGCCTCTTGCTGAAGAGATTTGATATTTTTTGATGTAATATTATCCATGTCGGGTGATGCTATTTTTAATTGCGATTGTATACGTATATATTTACCAGCTATAACTTGATCAAGTTGGTAATTTACTGCATCTAAACTTGAAGAAAACATCACATGTAGTAGTGGTTTTATCCAGCTTATTTTTCCAAATCTCCTTGAATTAGCTATGCTTCTATCTGTTCTTCCAGTACCTATCGATAACAGTACAATATCATCATTTGGAAATAACCTTTTACTACTTGCATATGCACAAGCAGCTGGATTATTGGCAAAAACCCCACCATCCACTAATACTCTTTCTATCTGGTCAATTTTTAGATGTTTTGGTATGAAATAAGTAGGTGCAGCCGTTGCAGCTCTGAGTGCATCTTTCAGCTTAATATTACCTTCTTTCCAGCTTTTGAAGAAAAATGGACAATTATTGTTAATATCGTAACTTGCAATCAGTACATTATTTAAGGTGCTTTGTAAAGTATCATCACCAAAATATTTGTCCAATACAAATTCAATATTTTTATATGGGTATTGTGCACAGTTAAACCAAGATAATATTGATCGCCTAAAAAATGAAGACTTGAAAATATATGGTCCATATTCCCGATAGAACTCGACTAAATCATTAGCAGAATATTGAGGTTTAT
Organism: Wolbachia endosymbiont of Ctenocephalides felis wCfeF; assembly: GCA_028571325.1. Taxonomy (NCBI): domain Bacteria; kingdom Pseudomonadati; phylum Pseudomonadota; class Alphaproteobacteria; order Rickettsiales; family Anaplasmataceae; genus Wolbachia; species Wolbachia endosymbiont of Ctenocephalides felis. Next base: position 1,225,591 of record CP116767.1, on the reverse strand, counting down.
CTTTTTTACATAATCCAGCTACAACAATTCCACCGGTTGAGGTTCCTGCCATTAAATCAAAAATCTGGGAAATTGGCTTTTTTGTCCTAGATTCAATTTCTGCAAGAATAATGGCAGGTATTATCCCTCTAATGCCACCTCCATCTACAGATAAAATGTACTTTGTCACTGTAAAATTTATTTGTGTTTGTGAATAGCTTCAAGTTCGTTGACTTCTTCAGTGAGGTTTTTCACTCTCTCTTCAAGTCGATAGACTATTTCGATTAGTCCTTGGTTTTTTTCTATAAATTTATCATGGATGTGTACACGTAAGTCTAGCTTGGCGAGCCACCAAATTGTTGCTATGGTCTGTATTACCATCGTTATTATTACTGTGATTGGGATTTTTTGTTTTTGCATGCTTTTCCTGATTGTATAATAAAAGACTTTCAATTATTTCTTGTTTGGTAGTGTTCATAAGCGTCAAGTTAAGTGCAAGCGGCATAAGAAGGAAAATGGAAAAAACTATTTTAGAAATTGAGTAATAAGGTTAGTAATTTATGGATCAATCTAAAAAAATTATCTTAAACTTGACATGTATAAATATTTCCTATTGTTTCCCAGTTACGAAATATTACTGCTCAGATTTGTGTTCCTTTTCAGCATTATAGAGCAAGTGTATAATTTCATCGTATGGTTTATCTTTATTGTGCCGTGATCTTAGCACAGCTACATCTCTTGGGTTTTTTCCATCTTTATTTCTGATTGTAGGATTTGCACCTTTCTCCAATAAAAACCTTATGATTTCTAAATCCCCTCGATACGCAGCATTGTGAAGTGCTGTACTTCCATACCCGTTGATAATATTTACATTAATTCCTTCGTCTATCAGAAATTTGACAACTTCTAAGCATCCTTCTCCTGCAGCATAATGTAGTGTAGTAAGTTTAAAAATTTGCGTATCTATATCTAATAAATTTTTTACTGAAAACTTCGCAATTTCTAAGTTACAATTTTCAGATGCAATCCGCAATATTGTTTTATAATTATCTGTAGCTTTTGCTTTCGTATAGCAATAGGTAATAATAACACATACTACTGTTACTATAAACCACCAAAAATGTAGCTTATTTCTTGAGTCTCTGTTCATATTCAATACTTTTTTCAACATTAAACATTTGGTTTACTGATTTTTTCTTAACGTTAATGCTGATAACACAGTGCGATAACCTGAACTATCTAACACATGTTCTGCTCTGTCAATTATCCATTCACCGTCTATATCTTGATGAAACCCTAACAAGCTAAGTTTCGCCTCTGCAAATAGTTCTGGATTACCAGGCATAGTGATATCCAATACTGCATTATTTCGCTTTAGTTGTTTTAACTTAGCATTTGCTGCACTTAGTGCTGATTCTACATTAGAGTAAAGCGTTTGTATGGTATAACTTGGACTACCAGAGCCAACTGTTTCTGATATAGTTTCACCCTTTTCATAGCTATGCCATTTTGCAACCACTGAGTTGTACTTGCTCACGGTAAAATGCACTTTCCAATTTATCGTGTCTTGAGGTCTAATAGCTGTTGTTCCTAAAGCTTTTCCAGTTGCTGATTTGGCTTTGCCTTTTGGAATAAAAAGTATATATCCGCCAGCTAGCTTTGCCATTGCTCCGTATTCTATTGCTATTTTTGTTAATAAACTTATATCACTTTCTTCTATTTGGTTAATATGTGGAATCAACACATTTTCAAACTCTTCTGCAACTCCGTACCCATATCCGTGCTTTTCTGCTATTTCCTTAACCAAATTACCTAAAGTAATTTGATGCCATTCCTTAGATACTTTCTCTTTTAATGACAGTCTTAAATTTGTTGCATGGGCTTTTATTAGTAAGGTTTTAGGTGGACTCTGCACCGTAATTTCATTAACTGTATATACACCCATTGGCATTACTCCGATTTCCCTGTACCCTAAAGAAATATTCAATTCATTAGGAATATCTATGTCTTTGTCCCTATAATCAACGTGTACTTCAACTACATCGTCTATTGTCCCAGATTCATCGGTAAGGCGCAATGATATGACTCTATCTTTAACTGATTCACATTTATCTATTATAAAATCTGGCTGCATTTATTCCCAGACCTTTAATTTTGACTTTTGTACTGGTTTCTGAATAGTAGGAAGCTTTATCTTTAATCCTGCAGGCAAAAAGCTTCCGTATTCTGCCAAACCTAAGTTCTCTGCTAGTACTAATTCCACTACTCCATCCGTAAATCCGTAATGTTTCCAGCAAATCAGATCTAGCATTTCTCCTTCTTTGGCTAAGTAATATATAATCATCTATAGCTCTTCAAACTCAAACTAAATTCAACTTTTCTTGGTAGTCCACTAGGTAAAAAATACATCTGCTTTTCTTCTAACCTGGTAATTACGAACTGTCCTAAAATATTACCTAAACTATCTACTAAAATATGTGGTTTTTCAGCTTCTTTCATATTCTTTAATTGATTTAGCCCATTGAGATTATGTAGATAAATCGTTCCTTCTAAATCTATATCTTCTATACCTTGACCGATATTTTGTAATAGTGGCATATTTTCAATACACTCAATTGTGCTCCAACGATTCTCTCTATTATACTTTAAACTTCTTGGAACAAATTTATACGGGCCAAGAGACAACATTTTAATAAACAGGGTCTATGGTATCAAACAGAACATCACGTGATTTTTCTCTTATCCTTTTTATTACTTCATCAGCAAGGCTACGAACATCTTGATTTGGTGCTGCTTGTACACTTATGTTGAAATAATTATGTTGAGTTTGGTTAAAAGTTTTATTTTCATATTTGCTTTTTACGTACTCTTTTAGATTGAGATCTTTCTCATCTGCCATAGATTTCTTTTCTGCAATAGCATGTTTAATTTTGAATCCTTCAACATTATTCCAGCTATTTTTAGAAATTCCTTTCATCACACCATTATTTGATAAAAGATTCCCATTATTAAAAACACTATTTTTAGAAAGTACATTGCTAGCTTCTCCATCAACTAACGAAATAACAGTTTTTCTCTTCTCAAATTCTTTTATTGGACTATTTTCTGATACTTTCCAAAATACGCTACTAACTGTATCTCCCATCCATGAAAAAGCCTCTCCTATCGGTTTTATGATTGATTTCCAAAAACTAGCAAAGAATTCCTTCACTTTTTGCCAGTGAGTGATAACAAGTGCTGCACCAGTGACAAGTCCAGCAATTAAAAGCCCTATAGGATTACTCATTACAGCAAGCGTTATTGCTCTTAGCCCTGTTATTACTGCAGGAAAAACTGTAGCTGATAAAAATGAAAATGTTGCAAGTATTTTTGCCCTTAAACCGAGAACTGTACTTGCTAAAAAAGTAAACCCATAACCTAAGCCTACTACTAAGATTTTCAAACTTATCAAAGCTGCTATAGTTCCCATGATTGCTGTAGTTAAGGTTGGATATTTTTCTGCAAATAAGGCTATGCTCCTAGTTTTTTCTTGTAAAAATTCAGCTATAAATTTTAAAGTAGGCAGCATCACCGAGCCCAGGTTCATACCAACTTCAGCTATTGCATTTCGAAGGAGTCTTAATTTATTGGCTGTAGTGTCTGCACGATTTTTGAATTCTTTTTGCAGAGAGCTTCCGTACTTTTCTGTGTTAGCCAATAACTTTATTGCATCCTCATACTTATTAAAACTTCCAGCTAATAATGCAATATCATCTTGATATTCCTGACCGAAAAGTTTCATCAGGATTGTAGAACGTTCCTGATTATCCATTTTCTTTAGAGTTTGAAAAAAGTAGAGTAATGCTTCTTCCCCATTTTCACTTATTCTTTGCACCATTTCTTCTGTGGTTATACCCATTTCTTCTAGTGCTGCCTTAAACTCTTTTCCTTGACCTTCAGCAGTTTGCAGCTCAGAAAGTAAAGCATTTATGGCAGTTCCTGCTTTTGCTGGTTGTTTGCCTAAACTAATGAAAGCATTTACTAAACTACTTGTTTGTTCAAACTTTAATCCAAACTGCTTTGCAGTACCACCAACTATTGCTAGAGCTTCAACCATATCTTTTGCTTTAGCAGCAGTGTTATCTGATAAGTGGTTGATTACATTACCAACATGCTCCATTTCACTAACATCAATTCCATAAACGTTAGAGAGTTTAGCTATGGAATCACCTGCTTGCTCTGCAGACATATCAAATGCTGTAGACATTTTTGCCACCGTTTCTGTAAATTTGAAAAGATCTTCTTTTTTGATACCAAGTTGACCACCGCTTGCAGCTATTTGTGCCAGTTCTGCGGCTGATAATGGTACAGTACGTGACATCTCTTTTAACTTTTTTGCAAATTTATCAGCTTCCTTTGTCTTTTCATCAAAATCAACTACTTTTGTAACATCAGCCATAGCACTTTCAAAGTCAATAGCAACTTTAATTGGTGCTGCAAGTGAAAGCCCTAGTCCAATAGTCTCTATAATTTGTGACTTAAAATGTGTCTTACTTGCTAAAAAACTTTGGTGACTACGTATTGCAGACCCAAGCTTACCATACTTACCTTTTAGCACTTCAATAGAAGAACCAAGTTTATATTGATCACTTACTAATGACTTAATATTTCTTCCACTTTTCCTTACTTCTTCATTAAATGAATGCAAAGCATCTCTCTTTTTCAAATATGCTTCTTTTGCTTTTGTTGCAGAAAACTTAGCTTTATCAAACTCTGCTTTTAAAGTTTTGCTTGGTTTCTCCACCGCTTTCATTTGTTTAGCTAAAGATTTTACTTGATCTTCAAAGCCCTTCCACGACCTCCTGCTAGTCAAAACATCACTACCCAACTGCTTAAACTTTGATACTGATTTTAAAGATGAATCAAGCTTTCTTATATTCTCACCAAGACGGGTAAGTTGACCACTGCTTCCCTTTATTACAGTATTAAAACTGCCATCAAGTACCGCACCTATTTTTATCGATAATACTGACATTTGAACTCCCTAGCTAATTTGCTCCATAAAATAAACTCACTAATCTCCATATCAAGAATGTGCTCAACTCCACCACCTATGATAGAGCCAAGCACTAGTATTTCTAATCTCAAGTTTTTTGGACAATCGGTGAAAAAAAATCCTTTAATACTTCTTGCACTTTTACATAATCAGCAATATCCAACTCTTCAATTGCTTCTTTTGCAACTGATGTCAAATTGGCAGTCAAAGTTACTTCCTTATTTAGGTCACTACCATTAATGCGTTCTATTGCCAAGTAGTCTCTAACTTTTGGACGTCTAATGGTAAGTTCTGAGACAGAAATTCCATCAACTGTAATTGGGTTGTTTAGCGTTATAGTTTGCATAAAATTCTCCTGTAAAAAATAAAATCTTGTAAAACATTTATAACTATTTGATCAACATCTAAAAAATAGAATTCTAAAAATCTTCATATTCCAAGCACCGTTTGAAGTAGTGCCATTTGATCAACACCATTTATCTTTCTTATCATATTTTCAGCATCGATCTCTATTAATTCATTACCACCTATCGTAAGTTTATAATAATGGGCAGCTACAGTACATTTGAGAGTGGCTTTTTCAGCAGGTTTCCAGTTGCCAAAATCAAATTCTTTAAATATGCCCCTAAGGTTGATAATAACTCCTTCAACTTCATTACTACCACTCCCTTGCATTCCACCTCTGAGCGTCAAAGATACCGAATTTCCATTTATCAACCCAAATAGCCGAAAGAGTTCTGTATCGTATTCAGAAAAAGTGAAATCTGCTTCAATCTTTTCCATGCCCATATCAATATTTACTGGAATATCCATACCACCAGCACGGTACTCTTCTGTTTTTATGGTAAGCTTTGGTAGCGTTATCTCATCAATTTTTCCTGCATAACCACGACCATCTACGAATACGTTAAAATTCTTTAAAATCTTCGGTAACATCTCTTTCTCCCATTTTTATAATATTGTACCACTCACAAGATGTGACCTGAAAGTAATCTGTTCTGCTGGATATGGTGGTGTAAATTCGAAATCAAAATATACTTTCCCGCTTGCAATATTTGCCGGTGTATTGAGTTCTGGTGTTGCATAACATTTTCCGCTAATAATCGCCCCTTGTGCTTTTAAACTTGCCAGATAGGAATTCACCCCCTCAATCACATCATCTATATAAGTTTTGGTAATATTGCGATCAACTGCCCATAGATGAGCTCGAAGTAGACTATCGTTGATTAAATCTGCAGTCCTTCTCACTGACAGAAAAGCCCATTTTGAGTCATTTGAACATGTCCTATTTCCCCAAAGCCTGTAGCCATTTTGATGAATTATCGTTGTTACTTCATTTTCATTTAAATGGTTTGCTCTACAATTTGTATTACCGAGCGTAAAATCAATAGGCCTGCTTGTTCCAACAATACCATTTATCTCTTTATTTGAAGGTGAGTGCCAAAATCCTTGTTCGCTATCTACTTTTGCTATTAAACCAGCTACAAATGGGCTTGCTGGCAAGGTTCCTTCTTTTCCTTCAGTAAACACCTTAACCCACGGATCAACAACATAAACTCTTGAGCTGCCTACACTTTTTCTCCATTTTATTGCTTCTTCATCATTAGTATTTGGTCCATCTGCAACAATAATTGCTCTTAATTTTTCTGCTATGGAAATTAAAGCACTCACTACTGAATTTACTCCATCTATTTCAGGTAACTGATGAGTAAACTGAGGTGCAATTAATATTCTTGGCGCAACATGAACTATGCTTTCACTGCTGAGAAATGCCTCTATCCCTTGATACTCTCCAGTCTCTTTATCAACTCCACCGATTATACTTTGAATAGTTTCACTTTCTTTGAGCTTTGAATCGCTGTTTTCACTTTCTTTAACTCGAATAACTACTACTGTTGCACCGATTTGGGAAAATATTCCATTTACTGCAGAAGGTAAACTGCCACTCTTTCCGAGCTTTGCTGCTTCCTTTAAGCTTCCTGCAACTAACACTGGTTTATTTAGCGGAAATTTTTGCTCATCTGCTTCAGGTGCAGTACCAATTACACCTATCACTGATGATTTAGCTGTACGTACTGTCTTTGCTCCTGAGGTTACCTCAATAACATTTACTCCGTGTAAAAATTCTTCAGCCATTTCTTTGTATCTTTTGTTTAAAATCGTTTAGTAAGTTCTCTAGCTCATTTTTACTTTTGGCTTCTGCAATTTTCTTCTTGGTAATGTCTTCCAACTCTTCACATTTCATTATTGCTTTTACTGCTTTTTTTACTTTTTCTTCAATTATTCTTGCCATTTCAATAACTGTAATACCACGGACTTTTGCTAATGGCTCTATAATTTCTTTATCCTTTTCATTCATAGATTCTGGTACTGCTAAAATATTCTCTGCGGCTTTCGCTTGTATCGCATACGATTTAGACTTCTGGTGAGAATGCCCTGCATATTGGTTAATATGGCTATCATAATAAAAACGCATACTATCAAATGCACAAAGCTTCGCATTATCCAGTAACTCCTTTTGTATATCTTCTTTAGTACGCTGAGCAATTTCTCCTCCTTCTGTTAAACAATAACTTTTTTGCCAATCAAAATTCTTTGGCGCCTCGTACCAATCATTTCCAGTTGGCTTACTTTCAAGCGTTGTTGTCTCTACTTGCTTGTTATTTTCAAATCTAATATAAATAGGCATTCCTTTTCTCCTTTTACTGCCAAATTTTGCAAGTAGCATCTAATCCTGGACATTGCCAAGCCCTGAGCGTCCTTTCCACATCTACTTCAAGCCCTGTAGTTAGAAAATTGCTACGTATGTTATAAATCCCCCACTGTATAAATTGACCATAGGTGTGTATATCACCTGAAAACGCACCTTCACTAACTTTTCCTCTTGAATATAGATAAGATGATGTATAAAGTAATATTGCAACTGTTTTTCCTGCTGGAATTTCTACATTGCCAGATCCAGTTAACTTGCTATCAGAACTAGTGTATTGATAAACATTTTTCCACATTATTTTAGAGATTCTTGACTTACTGGTATTATCAGGAGTTCCCACAAATAATCCTGCACCCCCATACTCCGTACTCGAATACGATGATCCAACAAATTCTATTGTTTTATTTATGTTCGCATTCGTTGTATTTTTTACAAATATTACTCCAAGTGCAGCATATGGGTAGTAATATATTGAATCATGACTACTCGAAAAACTGTTTGTGTATGACTCTCCGTAAATAAACGTGCCCTTATTTCCCTCTATAAAACTTAGTTGTCTTGGCCGATAAAAACTAACGTAATCTGTATCGTATGTATGGCTACCTGCTAGTAGTTGTAACATATGGTCGGTTTTTGTTATATCACTACTCCACTTTCCAAGCTCTGTCGTAAAAGTTCCGTGGCCAAAGTAATTATTTTTTCTACTTAGTACACCAAACAAAAAAGGCAGCGCTCCTGGTTCAATCATATGACGCTTTCTTACTTCTTTCATGATTGACGAGCCACTTGGTACATCATTTATGGAGTTAAGCTTGGTTGGTTCTCTGCTCCTTATCTCCTTCATAATTGACGAACCACTTGGCACATCATTAACAGTACGGAAGTTATTCACTAAACCTTTAAGACCATCTTTATGATCATTGCCAACACTGTTTATTGCTGCAATATTGGCATCTTTTCTCGTATCTAGCAGCGATATGTGTGAATCTGATGATGCTTTTAAAGTGTTTAAGGAATTATCTTTAAGCTTGTTAATTTCGTTGACAGAATCTGTTTTTGCTCCAGTTATCGCCGATATAGAATTTTCCTTATTGGTATTTATGTCATTCAAATGTGATCTTGCAGCGTTTAGAAGTTCTTTCAGCTTTCCATCTGTCATCTGTACAATTTCAGAAACTGCACTTTTGTCGATTATTGATTCCAGTGCTTTAGCAAGATATGCTAATTGATCTGGCGTACTATTTACTGCTAAATCCTTAAGTCTTTTTTGTAGTGCATCAATTATCTCTTTTACTTCAGTCATTTGCACAATATCAGAAATAGCTTTTTTACCTATCATCGATTCTAATGATTTAGCAAGGTACGCTAATTGATCAGGTGTGCTATTTGCTGCTAAATCTTTAATTCTTTGATGCAATGCATCTATGGCTTCGTTAGCAATGGTCATTCCAAAAATTCAAAAAAGTCTCAAAATTCAGTCGTTCAAATGCTTTTTTAAGCTTATTGTGCTCATTCTCTCTTTTAGCGATATCTTCATCTATTTTCTCAATTGTAGTACGGATACGTACCACATCTTGAACTGCAATATTTTCTGGATGAGGCAAAGAGTATCCTCTGCTTGTTTTATCATCTGACATTCTTCTATGTGACAATGATTCGTAGATTTTTGACTTTAGGACGATAAACAACCGTACCACTCAAAACTAATTTTACCCTAGTCTCATTAGCATTAAAATTTGATAGCAGATGAGTTCTCTCTACCCAATTTTCCCCTATTGGTTTTCCTGATGTTAAATTTACTAATTGCCAATTCACGTTTTTTTGCACATATGCTTTAACATCTGCAGTGCCAGGTATCAGAGCATCGTACGTTATGGTAATTTTAGTATTAGCTCCTGCTGTAATACTTCTTGTAACATAATCTCCTTTTTCCCCTATATTACCCATAACTAGCTGTAACCCAGGATATAGCACTGGACTTTTTTCTCGTCCTCCTTTTAGGCTTGCTTTTACCGTTAGCTCTCCAGATAATCTTTCACGTAGTGCGAGCGGTAAATTATCAGATAAAAAGTTTTCTTTTCCTTCTTCATCTGTTAAAATAAATTCCACATTGGTATCAAATGCTACTTTTTCGACGTTCGTCAAAATAATTAAATCTGATACATTATTTACAGTAACTTTGCCCAGATCAAAAACATGAGAAACTTCACTAAATTTTGCAGCTAGTAGTCGAAACGTTAAATCTAAGTTCTGATGTGGAGTCCAGGTGCTTGCATTGCTTGATGACAGTAATACTCCTACTTGATATGGCTGACTTGTTACCCAACGGCTATTTGCTGCATCATACTTACCAAGTTCTGCTATTTTTACTGCAGTACCAGGATCATCAGTAAGTAGCACTATTGCATATTCCTCTCCTGCATGGCAAAACACTGGTGACCAAGTAATACGTGTTGCTGTGCCATCTACTTTTATATCTTTTGGCTCAATATAGCTTTCAGCAATGACAGTTTGCGAGGGCATTCCCACTGCTGTTTCTCTAATCTGCACAACAACACGTTTTTTGCCTTTATTTACAAACCATAGTTCCACGCCTCCTATGTGCCTACTTTCATTTAGAGTAAATGTTTGCGCTAAAGGATCAACTCTTCTTGCTGCGATAACTCTTCTTCTTTCCTCTATGGTAATTGTTTTTTTACCAGTATAAGTTGCTTCTCCATAACTGCCTTTATCACCGTAAAACTGTACTAATTTAGTACCTGCTGGAATGTTTGCTGGCACTTTCACCTTTCCCTTTAATTTTCCCTGGTTGTTAGCTGTGAGCATATTTTTACCTCTTATGCAGTAGGCTGAATGAAGATACCATCGAACTTCACCTCCTTGAGCTTTTCATTTGGCTCAAAACCTTCGATCTCAAAATTCTGTACTGCTTCTCGCATAAATTCAGTTTCATAAGAATTACTTGACAATAGCTCTGTTGTTTCTCTAGTATTAAACACTCTAGTTACTGGACTTTTCCAACTCGTGGTAACCTCTGTCCAGTGGTCAATGTTTTTATTTAGAGTAATTTGTGCCGGGACTGGATCAAAAGCTTGATATGGATTGATCTTTTCTCCTTTGGTCTGTAAAAGCTGCTCCAATACCGGCTCAAGTTCATACGGCAAAAGATATCTTTCTCTACCTTTTTCAATATCTGCAACTTCTACATCTATTGGCAGAACTAGCTCTCTATTTACTATTGCTGCAGACTGCGAAATTCCTTGATCACGCATATCATCATCAAATAATGGGTCAACAAATACTCCTTTTTTGGTGGTAGGTTCTCTTGAATTTGCATCATTGCGTAGACGTTCCTGTGCAACCAGCGCATAAAGATCATTTATTCCTTTTTTCATTGCTTCAAGCTCATTCATCGGTACAGCATGAATAGCATTATTCACTATTTTTACCCCTTCTTTTTCTCCGTTTTTCCATGTCTGATGAATGTAGCAGAGCAAAAGTTGTCCGCTAGGTGCTTTAGGCATTGATGGTCGCCAAGGGTGAGCTATACCTTTTATTCTCCTTACTGCTCCTTTGCTATCGATAGTAATTAAATCATAGCGGGGCATTTTCCAGGTGTAATCAATCAGAACCAAGCTGTTATCAACTGCTCCTTTTACTTTGCATCCCTGTTCACTTATATCTTCAGGGCTTACATGAGTACGACAGCGGTAAGTTATTTGATAACTACTTCCAGGAGCTGGTTCTTTACCTGGTAATGACCAATCAACGTTTCCTGCGTTTAATTTGTAATCTATACTATTTTCATAAATAACATTACCTTGTTTAATTTGAATAATTTCAAGTACTGCAGAGTCAGGTATTGGATCAACAGCTCCTGAATATGAACCATGAGTAATGGTAATGGTTTTTTGAACAGTTATATCTACTTTTTTAATTTCACTTATTGGAAAATCATTAACTTTAAGTTCCATTACTCTTTGGCTATTTGGCTGAAAAGTATGTGGTTCTGATTCAACTGATTTTATATCCGGATCTTCATCAAAAGAAACACGAATACTGTGAGGAAGTTCAATCTCATAGCCATCAACATGAGCTTTGCCCTCATTAATCACAAATATTTTTTTTCCTCCTTCTCCCTCTTCCTTTTGCAGGAACATTACTTCAAGACCATTTACGACATAGGAACCATTGGCTTCTTTGTCATAACGAGCAAGAGCTGTGGTTACTATATTTGCTTGTGGAGGTGGTGAATGTTCTATCAATACTCCATTTTCAATATGGTAAATTGGGTAAAATTCGCCATTTGTAGAGTTAACAGTAACACTTTCTACTTGGTATCCCCAAATGGTAGAAACTTTAAGTCTTGCAGCTCCTACTTCCTGATAATTTCTTGTACCAACAGCAGGATCACGAAGATTTTCATCCTCAAGTTCTGTAATAGTAGATTCTAGGTAATAAACGCCTATACGCACTGTGGTACTCAGTGAAATAACAAACTCTTTTGCTTCTACTTTTCTAACTGCTCCACGAAGATAGATTTTTCCTCCTTCAAGTGTAACTTTACCAGTTTCTCTATCTATAATACAATTGCTTCCCGTTATAACATCACCATCACGAAATATTGCATCACCTATGCCTTTAAGCTTAGAAAGAGCATATTCCTGAGTCTCATTTAATTCTGCAGACTGTAGACCTCTTCCTGCAAGGAACAAACTTTTTTCGTACTCTTTGTCAGGATTAAAGCGGTTATAATAGCTATTTAAGGTCATTTTGTTTCAAAAAGTTACAACAAATGAAAAAGTTTCCCGAGTTGCAGATGTTCTGATAAGTGGTACGGTATGTTCTAAAACTAACAAAATTCCAGGATTTTCCACGTCTTTTGGCTCGAAATATCTCTGTCCTTCAGGTAATCCTTCTTTTATTTTAGTACCAACCATAACCCCTAATTCCCGTATAACTTGATTTGCTGCTTCCGTGAAATCGAAAGTAAATTTAAGATAGAGATTATTAGTTGGTACATTTGAGGGCCTAAACCTTCCAGAAGGAGTTATAAGTTCGCCGTTTTCATCACCTGTACAGAATAGCACTTCGTCTGCAGTACGTCTGCCAAGTTCATTCAAGAGCTTTATAGAATTTATAGGTTCAGGTGGTGTGCTTTGAATGTACTCTATGGTAACTTTATCACTTACTGGAATAGAGCTATTTTCTGAGCGCTGAATAACACCGGTACTGCTATCAACTATATAATCTATACTTGGCTGATAAGTTGTTTGTCCTGTAAAAACCCTTACATCTTTAATAGTATGGTGATCTAGAGCTATTTCACCCTCAACAAAAACTTTTTCGATCTGATGGCTACTTTCCCAATTTGCATCGCCACTGCCCCAGGCAAGATGTAGAGATTGCTCTTTTATGCTTGCGGCTATTGCTGCTCGACCTGATTGTGTAAGAATTGACATTTGAAAGTTTGACCCCTGTATTATATATATACACGGTTGCTCAACAATTCGTCCAAACAATATAAAAAAAGTTTAAATAATTTTAAGGCAGCTTTTGAAAATCAACTAAATGTATCCGTTCAGAGGTGTGGCTTAAGAGACAATAGATAGAAGGTTTTGAAATGGATTTAACTTTTTTTGCCTCCAAGTGAGATACAGCGAAATTATCCGCTCAAGGAATCTATTCCCTCGCTCTGACTGTGCAAAATATGAATTCTTACGATAGACAACATAATGCCGTATTTGTCGCTCAACATGATTATTCGTTAATGGAATATTCTCTGGATCATCCAAAAATGTCCACATCATTGGCTCGGATTTTATAATACCCTTTACCGTTCGTGAAGCTCCTTTTGCTTCAAGTATATAAGATATTTTTATCATGCAGTACTGCATAAATCTTCGTAACTCTTTAGCTTGCTTAGTGAACTTTGAAATACTAATTTCATTTTCTGACAAAGCGTTTTTTAATGCAAATAATCCATTAGCTGCATCTTTTAAACAATGGCCAAGTCTCATTACTTCGCTATTCCAGCTATGAGATAACCTCTCGAAATTTCTCAATAAGTGAGCCCAACAAATTTGTCGTTTTTCATCACTGAAGTGGTTGTAAACTGCATATCTGTCGGTAATTACCCGATTTTTGTAATCACAAAATGCACTATTCTTTAAAAACCTCATTCCTCTTGTATCTGCTAACTTCATAAGACTTGCTTTATTGTTGGCAAACACCATCCCAATTTGCCTTTGTTGTAGTGACTGGTTTCATCAATATGCAAAATTTCGCTTGCTTTCATTTCTTCCTCTATTTGTTCATAAGCTTCTTTACATTTTGACGAGACCCTTGCTTCGCTATTGGACACACTAACAACACTTATACTCATGTTAAAGATGTCTTTCATAATATTCGCTATTTCTCGCTTTGAATTCTTATAAAACCCACTTAGTGATGCAACTACTGACTTAACTCTAGGACCAAAGGTATCAGGTGTAACTCCTTCTGGTAATTTGCTACTCCTTCTTTTTCCACATTTACGACAGCGTCCATGTTCTAGTTGGTATTCCACTACGTAAGGTTTGATTTTTGGGAGATCAACATTCTGGTGAATATACGTTTTGTTGCATACTGCAATTTCTCCGCCACATTCACAAGTATCATGTAATCTTACTCTAATTACTTCATCTGCTTCCATTTTTATCCGATAATTTCCTTTATGACCAACTTGACCGCCTATCTTCCTGCCACCCTCTGACTTATCTTCTGGTGTGTCTTTTTTTATTTTGTACAGCTCTTTTGAGCTTGGTAAAGATGAATTCCTTGAGTTTAAGCCAAGTCTCTCTCTCTTAGTTCAGCATTCTCTATTTCTAAGATTTTGTTTTTTTCTTCAAGCTTTGCTACTTTTTGCTCTAAGTTTTTATATAACTCTACAATACTGATCAACAATTGAAGCATCTAGCCTTACCTTACTATCAACATTTTCTGTTATTATTACTTTGATATATTATGTCAATTCTTTTTTATCCTTACCATACCTCTGAACGGATACAACTAAATCATAGAAAAGTAGTGCACCAATACAATATTCCACTGTTTAAATAAGATTTTTGGAAATTAGCCAATCTTTCTAACTAGCTTATATCAATTTTCGTTATTGGGAAGACCAAGGTGAATATATTTTACATTTCAGCAATTCACTGGAAATCAAATCCTCTCTTATTCGATTTTCATCTGTCTTATTTAATTTTAGAGAAGTCTTATTTGATCTATTAATAAAATAACTATTGTCTTATTCTATTTTTCATAATAGACAAATTACTCTTATTTAAATTCTGCAGGGTCTCGAAAGAAGAATTAGTAATAAATCTTTGATTATTCGAGGTTTTTATGAAATCTAAAAATTCTTTTTCAGGCGTTGATCCGATAATTGTTAAATATATAAAGTACTATGCTAGCTGTCTTAATCATATTAGCTGTTTTATTGATAAGAATCTTGAAGATATAGAGCTGGAACTTTTTTGTGAGGTTTGGCCTTGCCTTAGTCTGTATGATAAAACAAGAAGTAGCTTTAATACTTTTGTTGCTAATTTAACTAGACGTCGTGCTCGTAACCTCTTGCGTAACCAACTATGCACTAAACGTCAGATTAACTTTGGTATTGATGATAACATACCAGATTCTAAATATCTTGAAGATGATATAATGGTATACATTGACGTAAAAAATATAATCTCAAAATTACCGAAATCTCATAGAAAACTATGTGAGCTGCTTAAGGTTTCTACTATTACTGAAGCTGCAAAAATAACAGGTATACCAAAAACAACTGTCTACAACATTTTAAGGCAAATACGCGATAAATTTTCATCTTTAAAATGAGATTTGCTCGATAAGTTTTGGACGAATTACCTAGGTCACCGTGTATATATATCTGAGTGATTAAACCAGGAGAAAAATGAAAATAATTGATAGAGATGAACGAATGAAGACACAAACAGGAGCAAAAATTGTGATCTTTGGTCCTTACGGTATTGGTAAAACCAGCCTCTTAAAGACTATAAGTGAACCAACACTATGTCTTGACTTTGAAGCAGGTCTGCTTGCTGTTCAAGATTGGCAGGGAGATTCAATTAGTGTTCGTACTTGGAATCAAGCTCGGGATATTGCCTGCCTAATTGGTGGTCCGAACCCTGCACTAAAATCTGATCAAGCGTATAGTCAAAAACACTATGAGCATGCCTGTAGCAAGCACAAAGATCTTCTTTCTGAAGTTTCTAAATACCGATGCATCTTTGTAGATAGTATAACCGTTGCTTCACGTTTATGTCTTTTATGGGCAAGGATGCAACCTGAAGCTTTTTCTGATAGATCAGGAAAAGAAGATAAAAGAGCTGCTTATGGGTTGCTTGCTCAAGAGATGATGGCTTGGCTCAATCAGTTTCAACATATCAGAGATAAAGACATCATAATAGTTGGCACATTAGGTCAATATCTCGATGACTGCAATCGTCCAACTTGGCTACCTCAATGTGAAGGTGCTAAAACTGCTAGTGAGATTCCAGGGATAGTTGATGAGGTAATCAGCATGGTTGGAATCAAGAAAGATGATGATACAGAGAAACGTTCATTTGTCTGTCAGACTATTAATACTTGGGGATACCCTGCTAAAGATCGAAGTGGCTGCCTTGATATGGTTGAAGAACCGCATTTAGGTAAATTACTTGCGAAAATTAAAGCCAAAACTTTTGCTCCTATTGTTTAATTAAAAATTGGAGAATAATTATTATGGAACAAAGCTTTTTCAATATCGGTCAAAAAATTCCCTTTTTCAGTGTAAAAGAATACTTGGATGATCAATCGCCAATACCAGAAGATATAATCGCACCAAGGATTCTAACTAAAAGAGGTCTATTGGTACTGGGTGGCCCACCTAAGATTGGCAAGAGTGATTTTCTTATTTCCTGGTTGATTCACATGGCTGCTGGAGTTTCATTTTTGGGTATGACTCCAAGCAAACCTATGAAAATTTTCTATCTGCAAACTGAAATTGAATATGAATATATGAAAGAACGTTTGCAACAACTTCAACTGGATAACGAACTTTTGAATATAGCTGCCAATAATTTAATCATTACACCAAGAGTACAATTATCTTTCAGCAGTGAAGAAATAGATGAAATTAAAAATGTTATCAAAGAGCGTTTCAAACCTGATATTATTGCTGTCGATCCTCTTCGTAACATTTTTAACTCAAGTGAATATGGCAATGAAAACGACAATAGCGCTATGTTATTCTTCTTGCAAAAAACACTTGAAAGACTGAGAAATGTTATCAATCCAGATTCGGGCATAATACTCACTCACCATACAAAAAAACTATCCAAAAAAATGTTAGAAGAAGATCCATTTCAAGGCCTAAGTGGTGCTGGATCTTTACGTGGATTTTATAGCACTGGCATGGTGATGTTTGCTCATGATGAGGAAAGCACTGTCCGTCAAATAGTATTTGAGCTTCGTAATGGTGAATGTGTAGCAAGTAAGCTTGTCGATAAGATAGATGGTCGTTGGAAGCTTGCAGACCAATGGAGTAACTGATTTTTACTTAATTTATAGGAGACAATATGTTATCAGATTTTTTAACTGATTTTAATAACGCAAAACTGCAGGGCAATTTAATACCGAAAGGTACAATAGTCAAGGTAAAGATGGCAATAAAGCCTGGAGGTTATGAGAATTGGTTCACGAAAAGCTACACTACTGGCAGCATCTATTTAAACGCTGAATTTACTATCACTGAAGGTCCATATGCAAAACGCAAGATTTTTCAGATTATAGGTGTCAAAAGTGGCAAAGCAGAAGGTGAAGAAGACATCTGGGGAGAATCTGGTCGTTCTATGCTTAGAAGTATTTTGGAGTCAGCACGGAACATTCATTCAAATGACACTTCAGAAAAAGCAGCTATTGCTAGAAAAGTCAACTCTATAGCTGACTTTAACGGGGTAGAGTTTACTGCAAAAGTTGGTATTGAAGCTGATCGGTATGGAGAAAAGAACAAGATTGCTAAGGTTATTACTCCAGAACAATCTGAAGTTGATTGGTTGCCATTTTGAAGTACGACGAAGGGAAGCTCTGGATTGCTGTAATTGAGAGAGCTATCAAAGATACAGCAGGAAAAAATCTAGAGCTAAAGAAAGAAGCAATTAAATGGTTTGATTCAGAGTCTTTTGAAACTGTTTGTGAGCTAGCTAATCTCAGCTCTAAACGTATGAAAAGTATGTATGGGGGTTTTATGCAGAGAAAGGAAATAAAAGGATTATTGATTGATAATATTAAGGAGTGTGTACCTTACCTAATTCCAAACGGTAATTTTTATCGAGAGAGGACTTATGTTGGCAACTGTGACGGGGATATGATTACGGTTAAAATAGTGGGTAAAGAAGCTGGAAACTGGCGTAATTTTACTAAGGGAATCAGTGGTGATATTATTGATCTTTGGACTTTAGTTAAAGGTGATATAAATTCTGCTAAGAAGTGGTTAAATACTAAAGAAAACACAACAGAACATAAAATTACATCGTTTTCAGCAAGGCATTACTTAAATGATAAATCACCAATGCCAAAAGATATAATAGGCCCAAGAATTTTAACTCCAGGCGGTCTTTTGGTTATAGGCGGAACTCCTAAAATAGGAAAGAGTAATTTTCTACTTTCCATGTTGGTACATTTAGCTGCTGGAGTATCATTTCTTGGTATGAAGCCTGCAAAGCCACTCAAGATATTCTATCTACAGAATGAAATGGAATATGATTACATAAGAGAGCGCTTACAGAAGCTAAGAATCAGCAAGAAAATCCTTGATGAAGGAACAGAAAACTTAGTTATTACTAAAAAAGTACAGTTAACTTTGAATGTGGAAAAAATAAAAGAAATTATATCGGAAAATCTCGATGTAAAAACAGTTGATCTTATAGTGATAGACTCTCTTTTTGATTATAGGAGTATGATCTCTTTTCTGCAAAATAGTATTGATGAACTACGCTCTATAACTAATCCTATGGCTGGAGTAATAGTTACACATTATACCAAAAAAGTGTCAACAACCACGCTAAAAAAGAATCCATTTCAAGCATTGAGTGGTGCTAATGTTTTAAGAAGTTTATATACATCTGGAGTAATGATATTTAGGCCAGAAAGGAATACTCTGCAATTGATGTACGAACTTAAAAACGGCAAACCAATACCAACAAAATTCATAAATATGGTTAACGGACGCTGGATAGCTACAGCTTAACCAAATTTCTAAACTTTAAATATATTGGAGATTTTATGGGTATCTATTGTGATTTTAATACTGCAGCTCCACGAAAAAATGCACCATTAGTAGAAAAAGAACAACTTAAAGCTCAGCTTCTGTTAAATATCAGATCATGCCTTTCTTATCTATTGCCAAGAGGGATTTTTCGTGGTGATAAGTTTTATGTAGGCAATATACAAGGTGATAAAGGCAAGAGTCTAGTAGTAGAATTAAGTGGCAGTGAAGCTGGCCTATGGCATGATTTTGCAACAGGAGAAGGTGGTGATATCATTGATCTTTGGGCAGGAGTACATAGAAAAAGTACGAGAATAGAGTTTCCTGAAGTAATGACTTCTATAGCTCAGTGGCTTGGTCATTTCAAAAACTCAGGTAATCCAACTGCATATTGGGATTATTACGATGAAAGCGGCCAAGCTATTGTTAGAGTCTATCGTTACGATGATGATAATGGAAAGCGATATCTTCCTTTTGATATTAAAAGATCCGACTTTGGAACGCCAGAGATAAGACCACTCTACAACATTCCAGGTATCTTAAAGTCCGATAAAGTTGTTCTGGTTGAGGGAGAAAAATGTGCAGAAGCGCTGATAAAACAAGGTATTACAGCAACAACAGCAATGTCTGGAGCAAATGCACTTATTGAGAAAACAGATTGGACTCCACTTAAAGGTAAAAATATTATTATTTGGCCAGATAATGATGAACCAGGTAAAAAGTATGCTGAAAATACTGCTACAAAACTTATTAGTTTAGGTATTGCATCACTTTCTATGATTAAAATTCCAGAGAATAAACCGAAAGGCTGGGATGCTGCTGACTATTTACAAGAAAGCACAAACGTCTCTGATTTTATCAAGAACAACGCAAAAAAAGTAATGATTAAACCGCCACTAAAGATTTTAGACTGGAGTGCAGAACGCTTTGTAGGTCCGGTACCAGAGCAAAAGTTTCTTGTTGAGGGAGTATTTCCTTTAGGAGTTACTTCAATAGTGGCTGCTATGGGAGATACAGGTAAAGGCATGCTTCTTCTTGATCTAGCACTTAAAGTTATAAGTGATAAAGATCAGATATGTAGTTTTGGTTCATTTGTTACTGAGCATGGATCAGTGGTAATTTTTTCAGCAGAAGATGATGCAAGTGAGATACACCGCCGCTTAGAACGACTTGACCCTCAGTGCGAAAGGTTAAAACATAAAGATAAATTATTTATTGTACCACTGCCAAATGTCAGAGGATCACTTACAATACTCAGAAATGTTCGTGGTAAAATCGTTGAAATTTCTCCTGAATTTGAATCAATAATGAAGCAGCTCGAGGAAATAAAAGATCTAAAACTGATAGTATTTGATCCACTTGCTTCATTTATTCATGCAGATATAAATGCTGATCCTGCTGTAGGAGATTATCTGATGTGTTTGCTATCTGATCTAGCGTGTAGTACTGGAGCTTCAATTATTACTGCTCACCACATGAGAAAACCAAAAGGAGAAAAACCTATACTAACTGTTGAGCAAGCAAGAGATGCAATTAGAGGTACCTCTGCCCTTGTTAATGGTGTTAGATGTTCATATGCTTTTTGGCCAATAGAAGATACAGCTAAGCAAGAAATCTTTAGGTCAATGGGTGAGACTCCAAGACAAAATGCTTTATTTTCCGGGGCAGTTGTTAAAGCAAATGGGTTAGCTGATCGCACTGTATGTACTTACCTAAGAAATCAAGAAACAGGACTACTAGAAGATATAACGGCACAATTAAAAGTTAAAGACATTAGTGATAAAAGTCTTAAGATATACCTTATCAATGCAATTAAACGATCTGCTATTGCAGGACATCCATTTACTCATACAGGAAGCACAGGAGTATATAAACAACGGCATAGGCTACCTGAAATTTTTCACAATATGGGAAGAGACAAACTAGAACGTATGGTACAGGAACTTTTACAGGCGAAGCAGTTAGTAAAAGGAATGTCTAAAGGTTCAAGAGAGGATAAGTGGCTTGACGTTACAACAGGACCATTTGCTTGTGGTGTAGGAAAATTCACTCCTGGAGCTGAGGATTTTAGCTGTAGAGAAAACTTATAAATCTCTACTTTATTTATAAATCCCTCATACAGGTTTAAAGTACTATAAATGGGATTCGAAAATATACTATCAGTTTTCTTAATATCTTATCAAATTATTTATCATTATATGATACAACTTACAGCATATTTATAGTAAGGTGTTAATCATGAAAGAGGCAAAGAAGAATCCAGTAGTTAGATTAAAGGCTACAGCTAAAGAATTTAATTTTCTTAAATTAAGAACAGATCAAGATAATAAATTAGCGAATTCCGGTGAAACAATGTTCTTAGATTTTCAAAGGATGAATTTTATTATTAACGGAAAAGAAATAGATAAAAATTTTATTATTGCATTTAAGGAAGGAGCTAAGTACCGCAGAAGCGAACTTTTTAATAGTGATGATATATATAATGACGAAATATTTAACAAAAAAGGAACAAGAGAAATAGATACAGATCATGGCAAAGCATTTGTTGCTTCAGTACTTAAAGATATTGAGAAAGAGCTTGTACAAGATGCATTTGGCGAGTTGTGGAAGGATCATTGCGAAAATCCTGAAACTGCTGATAATCAAAAAACTGATTCATATAAGAAAGAATTTGAAGAATTTTACAATGCTGGTCAAGAGTATACCGATCTACTACCTATAGAGAGAGATGAAAACAAGGATTACCGTTCCTTTGCAAAAAAAGTTTTCAAAAAAATGTTTAGATACGCTGGGGCAGAAGTTCCAAGTGATGCTATTTTAGAAGAGCTAGTCACCAATTGTAATCAAGCTGGGTATGAGGCTGCTCCATTTATACAAACCCAACTTGCACTTGGACAGTCGTTCATAGTAGAAAATCCTAAAAAAGTAATAAACATTGATTGTGCTAACCAAAATAATATGAGAATTAGATCTAACATGAAGCTACCAATACTTTCTGTCAAAGATCATATGCATGGAGATAAAATATGTAATCTGTCCAGTTCATTGGAATTTATAATTGAATCTTGTGATGGTGAAGACTTTGTAACATACAGAGATGGTAAATTATCACTTACTATTCCTAAAGAGTTGGAAAACTATAAAGATAATGGCAAGACCTTGTTTGACATTATTAAAGAATATTTTCAGAAATTCTGTGCAGAATTAGGGTTTAAATATGAGACAAAAATACAAATAGAGCATGTCTTAGGTACTCAAATTAAAGTAAGTAACCATTTAGATGGTACGATATCAACCACAGGATCAGATGCAAATGAAGAGTTCATCAATCTTTTAAGGAAAAATCTCAGAGGGAGGTTATTGGAATCAGGAGTTACTCTAGGGGGTGAAGATGTTGATGATATTATTGAAGTCAGAGTATCTGAAGTTATGGATCTATTAAGTGATTATGCTAAATTGGAAGATAATAAAGAAAATAGAGAGTTATTAATAAGTGAAGTAGCAGATAATTTAGGGCTTTTCTTTCAAGGTAAAATAGCACCAGAAGTATTGAAAGAGTTTGATGATAAAATAATAAAGTTGATGAATAGCGAAGGTATAGAAAGTAATATAGATCAACATGTAATGGAATTAGAATCTTTACCTTCTTTGATAAAAGGTGAGGTTGATTATAATCAAGTTCAGTGTGTTGTAAATATTTTTACCAATTTAATTATTGAAGGGAAAAGAGAAATATACGAAAAAAAAGGTGCGATTAATGCAATTGATGCAATTCATCAGAAGGTAGATAAGGCAATTGTTGAACAAGAAAAAAAAGCAACCAGTAAACAAGATATAGAAAATGATAAATGGACAGATAGAATAAAAAAACAGAGATTATCTGTGGAATCACATGAACATTTACATTAAAGACACTGGTATGCTCTTTAAATATCTCAGAGTTTAATCTATTTTTTTTATTCAATCTACTTAATCAAAAATATTAACTTTGGAGCCAGAAACTACAACCTATTATAAGCTATGATTTCAATTAAAAAGGGATAAGACATCAAATGGTTGAATTACATTCCTGATTCCTGGGTTATTCACTAAACAGTTAGAAATCAAGGAAGCTAAAACCTGCATAAAATCTAGACTTTTTGACCTACATTCCTAAAAGCATTCCTAGTAACTACATACTTAAAGTGAGCTAATATGGCTGATTTTACCATTCCTAAAACCCTTATATATTATATATATATAATAACAATAGTAATAAATAATAAATAAAATAAATATATAAACTACAAATAAAAATTATCAAAAAGAAGGAATATCAAAAAGACCACTGCAAAACATTACTTAGATTTTATGGAAAAGATACAATTTAGAGATAATTGCAATTAGTGCGGTTTTAAAGGGATTTTACGACTTCATGGTACAATTTGATCGCTGAGACCTAAGTTACTCGTGTAGGATAGCTTAAAACTCAATTACGAGGCATTTCTAAATCCTTTCTTACTTTGAACCTCTACCGATTACAAAAAAACTTACTTTAGTCTATCACGTTTTTTATTTGTTGTAAAATATTTTTTCAAAATAATAAGCCAGATGAACGGCCAGATTCAAACAACTTAATCAACAAAAACTCTATGTGAAATTGAAGTGTATAACTTTAAGTCTTCGTAATTAAACTAGAAATTTAAATCTAATGCTTTTAATTTTTTTATAGAAGGTAAAAACGCGTTTTTAAGCTAGGTGTAGTTTTAGGATAGGGTTTTATCTAAGCTTATAACAGACCTTAAAGCTCAAATAAAAGCTATTCTTTAATCACCGTAGAAGAAAGAAAATCTTTCAAAAAAACTGTTAACACAAAGTGGAGACGAAGATTTAAATTTTGGGTTTTATGCCTCCATATCGGTAGGCAATGCACCTTTTAATGTTTATACTCTGACTTTGAAAAATAGTGCCTTTTACCCTAAACTTTTATTTATAAAAAAAACTGTAGTTGCAAAGAAAATTTTTTAAATCTAAGGATGGTGAAAAATTCACTGCCATTAAGTTAAGGGAAAGAGAAGATAAGATTGGACAAAAAATTTGAAGTGATTGATAATTATGGTAAATACTAGGGTGAATTTTTAAGAAAAGGGAGCCTGAAAAGTGCAAGTTATTTAAAAAAGTAATAATTGCAGGTTATTTTGCAAAGAATGTACTAATGCAATGATACTGAAAAGATATCTTGAATTTAAAACACATGTTTTCTAGCTCTTTTCTGGTAGTTGAGTGAACGAATATCAGATATCTTATGACGATCAACTCTTCTCCCTTTTCTTACCACTAAAGTGTTCATCAAAAATAACTGTGATAGTCGATCCATAATGCAGTCTATGTCTGACTCTGTAGAAAAAATATCAAAGGCTAAGTTTTTAATCGCATTAAATGAGACAGATTTATTGATGCTTTTTTTTAGTTTACTATTCTGTGCGCTCAATGTCTCTTCATCATCTTCTATCATGATACTTTCTAGATTACTGATGAAGATAGTTGACCAAAAATCCTGCTTGATAGTTTCAATACTTTTTCCTGTGAAATTCTCTAAATTTAATCTTCCCTTCAGCCTAGAAAAAAATGTTTCTACTCCCCAGCGCAAGTAATATAATCTCTCAAACTCTTCGACTGTAAAACTTTGCTCATCTAACAGAGATGTTACTAACACTTCAACTTCTCCAGAAGAAAGTATTATTTTGACTAACCTGAATTTCATCTCATCAGGTAATCCTAGCTTTCGTAGCTGTCTTGCTACTTTAATAGGTGCGGTAGACACTACCACCGTACTAGATGGGCTTTCCGGCTTAAACATAGCGTTTATTTCATTGAAAGACGAACTTGGACAGCGAATTATATAATTGATTTTCCTTCCTGTAAGTTCAGCAAGAAATCGATAAGATACGTATCCTCTATCACAGATTAACAAATCGTCTGATTTTATGGATTCAAGCATACTGATCGCTAAATCAACCTCATAGCTGTCACCTCTACTTAGCACAGATTTTATTGCAATATTATTTAGCACATCGTAGCAAACTTCAAAGGTTGCACTTCTAACAAACTCCTTCTATTAGTTCCTGTTTTTTTATTAAAGTATAACCAAGTTCACTGGCCTTTTTGCTTAAATTCTTCAATACTCTCTCCTTATACAGTTTCTCATAGTAGTCAATCCCTCTCTCAACATACTCTTGTCCATACTTTAACATACTGTAGAAGATACATGCCAATTTCCTTGCCGTAGCAGTAATCGCTTTTGGTGCCCCTAGCCGTTTCTTTAATCTTCTACAATATGCACCTATTCCACTGTTGCTTCTTGACACACAGTGAGCAGCCATTCGAAACGCATTCGCAGCACGATTAATGACTTTACGCGTTCTTGTACTAAACACTTTTTCCCCTGTGATTTTATTAGCAGGGCTGAGTCCTAACCACGATGAAAAGTGTTTTTCTGTCCGCCATCTATTTGGGTTTATACCTGTTTCTGAAATTATTGTTTGTATGGTTACTACATCAAGTCCTGGAACTTTAGTGAAATCCATACCAGTTATTCGGTGCAGTTCCTCATGCAAAGCAAAGTTTGGCTTACTTTTGCTATTCTTATTCTTTTCCTTACTCGGCTGTTTACTTTCGCCAGATTTTGTTTCAAACGTTTTGTAATAGGCCTCAATATTTCTATCACATTCTGCTATTTTTTCTTGATAAATATTATATAGTTCAAATTCTTGCTTTAGCGTGAATAAGTGTTCCTCTCTGTAGTCACCAGCTAACGCTTTTGCTATAGTAGACTGATCATTTTTTATTCGCGCATCCCTGAATTCGGCCAATTTTTCAGGATCTCTTTCGCCTTCAATTATAGCCTTGATAATTTTCATACCAGTTACCCCAGTAATATCTCTTATGACTTTATGCAGTTGAACATTCATTTGAATTAACGCCTTTTGCATACGCAGAACATGTGTAGATGCACTTTCAGTAAGATTTTTACGTTGCCGCACGTAACTACGCAATACACACATCTGATTATCCGGCCTAAATGATCCATGAAGCAATCCATAGCTGTGCAACTGTTGGAGCCATTGACAATCTTGAACGTCAGACTTCCTACCGGGTACATTCTTTACATGCCTTGCATTTACCAACTTTACCTCAAGTTCATATGACTCAAGTATTTGAAATAATGCTATCCAATACACTCCTGTTGATTCCATAGCTACAGTTGTAACTTTACACTTTTTCAACCATCGTGCTAAATTATGAAGGTCTTTAGTGAAGCAGCCAAATTTCTGAATGCGTTGTTCATCTCTTCCTTCTGGTACACATACATAATGTACAGATGAACCGACATCTATTCCCGCTGCATCAGGATTCATTACTTCTAATTTACTTTTTATTTTTGCCATATCAAGTTCCCCCTATATAATTTATAATGTAGAAGCACTTTAGCTTGGAGCGGTTAGATTATACAATCTTCTAAACGAGGTAGTCTACAAGGACTCCATCAATGGTTTAACCGTTCCTTCCAAAACCATGCTTGTATACGGGCACTTAAGGCACCATTGTGCTGGTCGGTTATAACTGCAAAAGCGCTTCCACAAAATTATACTTCAAGACTGCTAAAAACAGAAGTAGTGGAGTTTCTTTCAGGGTTTAACAGACTTTGTCTGTTCGTTGCTTGTATAGTCTTCAAATCTCTGGATTCCATTCCATACTGCTCTTGAGCCAAACTCGCCTATTATTTTGTCGCTCTTTGGCAGAATCAGTATTGAAGCATCAAATGCAAGTACTTCTAACAAACTCCTTCTATTAGTTCCTGTTTTTTTATTAAAGTATAACCAAGTTCACTGGCCTTTTTGCTTAAATTCTTCAATACTCTCTCCTTATACAGTTTCTCATAGTAGTCAATCCCTCTCTCAACATACTCTTGTCCATACTTTAACATACTGTAGAAGATACATGCCAATTTCCTTGCCGTAGCAGTAATCGCTTTTGGTGCCCCTAGCCGTTTCTTTAATCTTCTACAATATGCACCTATTCCACTGTTGCTTCTTGACACACAGTGAGCAGCCATTCGAAACGCATTCGCAGCACGATTAATGACTTTACGCGTTCTTGTACTAAACACTTTTTCCCCTGTGATTTTATTAGCAGGGCTGAGTCCTAACCACGATGAAAAGTGTTTTTCTGTCCGCCATCTATTTGGGTTTATACCTGTTTCTGAAATTATTGTTTGTATGGTTACTACATCAAGTCCTGGAACTTTAGTGAAATCCATACCAGTTATTCGGTGCAGTTCCTCATGCAAAGCAAAGTTTGGCTTACTTTTGCTATTCTTATTCTTTTCCTTACTCGGCTGTTTACTTTCGCCAGATTTTGTTTCAAACGTTTTGTAATAGGCCTCAATATTTCTATCACATTCTGCTATTTTTTCTTGATAAATATTATATAGTTCAAATTCTTGCTTTAGCGTGAATAAGTGTTCCTCTCTGTAGTCACCAGCTAACGCTTTTGCTATAGTAGACTGATCATTTTTTATTCGCGCATCCCTGAATTCGGCCAATTTTTCAGGATCTCTTTCGCCTTCAATTATAGCCTTGATAATTTTCATACCAGTTACCCCAGTAATATCTCTTATGACTTTATGCAGTTGAACATTCATTTGAATTAACGCCTTTTGCATACGCAGAACATGTGTAGATGCACTTTCAGTAAGATTTTTACGTTGCCGCACGTAACTACGCAATACACACATCTGATTATCCGGCCTAAATGATCCATGAAGCAATCCATAGCTGTGCAACTGTTGGAGCCATTGACAATCTTGAACGTCAGACTTCCTACCGGGTACATTCTTTACATGCCTTGCATTTACCAACTTTACCTCAAGTTCATATGACTCAAGTATTTGAAATAATGCTATCCAATACACTCCTGTTGATTCCATAGCTACAGTTGTAACTTTACACTTTTTCAACCATCGTGCTAAATTATGAAGGTCTTTAGTGAAGCAGCCAAATTTCTGAATGCGTTGTTCATCTCTTCCTTCTGGTACACATACATAATGTACAGATGAACCGACATCTATTCCCGCTGCATCAGGATTCATTACTTCTAATTTACTTTTTATTTTTGCCATATCAAGTTCCCCCTATATAATTTATAATGTAGAAGCACTTTAGCTTGGAGCGGTTAGATTATACAATCTTCTAAACGAGGTAGTCTACAAGGACTCCATCAATGGTTTAACCGTTCCTTCCAAAACCATGCTTGTATACGGGCACTTAAGGCACCATTGTGCTGGTCGGTTATAACTGCAAAAGCGCTTCCACAAAATTATACTTCAAGACTGCTAAAAACAGAAGTAGTGGAGTTTCTTTCAGGGTTTAACAGACTTTGTCTGTTCGTTGCTTGTATAGTCTTCAAATCTCTGGATTCCATTCCATACTGCTCTTGAGCCAAACTCGCCTATTATTTTGTCGCTCTTTGGCAGAATCAGTATTGAAGCATCAAATGCAAGTACTCTTCTAACAAACTCCTTCTATTAGTTCCTGTTTTTTTATTAAAGTATAACCAAGTTCACTGGCCTTTTTGCTTAAATTCTTCAATACTCTCTCCTTATACAGTTTCTCATAGTAGTCAATCCCTCTCTCAACATACTCTTGTCCATACTTTAACATACTGTAGAAGATACATGCCAATTTCCTTGCCGTAGCAGTAATCGCTTTTGGTGCCCCTAGCCGTTTCTTTAATCTTCTACAATATGCACCTATTCCACTGTTGCTTCTTGACACACAGTGAGCAGCCATTCGAAACGCATTCGCAGCACGATTAATGACTTTACGCGTTCTTGTACTAAACACTTTTTCCCCTGTGATTTTATTAGCAGGGCTGAGTCCTAACCACGATGAAAAGTGTTTTTCTGTCCGCCATCTATTTGGGTTTATACCTGTTTCTGAAATTATTGTTTGTATGGTTACTACATCAAGTCCTGGAACTTTAGTGAAATCCATACCAGTTATTCGGTGCAGTTCCTCATGCAAAGCAAAGTTTGGCTTACTTTTGCTATTCTTATTCTTTTCCTTACTCGGCTGTTTACTTTCGCCAGATTTTGTTTCAAACGTTTTGTAATAGGCCTCAATATTTCTATCACATTCTGCTATTTTTTCTTGATAAATATTATATAGTTCAAATTCTTGCTTTAGCGTGAATAAGTGTTCCTCTCTGTAGTCACCAGCTAACGCTTTTGCTATAGTAGACTGATCATTTTTTATTCGCGCATCCCTGAATTCGGCCAATTTTTCAGGATCTCTTTCGCCTTCAATTATAGCCTTGATAATTTTCATACCAGTTACCCCAGTAATATCTCTTATGACTTTATGCAGTTGAACATTCATTTGAATTAACGCCTTTTGCATACGCAGAACATGTGTAGATGCACTTTCAGTAAGATTTTTACGTTGCCGCACGTAACTACGCAATACACACATCTGATTATCCGGCCTAAATGATCCATGAAGCAATCCATAGCTGTGCAACTGTTGGAGCCATTGACAATCTTGAACGTCAGACTTCCTACCGGGTACATTCTTTACATGCCTTGCATTTACCAACTTTACCTCAAGTTCATATGACTCAAGTATTTGAAATAATGCTATCCAATACACTCCTGTTGATTCCATAGCTACAGTTGTAACTTTACACTTTTTCAACCATCGTGCTAAATTATGAAGGTCTTTAGTGAAGCAGCCAAATTTCTGAATGCGTTGTTCATCTCTTCCTTCTGGTACACATACATAATGTACAGATGAACCGACATCTATTCCCGCTGCATCAGGATTCATTACTTCTAATTTACTTTTTATTTTTGCCATATCAAGTTCCCCCTATATAATTTATAATGTAGAAGCACTTTAGCTTGGAGCGGTTAGATTATACAATCTTCTAAACGAGGTAGTCTACAAGGACTCCATCAATGGTTTAACCGTTCCTTCCAAAACCATGCTTGTATACGGGCACTTAAGGCACCATTGTGCTGGTCGGTTATAACTGCAAAAGCGCTTCCACAAAATTATACTTCAAGACTGCTAAAAACAGAAGTAGTGGAGTTTCTTTCAGGGTTTAACAGACTTTGTCTGTTCGTTGCTTGTATAGTCTTCAAATCTCTGGATTCCATTCCATACTGCTCTTGAGCCAAACTCGCCTATTATTTTGTCGCTCTTTGGCAGAATCAGTATTGAAGCATCAAATGCAAGTACTCTGAAGCCATGGTGGGTTTTAAATTCCTGATCTTGGTAGTATAGGAAAACTATATCATCATTTAACTCTGAAAACGCAGTATGCTTTAGCTTCTTTCTTGCTTGAGTAAATGCACTTGCCGTAATTGTGTAATCTTTTCTTGTATGCAGAACAAACTCATTAAGCATTACTTGTAATGACTTTACACTCTTTCTAAAAATCAGGAGAAATACATTAATGAAGGGCAGCTTTCTTTTTCGTGAGAAGTCTTTTGAGGATGCTCTGTGTGCGTTTATAAAGTTTAAACTCATCAATTTATTTTTTATAAACATGATTATTCTTTTTTTTACTCATGTCATTACTTCTTTTAATTTGTGGATCTTACCTGATTTTACAATACATTCCATCACTTTCCCTTAACTTAATGGCAGTGGTGACAAATTGTCCCTACCCTTTAAAACTCTTTAAGAGGCCCTTATAACACTATCTGTGATTTAGATAATATAATAAGTCATCTTTTTTAAATTAAAGCTTGCAAATCCCTTAAAAACTCGAATACAAGGCATCCCCAAAGATTCTATTAGTGGAAAAAACAGATGATTGAGCCTAACATCATTTTTACTCATTATAAAGAAAAGATTTGTATGAGCCTGTTTATAATTTTTTGAGAGTAAAAGCAAATTTGCAGGCTAGTTTCGCTTATCACAACCTTTTACATTTTTCCAATCAAGCAAAAAAGCTTTCAAAAAGCCATCTTTTCAGCAGTACAATCAAAAGTTGCGCCAATGATTGTTTTTATTCAAGTTGCAAACTGTATAGCCAGTATCAATCAGTATATTTTAAATTTCAGAAGGCATATAAGCTATGAATGTAATCCATTATAAGAGATGAATAAGTTAGAGTTTTGAGATTAACTCAAGTAAATTGCTACAAAAAACGTCCTGTAGATTGAGACTTAGTAGCACATAAAGAAAGTATAAAAGGATTGAGACGATAACCATGGTCTTTGCAAGAATATCCTGGCCAGCCAATGTTTTCAATAACGTCGTTACAATTTGCACCAAGCTCTTTGGATAAAATTTCTTTTATTGCTTTAATCATTCTATTTAGTGGCCTTCTAATCTTGTACTCTAAATTGTGAATTTCTGAATTAAAACCTAAATGTTCTCCTAGTTGATTGATATTAAGGAACTTATATTTTTCTGCTGGCAATCCGCTTTTGAAATCTTGCCAAAACTGAGCTAACAAAACGTGCATAATACCAAGACGTGCTACTGAATGCTTACTGATAATTTGGATGTTATTTATGTAGATTGAGTTATTTATAATATGCAAATGCAGTATCTTAGGCTGAGATAGCTCAGTGGACGGAACGAGCGACATTTATTAACTTATTATGTTTAATAAACTTATTGTAGTATATTTTTAATAAAAAAGTAGAATTTTTTGGACGAATTTTGAAGTTACCGTGTATATATATTATGTACACACTACAACTTACCTCTAATTTCTAGTAATGTCAATCCTAACACTGGACCTTGGCAAGCAAACGGGCTGGGCAATTCTTACAGATGGAGTAATTGAAAGTGGGAGCAAAAGTTTTCATGGTAGCCGTTTCAGTGGAGGTGGAATGTGCTTCTTAAATTTTCGTAATTGGCTTAATTCTTTGAAGGACATTTCTGCAGTGTATTTTGAGGAAGTAAGAAGACATTTAGGAACTGATGCAGCGCATTGCTACGGTGGGTTTCTCGCAGTTCTGTCTGCTTGGTGTGAAGAGAACAATATTCCCTACCAAGGTGTTAATGTTAAAACTATCAAACGCTTTATAGCAGGCAAAGGCAATGCAAGTAAGAGTGAAGTTATTGAAGCGATACGTGAAAAAAGTTTTTCACCTAGAGATGATAATGAGGCCGATGCTTTGGCATTAATGTTCTATATTAGTAAAGATATTAATAAGACAAAAAACCCATAAAAAGTGGGTCCTTTCGGCCATAATGGCGGGTTTGGTGGGTTCGACCCCAGGCCTTCTTTAGCGTCAGAGATATTTTAAATATTAACTTTTTAATTAGTATAGCAATTATATGAATTTAGCAATCCACTATTATCCTACTCGAAACCTAGTTGAATATGAGCGTAATCCACGTAAAAATGACGATATAGTCAACAGAATGTGTGCTTCTATTCGAGAATTTGGCTTTCGTATACCAATAGTTGCAAAAAGCGATGGCACTGTGGTTGATGGTCATTTAAGACTTAAAGCAGCAAGAAAACTTGGTATGGAAAGTATTCCAGTAGTCCTCAGTGATAATTTAAATGAACCACAAACTAAAGCTTTTCGGTTACTGGCCAATCAATCAGCTAACTGGGCAAAATGGGACGATGATCTTTTGAGAGTGGAAATTCAAGAGTTAGAAGATTTGCAGTTTGATCTTAAAATGACTGGATTTGAATTAGAAAAAGTTCAACGGTTTCTCGATGATTTTGATGGTAAAAAAGAAGATCTTTCTGACTTAGTTGTTGATGACAAAAAGGTAGAAATAACAAAACCAGGTGATTTATGGATTTTAGGTGATCATAGAATCTATTGTGGTGATAGCTCTGTAGTGGAATCATATAAAGCGCTGTTAGATGATAAAATGGCAGATATTACCGTTTGTGATCCTCCATATAACGTTGATTATAGTAATAGTCAAGATAAAAAGATATTAAATGATAATCAAGGTGAAAAGTACGAGCTTTTTCTCTACGATATCTGTTCCCATATTTTAGCATATACGAAAGGTGCAATTTACATTTGCATATCATCATCAGAGTTTTCAACGTTGCAAAAAGCATTTGAGGAAGCGGGAGGAAAATGGTCAACATTTATCATTTGGGCGAAGAATCACTTTACGCTAGGAAGATCAGATTATCAAAGACAATATGAAGCAATGCTCTACGGTTGGAAAAATGGCAATAAACGTGAGTGGCATGGAGGAAGAAATCAAAGTGACCTCTGGTTTTATGATAAGCCAACACATAACTCATTACATCCAACAATGAAGCCAGTAGAGCTAATGGAGAGAGCAATAGTTAATAGCAGCAGACCTGGGGATACTGTACTTGATCCATTTAGTGGCTCTGGCAGTACACTGATTGCATGTGAAAGAACAGGAAGAATTTGTAGGACAATAGAGCTAGATTCAAAATTTGTAGATGTAACCATAAAACGTTGGCAAATATATACCGGAAGAGATGCCATTTTAGCCGATACTGGTAAAACTTTTGCAGAAATTCAAGAAGAAAATTCGTAAAAAGGAGCAAAAAGAGTGGAAAAAATCACGCAGACGGAATGGGCAAAAGAACAAGGATTTTCAAAGCAATATGTCTGTTATTTAGTAAAAAAAGGAGTAGTTGAGTTGGAGGATGGTTTGATCAATAGAGAACAAGCAAATGAAGCAGTAGCAGCAATCAGAGATCCAAGCCAGCCACTGAGGAGGAAAAATCCAGAAAATACAAGTAACCTTTCCACGATGTTGCTAAAAACTAGAATAAAAAATGAAATGGAACGGGGTAGATTATTGGAGGCAAAAGCAAAAGCTGAGATTGGTGAACTTGTAGCAGTAGAGGAAGTAAAAAATGAAGCATTTAATGTAGCAAGAGTTGTCCGTAATAATTTACTTAATATTCCAAATAGAGTTTCAGCACTGCTTGCATCACTGAGTGACACTGAAAAGATTCATATGGCGCTAACCGAAGAGATTACAAACTCATTACAAGAATTATCTAATATTAAGTTTTAAATAATGTCTGCTAACTTAAGTTTAGAATTAATAAAGTGTCTCATTAATCAACCAGGAGTGGATGTAAATGTTAGAGGATTAAATGGAAAGACACCGCTACATTATGCAGTAGAAATTAACGAGCTTAGTATGGTTGCGCTCTTACTAAATAGGAAAAATATTAATCCACTGATCACTGATGATGATGGTAAAAGTGCGCTCTCTTGTGCAAGAGAAGAGATATTGCAAGCACTAATCAATCACAAGTATGGATTGGAGAAAGATAGCTTACTTCATTTAGCTGCGATGTTGAATGAAGCAAATGCTGTAAGGTTTTTACTCAACAAAGGAGTTAATGTTAATGAGCAGAATGCTTTACTACATACACCGTTACATTTAGCGGCAGGAGCTGGGCATGAAGGGATAGTAGAAATTTTAATTAAAGAAGGAAATGCGGATAAAGATATTCTTGATGTGAGAAATCATGCAGCAATGCATTATGCAGTAAACAACAAGAAGCTAGAAGTAGTAAAATTACTTTCAAATCTTGGTGCGAATGTCAATATAGCTGGTAGCGGCAGAAATGCAATGAAATTATCTCCTTTGCACGTAGCTATAAGTAGTAGTAATTACGACGAAAGGGACTTATGTTTAGATATTGTAAGATGCTTAATAAATGTTCCTAATGCTGGGGTTAACTTACAAGATTATGAAAATAAAACGCCACTACATTATGCTGAAAGGCTGAAAACAATAGAAGTTTTACTAACGCGAGAAGATATAGATCCTTTAATTAAGGATGATAATGGCAAGACACCATTTTGTTATGCAAAAGAAGCAAATAGATTAGATATAGTAAAGATTTTAGCAAGTAATAGATACGGAGCTGATAAAAACAGTTTGCTTCATTTAGCTGCCAGAAAAGGATATGAAGACCTAATAGACGGTATTCTTGGTGAAGGAGTTGAAATAGATGCTGTAGATGAGAGTGGAAAAACGGGAATTTATGTTGCTGCAAAGCATGGTCACTTTAACGTAGTAAAGTTGTTGCTAAAGAGAGGAGCAGATGCCACGGATGTTTTTCAGTATGCAATAATAACGAACAATGCAAAATTAATAGAACTACTGAGTAAAGAGAAAGAAATAGTGTTATTTGGAAGACAGAAGAACTTTCCAACATTTCATTTATTGAGCAATAAATATTTTGAAGAAAGGAAAATAGCAGACAAAAAAATAAAGAAATATATCAATATCGTCTGTATTTCTATAACAGTATGCGGAATAGTGATAGTGGGAATTTACCCTAACATTATAGCTGCGGTAATGGTGGGAATAGTTGCGTTCATAGCTGCAATAACAATGAGTAATTTAACTCAGAAGTACATAGAAGAAGCACTTGAAAAGAAAATATTTATTGAACTTGAAAGTGAGAAAACAAGTGAGTGCAGTTCTATTTTAAGTGATGTTGAAGTATCATCTAATGATGGTGAAGAGCTAGCAATATGATATACGCCACATCATTTTCTGAAGGTTTAAGACCAGATCCCCAGCTTAAAGTATCAGAGTGGGCGAATGAGTATCGAGTTTTAGCGCCAACTGCAGCATCAGAGCCAGGAAAATGGAGAACAGAGAGAACTCCTTATTTAAAAGAGATCATGGATTCACTTTCTCCGTCCTCACCAGCAGAAAAAGTAGTATTCATGAAAGGAGCGCAGATTGGGGGAACAGAAGCTGGTAACAATTGGATTGGCTACATTATCGATCAAACACCAGGACCAATGCTAGTAGTACAGCCAACAGTTGAAATGGGAAAGCGTTGGTCAAAGGGAAGGTTTGCGCCGTTAATAGAGAGTACACCATGCTTAAAAAGTAAAGTAAAAGACCCAAGGTCAAGAGATTCAGGCAATACTGTACAAAGTAAGGAATTTCCAGGTGGAATAGTAGTAATAACTGGAGCAAACAGCAGTGTAGGACTGAGGTCTATGCCAGTAAAATATCTCTTTCTTGATGAAATAGATGCCTATCCAGGAGATTCAGGAGGAGAAGGAGATCCAGTACTGCTTAGTATTGCTCGAACTAATACATTTGCACGGAGAAAGATTTTTTTAGTATCAACACCAACGATTCATGGAATAAGCAGAATTGAGAAAGAATTTGAAGCAACAGATAAGAGATATTTTTTTGTTCCCTGTCCGTATTGTAATTACTATCAAGTTCTAAAATGGTCACAAATAAAATGGGAAGATAAAAATCCAAGTACAGCACACTATATATGTATAGAATGTGGTGAAAAGATAGAAAATCATCAAAAGACAGAGATGCTAAACCGTGGAGAATGGAGGCCTACTAATAGAGTAAAGGGTGAGAAAAAAGGATTTCATCTTTCAAGTCTTTATAGTCCAGTTGGCTGGTATAGCTGGCAACAAGCAGTAGAAGATTTTCTCCATGCAAAAGAAAGTGAACAATTACTGAAGGTTTGGATAAATACTACACTTGGAGAAACCTGGGTAGATAAAGGAGAAGTACCAGATTGGAAGCAATTATTTAACAGAAGAGAATTTTTTCAGATTGGCACAGTACCAAGGAGAGAAGTGGTACTTACTGCAGGAGTAGATGTCCAAAAAGATCGTTTAGAAGTAGAAGTTGTAGCCTGGGGAAAAAGCCGTGAAAGTTGGTCAATAGACTACCGAGTATTTGAAGGAGATACAGGAAGTGGAGAAGTATGGAAAAAGCTTTCAGAGCTGTTAAATCATCATTTTATTGGTGAAAATGGGCTTGAATATATGATAAGTATGATGGCGGTTGATGCCGGGTATGCGACACAAGAAGTATACAACTGGGTAAGAGGTCATCAAGGATCTGGAAGAGTAATGGCAGTGAAAGGTGTAAATAAAGCACTAGTGCCACTTAGCAGCCCAAGTAGAGTAGATATAACAGTTGGTGGTCAAAAGCTGAAAAGAGGAATAAAGCTCTGGCCAGTTGGAGTATCGATATTAAAGTCAGAGCTTTTTCAATTACTTAATATTTTAAAAGAAGGTGAAGAAACACCGCCAGGGTATTGTCATTTTCCTGAGTATGCACCTGAATATTTTAAGCAGCTAACGGCAGAGCAATTAGTCAGCAAGGTAGTGAAAGGATACACTAAACAAGAGTGGCAAAAGGTAAGAGAAAGAAATGAAGTACTAGATTGCCGAATTTACGCAAGAGCAGCATCGATAGCACTGGGAGTAGACAGATGGCCAGAGAGTAAATGGAATAGTTTAAGTGGAAAAATGGAAAGCAAAAAGCCTAAAAAATTAAGACAGAGTAAGTGGTTGGAAAATGTATAACGAAGAGTATTTAGTTCAAGTCGAAGAAGCGATAAAGAAGCTGCAAAACGGAGAGCGAGTAGTATCAATTGCATATGGTGACCATGTTGTGAGATATGCTGAAGTTCAGATAAATGATTTACTAAGCTTAAGACAACGCATCAAAGGTGAACTAAAGATTGCTGGAGTGGAGCCAAAGAGGAAAATTGTTTTTGCTACTAATAAGGGAATTATATGAGAGAATATCAAAATTTTCTGAAACAATTAAAGTATGTAATAGTCAATAGTGGTGTATTAGAAAAAGAAGAGAAATGTAAGAAAATAGCTGATTTATCAAATAAAGTATATGCGAATGCAGTAGTAGACCTATCACATTGGAATGCAGATGTAAATTTTAAGCTAGTCAAAGAAGATGGAATATTGGGTGTAGTACATAAGGCAACTCAAGGATTAAAATTTGTAGATCTAAAGTACGCAGAGAGAAGAAAAATTGCTGAAGAAGAAGGACTTCTGTATGGTGCATACCATTTTGGAGTAGGAGAAAACGGAAAAGACCAAGCTGAGCATTTTTTAGAGACAGTAGGCGATAGTTCTGAAGTTCTACTTGCTCTAGATATAGAAGAAAACAAAAATGGAGAAAACATAACACCAAAACAGGCGGAAGATTTTGTGACTAGAGTTCAAGAAAGAACTAATCGCTTACCATTGATTTGCGGAGGAGCTTATTTTCTAAAAGATTTTGCTACACCAATTTTAACTAAGTGTCCACTGTGGAAAATAAGATGGTCTAAACTACCAAAAGGATGGAATAAGTGGGTTTTGTGGCAATACACTAATGGTCAAATGGGAACTAAACCGCATTCAGTAAGAGGAATAGGACCATGTGATAGAAGTAAATTTAATGGAACAATAGAAGAGTTAAAGAATTTTTGGTTATCAGGATGTTAAAGACCTTAAAACAACTATTTAGTAAGCCAAAAATCAAAAGTTCTGCATGGGATGGGTCAGGCTCAGGAAGAAGATTTTTTCACTTTCAACCAGAGTTAGGAAGTATAAACAATTTGTTGTCTCAAAACCTTGAAACTTTACGTAGTAGATCACGTGATATGGTAAGAAAAAATCCATATGCAGCAAATATTATTGATACCATAGTGAGTAACTCTATTGGAACAGGAATAAAACCACAATCAAAAGCAAGAGATGGAGAATTTCGAAAGAAGGTGCAAGAATTATGGCTAAAATGGACAGATGAAGCAGATAGCTGTGGAATAAGTGATTTTTATGGATTACAAGCTCTTCTAACAAACTCCCTCTATTAGTTCCTGTTTTTTTATTAAAGTATAACCAAGTTCACTGGCCTTTTTGCTTAAATTCTTCAATACTCTCTCCTTATACAGTTTCTCATAGTAGTCAATCCCTCTCTCAACATACTCTTGTCCATACTTTAACATACTGTAGAAGATACATGCCAATTTCCTTGCCGTAGCAGTAATCGCTTTTGGTGCCCCTAGCCGTTTCTTTAATCTTCTACAATATGCACCTATTCCACTGTTGCTTCTTGACACACAGTGAGCAGCCATTCGAAACGCATTCGCAGCACGATTAATGACTTTACGCGTTCTTGTACTAAACACTTTTTCCCCTGTGATTTTATTAGCAGGGCTGAGTCCTAACCACGATGAAAAGTGTTTTTCTGTCCGCCATCTATTTGGGTTTATACCTGTTTCTGAAATTATTGTTTGTATGGTTACTACATCAAGTCCTGGAACTTTAGTGAAATCCATACCAGTTATTCGGTGCAGTTCCTCATGCAAAGCAAAGTTTGGCTTACTTTTGCTATTCTTATTCTTTTCCTTACTCGGCTGTTTACTTTCGCCAGATTTTGTTTCAAACGTTTTGTAATAGGCCTCAATATTTCTATCACATTCTGCTATTTTTTCTTGATAAATATTATATAGTTCAAATTCTTGCTTTAGCGTGAATAAGTGTTCCTCTCTGTAGTCACCAGCTAACGCTTTTGCTATAGTAGACTGATCATTTTTTATTCGCGCATCCCTGAATTCGGCCAATTTTTCAGGATCTCTTTCGCCTTCAATTATAGCCT
Organism: Wolbachia endosymbiont of Ctenocephalides felis wCfeF; assembly: GCA_028571325.1. Taxonomy (NCBI): domain Bacteria; kingdom Pseudomonadati; phylum Pseudomonadota; class Alphaproteobacteria; order Rickettsiales; family Anaplasmataceae; genus Wolbachia; species Wolbachia endosymbiont of Ctenocephalides felis. The sequence continues at coordinate 1,186,124 of CP116767.1, read as the reverse complement.
TGATAATTTTCATACCAGTTACCCCAGTAATATCTCTTATGACTTTATGCAGTTGAACATTCATTTGAATTAACGCCTTTTGCATACGCAGAACATGTGTAGATGCACTTTCAGTAAGATTTTTACGTTGCCGCACGTAACTACGCAATACACACATCTGATTATCCGGCCTAAATGATCCATGAAGCAATCCATAGCTGTGCAACTGTTGGAGCCATTGACAATCTTGAACGTCAGACTTCCTACCGGGTACATTCTTTACATGCCTTGCATTTACCAACTTTACCTCAAGTTCATATGACTCAAGTATTTGAAATAATGCTATCCAATACACTCCTGTTGATTCCATAGCTACAGTTGTAACTTTACACTTTTTCAACCATCGTGCTAAATTATGAAGGTCTTTAGTGAAGCAGCCAAATTTCTGAATGCGTTGTTCATCTCTTCCTTCTGGTACACATACATAATGTACAGATGAACCGACATCTATTCCCGCTGCATCAGGATTCATTACTTCTAATTTACTTTTTATTTTTGCCATATCAAGTTCCCCCTATATAATTTATAATGTAGAAGCACTTTAGCTTGGAGCGGTTAGATTATACAATCTTCTAAACGAGGTAGTCTACAAGGACTCCATCAATGGTTTAACCGTTCCTTCCAAAACCATGCTTGTATACGGGCACTTAAGGCACCATTGTGCTGGTCGGTTATAACTGCAAAAGCGCTTCCACAAAATTATACTTCAAGACTGCTAAAAACAGAAGTAGTGGAGTTTCTTTCAGGGTTTAACAGACTTTGTCTGTTCGTTGCTAGTATGCAGAAGTATGATAGAGGGAGGAGAATGTTTTGTACGTTTAAGAACGAGAAAGCTGGAAGATAGATTTTCTGTACCATTACAACTGCAAGTACTTGAGTCTGAACATTTAGACAATAAAACAAATCAAACTTTAGGAAATGGTAATGTAATAAGAAACGGGATTGAGTTCAATAGACTTGGGCAAAGAGAAGCATATTACTTATTTAGAGAACATCCAGGAGAAGGCTCGTTTGGTGAATCAGTGAGAGTACCAGCAAATGATGTTTTACATATTTATAGACCTTTAAGACCTGGGCAAATCAGAGGGGAGCCTTGGCTTTCTAATATACTGCTGAAGCTTTATGAGCTTGATCAATATGATGATGCAGAGCTGGTGAGAAAGAAAACTGCAGCGATGTTTGCTGGATTTATTACGAGACTTGATCCTGAGGCAAATATTTTAGGTGAGGCGCAAGCAAATGAGCAAGGAGTAGCATTATCAGGTTTAGAGCCAGGAACAATGCAGCTTTTAGACCCAGGAGAAGACATAAAATTTTCAGAGCCGTCTGATGTTGGGGGAAGCTATGAAGCATTCATGAGACAGCAACTGAGGGCAATAGCAATAGGTACAGGAATAACATATGAGCAGCTAACAGGAGATTTGACAGGCGTTAATTATTCATCAATCAGAGCTGGATTAATAGAGTTTCGTCGTCGATGTGCTATGCTGCAACACAACATTATAGTATTTCAATTTTGCAGGCCAGTATGGGATAGATGGCTAGAGTTAGCAGTACTTTGTGGAGAACTGAGTATAGATGAAAAAGTAGTAAAAGCAGCGAAAGAAGAAGTAAAATGGATACCACAGGGATTTGATTGGGTGGATCCACTGAAAGATCAGCAAGCACAGCAAATGGCAGTAAGGAATGGATTTAAGAGTCGATCGGAAGTAGTATCAGAAATGGGTTATGATGTAGAAGAAATTGACCAAGAAATAGCAGAAGATCAAAAGCGTGCTAATTCTTTTGGACTTTGTTTCGATTCTGACATTAACCATAAAAGGGAAGGAAGGTGATGTGGATAAATAAGCCAATAATGGTAGAGAGAAGAAGCTTTGAACTACTATCATTATATAACAGCAAACAACCTATCTTTAAGAACTCAAAGTATTTTCATATAAACCCAAAAGGAATAGCAATAATACGTATTTATGGAGTTTTGACAAAAAAAACAGAAGCTTTTGATCATATTTTAGACATGACTTCGTATGAAAATATTCATGAAGAGATAGAGAGTGCTTTAGAAGATAAAAGCATAGAGACGATTCTACTTGACATAGACAGTCCAGGAGGGGAAGTAAACGGTGTATTTGACCTAGCTGATTTTATCTATAGTGCAAGAGGAAAAAAGAGGATAATAGCAATAGCAAATGATGATGCATATTCTGCTGCATATGCTATAGCTTCTAGCGCTGAAAAGATTTTTCTCACCCGCACTTCTGGTGTTGGCAGTATTGGAGTAATAGCAAGTCATATAGATCAAAGTGGGTTTGACGAAAAACAAGGTATTAAGTACAGCACAATCTTTGCTGGTAGTCGAAAGAATGATTTAAACCCACATGAGCCAATAACTTCTGAAAGTTTAGAAAACCTAAAAAGCGAAGTGAATCGTTTGTATGGAATGCTGGTTGAGCTAATAGCACGTAATCGAAGCCTTTCTATAGAAGCAATCAAATCAACGGAAGCAGGTCTATATTTTGGGGAGAAAGCAGTAGAAATAGGTCTAGCAGATGGAGTTACAACATTTTTTGAATTTATCAATAATCATAGGAGTGTTAGTATGACAACTAATGAGTTAACTGAGGAAGGCTACGAGAACTGTCGTAGAGAAATTTTAGAGATAATAAGATTATGTAATGTATCAAAGATGCCAGAAAAGATAGGAGAATTTATTGAGCAGGGCGTAAGTGTTGAGCAAGCTAGGGAAGTTTTAATGGAATTACTTGCAGAGAGAACGAAAAAGACAGAGATACTGAGTGCAATACCACAGAATTCGCAGGAAGATTTGATGATGCAGGTAGCGAAAAGTCGGTGCATTTAAATTTTATAACCGCCGTATATAGTGTTCTGTGGTAAACAAGTGTTCAAAATGCGCCATAATGGCTAATTATAAGGTAATAACCGTGGTGTATAGCAGTTATAAACACGGCGGTAAAAAAATAAAAAAAGGAGAGAAAAAGACATGATAAGTATAACTGAAGGAAATAATTTAGGCGATCTTCTGAAATATGAAGTGTCCAATCTATATTCAAGAGACCAAATAACAGTAGCAAAAGGTCAAAATCTTAAGCTTGGTGCAGTAGTTGCCAAAAAGACGGAAGATGGTTTTATTAGAGTACTTAATCCTGCTGGAACAGATGGCACACAAACAGCAATAGGTGCAATAGTAAGTGATGTAAATGCGACAGAAAATGCCAAAGCAGTAATTATTACTCGTGGTGCAATACTAGCAGATCATGCAGTTGTGTGGCCAGCAAATATCACTGAAGAGCAGAAAGCTGCAGCAATAAAGCAACTTGAAGCACGAGGGATCATTATCCGCAAGGGAGCTTAAAAAAACTATTAAAAATACAAAAGGGGGAAAAGAAAAAATGCAAAATCCATTTACAAATACAGCATTTAGCATGACGGCACTAACAAATGCGATGAATATATTGCCGATAAATTATGGACGAGTTGAAAATTTAAATTTGTTTCCAAGTAGGTCAGTAAGATTTAGACATATTACGATAGAAGAACACAACGGAGTGTTAAGTTTACTGCCAACGCAAGTACCCGGAGCACCAGCAACAGTAGGAAAAAGAGGAAAAAGAAAGGTAAGAACATTTACGATTCCGCACATTCCACATGATGATGTAGTGCTGCCAGAAGAAGTACAGGGAATAAGGGCATTTGGATCAGAAAGTGAACTGAAAGCGCTGGCAGACGTAATAACTGACCATTTACAGCTAATGAGAAACAAACACGCAATAACATTAGAGCATTTGCGAATGGGAGCGCTAAAAGGAATAATTTTAGATGCTGATGGGTCAGAATTATTAAATCTGTACAACGAATTTGAAATAACACCAAAAGTAGTAAATTTTGCCCTTGGAACAGCAACAACTGATGTAAAGCGTAAGTGCTTGGAGGTATTGCGACATATTGAGGATAACTTAAGTGGTGAATATATGACGGGAATTCATGCACTGGTAAGCCCTGAGTTTTTTGATGCATTAACTTCCCATAGTAAGGTGAAAGAGGCATATGAGAGATGGCAAGAAGGAGCAGCGCTAAGAAATGATATGAGGTCAGGGTTTACATTTTGTGGCATAACGTTTGAGGAATATAGAGGGCAAGCAACTGACCCTGAAGGAACCGTAAGAAGATTTATAGAAAGAGATACAGGGCACTGTTTTCCACTAGGAACAGCGAGCACATTTACAACATATTTTGCACCAGCAGACTTTAATGAGACAGTAAATACTCTTGGACAGCCACTATATGCAAAACAAGAGCCAAGGAGGTTTGATAGAGGGACTGATTTGCATACACAGTCGAACCCTCTGCCAATGTGCCACCGCCCGGCAGTTTTGGTAAAAATTAGTTCTAGTTGATGAATATAGGGAGATTATTAGAAGATTGTTTTGAGCATCTAGGAGTGGAAGCCATATATTGTAATCGAAATAAGGAGGGTATTCGTAGAATAAAAGTGCTAATAAAACGTCCTGAGACTACGTACTCTCTAGGTGCAGATGGAGCATTAACTCAGCAAATTGCCTCAATAGAGATACGCAGTGAGGACGTTACTTCCTTTAGCATAGGTGATTATATCAAGATTGAAAAAAGATTCTATAAGATTTTTGAACCGCCGTTAAAAGATTCTTCAAGTGAAATATGGAAGATTCAAGCCGTAGGAGAAGGAAGTGTTTCATAATATAAATCAGGTAATAAGTGATATCAGAGGAAAAGAAGCTCAAATCAAATTAGTAGTAGCAAAAGCACTGAATAAAACAACGCTATGGCTAAAATCCCAAGCTGCTAAGGAAATTAGCGAAGAAAAGAGAATAAAATCGATGTTAGTGAGAAAAAGGCTACGAATCTTTAAAGCAAAGACAAGCAGGTTGAACGTATTAATTAGAGCGAATCTGTATGACGTCAGAACTTCATTAATTGGTAAAGTGAGACAAACAAGGAGAGGTACGAAAGTAGGAAAACATGAGTTTATTGGAGCATTTAGCGCAACAATGCCAAGAGATTATAAAGGAGCTTTTAAACGTGAAGGGAGAGCAGCATTACCGATAAAGGAAATAAAACTACCATTGGAACCAGAGGCTTCAAGGATAATAGGGAATCTTGTTAATTATGAGGTTGAGGAAGTGTTTGAAAAGTTCTTTGAACGTGATATTACAAGAAATATATGAATTTTAAAGATTTGCATAACGCAATCTGCACTACGCTGAAGAGAGAAATATCGTCTATACAGACATGTGAAATTTATCCATCGATAAGAAAAGAATTGGTAGCACCAGCGGTGTTTGTGGAACTTAGTGGCTTTGAAAAAGGACATGATCCAGGAACAGAAGAATTAGCGCTGAAGGCAAGATTTGAGGCACGAATTGTGATTGATAGCACAATAGAAAATGCCCCTATTATTGTCAGATCTTTAGCTGCTGAGGTTGCAAGAGTAGTGAACAAGAATACCTGGGAAAAGAATGTATCTCCGGCTGAATTTTTTTCTGCAGAGCCTGATGGATTTAGACCCGAATTAGATGCATATTTGGTGTGGATGGTTGAGTGGAGTCATCAGCTTCATTTAGGTAAATCAGTATGGGAAGAGGGGAAAATCAAACCACATAAAATAGCAGTGGGAGAAATGCATGTTGGAAAATAATTTTGCCATTGCAGAGTTACAGAGAAAAGTAGCGAATATCATTCGTATAGGAGTTGTAAAAGAAGTAGATTATGAAAAAGCAAAAGTAAGAGTGAAAATAGGAGAATTTTTAACAGATTATTTACCATGGATAACGAGCAAAGCAGGAAAAGATAGAGATTGGTCTCCGCCAGATATCGATGAACAGGTTATGGTATTTTCTCCTCTTGGTGAACTATCATTAGGAGTGGTGTTAGCAGGAATATATCAGGAAAAATACCCTGCACCAGAGAATAAAAAAGAAATAAATAGTATAAAATTTCAAGATGGGACGAAGTTTACATATGATAAAGGTAAGCATCATTTAGAGATTGAAGTAGTAGACAAAATAACACTGAAAGCTGGGGAATCGAGAATAGAAATGACAAAAAGTGGAATAAAACTGAAAGGAAGTATAATAGATTTAAATTGACATGAGAAGAGCTATAGTTTGTACAGGTGATAATTGTACTGGAGTACCTATTCATGTTTGCGTAAGCGGGAGTAAAGATGTGCGTATTAATGGTAGATCTGTCTGTCGTAGAAGTGATACCTTAACTATGGGAGAGACACTAACACAAGGATCAAACAGCGTATTTGTAAATGGTATTGGTGTAGCGAGAACAGGTGATGTGGCGTCCTGTAGTTTTCAAGTAGTAAGTAAAAATCAAAGTGTGTTTTCAAAATAAAAAAAATTAAAGTAGTCAAAAAATGAGAGGAATGGATGCTAAAACAGGGAAAGAATTAGAAGGAATAGAGCACTTAAGGCAATCGATAATTGATATACTGACCACTCCTGTTAACAGTAGGATCATGAGAAGGGATTATGGGTCGAGATTATTTGAATTAGTAGATAAGCCAATAAATAGAGATTTAACTTTGGAAATCTATTCAGCAACAGCAGAAGCTTTGGAAAAATGGGAAAAGAGGTTTAAGTTAGAAAAAGTAAAAGTTGAAGGAGTAAAAGAAGGGAGAGTAACATTGAATTTAGAAGGTGTCTATCTTTCAGAAGGTAAGTTCATAAATATTAATGGAGTAGTTGTTTAAAAATGCAGCAGCCAAATATTATCGAACCACTGAGCTTTGAAGAGATTTTTGCTCGGATGAAGGAAGAGTTAGTGAAAAGTTTTACAGCATTAGTAGAAAGTGACCCAGCGATAAAGATTCTTGAGGTAGCAGCCTGGCGAGAACTTTTGCTCAGACAAAGGATGAACGAAGCAGTAAAGAGTAATTTACTGAAATTTGCAAGGGGAGAAGATCTTGATAATTTGGCTGAATTTTATGGAGTAGAGAGAGAAAAAGAAGAAGAGGACAAACGATTTAGAAAAAGAATAAAAGCAAAAATAAAAGACTGGAGTACAGGAGGAAGTAAAGAGTATTATCGTTATCAGGCACTGTCAGCAGATAGTAGAGTAAAAGATGCATTAGTAGAATCACCTATACCAGGGAAAGTACAGATCTCGATTTTATCAACACAATTATCCACAACTGGCATAGCGTTAGAAGAGCTACTTGAAATTGTAAAAAAGCAGGTTACTAGAGATGATATAAGGGTTTTAACAGATACGATAACAGTAATTGGTTGCAATATTACGGAAATAGATATTCACAGCAGAATGAGCATAAGTCCTATAATATCAGAGGAAGAAATCAAGAAGCAATTTATTAAGAAGTTTGAAGAAAGTAGAAGGCTGGGATGGAGTGTAACAAGATCGTGGATAATAGCGAATCTATTTGTAGAGGGTGTAGAAAACGTAGAATTAATAGAACCAAAAGAGGATGTTGTGGTATTGGGGAATGAGTGTGCAGTGCTTGGCCACGTCAAGTTAGATAGGATTTAAAACGTATTTTTTTTGTTTTGTGCCAGTGAGGGGATTGCGTGCAATAAGTGGTTTAAGGTTTACTGGATCCAATGTTAGGGAGACGAAAGTATTGATTTTCTTCCAGAAGTTGTAACTTGTTTTTTAAAGTATGGATAATATGGTCAAATATTATGGAGAGTGTTTTCGATATTAAGAACATCTTTATTTTTCTGCAATGATCTCTTGCTTACTCATAAGCTACCTAAATAAAGGAAGTTAAAGCAACTTGAAAGAAAAGATAAATGAAAAGTTTATTACCGCCAAACGCAACAAAGCAAGAGCGAGCACTGGTTGATGCAATCGATTACAAAGTTGATCCAAGTTGCATCAGGGGATTTAAATTTAGTCTTAAAGATGAAATACTGCCGTGGATAATAGAAGAATATGGTTTAGAAGAGATACTGCGTTGGGTAAAAAATAAAAGAAGAGCTATAGTAGAAGGAGTAAAATTTCAGCGTTTAAGAGGAACACCTGCCTCACTGAAAATAGCACTCAAGTGGGCAAATATAGAAGATATTACAATTATCGAAGAACCACCTGGTAAACATTTTTTTGAACTGCAGATAGGGATAAGGGATGTTCCAAATAACTTTTTTGTGGATGCAGTAGTAGAATTGGCAAAACTATCACTACCAGCAAGATCACGGCTAATGAGGATTTTTAACGATTATTATAATGCGCAGAGATTTATATTGGATGAGAGTTTATTTGGAGATCATCTTTCTGATTATTCAGGGGTAAAAATAGAAAAAGATGGACCAGTGTTATCATTTGGAAGAGTAAATTTTTTCAGGTCTAGTGGTCCAGTTATTAGGATTATAGAAAACTATCTACGCGATCATTATGAACGAGCTTTAAGCAATGATATATATCGCCTAGATGTAGGAATCCTTGGAGAAACCGAGCCTCACACAAGGGATTATAAAGGCATCTATGAAAGAGATCATTTGTGGTACAACTTAAAAGCACTATATCCATTACCACAGAGTTTATTACCATCGATTAAATTTGCAAAAGCGCAGATAGTATTATCAGACAGTTGTGATTTAGGAGACATAAATACGTGCTTTCCAGTTAGTAGCGTAGAAGAAAGAGGAAATAAATTTGTATTGGGAAGCGATAAACTTTCAGGGCAGCATTGGAGTTTAAAACACAAGCCAATTTTAGAAAGGTTTAGCGTTACTCACCACTACAAAGTAGAAAACTATACAGATCAGAAGATTACAAAATATGGTTTAGCAGAACACAATATTAAGTATGAAAACGATTTAGATTCAGAGCAAAAAGATTCGATACATGAATTAGAAAATTACATTTTAGTATTTTACCCAGGAGTACTGAAGTGGCACGAACATAGACATTTGCACAGAAATTGGAAAAATAGTCAAGCAATATGTGTAATAAGTTAAGCACTTATATTTAGATCCTCATACATTATATTAATAATAGGTAAAAGTGTATGAAATAAAAAGAAAAGGACTTGCTTTCTCATGCTAAAAAGGACATGACTTGAATAGCAGCAGGTAAATATAAGAAATTTGTCTGGCGCTAGAAAAGCTAATTTTGTGAGGTAAGTATGAAGTTTAGCAAAGAAAAGAGAGAATCTTTTAGTAAGTTTTTTAAAGAAGTATCAAGTAAAGATATTAATAAAAGAAATGAAGAAGGAGAGACGATCTTGCATCAAGCAGTAGAAATCTCCGATTACAAAACAGTGAGATTATTAATAAAAAAAGGAGCTGAGGTAAATGCAAGAGATAAAAATGGTTATACACCACTACACTGTGCAGTATTCGCAAAGAGTTTAGAAAATGTAAAAGTGCTGCTAAGGGAAGGAGCGGAAGTAAATGCCACTCAATATGTCAGTGGATGTACGCCACTCCACTCTGCGTGCAAAATAGGAGGAGTTGAAATAATAAAAGAGCTAGTAAAGGCAGGAGCTGAAGTTAATCAACTGAATAAGTACGGTGCAACACCAATGTACTATATCTGGGAAAGTGAAAAGTATCGTCTATGTGATAGCAAAGAGAGTGAAAAGGCGAGTAAATTTCTGAGAGAACAAGGAGGAATAACAAAAAGTAGAGAACTGACGTGCTATGGAATAGAGAGGCTAGTGGGAGAAATAGCAGACATGTTGAATGGGAGTTATTTGCCGGAGTTAAAAATAATAGAGATAGAAGAAATAAGGAAGAGAGACAAATCACTAGTAAAGGAAGAGTGTAAAAATTTAGCAAGCAAAATAATGAGCCAAGTGAACGAAATGATAGATGAGGTAGCGAAAAGGAAGGTTTAAAAGAGGGATTTAAATTTAGAGAAAAGGTGAGGTAGGTCATGAGTAAAAAAGGAAAAGAGGAGTCACTATTAGAGAATTCATTTAAAAATATTTATGAAAGGGACAAAAGGGGAAGAACGGTTTTACATTATGCAATAGACGCAAAAACAGTGAGGTTATTAGTTGAAAAAGGAGCGAATGTGAATGCAGCAGATGTAGAAGGACACACAGCACTGCACCTGGCGGTAACGGAGAAACGTCTAGAAATCGTGAGAGAATTGATAAAATCAGGAGCAGACGGTGTGCCGTAGAGACACAAAGAATGTTCAAGTAAGAGCAAACTAAGTGCAAAAGCTGCACAGTAGATGAGGGTAGGTCCCTCGGAGCCGGTTTACAAGAGCAGGCTTCAAACAACCATAAGCTGCTTTGGTAAAGAGCCAAGGTAGTGAGCGTTATGGAAAAGGCATAATTATATGTCATGTAAGGAATAGAGAGATGAACGAAAATGAACCACTGATGAAGTGTCGAAACCTTTTAAATGACGTCAAAACCAGGGGGTCGTTTGTAACCTGGGATAAATCTATCGGGAGCTTGTTTACTGGATAGATGGCGTCCGGCATAAAGGTGGCATGAATCTATTTCAGGCTATTGTGTGGAACTACGGGAACCTGTCGTTTCGATGATAAGGGAGAAATCCAAGGAGCTAAACTCTAAGGATGAGAGTACCGATGCGAAAAACAGGGGCGGATCAGCTCGTAGTAGTGAAGAAGTTTCTGTAATGGAAATGGAGCGAAGGAGCTGAGTTATTCAGTTTTAATTATGTATCAACCGAAAGGGAGGAGTTAATGAATAAAACAAAGTCTTTTGATATACCAAAGCAACTTATTTGTAGGGCTTATAAACAAGTATCGAAAAATAAAGGTGCGGCTGGTGTGGATGAGGTTTCGATAGCAAAGTTTGAAGAAAATCTAAAAGATAATCTGTACAAACTATGGAATAGGATGTCATCCGGAAGTTATTTTCCAGAGCCTGTAAAAGCTGTAGCAATAACGAAAGATACGGGAGGGGGACAAAGAATTTTAGGTGTTCCTTCAGTATTCGACAGGATAGGGCAAACGGCTGCTTCTATGTATCTTGAGCCGCTAGTAGAGCCAAAATTCCACGAGGATTCATATGGTTATAGACCAAATAAATCAGCACTGGATGCGGTAGATGCAGCACGCAAAAGATGCTGGAGGTACGATTGGACGATAGATCTTGATATATCTGGATTTTTCGACAATTTAGACCACGAATTAGTGTTGCGAGCTATCAAGAAACATACAGACTGCAAATGGGTCATACTGTACGTTGAAAGGTGGATGGAAGCCCCTATTCAGGAAGCAGACGGCAGAAGGGTAGCTAGGGATAAAGGAGTTCCGCAAGGAGGTTCAGTTAGCCCAATCATCTCTAATATATTCATGCATCATGTGTTTGATATATGGATGAAAAAGAACTACCCGACAGTACCATTTGAGAGGTATGTGGATGATGCGATAGTGCACTGCAGAACAGAGAAACAGGCAGAGTTTGTGAAAGTAATGATCGAAGAAAGATTGGCTGAGTATAAGTTGAAATTGCATCCTGAAAAGACACAGATAGTGTATTGTAAGGATGACAATAGGAGTGGTGAATTTCCTAAACAAAGTTTTGATTTTCTGGGTTACACATTCAGACCCAGGTTAGCAAGAAATAAAATAGGGAAGTATTTTGTTTCATTTCTTCCAGCAATTAGCAACAAGGCCAAGAAAAAGATTACTACAACCATAAGGTCATGGAAAATGCTACGAAATACGCATATAACATTAGAGGAGATATCAGGAAAAGTAAATCCAATAGTCAGAGGCTGGTATCAGTACTATGGCAAATTTTACAGAACTGAAGTATACAAATCTCTAAAGAATATAGAGCGGCATCTAGAAAAGTGGGTGAAAAGGAAATATAAGAGACTCAGGAGTCACGGAAGACTAGCAAGACAATTTCTAGGAAAGGTGAGAAAGAGGTCTCCAGATATTTTCTATCACTGGACACTAGGGTTAGGCCAAAAGGCTGAATAATGGAAGCTGTATAAATCGAGAGGTTTACGTACAGATTTGCGAGAGACTGGTGGGGAAGTTCCACTGGTCTACTCTCCTAAATGCGGAAGAATATGAAAATAAATGCACTCCATTGCATCTTGCATGTATGGTGGGGAAAGTGGAAATAGTAAAAGAGTTAGTGGAAGCAGGAGCAGAAATAGAGCAAGCAGATAAATTTGGAATGACAGCGATGGATTATGCGAAAAATAGCAAAGAGATAACCGAGATATTGAAGAAAGAAACAGACAGAATTGAAAAGCTATTTATGAAAGGCTAAAAATATGGAAGAAGAAATAGAAAAGAAAGTAATGAATTTAGAGAGAAAACCTTTGGGTGAGCTGAGAAAAACGTGGAAGAAGGTATATGGGGAAGAGGCGCCTAGATACTCAAAGAAATATCTGATACCAAGATTATCTTATAGAATGCAGGAGGAAGCGTATGGAAAAATGTCAAGAAAGGGGACAAAAAGACTAGAGTATCTGGCAGATCGGCTAGAGAAAGGAAAAAGAATAAGTAGCGATAAACTACCAGTAGAAGGGACAGAATTAATACTAGAGAGGGGAGAAGAGACTCACGCGGTAAGGGTAACAGATAAGGGTTTAATCTACAGAGAAGAGTTTTACACGTCATTGTCAGCAGTAGCCGGAAAAATAATGGGAATGAGTTACAATGGGCCGCTTCTATTTGGTTTGCGTAATCAAAAGGGAAGGGAAAATGTGTAAAGGGATAAGATGTGGAATATATACGAGAAAGTCAAATGAAGACGGTTTAGAGCAGAAGTTTAACAGTCTTGATGCCCAGCGAGTAGCATGTGAAAAGTATATAAAGAGCAAAGAAGGCTGGGTAGCATTGGCAAAAAGGTACGATGATGGAGGTTTCTCAGGAAAAAACTTAGAAAGACCAGCGATAAAGGAATTGTTTGAAGATGTAAAAAAAGGAGAAGTAGATTGTGTAGTAGTATATACATTAGACAGGCTATCAAGGGAAACAAAAGATAGTATAGAAGTTACATCATTTTTCAGAAGGCACCGAGTAAATTTTATAGCAGTAACGCAGATATTTGACAATAATACGCCAATGGGAAAATTTGTACAAACGGTATTGTCAGGAGCAGCACAACTAGAAAGAGAAATGATAGTAGAGAGAGTAAAAAACAAAATAGCAACATCAAAAGAACAAGGTCTATGGATGGGGGGAACTTTGCCGCTTGGATATGATGTAAAAGATAAAGAATTAATAATAAATGAGAAAGAAGCAAAGACAGTAAAGTATATATTTGCAAGATATTTGGAGCTGAAGTCAATGGCAGAGTTGGCAAGAGAGTTAAATAGCCAAGGGTATCGTACGAAATCAGATATCTTTAAAAAAGCGACGGTGAGAAGAATAATAACAAATCCAATATATATGGGAAAAATTAGGCATTATGAGAAAGAGTATGAGGGAAAGCATGAAGCGATAATAGAGGAAGAAAAATGGCAAAAAGCGCAGGAATTGATAAGGAATCAACCATATAGAAAGGCGAAATACGAGGAAGCGTTGCTTAAGGGAATAATTAAGTGCAAGAGCTGTGATGTAAATATGACACTAACATACTCAAAAAAGGAGAATAAAAGGTATCGATACTACGTATGTAATAACCACTTAAGAGGAAAGAATTGTGAATCAGAAAACCGAAATGTAATAGCAGGAGAAGTAGAAAAAGAAGTAATGAGAAAGACAGAGCAGCTATATGAAAATTGGAAAGAAAAGACTGAAGAAAAATGGAAAAATTTAAGTTTTGGAAAGCAGAAAGAAGTAGTGAAAAAGTTAATAAAGGGAGTAATGGTGAGAGAGGATGGAATAGAGGTTAATTCAGAGGATGAGGTGGAATTTATACCAATAAGAAAGAAAAGGAACAAATGTGTGGTAATAGAGCCAGAGGGGAAAACAAACAATGCACTACTGAAAGCAGTGGTAAGAGCCTATCTGTGGAAACGGCAACTAGAAGAGGGAAAATATGCAAATATAAAAGAGCTGAGTAAGAAAATTAATATAGGTACAAGACGTATACAGCAAATTTTGAGGCTGAATTATTTAGCACCAAAGATTAAGGAAGACATAGTGAATGGAAGACAGCCAAGGGGTTTGAAGTTAGCTGAATTGAGGGAAATACCAATGCTGTGGAGTGAGCAGATGGAAAGATTTTATGGTTGAACCTTTGCAATAGTAGTTTATTCGAAGTGCAAAGAATAGGTTGGGAAATAAAGCAGTATTGATAAAAGAGTTGTAAGTATGACGCAAGAATTTAGATTATTTTAGTTACTTTATTGTATAACTTGCTTTTTTCAAATAGAGGACTATATGAGTAATATAAGTTTTTTGAGAGACATTGACTCCATTAGAAATGAAGTAGAATCATTGAATTCGGAATGTCTTGAGCGAGCAAAAATGCTTCACACAAACCAAGATGAAGAATTATTAGAGCTTATGTGTATGGAGCAAGCTGGATTGATGTCAGCAAAGCTTGGATGCATTGAATATAATAATACAGAATTAGAGAAACTTGAGTGCCTTGCAGAGCAGGAAAATAGGTTGCAAGAACTTATGGCTAGTCAAAAAGAAGTGCTTATGAGTTCTGATCAAGTTAGTATAGTGTAGTATGATTTGAGTAATTCCATAAACGTAGTTTCAATAAGAAATGATAATTCAAGTTGAAAACAAATTCAGAATTGAAAGAAAAACTAGCCTGGTATTGGCTGAAAAAGGGGTTAGTTTTTCTTATGTTATGGAGAAAGCTCAAAAGAGAAATACCGATGCTGTGGAGTGAGCAGGTAGAGAAATTTTACAGACTGGCATCTTAATTTACAAAAGCAACAGGAGATCGATGTACCAGAAAATTAAAAGGACCACTATTGTAAAAGAAGCTGCTATGGAGGAATCAAGCTAAACTATTACACATAGAAACTGACATTCAATTATATAAATATATCAATGAAAATGATAAGGATCTTAATATACTCAGCCTACATGTGAAACTAGCAAAAAAGCCCAAAATAGAAACACAAAATACTTCCAATGACCTCTTTTCAGCTGACATGTGATGCTGCAGAAGAAAAATTCATCATACTCCAAGGAATGACTTTTTTAGAAACTATCTTAAGCTATTGCTACCATAGAACATTCCACACAAAAATACGAAAGGAAGGTAAAAGATGGTCCTCCCTTCTGTTTAACTGTAGGCTTTTGTTAGCAAGCTTTTAAATCCACTTGTCGTGTAGCTGCTTTTAAGTCAGGTTTATCTAGCTCATCACGAGGCTTTGATGATGCACATTCTGTAATAATACCAGCAGCAAATCCAACTACTAAACCAGCAGCAAGAGCTATACCAATTATAGCCGATATTGGTAATGTAACACCAGCAGCAAAACATCCACCACTAACTGCTAATGCAGCTATAACACCACAAACACTACCAATCAGTATTGATTTATTATTAGATATGCTACTTTCAGGTGCTAAAGGCTTTTCATTATCTTCGTAACTAGGTACGCTCTTTGCAAGTATCTCTAGCCAATCATCAATTTTAGTTTTTTGCTTTTCATTCTGCTCTTGATTTTTTAATGTTTCTAAAATCTTCTGAAGTTCTTTACGACCAAATTCTATGCCAACAAAAACTTCATTTAATATCCCTTTATCTTTTTCAGCTACATCTAGAATAGCTTTAACTTTTTTTTCCCGATTATTGCAATAAATAGCATAGTCAAGCGGTGTTAGATTATACTCTGTACCATCTTTTAACTTTTTAGTTATATTTGCAGTAGTAAGAACTACTTTTAGTACCTCTTTATCTTTTTCAGCTACGTCTAGAATAGCTCTAGTACCTTCCTGATTTTTAGTATCTATAGCATAGCCAAGCGGTGTTAGATTATACTCTGTACCATCTTTTAACTTTTTAGTTATATTTGCAGTAGTAAGAACTACTTTTAGTACCTCTTTATCTTTTTCAGCTACGTCTAGAATAGCTCTAGTACCTTCCTGATTTTTAGTATCTATAGCATAGCCAAGCGGTGTGAAAATATCCTCTGAATGACCGGATAACTTTTTAGTTATATTTGCAGTAGTAAGAACTACTTTTAGTACCTCTTTATCTTTTTCAGCTACGTCTAGAATAGCTCTAGTACCTTCCTGATTTTTAGTATCTATAGCATAGCCAAGCGGTGTGAAAATATCTTCTGAATGACCGGATAACTTTACAATCAGATTTGCAGTAGTAAGAACTACTTTTAGTACCTCTTTATCTTTTTCAGCTACGTCTAGAATAGCTCTAGTACCTTCCTGATTTTTAGTATCTATAGCATAGCCAAGCGGTGTGAAAGTCCACTTACTACCACTTGAGAACTCTTGAATTATATTTGCAGTGGTAAGAACTTCTTTTAATACGCCTTCTTTTTTAATTTCTTCAAGAATAGGAGTAATTTTCTTTTTATTTTCTATCGCATCCTTTAACGTATTATATAATTTCTTTTGTCTTTCTGTTAAATCTTCATACTGTGGCATATCAAACTCTCCTATTAAAAATAATAATATACTTTAATTATTAAATATTTTAATAAAAAAGTCAAGACTTATATGTTTCTTTATACTTTATATAAGATTATTAATATCTACTTTAGCTTTAGAAACATACTAAAAATTAGCGTCATAAAAATCTTGAATGTTTACTTGTTCAAAAAGTAAAAAACATCGTATGTTTGCGAGAACGCGTTGTATAAAAACATGATTACAAAAATAGAAGATTGAAATTATTTCAATAAGCTTAGGTAAAACAGTTCGTATGTAGATATGGATAAAATAGGCCAATATAGCTGATTTTAGCGTATAATAAAATCACCATATAAAAAAGTTCGTATGTATCGTTTGGTAGACCATCCCATCCCAAGAAAAATAGTTCTCACCGCCCTTGGTTTTGAGTGCTGGAAATGATTGTATTATTTAAGTTATTAGCAAAATATGTTGCTAATTTAATACTAATTTGCTTGCAGAAGAATTTTAGACAAGCTTATGACAAAAAACAGAATTTAGAAGCAAATAAAAGATCGTGTATTTGGTTTGTTAAAAGGCTTTTGTTAAAAATTATTCCAAGTCTAAAAATTTTTCAAGTTGATGATTGACAAAACTTAGAAACGGGATATCTTACTAGAGATGGTATCAAGTTACTGTAGTGTATGTTAAACGTAACAGTTTCCATTTTTTTCCATTCATAGAGAGGTGATCATGCTGCGTTCAGATATTCCAAAAGTTTTATTCTCGTCTATTAAAGAGGATGATCCTTATAGAGCATCTAAGCTTTTTCAAATTGAACGTTGGTGCTATGCGAATTGGGATTTGCACGAAATGGCTGGTAAAAAGAGACACAATTTTCTTGCGCAGGTATTATCTAATGAGGATTGTTGGAAAAAAGTAGATAATTTACATGGAGTTAAGCTTGATAGACAGGTGGTAGGCAAAAAGCTGATAGTGCAAGATAGTCCCTTTAGTAACTCTAGCTACAAGATTGCCTGTCGGTACTGTCTAGAAGAAGATATTATTGCTTTATTTGAGGAAAGAAAAAAAAGCCTATCAGCTCAAGGTAAGAGTAGTCTATTGGAGTATGAGCACTTAGTTAGGTGTTGCGGGTCGGGTCTTTTAGCGCAGTTTTGGTCACATTTTATCAGCGGTTACATCTCTAAACTAAATCTAGATGGTCGTCATCCATATGAATATGGACTTAAATGTGCTATAGATTTGAAACAAGCGGAAGCAGTAGAATTCTTCTGGAATAAAATAAAGTCATTACCTGAAGATGAAATGGGCTCACAGAAAAAGGATGAGATCTTCATGAAGACAGCAGTATATGCAGCAGGGAAGCGTTGTAATAGCTATCCTGAAATATTTGAGTTTTGTTTTAGCCAAATAAGTCCTGATAAATATCCAGAACTTCTAAAAAGAGACTTAGCTGAAAATGGTTATTATGGTAGTTTAAATACCCTACAGGGCGCAATTCGCTTTGATCAATTTCAAAGATTGTTTGATTGCTTGAAACCAAGTAATGTTTCAGAAGATAAATATCATGCCTGGCTACAACATATAAAAATAGAGAGCGGTTCAGCATGTTATGTGAATGAAGGTGTAAAGCTTTTTATGCATATGTGGACAAAGGAAGGATTTGATAGCCATCGTACTTGTGTACTGAAGAAAGAAGTTTGTAATAGATCTTGCTTTCTTGTTACAGGATTATTGATACCTTGGGTACATCAAAATTATATGGAGCCAGTATGGGCGGTATTAAATAAAGCTAATTCTGATCAAATCAAGGAGTTTATGTGTTCTAGACAAGCAGAGTATATACGATCTGTGTTAGAGAAGAGAGATACTGATTCATTGAGTAAGTTTCTAGCATATGGAAAGTCTGCAGCTGAAGAGTTTACTAGCTTAACTGAGGTTAATTTAAGTAAAGCATGTGAGCAATTAGAGTTGGGTAATTAAGAGGTATTATAAGGCAATTCTATAAAGTAGGTGGTGGTTTCTTGTTACTACTTTAGTTTCTATCAAAAAGGTGTTGCATTATAATACAAATGCTATATATATAACTTAGCATATGGGTAAAAACGGCTTATACTGTTGATATCTCTGATAATAAATAGTGGGTTTAGTATATAATGAAGGAGAGCTTTATGTTTAAGACACAATATCCAATAAGTTATCTAAAAAAAGAAGGCGTTAATCCAAAGATTACCGAATTATCGGATGAAATGCAATATATAGAGCAAGCTAAAGAATTTTCTCAACTTAAGCGTTATCGGAGGTCTGATGTTGATTCCGAGAGTGAAAATGGATTTAAAAGAATCGATGTTCCAAGAGATGGTAGTTGCTTATTTTGGTCTGTCACTATGGCTTACTTAATACCTGTCAGAAACAATGATGCTCTATTTCGACAAAGGTATGAAGTACTATTTGGAAATGATGGAACTGTAACCCAAAATTTAGATCGTATTAGAGGTTTAGTTCAGAATTTAAATACTGCCAATTATGATGATAGATTTGCAAACTTAGTAAGAAATGTATTTCGCAATCGAGTAGTTGATTATATACGTGATCGTGAAAATGAGTTCAGGAATTTTGTTGAAGGCAATTTTGAGAATTACTTAGAGAACATGAGGAACCCTAATACTTGGGGAGGTGAGCCTGAAATAAGAGCAATGAGTGGAATACTTAGCGCAACAATTAGTGTTTCTGGCGAGGTTGAAACTCAATATGGTGATGGAAACATTCAAATACAGTTATTTCATGTTGGTGCACCAGGTAACCGAAACCATTATAATTTTGGTCTTGAGAGAGGTATTGTTGATAATGATGTAGAGCTTGCGAAAGGTTTAAAAAAAGTCATGGGTAAAGTAAATCCACAAGACTTTGAGTTAATACAGTTATTAATAGAGGAAGCAGGTAAAGAAGTTGGTATAAGCCGGCAAGATGAGGATTTTAAATCTTTTGAAACGAGATTTCAATCATTTATAGATCAAATTCCATCCTATTTACACTCTGTAGAGAAGGCAGGATTTTTTACACACTTCTTCCTAGGGAGCTTTTCTACTTTGCTGGATACAGAGATAGCAAAAAAGTTAGATACCAAGGAGATTTATTTTAGCTTTGACGGTGCAAAGACTTTGAAGGTAGCTATTATAAAAAATGGTGAAATGAAGAGTCAAAAAGATGTGATCGATAAAGTAAAATTATTTGTTATCTCAGAAAGTGGTTCTCATTCTTATACTCAAGAGTTTGATCAAGGTGAATTGAAGGAAGTATTAGGCAAGCATTACTCTTTTATTGAAGATCATTTAGATAAAATTAAAGTTAAATCAGTAGAAATCATTAAAGATGAAGGTTATCAGGGAGAAATAATTGTTGACGTAAAAGATAAAGGAGTGGACACAGAACATGATTCTGAAGTTCAGTTTGAAAAAGTGAGAAAAGGAATATGGAACAACCCGGAAGATGATATAGCAAAGCTATCTGATTCTGATGCACAGATAGTTAGCGGGTCTTTAAAAGAAGTTCTTGAAAAAATTAATAACGTTCACTCTGAATATATAGACTCACTGATTTATGCTAGTAGAGCACGTGAAGCAGCACATCATGGATTTATGGTAGGCGTTTTCGTGAATTTCCACTATAGGTATAATCTTAGAGTTTATCCAGAGCAATTTGCAGGTAGGGGTTATGCAGATATTATCTTGCTGGCTCGTGGTCCTGATCGTGCATTAGACTCTATTCCCATTATTATTGAGTTAAAAGCAGGGGAAGGTCCTAATGCCACTCCAGATAGGGCTTTGCAACAAGCAGAGAGGTATGCACAAGGTTTCCAACCAAATGTTCAGCGAGTTTTAACTACTGCAGATAACATTTTGTGTGTTGGTGTCAATCTTGATAATCCATCTCCTGTTTCCGACGTTAGGGTATCGAATCGTAAGGAAAGAATAATCCCTCTTTTTCAAGATATGCTAAAATCCTCTGATGATTGGGATACGCAAGAAATTTATACAAACGCACTAAAAAAACGAATAAAAAATAATATAGAACGTATTTACCATACGTTTCCTGGTACACCGGAGAAGGGAGATAATCATTATTTTAGTAGGTTTTTACTAGGGCAATCACTATTGTTAAATAGAGTTGAAGATTTAGAAACTGGTTTTAAAAAACACATTTTTATCTATAGAGACAATATACTTACCGAAGCGCATCCTGATTCTAGTAGACCTGGACGTTTAGCGGCTCAAAGAAGCAGAGAAGCATTATCAACTAACCTTGATGCAAGCCACGCAGTTGTAACAATGGTGCTCATCCCAGAAAATACAGAGAAGTTAGTTTATGTGATAAATATTGTTGAAGCTAACAGAAAAGATGTTTTGAACGGGCTGAATGAAGAGCTCCCTCTTGATAGATTAAATAGAGAAATAGGGAATAGGGAAATAGTTGAATTAAGTCTTAACTTTGATACTAGATACAAGTCAGATTTTAAAAGATATCTTACTATTTGGGCTGAAAAATACAATTCTTTACAAGAGTACAACAACGGAGCTGAGAGATTTCAAGGTACTTTTAAAGAAGTTCCTTATCCTAACGAGTTAAAAGAAACATTTGATCAAGCATTAGATGCTCAGTCTTCATCAATAGACGAATATAATAAATTGTTAGAAAAAATTGGAGAAGGAATATTTCCTTTTAAGAGTCTCGTTAATAAAGAAGCTCATTTTCAGGGAATATTGAATGGAGTGTTTAGTTATTATAGTGACTTAAAATTACAGGAATCACCAGAAACTAGAGCATTAGTTTTGACTGAGTTTCAAACTGGTAGAGGAGAACGTATTGACATGCTAGTTCATGGTATTAAGTTTGTGGCTCAGGGTGGAAATGCTGAAGAGTACACTCCAATAGGGTTGGAACTTAAGGCGTCAAGGCAGGGTAAAGGAGCTCAAGCTTTATTGAAGGAAGCAAATAATCAAATAAATGAAGAGTATAAAGAAGGTGTTACCTACAAAACACTTACAGATGGTGATGAGATAAAGTTTATCGGTGTTGTTTTCGATAAAGGATCTAATAATAAAAATAAACTTATTTTAACAAGTAGGACAGCTAAGGAAGGATTTATTCCTGTTGAAGTAGTTCATAGTTCAGTTCATATGTTGCCTACTGTGGGGCAGTGTTCTAAAAGAAAATCTTCATCGCCGGAGTATCCACCAAGTAAAAAGCCAAGAAGAGAAAGAAGTGTAAGTATGGCCTGCATAGATTCATTTGATGAAGAAAAGATTACAAAGCAGGAAAAGGGGAAACTTATTAAAGAGTTGTTTGGTATTGAAGCTTATGACACAAAAATTATAACTATAGACTCTCCTCAGGTGAGTATTGATAGTGATAAGGTGAGTATAAAATTCAAAGACAATAGCGGTAATGATAAAGAATTAATATTAGACAATGCTGCAAATATTAAAAATGTAGAAAATTATATACTGGATAAGGAAAATCTTGAAATAAAGTTAAAAGTAAATAGCGATAAAGAATATGCTATAATAGAAGAAATTAAAGATCAAAGTAGCGAATATTATTTAAAAATTGATGATTATAGAATAAAGCTAGATAGTATATTTCAAGATGGAAAAGAAGTAGTCTTTGATAAATTACATCAACTATCAACTGATAAGCAGTTATTAGAGAATAAAAAATACATTGAAGATATAGATGATGTTCAAACCAATCAAGATTACTCTAGTATTGTAGAGGAAATTAGACAAAACTTATTAGCAAAAGGAGTTAGGGAAGATACTTTCGACAGGTTTAAAAGTCACTTTGATGATCTTGGTGAAAAAGTTTTTGCAGATTATATTAGTAATGTAGAAAGCAGCCTTCAAGAAAAAGGAATTGCATTTGATCGTGATAAATTTGATTCAGCGAAAATAAAAGGAGCAAAAGGTGGAAAGTTTTTTTCCATGATGGCTATATATGACTTGCTTGATAGTATAGGTGATACAGCAACACTTGGACGACATGATAATAATGCTTTAAAGCAAGTATTTGGTATCAATGGTATACTAGATGCTATGGATGATGTTAGAACCAGTGTAAGTATTTCTCCTAATAGTAAAGTAGGAAAATTGATTAGTAAAATACCGCAACCTGTACGTCAAGCTTTTGTTAAGGTTATCAGTAATCCTGTAGTTCAAAGTATTACATTTGCAACCATTGCTTATCAACTTGGATACAGTATAAACGAAATAGCTCAAGGTAATAATCATCCATTAAATTATTATTGGACAGCTAGTAGTGGTATAAAACTAGCAAGCATGAGCATAAGGCCTATAAGTGCAGGGGTTAGTTTTACGATAAAAAGTGTAAGTGCTACTACTAAGATTTTAAGGGGGTTATCTGTTGCAGGAAAAGTTTTAGGTAGGATGTCAGTATTTACTATGGTTCCTGATATTGTGTTTTCATTGCATCAATCCTTATACGGTAGAACAATGGAAGCGCAAGCAATAGCAGCACAAATTCCCATATCTAATATCGATCGTACTAAAATATTTTTTTCAAATTACGAAAAAGCAATATACGAAGACTATATAAGGAAAAAGAGTTATTTAAACACTGTGAAAAGCAATGCCATAAATTACCTTAATTCTGATCCTAATATAGCTGCAGTTGTGCAGTATGTTACTAGCATTGAAGAAAAATATAGTGAGATCATTCAAACCGTTGAAAAAAAACTTGCATGTATGGGAAGAGGGATCGGTTGCCAGGATCAGTGGGTATGTGGATTAGAAAAAAGATATGAGAGTATCTCTTTCAATAAGGTTAATACGACTTCTAATGTAAAAGATGATTTATCTTCATTAAATATATCTAGACCTCTCGACTTAGAATTTTATCAGCTGGATGACATAGGCGCTACAAGATTTAAGAGTACTAAAAAATATGAAGAGTTTCTTGCAAAACAAGAAAAGAAAAAAGTTTATTTGATTAGTAAAGAGGCAAAGTATCTTCCCCATATAACTCAAGACGAGTACAATAGCGGGCTGAGAGTCGTAATGGCCCCATCAGGACATTTAATACCACAACATCAATGTAGTGGCATAATTAATGAACAACGTATATTCCGGCCCTACGTTTTGGATAAGGTATATATGCCTTGCAATACTGGCAAAACCTATAAAAATTGTCAAGAGAGCTTTACTCTCTCAGGTGAACCTTTTATTTTTACTAGTCCAACAAGAAAAGAGCATAGTAATACAAAAAAGCAAACATTTCCTAGAGGATCAGTATTATATATTTCAGGACCTAAAACATTAACAGCAGCAGCAAATTATCCAGCAGTAATGCATATTCCAGAGGGTAGTAATATACGTTATGTTGGCTCAAAAAATAATGAAACTATTTTTATTATTAATGACTATACGTCTGGTACTCTTGAAGGTGGACCAGGAAAAGAAAATACTCTAGTAATGAATGTTAAGGCCAATGATGTTGTGGCTGATTTAGGTAATGGAATTATAAGTTATGGTAATAGCAATAACATAAGATTGGTTAACACATATAACTACGTATCTAATTCTGACAATAGGCAAAATATTACTACTAACTGCAAGACGACTTTAATTAATGTAAAAAACGCAGAAATTTGGCAAAATTCATTTAACTGTACAGACAAAGATTATGAGGTTAGAGTGGTCAACAAAGAAAATGTGCACCATAGAGGATTGAAGCAAACGATATTTGTTGTTAATGAAAATAGTGATACTGCTAGGATAGTAAGTGGCTTAGGCGATACAGGAAAAGTAAAAGGAAATATTGACGTAATAAGGGTTCAAGTTGCTAATATTACACAGTGGAGGATAAATGAAAATATAGAGGAAAGTGGCTATAACTTAGATCTTTTAACTGATGATATGCAAAGTGTTGTTTCAAGTACTAAAATTGATGATCTTAACAATCTATCAATTGAAGTGAGTTGCGATGGAATAACAGAATCTGTTGCAATACAAGATAAGTCTTTGTCTGATACAGTAGAAGATATGAGATATCAAAAATTGAAAAATTCAGGAAATGGTATTAGTGGAGAGGTAGTACAAAATAGCGAAAAAAAGTTAAAAGCATTCATACAAGCAGGTATTCTAGATCAAGAATTGCCTAATACTTATCAACTTGCAAAAGATATTGCTAACAACAATAATTTTGACATACCAGTATCTCAAATAGAAGTCGTTAAAAATCACATGGGAACACCTAGTGAAAAAGTGATAATTGCTGGCATGTACTCAGATCAGGTAGTTGTTGATTTTAGCTATAATAATTCTGATGTTACAAGTAGTTATCAAAAATACCGTAATAATGGAGGTAATTATAATTATGATGATTATATGATGCTATGTAATTACTATCAAGACATTACGGTAGAGGGAGAGAAAGGGCAACACCAGTATATTATCAAACTACCAGATACATTAAATAGCAAAAATTCATCGTCGCCGGTAAGGCTCAATCTGAAAATAAAAAACAAAGCAGCACCTATACCTTACAGTATCATTGACTTCTGTAAGTTAAGTGTGACAGATGTTGATAGTATAAGCATACAAGAAGGTGAAAGGGTTTATAGAAACGAATGTTATAACAAGTCAATCTCTGACCTTACAGAGGATAGCTTAGAGATAAAAGGTGTTACAATACTTGACAGCAAAGGTACTGAATGGTTTTTATCTATCGGTTTAGTTGATTACTTAAAAAGTCCAAAACATCAAAGAATTGTGTTACAAATAAACAATCAGATTTATAAAATTGATAGTATAAACTTAAAGCTTAAGCATGTAGAGATGAATCCTAATTTCTTTAGGTATTACCAGCCAGGTGAACAAGGGTTACAGATTTATCATAATAAACCTATTGACAAGAATGATGTTGGTTTAATCTCTTTTAGAGATAAATCTATATTGGATTTTGATATGGTGATTGCTGATAATAGTTTAGTGTTATTAAATAGGAATAATACCTTAGCAAAAGTAGAAGATTGGAAAACTTATCAACCAGCAAGAGAGATGAAATTTGCTTTTAATGATACAATGGTTTCTAATGTAAGATGCATAGGTTTTACTTGTAATCCAGAAAGTGTAATAGTGAGTTTTAATAAGAAGAAAGTAAGTTTATTAAAAGAGCAGGTATTTAATGCAACAGTGCAAAACGATATTAGTAAAGCTGAAGATTTAATTAAAAAAATTGGGAATATTGATGTTAAAAATAAGGATAAATCAACACTTTTGTATGTTGCTATTCAAGCCGGTAGGTTGGACATAGTAGAAACTCTTTTTGATAGAAAGTATTTTAGTGTTAAAGATCAAAACATCCATTCTCTGCACTTAGCTGTTCAGGAAGGTAAATTAAATATAGCTAAGTTTCTTGTTAATAAAGGTGCTGATACTGATTCTAAAGATAGCAACGGTAGAACACCTTTACGTATAGCGGCTTACAATGGTGATTTAGATATGGTTAAATTCTTCCTTGATAAGAATTCGAGTATTGAGGTTGAAAATGATGATCCATATAAGATGATAAAAGTAGCTAGGAGTGTAAAGAAGAAAATTATCAGTAAACCAGATACTGCACCTAACGTAAAAAGATGGGCAGAGTTTTTTGTAGAGAAGCTAAGATATTCAATAAAAGGTGTAGCAAAGAAAGAGTTGGAGAAAAGCATGTTGAATTCTTATAAAGCTTTGAATATTAAACTTGCTAATAAGATTTATAATTTTGATAAAAAGTTATTTGATGAACTAACTAAAGAAGTTGTGAATGATGTATATGGAAAGGTAGATACAAAAGAAATATTAACTTGCATAGGAAGTCATAATGACATTGGTCAGCGTATATCAGGTTATGTGGCTGTGTTTAACATAATGCAGAGAAATAACGATTTAAATAATAGTGGAATATTTAAGCTATCTTACTCTATTAAAGAAATAATGAACTCTGATAACTATGCTAATCTTGATTCAGAAAAAAGATCTGATCTTGAAAAGCTAAAAGGCAAATTGCCAGAATCATTAAGAAATGCAATATTTTTGTCAAAAGTATGTATTAAGAATATTTATCAAGGTGAATATTTGTATGCTGCTAATAGTTATTTTAATTATGATAAGAACAGAACAAGGGTGTTTACTTGGATTCCGAATGATGAATTAAATAATAAATTTAAGTGGAAGATTCAGCGTGATGGTGACAACTTTAATATAGTAAATGTTGAATTAAATCAATATTTATATGCTGCTAACAATTACTTCAATTATGACAGCAATAGAAGAAGTGTATTTACTTGGGTTCCAGGTGGGTGGGTTACACAAGGTGTGTGGAAGATTGAGCTCAGCGGTGATAAATGTGATATAAAGAATGTTGAGCATAATGAGTATTTGTATGCTGCTGATTATGGTAAATATGATCAAGAGAGAAGAAGTGTATTTAGTTGGATTCCAGGTGGTAAGATTATACAAGGTGAGTGGAGGATTGAAGATTGTGAATTGAATACAGGTACAATTTTGAATGGAAGAATAAGGGCACTTCCTCTTTCTAATGTTTCTGTGGATAGTTATTTTGGAGAAGATATTAATAGTATAGATGAAAATGGTTGGACACAACTACACCTAGCTGCATGGGAAGGTCGGGTAGATGTTGCTGATTCTTTAATAAAAAAGGGTGCTAATATTAACGCTGAGAATGTATTTGGTAGAAAGCCTATACATGTTGCTGCTGAAAGTAATAATACAAACATCATAGAATTTTTTTTCAGTAAGGGAATGAGCATTGATGATGTTGACAGATATGGTCGAACACCACTATACTGTGCTTCTTGGAATGGTCACTTAAGTGTAGTACAGTACCTTATAGAAAAGGGAGCTGATATTAATGCTCAGAACAAAGGTGGTGAGACATCGCTGGATGCTGCTACTGATCGAAAACATGACGATGTTGTAGGATATTTAAAACGAGCGCAGCTAGGTCAAGGATTGCTTATTGCAGCAAAGTACGGTGATCTCAATGAAGTTAAAGGTCTTATAAATCAAGAAGCTAGCTTAGATGCTAAGTATAGTAATGGTGAGACTGTTATGCATTTTGCTGCTTATGGCGGTAATTTGGATATAGTAAAATATCTTGTAGTAGATGCAAAAAATAGTTTAGAGATTAAAGATAATAGTGATAGAGTTCCCCTGCACTATGCTGCTTACAATGGTAAGCTAGATGTGGTAAAATATTTTATAGACGAAAAGAAAGTTGATGCTAATATAAAAGATAAAGATGGATGTACACCTCTGTACTGGGCTTCTTGGAGTGGCCATCTGGATGTAGCAGAGTATCTTGTAAATAAGGGAGCAGATATTAGTGCTAAGGGTAAGGATGGTAAAACACCGCTAGATATTGCTAGAAATAAAGGCCACAGCAATATTGTGGATTATTTAGATGAAGAACTCAATAAAAAAGGAGGAAAATCTGTAAAACGCAACCGCCGTCATCATCATGGGGATCACAATCGTCATCATAATTACTTATCACAAAAACCTCTTGCTATAGATTTAAGTAATCAACCTAAGATAGCAGCAAGTAGTGGGGCAAGACCATCTTCATGGATAAATAATTGTATTTCTTGGGCAAAGAAATTAGCAGCCAGCACTTTCTCTATAATTCCTGCATTACCCTCTCAATACAACATCGCAGACAAGAATAATGTAAAAAGTGATAATAAAAACATACCACAAAGTACATCATCTGTTGGTTGGAATAAATTCCTAAATAATCAAAATATTGCTCTTGCGAGTTGTGTTGCCGATGCATTAGATAATACTCCAAGTAGGCGCTATCAAGGTTTAATGAGTAAAGGAGTAGAAGTTGTGCCAAGCAGCAGAGTTGCAGTTGAACTTGCTCTTAAAAAATTTAATTCATTTGTAGAAGATAAAATAAGAAACCTAGAATCAAAAGAACAAGCTAGAATACATGTTGAACTTAAAGATGCATATCCAGAAATAATAGCAAGCTTGGAAAGAGGAGTTGAATTTAGTGGTAATGTTGGGTTAGATAATGTTTTAGAAAAGTGCAAGAAGTGCTTTTGTACAAATGTCTTGCCAAAGGATAAAGTATCAACTTGTCTTTCTGAGATAGGAGTAACCAAGCTTGGAGATAATATCAATAGGTAGGTTATAATATAAGAGATGCAGCTATAAAATGCCAAGTAGTGGAAAATTTAAAGTGAAAGTAGCGAAATTAGCCAAAATAATTAGGGAAACCAGTATCAAGTTTGATGGTCTTAATACTAAAATGAATGAAGTAGATGTTACAGGTAATAATGCTAAGTGGTTAATCTGTTTTCCATATTGAACTTACAGTACATAGCTTTGATATAGAAGTTTGAGTAACGTTATGATAGTAATTTATATAATTCTTTGTGCAATCTTTATAGCTGTTTTAGACAGTTCATTAGACTCTTAATTAAGGGGTATGTCTAACTTAGGAAAGATTTTCATAAATGTTGAAAAGTAAAATGAATAAGTTGTAGTATTTATGTTTTTTCCCTGAGTTGTAAAAT
Organism: Wolbachia endosymbiont of Ctenocephalides felis wCfeF; assembly: GCA_028571325.1. Taxonomy (NCBI): domain Bacteria; kingdom Pseudomonadati; phylum Pseudomonadota; class Alphaproteobacteria; order Rickettsiales; family Anaplasmataceae; genus Wolbachia; species Wolbachia endosymbiont of Ctenocephalides felis. Next base: position 1,157,005 of record CP116767.1, on the reverse strand, counting down.
TTCAGAATGAGAGAGACCGGTAATTTGAGCTATAACATCAATAGAGATACCGGCCTTGAGTGAGTTTTTGGCCACTTCAATTTTACCTTCAATTTTACCTTTTTGATGGCCGATTTGGATGCCTTCTTGTCTACCTTTTTCTTGACCAACTTTAAGACCCTCATCAAATTTTTGAGCAAAAGCAGCAATCTCATCCATTATGTGTTTTTTCATTTGTTCATATGCTAGTAACTCTTCTTCTGACCAATTAAACTTATTCATCTCTTCATAAGCTCGTTTTATTATTACGTCACTACCAACTATCTTATCTAGATCCTCTTCCCTTGTTTCTCCTGCATAGCGAAAAAAGTAACACCATTTTTCTACTATATTTTCTAATTGGTCTTCTTTTGTCTTTGTAAATTTTGGTAGTTCTATGAATACGAAGTAAAAATCCTTTAAGTCATGTTCAAAGCTATTTTGATCTAAAATGACATGATTAGATTTGTACTCAGCCTTATCTGGAAAAATAATACAATCAGCAACAGCAATAAAGATAATTTCCTTGAGATTATGATAATCATCACCTTGATCAGCTTGACTTGAGTAGGCTTTAGCAGCATAATATTGAGCACGCTTTTCGAAGCCTTTGGTCTTAGTAAACTGGTTAGGTAAGGAAGCAGCATTACTACTACTCCCTCCCTTAGAAACGCAGCATGCGGGTTTCCCCACACTACGCTTGAGCCCCTTATCTAAGTCCTTCTTATTTCGAACCGGCTTGTCTGTCATAAATCCTCGGAAAACATCATTCTTGATGGTGACACTAACAGTAGAGAACCTTCTCTTGAAAAAGAGTTTGCTAACATTTTTGTTCGCTTCACTCTTTTATCAAAATACTTTTTCCATTTAAAGTCAAGAGGATTTGCATCCGCTCTGATTTTAACATGTCGTCTGATAGGTATATCAATCAGCCTAAGCAGTCTAAATACCGTATCTCTTTTGGTTTCTTCTTGGTTATGGGTGCAGCAAAGACCCATTGGCGTTGTTTCATTACCTTAAAGTAACGATTCTTTATCCAACGTAATCCTTTGCGAGGATGTCTTTTCTTTGCCCATTTCCATAGAGCACACATAATTTCATGGTCTATTTTGTGAAAAGCTCTCTTCGCACACACATGGCTATAGTAATTTCCCCATCCCCTTAATAGGGAATTGAGTAGCCTGATTAGTACGGCCTGAGTGTTTGCTATGTTTGCTTTTATCAATGCGCGCGCTTTATTAAGGAGTCTCTTAATACTTTCTTTCGAAGGTTTGATGATTAACTTCCTGTTATATCGGCGTACATTACAACCAAGGAAATCAAATCCTGTTGTGATAGATGTAATCTTTGTTTTCTCTTCGGAAAGGATAAGACCTCTCTCATGAAGAAAGGACGATACTAGAGGTTTTACTTCATTTTCCAGTACTTCACATGTGATTCCTGAAATAATGAAATCATCTGCGTATCTAATTACATTCACTCCACTTCTGATTTTACTTCTTCTTTTACTGCCAAATTTACCAAATCGACTTTCTAATAGTTTTTCAAGACCATTTAAGGTAAAATTAGCTAGTATTGGAGAGGTTACCCCGCCAACAATGTTGCAAAAAACGTAAAATTAGAGAAAAGCATTTCTCGAAAACTTCTATGTCCAAAAACAAGAGTGCCATTTATTTATAGTGCCAACAATCAATTAACCATCAGTTTCAATGAATGATATGAACATATTATTTCAAGGAAAGGTCATGGGGAATAAGAGATTAGCTATACGGATTAGCTGTAGCTATGAAACTAACCGGTTGGCAGAAAAGTATTTGTTAGATGCTTATGAAAAAGCCGTGTCAAAGCAAGTAAGCCAAAAAAATTTAAAACATAAGAATGGGATTCAAGGAGGATCAAATGGTAACAGTGAGTTTATATGCAAGAGTTTCTTCAGGGAAACAAGCACAAGAAAATACAATAGCAAGTCAAGTTGCAGCTTTAGAGAAGCAAATTAGTACGGATGGGTACAAATTATTAAGTGAGTATAAATTTATTGATAATGGCTACAGTGGATCTAATTTAGTCCGTCCTGATCTAGAAAAATTACGTGATAAAGTAACAGAAGGTAAAATTGATAGGATTTACATTCATTCACCTGATCGCTTATCTAGGAAATATGCATATCAAATGGTATTACTTGAAGAATTTGAGAAAGCAGGAGCAGAAACGGTTTTCTTAAATTATGAGATTAACGATAATCCAGAATCTCAGTTACTGTTACAAATGCAAGGTATGATAGCAGAATATGAACGAGCGAAAATTATGGAACGAAGTCGTCGCGGAAAGATTTACGCAGCTAATAAAGGTTGTGTAAGCGTAATGGGAGGAGCTCCTTATGGTTATCGTTATATAGATAAATATATGGGAGGAGGACAAGCTTTATTTGAAATAAACGAAGAAGAAGCTAATGTTGTTAGGAAAGTATTTTTGTGGGTAGGAAGAGAAAGGACAAGTATTGGGGAAGTGTGTCGTCGGCTAAACACTATGTCTATTATAACACGAACAGGAAAAAAGTGCTGGGATAGAAGTGTGATTTGGGGTATGTTAAAAAATCCTGCTTACAAAGGACAAGCGGCTTTTGGTAAAACAAAAGTAGGTGTAAAGTTACAACATATCAGACCACAGAAACATTCTTGTGAACAACCGAAAGATAATTACTCTACCTATTCTGTTGAAAAAGCAAATTGGATTTATGTTAAAGTGCCAAATATAGTGGACGAAGATGTATTTGATATAGTTCAAGAACAATTAGCTGAGAATAGAAAAATAGCAAGGACAAGAGAAAGAGGAGCAAAACATTTACTACAAGGTTTAATCGTATGTAAGCGTTGTCGTTATGCATATTACGGAAGTCCTGTAAGAAATAAGCGAGGAGAAAAAATTGATCATTATGCTTATTATCGTTGTATTGGTAGAGATTCTTACCGTTTTGGTGGTAATAAAATTTGTGATAATAAACACATTCGTACAGATGCATTAGAAACAGCCGTGTGGGAAGAGGTTAAGCATTTATTGAAAAATCCAAATAGGGTTTTAGAAGAATACAGGCGTAGACTTTCAGAGCTTAAAAAATCATCATGGGATCAAAAAAGCGATTTACTAGAGAAGCAAGAAAAGAAATTAAAACGTGGTATTGCTAGACTTATTGATAGTTATGCTCAAGAATATATTAATCAAGAAGAATTTGAACCACGAATTAAAGCAATGAAACAAAGCTTAAAAACAATTGAAGAGGAGAAGAAAAGGATATTCGATCAAAAGAAATTAAAACAGGAATTAGCTTTGGTTGTAACCAATTTAGAAGACTTTTCTTCCAATATTAGATCAAACCTTGATAACGCAGACTGGCTAACTAAACGTGATATTATCAGAACTTTAGTCAAGAGAATTGAAATTAACCTTGAGGACGTAAATGTGGTATTTCGTGTAAAAGAGCTACCAAACTCTTCTGGACATAGTGGAGAAGAAAAGAAAAATTTGCAACATTGTTGGCGGGGTAATTATACCACCTTGCGGGGTACCTGCAGTTGTAGGATACAGAGTTTTTGATTCTAGGAAGCCAGCTTTTAACCAGCTATGAAGAATTTTCTTCTCCATAGGAATATGCTTCATGAGCCATTCATGGTTAATATTATCAAAACACCCTTTGATATCACCTTCAAGTATCCATTGTAGTTGCTTGCGACTTGCCAGTAACAAGTGACAAGCCACAGTAGCGTCTGTGCAGGATCTTTTAGGTCTAAAGCCATAGGAGTGACGGTCACTGATTGTTTCAGCTACCGGTTCCAAGGCAAACAAATATAATGCTTGCATGGCTCTATCTTTTATCGTGGGGATTCCAAGAGGTCTTCTTTTGCCATTAAACTTACTGATGTAGATCCGTTTTAGCGGAGAAGGTTTGTATCCTCTTTGTTTTAATAGCTTTATTCCTTGAAATTTTGTGTTGCAAGTTGACCATATTTGACGATCTACACCTGCTGTGTTTTTTCCTTGATTTTCAGTCACTCTCTTAACAGCCAAGGCTTTGCCACTAAAAGAGCGTGTGAGAAGATGTTGTACAGCTTTCACCTTACCCCATCTTCCTTGTTGAACAGCCTTAACAATACGCCTTTGTAGCCTCATAACAGCCTTTTGGCATTTCTTCCATGGTAACTGGTTCCATGCTTCAGAGCTGTTGGTAGGTGCACTTACAGTTTTACTTGTAATCATCTGCCTCCCTACCCTAAGTGGTTAACAAAGTTTCTTGTCACGAGGGACCAAATGGAAGTCTGCCCGTTTTCACGCGAGTTGATGTTACAAACTCTATCCATTTCGTTACAAAATGGCATTCGCTTTCTCCATTATCCTTTACCTGCACACCCATCAGCATTCCTTGCGGTTTGCTTGTCATGTAGGCGGAAATACAGGCTTACCCTGTTCCTCCAGTCATACAACAGTGGGTTAGGTGGCTTCTCTATACCGGTGGATTTATTATTTGCGTACATCCAGAAATGAAAAATGTATCTTATCCACATTACCTTTTTTGGTCAGAGCTTATCAGCATCTTTAGCTCTTTCGTAATATCGGTACTTATAAAACTTCACTTACGTTCACCATACCACTAAGCCTAGCCCTCCAACCACATGATGCTTGCAGTTTATGCTCCTCTTACGATTGAGCATCTTCTTTATCAAGAGGAGGTTCATTATCCGCATCGCTCGACACCAACCGGTTGCCCGATTCGCATTGACGCGTAGACTCAGATGGCAAAACATCTGGTTTAATAAGTTTTAGAATCCTTTCAGTTTCTTTCTGAATGAACTCCTCTCCTTTTAAACAATATGACCGAAGACTTTCAGGTCGCACCATCTCGCAAACGTACTGAACACCTGAAGAATCTCTACAGAGGACATCAACAATACTTTGTTTTTTAGAGGCAATATCAGGATCTTGAATAGTACTTAAAAACTCTATATCCTGTATTGCGTTTTTGCCAGTAAAGCTCAGAATATCATTGAGGAAGTGAATGAGGATATCTTTATTCTTTTCAGTACCAAAGATACGCCGAAAGGCAACATCATTTTTTGGATCGAGAAACTTCGAAAGAGCCATAAGAAATCAACCTAAAAAGCATTAATAATTATACACAATTCTGAAGAAATGTTCAAGTAAAATTCAAACATAGAAGTTTTTGTATATCTTTATTTGATAGTATTAACCTGTATAATATCTATTTCTGTATGGCAAAGCATACTACTGTTTCCATAAGGTACCAAATAGCGCAAAAAGTAAGGAGCTGGAGGTTAAAGAGAAAATATACTCTGAAAGATTTAGCAGGCAAAGCAGACATAAACTATCATACATTGCTAAGATACGAGCAAGGAACATGTGGCATTCCAACTGAAAAGTTAAAAATATTAGCAGAGGCGTTATCAATTCCTATTAGAAATCTCCTTCCAGGACGAAAAGTGCTAAAAGAAAGTAGTTGTTTCGACAAAGCTAAAACCCAGGAAATGTATAATTTCATAGAAAAATACAAAAAAACAAGAGGACGTAAAGCAATTTATGCATTAACCAAATCTATCCGAGCTGAGGAAGAAAGTAATATAAAAGCAGCAAGAATAAGAATTGCAAGGAATCTAGTTAAGGCGGGGTTTGCTACTGAGATTATCTATCGGGCAACAGGCTTATCAACTGATGAATATGCTGATAGAGAGAATATCGGCTGTACAAGCCAAAACGGAGGACAAGAGATCAAGAAGTGGAGAATAATCAGAGGATATACACAAGAAGAGTTAGCAAAAAAGCTTAATGTGGGACCCTCGCAAATACATCATTATGAGCAAGGTAGCGTTACTCTTTTAAGTGAAAGGTTGTGGGAAATAGCAAGAGAATTATCAGTGGATGCTGAAGATCTGATAAAGGAATACAAAGAAAGTGATTGCGAAGGAGAAAATGAATTATTAAGTTTGGCAAGAGAATATAGAAAAATTGACAACCAAGAATCACGAGATGAGCTAAATATATGGGTAGAATTTTTATTGCAAAGAAATCAAATTTACAAAGAGAAGATTGATAAAGTAGAGAAAATAAAAGTTACAAATAATTTACTTAAATTAGGCTTTTCTACTGATGTTATTTCTAAAATAATTGATTAACAACAACCTTTTTACATAACTTGAAAATAAATATGTATTAATATCTTAACCTATTCATAAAAAAATAAGTAAAAAAGATTGAAAAATTGATTTGACTTCACTCGGAAGCTATGGCTCTATGCCAATGCTGATAAAAAACAGCAGTAAATAATTAAAAACAATTTGTTATTAACGAGGAGTATATTTTATGAATAATAGTGAAAAACTTACAGAAGAAATAGAGAGAGTATTACAGAGCGGAGGAGGAAGTGCTTTATTTGATCGTGAAATAGTGGCAGTGCTTCTAGGAGCAGTTCATGACAGAAAGCAAGCACAAGATGTTACTAAAACTCTAATGGATAACTGCCCAGGAATAGGAGAAATTTTGGGACGAGAAATCGATGATCTGAAAATGATAGAAGGAATGACCGAACATGCAGCTGCAGCAATTGAATGTGTAAAAGAAGCTTATAAGAGGGCACTCAGAGAAGGATTAAAGAGAGGCCCAGTAATGGATAGCCAAGAAAAGCTGATAGAGTATGTAAGGGTAAACATAGGCTTTTCAGCAAAAGAAGCTGTCCTGATAATATACTTGGATAAACAGAACCGTCTGATAAGAGATGAAGTGTATTTTGGTACAATAGATGAAGTACACCTATCTGAAAGGAAAGTGGTAAAAAAGGCATTATCAATGGAAGCAGCATCGATAATATTATCTCACAATCATCCAGGAGGGAGTTTAGAACCGTCGGAAGATGATAAAGTAATGACTAGAGAATTACTGTCAGCATGTCAAGGAGTGGGAATTGAACTAGAGGATCACATTATTATGACAGACAAAGGATATTGCAGTTTTAAGGAAAGAGAGTTGTTATAAACCAAATTTCAATTGCTTGAGAAGTTTGGCTACCACACAGTAGCAAAAAAACTTAGTCAAGAATCTGGAAAGAGATATTGGAGAATTACAAAATATAAAAGGTCTTTGTATAATTTGTATATTAAGTCGTAATTAAAGAGTAAAAATCCTAAAAAGCTATTCTTTTATTATAAATAGTTGCAAGATATACAAGATCTTTTTATAATTTGCGTATTAAGTTAATCATAAAGCAATAAATTGCTCTATAGACTTGAATAATATGCTTAATATAGGAGGGTATATGACTACTAAAAAAACAGTATCATTTGATGATATGGATGGAAATACTTATGAGTTAATCATTGATTCTAAAAAGTTACCAAAAGGACTATATAGTGCTATTGAAGGTATAAGGCGTACTGGCAAAAAAAATCAGCAGCCTATATTTATAGACAAGACTGATCCGAAAATATTTGATGATAAAAGTAGGTTTGAGAATCCTGAAGGTGTGCCTTCTCCTAGCGATGTTTCTGGAAAATCAATCAATCTTGGAGAAGGACGTGAGGTTTATAACAAAAAATCTTCAAATCGTCAAAATCCGTTTATTCCATCTTTAAGCAAGATAGAGCCAAGTGCAAGTGAAAATGCAGAATTGAGGTGGTTTAAAAGTAGAGTGGTAAAGGCAAAAAGCGTAGAAGAACTGAACAAGACTATAGACCAAGCACTAAGTGCTGGAATCAGGATAAATGCGTATAGCGAAGGGCAGAAGAGTTTTGCTGATACAGTAATATCGAAAATGCCTTTGATCAAATGCAAAGAAAATGAGAAGGAAGACATAATATGTGAATTGATGCTAAATGGAGCAATATTCAGTTACGATCTATTGCAGGATAAGGGAATAAGTGAAATGCATAACAAACTCTATCAAGAGATTCGTCCACAGATAGATGAGTGGCTAAAAGAATTGAGAAAAATCGGTGAAAGTGCTATTGAAAATGAGGGAATCATAGAGGATGTGGAAATAGACAATCAGACATTTTTTATGAAATTTTCTGATAATAGCAAGGTAAATATTGCAAGAGTATTGGAAGGTACAAAAAATTTAGGGTTAACCACAGGAGAGGTAAAATTAGGAGGTGATGTTATAGAAATAGGAAATAGTAAGGTTGAAGTTAGAATTGGAAAAGAAGGTGAAAGGAATTACGTTGATGTGTCCGACAATAGTGCTTTTGAGATAACATTTTCCACAAGTATTGGTAGCCTAAAAGTTGTAGTATACCATAATGCGGAAAATGACAGTCAAGTAGAGGTCAGAGTAGCAGATAAAGAAATGTGGTCTGAACTACAAAAAAAAGGGGAAGTTATAGGAAAAGGGTGTTTTTTTGGAGGAATGATGGTCACAGAAGCGGTAGAAAAAGGAAGTTTCCCTAGGAGTGGTAAGTGGAGTAAAGAAAAGGCAAAAGAAGAAATAAGGGCGATTAGTAATAATGAAACATTATCATGGGTTGATAGGGTGTGTGGAGGTAGTAAAGAAACCTCTCGAAAGCTTTAAACAATCGGAAACTTTTCCTCAATAAAGTTAAGCTATAGCAAAAAATTTTCTAGCAGGGTATATATGTTTATTTCCGTAAAAATAGTGAACAATAATGCAAAGAACATTAGCCCTGCAAGATACAAAATAGCACAAAAAATAAGAAGCTGGAGGCTAAAACAAAAGTATACCCTAAAAGATTTAGTAGAGAAAACCGGTATAAAGTATCATATGTTGCTAAGGTATGAGCAAGGAACATGTGGCATTCCAATTAAAAAATTAAAAGTTATAGCGGAAGCATTATCAGTTCACATTGGTAGCTTATTTCCTGGACAAAAAGTACTGAGAGAAAATTGTTCTTTTAACAAAGAATGGATGTACAACTTTATAGCAAAAATAAAGGGACAAGAGTCATGCAAGTTGATTCGCGATTTAACTGGGTTTATTCAAGCTGAAGAGGAAAATAATGTAAAAGCTGCAAGGGTAAACATGGCCAAGAACTTAGCAAAAGTGGGGTTTGATAATGATATTATCTATCGAGCAACTGGTTTATCAACTGATGAATATGATGAGGAAAAAGGCTCTGAGCATTCAAACGAAGGACAAGAGATAAAAAAATGGAGAATAATAAGAGGGTATACTCAAGAAGAATTAGCAAAAAAGCTAGATATAGGACCCTCACAGATACATCACTATGAACAAGGGAGTGCTACCATTTTAAGTGAAAGATTATGGGAAATAGCAGAAAAGTTATCAGTTAATCCTGAAGATCTGATGAAGAAATATGAAGAAGATAATTATAAAGCAGAAAACGAGCTATTAAGTTGGGTGAGAGAGTCTAAAAAGATTGACAATCAAGAATCACGAGATGAACTAGGCATATGGGTAGAATTTTTATCGCAAAGAAAGCAAGTTTACAAAGAAAAGATTTATAAAGCGGAGGCAATAAAAGTTGCGAATAATTTACGTATGTTGGACGTTTCTATTGATGCTATTTCTAAAATAACAGATTTATCTATTGAGGAGCTTGAAAATTATGCTTTCAAAACTTAACCTGGATTAAAAACCTCAGTAGTTTACTGACTCATAAATAATATATTAAAATATTAGAGAGAATAGTTATATATTTAATATTTCTATACAGAATTTCTCTATCACTTTCTGATTATCCTCTATCATTGCCTTTGCCTCCTCCTGCAGAGATTTGATATTTTTTGATGTAATATTATCCATGTCAGGTGATGCTATTTTCAATTGTGATTGTATACGTATATATTTATCAGCTATAACTTGAGCAAGTTGGTAATTGACTGCATCTAAACTTGAGGCAAACATCACATTCAGTAATGGCTTGATCCATCCTATTTTTCCAAATCTTCTTGAATTAAAATACTCTATGCTTCTATCTGTTCTGCCAGTACCAATTGATAAAATTATAATATCATCATTTGGAAATAACCTCTTACCACTTGCATATGCACAAGCCGCTGGATTATTCGCAAATACCCCGCCATCCACTAATACTCTGTCTATCTGGTCAATTTTTAGATGTTTTGGTATGAAATAAGTAGGTGCAGCCGTTGCAGCTCTGAGTGCATCTTTTAATTTGACAAAATCCCTATCTTCTTTCCAGCTCTTGAAAAAGAAAGGACGATTATTGTGAATATCATAACTTGTTATCAGTACCTTACTTAATGTGTTTTTTAGAATATCCTCTCCAAAATATTTATCCAGTACAGATTCAATATTTTTATGTGGATATTGTGCACAGTTAAACCAAGATAATATTGATCTCCTGAAGAATGAAGATTTAAAAATATATGACCCGTATTCTTGGTAAAGCTCAACTAAATCATTTGCTGAATATTGGGGATTTCCTCGTTCATCTTTTCTACATAATCCCGCTACAACAATTCCACCGGTTGAGGTTCCTGCCACTAAATCAAAGATTTCAGCTATCGGTTTCCTTGCCCTCTTTTCTATTTCTGCTAGTATAATGGCTGGTATGATGCCTCTAATACCACCTCCATCAACGGATAAAATGTATTTAATCAATTGTAAATTTAGGTAAAGATATTAAGATTTAATTTTTCCGCTTAAAACCTGCAATTTAAACTCATCTAATTCTTCAGAAAGATTTTTTACCCTTTCCTCAAGTACTAACACTTTTTCCATTAAACCATATTCAATAAGTTTATCGTGAAATTGTACCCTTGAGTCTAGCTTGGATAACCACCATATGAATGCTACTGTTTGTATTAATAACGTGATAATTACTGTAATTGGGATTTTTTGATTTTTCATAATTTGTGTTATTGAAAATTTGTACTGCGTGTTGTGAGAAAATAACTATAATTTTATTGCTCTGACTTATATTGCTTTTCCGCTTGATCAAGCAGGTCTATAATTTCTCTGTAAGGTTTATCTCTATAATAAAATGATCTTTTAAATGCTCTAGCTCTTGGAGTTTGTTCTTTCCAACCTCTAATATAAGGGTTGGCTCCTCTCTTCAACAAAAGTTTTACAACTTCTAATTGACCACCGTCAGCAGCACCAAGTAGTGCTAAGCTAATATTTATATCTACTCCTTCATCTAATAGAAATGTAACAATTTCTAAGCATCCTTTCTCTGAAACATAATATAATGCCTTTTCACTAATACTTGAATCACTTCTACTTTTTTTTACTAATGATTTCACAGTTTCTAAGTCACAGTTCTTAGCTGCTACTTCTAACATTTTCTGATACTCCTCAGCAGCCTTGGGTTTTTGATAGTAATACGTAATAACAACACATACTATGACCACTATAAACCACAATGTAGCTTGTTTCTTGCTCATGTTCGGCATTTTTTTTGCATTAAATCAACAATGTACTTATTTTCTCTTAAACATAATTACTCAAAGAAGCTGATAATGTAGTACGATATCCTGAGCTATTTAAAATATGTTCTGCTCTATCAATTACCCATTCACCATCTATATCCTGATTGAACCCTACAAGATTAAGTTTTGCCTCTGCACATAACTCTGGATTACCTGGTATTGTCATCTCTAGATTCTCATTGTTACGCTGTAGTTGTTTAAATCTGGCATTTGCAGAGCTTAAAGCTGATTCTGCATTTGAGTAAACTGTTTGTATAGCGTAACTTGGTTCACCGCTACCTACTCTTTCCGATATAGTCTCTCCCTTTTCATAGTTATGCCATTTCGCTACTACTGAATTGTATTTATCACGTACAGTAAAATGCACTTTCCAATTAATTGTATCTTGAGGTCTAATAGTTGTCGTTCCTAAAGCTTTTCCCGTTGCTGACTTTGCTGCACCTTTTGGAATAAACAATATATACCCTCCTGCCAGTTTTGCCATGGCTTCGCGCTCTATAGCTATTCTAGTCAACAAACTTATATCGCTCTCTTCAGTTTGGTCAATATGTAGTATTAATATGTCTTTAAATTCCTCAGCAACTTTGTATCCATATCCATGTTTATTTGCTATTTCCTTGACTAAATTACCTAACGTAATCTGGTGCCATTCTCTGGATACTTTTTCCTTTAGCGATATCATCAAATTTGTTGCATGAGCTTTGATTATTAAGGTTTTTGGTGGACTTTGTACTGTAATTTCATTGACTCTATATATACCTATGGGTAGTACCTCTGTTTCTCTATATCCCAAAGCAATCTTTAGCTCTTTTGGAACTTTTATGTTATCATCCCTGTAATCGACACATATTTCAGCTATATCTTCTATAGTCCCTGATTCATCAGTAACATGCATTGACACCAAGCGGTCTTTTGCTAATTCATACCCTTCAATGATAAACTCTGGTTGCATCTTACCCCCAAATCTTCAAGGTTGATTTCTGTAGAGGTTTCTCAATTATAGGCAGCTTAATTTTCAGTCCTGCCGGTAAAAAACTTCCATATTCCGCAAGTCCAGGGTTTTCTTCTAATACTATTTCTACTGCTCCTGAAGTAAATCCATAGTGCTTCCAGCAAATATAGTCTAACATATCATTTTCTTTTGCTAAGTAATATATAGTCATGAATAACGCTTCAAACTTAAACTGAATTCAACTTTTTTTGGCAATCCACAAGAGAAAAATGATGTTTGCTTTTCTTCAAAGCGAGTAATTACAAATTGCCCCAAAACATTTCCCATGCTATCAACTAAAGTGTGAGGTTTTTCTGCCTCTTTTATATTCTTTAATTGATCTAATCCATTATGAAGATAAATTACTCCTTCTAAATCTATATTTTCTGCTCCCTGGCCAATATTCTGTAGTAATTGCTTACCAATACACTCAACCACACTCCAACGCTTCTCTTTGCTATATTTCAAACTTATCGGAGTAAATTTATATGGACCAAGGGATAGCATCAGTAAAGTTTGGGATCTACCGTATCGAACATAACATCACGTGATTTTTCTCTTATTCTTTTTATTACTTCATCTGCAAGATTACGAATATCTTGATTTGGCTCTGCTTTAATGCTGATAGTGTAATTATTAGTGATGTTCTGAGTTTGATTCATAGTTTTCTGTTCTTTGTTTTCAAATTTACTCGTTGCAAAATCTGCAAATGTCCTATCATTTTCTGTGGATTTTTTTTCCTCAATAAGGCTTTTGATTCTGAAGCTATTCTGATTTCTATTGGAAAATTTTTTAATTATACTGTTATCTAGCAAAGGATTTCCACTGTTGAGAATATTACTCTTTAAGGGAGTATGGACTGCTTTTACTTCAGTAACAATACTTTTCCTTTTTTCAAACTCTTTCAGTGGACTATTCTCAGAGATTTTTCCAAATACACTGCTAATAGTATTTCCTGTCCATGAAAAAGCTTCTTCTATGGGTTTTATTATCGATTTTATATACTGCCAAAAGTTAGAGAAAAAGTCTTTTACCTTTTGCCAGTTAGTTATAACAAGAGCTGCACCAGTAACAAGACCTGCTATCAAAAATCCAATCGGGTTACTCATTACAGCAAGTGTTATTGCTCTTAGTCCTGTGATTACTGCTGGTAGAGCTGATGACAGTAGAGGAAAAGCTTTCATTGCTAAGCTCAGAGTTGCAGCTTTTAAAAAACTTAGTCCAGTAATTACTGCTGGAATAGCATACGTTGATAATGATATTAATGCTGGCTTCAGTATTCCATGCAAAAAAACCGAGAAAGCAAGCATTCCACCTCTAACTAAATTCCATGCATAACCACCGCTTACTACTAGAACTTTAAGACCTATTAGTGCTGCTATGGTACTCATTATTCCTGTAGTAATAACTGGAAATTTTTCTGCAAATCGAGCTATGGGGTTAGTTATCTCTCTTAAAAGACTACTTACCGATTTTAAAGGAGGTAGCATTACTGAGCCCAAATTCATTCCTACTTCTGCTATTGCATTTCTCAGTAATCGTAAATTATTTGCTGTGGTTGCTGCACGATTGTTAAATTCTTTTTGCATGGATTTTTCAAATTCTTTTTCGTCAGCTACATGAGTTATAGCCTCTTTAAAATTTTTTAGGCTTCCAACTAGTAACGCAACGTCATCCTGATATTCTTGACCAAAGAGGTTGAGAAGAATTTGAGAACGTTCCTGTTTATCTACTTTCTCCAGAGTTTCAAAAAAATAAAGTAGTGCGCCTTGACTATTTTCACCAATCCTTTGTACCATTTCTTCTGCAGCTATTCCCATGCCTTCTAATGCTGTTTTGAACTCTTTGCTCTGTCCCTCAGCAGTCTGGAGTTTACTAAGTAGAGCGTTTATTGCAGTTGCTGCTTTTGCTGGTTGTTTACCTAAGCTAATAAAGGCATTTACTAAACTACTTGTTTCCTTAATACCAAAGCCAAACTGGTTTGCAGTGCCACCAACTATTGCTAGAGCTTCAACCATATCTTTTGCTTTAGCAGCAGTCTTGTCTGATAAGTGATTTATAATGTCACCCACCCACTCCATCCTGTCTACATCTATTCCATAGATATTGGAAGTTTAGCTATGGAATCACCTGCCTGCTCTGCAGACATATCAAATGCTGTGGACATTTTAGCCACTGTTGTCGTAAACTTAATCAGATCATCTTTTTTTACACCAAGTTGTCCACCACTTGCAGCAATTTGAGCTAACCCTGCAGCCGACAGTGGTATCGTACGGGATAGTTCCTTTAATGTCTGACCAAATTCTGCGGCTCCTTGATTGTGAGCTGCCTCATCCTCAGCAAATTGCACTACTTTCTTAACATCAGCCATAGCACTTTCAAAATCAATTGCAACTTTAATTGGTGCTGCAAACGAAAGACCTAGTCCAATAGTCTCTATAATTTGTGACTTAAAATGTGCTTTGCTTGCTAAAAAACTTTGGTGACTACGTATTGCAGATCCAAGCTTACCATACTTGCCTTTCAGCGCTTCAATGGACGAGCCAAGTTTATATTGGTCGCTTACTAATGACTTAATATTTTTTCCACTTTTTCTTACTTCTTCATTAAATGAATGTAAAGCATCTCTCTTTTTCAAATATGCTTCTTTTGCTTTTGTTGCAGAAAACTTAGCTTTATCAAACTCAGCTTTTAAAGTTTTGCTTGGTTTCTCTATCGCTTTCATTTGTTTAGCTAAAGATTTTACTTGATCTTCAAAGCCTTTCCATGACCTCTTGCTAGTCAAAACATCATGACCTAACTGCTTAAACTTTGATACTGATTTTAAAGATGAGTCAAGCTTTCTTATATTCTCACCAAGATGAGTAAGTTGACTGCTACTTCCTTTTATTACAGTACTGAAACTGCCATCTAGGACTGCTCCAATTTTTATAGATAACGTTGACATTGTACCTTCCTCGCTGCTTCATTCCATAGGATAAATTCATTAATTTCCATTTCAAGTATTTGCTCAACCCCGCCCCCTACAACAGAGCTGAACATTAATACTTCTGACCTCAAGTCCTTTGAATAACTGGTGAAAAAAAATCCTTTAATACCTCTTGCACTTTCACATAATCAGCAATATCTAACTCTTCAATCGCTTCTTTTGCAACTGATGTCAAATTGGCAGTCAAAGTTACTTCCTTACTCAGATCACTACCATTAAGGCGTTCTATTGCCAAATAGTCTCTAACTTTTGGACGTCTAACAGTAAGTTCTGAGACAGAAATACCATCAACTGTTATTGGGTTATTAAGTGTTATAGCTTGCATGTTCCTCCTTAAAAAGTTAATTAAATAAAAGTCTATATCGGCTTTTACATAACTAATTTCTTTGTATGGTGCTATAAATAGGATTAGTTTTGATAAGAATCTTTTCTGTGTTCAATTGAAGTAATAACTACTGTATGTTCTGGTACATCTATATAATAAAGTATACCTCACCCGTAGACTACGTTGTCCACTTAAGTTATGCTTTAATGGCTTTCCAAGTCCAATTGGATCAACTGTTAGACGCTCCATTATTGCCTTCTTAATCATTAACTTTACTTTTGCTGGAAGAGCCGGAATGTCTTTTTTTATAACAGATTCTGAATAGTCTATATTGTAAGGCTTAATCCCAGAAGGCATCTTGATGTTTAACCCTCTTTTCTTTATAGCGTTCGTCAGCAATCTTAGATAATTCCATATCTTCAATTTCTTCTTCCATTAATTCAGTTAATAACTTTAAAACGGACTTGTCTTGAGATTGTGCTACACTAACAAGTAAACCAGTTAGCTGCTCTATGGAATTTGTATGAGCTTTAGAATCCATATTAACTATATACCTACAACTTCTTATGTTTTAACATTTTTATGTAATTTTGTCAACCATATTAGATCCCTAGAATCGTTTGCAGCAAGGCCATTTGATCAACACCATTTATCTTTCTAATCATATTTTCAGCATCGATTTCTATTAATTCATTACCACCTATAGTAAGTTTATAGTAATGAGCAGCTACAGTACACTTCAGCGTTGCTTTTTCAGCAGGTTTCCAGCTACCAAAATCAAATTCTCTGAATATGCCCCTAAGGTTGATTATTACTCCTTCAATATCGTTACTACCACTACCTTGCATTCCACCTCTGAGTGTCAAAGCTACTGAATTTCCATTTATCAACCCAAATAGCCGAAAGAGTTCTGTATCGTATTCAGCAAAAGTGAAATCTGCTTCAAGCTTTTCCATGCCCATGTCAATATTTATTGGGATATCCATACCACCAGCACGATACTCCTCTGTTTTTATGGTAAGTTTTGGTAGCGTAATTTCATCTATTTTTCCTGCATAACCCCGACCATCTACGAATATATTAAAATTCTTTAAAATCTTCGGTAACATCTCTTTCTCCCATTTTTATAATATTGTACCACTCACAAGATGTGACCTGAAAGTAATCTGTTCTGCTGGATATGGTGGTGTAAACTCAAAATCAAAAGACACTTTTCCGCTTGCAATATTTGTTGGTGTATTGAGTTCAGGTGTTGCATAACATTTTCCGCTGATAATAGCTCCTTGTGCTTTTAAATTGGCCAAATAAGAATTCACCCCTTCAATCACATCATCTATATAAGTTTTGGTGATATTGCGATCAACTGCCCAGAGATGAGCTCGAAGTAAACTATCGTTAATTAAATCTGCAGTGCGCCTTACTGATAGAAAAGCCCATTTTGAATCATCTGAACATGTTCTATTGCCCCAAAGCCTATAGCCATTGTGATGAATTATCGTTGTTACTTCATTTTCATTTAAATGGTTTGCTCTACAATTTGTATTACCGAGCGTAAAATCAATAGGCCTGCTTGTTCCAACAATACCGTTTATTTCTTTATTTGAAGGTGAGTGCCAGAATCCTTGTTCGCTATCTACTTTCGCTATTAAACCAGCTACAAATGGGCTTGCTGGCAAAATTTCTTCTTTTCCTTCAATAAATACCTTAACCCATGGATCAACAACGTAAACTCTTGAGCTGCCTACACTTTTTCTCCATTTTATCGCTTCTTCATCATTGGCATTTGGTCCATCTGCTACTATTATGCTTCTCAGCTTTTCTGCTACTCCTATCAAAGCTGCTACTACTGGGTTTTTAGGATTTTCAGATTCAGGCAATTGATGAGTAAATTGAGGCGCAATTAATATTCTTGGGGCAACATGAACTATACTTTCACTACTAAGAAATACCTCAATTCCCTGATATTCTCCAGTTTCTTCATCAACTCCACCAACTATATTCTTCAGCGTCTCTTCTTCTTTTAATTTTGGATCGCTGTTTTCACTTTCCTCAACTCTAATTACTATAACTGTTGCGCCAACCTGGGAAAATATTCCATTTACTGCAGAAGGTAAACTTCCTCTTTTTCCAAGTCTTGCTGCTTCTTTTAAGCTTCCTGCTATCAGTACTGGTTTATTCAGTGGAAATTTTTGCTCATCAGCTTCAGGTGCAGTACCAATTACACCTATCACTGATGATTTAGCCGTACGTACTGACCTTGCTCCAGAGGTTACCTCTATAACATTTACTCCATGTAGAAACTGTTCTGTCATCTTTTGCCCCTTTTTAGCTCTCTTTGCATTTTTTGTTTACAATCATCTAGCAGAGTTTGCAGCTCTTCCTTACTTTTAGCTTCACCGATTTTCCTTTCAGCTATATCCACCAATTCTTCGCATTTGATTATTGCTTTTACTGCTTTTTTCACTTTTTCCTGAATCATTTCTGCCATCTCTACTACTGAAATTCCTCGTACTTTTGCTAAAGGCTCTATAATTTCTGCATCTTTTTCATCTATAGATTCTGGTGCTGCTAGAATGCTTTTTGCGGCTTTCGCTTGAATCTCATAAGATTTAGCTTTTTGGTGAGAATGACCTGCATATTGGTGAGTATGATTATCATAATAGAAACGCATACTATCAAATGCACAAAGCTTCGCATTATCCAGTAACTCCTTTTGTATATCTTCTTTAGTACGCTGAGCAATTTCTCCTCCTTCTGTTAAACAATAACTTTTTTGCCAATCAAAATTCTTTGGCGCTTCATACCAATCATTTCCAGTTGGCTTACTTTCAAGCGTTGTTGTCTCTACTTGTTTGTTATTTTCAAATCTAATATAAATTGGCATTGGTTTTCTCCGTTTTTAATTCCAAATTTTATGGGTGGCATCTAATCCTGGACATTGCCAAGCTTTTAGCGTTCTCTCTACATCTATCTCAAGCCCTGTAGTTAAAAAATTGCTGCGAAAATTGTATACTCCCCATTGCATAAATTGAGTGTAATAATTATTGCTACTCGTATAATAATACGGTGATGTGTAAAATAAGATTGCTACTGTTTTATTACTTGGAATAACTACGCCACCAGAACTAGAAAATCCACTGTTTGAACTTCCTAAATTATAAATATTTTGCCAACTAATTGATGAAACTTGTCCTTTATTGGTATTATTGGGAGTTCCTACAAATGCTCCTGCTCCTTCATATTGCGAGCTCCAATAAGATGTACCAACAAAATTTAATGTTCTTGTTATCTCACTGTTTGTACTGTTTTTTACAAATATTACTCCCAAGAGTGCATATGGATAAGAGTATTCATTGGAAGAAACTGTATAACGTGAATACAACTCCCTGTAGATGAATGTTCCATTTTTACCTTGCATAAAATACAAACTTGGTGGTCTATAGAACCCAACATAACTTCTAACAAACTCCCTCTATTAGTTCCTGTTTTTTTATTAAAGTATAACCAAGTTCACTGGCCTTTTTGCTTAAATTCTTCAATACTCTCTCCTTATACAGTTTCTCATAGTAGTCAATCCCTCTCTCAACATACTCTTGTCCATACTTTAACATACTGTAGAAGATACATGCCAATTTCCTTGCCGTAGCAGTAATCGCTTTTGGTGCCCCTAGCCGTTTCTTTAATCTTCTACAATATGCACCTATTCCACTGTTGCTTCTTGACACACAGTGAGCAGCCATTCGAAACGCATTCGCAGCACGATTAATGACTTTACGCGTTCTTGTACTAAACACTTTTTCCCCTGTGATTTTATTAGCAGGGCTGAGTCCTAACCACGATGAAAAGTGTTTTTCTGTCCGCCATCTATTTGGGTTTATACCTGTTTCTGAAATTATTGTTTGTATGGTTACTACATCAAGTCCTGGAACTTTAGTGAAATCCATACCAGTTATTCGGTGCAGTTCCTCATGCAAAGCAAAGTTTGGCTTACTTTTGCTATTCTTATTCTTTTCCTTACTCGGCTGTTTACTTTCGCCAGATTTTGTTTCAAACGTTTTGTAATAGGCCTCAATATTTCTATCACATTCTGCTATTTTTTCTTGATAAATATTATATAGTTCAAATTCTTGCTTTAGCGTGAATAAGTGTTCCTCTCTGTAGTCACCAGCTAACGCTTTTGCTATAGTAGACTGATCATTTTTTATTCGCGCATCCCTGAATTCGGCCAATTTTTCAGGATCTCTTTCGCCTTCAATTATAGCCTTGATAATTTTCATACCAGTTACCCCAGTAATATCTCTTATGACTTTATGCAGCTGAACATTCATTTGAATTAACGCCTTTTGCATACGCAGAACATGTGTAGATGCACTTTCAGTAAGATTTTTACGTTGCCGCACGTAACTACGCAATACACACATCTGATTATCCGGCCTAAATGATCCATGAAGCAATCCATAGCTGTGCAACTGTTGGAGCCATTGACAATCTTGAACGTCAGACTTCCTACCGGGTACATTCTTTACATGCCTTGCATTTACCAACTTTACCTCAAGTTCATATGACTCAAGTATTTGAAATAATGCTATCCAATACACTCCTGTTGATTCCATAGCTACAGTTGTAACTTTACACTTTTTCAACCATCGTGCTAAATTATGAAGGTCTTTAGTGAAGCAGCCAAATTTCTGAATGCGTTGTTCATCTTTTCCTTCTGGTACACATACATAATGTACAGATGAACCGACATCTATTCCCGCTGCATCAGGATTCATTACTTCTAATTTACTTTTTATTTTTGCCATATCAAGTTCCCCCTATATAATTTATAATGTAGAAGCACTTTAGCTTGGAGCGGTTAGATTATACAATCTTCTAAACGAGGTAGTCTACAAGGACTCCATCAATGGTTTAACCGTTCCTTCCAAAACCATGCTTGTATACGGGCACTTAAGGCACCATTGTGCTGGTCGGTTATAACTGCAAAAGCGCTTCCACAAAATTATACTTCAAGACTGCTAAAAACAGAAGTAGTGGAGTTTCTTTCAGGGTTTAACAGACTTTGTCTGTTCGTTGCTTGTATCATAGCTGTGAGCACCTGTTAACAGGCAAAGCATATTGTTAGTATATGAGGTATCAAGATACCACTTACCAAGCTCAGTTGTAAAATGGCCATTTCCCCAGTTATAGTCATTATTCCTACTCAAAACGCCAAATAAAAATGGTAATGACCCAGATTCAACCATATTGCGCTTTTTTATCTCTTTTATAATTGATGACCCACTTGGCACATCATTAATAACTTCGAAGTTTTTGACTAAGCCTTTTAACGTGGAAAGTTGATCTGCTCCAGTACTATTGATTGCTGCAATATTGGCATTCTTTCTCGTATCAAGTAATGATAAATTTGTAGTTCCTTTTTCATCTATTTTCTTTAACGACTTTTCTTCTAATTCAGAGACTGCTGCTAAAGAACTAGCTTTTTTAGTATCCAGATCACTTAAGTGTTTTGTTGCTGCATTGAGGAGTTCTTTGAGTTTTTCATCAGTCATCTGTACAATATCAAGTACTGTACTTTGCCCAGCAATAGATTCTAGAGATTTTGCAAGGTAGGCGAGTTGATCAGGGGTAGCATTTACAGATAGATCTTTCAGTCTCTGATGCAATGCATAAACTACTTCTTTGGCAATCGTCATTCATTACCCCACAAATTTAAAAAATCTTCAAATCTAAATCGTTCAAAATTACTTTTCAGTTGATTATGTTTATTTTCTCCATTACTCATATCCTCATCTACTTTTTCTATAGTTGTGCGAATACGTACTACATCTTCCACTGCAATATTTTCTGGATGAGGTAATGGATACTCTCTGCTTGTTTTATCATTTGGCATTTTTTTATGTTATAACAATCCGCAAGTTTTTTACCTTTGGCCGATAAATAACCGTTCCACTTAAAACTAATTTTACTCTAGTCTCATTAGCATTAAAATTTGATAGCACATGAGTTCTCTCTACCCAATTTTCCCCTATTGGTTTTCCTGATGTTAAATTGACTAATTGCCATTCTCCCATGTTTTTCTCTACATAAGTTTTAATGTCTGCAGTGCCAGGTATCAGCGCATCATAGGTAATTGTTATCTTAGTGTTAGCTCCTGCTGTAATGCTTCTTGTAACATAATCTCCTTTTTCCCCTATATTACCCATAACTAGCTGTAACCCAGGATAGAGAACAGGACTTTTTTCTCGTCCTCCTTTTAGGCTTGCCTTTACTGTTAGCTCTCCAGATAGTCTTTCACGCAGTGCAAGTGGCAAATTATCAGACAAAAAATTTTCTTTTCCTTCTTCATCTGTTAAGATAAATTCTACATTGGTATCAAATGCTACTTTTTCGACGTTCATCAAAACAATTAAATCTGAAGTATTGTTTGCAGTAACTTTTCCCAGATCAATAATGTGAGAATTTTCAGTGAACTTCGCTGCTAAAAGCCTAAAAGTTAGATCTAAATTTTGATGTGGTGTCCAAGTACTTGCATTGCTTGATGAAAGTAATACTCCTACTTGATAAGGCTGACTTGTTACCCAACGGCTATTTACTGCATCATATTTGCCAAGCTCTGCTATTTTTACTGCTGTGTCTGCATCATCAGTGAGTAGCACTATTGCATACTCTTGTCCTGCATGGCAAAACACTGGTAACCACTCTATACGTGTTGCTGTGCCATCTATCTTTATATCTTTTGGCTCAATATAACTTTCAGCAATGACAGTCTGCGAGGGCATTCCCACTGCTGTTTCTCTAATCTGCACAACAACACGTTTTTTGCCGCTATTTGTGAACCATAAGTCTAGACCCCCTATGTGCCTACTTTTATTTAGTGTAAATGTTTGGGCTAAAGGATCAACTCTTCTTGCTGCGATAACTCTTCTTCTTTCTTCTATGGTAATAGTTTTTTTACCAGTATAAGTTGCCTCTCCATAGCTTCCTTTATCCCCATAAAACTGTACTAATTTAGTACCTGCTGGAATGTTTGCTGGGATTTTTATCTTTCCCTTTAATTTTCCTTGGTTGTTAGCTGTTAACATCTTTTTTTTACGCTGTAGGTTGAATAATTATTCCGTCAAATTTTATCTCTTTAAGCTTCTCACTTGGCTCAAAACCTTCAATTTCAAAATTCTGTACTGCTTCTCTCATAAATTCAGTTTCGTATGAAGTACTTGACA
This sequence comes from Wolbachia endosymbiont of Ctenocephalides felis wCfeF, assembly GCA_028571325.1. Classification (NCBI taxonomy): domain Bacteria; kingdom Pseudomonadati; phylum Pseudomonadota; class Alphaproteobacteria; order Rickettsiales; family Anaplasmataceae; genus Wolbachia; species Wolbachia endosymbiont of Ctenocephalides felis. The sequence goes on along the minus strand of CP116767.1, from coordinate 1,134,029 downwards.
GCAGCTCTGTCGTTTCTTTAACATTAAATACTCTGGTTACTGGACTTTTCCAATTCGTGGTAACCTCTGTCCAGTGGTCAATGTTTTTATTTAGAGTAATTTGTGCCGGGACTGGATCAAAAGCTTGATATGGATTGATCTTTTCTCCTTTAGTCTGTAAAAGCTGCTCCAGTACCGGTTCAAGTTTATAAGGCAAAAGATATCTTTCCCCACCTTTTTCAATATCTGCAACTTCTACATCTATTGGCAGAACTAGCTCTCTATTTACTATTGCTGCAGACTGCGAAATTCCTTGATCACGCATATCATCATCAAAGAATGAATCAACAAATACTCCTTTTTTGGTGGTAGGTTCTCTTGAATTTGCATCATTGCGTAGACGTTCCTCTGCAACCAGCGCATAAAGATCATTTATTCCTTTTTTCATTGCTTCAAGCTCATTCATCGGTACAGCATGAATAGCATTATTCACTATTTTTACCCCTTCTTTTTCTCCGTTTTTCCATGTCTGATGAATGTAGCAGAGCAAAAGTTGTCCGCTAGGTGCTTTAGGCATCGATGGTCTCCAAGGGTGAGCTATGCCTTTTATTCTTCTTACTACTCCTTTGCTATCGATAGTAATTAAATCATAGCGGGGCATTTTCCAGGTGTAATCAACCAGAACCAAGCTATTATCAACTGCTCCTTTCACTTTACATCCCTTTTCATTTATATCTTCAGGGCTTACATGAGTGCGACAGCGGTAAGTGATTTGATAACTACTTCCAGGAGCTGGTTCTTTACCTGGTAATGACCAATCAACGTTCCCGGCATTTAGTTTATAATCTACACTATTTTCATAAATAACATTGCCTTGTTTAACTTGAATAATCTCAAGTACTGCAGAGTCAGGTATTGGATCAACAGCTCCTGAATATGAACCATGAGTAATGGTAATGGTTTTTTGAACGGTTATATCTACTTTTTTAATTTCACTTATTGGAAAATCATTAACTTTAAGTTCCATTACTCTTTGGCTATTTGGCTGAAAAGTGTGTGGTTCTGATTCAACTGATTTTATATTCGGATCTTGATCAAAAGAAACACGAATACTATGAGGTAACTCAATCTCATAACCATCAACATGAGCTTTGCCCTCATTAATCACAAAAACTTGTTTTCCTCCTTCTCCCTCTTCCTTTTGCAGGAACATTACTTCAAGACCATTTACGACGTAGGAACCATTTGCTTCTTTGTCATAACGAGCAAGAGCAGTAGTTACTATGTTTGCTTGTGGTGGCGGTGAATGTTCTATCAATACTCCATTTTCAATGTTATAGATTGGATAAAACTCCCCTTCAGAAAAACGTGGAGAAAGACCTTCAAATTGATGACCCCAAATAGTGGAAACTTTAAGCCTTGCAGCTCCTACTTCCTGATAGTTTCTTGTACCAATAGCAGGATCACGAAGGTTTTCATCCTCAAGTTCTGTAATCGTAGATTCTAGATAATAAACACCTATTCGAACTATAGTATTAAGAGGAATAACAAACTCTTTTTCCTCTACTTTTCTCACTGCTCCACGCAGATAGATTTTTCCTCCCTCAAGTGTAACTTTACCAGTTTCTCTATCTATAATACAATTGCTTCCTGTTATAACATCACCATCACGGAATATTGCATCACCTATGCCTTTAAGCTTAGAGAGAGCATATTCTTGCGTCTCGTTTAATTCTGCTGACTGTAGACCTCTTCCTGCTAGAAACAAACTTTTTTCGTATTCTTTGTCAGGATTAAAGCGGTTATAATAGCTATTTAAGGTCATTTTGTTTCAAAAAGTTACAACAAATGAAAAAGTTTCCCGAGTTGCAGATGTTCTGATAAGTGGTACGGTATGTTCTAAAACTAACAAAATTCCAGGATTTTCCACGTCTTTTGGTTCAAAATATCTCTGTCCTATAGGTAACCCTTCTTTTACTTTAGTACCAACCATAACTCCTAGTTCCCGTATAACTTGATTTGCTGCGTCCGTGAAATCGAAAGTGAATTTAAGGTAGAGATTGTTGGTTGGTACATTTGAGGGCCTAAACCTTCCAGAAGGAGTCACAAGTTCACCGTTTTCATCACCAGTACAAAAGAGCACCTCATCAACAACACGACGTCCAACTTCCTTGAATAATTTTGTAGAAGTAATGAGTTCTGGCGGTGTATTCTGAGTATACTCAATTTTTACCATGCTACTTGCTGCAATAGAGCTATTTTCAAGATATTTAATCATTCCAGTATTGCTATCAACTAAATAGTCAACACTTGGCTGATAAATTGTTTCTCCTGTAAAAACCCTTACATCTTTAATAGTGTGGTGATCTAGAGCTATTTCACCCTCAACAAAAACTTTTTCGACCTGATGGCTATTTTCCCAATTTGCGTCACCACTTCCCCAAGCAAGATGGATAGATTGCTCTTTTATGCTGGCTGCTATTGCTGCTCTTCCTGATTGTGTGAGTATTGACATTTGAAAGTTTGACTCCTATATATATATTCACCAAAATTACAAAAACTGTTCAGTTTTTTTTAGGAAAATTCTTCTTTTCTCATAATAAATTTTTGTTGACTAATTTTTAATCTACTTTAGACATAATATATTTACTTTTAGATATATGATAACTAGTGAGGAATTTTGGGAGAGTAGCTTAGAAATGCCAGTATCCTCTCTGCTTAAGGACTTTCAAAATCCAAGCTTACGTGAAAATTGGCTTAATTCTCTTTCTGGCAGGCAATTAAGTGTTATTTTTAACCGTTACTTTCAGAATAAACAAAATAGGCAATTATTTAAAGACCACGAGAAATGCGATGATATTTCAACTCAGCAAAAACGCAAGATGCTTACTAAAATTTCTGAATCTCTGTTTGATTATTACTTAGTCAATCGTTTTAGTCGTGCAAAATCAGAAACAACTATAGCTGAAGTAGCACGGTCTGTGTTAAGCCAAGATCTTCTGAAATCATTTCTGTTGCAAAATAACAAATATGACAAAAAGTCCTTGTTGTTTACTCTCTTTATAACTAATCATAACTTGCTGAAACAAATTTTCTGCTTTAATCAAGTACAAAAAAAAGGGTTTTTACCTTTCATATTAAAAAATTCTCCAAGACAAAAGCCCACTTCATTTAAGGATTTTTTATCAGAAAGTACAATACAGGAAATATTAAAACAGCATGATCTCTCGGAAAATGATAGTTTTGAAAGTCAGTTTCAAGAACTCTTTGACTACCAAAATAGTATTTACTTATTTATACGACGTGCTAGTAAAGATGAGGATTTATTAATCAGTTCAAATAAGGTAATACACGGTTATAAACCTAGTAGAATTATTATTGACTTTGCTTTAAACGCTAACCAAGTAAACCTATCTATTCAAAGTTTTGATCAAGGATTAAAAATAGCAAATAGAATAGTGAGCTGTTATTTTCAGCGAGAATGTTCATTTACTAACATGCGCCACCAAAATACAACAGCACAAGTGAGGACTTTTTTGAATGACTGTGTAAAACAACATGTACCTGATATTCACCTATTTGAATTGAAATTTGGTCCATCTAAATCTAAAACTAATCTTACGTTAAACACAGATAATATTGAAGAGTGGTTACAGAAAATAGAGCCTTCGGTTGGTAGTGTACTGCATGATGTTTCGCTTGTTCAGCATATCAAAGTATTGTTCAAAAGTAAAAAAGTTACTTTATCCTTTCAGACAGACACGCAATACGCAAATTATATAGAAATTGATTACTCGGAATATGTTCTCAATAGAAAAGAACGAGATGATTTTAAGTCTTTAATTAGAGATAGCTATGGAATTACCGTTTTGTCGAAAACACTCTCAAGATATTGATACTATGTTAGTAAATAGGTCCTGGGTAAATCCTGACGAGAACTATATAAAGGCTGCAGAGCATCTCAGTCAGCTTGATTTTGTTAAACTTGAGAAGTATTATTTTGTTATTTGTGCTAATGATTTAGATCTTGATTTTCCAAATATACAAAATCCTTATTGCAAAAATGAGGTTATCATTTCTCATGATTTTGATGAAGATTGTGATGATCTAGCTTGCGAGGATTGTGGTCGTGATATTCTTCCTGATACTTATAAAAAACAGCGTTATCTTGTACTTTCAATTAAACTAAATACGGAAAAAATTATAAATTGGTTTGAAAAATTATTGATAGGTCTTATATGGGAAAAGGCAGTAGGTGGAATATATCATATAAGCTTTAAAAGTAAAATAGTAAGCATTATCATACCAACTTTATGTACTGATAAATCATATTTAACTGTAGATAGATTAAGAACTAATGTTGCTGTTCTTATAACTTTTGGAAAAGAAGACTTAAAAATATTGTTAACCCTATACACTGTTCCCATTGCTGATTTAATTTGTGAACATCAAACTCTAAATCAAATACTAAGCGAAGCAGTGGAAAAAGGAGTACCAGAGCTATTACCTAATGTTTCTTTTCAAGCATTCCCTTATGTTCCACTGCAAGAAACAACTCTCCCAGAAAAAAAGATACTGCGATTAAAAGTTGAAGATAATACTATTTATGTTAATGACGTTGAAATTATAGGCAAACAAGCAACTTCAAGCATCCGCATCTTCAGAGTATTACTTAAACAATTTTTGCGTGATTTGGAAGCAGCTAAAGAATATAAATTTCTTAGTATTGTCCAAATAGCAGATAGCTTAGGTCTTGAAGATCCAGAACAGCAAGTGCGCAGACCTCTTAACAGAATGCAAAAAACAATAGCAGAAAAGCTAGCTAGCACCTTGGGACTAAATATAAGACGAGATGATGTGATACAAGCATGTAACTGGTCAGGCTACCGGCTTAATCCATCTACCATTAACTTAAGTGCTAGCTAGCCCTATTGCTAAAAACAGTCTAATGGTAACATAACTTTAACGCGTCTGTTATTTCTTGGTACTTCTTTTTCACGAAATTTTATATAACCTTCAGTAACTAAGGTATTAATATATCTAAGAATAGAATGATGACTCTTAAGACCAAACCTATCTTCAAAAAAATAGCAAAATTGGGTTTTAGTAAAAAATCGTCCCTTACTCGCTTCCTCATTAATTAACTGTAAAACAGTATCATATTCTCTCTTCCAGCGTATGGTTCCTTTATGTTTAGTAAGTAATTCTTTAACAAGGTTTATGTCAATTGAACTCAAAAATTCAGCTATATCCCCGTTTTTATCTTTAGAAACCTGTTGTTCAACATTCATATCACTAGTACCAGGCGATAAATAAGACAGACATTCTTTAAGTTTGTTGATCAATAGTGTTTTTTGAGATTTGTTCATATATATCCTATAAAAATTGTTTCAAATAAACATAGCAGCTTTAGAAAGGTATCCAATCAACCTCAGTATTTTCTGGAGTAATAATAGTAACAATCTTGTTTCTATTTCCGTACCTATTATCAGCCTCAATGCCTACTTTTGCCATAAATTCTAGTCCATTTAAATCTGCAATAGAGTTCAGCTTACGGGCAAGAGTTGCCTTTTCTGAATTATCATGTGGATGAATATTTCTGGATGATTCCAAAATACTTCTAAGCATAGAACGACCAGATTCTCCCCAAGTATCTTCTCCTTCAACGCTTGCTTTGCCACTTTTAATACCAATTACTTGATAAATTTTACGTTTTGTATATGGACCTTCAGTGACCGTAAATTCAGCGTTTAAATAGATGCTGCCAGTAGTATAGCTTTTAGTGAACCAATTTTCATAACCTCCTGGTTTAATGGCCATTTTGACTTTTACCGCTGTACCTTTTGGTATTAAATTACTTTGTGATTTTGCAGTATTAAAATCAGTTAAAAAATCTGATAGCATATTGTCCTCCTATAAATTAAGTAAAAAAAAGAATTAACTCCATTGGTCTACAAGCTGCCAATGACCATTTATCTTATCAACAAGCTTGCTTGCTACACGTTCACCATTGCGCAGTTCAAATACTATTTGACGTACAGTACTTTCTTCATCATGAGCAAACATCACCATCCCAGTACTATAAAATCCCCTCAAAGAACCAGCTCCGCTTAAACCCTGAAATGGATCTTCTTCCAGCATCTTTTTCGATAATTTTTTTGTATGATGAGTGAGTACAATGCAAGCATCTGGATTAACAGCACTGCGCAGCTTTTCAAGAGTCTTTTGCAGAAAAAACAGCATAGCACTATTATCATTTTCATTTCCATACTCGCTGCTAAAGATGTTACGCAATGGATCTATAGCCAAAACATCAGGTTTAAAGCGTTCATTCACAATTTCCTTGATTTCACTTATTTCATCATGATTAAATGATAAGTGCACCTTTGGCGTAATGATTAAGTTGTTAGCAGCTACATTCAAAAGTTCGCTATCAAGTTGAAGTTGTTGCAAACGTTCTTTCATATATTCATATTCAATTTCAGTTTGCATGTAGAAAATTTTCAAAGGTCTATTTGGTGTCATACCGAGAAATGATCTACCAGCAGCCATGTGGACGAGCCAAGAAATTAAAAAGTCACTTTTGCCGATTTTAGGTGGGCCACCCAGCACCAATAGACCTCTTTTCGTTAAAATTCTCGGTGAGATTATATCTTCTGGTATCGGTGATTGGTCATCCAAATATTCTTTCACACTGAAAAAGGGAATTTTTTGACCGATATTGAAAAAGCTTTGTTCCATATTACTCCTTTTAAAATTAAATTTAGGCAACAGAAGCCAAGGTTTTGGCTTTAATTTTCGCAAGTAATTTACCCAAATGAGGTTCTTCAACCATATTCAGGCAGCCACTGCGATCCTTAGCAGGGTATCCCCAAGTATTAATAGTCTGACAGACAAATGAACGTACTTCTGTACCATCATCTTTCTTGATTCCAACCATGCTGATTACCTCATCAACAATACCTGGAATTTCACTGGCAGTTTTAGCCCCTTCACATTGAGGTAGCCAAGTTGGACGATTGCAGTCATCGAGATATTGACCTAATGTGCCAACTATGATGATGTCTTTATCTCTGATATGTTGAAACTGATTAAGCCAAACCATCATTTCTTGAGCAAGTAATCCATAGGCAGCTCTTTTGTCTTCTTTTCCCGATCTATCAGAAAAACACTCAGGTTGCATTCTTGCCCATAAAAGACATGAACGTGATGCAACAGTTATACTATCAATGAAAATACATCGATATTTAGAAACTTCAGAAAGAGGATCTTTGTACTTGCCAGATACATGCTCATAGTGTCTTTGACTATATGCTTGATCAGGTTTTAATGTAGGATTAGGACCACCAATTAGGCAAGCAATGTCTCTGGCCTCATTCCAAGTGCGAATCTCAGTTGAATCTCCTTTCCAGTCTTGTACAGCTAGAAGTCCTGCTTCAAAATCAAGGCAAAGTGTTGTTGATTCATCGAGGGTTTTGAGCAGACTGGTTTTGCCGATCCCATAAGGTCCAAAGATTACTACCTTCACACCTGTGATCAGTTTTGCTCTTTCTTTGCTGTTTATTATTTTCATGCTTTTACCTTAATTTGCCACTATATATAAATTCACCAAATTTCAAAAAACTGTTCACTTTTTTTTGTATTTTTTTTCATAAAGAGATGCAAATTTAGATCGCATTTTCTTGAGTATATTATACAAAGTAGTCCGTGATATATTGTTCATGTCTGCAACTTCAGCAATGCTATGGTGTTTGAGTTGTTCACATAAAACTTGCCACTTCTTTGGTAATTTTGAAATAATTTGCTCAACATCAATACGTAGTATCGCTTCATCTTCAAAACAGTAACTTTCCTGTTGCACATTATTTTCAAGTTTAGGAGTAGTACGTGAGTGTTTACGGACTAGATTATTAATACGATTTTTAACAACTTGCTTAGCGAAAGTGGAAAGACTGCCCTTAGTTTTATCATACTGATCTATGCATGAAAGAAACTCACAGAAGAGGTCCTGTTCTATGTCTTCAATATCTTGATCAGTAAGCGACTTATAATGTTTTGCGTAAAATTTTATTAAATTAACAACTTTAGGATCAATACCTGAATAAGAGTTTCGAGATTTCATAAGATGTATCCTTAAATGCAAGACTTAAGGATGAAACTTTCTTAGTAAATATTGTAGGACATGAAAAAAATACCTCAGACAATCGTGAGTTTTTTACCCTCTGAGAGTCTAGAATCTTTTTTCAAACCTCAGACACTCAAAACTTTGATCAGACAATGCACCTATGAACTGAACAGTTTTTGTAAATCCGGTGAATATATAGAACAAGACTCCGAATTTAAAGGTTAATTATGAGTGTTTCATACAATGTTCCAGAGATTAAAGCACAACTATTGTTGAATTTAAGATCTTGTCTTTCTTACCTTTTCCCCAATGGGACCTTTCATGGTGATGAATTTCGAATAGGTGATGTGCATGGTAACAAAGGACAAAGTTTAAGAGTAGAACTAAGTGGCAGTAGAGCAGGATTATGGAATGATTTTGCAACTGGAGAAGGTGGTGACATTATCGACCTTTGGGCAGCTGTGCATAGAAAGAATGCAAGGACAGAGTTTCCTGAGGTAATGGCTTCAATAAGTGAATGGCTCGGAAATAATAAAAAATACAGAGAATATGTTGATGAAGACTTCGAGAAATTTATTACCCAAAGTTGGAATTATTATGATGAAAATGGTCAGGTGATTGTAAAAGTTTACCGTTCTGACCCTCCCGGAAAGAAAAAAGTATACAAGCCTTTTGATGTTAAGCGAGGCAGATATGGTTCACCAGGAATAAGGCCAATCTACAACATTCCAGGAATCTTAAAGTCTGATAAAATTGTTCTGGTGGAAGGGGAAAAATGTGCAGAAGTGCTGATAGAGAAAGGAATAACTGCAACAACAGCGATGTCTGGAGCAAATGCACCTATTGAGAAAACTGATTGGACTCCGCTAAAAGGTAAACATATTATTATATGGCCAGATAATGATGAAGCAGGTAATAAATACGCAAAAAATGCTAAAAAAAAGCTTTTAGAGATCGGAGTTGCATCACTTGTTGTTCTTAATATTCCACAAAATAAAACAAAAGGCTGGGATGCTGCTGATTGTGTAGAGGAAGGAATAAATGTTAAAGAATTTTTAGCTTCAACTGCACTTACTACTAATACTCTAAGTACAAAAAGTTTGATTTCATTTTCTGCAAGGCAATATTTTAACGATAAATCACCGATGCCAGAAGATATAGTTGCTCCTCGAATTTTAACTCCAAGTGGACTTTTAGTGTTTGCTGGAGCACCTAAAGTAGGAAAAAGTGACTTTTTAATTTCTTGGCTAATTTACATGGCAGCAGGAGTTCAATTTCTTGATATGGTACCTAAAAGGCCTTTAAGAATCTTTTATCTTCAAACTGAAATTGGCTACCACTATATGCGTGAACGTCTACAGCAGCTTAAAATCAATGAAGAACTGCTTGAGATTGCTTTGGATAACTTAGTCATTACACCTCAAACAAAGCTACTCTTAAATGATGATAGTATAGATGAAGTTCTTGGTGAAATAAAAAAATCATTTGGTTCAAATACAGTTGATATTATAGCTATTGATCCACTACGTAACGTTTTTGATGCTGGCGAGAACAGTAGTGAAAATGATAATAATGCTATGCTATTTTTCCTGCAAGAAAGAGTTGAAAAATTGAGAGAGTTAGTTAATCCGAATGCAGGAGTCATTTTAGTACATCACACGAAGAAGATGCAAAAGAAATCATTAGAAGAAGATCCTTTTCAGAGTTTCAGTGGTGCTGGTTCATTAAGAAGCTTTTATACTACGGGAATGATAATGTTTAAGCCAGATGAACGGCAAAGTAGTCGTCAACTGATGTTTGAATTACGTAATGGTCATGCTATTCCATCAAAATATATAGATAAAATCAATAACTGCTGGCATATGATTGATTATGAATCGCAGAGGCTTATAAATAAAGATTATGGTAAAAAGTTAGATGCAGAACGTTCTCGTAGACATGATGTTATTTTGCAGTTGATTTATGAAGAAGCACGAGAAAAAGGAAAAGTATATACAATTAATTCATTCTGTCAGATATTTGAAGGTAAAGCAGGTCTTGGTAGTCAGCATTCTATTCGTAACCGTATCGATGTGCTTGCTGCAAAAGGTTATATAAAATTTAACAGAAAAGGTAAAAATGCTGCAAGAACCAAATATGGAATACTTTGTGTTGAAGGTATGGAAAAAAGAGTAATAAAGTTTGATAATCAACTAAACAAGAATGTAATAGTCTATGAAAAGATTTTACCTACTGATTACAAATCATCGGAGAGTGAGGATGTTGTTCCAGAGGAAAATCCAAATATTTGGGTTTATAACGATCAAATTTTAGATATCTAGAACTTTTTCATCAAAATTCTTTATTACTTAAATATTTCAATTTTCAGTCTTGGCCAGTTTTTGTCAGAATGTGTTCAGTCTACGAAGTCAGAATTTGTTACTAATTAAAAAGTACTGGATTTTCAATAGTTTAAGAAACCGTCAGACTGTGAAATCGTAGACTGAAAAAAGAGATAAAAAGCTAGAAATATAGAGAGTTTTGTCCGATTTTCAGTTTTCAAAATAACTCCTATTATTATAAATAATAATATTAAGTAGTATGAATTAACACATACTACCTTTAGCTTTTAGCTTACTACAAAATCTCAATAGACAAAAATATGAAAAACCCACTATTGCATTTTGGATAACCTGAAAAAAAGATGAAAGATAAATGCTTACAAAAGACGAAATTGCTAATAATAGCGTTTCAAAAAGATTCTATGACTTCAGGCACAATTGTACCACCAAGACCTAAGTTACTCACGTAGGGTAGCTTAAAACTCGATTATGAGGCATTTCTAAATTATTTCTTGCTTTAAAGTTTTACTTGTTATAAAAAAACCTTCATTATACCCTATCACGCTTTTTATTCCTTGTAAAATATTTTTTCAAAAAAGTGAACAGTTTTTGTAATTTCGGTGAAACAAGAGCTGGTTTTGGAGGTCTTATTGAGATATAACGACTTTTATCTAAAATTCTTAAGTTGAGTCTTTAGGTAATCTCTATAAATAATTTGTAGATGAAGCTAAAGGAAAAAAGTTGCTGCCATAAACATAAGCTACTGAGCTCGTAAACTGCTTAAAATGGAGACAAAGATCTAAATTTATTTATTTACGTCTCCAATTTTATCTAGTATAATGGAGACAAAATTTCTACTATATTATTGGTAGATAAAAAGCAGAGATATGGGGCTTTGTAAAGGGTGGGGACAATTTTTCACCCCCCTTGAAATTAAAATAAAAGCAAGATGTCAAACACAGATAGCTCAACTACAAGCTTGTTTTTGTTGTAGTTATTTTCTCACTTTCTTTACTTGCTTTAATTAATTCATCAAAATCAGATTCATGTAATTTGTCCTGTACAACTCTGTACTTTTCGTATTCTCCTTCAGCTAGGGCTTTTGCAACTTCAGCACTAACTTTACCAGCATCTTTAAGCACTTCATAATCATTGAACAATAAAAATGCATCCAATTTTTCAACCCAATTCTGCATTTTCATTAGCCGATTCTTTCTTGCTTGAAGTTCCGCATAATCTAGATACATCGAAACAATATGATTTAGTTCACTCAACTCTTTTTCAGTCAAGTAGTTTTTTGCAGTACTCACATCACTCTTATGAATCTTGCTGCCATGACCATCTTTCCATGTAGTTAGCCCCATATTTGGTTTTTTGTGGTCAACTCGAGAATATATTAGCTCTGCTGCAGTCAGGCCATAAATCGCCCAATATAATTTATTCTGTACTTTTGCATAAAATTGTTTTGTTATTTCTGAATTTGGATCATAGTCTGCAGAGCATTCAGCATAAATGTCGGTAATCTTCTGGTAAAACCTACGTTCGGATGCTCGTATTTCCCTGATTTTTTCAAGCAATTCATTGAAGTAGTCTTTGCCAAACTTTGGGCCGTTTTTTAGCCGTTCGCTATCTAATGCAAATCCTTTGATGATGAAATCTCTCAAAATTTTTGTAGCCCATACTCTGAAAGATGTAGCCTTTTTAGAATTAACTCGATAACCAATAGCTATAATTGCATCCAAATTATAAAATTGTGTAGGGTACTGTTTACCATCCTCAGCAGTATTCCGGAAAATCCGGATAACTGAATCTTTATCTAACTCTTGACTAGCAAATATGTTCTGTAAATGCTCACTAATTGTTCTAATATTAACATCAAACAACTCCGCCATTCTTTTTTGTGTAAGCCAAATGTTTTCATCTCGATACAAAACATCAATTCTCACATCTCCATCTGGAGTTGTATATAATAAAATTTCGTTTTCATTTATTATCATATCTACTCTACCTTACTTCAAATAGCATATAGGTTATTTGTAAAAAAGACAAGCAACTGTAAAACTCTAAAAATAGAGAACTATCTACTTTATTCTTTAGCTGGTAAGCAGTTTTGAAATTATTTTAACTTTTTTTCAAAAAATCCCGGAAAAAGTAGTAAGAAATCCGGTATATATATATTATAGAAGGGTGCGATCTGATGTCACGAAACCGTAATGGTGTAATTCCATTCGCCTTAACATCGGGCTGAAATCATAATCCACACTTTAGAAAGAGGCAACTTTCTGGAGTGCAAGCATGGATTAAAAAGGGAGTAATGTCAAACTTTATGACAAATCCTCCCGAGAAGAGTTAGATATGGTTACGAGAGAAACTTATGCTTGAATTGTCGTAATATATAATATGCGAAATAAAGTTGATACGCATAGACCAAAAGGTACGAAGAGATGGATGATCAGACTCCTTCTTTCTGATCAAGATGTTTCCGATCTTCCGGCAAACAGTAAGGACCTAAGTCTAAGCGAAAAACGTTTTCGTGGAACAGAGTAACATTATAGATGTTCTTATTTTTTTTTTAAGTAGGGAGCCACCCGTATACATCTATAATAAAGGATTGTCTAAGAAGCCAAGGCCTAAAGTAATGTTTAGGATATGCTGACGTGGACACTGGGATTTAGAAGGTAAGGTTGTTAGTAATGGTTAATATGTTATGAGCCAACACTAAGTGTTAGGTATGAATGAGTGCAGTTAATTTAGTACCAAGCCACAAAAACGAATTTACCAAGCTTTAAAATGTAAGTTACATGGAGAAGTATGTATGACAAGCACTAAATCGCAGAGAAGCCGAATAACGGGAAACTGTTAAGTCCGGTTTTGAAGCCGAGGGGGGAAAGGTGACTTTCTCTCCTTAGGTAACGCATTGATGCAGTTTGTGGATGCGCTTCAAATACAAAAACTTTAAGTGTCAATCCGAAACTCGGCAAACAAACATTGAGTAGATTTGTATTTTTTTAGATAAGGTAAAAACTTCGTTTTAAAGCTAGATGTGATTTTATAGATAATTAACAACAGCAATTCACCAAAGAACGCACGTAGTACCATCTAAAATTTAATTAAATGGCATTGTCGGTAATCTTACTACTGCAGAACAAATCTCCGTTTAAGTCTAACACGATTTTTATCCTTTGCAAAAAAAAAGTGAACAGTTTTCGTAATTTTGGTGAATATATATAACAAGAAAACAACTTTCTGCAGTAGCACATAATTCTCGAATTTCCGTTGTTGGACTACAAAAACCTATGAATTGCTAGTGTATTTTGCAGAAACCAAACGATATTTTGGAATCAGTGCTACTTATAGTTTTAAATTATAGCAAATGTCAATCCTAACACTGGACCTTGGCAAACAAACAGGCTGGGCAATTCTAACAGATGGAGTAATTGAAAGTGGAAGCAAAAGCTTTCATGGTAGTCGTTTCAGTGGAGGTGGAATGTGTTTCTTAAACTTTCGTAATTGGCTTAATTCTTTGAAAGACATTTCTGCAGTGTATTTTGAGGAAGTAAGAAGACACTTAGGAACTGATGCTACTCATTGCTACGGTGGTTTTCTTGCCGTTCTATCTGCTTGGTGTGAAGAACATCATGTGCCCTACCAAGGTGTTAATGTTAAAACTATAAAACGCTTCATAGCAGGTAAAGGCAATGCAAGTAAGAGTGAAGTTATTGAAGCGATACGTGAAAAAAGTTTTTCACCTCAAGATGATAATCAAGCAGATGCTTTAGCTTTGATGTGCTATGTTATGGATTTTAGTAAAGATATTAATAAGATGAAAAATCCATAAAAAGTGGGTCCTTTCAGCCAGAATGGCGGATTTGGTGGGTTTGACCCCAGGCCTTCTTTAGCGTCAGAGATATTTTGAATATTAACTTTTTAATTATTAAGATATGAATTTAGCAATCCACTACTATCCTGTTGAAAACCTCGTCGAATATAAGCGTAATCCTCGTAAAAATGATGATGTAGTAAATAGAATGTGTGCTTCAATCAGGGAATTTGGCTTTCGTATACCAATAGTTGCAAAAAGCGATGGAACTGTGGTTGATGGTCATTTAAGACTTAAAGCAGCAAGAAAACTTGGTATGGAAAGTATTCCAGTGGTCTTAAGTGATAATCTAAATGAACCACAAACCAAAGCTTTTCGATTACTGGCAAATCAATCAGCTAATTGGGCAAAGTGGGACGATGATCTTTTGAAGGTGGAAATTCAAGAATTAGAAGATTTGCAGTTTGATCTTAAAATGACTGGATTTGAATTAGAAAAAGTTCAAAACTTTCTTGATGATTTAGATGATGAAAAAGAAGATCTTTCTGACTTAGTTGTTGATGACAAAAAGGTAACAAAACCAGGTGATCTTTGGATTTTAGGTGATCATAGAATCTATTGTGGTGATAGCTCTGTAGTTGAATCATTTAAAGCAGTACTGGGCGATAAAATGGCAGACATTACTATTTGTGATCCTCCATATAACGTTGATTATGGTAGCAGTCAAGAAAGAGAAGATAAAAAAATATTAAATGATAATCAAGGTGAAAAGTATGAGCTTTTTCTCTACGACATCTGTTCCCATATTTTAGCATATACGAAAGGTGCAATTTACATCTGCATATCATCATCAGAGTTTTCAACGTTGCAAAAAGCATTTGAAGAGGCAGGAGGAAAATGGTCAACATTTATCATTTGGGCAAAGAATCATTTTACGCTAGGCAGGTCTGATTATCAAAGACAATACGAAGCAATGCTCTATGGATGGAAAAGGGACAATAAACGTGAGTGGCATGGGGGTAGAAATCAAAGTGATCTGTGGTTTTATGATAAGCCAACACATAACTCATTACATCCAACAATGAAGCCAGTAGAGCTAATGGAGAGAGCAATAGTAAACAGCAGCAGATCAGGAGACATAGTACTTGATCCATTTAGCGGTTCTGGAAGTACACTGATTGCATGTGAGAGAACAGGAAGAATTTGTAGAACAATAGAGCTAGATTCAAAATTTGTAGATGTAACCATAAAACGTTGGCAAGTATACACGGGAAGAGATGCCATTTTAGCCGGTACTGGTAAAACTTTTGCAGAAATTCAAGAAGAAAAACAGTAGGAAAAAAGTGAAAATTACACAAACAGAATGGGCAAGAGAGATAGGAGTATCAAAGCAATATGTCTGTTATTTAGTAAAAAAAGGAATAGTTAAGTTGGAGGATGGTTTGATCGACCGAGAACAAGCAAATGAAGCAGTAGCGGCAATAAGAGATCCAAGTCAGCCACTGAGGAGGAAAAATCCAGAAAACGAAAATACAAATAACCTTTCTACAATGTTGCTAAAAACGCGAATAAAAAATGAAATGGAACGAGGTAAACTACTTGAGGCAAAGGCAAAAGCTGAGATTGGTGAACTTGTAGCAGTAGAAGAAGTAAAAAGTGAAGCATTTAACGTAGCAAGAGTTGTCCGTAATAATTTGCTTAATATTCCAAATAGAGTTTCAGCACTACTTGCATCACTGAGTGATACTGAAAAGATTCATATGGCGCTAACTGAAGAGATTACAAACTCACTCGAAGAATTATCTAACGCTAAATTTTAAATATAAAAAAGATTTTGAATATAAAATGGCTGATAACTTAAGTTTAGAGTTAATAAAATGTCTCATCAATCAACCTGGAGTAGATGTTAATGTCAGAGGATTAAATGGAAAGACACCACTACATTGTGCTATAGAATTTGATGAATTAAGTATGGTGGATTTGTTACTCACGAAGAAGAATATTAATCCTTTTGTGGAAGATAATGAAGGTAAAACATCTCTTGATTACGCCAAAGAAGGGAAAAAAGCAGAAATATTACAAGCGCTAATTAATAACAAATACGGATCAGAACAAGATAGTTTACTTCATTTAGCTGCAATGATAGGTGAAGTTAATGCAGTTAGGTATTTGATAGGAAAAGGTATTGACGTTAATGTACGAAATACTTTGCATCATACTCCATTACATCTAGCAGCAGGAATAGGACATGCAGAAGTTGTAAAGATTTTGATAAGAGAAGGAAATGCTGAAATAGATGTCTTTGATGCACGAAATCAAACACCAATGCATTACGCAGTTAATAATAAAAAACTAGAAATAGTAAAGTTATTACTCGAGCTCGGAGTAGATGTAAATAGCACGCGCATAGGACAAAACTCAATGAAATTGTCACCTGTGCATATAGCTGTAAGTAATACTAATTACGATGAAAGAGATTTATGTCTTGATATCCTCAGATGCTTAATAAAGGAGCCTAATGCTCAAGTAAATTTGCAAGACTACGAAAATAAAACGCCACTACATTACGCTGAAAGACTTAAAACAATAGAAGTTTTACTAACGCGAGAAGATATAGATCCTTTGGTAAAAGACGATAGCGGCAAGACACCATTTGATTACGCTAAACCTGAGATAAAGAAGGCTTTGATGAGTAATAAATACGGTTCTGAAAAGAATAGTCTACTCCATTTAGCTGCACAAAGAGGAGAAATTGAGATTGTAGAGTCTATCTTAAAAGAAGAAATTGATATTGATATTTCAAATAATAAAGGTCTATCACCGATTTACCTTGCTGCAGAAAAAAGGCATTTACATGTAGTAAAGTTATTGCTGACAAAAGGAGCAAATTATACACCTGTTCTGCACTTAGCAATCAAGTCAAATAATTTAGAGTTGCTAAAAACTTTATTTAAAGAAAAGAGAATCAAATTACCAGACGAGATAGGCAAGTCTGTACCAGTTTATTATAGGTGTATAGAACATAGAGATGCAAAAGTAAGAAAATACAACAATGTGATCTGTGTTTTTACCTCAGTAAGTGCAGTAGCAATAGCGGTATGTATAGGGTTAACAGCAACAACAATAAGCAGTGCAATCATTTTTGCAACAATAACAGGGATATTTGCGCTTATTATAGCAATAATGATAAGTGAGATGAGCAAAAGATATATAGAAAA
Source organism: Wolbachia endosymbiont of Ctenocephalides felis wCfeF (assembly GCA_028571325.1). Classification (NCBI taxonomy): domain Bacteria; kingdom Pseudomonadati; phylum Pseudomonadota; class Alphaproteobacteria; order Rickettsiales; family Anaplasmataceae; genus Wolbachia; species Wolbachia endosymbiont of Ctenocephalides felis. Next base: position 1,116,566 of record CP116767.1, on the reverse strand, counting down.
CGAATTTCAGAAAAAGATGTTTATGGAATTGGAGGAGTGTGGAGGAATAAACTCTACTGTTAACAATATTGAGATAGAACCAATTATGAGTAGATGCAGACAATGATATACGCTAGAGCTTTTTCTGAAGGTTTAAGACCAGATCCAGAGCTTAAAGTATCAGAGTGGGCGAATGAGTATCGAGTTTTAGCGCCAACTGCAGCATCAGAGCCAGGGAAATGGAGAACGGAAAGAACTCCTTATTTAAAAGAAATCATGGATTCACTATCTCCATCTTCACCAGCAGAGAAAATAGTATTCATGAAAGGAGCGCAGATTGGGGGAACAGAAGCTGGCAACAATTGGATTGGCTATATCATCGATCAAACGCCAGGGCCAATGCTAGTAGTACAGCCGACAGTTGAAATGGGAAAGCGTTGGTCAAAAGGAAGATTTGCGCCGTTAATAGAGAGTACGCCATGTTTAAAAAGTAAAGTAAAAGACCCAAGGTCAAGAGACTCAGGCAATACTGTACAAAGTAAGGAGTTTCCAGGTGGAATTGTAGTAATAACCGGAGCAAACAGCAGTGTGGGACTTCGCTCTATGCCAGTAAAGTATCTCTTTCTTGATGAAATAGATGCCTATCCAGGAGATTCAGGAGGAGAAGGAGATCCAGTTTTACTCAGCATAGCCCGAACTAATACATTTGCACGGCGAAAGATTTTTTTAGTGTCAACACCAACGATTCATGGAATAAGCAGAATTGAAAAAGAATTTGAAGCAACAGATAAGAGATACTTTTTTGTTCCATGTCCGCATTGTAATTACTATCAAGTTTTAAAATGGTCACAAATAAAATGGGAAAACAATGACTCAAGAACAGCACATTATGTCTGCACTGAATGTAGCGGTAAAATAGAAAATCATCAAAAGACAGAGATGCTTGAGCGTGGAGAATGGAGACCTACTAATAGAGTAAAAGGTGAGAAAAAAGGATTTCATCTTTCAAGTCTTTATAGTCCAGTTGGCTGGTATAGTTGGCAACAAGCAGTAGAAGATTTTCTGCATGCCAAAGAAAGTGAACAATTACTGAAGGTTTGGATAAATACTACACTTGGAGAAACCTGGGTAGATAAAGGAGAAGTACCAGATTGGAAGCAATTATTTAACAGGAGAGAATTTTTTCAGATTGGCACAGTACCTAGGAGAGAAGTGGTACTTACTGCAGGAGTAGATGTCCAAAAAGATCGGTTAGAAGTAGAAGTTGTAGCCTGGGGAAAAAGCCGTGAAAGTTGGTCAATAGACTACCGAGTATTTGAAGGAGATACAGGAAGTGGAGAAGTATGGAAAAAGCTTTCAGAGCTATTAAATCATCATTTTATCGGTGAAAATGGGCTTGAATACATGATAAGCATGATGGCGGTTGATGCAGGATATGCAACGCAGGAAGTTTACAACTGGGTGAGAAGTCATCAAGGGTCTGGAAGAGTAATGGCAGTAAAAGGTGTAAATAAAGCACTAGTGCCGCTGAGCAGCCCAAGTAGAGTAGATATAACAGTTGGAGGGCAAAAGCTGAAAAGAGGAATAAAGCTCTGGCCAGTCGGAGTATCGATATTAAAGTCAGAGCTTTTTCAATTACTTAATATTTTAAAAGAAGAAGAGAAAGTGCCAGCAGGATATTGTCATTTTCCTGAGTATGCACCTGAATATTTTAAGCAGCTAACGGCAGAGCAATTAGTCAGCAAGGTAGTAAAAGGATACACCAAACAAGAGTGGCAAAAAGTAAGAGAAAGAAATGAAGTACTAGATTGCCGAATTTATGCGAGAGCAGCATCTATTGCGCTTGGAATTGATCGTTGGCCAGAGAGTAAATGGAATAGTTTGAGTGGAAAAATAGAAAGTAAAAAACCTAAGAAAGTAAGACAGAGTAAGTGGCTGGAAAATGTATAACGAAGAGTATTTAGTTCAAGTCGAAGAAGCGATAAAGAAGCTGCAAAACGGAGAGCGAGTAGTATCAATTGCATATGGTGACCATGTAGTGAGATATGCTGAAGTTCAGATAAATGATTTACTAAACTTAAGACAACGTATTAAAGCTGAGCTAAAGATTGTTGGAATGAAACCGAAGAGAAAGATTGTTTTTTCAACGAGTAAAGGGATCATATAATGATAAAAATCGTTAAAAGGAACCGTATGACAAAAATTATAGCAAAAGAATATACAGAATTTTTAGAGCAGCTCAAAGAACAGATTGCTACTAGTCGTTATAAAGCAGCACTAGCAGTAAATAGCAAACTCATTGTGCTTTATCACTATATTGGTACAGAGATCTTAAGGCGCCAAAAAGAACATGGTTGGGGTGCTAAAATCATAGATCAGCTAAGTAAGGATTTGAGAAGCGCATTTCCAGAAATGAAGGGATTTAGTGCTAGGAATCTTACTTATATGCGTCAATTTGCTGCAGAATATCAAGATACTGAATTTACGCAGCAGGTTGCTGCACAATTGCCTTGGTTTCATATTGTAGTTATTTTAGATAAAGTAAAAGATCCAAAAGAAAGACTATTTTATTTTCAAAAAGCTATAGAGCACGGCTGGTCACGTAGTATAATGGTGATGCAAATCGAACGTGAATTGCACAAACGTCAAGGAAAAGCTGTTACTAACTTCAAAGATAAGTTACCTTCTCCCCAGTCAGATTTGGCACATTATACATTAAAAGATCCATATATTTTTGATTTTTTGAGTATAGGAGATGACGCTCATGAAAGAGAAGTAGAAAAAGGTCTTGTAGGCCATGTGGAAAAATTTCTGCTTGAGCTAGGAGAAGGATTTGCATTTGTAGGTAGGCAATTTCACTTAGATGTTGGAAATAAAGACTTTTATATTGATTTATTGTTTTACCATTTAAAGTTACGTTGCTTTGTAGTAATTGAGCTAAAAGACAAAGATTTCAAGCCAGAATATGCAGGTAAAATGAATTTTTATCTTTCAGCCGTTGATGATTTACTAAAGCACGAGACAGATCAACCATCTATAGGATTAATTTTATGCAAGTCAAAGGATAACGTGCTAGCTAAGTATACACTGAAAGACATAAATAAACCGATAGGGTTGGCAGAATATAAAATTACTGAAAATCTACCAAAGAATATAAAGGCAGCTTTACCAACAGTAGAAGAGCTAGAGGCTGAGTTATCCAAAGTTTCAGATCAGGAAAAGTAATGCTATTAAAATCGTTCAAGCAATTATTTAGCAAACCAAAACCAAAAAGTTCTGCATGGGACGCTGCAGGCTCAGGAAGAAGATTTTTTCACTTTCAACCAGAGTTAGGAAGCATAAATAATTTACTTTCTCAGAGCCTTGGGCACTTACGTAGCCGCTCTCGGGATATGGTAAGAAAAAATCCATATGCAGCAAATATCATAGATACAATAGTAAGTAACTCTATTGGAACAGGAATAAAACCGCAATCAAAAGCAAAGAATGCAGAATTTAGAAAGAAAGTGCAAGAATTATGGCTAAGATGGACAGATGAAGCAGATAGCTGTGGAATAAGTGATTTTTATGGATTACAAGCTCTAGTATGCAGAAGTATGATAGAGGGAGGAGAATGTTTTGTACGTTTAAGAACGAGAAAGCTGGAGGATGGATTTTCTGTACCATTGCAACTTCAAGTATTGGAATCAGAACATTTAGATAATAAAACAAATCAAACTTTAGGAAATGGTAATGTAATAAGAAATGGGATTGAGTTTAACAAGCTTGGGCAAAGAGAAGCATATTACCTATTTAAAGAACACCCAGGTGAAGGTTCGTTTGGTGAATCAGTGAGAGTGCCAGCAAATGATGTTTTACATATTTATAGACCATTAAGACCTGGGCAAATCAGAGGGGAGCCATGGCTTTCGAGTATACTTCTGAAACTTTATGAGCTTGATCAATATGATGATGCAGAGCTGGTGAGAAAGAAAACAGCAGCGATGTTTGCAGGGTTTATCACAAGACTTGATCCTGAGGCAAATATTTTAGGTGAGGCGCAAGCAAATGAGCAAGGAGTAGCACTATCAGGTTTAGAGCCAGGAACAATGCAGCTTTTAGACCTAGGAGAGGACATAAAATTTTCAGAGCCATCAGATGTTGGAGGAAGTTATGAAGCATTCATGAGACAGCAGCTGAGGGCAATAGCAATAGGTACAGGAATAACATATGAGCAGCTAACAGGAGATTTAACCGGTGTTAATTATTCATCAATCAGAGCAGGGTTGATAGAGTTTCGAAGAAGATGTGCTATGCTGCAACATAACATTATGGTATTCCAATTTTGCAGACCAGTATGGAGTAGATGGCTAGAACTTGCCACTTTATCTGGAGAGCTTCCTACAACAGATAATCAAATATTTAAAGATGTAAAATGGATACCACAGGGATTTGATTGGGTAGATCCACTGAAAGACCAGCAAGCACAACAGATGGCAGTAAGGAATGGTTTCAAGAGCCGAGCAGAAGTTGTTTCAGAAATGGGTTACGATGTAGAAGAAATAGACCAAGAAATAGCAGAAGATCAAAAGCGTGCTAATTCTTTTGGACTTTGTTTCGATTGTGACGTTAATCATAAAAGGGAAGGAAGGTGATGTGGATAAATAAGCCAATAATGGTAGAGAGAAGAAGCTTTGAACTACTATCATTATATAACAGCAAACAACCTATCTTTAAAAACTTAAAGCATTTTCATATAAACCCAAAAGGAATAGCAATAATACGTATTTATGGAGTTTTGACAAAAAAAACAGAAGCTTTTGATCATATTTTAGACATGACTTCGTATGAAAATATTCATGAAGAGATAGAGAGTGCTTTAGAAGATAAAAGCATAGAGACGATTCTACTTGACATAGACAGTCCAGGAGGGGAAGTAAACGGTGTCTTTGACCTAGCTGATTTTATCTATAGTGCAAGAGGAAAAAAGAGGATAATAGCAATAGCAAATGATGATGCATATTCTGCTGCATATGCTATAGCTTCTAGCGCTGAAAAGATTTTTCTCACCCGCACTTCAGGAGTTGGGAGTATAGGAGTAATAGCAAGTCATATAGATCAAAGTAGATTTGATGAAAAGCAAGGTATTAAGTACACCACAATCTTTGCTGGTAGTCGAAAGAATGATTTAAACCCACATGAGCCAATGACGTCTGAAAGTCTGGAAAGCTTACAAAAAGAAGTAGACCGACTATATGAAATGTTTGTGCAGCTAATAGCACGTAATCGAAATCTTTCTATAGAAGCAATCAAATCAACGGAAGCAGGGCTATATTTTGGGGAGAAAGCAGTAGAAATAGATCTTGCAGATGGAGTTACAACATTTTTTGAATTTATCAATAATCATAGGAGTGTTAGTATGACAACTAATGAGTTAACTGAGGAAGGCTACGAGAACTGTCGTAGAGAAATTTTAGAGATAATAAGATTATGTAATGTATCAAAGATGCCAGAGAAAATAGGAGAATTTATAGAGCAAGGCGTAAGTATTGAGCAAGCCAGGGAAGTGTTAATGGAATTACTTGCAGAGAGAACGAAGAAGACAGAGATACTGAGTGCAATACCGCAGAATTCAGGAGAAGATTTAATGACACAGGCAGCGAAAAGTCGGTGCATTTAAATTTTATAACCGCCATATATAGTGCCCTGCGGTAAATAAGTGTCCAAAATGCGCCATAATGGCTAATTACAAGGTAATAACCGCGGTGTATAGCAGTTATAAACACGACGGTAAAAAAATAAAAAAAGGAGAGAAAAAGACATGATAAGTATAACTGAAGGAAATAATTTAGGCGATCTTTTGAAATATGAAGTGTCCAATCTATATTCAAGAGATCAGATAACAGTAGCAAAGGGACAAAATCTTAAACTTGGTACAGTAGTGGCTCTCGATAAAGATAACATGATTAAGATAATAAATCCAACTGCCACAGATGGTACACAAACAGCAATAGGTGCAATAGTAAGTGATGTAAATGCGACAGAAAATGCCAAAGCAGTAATTATTACTCGTGGTGCAATACTAGCAGATCATGCAGTTGTGTGGCCAGCAAATATCACTGAAGAACAGAAAGCTGAAGCAATAAAGCAACTTGAAGGACGAGGGATCATTATCCGTAAAGCAGTCTAAGGCTATATTAACCAATAAAAAATACAAAGGGGGAAAATAAAAAATGCAAAATCCATTTACAAACACAGCATTTAGCATGACGGCACTAACAAATGCGATAAATATATTGCCGATAAATTATGGACGAATTGAAAATTTAAATTTGTTTCCAAGTAGATCAGTAAGATTTAGACATATTACCATAGAAGAGCAAAACGGAGTATTAAGTTTACTACCAACGCAAGTTCCAGGGGCACCAGCAACAGTAGGAAAAAGAGGAAAAAGAAAGGTAAGAACATTTACAATTCCACATATTCCTCACGATGATGTAGTGTTACCAGAGGAAGTACAAGGAATAAGAGCATTTGGATCAGAAAGTGAACTGAAAGCGCTGGCAGATGTAATAACTGATCATTTGCAGCTAATGAGAAACAAACATGCAATAACATTAGAGCATTTGCGAATGGGAGCGCTGAAAGGAATAATTTTAGATGCTGATGGGTCGGAATTATTAAATCTGTATAACGAATTTGAAATAACACCAAAAGTAGTAAATTTTGCCCTTGGAACAGCAACAACAGATGTAAAACGTAAGTGCTTGGAGGTATTGCGACATATTGAGGATAACTTAAGTGGTGAATATATGACGGGAATTCATGCACTGGTAAGCCCTGAGTTTTTTGATGCATTAACTTCCCATAGTAAGGTGAAAGAGGCATATGAGAGATGGCAAGAAGGAGCAGCGCTAAGGAATGATATGAGATCAGGATTTACGTTTTGTGGCATCACATTTGAAGAATATAGAGGGCAAGCAACTGACCCTGAAGGAACCGTGAGAAGATTTATTGAGAAAGACACAGGGCACTGTTTTCCACTAGGAACAGCAAGCACATTTACAACATATTTTGCACCAGCAGATTTTAATGAGACAGTAAATACTTTGGGAAAACCGCTATATGCAAAACAAGAGCCAAGGAGATTTGATAGAGGGACTGATTTACATACGCAGTCAAACCCTCTGCCAATGTGCCACCGTCCGTCCGTTTTGGTAAAAATAGTAACAACATAGTAGAGCCCTCACGTAGAAAACTCTACTTATGGTTTTAATATGTGTTGAGTATGCTAAAAAAATATAAGGATGCAATATATTTTTAGAAGCCTTTAGAAGTGAATTTGAATGAATAGAAAATGGTATGCAGGAAAATGTAAAGAGGTTATTAGAAGATTGTCTTGCCCATTTAGGGGAGCTGGCTTTATATGAGTCAAAGGGTAAGTCATATATGGTACAAGTACTAAAGCAACAGCCAGATAAATTATACGAGATTGGTGAAGGACAATTTGTGGGAGAGATGCTTTTTCTTGAGGTAAGCATTTTTGATATACTGAGGCCAATTGTAGGAGATATTTTTGTTATAGGTGATTGCAAATACAAAATACACACACCACCACTTAGAGATAAATCTGGAATGGTCTGGCGAATCGAAGCGTATGGGGTGTAAAATGTCTGTGCATATAGAAGTTGAGGTAATAGAAAGTGTAAATGCTAAAAGAAAAAAAATAGAATTAGCAATAGTGAGAGCGTTAAACAGAACAGCACTATGGCTAAAATTGAAGACAGCAAAAGAAATTAGTGAGGAAAAGAAGATAAAATTAAGTTTGATAAGAAAGAGATTAAGAATTTTTAAAGCAAAAACAAGCAGTGTTAATTAGAGCAAATCTCTACGACATTAGAGCATCGACAATTGGTAAAATACAAAAAACAAGAAGAGGATCGAAAGTAGGAAAGCATGAGTTTATAGGAGGATTTGCAGCAGTTATGCCAAAAGGAAATAGCGGTATGTTTAAACGTGAAGGAAGAGCAGCATTGCCAATAAAGGAAGTAAAACTACCGCTGGAACCAGAAGGCTCAAGAATAATAAAAGACCTTGTTAATTATGAGAGTGAGAGAGAGTTTGAGAAATACTTTAAGCATGAGCTAAACTATATTTTAAAGATATGACAAAGTTCTGGACAGATTTACATCAAGCAATTTGTACTAGACTGAAGGAAGAAATCCTAAATATACAAACATGCGAAGTATACCCGATGATAAGAAAAGAATTGTTAGCACCAGCGGTTTTTGTGGAACTTAGCAGTCTTGAAAAAGGACATGATCCAGGAACAGAAGAATTAGCGTTGAAAGCAAGATTTGAAGCACGAATTGTGATTGATAGCACAATAGAAAATGCAGCTATTATTGTCAGAACACTAGCTGCTGAGGTTGCGAGAGTAGTAAATAAAAATACTTGGAACGTGAAGAATGTTTCGCCAGGAGAATTTATATCAGGAGGAGGAGATGATTTTAGGCCAGAGTTAGATGCGTATTTAGTGTGGTTGATTGAGTGGGTGCATACAATACACGTAGGTCGATCTATTTGGGAAGAAGGAAAATTTAGGCCACACAAAATAGAAATAGGTGAAATAAATGTTAGAAAGTAATTTTGCAATTTCGGAGTTACAGAGGAAAATGGCCAACATTGTTCGTATAGGAGTTGTAAAAGAAGTAGATTATGAAAAAGCAAAAGTAAGAGTGAAAATAGGAGAATTTTTAACAGATTATTTACCGTGGATAACGATGAAAGCTGGAGAAGATAGAAGTTGGCTTCCACCTAATATTGATGAGCAGGTGATAGTATTGTCGCCATTTGGGGAATTATCATTAGGGGCAGTGCTGGCTGGAATATATCAACAGAAGTATGCTGCCCCAGAGAATAAAAAAGAAATAAATAGTGTGAAGTTTCAAGATGGAACAAGATTGTTATATGATAAAGAGAATCATCATTTAGAAATTGAAGTAGTAGACAAAATAACACTGAAGGCTGGGGGATCAAGTATAGAAATGACAAAAAGTGAAATAAAACTGAAAGCAGAAAGGATCGACTTAAATTGAACAAAGGAATAGTGAGGTTAGGAGACTACTGTGGAGAAGCTATACCACATTTCTGCATTAGCGGCAGTAACAATGTTTTTGTAAATGGTAAGCAAATTTGTAGGCAAGGAGATAGTTTTAGTGAAGGAAAAATATTAATAGAAGGATCTAAAACAGTATTTGCCAATGGGTTTGGTATAGGAAGAGTAGGAGATATAGTTTCATGTGGGTTTAAAGTAATTAGAGGGAGTTCTGATGTTTTTACAGAGCCAGTATGAAGGGAATGAGCAAAGAAACAGGTAAAGAACTAGAGGGTTTAGAACACTTAAAGCAATCAATAATTGATATACTGACCACTCCTATTAAGAGTAGAATAATGAGAAGAGATTATGGTTCTCGATTATTTGAATTAGTAGATAAGCCAATAAATAGAGATTTAACTTTGGAAATCTATTCAGCAGTAGCAGAAGCTCTACAAAGGTGGGAGGAAAGATTTAAGCTAGAAAAAGTAAAAATGACAGAGGTGAAAGAAGGAAAAGTAACGCTTGATCTAGAAGGATTATACTTACCAAGCGGGAAAAACATTCATTTTGATGAAATTGTAGTTTAAAGATGAAGCAGCTAAATATTGTAGAAAAGCTGAGTTATGAAGAAATCTTTTCCAGAATGAAGGAGGAGTTAGTGTGTAGAGATGAAACCTTTTCAGCGTTAGTAGAATCCGATCCAGCAATAAAGATTCTGGAGGTAGCAGCATGGAGAGAACTTTTGCTCAGACAAAGGATAAACGAAGCTGTAAAGGGTAATTTACTTAAATTTGCAACGGGAGAAGATCTTGATAATTTGGCTGAGTTTTATGGAGTGGAAAGACAAAAAGGAGAAGATGATGAAAGATTTAGAAAGAGGGTAAAAGCAAGAATAGTAGGTTGGAGCACAGGTGGGAGCAAGGAACATTATAGGTATTATGCACTGTCAGCAGATAGTAGAGTAAAAGATGCATTAGTAGAATCACCTATACCAGGGAAAGTACAAATTTCAATCTTATCAACAGAATTATCCACAACTGGCATAGCTTCAGAAGAGCTACTTGAAATTGTAAAAAAGCAGGTTACTAGAGATGATATAAGGGTTTTAACAGATACAGTAACAGTAATTGGTTGCAATATTACGGAAATAGATATTCACAGCAGAATGAGCATAAGTCCTGTAATATCGAAGGAGGAAATCAAGAAGCAGTTCATTAAGAAGTTTGAAGTAAATAGAAGGCTGGGATGGAATGTTACAAGATCTTGGATAATAGCAAATTTGTTTGTAGAGGGTGTAGAAAACGTAGAATTAATCGAGCCAAAAGAGGATGTTGTGGTGCTAGGTAATGAGTGTGCAAATTTGCGAAATTTAAAGATTGAGTAATGCTATTACCCCCAAACGCGACAAAGCAAGAGCAAGCATTGGTTGATGCAACAGATTATAAGGTTGATCTGAGCTGTATCAGAGGATTTAAGTTTAGTCTTAAAGAAGAAACATTGCCGTGGATAATAGAAGAATATGGTTTAGAAGAGATACTGCGTTGGGTAAAAGATAGAAGAAAAGCCGTAATTGACCTTACCCAGAAAAAGTAGACAGAAAGTTAAGACGTTTTTGCTATGAGAATGATGAATCAAAAAGCTCAGGAATGCAATAGTTAATAGTAGAATGTCTACGCTGTTTATTATAAAAAATTTCTATATATTCAAATATTGCGGTTTTAGCTTGTTGTGCAGAGTGTTGTGAAGTATCAATGAGTAACTCTCTCTTAAGTGAACTAAAAAAGCTCTCTGAAACAGCATTATCATAACAACAACCTTTGTGACTCATACTAGAAGTAATATTTTTTGTACTTAGTAAAAATTGATAATTTTTAGAGGTGTATTGCGATCCTTGATCGCTATGAAATAGTAGATTTTTAGCAGATTTGCGCCTACCAATAGCCATTAATAACGCATCTATAACTAATTGCCTATTTACTGCATTACTCATTGACCAGCCAATCACCATGCGTGAATATAAATCTATTATTGCTGCCAAATATAACCATCCTTCATTAGTTTTTATGTACGTAATATCAGTTACCCATATCTTGTTAGGTTGATCAGCGATGAAATTCTGATTTAATATGTTAGGAGTTATAACTCTATTGTCTATTTGTGGTTTTTTACTTTTAAACTTTCGTCTAAGCTTAGCTTGAATGCCATTTTTCTGCATAACATTTTGCACTGTTTTGATGTTATAATTTTTACCTAAAGCCTTTAATTCAGCGTGAATTTTAGGAGCTCCGTATCTGCATTGTGATGCTCGATATACCTTCTGAATATCTTGTATGAGCTCTTCTCTTATTGATTTTTTGTTGTTTTTTTCCTTAGTAATCCATTTATAATAACCACAAGCAGATACGTTCAAAAATCTGCATAATTCCCGTATTTTATAGCAGTTTTCATGTTCTTTTATAAAAGAATATTTTACTCTTTTTGGTTTGCAAAATATCCCAGGGCTTTTTTTAAAATGTCTCTTTCCCTCGTTACTCTTGCCAGCTCTTTCTTTAAATCAAACTTTTCTTTGTCACAATGAGCTACTTTCCCTTTTCCTGGAAACGCATCTACTCCAGACATTCTATCATTGTATGTTTTTACCCATCTGCTTAATGAATCACCGCTAATACCCAAATCTCTTGCTATTTTTGCTGATGATTGACCTGTTTCTTTTACTAGTCTTATAGCTTCAATTTTGAATTCTGCTGTATATTCTTTTCTTTTTGTCATACCACACCTCTTTGAAAAAACGTTTTATTTTACTTCAAAAACGTCTTAACTTTCTGTCTACTTTTTCTGGGTAAGGTCAGAGTAAAATTTCAAAGACTGAGAGGAACTCCAGCATCACTAAAAATAGCACTAAAATGGGCAAATATAGAAGATATTAAAATTATCGAAGAACCACCTGGTAAACATTTTTTTGAGCTGCAAGTAGGGATAAAAGAGGTACCAAATGACTTCTTCGTAGATGCAGTAGTAGAGCTGGCAAAACTATCACTGCCTGTAAGATCCAGATTGATGAGGATTTTTAACGATTATTATAATGCGCAGAGATTTATATTGGATGAGAGTTTATTTGGAGATCTTCTTTCTGATTATTCAGGGGTAAAAATAGAAAAAGATGGACCAGTGTTATCATTTGGAAGAGTAAATTTTTTCAGGTCTAGTGGTCCAGTTATTAGGATTATAGAAAACTATCTACGCGATCATTATGAACGAGCTTTAAGCAATGATATATATCGCCTAGATGTAGCAATCCTTGGAGAAACCGAGCCTCACACAAAGAATTATAACGGTATTTATGAAAGAAATCATTTGTGGTACAACTTAAAAGCACTATATCCATTACCACAAAGTTTATTACCAGCAATTAAGTTTGTCAAAGCACAGATTGTACTGTCAGATAGCTGGAAATTAGGAGAAATAAATAGCTGTTTTCCTCTTTGTTATCAAGAAGAGATAGGAGGCACACTTTTCCTTGGTAATGATAAACTTTCTGATCAGCTATGGAACTTGGAATACAAACCAATTTTGGAAAGATTTAATATCAGCTATGAATATGAAGCAAAGAATCTTACTGATCAAAAGGTTGCGAAAGCTAATTTAACGGAATATCACGTTAGTTGCGAAAATGATAGAAGTTCAGGAAAAGAAGATTCGATACACGAATTAGAAAATTACATTTTAGTGTTTTACCCGGGAGTACTGAAGTGGCACGAACATAGACATTTGAACAGAAATTGGAAAAATAGCCAAGTAATATCTATAATAAGTTAAGCACTTATGTTTAAATCCTCATATATTATATTAATAACAGGTTAAAGTGTATGAAATAAAAAGAAAAAGACTTGCTTTTTTATGCTAAAACGGACATGACTTGAATAGCAGCAGGTAAATATAAGAAATTTATCTGACGCTAGAAAAGCTAATTTTGTGAGGTATGAAATGAGTTTTAGCAAGAGTAAGTTTTTTAAAGAAGTATCAAGTAACGGATTTAAAGACATTAATAAAAGAAATGAAGAAGGAGAGACGATATTACACCAAGCAGTAGAAATCTCTGATTACAAAACAGTGAGGTTCTTAGTAAAGAAAGGAGCAGAGGTAAATGCAAGAGATAAAAATGGTTATACGCCACTACACTGTGCAGTATCTGCGAAAAGCTTAGAAAATGTAAAAGTGCTGCTAAGGTCGGGAGCAGAAGTAAATGCCACTCAATATGTCAGTGGATGTACGCCACTCCACTCTGCGTGCAAAATAGGAGGAGTTGAAATAATAAAAGAGCTAGTAAAAGCGGGAGCTGAAGTTAATCAACTGAATAAGTACGGTGCAACACCAATGTATTACATCTGGGAAAGTGAAAAGTATCGTCTATGTGATAGCAAAGAAAGTGAAAGGGCGAGTAAATTTCTGAGAGAAAAAGGAGGAATAACAAAAAGTAGAGAACTGACCTGCTATGGAATAGAGAGGCTAGTAGGAGAAATAGCAGACATGTTGAATGGAAGCTACATGCCGGAGCTAAAAATAATAGAGATAGAAGAAATAAGGAAGAGAGACAAATCACTGATAAAGGAAGAATGTAAAAATTTAGCAAGCAAAATAATGAGCCAAGTGAACGAAATGATAGATGAGGTAGCGAAAAGGAAGGTTTAAAAGAGGGATTTAAATTTAAAGAAAAGGCGAGGTGGATTATGTTAAAGCTTGGCAAATTTAATAAATCAGCAAAAGAATTATTAGAGAACTCATATAAAAATATTTATGAAAGAGACAGAACAGCTCTGCATTATGCAATAGACGCAAAAACAGTGAGGTTATTAATCGAAAAAGGAGCGAATGTGAATGCTAAAGATGTAGAAGGATACACAGCACTGCACCTAGCGGTAACGGAAAAACGCCTAGAAACCGTGAGAGAGTTGATAAAGTCAGGAGCAAATGTAAATGCTGAAGAGTATGGCAATAAATGCACTCCATTGCACCTTGCATGTATGGTGGGGAAAGTGGAGATAGTAAAAGAGTTAGTGGAAGCAGGAGCAGAAATAGAGCAAGCAGATAAATTTGGAATGACAGCAATGGATTATGCGAAAAATAGCAAAGAGATAACCGAGATATTGAAGAAAGAAACGGACAGAATTGAAAAGTTATTTGAACAGCAAAGTGGGAAATCTTCTATGAGAGGCTGAAAATATGGAAAGAGAAACAGAAAAGAAGGTAATGAATTTAGAGAAAAAAGCGTTGGTAGAGTTGAGAAGAATATGGAAGAAGGTATATGGGGAAGAGGCGCCTAGATACTCAAAGAAATATCTGGTACCAAGATTAGCTTATAGAATGCAGGAGGAAGCGTATGGAAAAATGTCAAGAAAGGGGACAAAAAGACTAGAGTATCTGGCAGATCGGCTAGAGAAAGGAAAAAGAATAAGTAGCGATAAACTACCAGTAGAAGGGACAGAGCTAATATTAGAGAGAGGGGAAGAAACGCATGCAGTAATGGTAACAGATAAGGGTTTAATCTACCGAGAAGAATTTTACACATCATTATCAGCAGTAGCCGGAAAAATAATGGGAATGAGCTACAACGGACCTTTATTATTCGGTATGCGTGATAAAAATGAAAATTGAAGAGAATAAAATGCTAAAAGAAGTAAGGTGCGCGATATATACAAGAAAATCAAATGAGGATGGACTAGAACAAAAGTTTAACAGTCTTGATGCGCAAAGGGTAGCATGTGAAAAATATATAAAGAGCAAAGAAGGCTGGGTAGCATTGGCAAAAAAGTACGACGATGGAGGGTTCTCAGGAAAGAATTTAGAAAGACCAGCAATAAAGGAATTATTTGAAGATGTTAAAGGAGGAGAAGTAGATTGTGTAGTAGTATATACGCTAGACAGGTTATCAAGGGAAACAAAAGACAGCATTGAAGTAACGCCATTTTTTAGAAGACATCGAGTAAATTTTATAGCAGTAACGCAGATATTTGACAATAATACGCCAATGGGAAAGTTCGTGCAAACGGTGTTATCAGGGGCAGCACAGTTAGAAAGAGAGATGATAGTAGAGAGAGTAAAAAATAAAATAGCAACATCAAAGGAGCAGGGATTGTGGATGGGGGGAACTTTGCCGCTTGGATATGATGTAAAAGATAAAGAATTAATAATAAATGAGAAAGAAGCAAAGTTGGTAAAACATATATTTGAGAGGTATATAGAGCTGAAGTCAATGGCAGAACTGGCAAGAGAGTTAAATAGCCAAGGATACCGTACGAAAGGAAAATCAGATATCTTTAAAAAGGCAACGGTGAGGAGAATAATAACAAATCCAATATATGTGGGAAAAATCAGACATTATGAGAAAGAGTATGAGGGAAAGCATGAAGCAATAATAGAAGAGGAAAAATGGCAAAAAGCACAGGAATTGATAAAGAATCAACCATATAGAAAAGCAAAATATGAGAAAGCGCTGCTTAAGGGAGTAATTAAGTGCAAGAGCTGTGATGTAAATATGACACTGACATATGCAAAAAAGGAGAATAAAAGGTACAGATACTACGTATGCAATAACCATTTAAGAGGAAAAGGTTGTGAATCGATAAACCGAACAATAGTCGCTGGAGAAATGGAAAAAGAGGTAATGAAGAGAGCAGAACACCTATATGAAAAATGGGGAGAAAAAGCAGAAGAATGGAAAAATTTAAGTTTTGGAAAGCAGAAAGAAGTAGTGAAAAAGTTAATAAAAGGAGTAATGGTGAGAGAGGATGGAATAGAGGTGAGTTCTGAATCAGAGGAAAAATTTATACCAATGAAGAAGAAAGGAAATAAATGTACAGTAGTAGAGCCAGAAGGGAAAACAAATAATGCATTGCTAAAAGCAGTGGTAAGAGCCCATTCCTGGAAACGTCAACTAGAAGAGGGAAAATACTCAAGTGTGAAAGAGCTGAGTGCCAAAATTAATATAGGTACAAGACGTATACAGCAAATTTTGAGGTTGAACTATTTAGCACCAAAGATTAAAGAAGACATAGTAAATGGGAGACAGCCAAGAGATTTGAAATTAGCTGACTTGAGGGAAATACCGATATTATGGAGTGAGCAGTTGAAGAAATTTTACGGCTCAGCGTCGTAACGTTTATAAAAACAACAATATGAAAAAACATCGAAAAAAGTATGTGCCAGAAAATTAAAAAAGGTTATTGCAAAAGGAGCTACTGCAAAGGGCCACACAAAAAGATGCTGAAATTGATATAGAAAAGTAAGTCAATGTTACAGAATCAATTATGTGAAAATATCAATATAAATAATGAAGATTTTAGCATACTGGATGCAACAGTGGTAGAAAATGATCCAAAATCTATAAATTATAGTAGTTTATATTTAAATAATAATCTTTAACCTTTATGGCAAATTAATCTACCTAGAAACTTCTCTCCTAGGATCAGAAGTCCTTCTTAATTCTTCACGTTCTGTCCATTTGTTGTTAGACTCGCTTATTACTTCAGGACGTATTAATCCACCAGATCTTTCAAAATATCCCTGTTCAATAGCATCGTAGACCCAGTAGTTACCAAGCTCGCAATCATTGCCTAACTCTTCTTCGCGACCTTTGAATTTTTCTAATACTTCCTCTTTATTACTCACTTCTACTATAATTTTGCTTTTATTCTGTATGTCAGGATACAGCCTAACGTCTACATTTCCCAAACTAGTATAGAAAGTTAATACTATACTGCTACCTTCTGTAAGATCTGTGTAATTCCTTATGCCATCTTCAGTTTTAATTTCTACTTCACTTTTACCGATCTTTACTATATTTCTTCCACACTTTACATCTCCATCGGTTAGACCTAAATCCCTTACCCCATCTGTTATCTTTATAATGTCTATTTTACTATCTTTAGAATATTCTAAGTAAAAAACGGAGTTGTCTATTCTTGCATCTTTTAGCTCGCTATTGGTTGCACTTTTTGCGATTTCAATAAACTTATGAGAATTGCTAACATAATCTATATAAGCTTTTTTTAGGTTAGTTTTATGCTCTTTAAATTCTGATGTCAGTGTGTTAGCATCAACTGTATTACCAAACACTGCCCCTTTTGATACTAATTGACATATTATACTACTAGAAACTTTAGGATTTTTTTCCAACTCACTGATTTTTTTCATCACATAATCGGTAAAAGTGTACTCATTACCTGAAAAGAAATCTTGTGAAAGAGAATAGTTTAATCGTACACCAGACTTTATAGCATCGTTTACAATCTTTTCAAGTTCAGCCATGTTTTGAGCTCGAAATACCTTATCAGAAAACTTATTTAACTTCTCCTTTTGATTTGAAGTTAAATTAACGAGTAATTTACTGGCCTGTCCTTCCTTTTGCTGACGATAAATATTTATAGCATAATCTAATGCTCCTGCTTCTAAAAATATCTTTCTTAACTCTTGAATAAGACCTTCATTGTCCCAAGAAAAACGATCAACATAAGAAAATACTTTTGATTCACCCATTCCTTGCCGAATATTTAGCACCACTTTTAGGTCTGAATCTCTTTTATGCTTACTTAAAAACTCCTTTAAATTTTTAGTGCAGTCTGAGTCGAGTACAAGTAAGTCATACAATTCTGCATTTAACTTTTTCTGTTTATCAGTTAGAAATAATTCTTCTATATTATAGCAGAGTTTATTAGTTGCTATTTGTTGTGGAGTTCTCCCCTTTCTGCTTGTTATATTAGGGTTAGCTCCTTTCAAGAGAAGAGAGTTTGCATTATCGTAATGACCTTTAGCAGCAGCAAGGTATAGTGGTGTTTTTCCTTTATTATCTTGTATGTTAGGATCTGCACCTGCTTCTAAGAGTAAATCTATAGCCTGATTTCCTGTGCGACGAAATCCACCAATATTTGCTCCTGCAATCGCATGCAATACTGTTGATTGAGATTCTCCTCTTCTTAGGTTAAGAATTACTTTTAAATCTTTATTGTTTTTATTATCATGTAAAAATCCTTCAAGGGGATCAGTATTATCAAATGAACCACAGTTAGAAGATAAACATTTTAGAGCACTAAGTAACTTTTTGTTTAAAATTTTTTGACTTGGCGTAAGATCGTGATCTAGAGTAAACCAAACACAAATCTGTTCACTTAATCCAAGTTTGCTATCTATCAAAGATGGTGGTTCATTATAGTTTCTAACTGATGGTAAATCTCCTGAGTACCACATATCATTCATCAGTTCATTTAATAAATGCGCTTTAGATGATAAATGTTCTATAATGGATTCATATTCAAAATCAGATGGTTCTGGTTTGGATTTTGGTTTTAGTAGATTGATGATAGATTTTACTATCCCAGTAGACTCACCCATACTTACCCCTCTAAGATACATAATACATTATATGCGATATGTAACATTAAATCAATAACCATAATCTTTTTACTACTTATGTAGTTAAGCTTTTGTTAAGTTTTTATGGTGAGTAACAATGGAGTATATAGAGGTTAAAAGTTGCTTATGACTCCAAATTTGAGCTAATTTTACTATAAATCAACATGGTTAAGACCTATACTTGATATCACTACTATAAGAGCATGATGAATTATACTTTAAAGGAGTACGGAAACTGCTGAAGCTTATACAGTAACCTGCGGAGCCACTTCAGCAGAATAAACAAACACATGCCAGTATTAGTAGAGAATTATTTATAAGTCAACTAACTTTTTCAAAAAATATTTTAGTGAAGATACCATGCTAGCTAGTGTTATAAAGAATTGAATTATTGACTCTTCCTAAGATTGCAAAAAGGGTCGTATATTTGTGAGAACAAGCCGCGTAAAAATAAGGTTATAAAAATAGAAGATTTAAATTATTTCAATAAGCTTAGGCAAAACAGTTCGTATGTAGATATTGATTAAATGGGCTAATATAGGTGATTTTAGCGTATAGTAAAATTATTATAAAGAAAAGTTCGCACAGACCTAGTGGTAGACCAACCGATTCCAAAAAAACTTGTTCTCACGGGTATTGGTTTTTGGGTGCTGGGAAGTAGCTGCAATTCTTAAGATATTAGAAATATATATTGCCAAATTAAGCTACATATCAAAAGAGATTATGGTCATCATGATTATAACTATTTAGCTCAACTAGGTTCTGTGAACAAAATTTTGCTATGAGAGGAGAATAAGAAAAAAAGATATAAAGAAGGAGAAAAAAAAGGTAGTTTAACCACAATTAAACAGAAAAATGTAGAAACTACCGAATGGAATATTACATACAAGAAAAAAATGGGAACAAATTTTTGAATTTTTAACAAGCGTGAAAGGTATACACAGAAAAAGTGAGGAGAAATTAAGAATGTTTATTGAAGCAGTGTGGTATATTGTGAGAAGTGGCTGTCAGTGGCGACTGTTACCAAAAAATTACGGCAATTACAGAAGTATACACAGGAGGTTTAAAAAGTAGTGTGAAAAGGGAATCTGGAGGAAATTGCTTGAATATACACAAGATCCAGATTTGGAAGCGCATATAATTGACGGTACGATTGTTCGAGCTCATCTGCTGGATATAGGAAAAATTCCGCAGATCAAGAAGCACTGGGGCACAGCAGAGGCGGCTTCACAACCAAGATACATGCTCTTGTTGATGCTCTCGGAAACCCGTTGAAATTTATTCTTACTTCAGGCCAAAGAAACGATATTACACAAGCTGAAGGATTGACACAAAATGTCCACAACACCACTGTACTGGCTGATAAAGGTTATGATAGCAACGCATTTATTACCAGCCTTGAAAGTAGGGGTTGTACAGCTGTTATTCCGCCAAAGCGAAACCGAAAAGTGCAGAGGTATTATGATAAACATGTTTACAAAATTTGGTTGAGTGTTTTTTCGGTAAAATAAAGCATTTCAGAAGGATCTTTTCCAGATTTGACAAAACTGCTACGGTTTTTATGGGCTTTTTGAATTTTGTTGGGGCTCTGATATGGCTTCTTTAAATTTTGTTCACAGAACCTAGGATCTACACTCTTTTCACCTAGATCCCAGTATTGGAATGACAGGAGGAGGGCTACTTGCATTATAAATTAGATTCCAGTGTCTGCTACTTTAACTCCCTGTGATTTCAAACATTCAGGGGTAAGGACATTCTTAATTGCAGTACCTATGCTCATATCAGGATCATTTTGCTTCTCTTCGCTAACTTTTTCATAAAATTTGTCAACATTGTAACCTATTAATGCGCCAACCACTGCAGCAGCAACAAATACCGCAATAGCAGCACCAACAGGAGTTAAAGTAGCAGCTCCTGCAAAGTATGCTATGCTCGGACCTAAAAGCAAACCGATTATTGTACAAACTACTACACAATATTTGCTATTGCCTTTATATGATGGATGAAGTTCAGTAAAATTGGAAGATGAGAGCTATAAGGACCATCATTCCCTCCACCAGAAGAACAACGAGAAGGACCATCATTCTCTCCACCAGAAGAGCAACAAGTATAATATTTACTATTTTCTGTTTCCGGGAGTTTTGCTTCATTCTGAGCAGGTACATCTTTATTGATGCTGTCTGTTTCCAGGCGTTCTTTTCCATTCTGAACAGGTGCATTTTCATTGATGCTGCCTTTTTCTAGGCGTTCTTCTTCATTCTGAACAGGTGCGTTTTCATTGATGCTGTCTGTTTCCAGGCGTTCTTCTTCATTCTGAGTAAATGTATTTTTATTGATGCTGTCTGTTTCCGGGAGTTTTTCTTCATATTGAGTTTCAGTAGTATGTGACCTCCTACGTAACAATTGACTTATATTAGAAAGAACCGTGTCTTTTAGACGGCCAAAATGATCCTTAATTTTTCTTGTGTCACAATCTAGTCTTCGAACCATATAATTCCAAGGCTTTCTGATGCTTTTTGTTTCCAGGCGTTCTTCTTGAGTTTTAGTAGTATGTGATCTCCTATCTAAAAATTGACTTATGTTAAAAACACCCTGGTCTTCTAGCTTGTCAAAATGAGCCTTAACTTCTATTTTTTTACAACCTCTGTCTATACGTTGGTTTCCAATTAGGCTATCAAAACCACTATAAAGAGCTGATAACTTGCTGTCTGTTTCCAGGTGTTCTTCTTGAGTTTTAGTAGTATGTGATCTCCTATCTAAAAATTGACTTATGTTAAAAACACCCTGGTCTTCTAGCTTGTCAAAACAAAGCTCAATTTTTCTTATTTCACAATTTAGTTCTCGAGCTATACAATCTAAAAACTCTTCTTTATTGGATATATGTTGGTTTCCAATTAGGCAATCAAGGAAATTATCAAGGCTATTATTTTCTGACTTGTTAATAAAAAAGTCAAGTTCACTATTAGTTTCCGAATTACTGGTCTTGGACATGGTTGCAAGCATGATCACTCCTATAAAAAAAATAATATAATTTTATTATTACACTTTTTAATAAGAAAGTCAAGATTGTATATTTCTTTACACTTTATATTAGGTTATTAATAGCCACTTTAACTTCAGAAACACACAGCGTCGTGAAATCTTAAATGTTTACTGTCCGTAGTGATGGTAAAAGCCTCCACCTTCTAGGTGGAAAAACTTTAGTATTCCCCAACTGGGATTGAAAACCCTCGCCTTGAGATAAAGGAAAAGTTATAATAGCCGCAATTACCCCGCCAACAATGTTGCAAAAAACGTAAAATTAGAGAAAAGCATTTCTCGAAAACTTCTATGTCCAAAAACAAGAGTGCCATTTATTTATAGTGCCAACAATCAATTAACCATCAGTTTCAATGAATGATATGAACATATTATTTCAAGGAAAGGTCATGGGGAATAAGAGATTAGCTATACGGATTAGCTGTAGCTATGAAACTAACCGGTTGGCAGAAAAGTATTTGTTAGATGCTTATGAAAAAGCCGTGTCAAAGCAAGTAAGCCAAAAAAATTTAAAACATAAGAATGGGATTCAAGGAGGATCAAATGGTAACAGTGAGTTTATATGCAAGAGTTTCTTCAGGGAAACAAGCACAAGAAAATACAATAGCAAGTCAAGTTGCAGCTTTAGAGAAGCAAATTAGTACGGATGGGTACAAATTATTAAGTGAGTATAAATTTATTGATAATGGCTACAGTGGATCTAATTTAGTCCGTCCTGATCTAGAAAAATTACGTGATAAAGTAACAGAAGGTAAAATTGATAGGATTTACATTCATTCACCTGATCGCTTATCTAGGAAATATGCATATCAAATGGTATTACTTGAAGAATTTGAGAAAGCAGGAGCAGAAACGGTTTTCTTAAATTATGAGATTAACGATAATCCAGAATCTCAGTTACTGTTACAAATGCAAGGTATGATAGCAGAATATGAACGAGCGAAAATTATGGAACGAAGTCGTCGCGGAAAGATTTACGCAGCTAATAAAGGTTGTGTAAGCGTAATGGGAGGAGCTCCTTATGGTTATCGTTATATAGATAAATATATGGGAGGAGGACAAGCTTTATTTGAAATAAACGAAGAAGAAGCTAATGTTGTTAGGAAAGTATTTTTGTGGGTAGGAAGAGAAAGGACAAGTATTGGGGAAGTGTGTCGTCGGCTAAACACTATGTCTATTATAACACGAACAGGAAAAAAGTGCTGGGATAGAAGTGTGATTTGGGGTATGTTAAAAAATCCTGCTTACAAAGGACAAGCGGCTTTTGGTAAAACAAAAGTAGGTGTAAAGTTACAACATATCAGACCACAGAAACATTCTTGTGAACAACCGAAAGATAATTACTCTACCTATTCTGTTGAAAAAGCAAATTGGATTTATGTTAAAGTGCCAAATATAGTGGACGAAGATGTATTTGATATAGTTCAAGAACAATTAGCTGAGAATAGAAAAATAGCAAGGACAAGAGAAAGAGGAGCAAAACATTTACTACAAGGTTTAATCGTATGTAAGCGTTGTCGTTATGCATATTACGGAAGTCCTGTAAGAAATAAGCGAGGAGAAAAAATTGATCATTATGCTTATTATCGTTGTATTGGTAGAGATTCTTACCGTTTTGGTGGTAATAAAATTTGTGATAATAAACACATTCGTACAGATGCATTAGAAACAGCCGTGTGGGAAGAGGTTAAGCATTTATTGAAAAATCCAAATAGGGTTTTAGAAGAATACAGGCGTAGACTTTCAGAGCTTAAAAAATCATCATGGGATCAAAAAAGCGATTTACTAGAGAAGCAAGAAAAGAAATTAAAACGTGGTATTGCTAGACTTATTGATAGTTATGCTCAAGAATATATTAATCAAGAAGAATTTGAACCACGAATTAAAGCAATGAAACAAAGCTTAAAAACAATTGAAGAGGAGAAGAAAAGGATATTCGATCAAAAGAAATTAAAACAGGAATTAGCTTTGGTTGTAACCAATTTAGAAGACTTTTCTTCCAATATTAGATCAAACCTTGATAACGCAGACTGGCTAACTAAACGTGATATTATCAGAACTTTAGTCAAGAGAATTGAAATTAACCTTGAGGACGTAAATGTGGTATTTCGTGTAAAAGAGCTACCAAACTCTTCTGGACATAGTGGAGAAGAAAAGAAAAATTTGCAACATTGTTGGCGGGGTATATGCGACGTTATGGATACAATGCACATTCTAAATATGATATGAAGGTGCATCTAGTCTGGATTCCCAAATATCGAAAAAGAGTTTTAAATTGCAACTAGAACAAGAGAAATATTAAGGCAAGTTGCTATGGAAAATGAAATTCAAATTATTTCAGGTAAGGTAGCAGTTGACCATGTTCATATGTTTATATCATACAAGCCACAACAAAGCGTTAGTAAAATTGTGCAACTTTTAAGAAGGAGTAAGCTCTCGATTGTTAATGCAAGATTTTGCAAGTTTATGTAAGCAGTTTTGGGGAAGGCATTTATGGGCAAGGGGATATTTGGCTGTCAGTTCTGGTACTATCACAGATGAGGTGATACAAGTATATATGGGCTAGATTTAAACTTTTCCAATATGTGCACCATATGAAAGATACTTGTTTGTATTAAAATTTGTTAATTTAGGAAATAGCAAACCGGTTCAGTTGCCTATCACATAAGCTTGGTTCAATCAAAGGTGCCTTGCTGTTTGAACTTGTAGAAATCTAGCTTATCTTTTGCATTAAAACAGCATTAGCAAGTTTTGGCCTTTTGTAGATAAGTAATTCTCTAGGAATTATCCTACTGAATTCTATGATATTATTGTTTGTATCATTGTACTCATTACCATGATAATGAAATTGTTGGAATTTGTCAAGCAGTTTTTTTGTTTCATCAAATGCGCTGCTGAAAGCTATACAAAAGGTCTATTTTTATTAACTATAAACAGCGTTTTGTATCTGCTGCAATGACTTTACTTCCAGCTTGCTGCTTTTTACATATTGAATTGCAAGTACTAATGCTTTACTTCCAGATGCTGTGGTGCTATAAGCTATATTTTGCAAAATAGCAGCTCTTCTAATGTCCTTGCTGTCTGAGACTGATTTGACACCTTTTGAGGTATTGATCACTAGATTTATTTTTCCATCTTTAAGCATGTCAACTATGTGGGGCCTGCCTTCTCTCACCTTATTTACAGCTTTTGCAGCAATGCCATTATTGTTCAAATACGAGGCTGTGCCTTTGGTAGCGTATATTTCAAAACCCAGCCCCTTCAACATTCGTGCAACTGGCAGTATATACTCTTTATCATCATCTTTTACTGAAATCAGAGCCCTGCCTTCTGTTGGCAACTTATATCCTGCAGCCATATAAGCTTTTGCAAGCGCGGCCTCAAAAGATGAGTCGATTCCCATTACCTCTCCAGTTGACTTCATTTCCGGACCGAGTAGAGTGTCAATTTCCGAAAAACGTGTAAACGGAAAAACAGCAGCTTTGACTGCAAAGTGATCAAGGGATTTCTTTTCTTGGTCTAATTTTTTGCCTAAAATAACCTGAGTGGCAAGCTTTGCGATAGGAATATTGACTACCTTGGAAATAAAAGGAACTGTGCGGCTAGCTCTTAAATTCACTTCTAGTATGTATATATCATTCTCTTGAATGGCAAATTGAATGTTTATCAGGCCTTTCACCTTCAGTTCAAAAGCTATCCTTTCAGTTTGCAATTCAATCTCTCTTACGACCTCATCACTCAGCGTGTTTGTCGGTATCGAGCAAGTTGAATCACCAGAGTGAACTCCGGCTTCTTCAATATGCTCCATAACTGCCGCAACGAAAACTTTTTCTCCATCGCATATAGCATCAACGTCAACCTCAACTGCGTTGACTAAGAATCTATCAAGTAGTAGCGACCCATGTTCAAAAATCTTAGTCTGATCTAGTACATATTCTTTAAAGCTTTCAATATCGTGCTTAATCGACATGGATTGACCACCCAGAACGTAGGATGGCCTGACTACTAATGGAAACCCCACCTTCTCTGCATTGGCTGATGCTTCTTCTACTGAATGACAAATAGAGTTCTCAGGTTGCTTCAAATCAAGCCGCAGAGCAAGGTTTTTAAATCTCATACGATCTTCAGCAAGGTCTATAGAGTCAAAAGAGGTACCAAGGATGTTAAAACCCCTTTCATTTAGTACTTTGGCTAACTTTAAAGGTGTTTGACCACCTATTTGAACTATGACACCCACTAGTGTACCATTCTCTTGCTCTTTGTTTAGTATTTCAAGCACATCCTCTACAGTTAGTGGAGCAAAATACAAACGATCAGCAGTATCATAATCAGTTGAAACAGTCTCGGGATTACAATTAATCATTATTGTTTCATATCCCATTTCTTTGGCAGCGGAAACTGCATGCACGCATGCATAATCAAACTCAATACCCTGACCAATACGGTTTGGTCCACTGCCTAAAATGACAACCTTTTTTCGGTCAGAAACGTTCGCTTCGCACTCTGTCTTATTTATAACGTCTCCTTCATAACAGCCATACATATAGGCAGTGCCCGATTCAAACTCAGCTGCACACGTGTCTACACGTTTATAAACTGGGTGGATGCCAAATTTTTTCCTTATTGCTTCAATTTGCTCTATTCGATCTGATGTCATTCCAGCGCGTAACGCTGGAATCTGCATCTGGATCCCAGTGTCAGCTACTTGGATGATAGGAATAGGTTTATCGCTTAAACTTGCCAACCTTGCATCTGAAAACCCCATTTTCTTTAGTTCTAGTATTTCGTATGCAGTTTCAGGCAAACCAGCTTCTTTGATTTTTTGTTCAGCTAAGATGATCTGCTGTATATTTTGCAAAAACCACAAATCGTACCCTGTAATCGAATTTATTTCTTCTATGCTTATTCCGTGACGCATTGCGTCAGCAGCAACCAGCAATCTGTTTGGTAGCAGTTTTGCTAATTGAGATTTTATATGATCAACATCTGTACCTTCAGAGAACACTTCATCAAGTCCCGTGAGACCAGTTTCAAGTGAACGAAAAGCTTTCTGTAGTGATTCATTGAAAGTGCGGCCTATAGACATCACTTCCCCCACTGATTTCATGGAGGTTGATAGCTCACAATTCGTCCCCTTAAATTTTTCGAATTCAAAACGAGGAATTTTAGTGACAATGTAATCAACTACTGGTTCAAATGCAGCAGGTATAGTTGGCGCACAATCGTTGCGTATTTCGTCAAGTGAATAGCCAACAGCAAGCTTAGTTGCAACTTTTGCTATGGGATAACCTGTTGCCTTTGAGGCAAGTGCAGAAGAGCGAGAAACCCTTGGATTCATTTCAATTACAACGAGGCTGCCATCTTCTTTGGGATTAACTGCAAACTGGACATTTGCACCACCTGCACTAACATCAATTTCTCTCAGAACTGCTATGGATGCATTTCTCATTTGTTGATACTCCGCATCACGCAGAGTTAAAGCAGGAGCAACAGTAATGCTATCACCTGTATGAACTCCCATGGAATCAACATTTTCTATTGAACAGACTATTATGCAGTTATCTTTGCAATCACGAATAACTTCCATTTCGTATTCTTTCCAACCGATAATGGATTCATCTATCTGAACTTCACTTATTGGCGAAATTTTCAGAGCATTCTCCGCAATGTTGATAAACTCCTCTTTATTGTACGCTATGCCACTACCTGCGCCTCCAAGAGTAAACGATGAACGGATAATTGCAGGTAACCCTATATAATCCAGAGCTTTCTTTATTTGTCCTTGATTTTTTATAATGATGCTTTTAGGGTATTTTAGCCCTATCTTATCCATAGATTGGCGAAATAGTTCCCTATCCTCAGCTTTTTTAATTGCTTCTCTATTTACGCCAATTAGCTTTACGTTATATGTATCCAATATCCCATCATCTGCAAGTTTCATTGCACAGTTTAGAGCAGTTTGCCCGCCCATCGTTGGCAATATTGCATTTGGCTTCTCTTTAATTATGATTTTTTCTATGATTTCAGGCAGTATGGGTTCAATATATGTTGCATCAGAAAACTCGGGATCCGTCATTATAGTTGCAGGATTGGAATTAACCAAAATGACTCTATAACCCTCACTTTTTAATACCTTGCAACTCTGAGTTCCGGAATAATCAAATTCGCACGCCTGACCTATAATTATTGGACCTGCTCCTATTACTAATATAGATTCTATATCTGTACGTTTTGGCATAATTATAATGACAACCTCTAATTTAGGTAATGTTACCAATCTTTCCTGTATATGTGAATTTTTATTAGACTTATGGGCTACCACTTTAGACTCACAACTGCATGAACATTGCAATTTGATCCGGCCATCATCCGATAGAAACAAAAAAACTACTTGACAACTCCCGCCGTCATCCTTATTAATGAGACTGAAGCTATTTATTTATCTTCGCAATCTGTGCAGGTTAATGACAAAAAACTTAGGGTATTTGGCGTCTCATGTTTAAATTTTTGCACTATGTGCACCTTACGTCTTTTTAAAACTTCTGGTTTTTACCTATACAAGCTGAAACGCGCTTATAAGTCGTTTAAGACAGTATAGAACGTCAAATAGACAAGGGAGAATTTGAATGCTAGCTGCCTCAGAGTTTTTTTGCCTTTTTTCCTGCTTAGTAAATTTCTTAACGTTTACAGTTTTGGTTATTTGCATTTAAAAATAGCTGAATCGTAGCGTTGAGGATAAAAACGCCGATATTTGAGGTACATATAAATAATTAGCCACCGACCAGGGTTTCTTTTGCTTTTTTTCTCGCTTGGTAAATTTCTTAAATATTTATGACTAAAGTAGTATCCTGGATCCCAGTGTCACGCACTGGGATGATAAGAAGAGGGCGCTGGGGTGGCAGGAGAAAGGGCTATTTTCATAACACCCTCTTGTTAGGCTCAAATCACAATGTTCGTGTATGCTAAAGGGTGTATTGCTAGTCAAAAAATGACTGTGCAAAAGACCTAATAACATGTATAATTTATAAACAATCTTTGAGGTAGATTATAAAACTAGGCGTTAACATCGATCACGTTGCAACCCTCCGTAACGCACGCGGAACTTCTTATCCAGATCCATTGAAAGCAGCAGAAATAGCTATTGGTGCAGGAGCAGATTTTATCACCGTACACTTACGAGAAGACAGAAGACATATTAAAGATGAAGATGTGTTTAACCTGAAAAAAAACATCGAAACTGAGCTAAACCTTGAAATTGCAGCTACAGAAGAAATGCTTGGAATAGCAAAAAAGGTAAAACCTTATTCGATTAATATAGTACCAGAAAAAAGAAAAGAATTAACAACAGAAGGTGGCTTGGATATAATTAGCATGTATAGCAAACTCTCTAGTATAATAGAGGAGATGCATAGCATTGGTATAAAGGTTTCACTGTTTATCAATCCAAATATCAATCAACTAAAATATCTTGAAGAGCTAGAGAGAAAGCCTGATATAATAGAAATTCATACAGGAGATTACTGCGATAATCCATCAGAGGAAAAATTACAATCAATTACTAATGCTGCAGGATATATCAATAAATTAGGAATAGAATGCCACGCAGGACATGGCATAACCTATACACACGCTAAAAGAATAAAAGAAATACCTCACATCTCAGCTCTCAATATAGGCCACTCTTTAATCAGCGAAGCTATATTTTACGGCTTACACAGCGTAGTAAAAACAATGAAAACGATAATCTCTAACTAACTACTGCTTTTTCCTTTTCATTCAAAACAGTTAAAAGAGTCTTGCTCGCTTTAAATTTCACTCTTGTCTTTTTAGGGACAGTCATGATCTCACCACTCTGAGGATTACGACATTGTTTCTCCCGACTTATAGCAGTAGAGAATGTACCTACTCCATGTAGACGTATTTCACCTTCTCTATCTAGCTCATCTTTTATTATTTTTATAAACGCATCATGAATCTTGCCCAAGTCAGATTTCGTTATATTTATATTCTGACAAGAACAATCTTCTTTTAATTGTTTTACTATATCTTCTTTACTCATAAATTACCTTAATATTGAAAAATTCACACAAACAGCATATTACGTTCATATCAATAGTCAACTAAATTTATCGCGAAAATAGAATATATCATACACTTTTTTAATATTTGCATAACGCTTAACAAAAAGTTCCATAAAAAAAATAGCTACCTTTTAGAAAATTGACACTTCTTACGAGCTTTGTGTTGACCATATTTTTTACGCTCAACAACACGTGAATCTCGTGTTAAGAACCCTCTTTTGCGCAATATAGAATATAAGTCTTGGCTTATTTTACTTAAAGCTCTGCTTATTCCATGAGCTAAGGCACCTGCTTGACCAGATAGCCCTCCACCTTTTATCGTAGCAAATACATCATATTTATCGAGCATAGATGTTACAATAAATGGCATTTTTACCATTTGGCACACTGATTCCCTTTTAAAGTAATCCAGTAGTTTGTCTTTCTTATTAACACTAAACTTCCCGCTTCCTGGCTTTATCCATACTCTTGCTGCAGACTCCTTCCTTCGGCCTGTAGCATATAAACGACCAAGCGAATCAATTACTGGTTTAGTTATTTTTTCTGGTTGATTTGTTACAGAATTTTCCATTTTTACTCCATTATTTTTTATTTTTACGATTTAAAGAAGCAAAATCTATCTTTTCAGGTTGCTGTCCTTGATGCTTATGCTCTGGGCCAGAATAAACATATAAATTTCCAAAACGTTTGCGTGCCATAGGACCGTCATCAAGCATTCTTTTTACTGCCATTTCTATTACACGCTCAGGAAACTTACCATTTAAAATATTATCTGGAGTAGTCCTTTTCAAACCACCAGGATAACCTGTATGCTTATAATAAATTTTCTCCTTAAGTTTCTTTCCAGTAAAATGCACCTTTTCTGCATTGATGATAATTACATTATCACCACAATCCATATGAGGTGTATACTCAGGTTTATGTTTTCCACGCAATAGCGTTGCTACAAATGCTGCAAGTCTCCCTACTACTAACCCTTCTGCATCTATGACAAACCATTTTTTATCGATTTGTTTTTCTTTTAAGAAAAAAGTTTTCATCATCTAAAATTATACAATAGTAAGCTATGATACACTTAATTTCTAAATAGTGTCAACAACATTAGTTATTGATTATTAAAGCAATTTGTGCTAGTAACTTAGCTGTGTGCGACTAATGTATATAGGAGTAGAATGTTTCGGTTGATTATTACGCTTGCGACCATTTTTAGTGCTATAAGTTGTTACGCAATCGACCTTGAAGAAGTTATAAATAAAGCTATTAAAAATAGTTCAAAACTAAAATCCCAATTCTACCAATACAAAAGCGCAGAAAAACAGCTAAAATCTGCCGGGTTAGCTGGGTTTTTACCTGAGATTAATTTACGATACAACTTTGATAAGAGCTTTAATCATGAAAAGAGTCTCACTCTTAACCAGAAAATAATAGACGGAGGTGGTACTTTTGCCACATTCAGCCGATCAAGTCACCTTCTCAAAGCAGAAAAGATGCGGTTTCAACAGTTAAAACAAGAGATTGCGCTTAACGCCGTGAAAGTATACGTTGACGTTCTACGCAGGACAGAAATATTAAAATTGAGAGAGCACAAAGAACGCGTTTCTTTGGAGCACTTGTCAGCAATGAAAAAACGCCTTTCTCTTGGAGAGGTTACCAACGCTGAGGTTTTACTAGCGAAAGCAAGATTTTCATCTTCAGTATCAGAAAGAGTTGATGCTGAAGGTAAGTTAAAATTGGCAAACATTGCTTACTTTCACTTAATTGGCGAGGATCCTGATGAACTCTCCGAAGCCAATGATCAATTACCTTCCGTTCCGAAGCTAAATGAATGCTTACAATTAGCCAAAACCAATAATCTATCTCTAAAAGCAGCGGTTTATCAAAAAAGAGCAGCTAAAATGGAAGTGATTGCTGAAACTTCCAAGTGGTTGCCCTCCTTGAATCTCAGTGCAAGTACAGATCTTGATCGGGGAAACGGAGAAAACGCTTCTCTCGAGAAAGTGTTAGGAAACGTCAATATTGCTTTCATTCTCGATATTCCAATTTTTAAAAGAGGAATCAATGCTTTTGGTATCGGCAAAGCTAAAATGGATGCAAAAAAATCCACCTATGATTATTATGAAACAGTAAAAAATATAGAAAAAGAGGTTGTAAATGCTTGGAATAACGTTCTAACAGCAAAGGCTGTCATTAAAGCAAGTCACGAAGCCGAAAAAGCAGCAGCTTTAGCGTTGGAAGGAGTTGAGCAAGAAGTCAACTTAAATTTGAAAAGCACAACTGAACTTCTGGATACCGAAGATGCACTATTCAAAGCACGTTCGGACTTGGTTGAAGCAAAAAGCAATTATGTAATTAGTGTTTATAATTTGCTTTTTATGATAAATAGTATAAATCTCTAAATTTAATGGTATTAGCGTTATGAATGATGGACAAAGCAATCAATCTGTAAAAGATATCCTAGAAGACATAAAAAAAGCCATATCAGGCAAAAACGCCAGTGGTGATGAAGTGGAAATAGAGAAGGAGAAAGAAGATGATGATGTGCTGTATCTTGAAGAAGAATACTTGGAAGATTCAGAAGAAGATAGTAAAGAGGAGGATAATGAAAAAAACAACAACGGTCAGGATAAGGAAATGGTTTTCGATAACACCAAATTTAATATTCATAGTCACAATCTAGAGGAAGAAGACGTTCACTTGCAGCATAGTACCCAAATGAGCAATGAAAAAGTGGATAACAGCAGCTCACAAACGCAAAACAATGACCATCTAATCTTAAAAGAGAATATGGAAGAGATTAAAGAGCTACTTGGAAAAATGCAAAGTGAACTACAGCACAAGCAACAAAAAAGAGCAAGTCTTACTGTTGAAGAATTAGTCACATCTCTTTTAAAACCTCAATTGTCGGAATGGCTAAATAAGTACCTTCATACACTGGTAAAAGAAGTAGTTGAAAAAGAGCTAAAAGACATAATCAATAATAAGTGATTCTTGTAGGGTATTAACAATAAAAACTAGAGTAAAAACAGCCAAAGGCAGAAAACTATCTTCAACCAGGTGGCTGCATCGTCATTTAAATGACAAGTACGTACAAAAAACCAATAAGGATGGCTACAGATCGCGCTCAGCGTACAAGTTGATAGAAATAGATAATAAATTTAAATTACTCCAAAAAGGGCAAAAAATCATTGATCTTGGTGCTTCTCCAGGTGGATGGTCACAAGTTGCATCTCAGAAAGGAGCTAATGTGGTTGCCATTGACATAAAACCAGTAAATACAATTGCTGGAGTAGAATATATACAATACGATATAAATGAGCTTGAAATTTTAAGGGAAAGATTTAAAGACCAAAAATTCGATGTAATTTTATCTGACATGGCCCCAGAATCTTGTGGATTAAAATCATTGGATCATATTAGAATCATGCTTTTATGCGAAGCAGCATTGAACTTTGCAAAGCACTTCCTAAATCATGACGGCAAGTTCGTAGTAAAAATTTTTCAAGGAGAGTCCGATAAAGATTTTTACAACGAATTAAAAAAAATATTTAAAACAGTAAAATACTTCAAGCCAAAATCAAGTAGATCTGAATCTACGGAAATGTATTTAGTAGGTTTAGACTTTATTGGTAGTGAAGCCTTCTAATCCTGCTCTACAGCGAATTTTAATGCCATGTGAGTAGCTATAATGCTATTAACTATCAGAATGGCAAAAATTAAAGCAGTAATAAGCAATGTACGAATATTCAAGGATAAATCTTCAAGTTGAACTAGTAATTTAAAATATATAAAAACCGGCATTATAATTGGCAAAACAAGAATTTGTGATATTCCCGATGCTAAGTTGTTTCGGCCAATCATTAATGCATTTCCAACAGCTGAAATATTGATTACTATCAACGTGCTAAGCAATAAAGATAAGCCTACTGCTATTGAGTGTTCAGTATTATTACCAAGAACTACAAAGCTGAATATGGAAGAAATCACTGAAATCGGTAACCCGAACAGTAACCAGTGAGCAAAAATTTTACAAGTAATTATAAACTTAGAAGAAAGCGGCTGTATGAAAATTTGCTCTAATATTCCATCATGATAATCAGAAGCAAATAAATTATTTGTAGAGATTTGTAAAACAAATGTAGCACATATCCATGTTAATGTTAACATAACTTCTTGTTCACTGTTATTTTCAAGTGTGAACAAAGATAGGCTTAACATTACAATAAAAACACATATTATATAAGTAAAGTTCTTATCATATGTTGCTAATTTTTTTATTAAGCCGATCATACCAGGACTTTAAATGTTTATTATAAATTATAGTGTTTACTTATAGGTAGTATAATTTCTTGTTCGCAAATTATACAGGTTTTATTGTCTAGTTATACAGTTATGGAAGAGTTACCAAAAATAAAATTACCAGAAGATTACACTCCTTCAGAAGACGAAGAATATATGAGCGTAAAGCAGTTAGAGTATTTCAACTCAAAGTTGCAATCGATGCTTACTGAGCTGGAGAAACAAGAACTAGAGGATAGTGCATATTATTCTGATGAAGACAGTGGAAACGAAAAATTAATCCAGCGCAGAAAAGACAGAAAAGAAAAAATTAAGGAGGCGTTAGAAAAAATAAAATTAGGCACCTACGGCTATTGCGAAGGAACAGGAGAAGAAATAGGGGTCGAAAGACTTAAAGCTAATCCGCTTGCCATATATTGTATTGAAGAGCAGGAGAGATTAGAAAAAGAAAAGAACGTGTACAACACTGAAGATTAATGGAAATGCTGGTATGACAACCGTTTGAATTAGCGTATGCTGAAAGTGCTGTACCTGAGGCACTATAGCCTTTAACAGCTACTTACCTTTTTTAAAAGGCATGTTTTCATTGAACAAACAGACTGTACTTGATCCGTTCCTTAAAGTAAATACCGAGCCCACTCTTTCAATTATAAGATAATCATCAACTGTACGGAAATTTACTAGAGATTCATATCCTGCAGAGTCAACCATAAAGACTGCTGGAAAATCAGAATTTGTCTTATTAAATTGCAGATATGTGAATTTCCCGTCATCAAAGACTTTAGTTGGTATTATTGACTCACTACCTTTTACATGTGAGATGGAATAATTAAAATTTAAGCCTTTCTTTACAACCTCAATATCACTTATGTCAGGAATAGTGTTGGGATTAGCTTGCTCGAGGATATCACCGTTGTTGGTCGTGTAAATTTCATCACTATTGAATAGTGGATAAAGAAACCTTACTTCATACGCTAATCTTGGATCATCCAATCCAGTTGCTTCCTCAGCATGAAGTTCAAAGTAATAAACTCTTTTGTTAGTAATTACAGTTGCGTTAGTGTCAGCGATATCATCTATAGGTTTGATAAATAACCTGTTACCTTGAGGAACGAGCTGCCAACCAGTTGGATCACCCATTGAAAGGTTCTTTATTTCTTCACCTGGCTCAAATAATATGCTCGACTGGTAACCATAAAAACCAGTGTACTTATGTATAGCATGTGGATTATAATTGATGACCTTTATGTGACTGTCTGCAGCCATTGGACGTGGTTCCTGTTTTGCAAGTGCATCACCACCACAAAAAAACAACAGCACAACAAACAGTAAGCTAATCATAATATTAAATTATATACAGACCATCATTTTATCACTGAGAGACATAGACTGCAACTGTTAATACCAATTCCCACTACACAGGGAGCATACAATTTATTGAATTTGTTACTTCGTGCCAAAATAATGGAGTATGCCTCTCCATTATTCAATAGCAATAACATTATGTCTAATGTTATTGACAATTTTATCAGTTTATATATACTAATAGTGTGAATTACGTTGAGGTTACATATGTGCTCTATCAGCAATCAAGACAAGCAAGTTATTATAAAAAGCCTAGAAAAAATTAACAGCGAGTTAAAAGGAGAATCTAAAAGATTTGGTAATGCAAAGGAGTCTGTGACAGTAGGACGTCGTAAGCCTGTTGTTGAGGGAGTATTAGAACACTTAAAAAGCCCTTCCACCACTAACTACAATATTATGATCGACGCAGAAACTGGATTTGGCAAGACTTATGATATTGAGTTGCATAGTTACGTATTGGCTCAAGCAGAGTTTCATCATCTAGTTGCAGTGCCAAATAATAATTTAGTGAATCAAGCTAAAAAAATGATAGGTGACGCATTTTCTTTAAGAATTGAAACACCTGAAACTACTCAAGGGATTGAAGACTTACTGAAAAACACTGAACCTACAACAATTATAATAACACATGATTTGCTCTTACAACAAAAAGATAGCCAAAAACTTGGAAATCAAAGCAGTGAAAAACCTAAACTGTGGATCAGTATTGATGAAGCAGACAGCATTAGCCAACAACAGGCTTTTGAAAATATGTGTCAGCTTGATAGAAAGTATCCTACAACCTATCTCACTGCAACTACAAAAAGAAGAATCTTAAACAGATGTGGAAAAATTATCAGCCCTGCAAGATCAAGTAGATGCTGCATTGTAGATACTATAAAAACAACTGGTATCATAAAAAAAACCAATGGAGAAAAATTTGGTCGAATATTAGCAACTGGTGTTGCTCTCTATGTCATATCTTCAATTGCCTTGTTTCCTATTATAAATATCCACGTTACTGCAATAGCTGCACAGATTGGTTTCACTTCAAATCTTAGGCTGTACCTTTTTCTGATTAATAGTTCCAAGTACATAATTTCCGCTGTTGTCTTTTTTATGATAACGGCGCCAGTCATGTGGGTGTTCAGCAAAATTGCTGGTGTAGAGTTAAAGCAGCTGTTCTTAAGGGCTTTCGCTAATTTATTTGAAGTCTTATCTAGTAAATGTAAATCTAGCCCAGCCCATGAATACATTGAAAAACGCGAAGAAACCTTTTACCACAACAAACTTGTTGATACTGATGATTTATTAACATCTGTAAGGTGGAACATACAAAGTCCAATTGGAGAAAATGCTCTGATTTTGACATATGATTTAGATAGTATAATGAATCTTATTTCTATATTTCAAGGCAAAGATGATGAAGTATATGAAAATGGGAAAACATACAAGCGCTATAGTATTTATAATTTGTGTAAGCCTGATAAAATGCTGTACAAGGATTACAGACTAAAATTGCGTAAGTCAAATTTTATAAACTGTGTTAAAAAGCAATATTCCAATCTAACAGAGGAACAAATATCCGAGTTAAGTGAGAAAGTGGACTTTAGTGATACTCCTAAGTATTTAAAATATAGAGTAATGCATTCAGTGGTCGACCTTACGCTCTCATTTTTAATGGAGTGTGATAACATCGCTTTAGATAAACAAAGAAGAGAAGATTTAAGCAGGTTGACTAGAAGCGTTAAAGATAAGATTGTTGTTGTGGATGATGGCAAAGTTGTAGATTTCCTAAAGAAAAAAGGCTTTGACGAAGAATTTGCTCAAGATAAACTTCTGCCACAAATAAAGACAGTGATTGAAGCATTGGGTAAATGTGGCAATGAACAACGCAAGCTAATAGTGGATAACTGGCATTTAAGTAAAGAAATGCATGACCTTATAGAAAGAAAAGAAGGTGCACTGCACAGCCTCAACAGTTTCTGTGAAGATAATATGTGTATTTTTGTGGGGCTTAAAAGAAGTGGTATTGAAAAGGACGAACCCTTTAAAATACATGAATTCAAAGGCAAAGACAGTGTTGAATATTGTGATTATTCGCAAGGAAACGTTAATGCATTAGCTAAATGTGCATTGACAACAGTCGTAGATGGGTCAAAAGGCCGTGGTTTTGACAGCGAGTATAATCACGTTGCATCAATATTTACGGATTCAGCTAGTCAATTTAACGACCCAGCTGAAGCTTTGCAGAATCTTGGAAGAAATAGAGAACGCAATACTAGTAGACAGTCGTGGTTTTTTGCAGCTGCAGGTGAAAAAGTTGAACTATTTGTGGATGAGGTTTTAGCGAAGTTAAGAAGCTCACCAAGGTATTTTTGCCAGAAGGTTCTATTTCCAGCTGTTGACAGATATAGTAAGTTGGTAAAGAACAGAATGGGAGTTGAGCTTGGAGCAAAAATGGAAGTCTACATTAGTGAAAATATGGATGCGTTAGGAAATATTAATGATAAAGATCTGCAAGATTTTTCATATAGTTTGATAAAAGAAGCGTATGAAAAAGTGCATGATATGAATGATTTTGACGTAGAGAAGACAGAAAAAGACTTACGTAAGATTGCCAAAAGTACAGAAGAATATCTTCGTTCATATAGAAATAGAATAATAAATAATGGTAAACCGCTTTTCTTACAAAGAGTACTCTTCTTTGTTTTAACTACAATTACCAAAGCTGCTTATTATGTAAATTTTGCATTTGATTATGTAATCTTTTTAGCTAAATCATGTACTTTGGATGAAAAGGACGACGAAAAGGTGTTAGCATATGCTTATGTGATCAGGCATTCTAGCCTTGAAAGTTTTTTAAAGTGTTCAAGCATCATTCGTGAACACTTTAAGCTGCTACAGGAAAAAGTAGAGAATTTACAGAAAAAATATATCCTTAAAGAACCACTTGAATTGCTAACAAATGGATTACAGAACGCAGGTGAAAAAGAACGGTTAGTTAAACTTCTAGAAACAGCAGTAGGTCTTCTTGAAAATGAAAATTACATTGAAGCACTGGATAAATCTATCTATTCATTGTTATCAACAAAAGAAGGAAAAAAATGTTTATCAACAATATTAAATACAATATATTCTCAGGATAACAATAATGATAACAAGTTAAAGAAAATTATTGATTTTAAAAAGAATTTAAGTGAGTTCAGTAATTTTCTAAAAAACATAAAAAATAGCTCACTGGAAGATCTAGAGCAAGTTTACAGCTCATTGAAAGATCTAAAGCAAGTTTATAAATGGATATGTGAAATCAATCAGGAAATTATTAATTGCCAAGCCTATTATCATAACATTAATACTTTATTTGGTTTCGGTGAGCCAAAGCTAAAAACTGATCACCTATTATTTAATATTAGAACTGTGTATAACAAAGAAACGTTTACTAACTCTTATGGCAAGTTACATAACTCACATTCCAAGTTGCTATTTTTTGCAAAATTCAATTATATGGCAAGGTACGTTATTGTTATATCTCTATCTTTATTGCCACTTGCTCTCACAGACTCTCTTATTGCTCAAGTGATTTCTTTTTTGGTAGTTTCAGCTATGCTTTTAATGGACTACAATTATCCTGAAGCGTCTAGAGGACTTATATTTTGTGCAAATATTCAAAACGATTCACGTTCTGCCGTTAATGAACTAAGCTTATTAAGTAAGCAGTTTGAAGTTGAATGCGTGGACAAAGTAGCAAATGACATTCCTGTTCACTTATCTTCAATATTAACACAACAAATATCCAGTGGTGTAGAAAAAACTGTATACACTTGAGCTTAATCAGAGAATTTTTCTGGGTGGATGGCACCGTCTGTTGCGCAAATTACCTGCTAATTGCAATGTTCGTACAGTTGTGCATCACGCGCTGGAATGACACCACTTGCTGTAAAAATAAACGTTTGTTTATGAATTGCTTTAATATTTACCAAATAGGAAAAAAAAAGCAAAAAAAGCCCTGGTCAATATCTATTTTAATAACTTGGCGTTAATGCTCTATACGCTTGACAAGTAGCTGACCTTGGGATTGTAAATACCCATAATCTTATGATAAGGGAAATGTCAAAACTTGTCAAGCAATTTTTTGTGAAAAAAATGAGATTGGTTAAAATTTTAACTAATTTAAAAAAAAGACAAAAGAAACCCCGCAATGTGAGTTGTTTACTGTTCTCTCAAAAACTTGGCGTCCGGTTCTCTCTTACACCGCTTAATAAGCGAGGTCCAGCTAATGTAGACAAAAATTTATAAAGACATGCAGTGTCCATGCTGCAAAAATAAAACATAACACGCCTTGTTTTATACTGTGCTTTTGTCACTTAATACAAGATTAAAGATAAATTTTAGGCCTAAAACACCCACAACTCTATTGTAAGGGGACTGGCGAAAGTTGTCAAGTAGTTTTTTTATATTGGGTATGTGCTTAGCGCTGCCAAAGGTTTGTTATATGGTTATGCAAAAAAGGTCTATTTACTCTAAGTATATTACATGTATACTTATTACTAAATTAAATTTGAAATGATAAGAAATGAATGAATTTAAATCGATCCGTAATATTGCGATAATTGCGCACGTTGACCACGGAAAAACTACTTTACTCGATAGTATGTTAAAACAAAGTGGCACGTTTCGTGAGAATCAAGAAGTTCAAGAGCGAGTGATGGATAGTGGCGATCAAGAGCGTGAACGCGGAATTACGATACTTGCAAAATGTACGTCAATAATGTGGGGCGATGAAAAAATCAACATTATCGATACACCTGGGCATGCGGACTTTGGTGGAGAAGTAGAAAGGGTGCTATGCATGGCAGATGGTGTGTTGCTGCTGGTTGACGCTGCAGAAGGTCCCATGCCACAAACTAAGTTTGTGTTATCGAAAGCATTAAAAGCAGACTTGAAGCCGATTGTGATAATCAATAAGGTTGATCGGCCAGACAGCAGAATTGATGAAGTGTTGAACGAAATATATGAATTGTTTTTTAACCTTGATGCGACTAACGAGCAGCTTGATTTTCCAGTATTGTACGCTTCTGGTAGAAATGGCTGGTGTGTTAAAGAACTCTCTGACGAAAGAAAAGATTTAAGCCCATTATTTTCAACGGTTATAGACTACATAAAACCTTCCGTTTACGACCAAAATGCACCTTTTGCTATGCTGGTTACTTTACTTGAGTCTGATAAGTTTCTTGGCAGGATATTGACAGGGAAAGTTTACCAAGGAATCGCAAAAGTCAATTCAGACCTCAAGGTACTTGATCTTGATGGTAAAGTGGTTGAGCGCGGAAGACTGACTAAGTTGCTTTCATTTTCTGGCTTAAAACGCATTCCAGTAGAGCAAGCTGTGGCGGGAGACATAATTGCCATTGCAGGACTCGAAAAAGCTTCAGTTTCAGATACTATAGCGACGCCAGAGGTTACGACTGCAGTAAGCTCGACTCCGGTCGATCCGCCAACAATGGCAATTACTATAAGTGTTAATGATTCACCTTTCGCTGGACAAGAGGGAACAAAGCTTACTTCCACTGTTATAAAGGACCGTTTATATGCAGAAGCAGAAACGAACGTTGCGATTACTGTGACTCCGACACCAAGTGGCGAGGCATTTGAAGTGGGTGGACGTGGTGAGCTACAGCTTGGAGTTTTAATAGAAAATATGAGAAGAGAAGGTTTTGAGCTTTCTGTTTCGCGTCCTCGTGTGCTATTTAAAGAAGAAGACGGTAAAAAACTTGAACCTATAGAAGAGGTGGTAATCGATGTAGATGATGAATACAGTGGAATCATCATGGAGAAACTCAGCTTCCGAAAAGGTGAAGTGACCGACATGAGGCCTTCTGGCAACGGTAGAACAAGGTTAACATTTTTAGTGCCGTCAAGAGGACTGATCGGTTATCAAGGGGAGTTTTTAACCGATTCTCGCGGTACTGGTATAATCAACCGTTTATTTCACAGTTATGCTCCTCATAAGGGTCCAATTTCTGGAAGACGCAATGGAGTATTAATTTCCACTGATAAAGGTGAAGCTGTGGCGTATGCAATTTTTAATTTGCAAGATAGGGGAATTATGTTTATCAAGCCGCAAGACAAAGTATATTGCGGTATGATTGTTGGTCAGCACAGCCGCGACAATGATTTGGAGATAAATGTACTCAAAGGTAAGCAGTTAACAAATGTAAGAGCTGCAGGTAGTGATGAAGCTATAAAACTTACTCCGCCAAAAATAATGACCTTGGAGGAAATGATAGCGTATATAGACGATGATGAATTAGTGGAAGTAACTCCAAAGTCTATACGTTTACGCAAGAAATTTCTTGATCCAAATGAGCGTAAACGCGCAGGAAGGGCGAAGAATAAGGAGTAGAGTTATAGCGGAGGTTTTACTGACAGGCTTGTCCGC
Organism: Wolbachia endosymbiont of Ctenocephalides felis wCfeF; assembly: GCA_028571325.1. Taxonomy (NCBI): domain Bacteria; kingdom Pseudomonadati; phylum Pseudomonadota; class Alphaproteobacteria; order Rickettsiales; family Anaplasmataceae; genus Wolbachia; species Wolbachia endosymbiont of Ctenocephalides felis. The sequence continues at coordinate 1,074,901 of CP116767.1, read as the reverse complement.
GTTTTAGAAAAGCGTCAATGATCAACAAAGAAGTTGTAAGAGAGAGCTTAAAAAAAGTCATAGAGCAAAAAAGTGATAAAAATGTAATCGCTCTTGGCATAATATCCTCAATTGTTATTAAGGGCAGAGATGTTGGTTTTGCGCTTGAGATTTCTGGCAACACACAGGCAAGTGAAGAATTAAGAAGAAATTGTGAGCAAGCTGTTAAAGCTATACCAGGAGTAGGGAAAGTGACCGTGGTTGCTACTGGTCAAAAGCAAGCTGGACAACAAAGAGCTAAGCTACATATCAAGGGAGTGAAGAATATAATTGTTGTTGCCTCTGGTAAAGGAGGTGTGGGTAAATCTACGGTTGCACTAAATCTCGCCTTTTCATTGGCAAAATTAAAGCGCAAAGTTGCACTAGTTGATGCAGATATATATGGTCCTTCGATTCCCAAAATGCTTGGTGCTGAGGAATTAAAGCCGAAGATACATGATGGCAAAGCAATGCCCATAGAAAAGCATGGACTGCACACTATCTCAATTGGTTACTTTATCGATAAAGATCGTGCAGCAATATGGCGCGGACCTATGATCACGAAAGCACTTTACAATTTGCTAATGGGAACGAAATGGTCCGATATAGAGTATTTGATAGTTGATACGCCACCTGGAACCGGTGATGTGCATTTAAGTCTGATGGAGAATTTTAACTTAACCGGGGCGATAATAGTCTCAACTCCACAGGAGCTTGCTTTGATCGAAGCTCGTAAAATTTACGATATGTTTACAAAGCTTAGCGTGCCGATTATTGGCATCGTGGAAAATATGAGCTATTTTACTCAAAACAACTCAAAAATATATATATTTGGAAAAGATGGCGCAAAAAAAATGTCTGAAGAGTTAGGAATCAAACTCTTAGGCAGAGTTCCTTTAGATCCACAAATATGCCATGCTTCTGATTGTGGAAATCCTTTAATGCTAAGTGAAGGTTTAGTAGGGATTTATGAAGACATTGCTAAGGATGTTGAGTCTTTTTTAAATAGCCTGTAAAGACTATTTAAACTATTTTTAAAACAGATAAAATGTAATTTCAGGGTTAGCATGAATAAAATGAATTATGATGTAATCATTTCAGGTGGCGGGTTGCTTGGTCTTATTACTGCTATTGGCCTAAGTAATGACTCTGTGTCTGTAGCTGTGATTGAGAAAAATAGCTTACCGCGCGTAATCGATGACAATCGAGCATTTGCTATTTCTCAAGGATCGAAGAGAATACTGGAAAAATTAGGGATTTGGCAGTTCATAGAGAGCGAAGCTGAACCAATACTTGATATATGCATATTAGATGGAAATAGTCCAGTTACTGTGCATTATGATCATAAAATGGTCGGTGAAGAGCCAATGGGCTATGTTATCAATAACGCTACCATATGGAATGCAATCAATAATAATTTTTTGAATAAACTAAATATATACTCTCCGCATTCTTATAAAACAATCGCTTGTGATGCGGGATTTGTGGAAGTTACTCTTGACGATAATCGGCAATTAATATCATCGCTACTTATCTGTGCTGAAGGCAAAAACTCCAAACTACCGGAGTTATTTTCTATACCAATAATAAAATTTGATTATAAGCAAAGTAGCATAGTATTTAATGTAGAACATGAACTACACCACCAAAACTTAGCTGTGGAGCGGTTTTTTCCCGGTGGTCCATTTGCGATTCTGCCGATGAAAGGTGGTCATACTTCTTCAATAGTTTGGACAGAAAAATCTGAAATTTCAAAAATGCTGATTAGCCTATCTGAAAAGGAGTTTACCGCAGAGCTCAAAAAAAGATTTGGTTCTTATTTAGGAGAAATAAAACTAGAGGGTGAAAGAAAATCCTATCCTTTAAGCTTTGCTTTTGCAAAAAAGCTGCATAAAGGCAGAGTTTTGCTTATTGGCGATGCGGCCCATTCGATTCATCCAGTTGCAGGACAGGGGCTTAATCTTGGAATTAGAGACGTAGAAAGTGTTATAAGACACATAACTGCTGCAAAAGCGTCTGGTATTGACGTTGGCAGTAGTTATCTGCTGAAAAGAATTTCACGCGATAGATGCTTCGATAATTTTACCATGGCGCTTACAACTGATGGATTAAATAGGATATTTTCCAACAGAATATTATGCGCTAAAGTACTGAGAAATCTTGGCTTAATGGTAGTTGAAAATTCAAGTTTCCTCAAAAAACATTTCATACGTCACGCTATGGGACTATAGAAACAAAAAAACTACTTGACAACCTTCGCCAGTTCTGTTATCATGGGGTTGGAGGTATTCAGTTATCTTCATCTGTGCAGATTAAACGACAAGAGTATTAAGATTGGCGTCTTATGTTTAATTTTTTGCACTATGTGCACCTTATATCTTTATTAATTTTACCTAGACTTCTAGGTTTTTCCCTATACAAGCTGAAACGCGCTTATAAGTCGTTTAAGACAGTATAGTACGCCAATTTTCAGGATTAGAGAGTGAGAACAATCTACCACGGGATTCTTTTGTCTTTTTTTCTGCTTAGTAAGTTTCTTAGCACTTAAGCTAAGGGTCTGTTGCAGTTTAAAAGTCGCTAAATTGCAACGTTTAGGACTTAAAAAAACGCCAATACTGAAAATAGACAATGGCCAGGGCTTCTTTTGCTTTTTTTTCTATTCGGTAAAATTTTTAACGCTTTTAGTTGCAATTCGTGAACTGGGCAGAAGGTGTAATTCTGTCCATCCTTTATCACGCAACCTCATCAAATTTGGCATAAGATCAGCTACTTTCTATGATCACCGAATCAATTTGCTTGTGAACAAGCAAATTTTCCTGGATTCCAGTGTCGAGCACTGGAATGACAGGAGGTGGGCCACTTTCATGACATCGTCATAAAGTGACATTAGATCCCAGTGCCACGCACTGGGATAACACCATCATAAAAAAACCAGTGTCCGCTACTTGGATGACAAGAAAAGGCTGCTTGGATAATAGGAGACTAATATGGAAAACATAAACTTTCTAAAATTCATTGAGTTATGCTTTAAAACGGTGATGCCGGGGTATAAGTATAACAATTATCAGTATATAAAAGTCATAGCAGACAGGCTGGAAGCGGCAAGTGCCAGTGAAGTGAGGCGCATAATATTCAATATGCCTCCACGCTCGATGAAGTCCATGTGTGTGAGCGTTGCATGGCCCGCATGGATACTGGGCAATCAGCCAACTGCAAGGATAATAGTTGCAAGCTATTCTCAGCGGCTGAGTGAAAAGCACTCACTCGACACAAGGTGCGTGATGCAAGTAGCCACTTTGGTGTCATTCCAGTGCTTGACACTGGAATCCAGTAAATTTATTTACTATATATGAAAGGTTATTATGTTTATATACTCGCAAGTGAGCGCAATTACCCCGCCAACAATGTTGCAAATTTTTCTTTTCTTCTCCACTATGTCCAGAAGAGTTTGGTAGCTCTTTTACACGAAATACCACATTTACGTCCTCAAGGTTAATTTCAATTCTCTTGACTAAAGTTCTGATAATATCACGTTTAGTTAGCCAGTCTGCGTTATCAAGGTTTGATCTAATATTGGAAGAAAAGTCTTCTAAATTGGTTACAACCAAAGCTAATTCCTGTTTTAATTTCTTTTGATCGAATATCCTTTTCTTCTCCTCTTCAATTGTTTTTAAGCTTTGTTTCATTGCTTTAATTCGTGGTTCAAATTCTTCTTGATTAATATATTCTTGAGCATAACTATCAATAAGTCTAGCAATACCACGTTTTAATTTCTTTTCTTGCTTCTCTAGTAAATCGCTTTTTTGATCCCATGATGATTTTTTAAGCTCTGAAAGTCTACGCCTGTATTCTTCTAAAACCCTATTTGGATTTTTCAATAAATGCTTAACCTCTTCCCACACGGCTGTTTCTAATGCATCTGTACGAATGTGTTTATTATCACAAATTTTATTACCACCAAAACGGTAAGAATCTCTACCAATACAACGATAATAAGCATAATGATCAATTTTTTCTCCTCGCTTATTTCTTACAGGACTTCCGTAATATGCATAACGACAACGCTTACATACGATTAAACCTTGTAGTAAATGTTTTGCTCCTCTTTCTCTTGTCCTTGCTATTTTTCTATTCTCAGCTAATTGTTCTTGAACTATATCAAATACATCTTCGTCCACTATATTTGGCACTTTAACATAAATCCAATTTGCTTTTTCAACAGAATAGGTAGAGTAATTATCTTTCGGTTGTTCACAAGAATGTTTCTGTGGTCTGATATGTTGTAACTTTACACCTACTTTTGTTTTACCAAAAGCCGCTTGTCCTTTGTAAGCAGGATTTTTTAACATACCCCAAATCACACTTCTATCCCAGCACTTTTTTCCTGTTCGTGTTATAATAGACATAGTGTTTAGCCGACGACACACTTCCCCAATACTTGTCCTTTCTCTTCCTACCCACAAAAATACTTTCCTAACAACATTAGCTTCTTCTTCGTTTATTTCAAATAAAGCTTGTCCTCCTCCCATATATTTATCTATATAACGATAACCATAAGGAGCTCCTCCCATTACGCTTACACAACCTTTATTAGCTGCGTAAATCTTTCCGCGACGACTTCGTTCCATAATTTTCGCTCGTTCATATTCTGCTATCATACCTTGCATTTGTAACAGTAACTGAGATTCTGGATTATCGTTAATCTCATAATTTAAGAAAACCGTTTCTGCTCCTGCTTTCTCAAATTCTTCAAGTAATACCATTTGATATGCATATTTCCTAGATAAGCGATCAGGTGAATGAATGTAAATCCTATCAATTTTACCTTCTGTTACTTTATCACGTAATTTTTCTAGATCAGGACGGACTAAATTAGATCCACTGTAGCCATTATCAATAAATTTATACTCACTTAATAATTTGTACCCATCCGTACTAATTTGCTTCTCTAAAGCTGCAACTTGACTTGCTATTGTATTTTCTTGTGCTTGTTTCCCTGAAGAAACTCTTGCATATAAACTCACTGTTACCATTTGATCCTCCTTGAATCCCATTCTTATGTTTTAAATTTTTTTGGCTTACTTGCTTTGACACGGCTTTTTCATAAGCATCTAACAAATACTTTTCTGCCAACCGGTTAGTTTCATAGCTACAGCTAATCCGTATAGCTAATCTCTTATTCCCCATGACCTTTCCTTGAAATAATATGTTCATATCATTCATTGAAACTGATGGTTAATTGATTGTTGGCACTATAAATAAATGGCACTCTTGTTTTTGGACATAGAAGTTTTCGAGAAATGCTTTTCTCTAATTTTACGTTTTTTGCAACATTGTTGGCGGGGTAATGGAACCCTATATATAGGTATAACGTCAAATTTGATTAAACGAATTTGGGAGCACAAAAACAAAGCCGTCTCTGGTTTCACATCAAAGTACAATGTCTGTAAATTGGTTTATTATGAGGAGTTTCAAGACATAAATTTAGCAATTAGTAGGGAAAAACTCCTAAAAAGTTGGCAGAGAAAATGGAAAATAAACTTGATTGAACAAACAAATCAAGAATGGAAAGATTTATATGATGGAATCATATAATTAATGCTGGATTCCAGTGTCAAGCACTGGAATGACACCCTTCCGGTGGTCTGCACCACTTGGGCAAAAGTGGGCAATAAGTTTTATTTACTCGATGTATATCGTGCAAAACTCGAGTATCCAAAGCTTAAAGAGCAGGTTTTGTCCTTAGCAGCAAGATGGACACCACACGCAATTTTGATCGAAGCCAAAACAAGTGGTCAACAATTGGTGCAAGAGCTAAAGGCAAACAGTGATTTGCCAGTCATCGAAATAGTACCACATGATGATAAACTCGCTCGATTCCATCAGATTGTTCCGATTATAGAGTCTGGAAAAGTTTTTCTGCCGCACCAGGCGATATGGCTCAATGATTTTGAGTATGAAATTTTAATGTTCCCAGAAGCACATCACAATGACCAAGTCGACAGCACCGTGCAATATCTGCAATGGATGAGAGAAAACACCTCCAGAGTCGCAGCTATACGCACATTGTGACTTAAGAGCAGTCTACACCAGGACGGGTGTCATGCCAGCGTCTCTTCTCTCGTCATCCTAGTGCTTGACACTAGCTTTTTTCACCTAGATCCCAGCGTCGCGCGCTGGGAGGACATCGTAGGGGTTGGGGTGACAAGAAATTGGTACTGGGAGGACAGGAGAAAGGGCGCTAGGATGGCATCATAGGGGTTGAAATGATTGTAATACCAATTCCCATTACATAGGACAATAACGAGGAAAAGGCCCATACTGAAGCAAGTAGCATAGCGTGGTAAAGTGGCATCATTGTTTATTCGCTTTCTGTGTAACGGGAATTGGTATAAGTCGAGGTCCTTATTCCGTTCTTTTGCCCAAGACTATTCCATAAAGAAATTACTTTGCTTACTCAATTAACCCAATTATAATAGCAATAGAGAGGGTTTAAAACTCTACAGAAAACGTTATTATTGATTAATTAGGAGAGTTATATGAAGGAAGAGGCTAAAGAACTTTCTATACTATCAGTAGCAGGGGCTATAATAGGGGCACTTACAGGCTTGGGATTAAGTTTTACAGCATTATCACCTTTGACAATAGGTGGGATTGTTGCCGTTGTTCCTGCAGTATTATTTTATGCATATAGTATATACAATAGTACAAGAGAAGGAATATTTTCCAAAGAAGATCTCTTCAAATACGCTTGGTTGTGCGCTGCAAGCGCTGCAATCGGAGTTGGTCTTGCTGCAGCTACAACTGCTATTTTTCCTGGTGCAATGCTTGGAGCAGGATCTGCAACTTTAACAGGTGCAGTGATAGGAGCCATAGCACCAATTGCAGGATTTTTTGCAACAAAGTATATCATTGCACCAATAGCTGAAAAAGTGAATGAATATATTCTATCACCCATGATCGAAAAAGTGAAAGGATGTTTTTCCTCACAAGAGCAGAAAGGTTTAAACTAAAGTTTTGTTTTCTGTTATTTCAGTGTGCAGCACATCGGACATTTGTTTCAAAGACATGTGTTATAGCCAGTTTTGCCTTATTTTCCAGTGGGGATCATTATCGAATCACAATGTTCGTGCAGTTGTGTTGCATGGTTAAGGGTACAACTGCTCTATTTTCCAGTTGCTTTCTGCAACAAGGGTATATCTAAATCTGGTATGTCTTCTATGTTCACCTTCTTGCCAAAATTCAATTACTTTTGGGATTACGCAGAATCCCACCCAAAAATCAGGGCGAGGAACTTGTGTGTTGTAAAGTTCTTTTTCCTTCAGCTTGATAGCTTGCTCAAAGTCTTGCCAATTTTTCAGAACGCTCGATTGTTTTGAGCACCATGCACTAACTTGACTATTGCGTGCTCGAGAGGAGAAATATTCGTCAGCTTTTTCACTGTCTAGGAGTTTAACATCTCCTTCAATTCGTACTTGCCTAGAAAACTCCATCCAGTGAAATACTAATGCAGCTTTGGGGTTCTCGGTCAGTTCTTTTCCTTTTCTGCTATTTACATTAGTGAAGAATACGAAGCCTTCTTCGCTATATTCCTTTAGTAACACCACTCTTGCAGATGGAATGCAGTCTTTGCTGCAAGTTGCCAGCGTCATTGCAGTTGGCTCTTTATATGAAGAATTGAGTACCGCTTTGTACCACTTTGAAAACAAATCAAACGGATCTTTTGCAGGTGAAAATGTCATATCTAAAAATGAAACCTAATTCTGACATGCATTGCAAAAATAAGTGCTACGGCCATTTTGTCGTATAAGTGTTATGGTGTTATTACAAATTTTGCAAGGTTTTTGAACTTGACCGTATACGTAAAAACTGTTTTGAAAATATCCGACAGATCCAGATGGCTGTGCATAATCTCTCAGCGTTGAACCACCTGCAGCAATTGCATCAATCAGAGTATTTTTTATTTCAGTGGCAAGTTTTTCACACTCTCTGTATGTTAAATCTTGTGCTGATCTGAGTGGTGATATGCGGGCTCTAAACAAGCTCTCAGAAGCATATATGTTACCTACACCAACTATTAATTTATTGTCCATTAATGCTGATTTGATATTTGTTTTTCTGTTTTTCAGCAGCTTCTGTAAATAGCCTCCACTGAATTCATCCGTTAAGGGCTCTATTCCGAAATTATTAAAAAAATTTACTTCTTGTGCTTTGTTTAAAACAATAACCAATCCAAACCTTCTTGGATCATTAAAGACTATTGAAGTATTGTCGGAAAACAAAAATATCACGTGATCATGTTTATTCTGCACCTGATTATCTTCAGCGTATATAAGCTTTCCGCTCATGCCAAGATGTATGATGACGGCTATATCATTGTCTGTATTCCAGATTATGTATTTACCTCTACGCTTGATATCGTTTATAGCTTTGCCTTTTAGCGCATCATCGATATTTTTTGTTATTGGTACACGTAAATTCCAATTATTGACTGTGACACCGCTTATTTGCTTGTTTTTTACTTTATCAAACAAAAAGTTAGATATTACTTCCACTTCCGGTAGTTCTGGCATTTTTTCTACCCTGTTGCTGCTTTTTTCTTTTTAGAATATTTTGCTTTAGAGCTTTTGCTAATCTTTTTTTCTCTTCTTCTTTTTCCTTATTCTTTTTTATGTTATTCATATATATGAATCCTGCCGTTATAGCTCAGGTGGTAGAGTACGTCATTGGTAATGACGAGGTCCCAAGTTCGAGTCTTGGTAACGGCACACCTTGCAGTGTTGCACACCTCGTAAAGAAAACCTAGAAAAAAGTTACAAAGGCAGATTATCATGCTTTTTCCATATTCTTTCTACTTTCTTGTTTTTGAGTAGCTCTAATGCTTTATGAAGGTGATGCCTTGTTTTACTTGGCACTATTATATCATCAATATATCCATGTGATGCGGCAAAAAATGGATTAGCGAATTTTTCTTTGTACTCTTTAGCCAGTGTTTGTTGATCTTTTTCACGTCGAAATATAATTTCAACTGCACCCTCAGGGCCCATGACAGCTATTTCAGCGGTCGGCCAAGCGTAATTTATATCACCTTTTAGATGTTTAGAGTTCATGACAATGTATGCACCGCCATACGCTTTTTTAGTGATAAGGCTGATTTTCGGTACAGTTGCTTCAGCGTAAGCGTAGAGCAGCTTTGCTCCGTGTTGTATTATATTATTATATTCTTGATTTGTACCTGGCAGGAACCCCGGGACATCAATGAGTGTGATAATAGGGATGTTAAATGCGTCACAGAACCTTACAAACCTTGCAGCTTTTCTTGAAGAGTCAATATCTAAACACCCTGCAAGATGCATAGGTTGATTTGCAACGATGCCGACGGTATTTCCTTTAATCCTACTAAAACCAATTATGATATTACGAGCAAAATCAGGTTTTAGCTCAAAAAACTTCCTTTCATCACACACCTTTTCAATCAGTTCATACATATCGTAAGGAATATTAGGATTGCTAGGAATTAGAGTATTTAAAGATTCATCAACATCATCAATATCATCGCAGGTTGGTACAGATTTCGGAAACTCTTGATTATTTGCTGGCAAAAAGGTGAAGAATTCACGCATTTTTAGCAGCATTTCAACATCATTATTAAACGCAAAGTCTGCGACTCCTGTTTTGCTTGTATGGATTTTTGCTCCACCGAGATCTTCGTGGCTTACGTCTTCGTAGGTGACTTTTTTTACTACATCTGGTCCAGTTATGAACATGTATGAGCTATTTTTCACCATGAAAGTAAAGTCAGTTAATGCTGGAGAATAAACTGCACCGCCAGCGCATGGGCCCATAATTAAAGAGATTTGTGGTATAACGCCTGATGCATTTACGTTCCTTTGAAAAATTTCTCCATAGCCAGCAAGGGAATTTACTCCTTCCTGAATTCTAGCCCCACCAGAGTCATTTAGCCCGATAATTGGAGCCCTGGCATTGATTGCCATATCCATAATTTTGCATATTTTTCTTGCATGTGATGCACCAAGTGACCCACCAAAGACAGTGAAATCCTGAGAATAAACAAAAACTTTTCTGCCATAGATAGTACCGTGGCCAATTACAACTCCGTCACCTAGAAAATTAGCATTTTGCATGCCAAAATCAGTTGCGTGGTGTCTTACGAATTTGTCGTATTCTTCAAATGAATTTTCATCAAGCAGTATATTCAGCCTTTCTCTAGCAGTTAGTTTCCCTTTTGCATGTTGTTTGCTGATCCTATCAGGACCGCCCCCTTTTTCAGCTTCTAGTGCTTTGGCTTTTAGGTTTTCTAATATTTTAAAGTCTTGCATATCAAAAAAAAGTGATTTTCAGTCAACAAAGTATACATTACTTTTTTAAAGTGTAAAAAATTCTATTTTTGACATAAGCGCTTCCTCTTAAGAACCTCTTTGTGATTTGATCAGCCGTTACTTAATAGAAATAAAAAAAACTACTTGACAACCTTCGCCGTTACCCTTAATAATGAGACTGAAGCTATTATTTATCTTCAGTCTGTGCAGATTAAATGAGAAAAAAACTTAGCATATTTGGCGTCTCATGTTTAATTTTTCGCACTATGTGCACTGCATGTCTTTTTAAAACTTCTGGTTTTTTACCTATACAAGCTCAAACGCGCTTATAAGTCGTTTAAGACATCAAAAACGCCAATATCATAAGATAGGTAGTGAATAACTAGCTACTCGGGGTTTCTTTTGCTTTTTTTCTGCTTAGTGAGTTTCTTAAACGTTTATGGCCAAGGTTAAGTTGCATTAAAAAGCAGCTAAGTCGCACTTATTAAGCGTTTAGGATAAAAAAACGCCAACATTTCGACACAAAAGTAAATAACTAGCTACCTCGGGGTTTCTTTTGCTTTTTTCTTCATTTGGTAAATTTCTTAAATATTAAAGCAATTCATGAACGAACATTTGTTTTTACAACAAATGTTGTCATAAAGTGAAATGAGATCCCAGCGTCGCGCGCTGGGATGACAGGAAAGGTGGATGCTGGGATGACAGGAGATAAGGACCTTAGAATAGAGTTTCAATCACTCCATAGTTTTTGTATAATCTTACATTCAATTGGTAGATTATGAAGATAATAATAGGTAGCGCTAGTAAAGAATTAGGGGAATCGATAGTTAACAAGCTAAATGTTCAACCGTCCCTTACTCAGGTATCAAGATTTGCTGATGGCGAGATGAACGTCTACGTGGGAGGCGATATCTATAATCAAGAGGTGTACATAATACAGTCAATTTCTCCTCCTGCAAATGACAGCCTTATGGAGCTTTTGCTCACAATTGATGCAGTAAAGAGGTCAAAAGCCAAAAGAATAACGGCGATTATTCCCTATTATGGATATAGCAGGCAAGATAGGGTTATAAAAAACGACAATACGCAATCTGCTTTGAGTGCGAAATTAGCTGCAAATCTCATCCAGGTTGCAGGTGCAAATGGCGTTGCAATTATTGATTTGCATTCAAGTCAAACTGAAGGGTTTTTTGATATACCAGTTGCTAATTTGAGCTGCCTTGAAGCATTTGCTGACTCCATATATGCAGAAAATTTGGCAATAGTTGCTCCCGATGTTGGAGCAATCGGTAGAGCGCGTGCTTTTGCAAAGACTTTAGAGAAAAAGTATGAGATGGAATTGAGTAATAAGATTATTGTAATAGATAAATATAGAGAGAAAGCAGGTACATCTCAGGTAATGAATGTAATAGGAGAAGTGACAAATAAGAATTGTGTCATTGTCGATGATATAGTTGATTCTGGTGGAACATTATGCAATACCGCTCTTGCTTTGAAAAGTCACGGGGCAAAGTCTGTAATTTCATGCATTACACATGGTGTGCTTTCGGGAAATGCAATTGAAAAAATCTCTTCCTCTTCTCTAGATAAATTAGTGATCACAGACACCATACTTCACAAATTTGAAAAAACTGGTAAAATAGAAGTTGTTTCAACTGCAAATATTTTGGTTCACTTCATTAAAGGGGATAAGAATGCCGGCTAGATCAACAGAAGACGTTATCACTTCGCTGATAGAATTTGTGAACAAAAGAAAAGTAACAATTACTAGGGAAGAAATGCTTAAAATTGCACAGCTTGTAAGAATTAAGTTATCAAATAACGAAATTGAGCACTACTCCAAAGAACTGACAATGCTGGATTGGATACATGATATTTTGTTGCAAGTTAATACTGAAGGTGTTTCTCCTATACGTTATGGTAGTATAGATAAGGACATTCACGTACGTGATGACGTTGTCAATGCTCAGAACATTAAAGAGGAGATATTGTCCAATACAAAATCTGAGCATGGATATTTTGTAGTGCCAAAGGTTATAAACGATTGAAATAAGGCTGTGTTGTACGGTCCCAAAGTGCGGTGGCATGATAAAGTATAAAAAAAATAGTTGACTTTCCCAAATTCATCTGTTATACTATAATGCTTTTTCTGTAAAAGGATAAGTAGCTTCAAGCACCAACGTCAAGTTGGTGCGATTTTTCTGGGTTAATGTTCCTTAAGTCGGTTTTAATATATACTAAGCTGACGCAGTTACACACTTTCTTTATTGAAAAATTAAAAAAGATGCTGTATACTAGCTACAGTAGTAGACTTTGGTAAAACTTATGGCAGATTCAAAAGTTAGCATAACCTTCGGCCGTGAAATTTCAAAGTGCCTTATTGGGCTGGCTGAAGTAAGAAATAAGTCCGTTAAAGAATTAACAGAGAAGTTAATACGACAAGCGATTGAACTTGAGGAAGATATGATACTAATCGAGCGTGCTGCTGAACTTGATGTTCCAGGTACGAAAAAGATTAGAAGCGAGGATATAAATTGGGATACGGTATTAGCTGCAAAAATTGAGGGTGCAAACTGAAATATAAGATTACTTATTTAGAAAACGTCATCAAGAAAGACTTGCCTGCTTTGTCACCAGAAATTACAAAAAGCATTATAAGAGCCATAGACAAGCGAATTGCAACTGAACCAATGAAAGTTGGTACACCATTGCTCTATGAGTTTAAAGGACACAGAAGGTTGCAAGTTAGTGATTATCGCATTATATATAGTGTAGACATTGCAGAGCATGAAGTAACTATCACTTCAATAAAACATAGAAGCGAATCTTACAACAAGAAAAACAAAAAGAAACATGAAAAGAAGAAGCCTCCTCCTCAAGGCAATAAGGAAACTAAAAATAAGAAAGTTTAAAATATTTTATAAGCATTAATATATTTCTATACAGGCATTCTTCCTGATCTCTGCTCCATAACTTTCTTTATTGAAAAATTAGAGAGGCAAATCATTCTCACGTTTCTGAGCCTGGTTATAAGAGGCTTGATGACTTTACTTGAATGTTTGATATAATAATTAAATTATAAAATCGATTGAAGTCTAGCATGAATGAAGTAGTAACATTTGGCTGTCGTTTAAATTTTTATGAAAGTGAGTTAATTAAAGAAGCATTAAGAAAAGCAGAGAGAAAAAATGTTGTTGTAGTACACAGTTGTGCAGTAACAAATGAAGCAGAACGCCAGGTGAAACAAAAAATACGTAAGATTCATAAAAATGATCCAAGTAAAGAAATTATTGTAGTTGGCTGTGCCGTTCAATTAGATCCTAAATCGTACAGTAACATTCCTGGTGTAAGCAAAGTGCTGGGCAATCAAGATAAGCTAAAGACTGAAAATTATTTGCTAAATAGTAACAAAATATTAGTCAGTGATAATCAAGCAAGCAAATCAGAACCTATTTTAATTAATAAGCTTGAAGATAAATCAAGAGCATTTATCGAAGTCCAAAATGGCTGTAATCATAGCTGCACATTTTGCTCAATTACTGAAGCAAGAGGAAACAACCGATCCGTACCAATAAACAATATTATAGAGCAAATCAAGGTTTTCGTAGCAAATGGTTACCAAGAAGTAGTGTTTACAGGAGTTGATATTACTGATTTTGGTACAGATTTATTTGGCAAACCTTCACTTGGTTCAATGATCAGGAGAGTTTTAAAGGATGTACCAGAATTGAAGAGACTTAGGCTTTCTTCCATTGATGTTGCTGAAATTGACGACGAGTTAATGAGCTTAATAGTTAACGAATCGAGGTTTATGCCACATTTACACTTGAGTTTACAATCTGGTAATAATTTAATCCTAAAAAGAATGAAACGTCGTCACAGCAGGGAGCAAGTGATAGAATTTTGTCATAAAGTAAGGGGATTGAGGCCTAATATAGCGTTTGGTGCTGATATTATTGCTGGATTTCCAACGGAAACTGATGAAATGTTTCAAGATACTGTTGATTTGCTAAAGGAAACGAACGTAGTTTACCTACATGCTTTTCCATATTCAAAGCGAAAGAACACGCCTGCTGCGCGAATGCCACAAGTGCCAGAGAATGTGCGTAAAGAAAGGGTAAAAAACTTGAGGGAAATAAGTAAAGAAATGATGAATAACTTTTATCAATCTTTGATCGGCACTAAACAAAGCGTTTTAGTTGAGCAGAATAATATCGGCAGGGCAGAGAATTTTGCACTAATAAAGCTTTCATCAGAAATTCAGGCTAAAAGTATCGTAAGAGCTAACATTATAGGAATGGAAAGCGGTTATTTAATTGGAAATGTTCTTTCTTGATGTGAGAAAAGTACTGCAGACTTGTTTATGATGAAAAGATCTACTGTTTTTGATGCATTGATAATCTTATGTATTAGCTTTTTTTCCGCTCAGGCTAATGCAGGCGATGTTGAAGATCTAACGCTTGCAGACAAATTTGTATGCCATAAATCTAGAAAATATGATGAAAAAGAAGTTACATCAGTTAAAGACAAAGGACTTAATTTCTATATTAGTGCCAACGGTGGCAAGATATATTACGATAACTCAAAGACATGTATGAATGGCATAAAAGCAATCGGAGAAAGAGTTCTCACTTTAGTTGAAAACCGTTGCGGTTCTATAATAAGAAATATAGTGGAAGATGAAATTAAGAGTATACAGCAATTTGATGGTAAAATTGATTTCCAGTGGCTCAGCAGCATATCTTTAGGTTACCATGCTAGAGAAAATGGCCGAATTGATTTTGAAACTATGTACTCTTGGGCCGATATTAAAAGTGATAACCCTCTACCAGTATTTGATAAATCAGTCAGTATATTCGCATTTTTGTTAAACTTCTATTATAATCCTAGTATTCAAGATACACAATTTGCTCCATATATCGGTCTTGGTATAGGACCAACAGTTTTTAGATTAAAAAAGGTTAATGGTTCATCTAAAAATTCAATGCCATTGAATGTTCCTTGGTTTGCTTATCAAGTGAAACTTGGTGTTAATTATTCAATAATTCCGGAAGTCAAAGCCTCCCTTGGTTATCGTTACTTCAGCATTCCAATACCCGTCGCAGATGACATATCAACTCATAATGTTGAAATCGGTTTGATGCTTAGTTTTTAGTTAATATATATATAAATTCTCATCCTTTTTATCTAACAAACCAAGCGTTGGTACAATTGTTGCTTTTAAAAAGATGACGGTTTCTACCGTTCTCATGTTATCCGCTAGCCTTTTTGACTTCTGATGCAATGTAGCTTTAAGGCTTTGCTTATCTTCTCTGTGCTCTATAAGTCCGCCAATTACCATAACTTCACCACTCTTGATTTTTAACATAGAGTTCATTTCCCTAGTTTCAATAATTGGAATGTTACTATTCAGTTTTGTTTTACTCTGCTGCGCAATGTACTCTATATTTGGGTCTTTAGTGTAGCCGTTAATTCTCGATAAAGTTGGGTGTATATCCATGAATATTTCACTAGTATCAACATTGATGCTTGGATGGATTATTAACACAACTCCTATTGGAACACTGCTCATTTTGGTAACTAAGGTATGATCGGAGTTTTTTTGTATATCAGAGGTAAAATAAACGTGATTTTTAGTGAAGGAAATCATCGCTTGCTGATTATTTATGGCATGTACTCTAGGGCTTGAAATCACAGTTGAAGTGCCAAATTTATCTAAACTTTTTACTAAATTCCCTAGATCACCCACGCCAAAGTTCATTGCTAAATTAATAATGGGACTATCTTGATTCATTACAGGTTTGGTTCCATCGCGTAAATCGTCTAAGTTGATACCAGAAAGGTACCTATCGTCCAACACGACTTCAACTATCTTTGCCTCTATCATTACTTGAGAAGATGCTAACTGCTTAACTTTATTAATATATTCTTCAACAGCTTTGTGGATGCTTTTTCTAGCATTCAAAATAATAACACCAGCTTCTCTATTAGATGAAAGAAATTCTCCATCATTTACTCCGTTAACATCCATTATTGCATGCAACCCCTTTTCCAATGAGTTCCATGAATCGCTGCTATATTGAGACTTCATAATGCTGTTATAGTCCTTATCAGCATTGATTCCGTCACTGCTGGTAATATTGTTGTTAACAACAAAACTGCTTTGAGCAGAGTGTTGAATATTGACAAAGTCTACGTAATAATTTTGCGCGTACGGTAAATCTTGCTCAATTCTAATCACACCATTACTTGTTGAGTAACGCAGTTTGGCGCTATCAGCTATGCTCTGAATTACTTCATTTATATTTTTATCTTTTAGCTTTAAAATAATATTGCCTGATATTTTTGGATCTATATCCAAGTTAATGTCAGAAAGTTTTCCTATCTCAATCAGCAAATCCTTTACTGGCACTTCTTCGCCAATATTGATAGAAATAAGCTGACTACTGGCCGTGAAATCAGGAAACTTTATGGGCAAAGGTACAATTTCTGGTACTGTTGGTTCGTTGCTCTCCGAAGGAAAAATTTTGCCCTTGCATTGCCTCAGTGAATGGTCGTGCTCAACATCATGATGATTTTTGTCGTCTATTTGGGTAATATATCCCTGAGTAGGTAAGCATATACAGGAGATGATAAAAAGGAGCATTGAACATTTAAAAATGGTCATCAGAAAAAAAGCATATAAAACCATTCTAATAGATTTCTATAAAAATATTAAAAATGTATTTAATTTTGTTTGCATCTGGCAGAATCACTACACTAAATGCTGCAAATTTATAGCCTGAAAGCTGCAGGATTCTCATCTATAAATACCATCCACAATTGTTTTTGATCAGGATGCTTTTGTTTCTTAAAACTTGAATTAAGTTGAATTGCTTTTTTCACTATTGTTAATTTTTTCTAGCATTAGCTCAGCAGCCTTTTGTTCAGCAACCTTTTTACTAGAAGCGCATGCAGAAACTTCACCATAATTTTCTATGCGAATTGATATGGTAAATTCAGGATTGTGTGCTGGCCCAGTCTGTTTTGCAAGCTCATATTCTGGTAGGGGTAATTTATTTTTCTGAGTCCATTCTTGTAGCGAGGTTTTAGGATCCTGAGGAGGGATGAGCATATCCTTAGCCAGCTTCTCCCAATGTTGGGTAACAAATCTTTCAACATTTTTAAATCCGCCATCAATATAAATTGCACCTATTAGCGCTTCAAGTGCGTTTTCTAAATTTTTTAAGTTACATTTCCCTCCATTGCAGCGTTCGCTGTTATTCATGAGAATAAAATCGCCCAACTCTATTTCTTTAGCAACATTGGCAATCGTATTGCCACAAACTAAGTCCGTTTTTCTTTTCGCCAACGCGCCTTCTCTTTCCTCAGGAAATAGTTTAAACAGTATAGCAGACACAATCATATTCAAAATGCTATCGCCCAAAAATTCTAACCTTTCGTAATTTTCAGTTTGGTTTTTACTATTCCTTTTATTTAAGCTTGGATGAGTCAGTGCTTCCTCTAATATCGCATCATTTTTGAACCTATAGCTGATGATTTTAGATATTGCGTTGTTCAAGTTTTCCATACTTGTTGTATTAAAAGGAAATACTTCCTGCTGTATCTTTATATCAGAAAATTAGTTTTACTCCATCAAAATAAGTCGCTAAGATTTGCAGTCACAACCCACTGCCTCACTGATGTTACTCAATCCATCTCTTCTGATCAGCTCTGCAAGCTCTAGGTTGATTTTATTCACAACTTGAGGCCCTTGGTATATGAGAGCAGTGTACAGTTGTACTAGAGAGGCTCCTGCCTTTATTTTTTTATATGCATCAGCACCGCTTGAGATTCCTCCGCATCCTATTAATAATGTTTTGCCCTTAGTGAGTTTATACATGTCACTCAATAACTCAGTTGAAAGTTTAAACAGTGGTCTACCGCTCAACCCGCCAATCTCATTGTGATGAGAATGCAGATTATCTCGACTAACCGTAGTATTGCTTACTATCAAGCCGTCAATTTTGTATTCCAATACAAGCTCAGCAATATTTTCTTTTGTTTGCTGACCTATATCTGGAGAAATTTTTAATATTATTGGTATGGATCCAGAGTTATCGATTGATTTCCGGGTTAGAGTTATGGACTTCAACAATTCTGACAATTCTTGTTTATTGTGCAGGTTGCGTAAATTTGGCGTATTTGGAGATGAGATATTCAGCACTATATAACTACTTTTCCCATATACCATCTTTATTAAGTCAATATAATCACTGATTTGGTTCTTTGAAGTGCTATTTTTCCCTATATTGATGCCGAAAACGCAGTCATCAAGCTTGGTTTCATTTATTCGTTTAAGGAAATAGTCTATTCCTTTATTATTAAATCCTAATCTATTGATTATTCCTTCGTCTTCAATTAACCGAAAAATTCTCGGTTTTTTGTTTCCGTATTGAGGGTGTTTAGTTACAGTACCAGCCTCGATAAATCCAAAACCAAATGAGAGCATGGACCTTATAACTTCCGCATTTTTGTCAAAACCTGCAGCAAGACCTACAGGGCTCTTAAGTTTATTACCAAAAAAGTTTACGTTTAAAGATCCTGGTAGTTCTATGGGTTTTCTACAAGGCATCTTTTTTAACATCGTGATCGCCAAGAAATGAGCAATTTCAGGTGGTAGCAAAAATAGTAAATTACGTAATATCATTTTGTGAAACACTCTTCAGTTTATTTTCTACCATAGAACGCTACGGGAGTATAACCATAACTTTAAAAGAAGATGTTTTTATTGATCTTGCTTATGAATACTTCCATAAGCGATAACAATTAATTTTTCTGAAAGGAAACCACGACTTGATCAGTGTTTTTATACACTAATTCAAGATAGCCAAATTTGTTAATTCGATATTCTACTAATATAGGGATCTTATCTTGATCTAAATAAAACCCTTGTTTTGATTGTTTATTAATAAGTAATCTTACATCTCCATTTTTCCAATCAAGCATTTTATTTATTTCAGGCTTTTCCTTACAATTAGTCTCATTTATAAATCCTAAATATTCACCTTTTGCAGAGCATACTTCAATCTTGCATGTTTTATAGCTCGCCCAACTGCCCAAATATGGATCCGTATCACTTTGTTTATCAAGTTCAAACTCTTCTTTGACATATTCCCATGGAGCTTTTGCATTACCTATCCTCTTTAAAAAAAGCACATCCTGGTCAAAATTTATAATATCTTTTGTATAAAATGTCGTTAAACTTGTGTTCCCTAGTAATCGTTCTGTGATGCTAAAATGCCTTTTTACTTTTTGCATATTTTGAAATGATACTATTACCACATCTGCTCCTACTTCTTTTCCATAGTTAACATACTTACTAGCACACCCATGTTTGGATGTAAACGATGACTTACCTATTAACAGAAAATCACTAAACAATGTATTATACATAGCATACGCACTGTAAAATGTGTCAACGTAGACTGGCTGTCTTCTGGATGAAGGGTATTTTTCTGGCGCAAAGTGAGTGTATGAGCCCTTTAGTAAATAGTAGAAGCTACAGCTGGTAAGCAAGAAGGGCAAACCAATCAATAATAAAGCTTTTGTTAGTCCCTTTGGCATTTTATTGCTTATGTTTTGAATATAGTATCTTATTTTTTTAAATATTTCATTAAGATCTATACCTGATCGCTAAAATTTCAGAGGAAAAGCAATCTAATTAGACTGCTTGCATAACCTAAACTAAGCTGAAAAAGGCAAAGAAGCCCCGGTCAATATCTATTTAGTAACTTGGCGTTAATGCCTTATACGCTTGACAAGTAGCTGACCTTGGGGTTGTAAATACCCATGATTTTATTATAAGGGGAATATTGAAGTTTGTCAAGCAATTTTTTGTGAAAAAAATGAGATTGGTTAAAATTTTAACTAATTTAAAAAAAAGACAAAAGAAACCCCGCAATGTGAGTTGTTTACTGTTCTCTCAAAAACTTGGCGTCCGGTTCTCTCTTACACCGCTTAATAAGCGAGGTCCAGCTAATGTAGACAAAAATTTATAAAGACATGCAGCGTCCATGCTGCAAAAATAAAACATAACACGCCTTGTTTTATACTGTGCTTTTGTCACTTAATACAAGATTAAAGATAAATTTTAGGCCTAAAACACCCACAACCCTATTGTAAGGGGACTGGCGAAAGTTGTCAAGTAGTTTTTTTCGTTTCTGTTGGATGACGGTTGGTCAAATCATGATGCTTGTGCATCAAAATCTTCCATACACATCATCCAACCTCACTATATCATTATCAGATAAAAGCTCCCCTGCTTGAAATTCAACTATCTCAAGTGGAAAATTTGCGCTTCTATTCTCAATCCTATGGGAAACTTTCCTTGGAATTTCTACCACATGATTTGTCGCTATAGCACGCGTTTTGCTTCCTAAATTTATATATCCAGCTCCTGACAGCACTATATGGTACTCATCTCTATAGCAGTGAAACTGCCTAGAAGTGCAGCTCAATGGGCTTATAAACAGATATTTTATAAGAAAATTCTCACCCATTAAAACTACACTGCAAAACCCCCATGGCTTGATTTCTTTCCTTATTGCCTTTGCTTCCTTAACTTTACTAATAAATGACATTAAGCTCTTATCTGGCTGCTTATAAGCTCTACTTAATAAATTTTTTGTACTATTTTGTGCTGTGAAATTTTGCTCTTTTTTTCCGGTCACATGCTGGAATGACACCTGTTCTTTATCAAATCTCTTACTTAATTCTAAAACCGAATTCCAAGTTCCAACGTCCATCCAATCAAAATTAGCCTCTATCATTGCAACGTTTTCCGCTTTCTCCATTATCAAATAATCAATGGATACGCCTTCAATTCCCACAAAATCTTGTTGTTTTAAATACAGAAATCTCTCTTGTGGTGTGGAATGTTGCGCATTTGCACAACATAAATTATAAAGATTTGGGGCAGATCTTTTCATCTCATCTATATAGCGTTTTGCTTTAAACACGAATATTCCAGAGTTCCAGTAATGATCGTTACTCAATTCGTGCTCAGGTTTTTCCATGAAATTCTTCACTGTATGATATTTTTCTTGCTGACCATAAACTGCGTTGATATAGCCATATTCTGGATTAAATTCACGAGGCTTCACTCCAAAAGTAACTATAGAGTTAGTTTCAGAGGCTATCTGAGCCGCTTTTTGAGCAGAAGCATAAAAATTGCTCAAATCGCCTATAAAGTGGTCTGAAGGCAGAATTAACATTGTCTCATCTTCATCGCAAAGAAGTGCAGCAATCAATATTGCTGCTGCCGTTCCGATCTTTACCGGCTCAAAAATCACTTTATACTCTTGCAGCGCTTTTAATTCCTCCATCACTAACGATTCATACTGTATATTTGTGGCAATTATGGGCGGCATATAGTCACTTTTTAGTCTCAATAAAGTGTTTTGAAGCATGGTGTTATGACTAAATATTTTCTGAAATTGCTTTGGTTTGGATAAAGGCCAAAGCCTACTACCACTACCACCACACAGTATTACAGGGCGCATTTGGTATGAGATATTAAATAATTAATATCTTATACCAAAGGTAAAATATACGCAAGCTTTTGTTGTGAAGCGATTAAAATAGAAAGTGTGTATTAAATTAAAGTAATTGCTGGTTATTGGCGTGATGGAGTGTTCATACCTGGCGGTTGTGAGTTTCGTCTCCTTTCCTCTCTATCAGCATGAGGAATGCTGTCCCTTCGATTTTCATCATCTCTTTTTTCATTACTTGCGTTTTGCGATTTCTCCTTACTTTCTTCTGGCCCTCTAGGTTTATTTGCACTTTCGCTACTTTTGTTTAGCCCCTCTTCCAATTCTTTTTCAATGCCTGGCCTCCTAGCATCAAGTTCTTTCCATGTGCCACAAATAGTATCACGGTCAAGATAGTCTTTCTTCTCTAGCTCTGACCTTTTTCCATCCTTTATAACACTAAAGTCACTTTTTATTTCTTCCCAATACCCTGCCAATTGGTGTTTCCACATAGTGAAGTAAGCATCGCCATACTTTTTCTTATCTGCCACAAATAACAAAATTGGAGCCTTAAGTACGGTAGCTCCCATATTCACTAAATTTTTCACTGTCATTGCAGGAGTGAACAAAAGATAACCAAAAAATTTTGCAATCGGATTTTCTCTGTTTACTAAATGCTTCCCTAATTTCATAGGAATGAAAGTCAGCAGTTTAGCACAAATCTTAGCTAAGCCTGCAGCAAGAACAATAGGAACAGATATAAGACTTTTGTCTAACTCTAGATTACCATTTTGATCCCTGATTTCAGAAAAACTAGTACTTAGCTTCTTATAATCACTAGTGTACAATAATTCTCCATTTCTTCCTTTCTGGTCAACAACTTCCTGAATTTTACCTTCTTTATTTTTTACCTCTTTAGTTAGCACAGAAGAATTAGTTAGTTCAAACGGGTATTTAGAATTCTCAGTTTTTTGAGCTTCAAAAACTGGTACATGTTTCCTGAGCTCCAATCTTGAAAAACCTAACGGTTCGAAGTATGACTTGTCCAACCAGTCTATAGAAATTTGCTTACCTTGATTATCCTTATAATCAACAGCAAAATAAGATCTATCGCCGGCTTCTTTAACCAAGGTTAATCTAAAACTTGGCTGTTCCCCGTTCTTATCTTTCGGACCATACAAAAGTTTATATATAGTTTCCATCGCTATCTTTACCTTTTATAATTTTTCCAGACTCTACAATCTGATCATAATTTTTTGGGTATTGACATTTTTTTCCATTATATGTCATTACCTTCCTAAGGTCTTTTACATAGACTTGAGATTCAGGTGAAGTAAACAGATCCTTCACTTTTAGCGTAAGGTCCGTTCCCCACTTTTTCAATGTCTCTAACATATTGCTAAACCAAGATCAATAAGCACTATAGTTCAATAATAAAACCAGTATGCTAAGAATATGTTAACATAGAATAGATGATTTTACAAGAAAATATGCTTGTAAAAGAAAAAAATCGTAAAAGTAAGAGCTATATAAGTGATGCTCGACAAGTACTTTATACATGTAACCGTAAAAACTCTTAGAGGTACACTGTGTATGTAATCTTCGCATACTACTTGCATTCCAAGAACTGCATGCCAGAAAATACAAAACAATAATACAACAAAAAATAAAAGCTCTAGAGGATGATCAATAGCCTGAAATAATTTTTCATTAAAAGACAAAGGGCTATCAGCATAAAGTGCGCAAGAAAACGAATAGATAAACCAAGGAAATAAAAACAATAAAATCACCGCAGAAACACGTTGAACCCACCAATGATGTACTGAATTTCCAGATTGACTCATATAAACATAAGTAAAAAAGCTATAGTAGAAAAAAGTAAAGTTACTGTCAGTAACATAGCACTTTTTGAGACACTAGTAATTTCTAAATTAAGTCCAGCATCCCATAATAAATGACGAATACCATTGAGAAAATGATATAGAAAGCTTACAAGACATAAAACATAAGCTAACTTAGCGATAGGAGTAGATAACAATACATTCAAGTACTTTACTATAAATAGCTCAGGAAAATAAACATGTAATATAAAATACCAAGAAAGCACCATTAACAGAAGGAATAATAAGATACCAGTTAATCTGTGCATAATAGAAAAAAAACTAGTAACTTGTACTTTATATATTTGCAAATGTGGAGAAAGAGGCCTATCACTCATAAAATTCCATTATCAAGAAATTAAAATAAAGTAGAAGTAAAGACAGCAATATAGTACACCACAGCACCACTATTAAAAGTGGTGAGTTGTGCACAAAGCCTAAGGAGGTAATCCAGCTGCAGATTCCCCTACTGCTACCTTGTTACGACTTCACCCCAGTCACTGATCCCACTTTAAATAACTCCCTCCTTGCGGTTAGGTCATTAGCTTCGAGTGAAACCAATTCCCATGGCGTGACGGGCAGTGTGTACAAGACCCGAGAACGTATTCACCGTGGCATGCTGATCCACGATTACTAGCGATTCCAACTTCATGCACTCGAGTTGCAGAGTACAATCCGAACTGAGATGGCTTTTAAGGGATTAGCTTAGCCTCGCGACTTTGCAGCCCATTGTAGCCACCATTGTAGCACGTGTGTAGCCCACTCCATAAGGGCCATGATGACTTGACATCATCCCCACCTTCCTCCAGTTTATCACTAGCAGTTTCCTTAAAGTCCCCAGCATTACCTGATGGTAACTAAGGATGAGGGTTACGCTCGTTGCGGGACTTAACCCAACATCTCACGACACGAGCTGACGACAGCCATGCAACACCTGTGTGAAATCCGGCCGAACCGACCCTATCCCTTCGAATAGGTATGATTTCCATGTCAAGGAGTGGTAAGGTTTTTCGCGTTGCATCGAATTAAACCACATGCTCCACCGCTTGTGCGGGTCCCCGTCAATTCCTTTGAGTTTTAATCTTGCGACCGTAGTCCCCAGGCGGAATGTTTAACGCGTTAGCTGTAATACAGAAAGTAAACTTCCCATATTTAACATTCATCGTTTACAGCGTGGACTACCAGGGTATCTAATCCTGTTTGCTCCCCACGCCTTCGCGCCTCAGCGTCAGATTTGAACCAGATAGACGCCTTCGCCACTGGTGTTCCTCCTAATATTTACGAATTTCACCTCTACACTAGGAATTCCTCTATCCTCTTTCAATCTCTAGGTTAGCAGTTTTAAAAGCAATTCCAAAGTTGAGCTTTGGGATTTCACTTTTAACTTACTAACCAGCCTACGCGCTCTTTACGCCCAATAATTCCGAATAACGCTAGCCCTCTCCGTATTACCGCGGCTGCTGGCACGGAGTTAGCCAGGACTTCTTCTGTGAGTACCGTCATTATCTTCCTCACCGAAAGAGCTTTACAACCCAAAGGCCTTCTTCACTCATGCGGCATGGCTGGATCAGGCTTTCGCCCATTGTCCAATATTCCCCACTGCTGCCTCCCGTAGGAGTCTGGACCGTATCTCAGTTCCAGTGTGGCTGATCATCCTCTCAGATCAGCTATAGATCATTGCCTTGGTAAGCCATTACCTTACCAACTAGCTAATCTAATATAGGCTCATCTAATAGCAATAAATCTTTCCCCCGTAGGGCGTATACGGTATTAGTTGCCGTTTCCAACAATCATTCCGTACTACTAGGTAGATTCCTATACATTACTCACCCGTCTGCCACTAAGTTATACCATAGCAAGCTACAATATAACCCCGTTCGACTTGCATGTGTTAAGCCTGCCGCCAGCGTTCATTCTGAGCCAGGATCAAACTCTCAAATTTAGACTTCAACCTATAAAAGGTTGAGGGTACATCGGATAAATCCGACAAAAAAAATAATTAGCTTTATATTGCTGTCTTTATTTCTACTTTAGAAATATTTCGATCTCCAACTATTCAAACAACTTTGAGAACATTATTATGTGATATAATTGCTATGTCAATAAGTTTTTGCAAATCAAAAAGCATTAATATATAAAAAATATATATCTATTGAGAATATCGCTATGAAGAAACACATTTTTCTACTTGCATTGGTAGCAGTACTAATTGGCATAACATTGTACTCGTTACGTAATATTGATAATGCAAAACAGTCTACAATTGCAGGCAATAAGTTCTATGAAGTGTTATTCTCCAAAAAGGATAGTGAGTTATTAGAGGGAATAGACTCAAATTGGAAGCATTTAGCAGACTTTGAAAGTGCATTCAGCCGTATCTCAAATTCAACAGGCGCAGCATCTATTTATAGTGATATAGCAGATAATGAGGATGTTCCTGACGTTTTGCGTGAATTAGCGCAATACTTAGAAGTAATGAGTTTGCTCTATAGCGGTGACAAAATAAATGAAGACAAAATCAATAATTTAGCAGCAAATGCGGTGTATCCTTACTCAAGTCAAGAAGCTATCGCTATAATAAAGATACATAATAATGATACTAAAGGTGCAATTGAAATATTGCATTCACTATTAAATGACAGAAAATGCCCTACTCTAATAAAAGCCAATGCGCAAGAATTACTCCGGATATATGGAAGTTAGACCTCTTGGAGAGTTTTGGCAGCGTGTCGGATGAAGCAAAAAAACTACTTGACAACCTTCGCCAGTCCTCTTACAATAGAGTTGTGGGTGTTTTAGGCCTAAAATTTATCTTTAATCTTGTATTAAGTGACAAAAGCACAGTATAAAACAAGGCGTGTTATGTTTAATTTTTGCAGCATGGACACTGCATGTCTTTATAAATTTTTGTCTACATTAGCTGAGCCTCGCTTACTAAGCGGTGTAAGAGAGAACCGGACGCCAAGTTTTTGGGAGAACAGTAAACAACTCACATTGCGGAGTTTCTTTTGTCTTTTTTTTCAATTAGTTAAAAATTTAACCAATCTCATTTTTTTCACAAAAAATCGCTTGACAAACTTCAACATTTCCCTTATTATAAAATTATGGGTATTTACAACCCCAAGGTCAGCTACTTGTCAAGCGTATAAGACATTAACGCCAAGTTCTTAAATAGATATTGACCGGGGCTTCTTTTGCCTTGTTTTTTTATTTAGTAAATTTCTTAAATATTTATAGCTACCGTCATTTCGCTACGCGTTAGCGGCTGAGGTACCGCAGCGGTATGACGTGGGAAAACCCCTTCTCTGGTCAGCTATATGAGAATGGTTAAATTAACTCTGGAATGGTATGAAGAATTACATCATCATAATCTGTAAGAGAGAACTTACTATTTGCATCTGTTATCCTGTATTCTTGATTGATTTCAGAAGTATCATAAATACGGCACTCTATTCCTTTGTGGTAGTTGCAACACTTAAACTGATCATTTTCATTAAAATAGCAAAATTTATCAATTAATGTAGCCATTTTCCTACCTTTGTTGTTATTTGTTAGTTCGAACACATCAGCTTGATAATGACCTGGAGAGCCTGGTTCATCAGGTCCTTCTGTAATGAAAAACGATGGCCGATGGCTAAACAACTTGCTGAGATTGGGGTTATATTCTTTTTTCGCACAATTTAAACTTATGAACTTATATTCATCCGAAACATTTGAATACTGCGGGTCATATTTTTTATACTCAAAAAACTCATTACCAAGTACATTACAAAAGGTCAATTTATAATCACCACTGCTAAAACCACTGCCAAATTTAATAACTTTTAAAAAGTGGAAATCCTCGGGAATGACTACCTTCTCTTTCGTAACATGATTACGCACGACCAATTGATCATTGAGCATGTAGTAACCTATTTTTGGTAAGGTAGCCATGGTCTTGCCATTCAAAACAACATTTGCTTCATGGACATCGTCCAGTAATTTTTCTCCTTTTTGCAAAGTAAATTTCTGCTTTGCGTTGTCAGCATTTGTTGATCTTTTGGCAATACTGTGAAAACCATCATCACCATTCAAAGCAGTTGTTACTGCATCTTTTAGAACCTGATTACCTGCTATAGCTTCTCGTAAACCTTCGTCACTTGCAACTTCAGTTACTAACGTATCTTTTTTTTCACCAGTAAATAATTGAGTAGCTACAGCAGCTGATGGACTTTTTCCATCCTGACCTGCTGGACCACTCGGACCTGTTGGACCTGGAGCACCATCTTCACCTTTTACAGAATCTTTAAAACTTTGATCACCTTTCAAATTAGTTGCTACTGCAGTTCTTAAATCTAAATTACCTGCAACTTTAGTTACTAAGATTTCTTCATCTCCATTCTTTGCCTCCAGAACTGCTTTTCCTAGTGCGTCTTTTTTGTTAGTAACTAGTTCAGTTGCAACTTCTCCAACACCTGGACTAATTCCATTTGTGCCTGGCTCACCTTTTACAGAATCTTTAAAACTTTGATCACCTTTCAAATTAGTTGCTACTGCAGTTCTTAAGCCTGAATTATCTGCAACTTTAGTTACTAAGATTTCTTGATCTCCATCCTTTACCTCCAGAACTGCTCTTCCTAGTTCGTCTTTTTTGTTAGTAACCAATTCCTGAGCAACTTGTGCTAAATCTACATTGTGCATCTTACTAATTAGGCAATTTAACTTTCTTTTATCTAAGTTCACGCTATCATCAATCTCAAGCTCAGGTAGAATTTCCCTTATATTTGAATTTTCGAGCAATACTGTTTTTAAAGATGAGTTTAAATAATCTACAAAATTATCTTCACCGTAATTAACTCGATCAACACGAGTTCCATCTCTTTTTGCAAGGTAGATTGAAAGCTCACCTGCATCATTCTTTTCAACAACTATTTTATAATCTTTTACAGTGAATTTAGGCTTCGAGGAACTCTCCATTTTAGCATCTCCATTTCCACAGCTTGGAAAGCTAAAAGGTGCTAACTCACAAATCTTTATTTGGCCGTACATAACTTCCGGTATATAATATTCACCAATGGCCCCTGATAAGAATTTTTCTCCTTTCGATAAACTAAGCTTTTGGTTATAATATCTCTTTAAATTAAGATTTTCACCAAATAATGCTGATTTAGGTAAAGTGATCCATTTACTGTCTTCGATAGACACAGCGATCTTATATTCACAATCTTCACCGAGTATTACCTCTAATTTAACCTCCGTAAGCAGAGTTTTTTCTCGTGGTGAAGCTTTCCATCCGTCCAGCTATTACAAAAATCACCTTTGCGGGAATTATATTCTGCCTCTTCAGTCCATAGTTCAAAAAATTCTTGTCCATCTCGTTTACAAATGCTATATGCTCCAATGTGAGGGCCGCAGAATTTTATTGTTTTTTCTTTATCATCTTGATTTTCAAGCTTTATCCTTTTATACCAGGAACTGTCACCTATTTTATCTTCACTACATACGATGTCAAAAATGTACTTCGGCATATTTCTTATGTAATAAGCTTTAAAGAAAAGGAATTTAACGCATAATACTTAAAGAAAAGCTAATTGACCTTAAATCGAAGAAGTAGAGATAGACTTCTTGCGTAACTAAAGGAGAAGTTATGCAATCTAATATCAACGACAAGCTTTGAGCCTGTTAAAGTCTTCCTCAGCATGATATGATGACCTGGTCAGTGGACTTGATGCAACCACTAAGAACCCTTTGGAGTAAGCAACGTATTTATAATGCTCAAACTCCTCTGGTGTAACATATCTATCGATTTTTGCATGCTTTGGAGTTGGCTGCAGGTATTGGCCGATCGTTATAAAGTCAACCTCGGCACTGCGTAAATCGTCCATAACTTGAAGTACTTCTTCTTTTGTTTCCCCAAGACCAACCATAAGTCCTGACTTAGTAAAAAGCTTAGGATTAATTTGCTTTACCATCTTCAGCAAATATAGTGAATGAAAATAACGAGCCCTTGGCCTTATCTTTGCATACAGTCTTGGCACTGTTTCAATATTGTGGTTATAGACATCAGGTGAGGCAACAGCAATCGCTTCGAATGCTCCTTTCTTATTCAAAAAATCGGGAGTTAGAATCTCTATTGTTGTTTCTGGAATTATTTTTCTAATTTCTTCTATACACCTTATAAACTGGTTTGCTCCGCCATCTGGTAAATCATCACGGTCAACAGAGGTAATAACGACGTGCTTTAAGTTTAATTTTTTTATCGCCTTTGCTAAATTTTCCGGCTCGTGAGGATCTAATTTATCAGGAATACCAGTTGCAACATTGCAAAATGCGCAAGCGCGAGTGCAAACAGAACCAAGAATCATCACAGTGGCATGACGCTTATTCCAACATTCGCCAATATTCGGACATGCAGCCTCCTCGCACACCGTATGCAGATTGTGCAACTTGACAGTGTTTAAGGTCTCATTGAATATTTCACCAGTTGGAGCTTTTGCCCTGAGCCATGGAGGCTTACTATGCATCTGAAACGGCTAGTTCTACCTCTTGTTTTGCTAAAACTTTTTTCAACTTTCTTTTTATTTTTTGTGCTTTCTCGCTTAGCTTAACTGTTCTTGTGTTGAGCAAAAAAGCGTCAAGATCACCCTTGTAATCTATAGTTCTCAAAGTTCTCGACGCTACGCGAAATTTAAATTTTTTGTTCAATATGTTGCTCATCAACGTAACACTGCACAAATTTAAGCAAAAGGTGCGCTTTGTTTTACGGTTTGAATGTGATACCTTATTACCAAAAGACTTTTTCCTGTTTGTTAATTCGCAAACTCTACTCACTTTAATATACCAAGTTATTTTATGTACTTAGATTACCTTATATAGCGAAATAGTCAATACTCTCCTGCTTAATTTTTATACCATATACTGCTTTGTAGCCAAAAAATATTGTGATTTTCTCCATTATAAGAGAGACCATATGCTGAATTTCCAGCGCTTTGCTGCCATTTGTTACCACCAAATGCAAGACACCGGAATTTATATTTTGTGCATACGAGATCTTTTTTGGCTTCGTACACCCTGCTATTTCCTCTCCAACTATGCTTCTCCAGTTTAAAATAAGACGTATTTCATTTTTGCTCAGCTTACTCTTCATGCATTTTAATGCATAGTTTTCTATTATAGACTTTAATTTCTTTGGGCCGCTGTGTTTGAGCATTTTTCTGCTACGAATCAGATTTTTCCATGGTTACAACGTAGTGTGATGGATATTGTTTATAAGCTCCAGTAACTGTGTCAATGATGAAACCAGGCCACCATAGCAGATTTAATAAAGCAACCTTATTAAAACTTTCACCTACCATCACATTTAATTGCTTATAACCTGCTTTTTTACAATCAACAGATAATGGTCCCGAACCTCGCTGAATAACCACTGCTCCAGGGTTAGACGTAATGGAATGGCTCATTCCAGATGGGTCATGTACAAAGCATTTAATTTTTTCTATTAAGTCACCTTCATCATCTACTACCTTAATCCGGATCGCTTGTGTAGAACCGGAAAACATTGTTGCAAAACAGCCGGTGAGTAATACAGTCATAGACAATATTAAACAAGTATTCAGTAACTTAGAAGGCATGCACCTTTTAAACATAATATCCTCAAATTTTATAATACTATAAATTTGACATAGAATACAGTTGTTTGTCAATCCTAGCATTAGAGCTGGTTAACACCCCAGCCCCACACCGTAAAAAGCAGCATGTTGCCACTTTTGTTTTATCATTAACTGATCTCTCCATTTTTAATCAGAATTGATTAAATTACCATTAACTGCAGTAGATTTTTCCCTCTTGTTGTCATTCCAGCGCGTGAAGCTGGTTTTTGAGACCTTGAGGGCTACAAAAAATTGCTTGACAACTCCCGCCGTTACCCTTATAATGAGACTGAAGCTGTTATTTATCTTCAGTCTGTGCAGATTAAATGAGAAAAAAACTTAGCATATTTGGCGTCTCATGTTTAATTTTTCGCACTATGTGCACTGCATGTCTTTTTAAAACTTCTGTTTTTTTACCTATACAAGCTCAAACGCGCTTATAAGTCGTTTAAGACATCAAAAACGCCAATATCATAAGATAGATAGTGAATAACTAGCTACTCGGGGTTTCTTTTGCTTTTTTTCTGCTTAGTGAGTTTCTTAAACGTTTATGGCTAAGGTTAAGTTGCATTAAAAAGCAGCTAAGTCGCACTTATTAAGCGTTTAGGATAAAAAAACGCCAACATTTCGACACAAAAGTAAATAACTAGCCGCCACAGGGCTTCTTTTGCTTTTTTCTCGTATAGTAAATTTCTTAAATATTAAGGCAACTCAAGAGCACGCAGCGTTACAAAAAACGCCAATATGGTAGTAAATTGCCTTTTTTCGTATCCGTGTTCAGAAGCGTGGTTGGAAGACACGTTATAAGGGTTTCAAAAGTTCATTTCTTGACCTTTGTACTAAAATATGCTATACTTAATATAAGTTTTTATGAGGTAATTACATGTCAGGTTTAACAGACGAACAACAGGAATTATATAGTAAGTTACAGAACACAATAGGAAGTCAGGGTAACATTGCTAACACTCTACAAGAAGTTTCAAAAGATGATTTATTTGTAGTTCTTGCTACTAAAGGTACAACTATAGAGTTCAAAAATGGTGAAAGAAAAACTGGAAATCTACTTGAATACGCTGCGTTTATTAAGAATCAGGAAGGCTTGAAAGCTATTTTAAAAGCGGTAAGAGAGAAAGGCATATCATTTGGAGAAATGGTAGGTGCTGAGAATACTATAAAGTTAAAGCCCTCAAATATTGTAAAATTTGATGGGACGCCACCTAAAGAAGAGAAGATTATGCAAATATTGCTTAAAGCATTTAAAGAAAGTGATAATTTTGGAAAGTTTCTTGTCGACAACTTTAATGAAAATAAAAAAGATGGTAAACCTTTTAATTTTAATGAAGATAAATTGGAAAAGTGTGTTGCCAATATAGGAGAAGATGGTTTTAAAACGTTTAAAGATGCTTTGAGAAAAACTGAATGGAATGATGCGCTAGAAAAAATTCTTCGAGTTGAAAAGAGCATAGCAGCTAGTAAAGCAATGAAAATAGGTGGTGTTTGTAGTGTTATAGCTGCATTGACAGTCGGTATTGGATGTTTTGTTGGCGATGCTCAATTATCAATATTAGCTATAGTCGGCGTAGCTGTAGCTGTTGCGTTGGCAGTTGGGTTTGTTGCTGGTGGTATTACATATGAAGCATCAAAGCCTAGTGATAAACTAGATGAATTAAACTTAGAGCGAGTAGAAAATACTCTGACAGTATGAAGCGCATTACAGTTAAAACAAGTAGAAAGAAGAAGGGAAACTACCTTCTTCTTTTTAGATCTTCTTGCTTGTCTTTCAACCACACCTAAACAGATGCTTTTTTCTACTTAGCCTAAGTTATGCGAGAAGTCTATCAATGAAGTGAAAAATATATCCCCTTTCCTCGAAAAATTTGTTATATTCGTTTTGGTTGCTGACTTTTATTTTTTGTAACATATTTTTTCTTTAATGGTTAAACGACTATCTCATAATGAATTTTGTCAGCAACTATCAAGTTTTTTAGTTGCTGTGCAACAAAACCTACTGGTACTCAGAAATGAAAGGGAGGTCATTTAGTGATTCCTCGTTATAGTCGTAAAGAAATGTCTTCCGTCTGGGAAGAAAACAACAAGTTTAATATATGGCTCAAAATAGAAAAACTAGCGTGCGAGGCTCAAGCAGAGTTAGGAGTGGTTCCAAATGATGTTGCTGAAAGGCTCTCTGGCACTATCGAATTTGATATTAAGCGGATCAACGAAATCGAATCCACTGTAAAACACGATGTTATAGCTTTCCTCACATATATTGCTGAAAAAGTGGGAGTTGATGTTCGTTATCTCCACTATGGGATGACGAGTTCTGATGTTTTGGACACGTGTCTTGCTGTGCAACTGAAAGAGTCGTGTGATATTCTACTTAAAAATCTAAAAGATTTACTTACGGCGTTGAAAAAAAAAGCTGAGGATTATAAAGGTGTTGTGTGTGTTGGACGTAGTCACGGAATGCATGCAGAGCCAACTATACTTGGACTAAAATTTGCCAGGTTTTATGCAGAGTTTAAACGCGGCTACCAAAGGCTAATTAATGTACAAAAAGAGATCTCAACTTGCAAAATATCAGGTGCAGTAGGTAATTTTGCGAATGTTGACCCGTTTGTTGAAGAATATGTAGCGAAAAAAATGGGACTTATACCTGAGACTATATCTTCTCAAGTAATTCCTCGTGATAGACACGCTGCGTTCTTTTCAATTTTAGGGGTGATTGCAAGTTCAATGGAAAATGTTGCTGTTGAAATTCGTCATTTACAAAGAACTGAAGTTGGCGAAGTTTCCGAATATTTTTCCACTGGGCAGAAAGGAAGCTCTGCTATGCCACACAAGTGTAATCCTATTTTAAGTGAAAATCTAACTGGACTTTCACGTTTAATACGTAGCTACGTATTTCCTGCACTGGAAAATGTTGCATTGTGGCACGAGCGAGATATATCACATTCGTCCGTGGAAAGATGTATTGCTCCTGATGCTTGCATAACAATGGATTTTGCTTTAGTGCGATTGACAGATTTAATAGATAAATTAGTAATTAATGAGGAAAACATTGAAAAGAACTTAAATTCAGCAAAAGGTTTAATTTTCTCACAGCGTGTATTGCTTGAGTTAGTAAATAGTGGTCTAACTAGGGAAGAAGCGTATAAAATTGTTCAGAGCAATGCAATGAAAGTGAAACAAGACAACAGTGATTTTCTATCCGAATTGAAGCAAGATAAATCCTTGCTTGGAGTTATTGACTCTGAAAAACTTGAATCTTTGTTTGATTTTGCTTATTATACAAAGCATGTAGACCATATATATAACAAGGTCTTTGATTAGGCTGAGTAGCTCAGTTGGTAGAGCAGGAGGATCATAATCTCTTGGTCGTGGGTTCAAGTCCCTCCTCAGCCACCGATTATGTTGATTTTAGTATACCAAAAAACTCACTACAATGGTGTCAACCTAAGGAAAAATGTCAGTGATTGTGTATAGAACTTCTCTCTAAAATTTCTACCATTAATGCATAGCTGTACGAACATTGCGATTTATTTGTGTAGCAGAGGGTGTCAAGCACTGGCATCTAGGAATTTTATTAAGTTGGTGAATATAAAAGTAGCTGTTTTATGTTAAAATACGACGTTTTGATGATTATGGAAAGGCTGGATCCCAGTGTCGAGCACTGGGATGACAGAAAAAGAAGCACTGGACTGACAAAAGAGGAGCGCTGGAATGACAGGAAAAGGGGCTACCTGAATGACACCACTCGTTTTACGCAGTAACATGTTGGCATAAATTTTTTGCTTCGGTAGTTTTTTCATTGTCATTATAATTATAATAGAGTAATTAAATTGGATAGGTATGAAAGCTTTTGCAAAAAACTTTAAGAGTAAGGAAAAAAAGCTGGAGGAATTCAATGAAGAAATTGAAGATATAACCACCGTAGCTCAAGATAAATTTGCGCATGAACTTGAAAATATTGCATACGATAGCATGCAAAAATTTCGCAGTTTGCTTACTAAGGAGTTAAACACCATCTTCAACAATATTCATTCTCAAAATGTTAACTCGCTGAAATCCAGCCTAGTTGAATATGCTGTAAGTTCAAATTTTATCAACAAAAAGGGAGAAACAGCTTTAATACGCTCTCTTCTCAATGTAGTAGAACATACGATAAAGAACTTATAGCAAGTCAAGAATTTCAAGCACTTAGGGTTGCTACCATACAGATTTAACTTAATATTAAATGCAAGAAATTTAGCTAAGACGAGTTTACCTGTGATTTATTTACAGCATAGATCCAGCGGTTGGGATAACGAGCTTTAGTCATACATAAACAGGAGGTTATTATGTCTACTTCACCAAAAATACATGTACAACGTAAATCCAAATCTAAATCTCTTCCGGTTACTTTGGAAGAAGTTAAATCTTTTTTACGCGTTGAGAACGATCAAGATGACAAGTTGATCTCAAGCCTCATTTCTGTAGCAACCGACTATGCCGAATGGTATACGGAAAAGTCGCTGGTTAAGCAAACATGGCAAGTTTCCTATGAGGATTATATACCTCATAGAATCTATTTAAGCTATGGTCCTGTGAGAATAATAATGTCTGTTACTGCAACGATATCTAAAAATCAAGAAGAGAAGATACTCAAATATTATTTTAGTAATGTAGGAGGCTACATTGAATTTCTCAGTCATTTAAATGCAATAAGAGTTGATGTTGTGTATGAAGCTGGCTATGACAACGTTCCTGAGCAGATAAAACTAGGTATTATGCAGCATGTTTCTGCTCTTTATAAAAATCGCGAATCAGAAGTGAAGAGCTATTTATCCGAAGTGAAGGGAGTATATTCCCCATTTCGCGAACCACGAGTTGTATTGTAGCTTTTTTTGCCATCCCATCCCTCTGTGTTGACTGTACTTTTAAAAAGGTTAATTATGGAAAAAATTCAAGTTATAAATGAGTTGTACAACAGCATTTATGCAGCACTAAAGACAAGCCCTGACTTAAAGAAATACGTTACCAACATTTATGATTACCTACCTAAGCAGGTTACCACTCCTTACCTAAAATTGAGCATAGTAAGTTATAGCAACTTTCACATGCTGTCCAATTTTGCTACAAAGGCAAGATTTGCATGCGATATATATACTTATCATATGGGCAATATGCTTGCTGCCATAAGGCATATTAACTTGGTGCTTAAGAGCATCAAAGGTTCTGATAGTGAGACTATTTTAGAGAGTAATTGTGCTGTGGATCAGCACGATGAAATTTTGCATTCAACAATTAATTTTGACATTTTTATAAAAGGAGGTGACAATGAGTAAGTTACAGCTAAAAATTAAAGGTCATGACAATAATTTTGTTGTGCTGAACAATATACGAAACTTAAGGTTTACTTTGCGTAATAATAGGGAAGAGATAAGAGATATTTCCTCTTTTGGCTGGAGAAAAGTGCTCGATTGTGCTGGAAGCAGATATATTACAATAAAAATTAATGGAATTTTAGATTCCGTATTAGCAGATGAATTATTACGTAATTCTGCTATGCTAAACTCTAATAATGATTATGAAATTAGTTTTAATGCGAAGGAAAAGATAAGGCTTAGATGTTCGGTTGAGCTTTATGAGAGGTATTATGACCCTGCTGCTTTTGATAGCTTCACTGTGGTTCTAGCCAGTGCTGAAGTTGTAACCACCTTTCATTAATGTTAATTTAATTTTTTCGTATACAATAGTAACTGGTGGAAATTTTAACTAAGTTATGGATGACAATTATCCTTTTAAGGAGGGAAGTGAAGAAAATAACGATGATAAAAGAGAGAGAAATTTGAAAAATGAAAATCAGCTAAATCAAGAAGAGCAGCCCAAAGAGAAAGACATAACGCAGTACATTCAAGACTATTTAAAAGCCTTTGAGGATATTTTAACCCAGATTGACGAAGAAATCGATAATTTAGATAGTTACGAAAGAACTATGCAAGTAAAGCGAAGTATAGATAGGCTCATAGAAACCTTGTACAGTCAAGCAGCATCCGAAGATATTGATGTAGAACTTGAAACCACAAAGCATACTCGCGATAAATCAGAATCCAAAAAAAGAGTGATGGAGAAGAGAAGAAAACAAATAATGGAAGAAGTGCTAAGTGGTATGTTTGCCCAGCAACAAAAGGAGCTAATGAACGCTAAGCATTTAAGCCATGGGCATGAAACAGCACATGATGGAGATGTTCTCAAAGCAAAGGCACGAATGAAGTCTTCAATCAAGGGAGTGTTGTTTTCAGTTATTGCTCATAGAATGGACCCAAGAAGGAGAGCAGGAGAAACTGCTGACGATAATGAAAAGCAAGCTCGTATTTACGGCAGGGAAGCAGTTGGTGGAGCTTTAGGTGCGCTGCTAAAAGCGTTTTTGACTGCGGTTATTGCCACAGTACGTGAAATTGTCAAGCCACTTCAGCATATGAGCAAACAAGAAACATCTTTTGCAAAGCAAATTGAGGAAAGCAGAAACACAGATCCACAGAAGGGTAGGTCTATGTAGATTTCTACATGTAAGAGCCTAATCCACTTTCAGTTCCTCGGCATGTAAGCTACGTGGTAAAGACTCTAGTTCCTTTGCAGCACTTAGTTCTTTATTTTTTGCATGTATACCAAGCCTGTTGAACTCCCGGGCAGCAGGAAACACCCTTGCTTCAAGCGAACCTGCAGTTTTATTGTAATGATCAACAGCACTTTTTAAGCTCCTGCGCAGATTGTCAAAATTTTCGCCCATTGTGCAGATGCGCTCGTACAAAATATGACCCAGTTCACTGATTTTTTTTGCACTCTCGGCTATCATTTCCTGTTTCCATCCATACGCTATTGCCCTAAGCAGTGCGATCAAAGTGATCGGCGTTGCAATAATCACTTTTTTTTCCACCCCAATCTCTATCAAAGCGGGCTCATATTCCAGTGCAGCACTAAAAACCCCCTCCCCTGTTAGGAAAAGCACCACAAGCTCTGGCGTATTTTCAAATTGATTCCAATATTCTTTTTTGCCTAGATCATTTATATGTTTTTTTATTGCCAAAGAGTGATTCTTTAATTTCTCCCTTTGTATCTGTAAATCGTTTTGTGACATAGCATCCATATAAGAATCAAGCGGCACTTTAGCATCTATTATTATTTGCTTTCCAGATGGCATTTTGATTATCAAATCAGGGCGTAATAAATTGTCCTCGTTTTTATCAACTACTGACGGCTGAGTAAAAAAATCGCAGTACTCAACCATCCCTGCCATTTCTACCACTCTTTTTAGCTGCATTTCGCCCCATTTTCCTCTAATGTGAGGCTTCCTCAGAGCATTAGCAAGGCTAGAAGTCTGGTTCATCAACGCACCAATTTGCTCCTTTAAACCTTCATAGGCCCCTACCCTCTCCTTCTCCAGCTTGCGTATTTCGCTATCAAACTTTTCTAATTTTTCTTTTATTGGAACTACAACTTCGTTGATCGTTGCTTGTCTTTTTTTGAAATCGTTTTCTGTTTCTTTTAATTTACCATCAATTACTTCCTTTGCCAAATTCAGAAAATTATTATTGTTCGCCTGCAGAGCATCAAGAGACAGTGCCTTAAAAGCATTTGTGAGTCTCTCCTCAGCTTTTGCCAGTAGTTCTATTTCTTTTTTCTTTTCCTCGCGTTCTTTTTGCAGAGTTACTTCAAGCTCCGCATTGCTCACTTTTAAACACACTATTTCTTTGTCTTTATTAGTTAAAGTCTGCTTTGCCTCTTGAAGCTCGCACTCTAACTTACACAAATTACCCTCAAGATTTGCTGATTTTATTTTTTCCTCGCTCAGTTTTCTATTCTTTTTTGTGATGACATGGAGAAAGAGTAATAAGGAGAGAAAATTTAATCCGAGAAATATAGAATTGAAAAGCATCAGAATACAAAAAAATCGTACTCACAATGCTATCTAATTTTTATTTATATAGGAAAGAAAAAAAAGGAGCACATTTTCAAATGCTCCTTTTCAAAGATTCAGCTGTAGTAAATTTAATATTATATACCACAACCATTAGCAGCATGTGGTTGCGCTCCTGGCCCAGTAATTCCTGAATTTGGTGTGTTACCATTTGTAACGACTTCAGGCATAAGTTCCATGATTGGACCTTTAGATATCTGAGTTATGATAACAACTGCATGATTATTGCTTAAACCTAACATATTTTTCATTCCTTCCAGCTCACTAGATAAATCATTACCATCTTGGGATGCTAATGACTCTATGCTCAAAAATGCACCATTGTTATTAGCCTCAATAAGTTTACCACAAGTAACTTGGAATATTCTCCCTTCCTCACATTTGACATATGCACGGTATTTTAATTTGTCCGCAATCCCAGTAGGATTAAGGCTGACATTGTTATCAATACCTAGACCACCACCCAAAATTTTAGATATATTATTACTCTCTACAAACAGTTCCAGCTTATTTTTTTTGTCTTCATAAATGCCACCAATAACAGGCTCAGGTTCAGGTTTCTTAAGGCCTGGTTCATTTGTAAGGCTTGGTTCATCTACTGGTATCTCGCTAGGGTTCTTAGGCGTTTTTGGTGAATTAGTATTACTTACCTTACTACCAGACCACCAGTTTTTAACATCATTCCAACCTGACGAAATTTTTCTTGCAATCCACGAAATTCCCGTGTGATCAGCAGTCCACTTAAAAAACCTTTTTATGCTTTGCCACATATTTTACTCCTTAAATTAATAATAAATTTACTTAATTATTACATAAAAAGCATAATATGTCAACCATTTTTTATTTTAGGGAAAAAGTATATAACACAGAAAAAAGAGCACCCAAAAAGGTGCTCTTTTACGAAGGGTTTGCGATGATTATGCATTAACAGATCGATCATTACCTGTAGTGTGTGGTTGCACTCCTGGACTAGTAGTTTCTGAATTTGGTGTGTTATTATTTGTAATGACCTTAGACGTAAATTCGTAATGTCCTGCACGTATATAATTTACCTCAGCCTCTTTTGTTGTATTGTTCAAACCTAACTTTTCTTTTGCTTTTGCTATGTTATCAAGCTCAGTATCCTCATACGCCATCTTATCTATAGAAAAAAGGAATGAACATGATTGATCATTAATACCAGTAAGCTTAGAACCGGCAATGTAATACTCACTTTCACTAGATGTGATTTTTGCACAATATTCTTTCATATTTTCCAGACTGGTGAAACCAAAAACTTTTTGTGCAGTTTCTATTGATAGAGCCAACACTAACTTACCTTCTTTTTCATAAATGCTATCAATAACAGGTTCAGGTTTCTCAGGGCTTGGTTCATTTGGAATGCTTGGTTCCTCAGGCGTTTCTGCTTTTGATGGATCAATGTCACTTACCTTATTGCCAGACCACCAGTTTTTAACACTATTCCAACCTGACGAAATTTTTCTTGCAATCCATGAAATTCCCGTGCAGTCAGCAATTCGCTTGAAAAACTTTTTTATGCTTTGCCACATATTTTACTCCTTAAATTAATAATAAATTTACTTAATTATTACATAAAAAGCATAATATGTCAACTATTTTATAAAATATTTTAGTATTTGTCTGAGCTTGTAACCTTTAGCAATTTAATAGCACTGGTGTTTACAACCTCTCCGCCGACACGCTTAGTGATAAAAAACCTAACATAAGGTTTATTCGTATAAGGGTCTCTCAGTATTCTCATCCCTCTACTATCTACGATCTTATAAGCCCGTTTAAAATCTGCTATTGCGATTACCGGTAGCTTGCTTGGCGCAGGTGGCATATCAGCAGATTGATACACTGGTATCCCCATTAAAGTATCTGGAGCTTCAAGCGACAAACTTGGCTGCCAAAGGTATTGACCTGTTTGAGATTTTAGTAGCCTAACATCCTTCAACGTACTTCTATTCATCAAAAACGATGCATTTTTAGCGTAATATTCATTTAGAGAATAGTACAATACCATTATTGAATCGCTATCCAATTTGTTAGTTTTAACTTGCTCTATTTTATTATAACTGTTTCCATCGTCATAAGCTAAAATCCCTTTAGGTTGAAAAGTGCCCTCACCTTTAATGAAGGCTTCGTTTTCTTCCTTATTAAAAGTCTCGGCAATCTTTTCCACTAGCCAGCTTTCAACATCGACAAACGCGTCATCAAGCAGCTTTTGTGATATCTGTGGTTGAGCGTATAATTCGTAAGTTGTAATGGAAATCTTTTGAATTTTAGGCGTATCCGTATCTTTTGCAAAATCATACTTGGATTTACTGCCACCATCTTCATCATCTACTGTTTCACCACTCCAACCTGCACTAGCGCGGTCACGGTCTTCTATAATATAGTCCAATGTTTCAGTAGAGATTCTTTGACTGGAACATATTTGCCGCATTGGAGACGAGTCTGTTACACGCTTGTTTATACGTTTTACAATATGTGGAGTAATTAGATATCCTCCGATATCGTTATCATCTCCACTGAGAGTTTTGCGCGATAAGCCGCTTTCCACTCCTTTGCGGATATAATCAGAAAAATATTTATCGTTTGTGTTAAAATCTGTACTTACTTCTGGACACTGAGCTGCAGTTTCGATTAAATCCAAGCGTTTTTTACAATTGTCAATATCACCATCTATCTTGCATAGCTGCTCAATTGTTGTAGAGTCAGCTTGCCCTTTGCTTTCAATTTCTTTTAGTCTGCGATCATTTATTAATTTAAATTGCTCCCACGATGAAGCTAATTCATTAACACGATGAGCGATATCAGTGAGCGACATAATAGCCTCCTTTGAAGATGAAAAATGATTACGGTTTGTGTTGGATGGTACCCTAATGTAGTCTATGCTCGTTATTCCAATGCTTGAATTGGAACTTAGAAATTTTTCCTATCATAGAGTATATCCAATGAAGTAGAAAAAAACTTAATTTTTGAAAATATAAACTGAAAAACTATGTGGTGCCACTTACGCAACACCACACACTTATTAAATACTTAACACTTAACTAAGTTAAGTGAGGAAAAATATGAAAGATAATAATACTATACAATGTTTGCTTTTTCATGTCAAGCACTTTTTTAAATTTTTTTTTGCAACCTCAATTAATGAGTGATTTCCATATTAATTCCGCACTATTTGCAGGACTTTCACTTTTTGTGATGGGCCTACCAATTACAATATAATCAGCTCCTGAACTTATTGCTTCTTTTGGTGTTGCTGTCCTTTTTTGGTCATCATGACCAGAATCCACACGAATTCCCGGAGTAATAATTGTAAAGTCTTTACCACATTCTTGACGCACTTCTTGAGCTTCCAATGCTGAGCAGACTATCCCATGCAGCCCAATCTTTTTTGCGAGCTTTGCAAGTAAAATTACCTGTGATTTCACTTCTTTTGTCACTCCAAGCTCATTTAAATCCTCATTACCCATACTAGTTAGCACGGTTACTCCAATCAGTTTCATTTTTGCATCTTTCACGACACTTAAAGCTTCTTCAAGCATTTTTGCACCACCGCTTATATGCAGTGTTAATATTTTAACACCCAAAGCCTTGATTACCTCAACTGTTTTAGCTACAGTGTTTGGAATATCGTGCAGTTTCAGATCTAAAAAAATTGGTATATTACACTTTGCAACTTCCCTCACTCCAGAAGGACCATGAGCAGCAAAAAATTCTAATCCCAGTTTTACCATGCCAACTTTATCACGTAGAGCATTAGCTAAGGATATGGCCTCATTCAAATCTTGTGTGTCCAGTGCGCATATTATTGGGTTCATCGTATACCTCCTTGCATAATCTTTTTGTAGACTATAAGAATAATATTGCATTCTGCAACTTTTTTTACTCCAGAAAGACAGCAGATTTTATTTAAGTTCTGCACAGCTAGCTTAATATGCGATACGTAGTAGCATTAGTAGCGTCCAACCGGGGTAGAGCATCTACTTACATATCCAGGATCTTCTTCTACACGTGAAGTTTCATTTGGCAGTGGTTTTGGTTTCGGAAGCTGCTTGCTATTAGCTGCTTTTTGCACTACATTTCCTTGTAGTGAAATCTGTTCCAGTATGTTTAGCGTTTCCTCTAACTTGTTAATACTTTCACTGTGCTTCTTTTCCACTTTTAGAAATTGACCAAAAAGAACTCTATCAATATTAGAATTTTCAGATGAGTGCTTTTCGTTTTGTTTATGTAAATCAACACTTTTACTTGTCATATTGAGGCATGACTCTAGATGCTCTATTTCTTTTGTTATTTTTTTTCTAACTCTTCATTTTTATCCCCCCCTTTCTCTTTCAACTTATCATATAGTCCCTCCTCTGATTCTAACTGTATCATTAACTGACCTATTTCCCCATTTAACCTTTCAATTTTGCTTTCTAAACCTTGCTTCTCTTTCATTAATTCATTTAATCGGTCCTTTAACTCCCCTACCTTTTTATTTGCCGCTTCTCCAGCTTCTTTTTCTAAAGATATTTTATTTTCTAACCTTTGCTCTTTTTCAGCAAATTTACTTCTCTCAATCTCCATTCTCTTATTATTACTAATTGCTCTACACGAAAGTGCAATCACCAAAACAGACAGTGTAGCTAAAGCAAGAATTAGAGGGAAAGGTACTTGAGAAGTTACAACAAGCACTAAGGATGAAATTAACGTAAGAGTAGCCAAAGAACTTACTACAAGATAAGGCACATTGGCTTTTTTAAACAAGTTACTCATTATTTTCCCATAAAAAGGCAATAATGGTTGTGTATTCTTGTTAAAATTCCCTTACCCGC
The DNA here is from genome assembly GCA_028571325.1 of Wolbachia endosymbiont of Ctenocephalides felis wCfeF. NCBI lineage: Bacteria > Pseudomonadati > Pseudomonadota > Alphaproteobacteria > Rickettsiales > Anaplasmataceae > Wolbachia > Wolbachia endosymbiont of Ctenocephalides felis. The sequence goes on along the minus strand of CP116767.1, from coordinate 1,030,733 downwards.
GGGAGAAAATGCTTATTATAACTCTGCACCTACAGTAAATTTTCCATTTTCAGTTGTAAATCCTGTTACATCTTCACTCCACTGTATTACTTCAGCATTGCAAACCGTTTGCAAATCATCCTGTGCAGATTGATTCAATCTATCCTCTCGTATGTTCGCTTTTATCGTCAATTTTTTTATCAAATGCTTAACTGACACATTATTATCTGCCTTTATTTTCCTCACGAGGTTCAATATCTGCACAGAGTTGTTTCCCATTTCTTCAGAATGCTTGTCATAGACAAGTTCTTCTTTACTTGGCCAATTGCTTTGGTTATGTACAGAATTATAACTATACAGCTGGTGGTATATCTCTTCCGTAATGTACGGCAAAAAAGGTGCAAATAACCGCAAAATAACGTTTAATATATATGCCAAACTTTGTTTAGCACTCAAGTTTGCTTCACCGTTTATCTCATCCCCGTATGCACGTTTTTTCACCAGCTCTAAGTAGTTATCACAAAAATCTCTCCAGAAAAACTCCTCTATTGCCCCCAAAGCTTCGCAGTATTCAAATTGCAACAGGTTGTTCGTTGCTCTATCTATCACTTTGTATAACTTGGACAATATCCATTTATCCATCGTCTCACTGATGGAATTTATGCTTACTGTTTGGTGCTTTTCCATGAACATGGAAACAAACTTGCTGGCATTCCAAAGTTTTGTAACGAGGCGCTTGCCAATTCTGAATATATTTTCAGAGTAAACTGTATCAACTCCAAGCCTTGAGTTTGCTGCCCAGTAGCGTACTACATCAGCCCCATAGGTCTCAAGTATTGAGTGTGGAGTGATAACGTTACCTTTTGATTTACTCATCTTTTTTTTATCATCAGCTAAACACCAACCACTGATCATGATATTTTTCCACGGCAGGGAGTTTGCATGGTAATGCGCCTTCAAAATTGTATAAAAAGCCCAAGTTCTTATTATCTCATGGCTTTGGCTACGCAGATCTGCAGGAAATATCTTTTCATAGCGATGATTCGGTAAGTGAAACTCATTGTTTACTGCCAGTGCACTTAGCTGAGGAGTGATTGCACTTGTGGCCCAAGTATCCATCACATCTTGATCTGGAGTAACCTCTTCTTTGCTATACCCTATCGGCAAATCCTTGAGTGGATCAATAGGTAGATCCTTCACTTCAGCTAGAATGATTTTGCCTTCTTCTCCTTTACGTTTTGAATACCACACTGGAAATGGTACACCAAAATAACGCTGCCTCGAGATGCACCAGTCCCAATTTAGTCCTTCTATCCACACTTCCATGCGTTTACGCATAGTAGCTGGATACCAGTTGCATTCCTCCACTTTATCTAACACTTTAGCTTTTTCCTCCAAGGTCTTGATAAACCACTGATAAGTAGGCAATACTTCAAGTGGTGCACCAGATCTTTCTGCACACTTCACAGAATGAGAAATGCTAGTGCTCTCTATCAAAAGTCCTTTTTCACTCAGGATTTCAATTATTCTCCTTCTTGCTTCTTTAACTTTTAGTCCATTTATTTCATTGTAGATTCCAGCGTCATGTGGCGGAATGACACCCTTTCCTGTCATCCAAGTAGCTCCTCCCCCTGTCATCCCAGTGCCTTGACACTGGGATCTATTGTTATCACACACTGAATCTAGACTTATCCTCCCATCCTGATCGATGATAATTTTCATCGGCAAGTTATGCTTTTGCTGCCAATATATGTCGAGCTCATCACCGAATGTACAGCACATAACCAGTCCGGTACCTTTATCTATTTTGACCTTATCATCAGCTATTATTGGAACTTTTGCCCCTGTTATTGCTACTGTAGCTGTTTTTCCAATCAAATGAGTGTAGCGCGCATCCTCTGGATGGCAAAAAACCGCAACGCACGCTGGAAGCAGCTCAGGTCGCGTAGTTGCAATTTTGATCTGCTCATTCTCTTCGGTGGAAAAAACTATCGTGTTTAAGGACGACTCAAAGACTTTATCTTCTATTTCTGCTTGCGCAATTGCGGTTTTGTCAACCGGGTCCCAAAGGATAGGTTGCATTTTCCTGTATGCATACCCCTTGTTATATAGATCAATGAACGACATTTGAGAAAGCGTCACAGTTTCCTTGCTGATCGTGTGATACTCCAAACTCCAGTCATAACTAATGCCAACCGATTTAAATAATTCCTTGAATTCCTGCTTTGATTTTTCAATAACCTCATGGCACATTTCTATAAATTTCTCCCTGCCAACTTCTTTTGCGCGGGTTTTATAGGTTTGTTCAACCAACCTTTCAGTGGGGAGTCCGTTATCATCAAACCCAATTGGATAAAACACATCTTTCCCCAGCATGCGCTGAAACCTTGCAATAAAGTCCGTGTGGCAATAGCTAAATATATGGCCGATATGCAATTTCCCCGATATCGTCGGTGGAGGTGTGTCTATAGTGAAAGTGTTATCCTTTTCACCACTCCATTTATAAATTTTGCTGTTTTCCCACAATATGTTGTACTTGGCTTCAATTCCTTTAAAGCTGTATTTTCCTTCTAACATAAATATTTTCCAATTTCAATCTTTAAACTAGCACAATTAAGTAAATACGGCTACGCCAAAATTCTACGAGTATGTTATGGTAAGTATTACTTGACTTTAAATTTTATGGTGTGTATAATATTAATTTAATTATTGAGGTTTATTATACCATTACCAGGTCAAACAATAAAGTCTAACGATGCAATAGGCAGTCAGCAAATACCAATCACTCCGCCAGGCCAGCGTGAAGATGCGTCACTAGTGCAGCTTGACAATGTGGAAGACAGTCAGCTCGTTTCACAAGGCGAAAATGTGAACACTATGGAACTCAAAGAGGAAAGTCCGGAGGTGATTGACAACATTGAGAACTCGCGTATGGATAATGCGCCAGATGGTAAACAACAATCTGCTTTTGTTTCTCCTTCCCCACAACCTGCTGCAGAAAATAGTGAAGAGGATGACGTTGAGAGATTGCCTATAAATGATGCGCCAAATGTTGAATCACCATCTGCTTCTATTTTTTCTCTCTTACACCCTTTAAATAATTCTTCTTCCCCACAAAAACCTAATTCTGTTTTTGGTTCTCCTTTCCCACAACCTTTTGATTCTTTTCCAACTTCCCCAGGAACAGGAAAAGATGTACCTTATCTCAACAATGACACATTAAAACCACAAACTACACCGTTCTTTCATTCTTTTCCCTCACAACCTTCTACTTATTCTTTTCTCCCACAATATACTGTAGCGGATGAATCTGCCCAAGGACCAAAAGGTGGTTATGACAATTTATCTGTAACCTCTTCGGAGGATGATGATGACAGACAGCCTGAGGCGAGTTATGCGTCAGTTGAGTATTACGGACAAGCACCTATTCGTCGTTCTCTCTCACAACCTGATCTTTCTACCTCAGAAAACACGTCAGTATCACAATTACAAAATGAATTGTCTCAAGCTCGCTCTCAAATTTACCAGCTAGAACAAAAAAATCGAGAATTTTTCAATGGTTGGAGGTTAAGTTATAATCAAGCTCAACAGCTAGAAAAAGAAAATGAAAGATTAAATGCTGCAACGCAGGGATTGGAAAAAGCTGAAGAATTAAAGAGTGCTTTTTCTGTATACCTAGAGAAGAGAGGCAAAGAATTGCGAGAGCAAATACGAAAACTAACTTATGAGTCACATGAGGAAAATAAAAAGCAAGAAATTGCAGGACTAATTCATAGGTTAAATGAGATAAATATATATTCAGACACTGGAGAATTAAATGCCGGATTAATAGAGGAACTAAACAAAGACGCGCTACTTGAGGAGCTAACAGGGGAAGAAGAGCAAATAAACACACTAAATGCCCAAATTAAGACATTACAGCAACAGTTAAAAACTAAAGATGAGGAAATAGCAAAACTACAACAGCAACCATCAAATGCTGAAGTTGAAAGCCTAAAGAAAGACTTGGAAGCTAAAAACACTGAAGTTCAGCAGTTACAAAAGGAAAAGAAAGAACTAGAAGCTAAAAAACAACCAACTGAGCAACCAAAACAAGGCAATGGAGCACAGTATACCGCTGCTGCTGGCTTGGCAGCATTTATTGCGCTTGAACATACAGTTAGACTAGATATTTGGGCAACGGTTGGTATAGCACTAGCATCTGCACTCTTAGTTAGTGGTGCAACATATTTAGCACTTAAACCTAGTACTCAAGTGAGTGAAGCAGAAACACGAGAAGTAAATGGAAATGCTCATCAGCCAGCTTAATACAGTTTATACGCGTCAAGTTAACTTGACGCGTATGGCTTCAATTTTCATACTCCCTCATCAACATAACATAATTTTGTGCTGATTGTGTAATATGTTTAATTTCTTCATCTGACATTTTTTTGAAAAATTTTGCTGGTCTGCCAGCCCATATTTCTCCACTTTTTATCACTTTTCCGTGTGTCACTAGTGAGCCAGCAGCTACCATAGCTCCAGATTCCACAACTGCATGGTCCATTACGGTAGAGCCCATACCAACAAATGCTTTGTCACGCACTGTGCATGCATGCAGCATGCAAAAATGCCCCACAGTTACCATGCTGCCAATAATTGTGTCACCACCTGGGTTTCTATCCACATGAATTACCGTGCCATCTTGAATATTTGTTTCATCACCTATTTTTATCGATCCAACATCTCCTCTGATTACACAATTAAACCAAATGCTTGCATTCTTCCCTATTTCAACCTTGCCTATGATATGCGAACCACCCGCGATGAAGGCACTTTCATCTATTTTTGGTTCATAATCTTTGTATTTTAAAATGTGGTACATATTGAACCTATGATTCTATGCTTTATATAACTTAAGTAAGATTTTTTCACTAAACAATAAATATTTTTCTGGGGTCGGAGCATCTGGGCATACATCTCATTTCACTTTATGATCCCAGTGCTTGTAAGTAATACAGAGGCATGTGCTGCTATTCCTTCACTTCTGCCAATAGAACCTAATTTTTCTGCAGTGGTTGCTTTGATATTTACAAACTCGCTATCAATCTCTAATGTCCTTGATATAGATTTCTTCATTTCTGCTTTATAAGGCGATATTTTAGGCTCCTCACAAACTATAGTAATATCTAAATTAGATACACGGTATCCTTTTTCTTTTGCTTTTGTAATAGCAAAGCTCAGGAAGTAAGACGAATCACAATCTTTCCACTCAGCGGAACTAGGGGGGAAATGCTCTCCTATGTCGCCACATCCCAGCGCTCCCAGTATTGCATCGACAACCGCATGTATTGTAACATCACCATCGGAATGTGCTTCTATTGCCATGTTGTGCTCGATTTCCACGCCACAAATTTTTATAAAGTTTTTAGCCTTATTTTGAGCTTTAACGAACTTGTGTATGTCATAACCAGTGCCAATACGATATTTTGGTTCTTCAAGAAGGAGCTTTGCCATATTAATATCTTCTTTTGTAGTTAACTTAAAATTGCTTTTCTCACCTTTAATAATCGCAACATGTTTTTCGTGCCATGCCACTAGCGATGAATCATCAGTGAATTCTTTGCTTGATTGGTGGCATGACAATAATTCTTTGAAATTGAAAATTTGAGGAGTTTGTATAGCCCTGAGTTTTTTTCTTGGAATTATAGATTCAATAAAATTATCACTTATCGATGACACAGTATTTTCAACTTCTATTGCTGGCACTACTCCTGCATGTTGACCATTAATCATAGACTGAGCTAAGTTATCTATCAAAGCATTTGATACGAAGGGCCTGCAAGCATCGTGTATAACAACAAAATCTGGGTTAATTTTTTGTAAGCTTTCAAGTCCCAACTTAACTGAATTTTGCCTACTCTCTCCTCCGTATACTGGACTTAGTAATTTAGTACCTACACCTTCTGTCATCCAAGTAGCTGACATTGGCTCATAGAACCCTTCATGATCTTTATTAATTACCACTCTTACATAATCTATGCATTGGTTAGCTAAAAGTTTTCTAATTGTATGAAATAAAACAGGTTTGCCTGCCAGTTTTATGTACTGCTTAGGAATTGCGTCACTGCATCTACTGCCTACTCCCGCCGCAACTATTAACGCTGCTATTTTGTATTTTTTAGATCTGTTAGTGTACACGTTTATCATTTTCAGCTTAAATGTATAATAGCAGGTTATTTGAAGTTTCAAAAAGATTGACAAAGTTTAAAAGGCAGCATCTGGGATCCAGGTTTAGTAATAAATATTTAAGAAATTTACCAGATGGAGAAAAAGGCAAAAAAATCCCGAGTGGCGAGTTTTGACTCTATAATACTTTAAATTGGCGCTATAATAATTTACTGACGCTTAGTTCAAGCGCGATTTGGCTGAATGTAGAAAAAATGAAAAAGACATGCAGCCGCTATAATTTGATACAATCCGCCAAAAAATACCCTGAGTTTTTTACTGAATTTTGTCATTGAGCCTGCAGATCAAAAACAAGTTTTGAGTCAGAAATACCCTCGCTGCTATAATAATGAAACTGTTGGAACTTGTCAAGTAGTTTTTTTTTGTTCCTGACATATGTCTAGCGCGCTGCTAAAAACTATGCGAGAAGTCTAAAACCTTATCACCAGGTTTAACAAATAAGTGGCCTAGCACTATCAATTTTATAGGTTTATCTTCGTTATGTGCTACCACCCAAGTCCCATCGTTCTCATGATCAACAATTTCTACTGGTATAAATACTACATAACCATCGTCATCAACAATCTTTATCCCAAGAAAACCCTCATCATTCAAACTCAGAGCTGAAGAAGGAATTTTATATGCAAACCTTTTGCCTGAAGGCAGTTTTACGCTAGCAGTTAATCCTTGCAAGGATATCATTTCATTATTAGTTATCTTTGCTTCTACTCTATAGGATCCGGTTTTAGGCTCAGCAATTTTACTGATGAAACTCACTTTACCCTCTAGTTTCCTTCCATCTAGCAAATTAACTTGAGCTATGCTACCTAGCTCTATCTTATTTATTTCACTCTCTGAAACGTATAACACCACGAGAATTTGATCAAAATTAACTATGTCAGCTATTTTTTGCCCAACGCTAATAAAATTCCCTTCATTTGTATCGATCTTATCTATATAACCATCAATAGGAGACTTAACTGCAGTATTTTCCAAATCCAACACTAGTCTCTTTAGATCAGCCTTTGCACTCTGCAACGCAGTAAAAGCAGCTTCTACCTGCACTTGCGCTCTGTAGCCTTTTTTACTCAGCTTGACAGAAGAATCATATTCAATCTCGCGCTGCTTTAAAAGCGCCTTGGCTTTTTCAACTTGCTCAGTTCGACCAAAATCTTCTATCTTTAACACTATATCACTCTTTTTCACCTTCTCACCATCGGATAAATAAATAGCGGTAACTTTACCATTTACTTCTGAGATAAGGCTGGCTCTCTGTAAGGGATTTACCGTACCAGAAAAATTTAAATATATAGTGCGATTTTGTGGCTCACATTCCTGGGTCTTTACTGAAAAGCCACTCGGTACATTATCACTATGAATAGCTCGATCTTTCTTAAAAAACACACTGTTGAAAAAAAACACCAGAATAAGAGCGATACTAGAAATGACAATTACTTTATTCCTCATCTTTAAGCAATAAAATTTGTTAATCAGTTTTGTTAGAAACAACCGCATAAATAAAACTTTTGAATTAGGAATATAAGTTAAGCATATTGTTACACTTCATAAGTAGTTCTGTAAACGAAAAGCAAATTGCGTCCATTATCAAACTATCAGGACTTCGATAACGTCGCCTTACATAAAGGTTTTTATTCAATTGAGAACAGTAGAAACTTACAAAAATTAACTATAAATTTAGCCTGGTAAGTTAATATCGATACAGTCAATAAACTACCAACCCATAAAACAACAAACCACAGCCATTGTTTAGCCTGAGGATGACGCTTTAACCATGAGATTACTAGCTTATTAATATGTGTGTTCATTACTTGATTTTCCACGAAAAACATAATAGGAATACCCAGTGTAAGCTAAAATAAGTGGTAAAAGTGGTATCGTAACAACCAACATCAAAGATAAACTTGGTCCAGAAGCAGCCGCATCAAGAATGGTATAGTGAAAGGGTATAATCCATGGATAGATACTAATTCCTAAGCCTAAATATCCCATAAAAAAGATAGCAATACTAAGAAAAAATGGACGGTACTCTCGTTTAGCATTCTGGAGATCAAACCATAATGTGAAGAATAGCAAAGATGTTAGTAGTGGAACAAAAAATAAATAATAAAAATTCGGGACACTAAACCAAAAGTTTTTAATACCCTCATTTAAAAATGGGGTCACTATACTAACTAGTGCCATGAAAATGCCCACAAAACCAAGTGTATAGGAAGCAACCTTACGTGCCCATTTCTGTGTTATATCTTCTGTCTTCATTATGAGCCATGTAGAACCTAAAAGCGCATACCCAAACACTATAGCAATGCCTGTCATCACACTAAAAGCGCTTGCCCAACCAAATTGGCCGCCAGAAAAGTCGCGTCCGGTTACTTTTACACCATGTATAAATGCACCTAAAATCATGCCCTGACAAAATGCAGCACCAAGTGACCCATAATGAAAGGCACAACTCCATAGCAGTCTAGATTTCCCTTCTGCCTTAAAATAAAATTCAAAGGATATACCACGCATGATAAGGCCAAGTAGCATGATAATTATGGGAGTATAGAAAGCAGGCATTAATATTGAATATGCAAGAGGAAAAGCAGCAAGTAATCCAGCACCACCTAGCACCAACCATGTCTCATTCCCGTCCCAAAATGGTGCGATCGAGTTTATCATATGATCACGACATTTATTCGATGGTGCAAAGGGAAGTAAAATACCAATACCTAAACCAAATCCATCCATTAGAACATAGAATAAAATAGCTGTGGCTATTAGCAATCCCCAGATCAGTGGTAAGTTGACTAATGAAGAAAAATCAAACATGGTTGTTACTCTTCCCAGATGTACCAGCCTCAATTACTGAAGCTCCAATACCGTGTTTATAAAATTGCTCTTCTTCTTTAATGACAGGAATACCTTTATATATCAGCTTTAAAATATAATAACTGCTTGCTCCGAATATAAGGATATACATAACAATAAATGCAATTAAAGACCATGCAACCTGAGGACCAGTAATTGCGGGTGAAAATGATTCGATTGTGCGTAGAATTCCATATACAGTGTAAGGTTGACGACCAATTTCAGTAGTAAACCAACCTGCAAGTAATGCTATAAATCCAGAAGGCATCATTAACATCCACCATCCATGCAGAAAACAACTTTGGAATAATCTGCCACGAAAATATTGTATAGCACTAATTAACCCAATTATAATCATTAAGAGTCCGATTCCAACCATTATACGAAAGGACCAAAATACCCAGATTACAGGTGGTCTATCCTCCTTTTTCCATTCTTTTAATCCCTTTACTTCTCCTGAGAAATTATGTGTCAAGATTAAGCTGGCAAGATTAGGAACTTTTATCTCGTAGTGATTAATTTCGTTCTGTTGATCCGGATAAGCAAACAAACGCAGATCAGCACCCTTCTCGGTCTTCCATATACCTTCCATTGCAGCAATCTTGGCAGGTTGATGCTTTAATGTATTGAGTCCATGTATGTCTCCCACAAGCAGCTGAAATGGTGCAGTCAAAGCCACCATAAAAGTTGCCATACTAAGCATAATTTTTGCTTGAGGAACATGTCGCTTTTTCCAAAGATAAAATGCCCCCACACCGCCCACTACAAATGCTGTTGTAAGATAGGCTGCTGTCACCATATGAACAAAACGATAAGGAAAAGAAGGATTGAAAATAACTTCCAGCCAATTGGTTGGATACATACCCCGCCAACAATGTTGCAAAAAACGTAAAATTAGAGAAAAGCATTTCTCGAAAACTTCTATGTCCAAAAACAAGAGTGCCATTTATTTATAGTGCCAACAATCAATTAACCATCAGTTTCAATGAATGATATGAACATATTATTTCAAGGAAAGGTCATGGGGAATAAGAGATTAGCTATACGGATTAGCTGTAGCTATGAAACTAACCGGTTGGCAGAAAAGTATTTGTTAGATGCTTATGAAAAAGCCGTGTCAAAGCAAGTAAGCCAAAAAAATTTAAAACATAAGAATGGGATTCAAGGAGGATCAAATGGTAACAGTGAGTTTATATGCAAGAGTTTCTTCAGGGAAACAAGCACAAGAAAATACAATAGCAAGTCAAGTTGCAGCTTTAGAGAAGCAAATTAGTACGGATGGGTACAAATTATTAAGTGAGTATAAATTTATTGATAATGGCTACAGTGGATCTAATTTAGTCCGTCCTGATCTAGAAAAATTACGTGATAAAGTAACAGAAGGTAAAATTGATAGGATTTACATTCATTCACCTGATCGCTTATCTAGGAAATATGCATATCAAATGGTATTACTTGAAGAATTTGAGAAAGCAGGAGCAGAAACGGTTTTCTTAAATTATGAGATTAACGATAATCCAGAATCTCAGTTACTGTTACAAATGCAAGGTATGATAGCAGAATATGAACGAGCGAAAATTATGGAACGAAGTCGTCGCGGAAAGATTTACGCAGCTAATAAAGGTTGTGTAAGCGTAATGGGAGGAGCTCCTTATGGTTATCGTTATATAGATAAATATATGGGAGGAGGACAAGCTTTATTTGAAATAAACGAAGAAGAAGCTAATGTTGTTAGGAAAGTATTTTTGTGGGTAGGAAGAGAAAGGACAAGTATTGGGGAAGTGTGTCGTCGGCTAAACACTATGTCTATTATAACACGAACAGGAAAAAAGTGCTGGGATAGAAGTGTGATTTGTTGTATGTTAAAAAATCCTGCTTACAAAGGACAAGCGGCTTTTGGTAAAACAAAAGTAGGTGTAAAGTTACAACATATCAGACCACAGAAACATTCTTGTGAACAACCGAAAGATAATTACTCTACCTATTCTGTTGAAAAAGCAAATTGGATTTATGTTAAAGTGCCAAATATAGTGGACGAAGATGTATTTGATATAGTTCAAGAACAATTAGCTGAGAATAGAAAAATAGCAAGGACAAGAGAAAGAGGAGCAAAACATTTACTACAAGGTTTAATCGTATGTAAGCGTTGTCGTTATGCATATTACGGAAGTCCTGTAAGAAATAAGCGAGGAGAAAAAATTGATCATTATGCTTATTATCGTTGTATTGGTAGAGATTCTTACCGTTTTGGTGGTAATAAAATTTGTGATAATAAACACATTCGTACAGATGCATTAGAAACAGCCGTGTGGGAAGAGGTTAAGCATTTATTGAAAAATCCAAATAGGGTTTTAGAAGAATACAGGCGTAGACTTTCAGAGCTTAAAAAATCATCATGGGATCAAAAAAGCGATTTACTAGAGAAGCAAGAAAAGAAATTAAAACGTGGTATTGCTAGACTTATTGATAGTTATGCTCAAGAATATATTAATCAAGAAGAATTTGAACCACGAATTAAAGCAATGAAACAAAGCTTAAAAACAATTGAAGAGGAGAAGAAAAGGATATTCGATCAAAAGAAATTAAAACAGGAATTAGCTTTGGTTGTAACCAATTTAGAAGACTTTTCTTCCAATATTAGATCAAACCTTGATAACGCAGACTGGCTAACTAAACGTGATATTATCAGAACTTTAGTCAAGAGAATTGAAATTAACCTTGAGGACGTAAATGTGGTATTTCGTGTAAAAGAGCTACCAAACTCTTCTGGACATAGTGGAGAAGAAAAGAAAAATTTGCAACATTGTTGGCGGGGTATAGAAGCCCATCCTCGCCAACTGAGAATCCAGCAGGTGTTTGCATCCAACTATTGGCTGCAAGAATCCAGAAAGCTGAAATAAGCGTCCCCACTGCAACAATACAAGTAGAAACAAAGTGCATACGAGGACTTACCCTATTCCATCCAAACAGCATAATGCCCAAAAAAGATGCCTCTAGAAAGAAAGCTGTTAAAATCTCAAAGCAAAATAGAGGACCAAGAACATTAGCTACACGATCAGAAAAGATCGACCAGTTAGTGCCAATTTGATAAGATAGGACAACTCCTGATACCACTCCCATGCCAAAAGCAACGGCAAAAATCTTGACCCAGAATCTATAAACATCACGAAAATGCGTATTATCAGTCCTAAGCCAACGCCATTCCAAAAAAGCTAGAAAGCTTGCAAGTCCGATTGTGAAAGCAGGAAATATAATATGAAAGCTTATTGTAAAAGCAAATTGAACTCGAGCTAACAGTAAAGGATCAAATTCAAACATTGTACCTAATACTTATACACTACAAGTAATATCCACGTTTGCCTATAAGTCAATAGATTTCTTGCACAACCCCTAAACTAAGCAGAAAAAAGGCGATTCACTACTTATTTTAAATATTAGCGTTTTTTGTGTGCTCTTAAATTGTCTGTCTTATTTATAAACGTTAAGAAATTTACCAAATGAGAAAAAAAAGCAAAAGAAGCCCCGTTGGTGGCTAATTATTTATATGTACCTCAAATATCGGCGTTTTTATCCTCAACGCTACGATTCAGCTATTTTTAAATGCAAATAACCCAAACTGCAAACGTTAAGAAATTTACTAAGCAGGAAAAAAGGCAAAAAAACTCTGAGGCAGCTAGTATTCAAATTCTCCCTTGTCTATTTGACGTTCTATACTGTCTTAAACGACTTATAAGCGCGTTTCAGCTTGTATAGGTAAAAACCAGAAGTTTTAAAAAGACGTGAGGTGCACATAGTGCAAAAATTTAAACATGAGACGCCAAATACCCTGAGTTTTTTGTCATTAACCTGCACAGATTGCGAAGATAAACAAATAGCTTCAGTCTCATTATAAGGGTAACGGCGGGAGTTGTCAAGTAGTTTTTTTTGTTTTTATGGATAGAACACATCTGGAACGGTACTTAGGAGTATGGTACCCGTTTTTCACTTCTAAATGATAAAAAAATTTATTAGTTTATTATACGGTTCTTTTCATGTATAAAATTATAGCAAGTTTGTACGAAAGGTTGTTTTATGAGCAAAATTATAGAAATTAGAGCACCAAAAACTCTAGGTGGTGAGTCAGTTACGGAAGGTATAGTCAAAATAAAGAAAAATATTGGCGAGGCAGTAAAAGTAGATGATTTAATCTTTGAAATTGAAACTGACAAAACAGCGCTTGAATTAACCGCAGAGGCTTCTGGGCAAATAACTGAATTTCTCGTAAAAGAAGATGATGTAATAAGCCCAGATCAGCCATTAGCGAAGCTTTCCGTAGGAGAGGTAAAAGAAGAGATAAAGAAAGAAGACAAAAGCGAAAGTCCTGCTAAAAAAGACGCTCCTTCAGCTCGTAAAATTATGGAGGAAAATGCAATCAGCGCAGGAAATGTCGAAGGAACTGGCATGGGAGGCAGAATAACCAAAGCGGATGTAATAGGCCATATAAGCAAAAGTACAAGCGCTGAACAGCCTGCGGTCAAACTGCCAAAAAGTGTAGCAAGTGGGGAGCGAAGAGAAGAACGAGTAAAAATGAGCAAAATAAGGCAAGTAATCGCTGCTCGTTTGAAGGCATCGCAAAACACTGCCGCAATACTGACCACGTTCAATGAGATCGACATGAAGAATGTAATGGATCTTAGAGCGAAATATAAAGAAACTTTCGAAAAAAAATATGGAATAAAACTGGGTTTCATGTCATTCTTTATAAAAGCAGCAATGCAAGCACTGAAGGAGATTCCTGAAATTAACGCTGAAATCTCAGGCGATGAAATTGTATATAAACATTACTATGATATAGGTGTTGCTGTTGGCACTGATAAGGGCCTTGTTGTACCGGTTATTCGGAGTGCTGACCAGATGTCATTTGCCGAAATCGAATTAACCTTGGCTGCTCTTGGCAAAAAAGCACGAGAAGGCAAATTGCAAGTTTCAGAAATGGAAGGTGCAACATTCACCATTTCAAACGGCGGAGTATACGGTTCGCTCCTTTCCACCCCGATAATAAACCCTCCGCAATCTGGAATACTTGGCATGCATTCAATACAAAACAGGCCAGTTGCTGTAGGCAACTCAATTGAAATTAGACCTATGATGTATATTGCCCTCTCCTACGACCACAGGATAGTCGACGGCAAAGGAGCAGTAACCTTCCTTGTTAAAATAAAAAATTATATAGAAGACCCACACAGATTAGTTTTGGAAGTGTAGATTAATAGCTCAAGTGAGTTGTTGTCAGTCTAGTATTGCTAAAAGCCTAAATATCATCCAGTTCTGCCAGTAATTTAGCAACTTCAAAAACGATCAGAGCTATAATGTTTCTTAATGATAGGTAAAGCTCTCTCAAACAACATTTTTTGTTTCTCATGGTCACCTAAAGCACCATAAGCAATACTTAGGTTTATCAGTAGTTTAGCAACTTCGAAATGATCAGGGCCGTAATGTTTCTCAAAAATAGGTAAAGCTTGTTCAAGCAGCTCCTTTTTTTTCTGTGGATTACCTAAAGTCCCATAGGTGATACCTAGGTTTACCTGTATAATAGCAACTTCGAAATGATCAGGGCCGTAATGTTTCTTAAAGATAGGTAAAGCCTGCTCAAGTAACTCCTTTTGTTTCTTATGATCACTCAAAGCGCCATAAGTGATACCTAGGTTTGCCAGTAGTTTAGCAACTTGAAAACGGTCAGGGCCATAATGTTTCTCAAAAATAGGTAAAGCCCGTTCAAGTAACCCCTTTTGTTTTTCGTGCTCACCTAAATCTCCATAAGCGATGCCTAGATTTATCAGCGTCCTAGCAACTTGAAGATGATCAGGACCATAGTATTTTTCATTAATTGCTAAAGCTCGTTCAAGCAATTCCTTTTGTTTCTTATGATTACCTAAAGTGCCATAAGTGATACCTAGGTTTTCTAGTGTAATAGCCACTTGAAAGTGATCAGAACCATAATATTTCTTGTCAATTGCTAAAGCCTGTTCAAGCAACTCTTTTGCTTTCTTATGATCGCTTAAAGCGCTATAAGCGGTACCGAGGTTTGTCAGTTCAATGGCCACTTGAAAATGATCAGAGCCATAATGTTTTTCTTTAATTGTTAAAGCCCGTTCAAGCAACTCCTTTTGTTTCTTATAGTCACCTAAAGCATGATAAGCGGTACTGAGATTTGTCAATCCAATGGCTACTTGAAAATGATCAAAGCCGTAGTGTTTCTCAAAAATAGGTAAAGCCTGTTCAAGTAACCCCTTTTGTTTTTCGTATTCACCTAAATCCCCATAAGCATTACCTAGGTTTGCCAGTGTTTTGGCAGCTTCAAAATGGTCAGGGCTACAATGCTGATTCAAGATAGGTAAGGCCCGTTCAAGCAACTCTTTTGCTTTCTGAGGATCACCTAAAGCATAATAAGCATTGCCTAGGTTTATCAGTAACGCAGCAACTTGAAAATGATCAGGGTTATAATATTTCTCAAGAATAGGTAAAACCTGTTCTAGCAACTCCTTTTTTCTCTTATGATCGCCTAAATCTCCATAAGCATTACCTAGGTCTGCCAGTAGTGTAGCAACTTGAAAGTGGCTAGGATCATAGTGTTTCTCAAGAATAGGTAGAGCTTGTTCAAGCAATTCTTTTGCTTTCCGAGGATCACCTAAAGCATAATAAGTATTACCTAGCTTTGTCAGCGTCTCAGCAACTTGAAAATGATCAGGGCCATAATGTTTTTCGTAAATTGCTAAAGTCTGTTCAAACAGCTCTTTTGCTTTCTTATAATTACCTAAATTCCCATAAGCGATACCAAGATTTGCCAGTATGGTAGCCACTTGAAAATGGTCAGGCCCATAATGTTTCTTTTGAATGATTAAAGCTCGTTCAAGCAATTCCTTTTGCTTCTGAGAATTACCTAAAGCATGGTAGGAGTTACTTAGGTTTGTCAGTGTTCCAGCAACTTTGAAATGGTCAGAGCCATAATGTTTCTCTTGAATTACTAAAGCCCGTTCAAGCAACTCCTTTGCCCTTTGAGGGTTACCTAAAGCATAATAAGCGTTACCTAGGTTTGTCAGTGTTCTAGCAACTTCGAAATGGTCAGAACTGTAGTGTTTCTTAAAGATAGGTAAAACTTGTTCGAGTAACTCTTTTGCTTTCTTATAATCACCCAAATTCCCATAAGCAATACCGAGGTTTTCTAGTATTCCAGCAACTATAAAGTGATCAGAGCCATGGTGTTTCTCTTGAATTGCTAAGGCTCGTTTAAGCAACTCCTTTTGTCTTCTAGGATTACCTAAATCAGAGTATCCATCATCCATCCACATTAGCAAATATACAAGACAAGCCTTCTCTATTGTTTGTTTTTCTAAAGGCTCTTTTTCTAGCCAGTTATCTATATGTGATAAAAATGCTTCTAAATGTGGCAATAATTGTCGTTTTTTAGCATAATCTTCTAATTTGTCACTGCCATAAGGAAAGCTTTCTTTCAATAATTCAAAAGTCTTCTTCACAACTTTGTCCTTACCTTGTTTTTCTAGCTCTATTCTTGTTACTTGCTGTACTAACCTGTGAATATTGACTGAGCTTTGCTCTTCTCCTGAGTTGATCATTGAATACTGCTTAAGTAGTTGGATAGCATCACCTAATTTTTCTCTATTACGTTCTAACCCTAAAAACATTTCTACAGGAATATTGTCAGAGGCAATATAGGCGATGATATCTAGAATTTCTTTGGCTTGCTGACCATACTCTGGGGTATCTTTGATTTTATCAATAGTAATTTTCCAGGTTATAAAAGTTGTCTTGGTGTAGCTATTGTCGCTGTCTTTAGGAAACTTGAAATCAAGTAATTTTTCTGCTTCCTCTTTATACCTCTTTAAATAATCACTAATTTCAAACTTCAAGCCTACATTCTTTAATGCTATATCCCTTTCTTTTATGTATGCAGCTGCCTGCTGCAGAGCTAAAGGAAAATGCTGTAATGTTTCCGCTAAATTCTTTATTTCATTTTCTTGTGATCCATCTTTTATACCTAGTGCTTTTCTAATGAAGTCCATTGATTCTGGTTCAGTAAATGTACCCAACTTTAATGGTTTTATATCTCCCCATTTCTTATTACGAGAGGTAATCAAAACACTAGGTTGATTATCATCAGATGATAAAAAGTGGGACGGTAAAAATTGACTAATACCAGCATCTTGACCTTCACTTCTATACTCTTCTGCATTATCAAAAACAAAGAGACTTTTTCTCTTTGCAAAAAAAGCGTATACATCTCTTACAATAGATTCAATATCCCTATCCTCTGTAGGAATGCCTAAAAGACCCTTAGCTAATCTGAGAAAAGATTCCACCATGGCTTCATAGGTTGCAGCATTTATCCATATAACATTGTTGTCATAATCTTTGCTGTGCTTTTCAATATATTTTCTGGCTAGTTCAGTTTTACCTATTCCTCCCAAACCACAGATAGAAACTAGTTGCGATATTACTGTGGCTACACCTTGATTTTTTTGTATTAATGTGTGCAGTTTCCCCGATTCTCCCGGTTTTCCCAGTTCCTCTATCCTTCCAGTAAACGATACTACTGGATTTCTCACCTCGAATCGAAAGCCTCCTAAGATTTCTTCTTTCATCTTGCGAAAGAATTCTCTTCCGTCTTCATGTGTAAGAAAACGTCTCCCTTTTTCTTTCAACCAATCTAGCATTTTTTCTTGGAAGCGAGCGTAAACATTCTTTCTGTCAATATCATTAAATTGCTCGCCTAGCTCACTTTTGATGATATCCGCTAGTTTTATTTCGTTAGGCTGATTTACTGCAAATACTAACTTATCAAAAAATTCTTTTATATTGTCTTCCAACCTACCTTCATTCATCATTTGCCCAAACTCGCGTCGCCACGTCTGATTTCTTTCCAGTTTCCTTTTTGAGTCTTTATCTGGCTTGTTTTGAAGTTTTTTTATCTCCTCTTCTAATTCTTCTATCGCTTCTTCTACAGCGCTCTTAAATAATGGCTGCATTATTGAAATAATGTCATTGCCAGTATAAAAGAACCTATATCTAGTGCCACCGTCTTTAAAAAAAACATCACTAGTGTCGATTACTTCAACTAAAATTTCTATTTTCTCGTTTGGTCCTGAAGTTTTTACCTTCAACTTCTTCACTGTGTTTTGCTCTGTGCTGCGATCCAGATCAAAATTGATATTAGTACAGATGATAAAATCTTTCAGGTTACCATCTGCAAAATCTTGATTGTTTTTGATCTTGAGGTAAGAAATAAAATATTTTGCTAATCCAAACTCACCACTTTTATCTTTTGTAAGTAAGTTCCCTACTCCAATTCTCTTGTTATCTTCATCTTGTGTGTGTTTAACTTGCAGAAAGCGGTATACTTTCTTACTACCTTGGGTGCATTCAAATACTAAATCATCGAATTTCCTGGCCTCTTCTATTTCTGTACCTAAGCGAAAAGAGTGCTGATAGAGCACTCCGCGATGCAAAAATAGCATCAATACCTTTAGCTGGTAGATATTACCGTGCATAACTAGTTACCTCATACAGGCTGCTATAAACTTGTTTGGTCTAGAATTAAAGATTACCAAACACCTAAAATAATGCAATAGAGTCTTTACATGTTGATAGAGGGCCTTCAAGAATAGGAATTGCTGAACAAACTCTTAATTCTTGGTTTAAATAAGACTTTCCAAAGATTTTCTAAATCTAATATGTAATTGCTGCAGGCTGCATTTAGTAATATAATCTCATATTAAATGGACGTTATTTAAGTTTATGTCAGATTCTACGTTAGTTTTAACAGTTGTTCTTATATTCTTCATTTTTATATTATCGTTTCTTTTTATAAAAAGGATATTTGGGTCAACGAATAAGAAGATAATAAAGTCCTTCAGAAAAATTGTTCAGCAAATAAATGCGCTAGAACCAGAAATGCAGAGCTTATCCGATGAGGAGCTTGCTGGCAAGACTGAGGAATTCAAACAAGAATTGAAAAATGGAAAAACACTAAATGACCTTCTCATACCTGCATTTGCGGTTGTGCGCGAAGCATCGCGAAGATTTCTTGGTATGAGGCATTTTGACGTTCAGCTGATCGGTGGGATGGTGCTTCACAGTGGTATGATATCGGAAATGAAAACAGGTGAAGGAAAGACACTCGTTGCAACTTTAGCTGCATACCTAAATTCCTTAGAAGGCAAAGGCGTACACGTTGTCACTGTCAACGACTACCTTGCAAAACGAGACACAGAATGGATGAGCAAATTATACAATTCTCTCGGGGTCTCTGTTGCATTCATTACAAATAATTTGACGGACGAGGAGAGGAAAGAGGCTTACAGTGCGGACATCGTATATTCAACAAACAACGAGCTTGCCTTTGATTACTTGCGGGACAATATGAAATTTTCTCAAGGGGATATGGTGCAAAGAGGCTTCAATTATGCGATAGTAGACGAAGTAGACTCCATACTCATTGACGAAGCGCGGACTCCGCTTATTATTTCCGGTCCAGTTGAAGAAAACAATCAGATATATAAGCACATAAACAAAATAGTAACCAAATTGATTGATTCTGATTATGAGGTAGACGAAAAAAGTAGGGCAGTATTCCTTACTGAAGATGGCATTTCGCGAGTGGAGGAATTACTTAGGTCATACAATCTCATTCCTGAAAATTCCTCGCTCTATGATACTGGCAACATGATAATGACTCACTATATAGATCAAGCATTGCGTGCGCATAAATTGTTTACTGCTGACAAAGATTATATAGTAAAGGATGGCAAGGTAGTGATTATCGATGAGTTTACTGGGCGTATGATGGAGGGCAGGAGATATTCCGATGGTCTTCATCAGGCACTTGAAGCAAAGGAGAATCTTGAAATTCAGCATGAAAACCAGACTTTGGCATCGGTCACATTTCAGAATTACTTTCGTATGTACAATAAACTCTCTGGTATGACGGGAACAGCAGCAACAGAGGCAGAAGAGTTTCGTGATATATATAAATTGAATGTAGTGAAAATTCCAACTAATGTGCCAGTAAAGAGAATAGATGTTGATGATGAAATTTATGGTACAGGGAAAGAAAAATTTAATGCTGTGTTGAAGTTTATAGAAGAATGCCACAAACGCCTTCAACCGGTCCTTGTTGGCACAGTTAGTATTGAAAACTCTGAAAAACTTTCTGCGCTTTTGCGAAGCCACTCTCTTAAGCACTCAGTGCTAAATGCTCGTTATCACGAGCAAGAGGCATATATAATAGCGCAAGCTGGAGTGCCAGGCAGCATTACCATAGCAACTAATATGGCAGGACGTGGAACTGATATTCAGCTTGGTGGAAATGCTGAAATGATAGCAAAAGTGGAGCTAAATAAGATAAAAAATGCTGATGAAAGAGAAAAAAAATATCAAGAAATAGTCGAAAGAGTAAAAAAAGATAAGGAAATTGCTATAAAAGCTGGTGGTTTATGTGTGGTTGGAACCGAAAGACATGAAAGCAGGAGAATAGATGATCAACTACGTGGTCGCTCTGGCCGTCAGGGTGATCCTGGACTTTCTAAGTTCTTTTTGTCGCTTGAAGATGATTTAATGAGAATATTTGGCTCCGATAGAATGAGAAGTTTTTTGCAAAGGGTGGGGCTAAAGAACAATGAAGCTATTCATCATCCATGGATCAATAAAGCACTTGAGAAGGCACAGAAGAAAGTTGAAGCTCGAAACTATGACGTGCGGAAATCTCTGCTTAAGTTTGATGACGTAATCAACAACCAACGCAGAGTTATTTTTAAGCAGAGAAATCATATCTTAGGTAATGAAATCAATGATTTGTTTGAAGTGTATAGTGAAGTAAATGAGAGTGTAATAGAAAGCATAATGCAAAGTGGTTATTACGAAGATTATATCGAAGATATTGCCAAAGAATTCCATATAAGATATGGAATAACACTTGATAAAGAAGACTTAGCGAAGTTTTTAAACAAACAAGAAGCTTTGGATTACATAAACAATAAAGTGCAAGAATTCTTCACCGAAAAGGAAAAATATTTCAATAGTCAGCAAACTACAGATTTGTGGAATACGGTAGTTAGGCAAGTGATGATCATGACTCTCGATCATTTATGGAGGGAGCACCTTTCAATTCTGGAGAGCCTAAGACAAAGCATAAATTTGCGTGCTATGGGGCAGAAGGACCCACTGAATGAATTTAAACGCGAGGCTTTCTTGATGTTTGAGTCGATGCTTGAAAAGTGGAAAGAGCTTACCATTCATCGCCTAGCACACTTTAAGCTAGCAGATAACCAAGAAATAGGTAATAGGTTGCACCTTACTAAAAAGGACAATTTCTCCAAAGTTTCAAGAAATGACAAATGCCCTTGTAACTCTGGAAAGAAATACAAACACTGCCACGGTGCGGTTACTGTGGTGAATTAGTAGCTGAGGTCCGTGTGTGCTCATCTACATTGACCTCACTTAACTCGCTATCCGGTAAACGTTCTGGTTTTATTTGTTGAGGAGGCCTAGGTTCTTCCTCTGGTGGTTTTGCTTGTTTATTAGATATATACTTTTTCACTACTCCGGCAAGCTTAATTGCAATACCTATTCCAATTGCAGCTACAATTGGAAATAATAGTGCTATAACTCCTATAGATAACAAAGAATTTGCTGTAGTTGATAAAGACAATAAAGAATCTACCTTGGTTATTGGAGTAACGCCATATGCAACAAGACCAATTCCAGTTATAATGCTCCCAGTAAATAAGCCACCTAGGAACATAATTGCTTTTAGTGAATCGCTCATATTACGATTATGTGGACCTGCAGATGGAGGAGTTGTGATGAGAGCTGCAATTAATGGTACTACGGAGATGCCACCAACGATTCCACCTATTATCAGAGGTGAAAGACTGGTCAAAGTACTGAGTACAAGACCTATTAAAATGCTCACTATAGCCCCTATTATTGCCGCTATCCCCACCATCATTAAATAATTTAAACCAAACACTTTGCTCCTTTTTATACTTACAGTTTTTTTTAGGCTTATCTTGTATCCTAAAATTTATATCAGTATTTTATATGCTATAAATGGCATGTCAATTAATTTATTTTACAGACTGATTGTTCTCGGCTTAGTGCCATTTACATAGGTTCCAATGTCAAGTCTTGGATAATTCAGATAACGCAAAGAGACTAATTAGCGCTCTTTATCATCAGTATCATTTTCAGCAAAAGCTTCTTCCCATGTGCCTTGGGTTGCTGCACGGCTATATTCTGTTACTCTATTTTCAAAGAAATTCGTATGTTCCACACCATTTAGTATTTCGTCAAGCCACGGAAGAGGGTTGTCATTAATATCATATATGGGTTTCAGACCTAATTGCGTTAACCGTCTGTTTGCTATGTAGCGTATATAATTGCGCACTTCTTCTGCAGATAGTCCTTCAACGTCCCCTAAATCAAAAGCAAGCTTTATGAACTCGTCTTCAAGCCCGACGATAGTGCGACATGCAGAATACAATTCCTCTTTGAACTCGTCATTCCAAATTTCATTATTCTCTTTAATAAACGTGTTGAATAAATTGATAATCGAGTTGGTGTGCAAAGTTTCATCACGTGCTGACCAAGCAATTATTTGCCCCATGCCTTTCATTTTCCCAAAACGTTGAAAATTAAGCAAAATTGCAAATGATGCAAATAACTGCAGTCCTTCAGTGAATGCACCAAATACTGCTAGAGTTTTAGCTACATGTTTTTTATCGTGTTTTTTACTTTCCTCGAATTCTAACATGTATTCATACTTTTTTCTCATAGCATCATACTTCAAGAATGCTTGATACTCACTTTCTGGCATGCCAATTGTATCTAGAAGGTATGAGTAGGCTGCAATGTGTATGGTTTCCATGTTAGAAAAGCTGGCAAGCATCATGCATATTTCTGTTGGCTTAAATATATTTGAATAATGCCTCATATAGCAGTTATTTACTTCAATGTCTGCTTGAGTGAAGAACCTAAAAATCTGAGTTAGTAGATTTTTCTCCACATTCGAAAGTTTAGTTTTCCAATCTTTTACATCGTCAGCAAGCGGAACTTCTTCTGGTATCCAATGTATTCTTTGTTGCTGTAGCCACGCATCATATGCCCAAGGGTAGTTGAAGGGTTTATATATTGGATCTGCTTTTAATAATGACATAGAGCACCTAATTGTTTTCTGAAGTAAATATTATATTAAGCGATATCAAAAATCAGTCAATTTAACTTTTGCAAAATTTGACTACAGGTAGTTTATTAGTGTATTGTAATTTTACAACGATTTATCAATAAAAATGCGAGCATTAATATTTCTTGTTTTACTACTTCTAGTAAGCTGTACACACACTATTCACAATCACGGAGCTCCAGGCATTAGCGTTGAATTATGGGACAAGATAAAAGTAGGTGATAACAAAGAAAAAGTGGTTCACACTTTAGGGTCGCCAACATTAGTATCTAAATTTGATGAAAATGTTTGGTATTATATCTCATATAAAATTAAACAATCTAATTTCTTAGGAAAAAGGAAGTATAGCAGCAAGTCTCTGCAAATCTCGTTCGATCAAGATGACAGAGTTACAGATATAAAAGAAATTAACGTTGCAGAGAGATCTTTAGCTGTTATTGATTGAAAATCCGCTGACTATAGAGTTTTTCTGTAAGGAGGGCATCTCCCTGACACTGGTTCTTTTATGACGGTGTCATTCCAGCACCCCTCCTCCTGTCATCCCAGCGCGTGACGCTGGGACCTCATTTCACTTTATGACACCACTTGTTGTAAAAACAAATATTCGTTTATAAATTGCAACTAGCTATAAATATTAAGAAATTTACCAGGCGAGGAAAAAAGCAAAAGAAGCCCCGCGGTGGCTAGTTATTTACTTTTGTGTCGAAATGTTGGCGTTTTTTTATCTTAAACGCTTAATAAGTGCGACTTAGCTGCTTTTTAATGCAACTTAACCTTAGCCATAAACGTTTAAGAAACTCACTAAGCAGAAAAAAAGCAAAAGAAACCCCGAGTAGCTAGTTATTCACTATCTATCTTATGATATTGGCGTTTTTGATGTCTTAAACGACTTATAAGCGCGTTTCAGCTTGTATAGGTAAAAAAACAGAAGTTTTAAAAAGACATGCAGTGCACATAGTGCGAAAAATTAAACATGAGACGCCAAATATGCTAAGTTTTTTTCTCATTTAATCTGCACAGACTGA
This sequence comes from Wolbachia endosymbiont of Ctenocephalides felis wCfeF, assembly GCA_028571325.1. Classification (NCBI taxonomy): domain Bacteria; kingdom Pseudomonadati; phylum Pseudomonadota; class Alphaproteobacteria; order Rickettsiales; family Anaplasmataceae; genus Wolbachia; species Wolbachia endosymbiont of Ctenocephalides felis. The sequence goes on along the minus strand of CP116767.1, from coordinate 1,006,415 downwards.
AGATAAATAATAGCTTCAACTTTATGATAATGGGGTTGGCGAGATTTGTCAAGTAGTTTTTTTGTTTCTATTGGATGACGGCCGGATCAAGTTGCAATGTTCATGCAGTTGGAATGAGGAAAGTTTATGGCAACCTCTTACCTCCGCTCAAATAGTTTTTCAATATCACCTAGTTTCATTTCTATATAAGTTGGCCTCCCGTGGTTACATTGTCCCGAATATGGTGTTTCTTCCATTTGCCTCAGCAGTTCATTCACTCCTTCCACTTTCCTCTGGCAAAAACCCACCAACTTGTGTATCCCATAGGGTTTTATACATTCCGTTTTTACTGAGAAGTTCTTGATGTGTGCCATCTTCTACAATTTTACCTTGATCAAAGACTAAAATGCAATCCATATGCAAAAGTGTAGATAGGCGATGGGCTATCACTATTGTAGTTTTGCCTTGCATCAACCCCCATAGGGATTCCTGAATACTACTTTCAGTCACAGAATCAAGTTGTGAAGTTGCTTCATCAAGAATTAATATCGGAGCATTTTTTAAAATAGCTCTTGCGATTGCAATACGCTGCCTCTGCCCACCTGAAAGTTTTATACCTCTTTCTCCAACGAGTGATTCATAACCCTGGGGTAATTTTGAAATAAATTCATGGGCATGTGCGCGTTTGGCAGCCTCTACGACTTCATCGTCACTAGCATCTGTTTTGCCGTAGCGAATATTTTCCATCAGAGTCCTATGAAAAAGCGATGGATCTTGTGGAATCATTCCAATGTTTCTGTGCAAAGAATCCTGGGTTACATTGCGAATATCTTGTCCATCAATTGAAATTTTCCCAGATTTCACGTCATAAAGCCGGAGGATCAGATTCACAAATGTTGATTTACCACCGCCTGAATAACCAACAAGCCCTACTTTTTGACCAGACTTAATTATTATGGATTTGTTTTCAAATATTGGTTCTGCATCTTTATAGTAAAAATGAACTTGATTAAAAGTAATTTCCCCTTTTTTAACGACCAGATCTACTGCATCTGGCTGATCTTGGACTTCAGGAATCACAGTAATTGTCCTCAAAGCTTGAGTAATCCTTCCCCATGACTTAGAGAACTGTGAGAAATCTTTAGCTATCATCCAAAGAAAATTAGCTATTGCTATATTAACAGTCATGACAAAAGCAAAATCTCCAGCAGTAATTGACCCTTGCCCCCTTTCTTTAATTAGGAAATATAAATTAAGTATTTGCATGATTAGAAATAAGAAGCCATAGAAAGTAAAAATCCACGTATACAGCCACTGAAGTCTTTGCTCTGCTTTAACAGCTTCGCTATGAGTAGCTCGCAAAGATAATCTTTCTTGGTATTTGCTGGCAAATAACCTTACAGATATGATATTTGAGAATACATCCACCATTTTACCAGTAATGCTTGAACCAAGCTCTGACCACGCATCTGCAAGATGCGTTATCTTTCCTGCAAGTAAGAGGGAAGACAGAACGAATGATGCTGACCAGGTCAACATCAATAAAGCAAAATTAATATTTACTTGCCATAAAAAGTAAATTGCGATACTAAGCGCTAATGCACGACCCATGACCCTGTCAGCCATAATTTGCATGATATCTGGAATATAATTTGTCAAATCGTTAACCTTATTGGCAAGACTGCCGGAGAAGTTATTTTGATAGTAGCTATTATCCTGATTCAATAATATTGCAATACTCGATTCAACAATGCTTTTACGGAGATTAGGGATCATCTTAATTTCAAAAAAATAGTTGTATAATCTATTCATACACTCAAGTAAAAATAGTATTAGTACATAGGATATAGCAGGAATTGCTATGTTATCAAAAAGATTGTCTGCAGCTGATATTGAAGCACGATCTATAATAATTTTTATCAAGTATGGACTAAAGGAAATATCAACAGCCCAGACTAATGCTGTCAGCAATACTATTGTAATATGAAACGGAAATGGGCGCAGCATTTTCAGGATGAAAGATATAACCTGCTTTGTTGTGATGTCATTCATGTTTTAATTATGTGCTACTGTTGAAATAACACAACGGGAAAGATTAATCAGGGAGGTGAAACCTTTTGACCTTGTTTAAGATTCTCTACATCTAACCCACCAGCATCATTTAACAATTTGCTTACGGGTGTTTGACGGCAATAACAAGCAGCAAAGCTTGAGCAAGCTAAGGATGCAACAGTAAATGCTATAGTCGATGATAGCATTACTTCTAAGTTAACCAGATTCATGGCAAACATTGCCAACATGGTTGAATCGACTATAGCAGATGTTACTACAGCTGTAATCAGGATTGGAAGCTTTTTACTATGTGGCATCAGTTTATTTAACTTTTGCAGTAATTCGTTCTTTTGAGCTGATAGTTCTTCTTCTGTATCTGATGATTTAAGTATTTTCTTTAAGAATTTCAAGTTTTTCTTCATTAATTTAATCTCTCCCCTCAATCGCTCAACTCTTTGCATCATCAGTTCACGGTGCTCTATAATTGAAGGAGGTGCAGATAAAATATCCAATTTCCTAAGTTGTTTTTCTATTGTTTCATATTCTTCTTGTTCTCTTATTTCTTGAAGTGCTAAAATAGGTTTTTGAAGCTTCTTCTCCGTTTCCTTTTCTTCTTGGTTCTGTAATTTTTGAAATGCTATATCACTTTTCCTAAACATCTCTTCTATTTCTTCTTCTGTGAGCTGTTTATTATTTGCTGCATTGACAACAGGATATGCCCGATGATCTTCGTCATTTATCGCTAAGGTGATAGGATATCCGCTAAGTATCAAATGATGTTCATCGAATAATAATTCATGGTATGCTTTCGTTACATTATTGAATTTATCTTCTTTATCTTTGTCTAGTGCATCCAGCTGTTTCCAGCAGTCATAATACCATTTTAACTTATAATATGCCTCTTGTATTTCCCTTATAGTGGCGTTTCTGCCTACTCCAAGCACTTCATAAGGATCGTTGCTCATAATTACCTATTTTTAACTTTTCACTAATACAATTATAGCTATTTTAAATAAAAAGTCAACTTTTTAGTAAATAAGTCCACCACTTGCACTAGTTTCCAGCTTATACACATTGCACAAAAACTATTTTCCGGTTACTCTAGAAAGAAATAACCTCAACGCATAAAACAACCGTGCTCAACATACAAAATAACGTTCCACTCTGCAGGCGATGGATATTCTTGGCAGTATGTGCTCTTGCTTGTTCTGGGTTGCTGTCAATAATTGTTATTTTTCTACGATTGCCTTTTATTTCCTCTCTCATTCCTTCTGCACAATATATTTTTGATAATGCGCTAGTTATACACGTAAACTTATCCATTTTGGTGTGGATGTGCTCTATAATATCCCTGCTCTTTATCATAAATCTACAAAACACCAATAGTTGGCTCAACTTTTTATGGATTCTCTCAACCCTTTCCATGCTGCTGATGTTTATATCCGCATTCGCTCCAAACACTGAAGTTATCAAAAGTAACTATATTCCTGTATTACAAAACAAATTGTTTTTGTTTGGGCTTGGTTTGTTTATTACCAGCATATTGGCAAATGCAGTCCTCAACTACATGTCGAATAAACAGGCCTCATACCTTTCCGTTGGGCAAATTGGGCTGGTCATTATACTTGTATCATCATTTCTTTGCTTTGTTCTAGCCCTCAAAAATATGCCTCCAGGTCTGTATCACTCAGATAAAAGTTTATTTTACGAGTATCTCTTCTGGGGAGGCGGTCATTTGCTGCAATTTGCCTTTGCTCAAGGGATGTTTTTGGTTTATTTGATAATGCTAAACTCCAGCGTCAATCTAGCTTTAAACAATAAAATTACCATTTTACCGCTATTTATCAACACAATCTTGGCTGTAGGCGCGCCGTTTACATATTTTGTTTATTCGGTGGATAGTGCTGAATTAATACAGTTTTTTACTTGGCATATGAGAATTGCTGGAGCAGTTTTGCCGTGTTTCTTAATAATGCTCGTGTATCGCAACATAAAAACCTTACTTGATGAGAAGGGCAATTATTTGCTCCATTCATTTGTATTATTTATCTATGGAGGCCTGCTTGGAGTGCTGACTATTGAGGGAAATGTCACCATTCCTGCTCATTACCATGGTTCTGTGGTTGGCATTACTATAGCTTTTATGAATTTTGTCTACTGGCTGTTGCCAAAACTAGGCTGTAAAGAGGCAAAAAGCTCCATAGTAAGATTACAGATTTATGCATACAGTTTGGGACATTTTCTCCATATTACTGGCCTTGTTTGGCTTGGTGGATATGGCGCTTTAAGGAAAGTTGCGGATTTACCAAGCATTTCGTCGGTGCTAGCACGTATCTGTTTTATTATGGGTGGAGCTGTATCAGTTGTTGGTGGAATGTTGTTCGTAATAATTGTGTTTTTATCCTTGCTCAAAGGCAGGGCACGTACTAACTAAGAAACGGAACTAAAAAAACTACTTGACAACCTTCACCAGTTCCGTTATCATGAGGCTGGAGGTATTCAGTTATCTTCATCTGTGCAGATTAAACGACAAGAGTATTAAGATTGGCGTCTTATGTTTAATTTTTTGCACTATGTGCACCTTATGTCTTTATTAATTTTACCTAGACTTCTAGGTTTTTACCTATACAAGCTGAAACGCGCTTATAAGTCGTTTAAGACAGTATAGTACGCCAATTTGCAGGATTAGAGAGTGAGCAACTTCTACCACGGGATTCTTTTGTCTTTTTTTCTGCTTAGTAAGTTTCTTAGCGCTTAAGCTAAGGGTCTGTTGCAGTTTAAAAGTCGCTAAATTGCAGCGTTTAAGACTTAAAAAAACGCCAATACTGAAAATAAATACCGGCCGGGGCTTCTTTTGCTTTTTTTCTCATCTGATAAATTTCTTAAATATTTATTACTAAAATGGTATCCTGGATCCCAGTGTCGGAGCACTGGGATGACACCGTCTGTTACGCAAATTACCTGCTAACTTCAATGTTCGTACAGTTGTGCGCTTGACGCTTGCATGATTAAGAGAAAACAGGAATCTAGACTGTCACTTTCGATTTAACCCAGTGATACAATTTACTTATTTTACCATCCTGGCCGAGCATTCCGGGACTATTTTTATAAAAAGTATCAACTATTAGTTTTATAGAACCTATAGCAGCAGAAAATACAGGATTTTTATCATATTCGCCATCAAGGCCACTACATGACTTAGGACACCCAATACGGACTTGCTTATTGAATATATAGCTTGCAATCTCTTTTATGCTCGTAAGCTGACTGGTTCCGCCTGTGATGACTACTTTATTAATCGTGTCTTTTTGCTCCCGAAATTGCTCTTTTACTAATTCAAGTATTTCTTCGATTCTCGGTCTTATAATGTCAACAAGTTCAGACTTGAGCACTTGGGCTGGTTCATCACTTTCATTATTTTGCACTGTGATATACTCGTTTTCATCTATTGAAGTCACGATAGTATTACCATATAGTATTTTTATGCGCTCTGCATGTTCTATGCTTGTACATAGTCCATAAGCAATATCCCGAGTGATATGAATGCCACCAATTGGAATGCTGTCTGCATATATAAGTTTCCCCCTTTTAAAAATTCCAATTGCAGTGCACCCACCTCCTATATCAACAATGGCAGTTCCGAGTTCTTTCTCATCTTCACTGAGACAAGCAAGACCTGCAGAATATGAAGAGGCAATACAGCCGGCCATACTTAGCCCACTGTTATTGGTTACACAGTTTTCAATATTGGTAAGCGCCGGACGAGAAGCAGTGACAACATTAACGTCAGCAGATAATCTTTTTCCATACAATCCACTAACTTCCTTTATGTCGGTCATGTCATCTAAGTGATATTTTAGTGGTATATTGTGAATGATAACATTTTCCTCAATATATTTCTCAAACGTTTGAAAGACTACACGTTTTATGTCTCGATCAGAGATTTCATGATTAGCTGCAATAATTTCATTGTGCACATTGAAAGATGAGATTCCACATCCGGCAATATTAATATATATCTGATCTATAGTCTCCTCCGATACTTGCTCAGCCAGACCTATAGTTGATGAAATAGAGTAACTTGCATGCTTTACGTCGGTTATTGATCCGCCATTTATACCTTCTGCAATCTTATAACCTGTTCCTGTTATTTTATAACTGAAATTGCCACTGACCTTGACGATTAGACAAATAATCTTTGTTGTACCTATGTCTAAAACAGCAAAAACACTTCTCTTTGGCTTTACTATTACTGCAGAGTACATCAGTTGACCTTATGACACAATTCCATTCAAATTGTAGCTTTCTTTAATAGTTTATATTCTATTATAAAAATACAGCAACATTTTAATATACCCCAAACACTGGACAAAGGAAAAAATAAAACATAGAATTATAATTTTATGTCTAAATTACCAATTGTAATTGCCCCTGATGAAAGGTTAACTACACGTGCCAGTGAAGTAACAGCTATAAACGATGAAATTAAAGAATTAGTAAACGACATGTTCGAAACTATGTACGATGCAGATGGTCTTGGCCTTGCTGCAGTGCAAGTTGGGGTACTAAAAAGAATTTTTGTTATGGATGTTCAGCTAGAGGACATTGAGGGCGGGCCAGCAGGATATGAATCGAATGGCAAATTTTGCATGATTAATCCTGAAATTACGGAATTATCCGATGAACAAACAATTCTCAAGGAAGGATGTCTTTCAATTCCAGAACAAAGTCATGAAATTAAGCGTCCAAAGTATTTAACTGCAAAATATAGAGACTTAAATAATGAAGAACGGACGTTAAAAGCCAGTGGTTGGCTTGCGAGATGTATTCAGCATGAGCTAGATCACTTAAATGGTATATTATATATTAGACATTTGTCTAAATTGAAGTATGATATGGCCATAAAAAAAGCACAAAAGGTCAAGAGGCACTATGAGCGATGAGGATTTAGAATTATTAAAATTTTACCATGAAGTGGGCGTTGATTGCACGCTAACAGAAGGTGAGGAAGAAAAAGAGCTGGGGAGCAAAGAGAATGTGCAGCCTCCTGTTATCCAAGTAGCCGACACTGGGAAAGATGCAGATTCCAGCGTCACGCGCTGGAATGACACTAAAGGTGGAAAAGAGCAACAATCCATGTTTCCAAGTGACTGGATAATTGAAGCAAGAAAACTTGCAAGTAAATGCAGTAGTGTGGACGAGCTAAGAAGCGCAGTTGTATCATTTGAAGGTTGTGAAATAAAGAAAACTGCAACCAATACTGTTTTTTCCGATGGCAATCCAAATGCGAAAATTATGCTCGTTGGTGAAGCTCCAGGAGCAAATGAAGACCTGCAAGGCATACCATTTTGCGGTGCAAGTGGGATGTTGCTTGATAAAATGCTCGGTGCAATTAATCTTGATCGCACTAAAGTTTACATAAGCAATACCGCATTTTGGCGTCCACCTGGTAACAGAAAACCAAATGACCTAGAACTTGATATGTGCAGGCCATTCGTCGAAAAACATATTGCACTGGTTTCACCGCAGATTCTAATTTTGGTTGGGGGAATAGCGTGCTATAGCCTACTTGATAGCACAAAAACTATATCAACCCTGCGTGGCAGATTTCATACGTATACTAACCAATATTTGTCTAATTCAATTACCACGGCTGCTATATTTCATCCAGCCTACCTACTTCGCCAACCAGCGCAAAAACGTTTAGCTTGGGAAGATTTGAAGAAGATTAGGGACTATCTCCAATAACTGCACAAATACCTAATAAAGCGGTGAAACGTGAGATTAATTATGTGCCTCTAAAAATTTTTTGTTTGTAATTTTGCAGCACTTTACTCAATCATATGAGCAATAAAAATCTGTTTGTTGTAGGAACAGATTTTTATATCAAATAGCTACCACAGCAATTCTTGCTTAAGTTAGTACTTTTAATCTATGCGAATGACGATTATAATACGCCTAGCGCGTTGCCACCAAAAACTTGGTCGATATGCGAGAGGTTTAACTTCTCGTCAGATGCCTTTTGCAAAACAACCAGCTCTTGCATTACATTTTCAACATCTTTTGAAAGTTGTGATATCTCACTTACATTAGGAATACAATTCAGCTCTACAGAGTCATAACAAGGCCGCTCCTTCACTAATTTTGTACTGAGGTCATACAATGTAGTGTACACTTGGGATAGACTTTTCATTTCACATTCTAAATTTTTTGATAAGTGACGTATTAAACATAAGCCGGCAAATAAGACTGTAGAAAGGAGCATAAACGATACCGTAGGGATGATAGCACCACCACTGACCATTACCGCTATGCCAGTAGAAAGAGAAGCTAAGCAAATAATAGCTGCTGACCATAGCACAAGCGTACTAGCAAGCCTACCATGTGCAAAATACCCACATTCATTTAACTGATACTTATAAAACTTAGAATCTGTTTTATAAATAGAAAATACTTCTAACAAACTCCTTCTATTAGTTCCTGTTTTTTTATTAAAGTATAACCAAGTTCACTGGCCTTTTTGCTTAAATTCTTCAATACTCTCTCCTTATACAGTTTCTCATAGTAGTCAATCCCTCTCTCAACATACTCTTGTCCATACTTTAACATACTGTAGAAGATACATGCCAATTTCCTTGCCGTAGCAGTAATCGCTTTTGGTGCCCCTAGCCGTTTCTTTAATCTTCTACAATATGCACCTATTCCACTGTTGCTTCTTGACACACAGTGAGCAGCCATTCGAAACGCATTCGCAGCACGATTAATGACTTTACGCGTTCTTGTACTAAACACTTTTTCCCCTGTGATTTTATTAGCAGGGCTGAGTCCTAACCACGATGAAAAGTGTTTTTCTGTCCGCCATCTATTTGGGTTTATACCTGTTTCTGAAATTATTGTTTGTATGGTTACTACATCAAGTCCTGGAACTTTAGTGAAATCCATACCAGTTATTCGGTGCAGTTCCTCATGCAAAGCAAAGTTTGGCTTACTTTTGCTATTCTTATTCTTTTCCTTACTCGGCTGTTTACTTTCGCCAGATTTTGTTTCAAACGTTTTGTAATAGGCCTCAATATTTCTATCACATTCTGCTATTTTTTCTTGATAAATATTATATAGTTCAAATTCTTGCTTTAGCGTGAATAAGTGTTCCTCTCTGTAGTCACCAGCTAACGCTTTTGCTATAGTAGACTGATCATTTTTTATTCGCGCATCCCTGAATTCGGCCAATTTTTCAGGATCTCTTTCGCCTTCAATTATAGCCTTGATAATTTTCATACCAGTTACCCCAGTAATATCTCTTATGACTTTATGCAGTTGAACATTCATTTGAATTAACGCCTTTTGCATACGCAGAACATGTGTAGATGCACTTTCAGTAAGATTTTTACGTTGCCGCACGTAACTACGCAATACACACATCTGATTATCCGGCCTAAATGATCCATGAAGCAATCCATAGCTGTGCAACTGTTGGAGCCATTGACAATCTTGAACGTCAGACTTCCTACCGGGTACATTCTTTACATGCCTTGCATTTACCAACTTTACCTCAAGTTCATATGACTCAAGTATTTGAAATAATGCTATCCAATACACTCCTGTTGATTCCATAGCTACAGTTGTAACTTTACACTTTTTCAACCATCGTGCTAAATTATGAAGGTCTTTAGTGAAGCAGCCAAATTTCTGAATGCGTTGTTCATCTCTTCCTTCTGGTACACATACATAATGTACAGATGAACCGACATCTATTCCCGCTGCATCAGGATTCATTACTTCTAATTTACTTTTTATTTTTGCCATATCAAGTTCCCCCTATATAATTTATAATGTAGAAGCACTTTAGCTTGGAGCGGTTAGATTATACAATCTTCTAAACGAGGTAGTCTACAAGGACTCCATCAATGGTTTAACCGTTCCTTCCAAAACCATGCTTGTATACGGGCACTTAAGGCACCATTGTGCTGGTCGGTTATAACTGCAAAAGCGCTTCCACAAAATTATACTTCAAGACTGCTAAAAACAGAAGTAGTGGAGTTTCTTTCAGGGTTTAACAGACTTTGTCTGTTCGTTGCTTGTATCATATAAAGTACCATCTTGATTAAATAATCTGTATTCACCTTTTTCGTTGCATTTTATAGCTTTTGTGTTTTTCTCTTGCTCTCTTGGGGAAAAACGTTTTGCCAATACTTCTGTACCATCTTGCATAATATAGCTTTTTTTATCCTTCGTTCCAACTTCGCAATAATAAATTTTCGGATTTGGTATTGTAAGAAGCGTTTTGCTTTCATGATCAAAAAAAGGCTTATTGCCTAAGTCTATACTAACTTGTTGTTCCCTCGGCACCTTATTACGGTCAGACTTTGAACCTAAAACCGATTTACCAAACTCCCTCACCGCATAACGCAATTTTTCTAGAGCTTTTGCTTTTCTTTGCTCTGATTCTGGATCTATTACTAACTTTTCAGTAACACGATATTTACCTTGCAACTCTGAGCTTTCATAGCTCTTGTTAAGGTCAAAAGATCCGCTTTTTGTAACCTTTCCATATAAACTTTTGGCATTAGAAGAAACTCTATTAGCAGCTTTTTTTGACAAATCTTCAATAGAGTAGCCATAACTTGTAACCTTTCCATATAAACTTTTGGCATTAAAGGAAACTCTATTAGCAGCTTTTTTTGACAAATCTTCAATAGAGTAGCCATAATTTGTAACCTTTTCTAATAGTTTATCGCCTACATTATTGATTGAATGTAAAGCACGTTTTATTTTTGATTTCTCTGACATATACTTTTACCTCAACTAATACTATTATTAATTATAGAAATATATTTGTTAATTAAGTATTAGTGTTAAAATTACAAAGCTTAACAGTGGTTTTAGCTCAGTAAGGAAGAAAACTGAGATAAGCTGGACAACTTCTAAACCTTACCAACACCGTGTTGTACCGAGCCTTGAATAGCCACTCCTTTCAATTCGGTGGTAGGCTTTGATACCATGTATGTAATGCCGCCAGCTATTAATGCAAATATCGCAGAAGTTACAATCATTGGCAGAACAGATAAGCTGGAAACAATACTAAGTACTACTAACATAGCTGCAAGATTTACGGAAGCAATTTTTAAGAAACACGGTCGTCTTTTTTCTACTTTTTCTAGTGATACCTCATTTTCTAATGACACTTCACTTGTTTGAGAATGCTGATTTTTTGTTTCTTTTAATACATCCTTATCTAAGTCTTTTTCACTCTCAGCTCTTTCTTGCAAAAGTTTTATTATCTTGTCATTATGTCCGCATTGAGCATAAAATAAAGGAGTACGTCCATCTTTATCTTGTGCTTCAAGATTTGCTCCACTTTCTACTAGGCACTTTACTCCCTTTACACGATTAGACATAACAGCACAATGTAAAGGAGTACATCCACTGTGATCTCGTGCTTCAAGATTTGCTCCATTTTCTAGTAAATACTTTATTGACTTTGCACTATTGCGGGCAGCAACGACATGCAAAGGAGTAAATCCATCTTGATCTGTTATTTCAATGCCCATTCCGCTTTTTGCTAGATGTTTTACCACGTCTAAAATATTACGCTCAGCAACTTCACGTAAAAGAGTAAAAAATGCATCCTCACTCCGTACTTTAGCTAATTTTTTTTCTATTGAACGTTTTACTGCCTTTTTGTAACTGCATTTGACAGCAGCGTACAAAGGGGAAAATCCATTTTTGTGTTTGACTACGTAACTTGTTAATTTGGGTTGATTTTTATTTGTTATAGTGTCATTGCTACTTTTATTCCATGCTTGTACTTTTGGTTTTACTATCATTAAATTCCTTTAGTCTTACTACTGTATAATTTCATAAAGAGGTTAAATTTGTTTATATGCTATATTTAGCTTGCAGCAAACAAAGCCTGCTTCCGTTACTAGGCTCTAAAAGACGAAACTAGATTACTCCAAGTTAAATTTTACAAGCCTTATTGTTATCTGGACTTTGAATATTCACCTCTTTCAATTCAGTGATGGGTTTTGACATTGTGTATGTAATGCCGCCAGCTACCAATGCAGATGTCACAGAAGTTGCAATCATTGATAGAACAAACAATCCTGAAACAACACTGAGGATAGAACCTACTACAGACGTGGCTACAAGGCTTACGTAGGCAATTTTTGATAACGGTGGCTTTTTTTCTACCTTTTTTAATGACACTTCACTTGTTTGAGAATGCTGATTTTTTGTTTCTTCTAATTCGCTATTAAGCGTTGCATTTTCACTTTTCAGATCTTCTATTTCTTGTTTCAGCGACTTGTTCTCTTCATCAAGTTTATTAAGTGCTTCCAACTTAGTCTCGTGCCTAGTTAAGAAATCCTTTAACTTCTCTAGATCCTCTTGCGCTTTTTCCAGTTTTTCCTCAACCCGTTTTAATTCTTTATCTGACTTTTCTAGTTCTTGGATTCGACTATCTTTTAACTGAATTTGAAATCGCAGTGTACTTTCTAGAGTCTTATTATCAACATTTTCTTCAACATGATTTGCCCCATTAGGATTCATTTCAAAATGGAAAGAGGTATTAGGTGTAGTCTGTTCTGACTCTAGACTACTGTAACCACTAATGCTTCCATCACTATGCATAGAATCGCATCGTTCCAAGTGAGGATCTATAACATTTGCAGGTGTAGAAGTTACATTACTCACGTTCACAGCTAAGCTTGCCTGAGTTTTATGATTATTCTGAGATAGGTGATAGTGACCTCCTCCTTCAATCTTTATGTTAAGATCTTTTGCTTTCTTCGGCGAATAATTCTTTTCTGCTGTCTCCAACATTTCTACTATGGTATTCTTGTTTGACACATCACCGACCATATCTTTTGGAGTCTTATTTTTACTTTTTAATGAAGGATTAACTCGATCATCTTTTAGCAGCTGCTTTACCATGTCTTTATGACCATAAAAAGCAGCAATATGTAAAGCAGTTGGTCCATCATCTTTAGATCCATCTTTCACTCGAGTGTTAACATTTACTTTCTTTTCTAGTAGAAGTTCCACTATCGACAGATTGTCGCATGCCACAGCAAGATGTAATAATGTCCAATTTTCTGCAGCTTCTTCTGAAATTTTTATGCCAAATTGATACTCTTTACTAAATTCTTTATCAAACTTGTTGTATTCTACTATATCTTTCTCTTTTAACTCATTTTTTATTCTTCCAAGTAGATTATCCTCACTCAGATCTTTACTCTTACTGACATTTTTTATTATTTCAAAAAACTTTTCCTTCTCTATTGCCATAACCCTTCTCTCTTAGTCTATTTATCATTGCCATATAGTTGCATAAAAGGGTTAAATTTATTGAAATTCTATATTTTATCTAAAAATTAGTCATAAACACTTTCTTGTATTCCCCTATCAAAGTAGATACAAGCTGGCGCCCAGAAAAAAGAATGGTCTTATCCCAGCGCCCCCTTCTTGTCATCCCAGTAGCCCTTTCTCCCGTCATTCCAGTGCTCTCTTCTTGTCATCCCAGCCTCCTCCTCTTGTCATCCCGGTGCTCGACACTGGAATCCAGGATACTACTTTAGTAATAAATATTTAAAAAATTTACCAAGCGAGAAAAAAAAGCAAAAGAAGCCCCGGTTGGTGGCTAATTATTTATATGTACCTCAAATATCGGCGTTTTTATCCTCAACGCTACGATTCAGCTACTTTTAAATGCAAATAACCTAAACTGTAAACGTTAAGAAATTTACTAAGCAGGAAAAAAGGCAAAAAAACTCTGAGGCAGCTAGTATTCAAATTCTCCCTTGTCTATTTGACGTTCTATACTGTCTTAAACGACTTATAAGCGCGTTTCAGCTTGTATAGGTAAAAACCAGAAGTTTTAAAAAGACGTGAGGTGCACATAGTGCAAAAATTTAAACATGAGACGCCAAATACCCTAAGTTTTTTGTCATTAACCTGCACAGATTGCGAAGATAAATAAATAGCTTCAGTCTCATTATAAGGGTAACGGCGGGAGTTGTCAAGCAGTTTTTTTGTTTCTATGGCTAAAAAATCTGAATTCAGCCAGCTACCGCAAAGGTATTATAATGGACAAAGCAAATGCTTTTTGGTGAATAAATGAACCTTGCATTTTATCTTAGTTATTGCTATTCTGAATAAAAAAGTCGGGGCGTGGCGCAGTCTGGTAGCGCATTTGGTTTGGGACCAAAGGGTCGGGAGTTCAAATCTCTCCGCCCCGATTCTTTTATCAATACATATCTTACAGATTTCTAAATAATTTTACAAGATACTGATTATCAGATAATATAGCCAAAGTTTTTATTATGTCCATCATGGTTAGAGCTGTACAAATAAAAAGAACTGGAGGACCGGAAGTATTAGAATTTGTAGATAAAAGCACAAGTGAGCCAAGAAGCGAGGAAGTCTTGGTACGTCACACAGCTATCGGTTTAAATCGTTATGACTTGGAGCATAGAAAAGGCATTCGCAAGATTAAAAACCTGCCATCAGTGCTTGGAGTAGAGGCAGTTGGAGTTGTTGAAAAGCTTGGCAAAAAAGTAAGCGATGGTTTAGAGATTGGAGATAGAGTTGGATATTGCACAGCACCACCTGGAGCATATTGCGAAAAACGTACCATACACCAAAAATATTTGATAAAAATTCCAGACGAAATACCAGATGAAATCGCAGCAGCAGTGCTATTTAAAGGCATGGCAGCTCACTATCTGGTTAACCAGTCTTATAAGATAAAGCCTGGTGCCGTTGTGCTCGTGCACGGAGCCAGTGGTGGTTTAGGACAGATAATATGCCAATGGGCAAAGGATAAAAAAGGGGTAGTTATAGGTTCTGTAAGTTCTGACGAAAAAATGAAGATAGCTTTGCAGAATGGCTGCACATACGCAGTAAATTATAATGATAAAGACTTTGTTTCTAAAATTATGGAGATTACACAAAATAAAGGAGTAGGTGCAGTATATGACCCGATAGGCTATGCTACAAGCAAGCTTTCTTTTGAATCTTTAGGCAAGTTTGGTATATATGTTTC
The DNA here is from genome assembly GCA_028571325.1 of Wolbachia endosymbiont of Ctenocephalides felis wCfeF. Taxonomy (NCBI): domain Bacteria; kingdom Pseudomonadati; phylum Pseudomonadota; class Alphaproteobacteria; order Rickettsiales; family Anaplasmataceae; genus Wolbachia; species Wolbachia endosymbiont of Ctenocephalides felis. The sequence goes on along the minus strand of CP116767.1, from coordinate 991,342 downwards.
CTATGGGCAGATATCAGGCAGCGCTCCGGTTAGCTTTTCTTTACTTAGCTCCCGTTCGCTATTTGCTACAGGAACCTCGATATATCATTATAAGCACGACAGATTCACACTAGTGCTTACTGCAATGGAAATCTTTGAGATGATAAGGAAAAAACTTTTAACGGTAAGGATTAACAAAAAGTATAAATTCAATGAAATAATAGAGGCTCATCGCGATATGGAAGATAGAAAAGTAAGTGGATTGAATATCATTAAAGTCTCTTGAGCAAATTCAGCTAACTACTCCTTAGAACCTGTTTTGGAAAGAATCAGTTGTAGCCCTTATAAAGTGGTACGTGATCTAATAAGTGGTGATAACAGTACTCTAAATGACATCAAGAAAAACACATCGCAGGTTCTCTTAGGTGTTGGACAAGTAGCCAGCTCCGTTTCTTTGGCTGTCAAAGATGTAGCGGTTAAGCGGACCTACTCCCAAAAGTATCTTAGCAAGGTACTGCATGGCAGTATCTAGGAGTTGCTGTATAGCTTTTTCAACATAGCAAAATGTGCTCTTAAAGTGCAGCAAAGCACAGGCAAACTTGCTATAGCTAGTGTAACTTTATTGTGGTATTGTAATTTGGTTACATAGTAAACGATGTCATTCAAGTATCGGCTACTTGGATGACATCATCCTGGCAGGCTCAAATCACAATGTTCGTATAGCTGCGACTCTGGAGGTGTTTTCTCTCATCCATTGCAGATATTGCACGGTGCTGTCGACTTGGTCATTGTGATGTGCTTCTGGGAACATTAAAATTTCATACTCAAAGTCATTGAGCCATATCGCCTGGTGTGGCAGAAAAACTTTTCCAGACTCTATAATGGGAACAATCTGATGGAATCGAGCGAGTTTGTCATCATGCGGTACTATTTCAATAACGGGTAAATCACTGTTTGCCTTTAGCTCTTGCACCAATTGTTGACCACTCGTTTTGGCTTCAATCAAAATTGTGTGTGGTGTCCATCTTGCAGCCAGCGACAGAACTTGCTCTTTAAGTTTTGGGTACTCGAGTTTTGCACGATATACATCGAGTAAATAAAACTTATTGCCCGCTTTTGCCCAAGTGGTGCAGACCACCGGAAGGGTGTCATTCCAGTGCGTGATGCACAACTGTACGAACAATGGCGTCAACTTAAGAGCCTCCCTTAGCAAACTCTCCTAAAAACATGATGGCGTTTGGGCTTATCTACCTTACTGCGGCTGTATAATCGCCCTGGTCGGATCTTAACTTTAGCACGTATACTTGCTCTATCAAAAAGAGCTTGAAAGCTTTTTGGTGAACAAATTCCAATAAGTACTTGATAGAGTTTCTGTCTCATTACACCAAATAAAACTGAAAAATTTAAACGATACTCAGCAATTTGATCTGGGTTCCAAGGCCCTTGTGCATCACACATATGAAGCGATAATATATTGCACATGACCAAGTTCGCCCAAAATTCTTGTAATACAGCTTCTAAATTTACCCCAGAAAAATTCTCTAATTCTGCTCCTACTTTGAGTCGTTTATAGCACTCCTCTATGTGCCACCTTAACACATAAGCTTTGCTGATATCTTCCAAAGTAAATTTTTCTCGATCAAAAAGTGAAGTAGCCAATACCTCCGTTTCTCCGTTAGCTAATGTTAGTACTACAACTCTTACTTTCTGTCCTTTCATTTTGTTTTTTAGCTTTTCGTTTTCTAATATAAAATCAAAATCTAATTCTCCAGATAAAATCTGTTCCCATAGCTTGCTATAATTTCTTTTTTGCAAGCGAAAAATAAAATCTACTCCCAAATCATAATGCTGCTGAATGAATTTTACTGAAGGATAACCACGATCATAGATAAATAATACTCTCTCTTGATTTAATGAACGCATTTGAGTGACAACTTCGGGTAATTGCTCTTCCGCCAACGTTTGTTCGCCTATATTCCAAGCCGCAAGACGAGCACTACAAATCAGCGAAGTACACAAATCAACAAATAAAGAAACTCTTGCCAATGGTGGCATTATACCTGTTGTTCCATTTTGTTTAAAACGGCCAAACTCGGATACAATCTCCTCAGAGCTGGGTAATCTCATACCAGAACCATCTGCTGCAATAAGTCTATAGCCTCTCCAGGTTCCATACTCAGGTTCATCTTGATAGGCTGTTTGGATGCTTAGCTCCAACAATTCTTTAAAACCTGTGTGACAAATCTTATACCTTGCTTTAGAAAAGGCTTGCTTTGATGGCGGAACTTTACAAGTCAATGGATCCATAAGTTCACATTCTATTCCCAAACTTTTTTTTACTAACTTTAAAATCATAGAAAATACTGTTGTAAAAGGGAGTTTTCTTGTTCGCGTGAAACTGTTTTTTCCAACACAATGAATTCTCTGAAAAGCTTTCGAGTATATTATATTTTTAATTCGTAGAATAGGATTTTTTCCTTTTTGCATGTTTCACCTAAAAAGGTCTCATTTTAAACTTCTTTCTTGAAATAAAATAGAAACAAAAACGCCGTTTATCGCAGTTTTTAGGTAACTTAATGGTAAAAATTTTAGTGAGAAATTTTATACACAATCATTGACACTTTTCCTTAAGTTGACGCCATTGTGTATTCAGTGGAGCGGCAGGAAAGTGCTAAATAAGTGAAATCGTTAGAATAAAGTGGACTAAATACGCCATAATATGGTTAATTTTTTAGTACTTTACACAAATTTAGGTGAAAAATAGATCATTTAAAGCCTTTTTGCTTGTTCCTCCGCCGGTCCCCTGAACAAATACCTTTAGTATCTATTTAGGAACGTGGTAAATATTGAAGCAAAAGTGGTGTCATGTAAATAGCTCCTCTTCTTGTCATTTCAGCGCCTCCTTTTTTTGTCATTCCAGCGTCCCTTCTTCTGTCATTCCAGTGCTCGACACACAGCTGTACGAACATTGCAATTAGCAGGTAATTTGCGCAACAGACGGTGTCATCCAAGTAGCTGACACTGGGCCCAGCCTTTCCATAATCATCAAAACGTCGTATTTTAACATAAAGCAGCTACTTTTATATTCACCAACTTAATAAAATTCCTGGATGCCAGTGTCAGCTACTTGCATGACACCCTAGTGGTAGGCTCAAATCACAATGTTCGTACAGTTGTGACACTTAGGTAGCTAATGTTAGCTACCTATATCGTACCTGAAGAAACCTCCTGGCCATTCTAAAAAGTTCAGTGCCGAGTACACTTTACTTTTAGCTTCTTCCACACTGCTTCCTTCCCCTACTATATTGAGCACTCTCCCGCCATCGGAAACTAAGTTACCGCTTTCATCCAATTGAGTACCAGCATGAAACACCAGTATACCGGGAATACTCTCAATTTTATCCAATCCTCTAATTATTTCTCCCGTTTTATAATCACCTGGATAACCCTTACTTGCAACGACTACACAAACTGTAGATTTGTTAGTAAGCTCCACCGTTTTGGCACTCAACTTTCCTTCTGCAGCTGATAACATTAATTTTAATAAGTCACAACTTTCATCAAATCTAGGCAAAATAGATTGTATCTCCGGATCACCGAATCTAACATTATACTCAAGAAGTTTAGGGCTATCCTTGCAAATCATCAAACCAGCAAAGAGCACTCCTTTATAGGGTGTCCCCATATTAGTCAGTGCTTGAATTGTTGGATATATTATTCTTTGGATAATTTTTTGCTCCATATCCTTACTTATAATTGAAGGCGATGAGTATGCCCCCATACCTCCAGTATTTTGACCTTCATTGTTTTCATTAGCTCTTTTATAATCCTTTGCACATCCAAGGGTTGCCACTTTCAACCCGTCAACAAGAGCAAAAAAGCTTACTTCCTCTCCAACTAAAAATTCTTCTATGACTATCTCTTCACCTGATTCACCAAATTTTTTCTCTACCAACATTGAATCTATCGCCGAAAAAGCTTCGTTTTCTGTGTTGCATATTATTACGCCCTTTCCTGCTGCAATTCCATTTGCTTTCACTACAAGTGGAAATTTTATTTTATTGCTGCATACAAAGTTTTTAGCTAATTCCTCATCAACAAAACATTCATACTTGGCAGTTGGTATACCATATTGTTTACATAATCCCTTGGTGAAAGACTTTGATGCCTCAAGCTTCGCGGCTGCTCGACTTGGAGCAAAAACATTTATTCCCTCTGCAACTAAGTTGTCAGCAAGCCCGTCGATTATTGGTTGCTCTGGACCAATAACAACTAATTCTATACTTTCTCTCTTGCAAAATTGTGTAATATCAATTGAGTTTTGGATATTTATATCCACAAGAACCCCAAGATTTTCCATAGCTCGGCGGCCAGGAGTGATATATAACCCAGTTAAGATAGGAGATTTTTTTAGAGCCCAAAGTAAAGCATGCTCACGCCCACCAGAACCGATAACCAGAACCTTCATCTTTAATTTCCTCGCTTTTTTGTATGTTAAAACTATTATTTGCTTATAACAGTATCATTACTCATATATTTTTGCAACACGCTTGGTATTGTAATCGACCCGTCAGGATTTTGATAATTCTCCATTATGGCAATAATCGTTCTTCCTATAGCTAAAGCCGAGCCATTTAAAGTGTGAACATATTTTTTCACCTTCTTGTCAGCCTCTAAAAAGTATTTAGTGTTCATTCTTCTTGCCTGAAATGCACCGCAATTTGAGCAACTTGATATCTCTCTATATTTATTTTGCTCAGGCAGCCACACCTCTATGTCATAAGTCTTCTGCGCGGCGAAGCCCATATCACCACTGCATAGCAGCATCACCCTATATGGCAATTCCAATTGTTTTAATATCTCTTCAGCAACATTTGTCATGCGCTCAAGTTCATCATTTGATTGGTTTTCAGTTGTGATACTCACCAACTCCACTTTACCAAATTGATGTTGCCTTACCATACCTCTCGTATCTCGTCCTGCGCTGCCGGCCTCTTTACGAAAACACTCCGAATATGCAGTAAAACGAACGGGCAGTTCTTTTTCTTCTATTATTTTATCAGCAACCAAATTTGTTAAAACCACTTCACCTGTGGGAATCAATCTCAATTCGTCGGTAGTTAAATATGAATCATCAGAAAATTTCGGTAGCTGACCAACATTATACATCGCTTCATTCTTTACCAAAGCCGGATGATACACCTCAGTATAGCCAAATTCATTAACATGCATTTCAAGCATAAAATTTACTAATGCTCGTGCAAGCTTAGCTAACCGTCCTTTCAATATTGCAAATCTTGACCCGGAGATTTTTGCTGCTTGCTCAAAATCCATCGAATCCAACCCCTCTCCGAGCTCATAATGAGACTTTGGCACAAAATCAAATTTCCTTCTCTCTCCATATTCTCTAACTTCTACGTTGGAGCTCTCATCTTCACCTATTGGCACGTTTTGTGCAGGGATATTTGGTAAGTTAGATAAGATATTCATTAAGTTATCTTTCTCCGTTTGCTCTTTTAAGCTGATTGCTTCTATCTCATTTGTTACGTTTTTTGACGCTTCTACCTCATTTTCACAGGGGCTCTTGCTCATTTTGAGCCTCTTTATCTCTTCTGTGATTTCATTGCGCTTTCTATTCAAATCTTGCAGTTTAGTGGTTAATGACCTTTTCTCATGATCGATTTCTAATATTTCTTCCACAGTAAAATTTTTAATTCCCCTGCTTCTCATCGCTTTCCCGAATTCCTCAGGGTTTTTGCGTATATACTCTATATCATGCATACATTGTGCTATTACTAACATTGTTACTGTACTTTAAAAGCTTTTAATACTCAATATTTTTGCACATGCCATTAATAACTGCTACGGTAATAGGATAAATTAAAGATACCATTTTGCCAGTCAACAATCGTGTCATTTCAGCATCACGCACACAGCTGTACGAACATTGCAATTAGCAGGTAATTTGCGCAACAGACGGTGTCATCCCAGTGCTCCGACACACAGCTGTACGAACATTGCAATTTGAGCCTACCACTAGGGTGTCATGCAAGTAGCTGACACTGGCATCTAGGAATTTTATTAAGTGTGCGCCAAGCAAAGTGCGTAGAGTTCAGTTGGTGAAAATCCAACCCAGGCAAAGTCTAGCCAACAGCCTGGAACAGACTATTATGCTGCGTAAGGTAACGAGCGTAGTAAAGCTAATGGAATGGATAACATAGGGTACAACGAAAGTGAAGGTATTGAGTCACGAAATAAATAACATCGTAGAGGTCGACACTGTACTTGAAGTGGAAGACAGAATGAAGAATAACGCTAAGGCAAGATATTACTCACTCTACCGGGATCTTAGGCCGTATCATGTGTTAAGATGGAATTTACGTAAACTTGGGAGATCCTTTGTATTCCTGTTAAGGTACGTTAGAACAAGTCAACAAAGGCGAGGACTGACGAAAGATACAAAGGAAGTCGGACTGATTGATAGTACTCAGAGTGTGGGAAAGCCACATACAAGCAACGAACAGACAAAGTCTGTTAAACCCTGAAAGAAACTCCACTACTTCTGTTTTTAGCAGTCTTGAAGTATAATTTTGTGGAAGCGCTTTTGCAGTTATAACCGACCAGCACAATGGTGCCTTAAGTGCCCGTATACAAGCATGGTTTTGGAAGGAACGGTTAAACCATTGATGGAGTCCTTGTAGACTACCTCGTTTAGAAGATTGTATAATCTAACCGCTCCAAGCTAAAGTGCTTCTACATTATAAATTATATAGGGGGAACTTGATATGGCAAAAATAAAAAGTAAATTAGAAGTAATGAATCCTGATGCAGCGGGAATAGATGTCGGTTCATCTGTACATTATGTATGTGTACCAGAAGGAAGAGATGAACAACGCATTCAGAAATTTGGCTGCTTCACTAAAGACCTTCATAATTTAGCACGATGGTTGAAAAAGTGTAAAGTTACAACTGTAGCTATGGAATCAACAGGAGTGTATTGGATAGCATTATTTCAAATACTTGAGTCATATGAACTTGAGGTAAAGTTGGTAAATGCAAGGCATGTAAAGAATGTACCCGGTAGGAAGTCTGACGTTCAAGATTGTCAATGGCTCCAACAGTTGCACAGCTATGGATTGCTTCATGGATCATTTAGGCCGGATAATCAGATGTGTGTATTGCGTAGTTACGTGCGGCAACGTAAAAATCTTACTGAAAGTGCATCTACACATGTTCTGCGTATGCAAAAGGCGTTAATTCAAATGAATGTTCAACTGCATAAAGTCATAAGAGATATTACTGGGGTAACTGGTATGAAAATTATCAAGGCTATAATTGAAGGCGAAAGAGATCCTGAAAAATTGGCCGAATTCAGGGATGCGCGAATAAAAAATGATCAGTCTACTATAGCAAAAGCGTTAGCTGGTGACTACAGAGAGGAACACTTATTCACGCTAAAGCAAGAATTTGAACTATATAATATTTATCAAGAAAAAATAGCAGAATGTGATAGAAATATTGAGGCCTATTACAAAACGTTTGAAACAAAATCTGGCGAAAGTAAACAGCCGAGTAAGGAAAAGAATAAGAATAGCAAAAGTAAGCCAAACTTTGCTTTGCATGAGGAACTGCACCGAATAACTGGTATGGATTTCACTAAAGTTCCAGGACTTGATGTAGTAACCATACAAACAATAATTTCAGAAACAGGTATAAACCCAAATAGATGGCGGACAGAAAAACACTTTTCATCGTGGTTAGGACTCAGCCCTGCTAATAAAATCACAGGGGAAAAAGTGTTTAGTACAAGAACGCGTAAAGTCATTAATCGTGCTGCGAATGCGTTTCGAATGGCTGCTCACTGTGTGTCAAGAAGCAACAGTGGAATAGGTGCATATTGTAGAAGATTAAAGAAACGGCTAGGAGCACCAAAAGCGATTACTGCTACGGCAAGGAAATTGGCATGTATCTTCTACAGTATGTTAAAGTATGGACAAGAGTATGTTGAGAGAGGGATTGACTACTATGAGAAACTGTATAAGGAGAGAGTATTGAAGAATTTAAGCAAAAAGGCCAGTGAACTTGGTTATACTTTAATAAAAAAACAGGAACTAATAGAGGGAGTTTGTTAGAAGGTGTTGATAGCAGTTTTAAACTACGTCAATTCTTGTTTGTCAGATCAAGTATGAATTACTACACGTGCCGGCTGTCGGACTTGAACTGACAACCTACTGATTACAAGTCAGTTGCTCTACCAATTGAGCTAAGCCGGCGTTAAATACGTTAACAATATACAATTATCAATGAATTTTCGTCAACTAATTTTTAAAATTATCAAAATACTGCATAATACAATAATATGGGAAAATTTTTATTGAAGCCGAAAAAGAGCTTAGGGCAAAATTTTATTTTATCGAGTGAGATAACGAAAAAAATAGTCGCTTTAGCTGGTAATCTGGAAGATTTTAATGTTATTGAAATTGGTCCTGGGTATGGTGCATTAACAAGGGAAATACTGGCACATAATCCAAAGTCTCTGCTTGCTATAGAAAAAGATAGCAATTTAGTGAAATACCATAACCAGCTGCTAAATGAACATAAGGGAAGGTATAGAATTGTAGAAGCGGATGCACTGCATGTTATAGAAGAAAAGCTAATAGAACGCCCAGTCAAAGTCATTGCTAATCTACCTTACAATGTCTCGGTAGCATTATTTTTGAAGTGGTTAGACAACATAAAATTTTTTACAAGTTTGACATTGATGTTTCAGAAAGAGGTAGCAGATCGCATCATAGCAAGACCTAATTCCAAAGACTACGGTTCTCTATCGGTGCTAAGCCAGTTGCTGTGCAATATAAGAAAGGAATTTGATATTGAACCTAAAGAGTTTTTCCCAAAGCCGAAAGTGCACTCTTCAGTAATTACAGTAAATTCTTTACCTACCCAAAGATTTGCAGTAAATTTGGAAACTTTGACAAAATTAACGCGCGCTGTTTTTGCTCAAAGAAGAAAGATGCTAAGAAATAGCTTGCAAAATATAACAAGTCATGCTGAAACCATTCTTGAAAACGCTAAATTAAATGGCAGTGAACGTCCAGAAAACTTATCTATTGAACAATTTTGTTTGCTAGCAAATGTTATACAAAAAGAATTGTTCAATAGATAAGATAGCATGTTAAATTGGGATGTTAAACAACTTAGTAATTTTTGAAATATAGCGCTGATTATAATTAGCCACTCTAGTCAATATTTTGTTAATATGCCAATATTATAATAACAGTTTTAATTAATTAGGTAATGCTATGGATAACACAATAACATTTGAACTACCAGCAAATGAATATAACATTGAATCTTCTTTTAATCATCGTGAAGGTTCTGAATCTATACGGATATGGAGATACAACGAGGAAGGCCCTGTGTCTTTGCTGGACCATAGTCGTTCTCATGATCCAAACGATATGACTTATTACACAATGCTAACATTTCCTAGCTGTGTTGAAGATGACCTTCAAAAAGATTTGTCTATCAACAAAATTGAATTTGATTATGAAAGTGATAACCCTATTATAAATGTGAAGTTTCAAGCTGAAACCGAAACAGATATCCAGGCTATCAAAGATAGTATTAAAAATTGCGGTTTTAAAGTGAAGTGAGCAAAAAGGGCTCTGTGTTACAGAGCCTATATCATCTTAGCTCTTGACTTTACCTTATAAAATTTATACTTTATTTACTGTTGCAGTCTAAGTTTATAGGGTCGAAATATGGCGTTAAATCCGCTAGAACAATTTAAAATATATACAATAATAGAATTACCCAAACTATTTGGGCATGATATAAATTTTACCAACTCATCTCTTTTTATGATGATCTCGGTAATATTGGTTATACTCTTCTTACTTTTGGGAATAAGAAAGGGATCAGTAATACCGGGATATTTGCAAGCTGCTGTTGAGTGTGTATATGATTTTGTCATTTCAATAATAGAAAATAACACTGGAAGCAAAGGCTTGGAGCACATTCCGTTGATATTCACAGTATTTATTTTCACTTTGTCGTGTAATTTAGTAGGCGTTCTTCCTTATAGTTTTACGGTTACAAGTCATGTGATAGTTACTTTTGCCCTATCGATGATAGTTTTTACTTATACAACGGTTGTTGGATTCAAAGAAAGGGGAGTAAAATTTTTGCGCATATTGCTACCTGAAGGCACTCCGTCGTGGCTGGCGCCCATGATGGTTTTCATCAAGCTATTTGCCTACTTGGCAAGGCCTGTAAGTTTATCAATAAGGCTTGCTGCAAACATGATCGCGGGTCATACAATTATCAAAGTAATAGCAGGGTTTATTATGAATATGCACGTGACTCTAACTCCTATACCGTTTTTATTTATAATCGCATTAATAGGGTTTGAGGTGTTTGTTGCAATTCTACAAGCTTATATATTCACCTCTTTAACGTGTGTATACTTATCAGATGCAGTAAAGTAATTGACTTTATCTGCAGAACATTTTATAATTAATATCGTAAGGAAATGGTTAAAGGTAACATATATGGATTTAGTAGCTTTAAAATTTATAGCAATTGGTTTAAGTGTGCTTGGTATGCTTGGGGCAGGTCTTGGTGTAGCAAATATATTTTCTACTATGTTAAGTGGGCTTGCAAGAAACCCTGAATCAGAGGATAAAATGAAAAAATATGTCTATACAGGAGCAGCTCTAGTTGAAGCAATGGGGTTATTTGCATTTCTGCTTGCATTACTATTAATATTTGTTGTTTAATATGCCACAACTTGATGTTTCAACTTACTTTTCTCAGGTTTTTTGGTTTTTAATTTTTTTCTCTTTACTTTTTTTTGTAGTAAGTTGCTTATTTTTGCCAAAATTAGATGAAATAATAAACACTAGAAGCAAGAGGGTGTTGGGCTCTTTTAATAGCTCTGTTCATCTTTTAAAACTTATAGAAAGTCAGATTGTTAAATATAACGCAGCTTTAAACGAAGCTAGAATACAAGCAAAAAAGGTTATAGATAATGCACTTGCCCAAGTAGAAGAAACGAGAGCCAATATGAAGGATATATTAGAAGAGAGAGATAAAAAAATGAGCAAACTTGTTGAAGAAGAAGTAGCAAAGTTTAAATCTGAGTACGCTGATGAACTAAAGCGAATAGCTACTGGTATTGCCTTAATTTACTACAATAAATTGACCAACTCTGAAATTGAGGAGAAGTTTGTTGCTAACCTGGTATCTAAAGAATTTTAGAGGTTTTTATGTCTACATCATTGATTGTCTGTCTTGCTTTCTTGGTAGGTTTTATCCTTTCACGTAGATTACTAAAGAAGGTAATAAGAAACGCTCTTAACAATAAGCGTAACAAGAGCAAATTTATAAATGAAGAGGTTGAAAGACTCAGAAGAGATATGTTGGAGTATTACAGAGAGTTTTCTGAGAAATACAAAGGATTAAATGCAGAAGTTAGTAAAGTGATGAATGAAGCTCTTGATAAGGCTAAGAGCTTCACTAAGCTCTATGAACAGCAACAGAACCAGACGTTAGATAACAATAACCGTTCTTATTCGGAGAAAATTACTGGCCAACGTGAAGAAGCTATTAAAGATTTAGTAGCTAACACAGTAGTAAATATGGCTGCTGACAATACAAAAAAAATAATACAGGAGCGCAAGGATGAGAAGCACAGCGAGGTCATATCTTCACTTTCACGTGATTTAAGTAAAAAATTGCATTAGATTTAATGCAACAGCTGCCTATACTTCAAGTTAATGATATAGAAAAAATTAAGATCGATTCCAGTTTGTGTAAAGAGCAAGAAAAGTTTTTTTATTACAAATTTAATATAGTTCCTTGGCAAAAATTAAATAATACCACTTTTTTTATGGTTGAAAGTGCGAGTCAAGATATCAACCATTGGATCAAAGCTAACTATGGTGATGATTGCGTGCTAATAGAAGCAGATGGTGAACAGATTTTAGATTTTCTTAACTCGCACTTTAGTATTTCAGAATTTGCAAGCAACTATTTGTGCCATAAAAACCCTGATTTTTCAGCCAAGAATATTAAGCTAAGCTCAATATTTTTTGCTTCTTTTTTTATTATAACTTCAATTTTAACACTAACAGAGAAGTATACATACTTTGCTTTAATGTTGATATTTATAGTTGGATGTTCTAGCTATTTGTTCAAATTTATAACTACAGTTTTTGGCTTATGTGAAATCTCCAACCGAAAAATAGATTATGGTAAGATAAACGAAGAAGACTTCCCTATATATACAATTTTATTGCCTGCCTTTAAAGAAGGGGCAGTGATAAAGCAATTGACTAAAAGCATTGAAAAATTGGATTACCCAAAATCAAAATTAGATGTGAAGCTTTTGATAGAAAGTGATGATCAGGGAACGCTTGCAGCTATAGAGGAACATACTTTACCGCAATATTTCGAAGTGATAAAAGTGCCTCATTCTTTGCCTAAGACGAAAGCTAAGTCATGCAATTATGCCATGAGCTTTGCCAAAGGAAAGTATGCAGTAATATATGATGCAGATGATAAACCAGATCCATTGCAGCTAAAAAAGGCACTGATTGAATTTGGTCAAGGTGATGATAAGTTAGCCTGTGTGCAAGCAAGATTAAATTACTACAATTATAATCACAACTTTCTGACGAAATCCTTCTCTTTAGAATACATGAGCTGGTTTCAGTACCTATTGCCTGGATTCCAAAGAATGAATATGCCGATACCTTTGGGTGGTAGCAGCAATCATTTTTCGGTAGAAATTTTAAGAAAAGTGCTTTTCTGGGATGCTTATAATGTCACTGAAGATGCTGACCTAGGTTTGAGACTTTCACAAATGGGATATAAAACTAGGATTATTGACTCAGAAACATTGGAAGAATCACCAACTACTGTGTTTGCCTGGATCAAGCAAAGAGCGCGTTGGATTAAAGGCTATATGCAAACTTATGTTGTCCATCTAAGGAATATAAGATCACTTTATAGACACAATGGACTTAAAGGAATTCTGTTATTGAATCTTTTTGTTGGCTCGGCAGCCTTTATATTTTTCACTACTCCATTTTTATTGCTTTCATTAATGTTAACTCAAGTTTTAAATGAATTGTTTTTGTGCTACTTTGTAGCGGTATACGTTACTAACCTAATTCTCTTGGCAGTAGCAATCAAGCAGCAAAAGATGCCTTTTTACTTTTATGTAGTATCAATATTCTTCCCTGTCTATAATCTGCTACACAGCGTTGCAGCTTTTTTCGCCTTGTGGGAATTTATCATTCATCCTCAGCGATGGAACAAAACTCAGCATGGTTTATGGAACAAAAGCAATCAAAATCCGTAGTTATTTGGCTCTTCCTCTGCTCTGTCATGGTAATCCTTATGGTAGGAATTGGCGGGTTTACCAGACTTTCAAAAGCAGGATTGTCTATCACAGAGTGGAAACCCATTACTGGAGCATTACCACCACTGAGTGAGCAAGACTGGCTACAAGAAAAATTGAAATACGAGACTACACCTGAATATAAAACATTTAATTATGGGATGAGTATGGAGGAGTTTCGCACTATATATTTAATAGAATATGTACATAGATTGGTTGCAAGGCTAACAGGTTTAGTGTTTGTCCTACCATTTATATATTTTATGCTAAAAAGTAGAATATCTAAAAGGGCAGTAATAAGACTATCCATGGCACTATTATTTGGAGCGTTACAAGCTCTCGCTGGTTGGTATATGGTTAAAAGTGGTCTGGTAGCCAAGCCTCATGTTAGTCACTATAGGCTCGCACTTCACTTACTGCTAGCATTGGCTATTTTTGCATTATTGTCGTACCAATTTTTTGATTATCAAATCAGACCAAAGCAGACTAAACTTAAGATTAGCGGCAACACTATACATTACACAGGAACAATCTTGGCTCTAATTGTAATACAAATAACCTTCGGGGCGTTTGTTGCAGGATTAAATGCTGGTCTAATTTACAATACCTTTCCACTAATGGACGGATATATCATTCCGGAAGATTTATTTTTTTTACAGCCTACATTGCTAAATATCTTTGAGAACAGAACAACAGTGCAGTTTATCCACCGAGCACTGGCATTTCTAATATTAGCCCTGACAGTAATACTCACAATAAAAAATATCAGTATAAAACCGGTGTATGTTATGCTGTTCTCTGTTCTAACTCAGGTAATTTTAGGAGTAATTACTTTATTGCTGCACATACCAATAGCCATTGCTATAGCTCACCAAGTGTTTTCATTCATCTCATTTGGATCAGGCTTATATTTCTTATGTTATTTAAGAAAGAGCTGTATTCAAAGCTAATACCACATCACCGATCTGCACATTTTCTCCTTCCTGAATAGGAATGTTTTTTATTACCATTTCTGATTCAGCGCATATGATATTTTCCATTTTCATCGCTTCTACAACAAATAAGGGCTGCCCTACCTCTACCTGATCTCCAACATTTACGTGTAATTTAACTAATAAACCAGATATTGGAGATTTTACGGCATCTACCAAGATCCCCTCTGTTTCATTATTTAGCATTAACTCACTTAATTTAGCTACATGAGGTTTAAATACACAGCACTCAGCTTGCATCCCAGCATGTTTTATAAAGTGTTTACTGCCCTGTCTTTCTACTTTAAGTGTTATATCGGTATCATTGTTAATTGTGATACATAGCAACCTGTAACTTGATTTCCACTTACCACTTATAGAATATGCATTATGATTGTATATTGTTGTTAATGTATTATCTTGATACTTTGCGTTTACAGGATACTCATTGTCATTTATTTTCACTACAAGCGCTTCATCCATTGACTTATTGTAATACTTCTCCTTGTTTCCCAAATGAACATATAACGCAGCGAAAATAAATATTTTAATATACTCTTCTGTAATAAAATCACCGTGAAATCCACTCGGATAATGGTCTGGAATGAATCTCGTGTGGAGCTTTGCTGCAACAAAATTTGGATGATGAAAGATGGACTCTAGAAATTCTATATTGTTTGTCACTCCCCCTATATAACATTCAGACAAAGCTTTTTGCATTCTGCTGATTGCCTCTATTCTATCTTTCCCATATGTCACTACTTTTGCAATCATCGAATCATAGAACATGCTGATTTCTGAACCTGCAGCAACTCCATCATCTATTCTCACATAATCATTTTCATCCGGTTTGTCGTAATATTTTATTCTTCCGCTGGAAGGAAAAAATTTCTTTGATGGATCTTCAGCGCAGACCCTACTTTCTATTGCAGAACCGGTAAATTTAATATCATTCTGACTGAACCTTAATTTTTCTCCACAGGAAGTTCTAATCATTTCTTCTACTATGTCTATTCCAGTTATAAATTCTGTTACCGGATGCTCAACTTGCAATCTCGTATTCACCTCAAGAAAATAGAAGTTCTGGCTCTGATCTACAACAAACTCAACAGTACCTGCTGAAAAATAGCCAACTTGCTTTGCCAAAGAAACACATTGGGCATACATTTCTCGTCTCACTCTCTCGCTAATGAACGGACTTGGCGTTTCTTCTATTATCTTCTGATTGTTTCTTTGTACTGAACATTCCCTCTCTCCAAGACACACTACATTGCCATATTTATCTGCTATAATTTGTATTTCGATGTGCCGCGGTAACTCTATATATTTCTCTATAAAGATACTACCATCCTTGAAATTTTTTTTTGCTTCGTTTGTTGCTAATGTAAATGCTAGTTCAATTTCCTTTTTGGAGTTTACAATTCGCATGCCTTTACCACCACCGCCTGATGCAGCTTTCAGCATAACGGGAAAACCAATCTCCTCAGCAACACTGGCTGCATGAGCAGCATTGTTGATCTTGCCCATGTATCCTGGCACTACATTCACTCCAGCTTTTCTTGCGGATTCCTTTGCTGTTATCTTATTTGCTGTAACTTCTATTGTTTCTGCACTTGGGCCGATGAAATCTATATTGTGTTTTTGCAGAGCACGTGGAAAATCTGGATTTTCTGCTAAAAAGCCATAACCAGGATGAACTGCCTCTGCACCGGTTTCAACTGCTACTTCGCATATTTTTTCGATGTTTAAGTAACTGAGATAAGCAGGCGAAGGGCCAATGTGCCTTGACTCATCCGCTTGTCTTACATGTACAGAATTTATATCTGCATCCGAATACACGCACACACAAGATATGCCCATTCTGCGAGCAGTTCTGATAATCCTACAGACAATTTCTCCTCTGTTTGCTATTAAAATCTTACTGTACTTCTTTTCTGTCATTGTGTAAGTATACTTTCTTAAGAATCACTCTTAAGAAAGTACATTTCTATATCGTTGCCTGCAAGTGATTTCTATCTCCGTTAAGCAATAGCTATTGGCTCCTTGCTGTTGAAAAGGCTTTCATTACTAACAACCTCCATTGGAGTGCTTATACTATTCAAGTCAGATATCTCACTACATACTTTGCCTGACAGATACGCAGCCCCGCCAGAAGCTATCCCAGCTATCGAACCTAACGCAAGAGATTGAGAACCCAAAAATAAAAAGTATAAGGATAAACACATTGCAGCAATACACAACATAGCTCCTGTTATGTACAAGAACAGGCGAAACTTCTGATTACATATAAGACTTTCTTTTATACCTGCAATTTCTTTTATCTCCTTCCTAACTGTTTTACTAACCCAATCGAGAGGAGTCTTTTTAGATTTATCTAACGCACATCTATTGCCTAATGCATCTTTAACATAGCTTTTGACATTCTCTAATTTTTTAGAATCACTATTTGGGTTAGTTTGTTCAGACTCCAAATACTTAAATATTCCCTTTACCACATCCGGTAATATCCTCATCTTTGCTGCTATATGAAATGGATTTTCTTGATCGTTATTGTATTCTAATAGACGAACATCACTTTCAACGCCTTTCTTGAAAATGGACAAAAATTTTTCAATGTTTTTTGTTCTTGCAGCTAGATGCAAAAGATTATCTGCATGCACTATTGGTTTTGTTTGATCGGATGGACCAGTGTAACACCAATTGATATTAGCTTTATTCGCTTCAAGAAATTTTGCTATTTCATCAATGTAAGTCCCACTTTCTTTGAGAAATCCTGCTGTTTCTGTTTCTTTACCCATAACATACCCCGCTATATTCAACCAACATTAAATCATATAACATAAATTATGAAAAATAAATACAATTTTATCCTCATAGAACCAGTAATTTACAGTAATTCCGCATTGTTGCAAGCATAAATTTTAGCTATCATCGGTTACATTACTGTAACAAACGAATATGTCAGGTGTAGTCACTAGATTTGCTCCATCGCCAACGGGGTTTTTGCATATTGGTGGAGCTCGTACTGCTTTATTCAATTGGCTCTATGCAAAGCATCATCGCGGAAAATTTTTGCTGAGGATTGAAGACACTGACAGAAAACGTTCAACACAGGAGGCAATCGATGCGATAATAGATGGGTTGAAATGGCTTGGTGTAAGCTATGATGGAGAAATAATATACCAATCAAAAAGAATAGAGCGACACATTGAAGTTGCAAATCTTCTTGCTCAGAAAGGTAAGGCGTATTACTGTTATTGTCCTGAGGATGAAGTTGCAGCAAAGAAGGTAAAAGCAAGAGAAGAAGGAAGGATATACAAGCATAAGTGTACTAATGCGACACCAGGCGTAAAACCTGTTGTCCGCTTTAGAGTGCCAGACTCGCAAGATATTGTTGTTGACGACAAAATATACGGCCAAATTAAAGTAAATAGCGAGCAGCTTGATGATATAGTGATCTTACGCTCTGACAACACTCCAACATATATTTTTGCAGTGGTGGTTGATGATCATGATGCCGGAATAACTGATATAATACGTGGTTCTGACCATCTCACCAATACTTTTAAGCAATTACTAATATACCAGGCCCTTGATTTTGATATTCCACGTTTTGCGCATGTACCGCTTATCCATGGAGAAGACGGGAATAAGCTGTCCAAAAGGCACGGCGCTACAAGTGTTTGCGATTACGAGAAGATAGGAATATTGCCTCAGGCGATGCGTAATTACCTGCTCAGACTTGGCTGGAGTCACGGCAATGATGAGATCATTAGCGATGAGCAAGCGATGGAGTGGTTTAATTTAGAAAACATCGGTCGTTCGCCTGCACGGCTTGATTTTAAAAAATTAGAGCATTTGAATAACCATTATATCAACAACATGAGCAATGAAGATATTCTGCCTCTAATGTTTGGAGAAAATACTCCAACTGAGGAGAAAAAGAACTATTTACTGCAGGGACTAACAGAACTAAAAAAAAGAGCAAACTACCTGACCGAACTGCTCGATTTAGCGCAGTTTTATATCAAAGATCCACCACTTGATTTAAGCGAAGAGGCTGAGCGAATTGTCAAATCTAACCTCGATATAATCAAGCTACTTGCGTCATTTCTCTCAAATATCGGTGATGAAAGCTGGAATAAGAGCTTTTTGTCCTCTCAGATCAAGGAATTTTCAAAATTGCACAATGTGAAAATAAGCGATGTTTACCACTCATTACGGGCCCCAATAACTGGAATAATGGATGCACCTGGAATTATTGATATAATGGTAATCCTTGGTAAGGATGAGTGTATAAGGAGGTTGCAATCAATTTAAATGAAACAAAAAAAACTACTTGACAACTCCCGCCGTTACCCTTATAATGAGACTGAAGCTATTATTTATCTTCAGTCTGTGCAGATTAAATGAGAAAAAAACTTAGCATATTTGGCGTCTCATGTTTAATTTTTTGCACCATGTGCACCTCATATCTTTTTAAAACTTCTGGTTTTTTACCTATACAAGCTCAAACGCGCTTATAAGTCGTTTAAGACATCAAAAACGCCAATATCATAAGATAGATAGTGAATAACTAGCTACTCGGGGTTTCTTTTGCTTTTTTTCTGCTTAGTGAGTTTCTTAAACGTTTATGGCTAAGGTTAAGTTGCATTAAAAAGCAGCTAAGTCGCACTTATTAAGCGTTTAGGATAAAAAAACGCCAACATTTCGACACAAAAGTAAATAATTAGCCACCACGGGGCTTCTTTTGCTTTTTTTTCTTGTCTGGTAAATTTCTTAATGTTTATAGCTGAAGCAGTTCAAGAGACCTTGAAGGGTGTCATTCCAGTGCTCGACACACAGCTGTACGAACATTGCAATTAGCAGGTAATTTGCGTAACAGACAGTGTCATCCCAGTTCTCGACACTGGGATCCGGTCTTTCCATAATGATTAAAATGTTGTGTTTTAAATTAAGATTAGCTACTTTCTATGTTCACAAAATTAGTTTGCTTGCTTACAAGCAAACTTTCCTGGATTCCAGCGTCACGCGCTGGAATGACAGGTCTATGGGTGTCATCCCAGTTCTCGACACTGGGATCCAGCCTTTCCATAATCATCAAAGACGTCGTATTTTAACATAAAACAGCTACTTTCATGACACCATTATAAAGTAATTCAGAGCCACGCGTGGAATGACAGAGAAGAGAGAGGCTGTTGCCTTTGCGTTAAAACAATCCATTCTCTTCCCCAGTAATACGTGGAGGAGCTTCTCCAATATCTGGAATCTCATCACGAAGGTTGTTAAGTTCACTCTGAAGATTTTTAAGTTTACTATTTATCTCACCTATGCCTTGACCTATGCTGTCTATGATTGCTGACAATGGATTTATTATACCATTTTCAATACTAGAATTTATATCTTCATTATACTTATTGACGCTATTTATTAGATTATCATAAAATGTTTTAAACCTAACAGCATTTACCATCATTTTTTCATCGATCTCTTTAGCATTGATATTACTGACAGTAATATCAATTTCCTTATCCGCTTTTTTATCAAAAAATAGTGGGGTGATCTCTGGTTTTATAAATTCTGGTTTATCAAACCAAGGTTTCTGAAATCGTATTATTTCTTTAGTCATATAAACTACCTCCATAAAAAATTAAAATTTTAAAACTTATACTGAGATAGCATGTGAAAAAAGTAATAGCCTGATATCAGGCTGTTACATTTTTTTAGTATTTTATACTATCAAGTGAATTATATAATAGCGTTAGGGTCGATTATAGCGTTAGGATCAATTATATCATCTCCTCCCTTGAATGAATCAAATTCGGCTTTCAATGATGTAAGTTTGTGCGTTAAACCTGAACTTTCATCGCCTATAGAGGTTTTTATTGTAGATAAGTGATTGTTTGCGTTTTGTACTAAATTGTTTATATACTTCACTATCGAGTTTAGGTAATTGCCCAATTGTTCATGTCGAACAAAAACTTGTTTCCCTTTCCAATCATTATATTCATTCAGTGGCCTACCCGCTATACTTACTTGAAATTTTGAGCCTTCTTCTTTACTTTCTCCTTCACTTTCTACAGTATCGGAATAATACAAAGTGAAATTGTTAGGGTCAACAATATCATCACTGCTACTGGACAGTGATACATGCAACAAACTAAGCAACTCGCCAAGCTCACCACTTTGATCTTGGATGTTTCCTTTTAGCGTATCAATAACATCATCAAATTGGTTTGTGTTATTAATAGGTACTTTAGTAGTAACATTAGGTTGGATAGACATATTCATTACCTCCATTTTAAATAATAATATTTACCATTGATTAAAGATTTAATTAATGGTATTTAATTTTTAACTATAATATGCACATTGTGCTTACTACCTTTGTTAAGCCAAACATAGCTTATAATTTTAAATAATAAGCATAATTTTCACACCGCTGTAGGTCATATTTCCACAACAGGATGATAATATAAATAACTAAACTCATTGGGATTATTAGGGTCAACAATACTATTATCATCGCCGAGCAAGTTTTTTATATAATTCTTTTGCTCTTCAAGCTTCTCCTCCAATACCCTAACAATAAGATCAAGTTGATGTTTATCACCTGATTGACCAATCACAGTTGTGACTTTCTCATAAGGCAGCTTGTGAATAATATCTTTAAGCTCTTTTGCATCAAGATTATTCAAAAGTTCTGCAAATTGTTGCTCAGGCATGTTGCGAGCGAGAATTTGAAGTTTTTCATCAGTTAGAGAATTAATTACAACTTTAATTCTGCTAGGATCAATTAAATTTTGAACTACTACTTCAAATTTAAAATTATCCAGTTTGTTGATTAAATCCTTTAATTTATCTTCTTCTAAAGTGTGTACTAGGATTGGAAGTCGCTCATGCCACAATTCCTTAGAAAGAATAGTTAAGTGGTGGTCAGATAAATTTCTTGTTAGATCTATAAGTTGAGGGTCATCTATACTGTTAATGAGTACTTTAAACTGATCCATTTTTAATTGGGGTAAGATGTTTTCTAATTGCTCTGGTTTTAACCCTTTCACTAGAGCTTCAAGCTGATTCTCATTTAAAATAGGGACAATAATTTTGAGTTTTGTCTCATTTAACTCCTGAGCGAGAGTTTTTAATTGGTGATTAGTTAAATGATCCACCAAAGCTTGGAGTTGATCATCGTTTAAGTGCTCTGCTAAAGCTTGAAGTTGATCGCTAGTTAGATTTTTAAATATATCCTTAGAGATTTGTTGATAAATTATAGAATCGTATAAATTTGAGCTTTTCAATATATTGCTCAGTTGAGTGTTAATATTGCTTGTGTTATCAATAGGATTTCCGTTTCTATCTGAAACATAGATTAGAAGATCCTCATAATTTCTATCTGTGCTATCCGTAACCACAGTAACATATTTTAGTTCTTGTAATGTTTGGTCTTTCTGTTCGTTACTTGCGAGCCTTGAATCCTCTGTTACATACAAATTGGCCTGAAGTAATTTGCAAACTGTATTCCCACTTAGGTCTTTAATTATTAGGTTGTTATCGTCTTCGCTAAGAATAAGTTGATTTTCTCCTGTGTTGGATTGCTTCTCATAGTATTCTCTTACTGCAAACTTGTTTAAAGACTTCAATAAGGAGCTAGGTAAAACAAGGCTTTTAGGTAGATCAAAAAATCCTCGACAATTTTCAAGAATCAATTGATATTTATCTTCTTTTTGTAGTATCCTTATAGAAGAGAAGTCTTCCTTTTTTCGGTCACAACTTTCACCTTTGTAAGTATCTTTATCTGTACAACAGAAAGACATAGATAAACTTCCCACATTGTTATCAGCAATAAGCGATGTGAGTTGACATTTCCAAGCACACGACGAATCTGGGAATTTATTGTATTGTAAGAAATAAGGTTCATCTAGTAGTATTGTTTTTCGTGCATCATTTGGGGAATTTTCCTCTATAAGTTTTATTCTATAACCCTTTGTTCCATCATCTTCAGAAAACATCAGATCACCTTTTCCTATCTTAAAAATATATTTCTTTTCACCCATAAAGATCTCTCAATAAATTTACAATTATCAATATTATAATATCTATTAGTTAATTTATTGCTAAACTAGCATATACTATAATTACAATAACAGATATCATTCGCATAAGCTTCTTGCGTTGCACTCTGCTATGCAAGTAGTGCGACACATGAACATTGTGATTTGCAAGTAATTTGCGGTTATAGTATCTGCTGCTTTCATGACACCCTTTCTTGCGGAGATTGCATTCAATAGCCTTTATGTTTAAGAAACTTACCAAGCGAGAAAAAAAGCAAAAGAAGCCCTGGTCATTATTTATTTTCAGTATTGGCGTTTTTATGCCTTAAACGCTGCAATTTAGCCGCTTTTAAGCGCAACTAGTCTAAGCTATAATATTTAAGAAATTTACCAGACAGGAAAAAAAGACAATAAAAACCCGAGGTAGCTAGTTATTCCACTCTCTATTTTAAAATCCGGCGTTGGGTGATGTCTTAAACGACTTATAAGCGCGTTTCAGCTTGAAAACCCGAAGTTTTAAAAAGACATGCAGTGCACATAGTGCGAAAAATTAAACAATAGTACGCCAAATACAAGTTCTCTTGTCATTTTAACCTGTACAGATTGGGAAGTTAAACAAATAGCTTCAGTATCATTGTAAGGAGGTTGGCGAAGGTTGTCAAGTAGTTTTTTCGCATATACCAAAAGCTGTTTTTTATGCGAGAGGTTTACTAGACCAGATTTAATCACAGAGAGGACTTTCTTACTTTTTCCTTGTTTTCGTTTTCATTTCTCACAATCTTTTTCCCACTTAATATATCTTTGATTTCATCTCCTGTTAAAGTCTCAAACTCCAGCAGGTTTTCGGCAATAAGTTCCAGATCTTTGCGACGTTTGGTTAGGATATCCTTTGCCTTTTCATAGCATGAAGATACAACTCGTTTTACTTCCTCATCTATGAGCTTTAGAGTGTCTTCAGAAATTATATCAGAACCATGCACGTTTTGTTCACGACTATGATATATCGGTCCTACCTTATCGCTCATCCCCCATTTTGTTACCATAGCGCGTGATAAATCAGATGCTTGTTTTATATCCGAAGATGCGCCGCTTGTGATTTTATCATAACCAAAAATTAGCTCTTCTGCTACTCTTCCACCCATAGCAACGGTTATGTCCGCTATCATCTTTTCTCTTGTGTGAGATACTCTGTCTGTTTCCGGCAATCTCATGACTAAACCTAAGGCTCTACCCCTTGGAATAATAGTTGCTTTGTGTATCGGATCGGAGGCAGGCATATTAACAGCAACTACTGCGTGACCAGCCTCATGGTAAGCAGTGAGCCTTTTTTCTTCTTCTGTCATGATTAAGGAACGCCTTTCCACGCCCATCATCACTTTATCACGTGCATATTCAAAATCATCCATAGTAACAATCTTTTTGTTCCTTCTTGCAGCAATAAGCGCAGATTCATTCACTAAGTTTGCTAAATCGGCACCTGAGAAACCCGGTGTTCCTCTTGCAACTGTTTTTACATTTACATCTGGTGCTATCGATATTTTCTTTATATGCGTGTTTAATATCTTTTCACGCCCATTTATATCAGGTAAAGAAATAGTGATCTGACGGTCAAAACGACCAGGTCTAAGCAGCGCTGGATCTAAAACATCTGGACGATTGGTTGCAGCAACTATTATCACACCTTCATTAGACTCAAAACCATCCATTTCAACTAATAACTGATTTAACGTTTGTTCTCTTTCATCATTGCCACCACCAAGACCAATGCCACGATGCCTACCCACTGCGTCTATCTCATCTATGAAAATTATACACGGAGCGTGTTTCTTGCCTTGATCAAACATATCGCGCACACGGCTTGCACCAACACCAACGAACATTTCGACAAAATCAGATCCAGAAATGCTAAAGAATGGCACATTAGCCTCACCTGCAATCGCACGAGCAAGTAGGGTCTTACCAGTTCCAGGAGAGCCAATTAAGAGGCACCCTTTTGGTATTTTTCCACCCAACACTTGAAATTTTTGCCTTTGTTTAAGAAAATCAACAATTTCTACCAACTCTTCCTTTGCTTCATCGATTCCAGCAACATCGTCAAATGTCACTTTTTTTCCACTAGTCATGAGCCTAGCTTTTGATTTGCCAAAGCTTATGGTTCTGTTGCCTCCTGCTTGTGTTTGTTTTAAAAGGAACAGTAATAACCCGATAAAGATAAATGTTGGGATCCATTGAATAAGTAAGCTCCCAATGATGCTCATCGCAGAATCTCCAGTTGAAAAGGAGAATTTTACTTTTCTGTCATGTAAACCTTTTATTAAGTCGCTATACACAACACCACTTGAGTTAAAACTTGACCCATCTCTAAACTTGCCTTCAATGTTCTGATTTCTTATGACAACACTTTCTATGTCACTATCTTCCAGCCTAGTTAAAAATTCTGAAAAGGGTATAGTTGTTTTACTTTTTCCTATATTTCCGCTGAACTGGATATAAGCAACCGAAACAAGTACAACTATTACTAACCAAATCAATAGGCCTTCTAAAAATTTTTTCATTGTTACTTTTGACTAAATATCAATTAATTTTACCAGATTTTGTTTTATTATGCTATTAGTAATGCATTGAAACTTATCGTTATGGATATTTTTTTCATTATAATTTATATGAGAATAAGCCAGTACCTTTTCATCTTTTAGCACCACAGGTAAAGAGTAAAAAACCTCAGAACAGCAATTATAATCTTTTAAGAACGTAGGGACCTTATGTGTTTTCTTTAACGGGGCAATAGTTACTGAACACTCCTGATCGCCAAGTATTATGCAACTGAATCTGTTATCCCATTCAACAGGACCATTGAGTGGTAAACTTACAGATACTTCCTGTATTTTTGACGGCTCTCTAATTACCAATATGCTTTCTTTGTATTTCCTTATTTTACACTCAGAAAGTGTAAAATGAAGATCATTATCCTTTTGCAATATTTGGTTAAATGTTGCAATAAGATTGTTATATCTTGGTTTGTAATGTTTACTGCTGATCACCATTATAGAATAGAGCAGAAGCCTCAAGGCTATTTCTTCAGGCAATTTATGAAATTCACTTAGCTTGATTTCAATATAACCAAGATCATGAACATTAACACAGTCATTAAATGCAAGACGCGTGTAGTGCATCAACGCTTTTGCAGCTCTTTTCATGTGGAGAGCTGTGAGGCATATTCGCTCTGTTAAAGTCTCCTGATTATCGCTTACTTTAAGCAGGTTGCGGTATAACGTGCGTCTATATTTCAAATTTTGATTGCTTCTGTCTTCAACCCATTTTAGCTGATGAAAGTTTGCGTATTTTTCTATTTCACTACGACTAAAACTCAACAATGGTCTTACTATGCAAATTCCATTCAAAAGGGATTTGCAATCCATAGATGACAATCCATCTATGCCGCTACCACGTTCAAGCCTGAGTAGAAACGTTTCTGCTTGATCATCTTTATGATGAGCAATGAGTAGGTGCTTAACATTGTTACTTCTGCACCACTTTGTTAGCAGCTTATATCGTGCTTTTCGTGCTTGTGATTGGACATTACCTTTAATATTTTGTTTCTCCCAGTTTAATATGAACGACTCTTCTACTCCAAGTTCTTTTGCATAGCTCACAGCAAACTCAGCTTCCTCCTGAGACTCTGGACGCAATGCATGATTTACTGTTAATACTATAGGAAGAGGACGTTGTCTTTTTTTTGTCCAATTAATCATTAAATGCAATAAAGCTATACTGTCTATACCGCCTGACACTGCAACTGCAACTGCAACTTTGTTGTTATGGATAGCAAAACCTTTGATTACATTTTGAAATAATGACTCTAATCCCATTATGTCTCTTGCACAATTTGCTTTCTTAAGTCAATTATATAGGAAATAACACTTGCTAAATTTCAAATATGCGTTTGTTCTTTTGTGCCCTCCTCCCAACCTAAGCGCCCTTATCTTTAGTTATCCCAGTGCTTAACACTGGGATCTAGGTTTTAATACAAAAAACTATTTCTTTGCTTCAGAAAAGGAGAATTCCACCCTACGGTTTTTAGCATGCTGTTTTTCATACTTGGAATTCTTAGAGTCATCTTGTACATAAACTAAAGGCTCAGTTTCACCTCTAGAGGCAGTTTTTATTCTATTTTCTAGATAAGGTGTACAACTAACCATAAATTTCTTAGCTGCATCTGCCCTTCTCTCGCCCAGTGCAACATTGTACTCATAAGAACCACGATTGTCAGTATGACCAGTTACAGTAACCTTCATATCAGGGTTATTTTGCAATACCTCCATTACATCAAGCAATACATCTGCACCTGCTTCGCCAATATTAGATTTATCATAATCAAAAAAAACTCTTTTTTCACCTATCTGTTTAACAACAGAGTTCATTTTATTTGCTGTGTTTACTCCTTTCTTTGGACAAGAGCTTACACCAGTAAGCAGTAAACAAAAACAGCACATTACAACCAATCTACTCCACATCACTAAACCTCCATAAATTTTAAAATAGTGCGTAACTTTAAATTTTAGTATTTAATAATCTCTCTATAGCAGTATAGTCAAGAAAAATAAAATACTAAATACTTTTCTACAGTCTTACAATTAATTTTCTAATAAGGCACTAGACTTTTGGTGGAAAAATCTAGTAAAGGCACAGAATATATAATTTTTTATTGTACTTTGAGTAAATATACTTTTAACTTTATTATTAATCTATTACGATATTAAACAGATGTTTTCTAAAAAATGAACAAATATGAAATCTCATAAATTCTTAGAGGAAGTATTGTGTAAGGTAAAGAGTATTGAAAATACGCTAAAAGTACTAAGCCAAAGCCAATTAAACGTAGAAGACAAAGTTGAGCAAATGGGTCTTCTAGAAGAAATTAAACATGAAATTATTTCTCACGACATAATAAAAGAATCATTAGTAGAAGCAAGTGCTCTTGGCAATAAAAGGAGTGTTAACAATTGGCAGTTAAAGTTAATAGAGAGGATGCATAAAAGCAGCAGTGCTATTCCCATTGATTTAGTAAAGTCTTTATCTCAAGCTAAAGTCGAGTGCCAAAATTTATGGAAGCTATCTCAGTCTGAAACTAGCAGCTTGGAAAAGCTGAAAAAACGCTTTGCTGATCTGGTCAAGCTCGCTCGTGAAGTTGTTTCTATAAAATCGCAGCAATTAAAATGCTCGAAATACGACTCACTGCTTGCTGACTATGATTTTGATATCACAGAAAAGAGCATAAAGGAAATATTTCCGAAGGTAGGCAAATTTTTTTGCGAAAGTGTAGATAAAATAATTGAAAAGCAAAAGAAAGACAAAGCCATTAATATGCAGAAAGTTGCTACTCAAAGGCAGATTGAGCTCGGCTCGCTGTGTCTACAGAAAATGGGTGTTACATTATGTCATACTTCTTGTTATCACCCTATAGATTACAATGAATCTGATTTTTGTTGCGGTTTGTTTCTACTTTTACGATGTAGTGGCCATGAAATTTATCAAAAATGTTTAGCGCAAAATTCTGTAAGTAGCCCAATTACAGAACACGTTATGTATGAAACCCAAGGATTATTCATGGAAAGGGTGATTGGAACATCTAGAGAATTTATTGAGTTCATTCAACCATATATAAAAGAGAAGTTTACTATAAAAGGTAAGACTAATGCAAAATTCAGCAGTGTTGAGAATTTGTACTTGGTTTTCAATAAAATAAATCTTTCTTCCCTTTTAAAGAATGCAGATGAACTTAGTTTGTTAGCTCACATCATGCTGAGGACTAGACTGGAACAGAATATAATAAATGGTACATTAGAGGTCAAAGACCTCCATGATGCATGGCTGGAAGGTATGAAGCATTATAAAATTCCAGTAAAAGCTAAAAATGAACTAGACACTTATTTTCAAGATGAATACTGGGCAAGCGGGATCATGGGGTATTTTCCTATTAAAATTATGGCTTTAATTACCGCTGTGCAGATTTTTTCTTTCATTAAAAAAAATCATTACGAGTTCTTAGGTGCTATAATGAAAGGAGATTTTAGTTTACTTATCAGCTGGTTATCCCAAAATATATGCAGTGCAAAGTATGGTTTTTCGGATCTACTAAAAAAAGTAACAGGTAAGGGGTTAGACGTTGAATGCTGTACTAATTATTTATCTGAAAAGTATAATTTGTCTCAATAAAATGTTTTTTTGAGTTGTATATGAGTTTTTTTCAGAAATTAACTAGAAGATTTTGTAACATTTTCACTTTCAAAGGTTTATTCGCTAGCGATATTGCTATAGACCTTGGCACTGCGAACACTTTAGTTTATCAAAAAAATCAAGGAATAGTGCTTGATGAACCTTCAGTTGTAGCAAGAATAAAGGAAAAAGGAAGCTATGTCCCTTACGCTTTTGGTAAAAAAGCTAAAATGATGCTAGGAAAAACGCCTGGAGAAATAGAGGCAATCAGGCCATTAAAAGATGGGGTCATTGCTGATTTTAAAAGTGCGGAAGAGATGCTAAAGTATTTCATACGCAGTGCAAATACAAAACTCACTGTTAATAAGCCTAACATTATCATATGTGTTCCATCTGGGTCCACTCCAGTTGAAAGGCGTGCTATACAAGATGCAGCAGAAAGTGCTGGTGCAAATGAAGTATTTTTGATTGAAGAGCCAATGGCTGCAGCAATTGGTGCTGGACTTCCGGTTACCGAACCTGAGGGTTCCATGGTTGTTGATATAGGAGGCGGTACAACCGAAGTTGCAATTATTTCTTTAGGAGGAATTGTTTATTCACGGTCTGCCAGAGTAGGCGGCGATATTATGGATGAAGCAATAAAATCATACATTCGTGAAACCCATAAGTTATTGATTGGTGAAACAACAGCTGAAAAGATTAAGAAAAGCGTAGGTTCGGCTAGCCTGCCGGGTGAAAATAATAAAGAGGGAATGATGGTTAAAGGTAGGGACTTAGTAAGCGGTATGCCAAAAGAAATGCTTTTATCAGAATATCAGGTTGCAGAGAGTTTAATAGAGCCTGTGCATCAAATAATTTCTGCTATTAAGACAGCATTAGAGAGCACTCCTCCTGAACTTTCTTCCGACATAGTCGATAAAGGGATAGTTTTATCTGGTGGTGGTGGATTGTTGCGCAATTTAGGCAAAGTTATTAGTGAAACAACAAAACTGCCAGTGCGTGTAGCAGATGACCCGCTTTGCTGCGTTGCCTTAGGTAGTGGCAAAGTGCTTGAAAATATGGATTATTTCAGCCATGTTTTATTTAAGCAAGATTAATTATGACGATTGTCTTTAAGGTAGTTCATTTTATAGCAAACTCTATCTCAAGCACAGAGATGTCATCCAAGCAGCCCTTTTTTTTGCCATCCCAGCGCGCAATGCTGGGATGGCTTTGTTGCATGGCAACTAAAAAACCTAGCGGTTACTGACAAAATTTATTATAAGTAGCTATTTAACTACTAAAGAAAAAATATGCCACACAAAAAGTCAACTCATACCAAGCTTCACTGGTAACGGAACAAATGAAAAAGGGCTCTTTTTGCCTATAATTGGGGAGCTAAGCAAATTTATAACGTGTTCCATTTGTCTTCCCAATAACGAATGTTGGTATCAGTAGTTTCCTTTCCTGCTAAACACACTACTTCAGACTCACTTGACGTGCACGGTCCTTGCATTTCTACAGGTATTTCAAGCTACGATCTTAATACCAAATATCATTATTACCGTCTGAATAATAATGATTATCAGATTCATAATCCCTGACGTCTTCATAATGATGTGTAATAATATTATCAGTATCAATTACCTTGCAATCAGGTAAAACAATATCAGGAGTATAATCAGGACCAATTATCTCTTCCATAGAATTAATAGCGTGTTCATAATCAACATCAACTACCTTTTTCATAGAATCAATAGCTTCTCTTAAGGAAATTTGCGGATTATTCTTCAAGATTTCTTCCAGGCTTTTAACAAAATAACATTGATAATATTTAATGATATAACTTTCCCCTTTACCGTTTATCTGATAACGTGCATCGAAAAGCAGACCCAGTTTATTTTCACAAACGTATTTAGAGTATAGCTGATCAAATTTAGAACTTAGCTTCTGCAACTCACTAGAATATTTCTCTATTTCCTTGCTTGATAGTTCTGGACGAAACTCTTGAATTAGTGAATATATTAACTTATTATCCATAATTACCCCCTATATAATATATTAAAAATTGTTATAAATTTATTATACCATGTGATTTTAAAATTACAAGCTAAAACAATCATATATTATACTAAATCTCAATGATAATAGGACAAATTAAAAAGTTTCCCTACAATTAGAGATTTAGCGAATTTATTATGTATCTTGTTTGATAACGAAAGTTGGTATAATCTTTATGCTTAAGAAATTTACCAACGAAAAAAAAGACAAAAGAAGCCCCGGTCGGTGGCTAATTATTTATATGTACCTCAAATATCGGCGTTTTTATCCTCAACGCTACGATTCAGCTACTTTTAAATGCAAATAGTCCAAACTGTAAACGTTAAGAAATTTACTGAGCGGAAAAAAAGGCAAAAAAACTCTGAGGCAGCTAGTATTCAAATTCTCCCTTGTCTATTTGACGTTCTATACTGTCTTAAACGACTTATAAGCGCGTTTCAGCTTGTATAGGCAAAAACCAGAAGTTTTAAAAAGACGTAAGGTGCACATAGTGCAAAAATTTAAACATGAGACGCCAAATACCCTAAGTTTTTTGTCATTAACCTGCACAGATTGCGAAGATAAACAAATAGCTTCAATACTATAATAATGAGGTTGGTGAGGGTTGTCAAGTAGTTTTTTGTTTCTATGGCTAAAAAATATAAACCCAGCCAGCTACCGCAAAGGTATTGTTTTTTCTCTCATAAACTTGACATGAAGTAATATTGTAGTTAATAGTTAAACATGTTTACTTAAATTTGTCGTTGATAACTAGGATTAAATATGTTCATTTCTGAAGTTTTTGCAGCAGATGCAGCTAGTAATGCATCAAGTGTTGGCGCATCTTTTGCTAATTTTATCCCATTGATTTTAATAGTTGTGGTGTTTTATTTTTTTATTATCCGCCCACACCACAAAAGATTAAAAGAACTCAGAAAGATGATAGATCAAGTAAAACGCGGCGATACTGTTGCTACTTCTGGTGGAATAATAGGCACAGTCAACAAAGTTGATGAAGCAAATGCACAATTTATAGTAGAAATAGCACCAAAAGTTGAGATAAAAGTCCTAAAGTCCGCTATATCTGAAGTTTTAAACAAAGAGGCTCAAGCCAAACCAGCTGAAAAAGGTAAAATTGAGAAGGATGACAAAAAGAATAAAAACCAGCCAGATAAAAGTAAAAAGGGGCAAGACAATAAAAACAAAAATGCCTGATAACTTTAAAGAAAGGTTCATTTGGTTGTGTGTGGAATACTCGGTGTAGTAAGTAGCGGTGATTCAGTAATACCAACTTTGCTGGCCGGGTTGCAGAAATTGGAATACAGGGGATACGATTCTTCAGGCATAGCAATCATAAACAATGAAGGCAAAATAGAGGTTAAAAAATCAGAAGGTAAAGTCGAAAGGTTATGTGAAGTTGTTGGCAACAGCAAGATGTCTAGCAGCACAGTTGGCATAGCACATACTCGCTGGGCTACACATGGAGTTCCAGATCTTAAAAATGCTCATCCCATTCATACAAATGATGTTGTTGTTGCCCATAACGGTATAATTGAAAATTACAATTTGCTGAAAAGAGGTCTAGAAGAACAGGGAATGCCGTTTTATACTGACACCGACACAGAGGTCATACCAAACATGTTAACCCTATATCTCAATGGAGGGTTGTCACCTGTTGACTCTCTATTTAAGTGTTTAAGCAACTTACATGGCTCGTTTGCTTTAGTCCTATTGTTTGCAGAATATAGAGATGCTCTATTTGTTGCAAAAAGAAACCTACCTTTAGCGATAGGCTATAACTGCAACACCGTATTTGCCGCATCTGATTCTAACACCTTAAATGCACTAGTGGACAGAATATCATACCTAGAGGATGACGACGTTGCGGTAATAAAATCTAGCGGAGTGAGTATATACAACAACGGTGCACAAGTTAAACGCAGTATAGAAAATAATAGTTCAAGCAGCTTTCTAATCAGCAAAAATGGTTACTCCAGCTTCATGCTAAAAGAGATTTTTGAACAGCCTTGTGCATTAAATGAAACAATAAATCAATTTTATAAAAAGTATACAGAGGTAATATCCGCCAACAAAAAACTATTTTACGAGCTGAGTGGCATTACTATAGTTGGATGCGGGTCATCTTATTTTGCTGGGCTAATAGCAAAATATTGGCTGGAAAGCATTGCCCAAGTTCGAGTGTATCTGGAAATCTCGTCGGAATTTAGGTATAGCAACATTAAGTTGGAGAAGGGAAGTATTGGATTATTCATCTCTCAATCTGGCGAAACTGCAGATACCATGGAAGCATTGCGCTATGCAAAATCACAAAAGCAAACAATCATTAGCCTAACTAACACATTCAGCAGCAGCATTGAAAGAATCTCAGATATCGTGTTACATACTCTTGCTGGACCAGAAATTGGTGTTGCTTCAACAAAAACCTTTTCTGCGCAACTTGCGATTTTAGCATGCCTTGCCTTAGAGCTTGCAAAAATAAAAGGTACGTTGGATGAAAAGGGAATAAAGCAACTGAGTAATGCTATCAACTCTATTCCAGAATATATTGAGCATGTTTTAAATGCGATGAAGATACAACATATATCAGACAGTATACTAGAGCATAGCAGCATTATTTTAATCGGCAGAGGAAGCTCATATGGAGTTGCAATGGAAGGTGCATTGAAAATAAAGGAACTTTCGTATATTAATACCATCGGTATTGCAGCGGGAGAGATGAAACACGGTTCGATTGCTTTAATAGATTCATCTGTACTTGTCATAGCAATCATTCCATATGACAATTTATTTTTTAAAACGCTGTCCAACATACAAGAAATTATAGCAAGAAAAGGCAAAGTGGTCGCCTTTAGTGACAAGCAAGGAGTGCCGTTCCTAAGAGGGATTTGTAAAGACGTAATACAACTCCCAGACGTTGATAATTTCATCTCTCCAATCATCTACAGTGTTGCCATGCAATTTCTTGCTTATACTACTGCGGTCAAGAAAGGATTGGATGCTGATTGTCCAAGAAATTTAGCTAAGTCTGTTACAGTCGAGTAGTTCATTTACAGTCAGACACACAACTGTACAAACATTATAATATGAACATAGTAAACGATGCCATTCCAGTGTTCCTCCTCCTGTCATCCAAGTATCCCCCTTTCTTGTCATCCTAACCCCTACGATGTCATCCAAGTGCCCCTTTTCTTGTCATCCAAGTAGCCTTTTTTTGTCATCCCAGTACTTGATACTGGGATCCAGGATACTACTTTAGCTATAAATATTAAGAAATTTACCAAACGAGAAAAAAAGCAAAAGAAGCCCTGGTCAATATCTATCTAATAACTTGGCGTTAATGCTCTATACGCTTGACAAGTAGCTGACCTTGGGGTTGTAAATACCCATAATGTTATTATAAGAGGAATGTTGAAGTTTGTCAAGCAATTTTTTGTGAAAAAAACGAGGTTAATTAAGATTTTAACTAATTTAAAAAAAAGACAAAAGAAACCCCGCAATGTGAGTTGTTTACTGTTCTCTCAAAAACTTGGCGTCCGGTTCTCTCTTACACCGCTTAGTAAGCGAGGCTCAGCTAATGTAGACAAAAAATTATAAAGACATGCAGTGTCCATGCTGCAAAAATAAAACATAACACGCCTTGTTTTATACTGTGCTTTTGTCACTTAATACAAGATTAAAGATAAATTTTAGGCCTAAAACACCCACAATTCTATTGTAAGGGGACTGGCGAAGGTTGTCAAGTAGTTTTTTTGTTTCTGTTGGGTAACACCGTTTACTATGTAACATTGCGTCATGTTACAACGCCTGCGCAAAATACTTCAGTGCATTTTCAAATATAAGCATTCCATCGCCATATTTTGGCATAGCGGCACCTAAGCGCTTGCATTTCTCCTTTTCAAGCGGCCAGTTGTCCTGCTGAGTAAAAAATATTCCTCTCTCCGGATGAGGCATTAAAGCCAGTATTCTACCACTTTTATCTGATAAGGCTGCCAGATCGTACGTAGATCCGTTTGGATTGCAAGGAAACTGCAAGTTGGCATAGTTACCCTCTCCATCAACATAACGCAGTGCAACGGAATTGTTTTCAATCAGTTGATCCAAAACACTCTGATCCATAAAAAACTTGCCTTCTCCATGAGCAATTGGAAGATACAGCTCATTTAGGTCCCTTAGCCAAACAGAATTACTTTGTGGGCTAACTTTCACTCTAATCCAACGACACTGATAATTATCTACATCATTGCGTATTAAAGCCAGGTTGGAGAATTCTGGAATTAACTTTACTAATACCTGACAACCATTACATATCCCTATGACAAGCTTATCCTGAGATAAAAAATCTTGAAGTTCGTCTAACAAGTTGTTTCTAATGCGCAAAGCAAATGCATTACCAGCACCAGTGTCATCACCGTAGGAAAAACCTCCTGGAATTGCTAGTATATTGCTTGATTTCAGTTCACCTGGATTATCTATTATCTCATTAATATGAACAATCTTCACTTCTACATTGTTGATACCAAGTTTTCTACTACACTCTATAAATGCAAATGCAGTTTCCTTCTCACAGTTCAAGCCATAACCAGATAAAACAATAATTTTCATGAATTAAAAATTAAAAAACTCGAATTTTCTTTTTACAAAATTTGCTACTAAATTCAGAGCAAACAACATTATCAACAAAGCTATAATTGCAATAGCAGCAAGCTCAACAAATGCAATCTCAGGACTACTTGACCATATGTATATTTGTACAGGCAAAACAGTCGCCGGATCGAAAAAGGATGTGGGTGTGTCAGCTATAAATGCTACCATACCTATCATAAGTAAAGGAGAGGACTCACCCAAAACTCTTGCAACTGCAAGCACAGCGCCATGTATTATTCTCGGTAATGCAATCGGTAGAGAGTGATCCAATATTACCTTGATGTGAGGCGCTCCAAGAGCAAAAGCTGCATCTTTTATTGTAATAGGAACGTTCGCAAAGGCATTTTTTGTCGCAATTATAATATTAGGTAACATCATAAATGAAAGAGTCATTCCACCAACAAGTGGCGAAGAACGAGGTAGACCAAATATACCAAGGTAAAGAGTTAAACCTACTACACCAAATATTATCGAAGGCACTGCAGCAAGATTATTTATACTAACCTCTACAATGCTAGTTATTATACTGTTCCTGGGCATAAATTCGTGAAGATAGATGCCTGACATAATTCCTATTGGTAATGCTAAAGCTAGACATACCATAATCGTCATTAATGAACCGATAAATGCTCCTAAAATTCCTGCATTTTCAGGTTCACGAGAATCAGATTTAAGAAATAAAGACTTATTAAAGGACTTTTTCACCCTCCCCTTTTCTTTTAGCCAACTAAGCAGTTCAGTATAATGACTATTGAAATATTTATCTTTGTTTATTGAATTGATTATACTTGATGCAGTAAACCAGATTTCATATTCACCACTGTGCTTCACTTTCCTACGAAAAAAATTCTCTAGCTCTTTGTAAGAATTACGACTCAAAACCTCGTCATTACTCCTGAAATCGGTCCCTTTAAACACTTTACGTAGAGAATCATTAAGTAAATCAATGGACTTATATCGTAAATCACTAGGATTATCTGCCAAAGCAAAATCAGCAGTTATCTCAACTGGTAACAAAATCTTCGTTATTGTTAATGCGCTATAAGAGTTAATTAATATGCTCAGCAATATGCATATAGGACAACCAAGCGAAACAACTAACGTTACAAGAGAACAGAAATACAATGTTCTATTTCTTTTATTTTTTCTTCTTATGCGAGCATGTACGCGCCTGGACTGAAGCAGTTTAAGGAATTTTGTCTTTATGCTCATCTATTTTTAGTCTCTTCCTATTGCCTCAGCGCATTAAGAACTGAAGCAACACCGTTTTTCATCAAAGCTGCTTAGACTTACCGCTTTTGTAAGTAGTACGCTCTTTTATCCTTGCAGCTTTTCCAAATAGCTTACATAAGTAGTATAATTTCGCTCTACGAACTTTCCCCCTCCTTGTAACTTGCACTGAAACTAATGCAGGAGAATAAACAAAAAACTGTGATACTATACTCTCTCCATGACTCACTTTTCTAACCGCAAAAGAAGAATGTAATCCACGATTTCTTTTTGATATACATACACCTTCAAATATTTGCATACGTTCGCTTGCACCGTCAACCACTTTAAAAGTGACCTTCAAATCATCACCAGGACGAAACTCTGGCAATTCCTTAGCTAACACCTGCATTTGCTGCCTATTGAACTTTTCAAGTAAATTTGTCATTTATATCTCCATCTAATAATTCAGGTCTACGCCTTTTCGTTAAAGCTTGAGACTGTTTCCGCCTCCAATCACTTATTTTTTTGTGATTACCAGATAACAGAACCTCAGGCACTTCATGTTCTCTCCACTGCTTAGGTTTAGTATATTGAGGGTACTCAAGCATACCACCACCATAACTAAAACTTTCCTCAGCAATACTATCAGAATTACTTACTACACCAGGAAGAAGCCTAACACATGCATCAAGAACTACCATCGCAGCCGGCTCGCCTCCTGAAAGTACATAATCTCCAATACTTAACTCATAAGGAGTATACTCATCAACCACTCTCTGGTCAATACCCTCAAATCGACCACACAATATTGTTATATGAGGGAATTCTATCAATTCTTTTGCAATGCTTTGACTAAATTTTGTGCCAGATGGAGTCATATAAATAAATTTAGTATCCCTATGAGCAGAAAGCACACTATCAATTGCATCACCAGTAACATCAGGGCGCATAATCATTCCTGCTCCGCCTCCATACGGAACATCGTCTACCGTTGAGTGCTTATCCTTAGCAAAGGAACGAATATTTACCACTTCAAGATCCCATATTTTCCTTTCTAATGCTTTTCCAGCAAGGGAATAGTTCAAAAATCCAGGAAACATCTCTGGGAATATGGTTAATATTGTAACATTGAACATCTTTGCAAATTTATAGTAAACTTAGGTAGTAAATTGATGTAATATCTATAATATATAGTTAAATCAAATATGCTGCCAGGCAAAATAATATACGAAGGTAAAGCGAAATCTATTATTGAAACTAAAGATCCATTAACTGTTATACAGCACTTCAAAGACGACGTAACAGCCTTTAATAAAGAAAAATATGAAGTTATTGAGGGTAAGGGAATAATCAACAACTTCATTAGCGCTTTTATCATGGAAAAGCTTGAGAAAGCAGGAATTGGCACACATTTTATAAAAACTCTGAATGAAAGGGAGCAGCTAGTTAAAAAACTAAAAGTTATACCTCTTGAAATAGTAGTGAGAAATATCGCAGCCGGTAGTTTTTGTAAACGGTTTAATGTAAAAGAAGGTGAGAAGCTTACATCTCCTATAATCGAATTTTTCTATAAAGACGACAATCTAGCTGACCCAATGGTAAATGAAAACCACGTGCTATATTTTGGCTGGCTATCTCGTGAAGAAATGGAAGAGGTTAAAACTACAACCTTAAAAATCAACACAGTTTTAATTGACTTATTTTTAAATGCAGGAATAGATTTAATCGACCTCAAATTGGAATTTGGCAGGTTAATGAGCGATAGAACAAAGATCATCCTAGCCGATGAGATCAGCCCTGACAATTGCAGATTATGGGATAACAGTACCCACAAAAAACTAGATAAAGATGTCTTCCGTTTAAGTTTAGGAAACCTAAAGGAAGCATATTTAGAAGTTGCAGAAAGGTTGTCAGTAAAGTTAGTCTAACTAAGACGCTACTTCATCAAGCGGTGGTTTATATTTCTCATGAAGCTTTCCAATAATTTCAATTTTTTCTCCACGTTTTTGGAAATGATTTTTTACACTTTGCATATTCTCAGGATCTACGATCAATACCATACCAATACCACAATTAAATGTTCTTAACATTTCCCTCTTTTCCACTTTACCCTCTTTTATCAGCCATAAAAATACATCTGGCCATTCCCAAGAACCAATGTCTACGTCGGCAAACAAATCTTCTGGAAGAATCCGCGGAACATTATCTACCAAGCCACCACCTGTGATGTGTGCAATACCTTTTACCTTTGACATAATAGGCAATAAAGAATCAACGTATATTTTTGTTGGTTCAAGTAGCATCTCACTCCAGGTTTTATTATTCCACGGAGATAAGTCATTATAATTTATGCCTAAATCTTTAAAAACATGGCGTATCAGAGAAAACCCATTTGAGTGAATTCCATTCGACTCTAAGCCAACTATACAGTCGCCTTCCTTCATAGTGTTACACTTTGGAAGGATCTTACTTTTATCGACCACTCCAACCACAAATCCTGCAAGGTCATAGTGATTATTACTATACATTCCAGGCATTTCTGCGGTTTCTCCACCAACTAATGCTATATTGGCCTGTTTACATCCTTCTGCAATACCCTGAACTACGGATAATAAAACATCTTTACTTAAAGTACCTGTTGCGAAATAATCGAGGAAAAATAAAGGTGTTGCTCCTTGCGCAAGCAAGTCATTCACACACATTGCAACTAAATCTACGCCTATAGTATCATGCCTGTTTACTTCTTGAGCTATCAACAGCTTTGTACCTACCCCGTCAGTTGAAGAAACGAGTACTGGATGGTCATATTTTTTACTCAGCGCAGCGAAATCGAACAGCGCGGAAAATGAACCTTCTTCGCTAATAACCTCTTCCTTTTTTTTAGTTTTCCCAACTATAAGGTTGACCTCTTTTATCAGCTTATTATACAGCTCAAGGTCTACTCCCGATTTAGCATAAGTACTCATAATCTTTACACAAATTCTACGATTATTAATACTATATTAATAACCTGGCACAAAAAGTACAACGAAACTTTCTCTCAATTGACTATCATATATCTACCAATATAGGGTAACCTAAATCATTTACAATTGTCTAATGAGCAAAAACGTGTTGTTGATAACAGAGTTACTATCAGGACGACTACTTCATGACTTTGCTAACTCCATGAATGGGATAATGTTTGCTTTAGAAGAGCTTGAAGCAGGTGACAAGAACGGCGCTGGCGCGTGGAAGGAAGCATTGTCATTGCTTAGGGAAAGTTCTGATGATTTAATGCACAAACATAAAGTTATGAAACAGGCATACTCTTCTTCAGCAGACAACCGCAGCTTTGACCGGACCAAACTGAATATAGAGAACTACCTACTAAAAAAAAAATAAAACTCACGTGGAAAACAGATGCATATTTTGTGAAATGCAAAGTAAATTTAATTGAAAAGATAAACAAAATAATTTCCAGTATGGTAATAACCATAGCCAGTGCAGTAGCAGAAGTTGAACTGGTGTCCGTTTTATTAAGCCAGGAGAAAGACAAAACTCTATTAACTATGCAAGTCTCGAGTGAACACAGGCCCTTAAGCAAATCATTAGTGGAGAAATTAAGCAAGAAAAAAGATGACAACCTAAATACAAAAGATATTAGCATCTACATGACCTACTTACTACTGGAGCACTATAAAGCTAAAATACACTGTACTTGTGAAAACAATTTGTTGGAAATAGGCTTAACCTTGACTTAAAGTGATTCCACACTTTGTAAAAGCACCTACAAGCGCTAACGCGAAAATCGAAACTTTCCACAGCACTAGACTAAGCGCACTTACCCAAAATAAGTATCAGCGCTATGCATGTAAATATTGCAGACCTCTTTACCTAAAGGCAAAACACTTCCTGACAAGGAATATCAATAGATCTCTTTCATAACCAATTTATGGTAGGGAATTTTCAAGAGAAACGCAACCGCAGAATACTTGAGGAGCGTAAGCAAGTTTTAACGCAAAATTAGAAAGCAGGATATGCAAGAGACCTAATCTAGTTCTTGTAATCACTCAAGTCTAATATTACCTTATCAATGTATCTTTCACTCGCATTCTTAACAACAAATTTCACACCATTTTTGTACTTAACGACCTCACCTACAGAAGGTACCTTGCCAGCAACTGAAAGAATTAATCCACCAAGTGTGGCATAATCCTCCTCAGGGCTGCGCAATTCTATTCTTAGATTTTCCTCTATATCCTTTATCAGAGTCCTAGCTGATATCTCAAACTTACTCTGAGATAACTTTACAATTGCATACTCAGAAGGTTCACTTCCACTGTTAATATTTGATACCAATTCTTCCACAAGATCAGTTACTGAAATTAAGCCATCAGTTCCACCATATTCATCCAACACAACAGCCAAATACGATCTGGAGGATCTCATCTTGACGAAAAGGCTGGTGGTCTTCATCGAGGGTGGCACGAATATCACGTTTTGTACAAGTTCCCTTAGGCTAAAACCTTTGTCTTCGTTTAGGATAACATCTTTTACGTAGAAAAAACCTATCACATTATCAAAATCATTTTTATAAATTAACACCTTAGTGTGACGGATATTTTTTATTTTCTTCATTACCTCATGTTTACTCAATTCAATGTCCACTGCACATATTTCTGTGCGTGGAGTCATCACATCAGTTATATTGCAGTCATGGAATTTTATTAGACCGTTGAATATATTAAGATCTGGTAAATCCTTCATTAATGCTTCAGTTGCGCACTCTCTCAGTATACGAGCCCTTTTGAAAAGAAACAAAAAAACTCTGTACGCTACTCGTTTTATAAAAGTTCCTTTTTTACTCAACTTGCTTCCTACTAATGGTAAAAATATTTTTGGATCAGGTTTACCAAGAAAACTGTTGTTAAATGTTTAATAAGCATGTGAATAATGTCAAACTAATTTGTGGATTATCTGTTGATACCGGATACTAACAATTGATCAACAACTTTTTCACTGGTGTACACATAATTATATAACAGCGTACAACGGGAAAACCTTTTCCATAAGGAAAGATTACTAACAATCTGAACATTCTACTTATACACATAAGTTACTACAGAAAATCAATAACATATAAAAGTTACTAACATACTTATCCACAAGTCAGGTAATAAGAATCTTCATAGAATTTTAAGTTAATAACAGACCATTGATAAAACTATTACTATTATTATACTTTACTGTATGAAAGAAGACAGATTAATTAGACTAAAAAATAACAAAACAATAGTAGCAAAAACCATAAGTGAGGGCAGACAGGGTAAGGAAGCACCAATTTGGCTAATGCGCCAAGCGGGCAGATCTCTCCCTGAGTACCGCGAAGCGGTAAAAAACGTGAGTAATTTTATAGAGATGTGTTATAGCACAGATTTGGTGATAGAGCTGACACTGCAACCAGTTGCAAGGTTTGACATGGATGCAGCAATAATCTTCTCTGACATTTTAATAGTGGCTGATGCTCTGGGTTGTAATGTGAACTTCATGCGCGGTGTAGGTCCGGTGATAAGACCTGTAGAAGATTTTAAAGAGCTGAGAAGTCCACAGGAAATTGAAGCTAAGACCCTGCCAATTCTAAACGCTATAAAGGGAGTAAGGAGTTGTTTGCCGGAAGAAAAGTCTCTCATAGGGTTCGCTGGGGGTCCATGGACAGTTGCTTCGTACATCATAGAAGGTGGAAGTAGCAAAGCTTTTTCTAAAGTGCTGAATTTCTGTTCTTTTGGCTTGGAAAAAATAGTTGAGCGGATAACGGAGGCAACAATCATCTATCTGATTAAGCAAATAGAGTTTGGAGCAGATGTTATACAGTTGTTTGACAGTAATGCCGGAGCATTACCGAAAGAGCTATTTAGGAAATATGTTATTGAACCGACAGAGAAGATTACCTTAGCGATAAAGAATAGGTTCCCAGATTTTCCAATAATAGGTTTTCCAAGATCTGCCGGAAGTTTCTATAAGGATTACTGTGACCAAACGGGTATATCCGCAGTGAGTATAGATTATGACGTTCCAATAGAATGGGCAAAAGAAAACCTAAAAGTCCCTCTGCAGGGGAACCTCAATCCTAGTCTTTTGGCGTATGACAAAGCTAAAGCAATTGAAGAAGCGAAGCGTATAATAGATTGCTTTAGGGATTTACCTTTCATATTTAATCTCGGACATGGAGT
Source organism: Wolbachia endosymbiont of Ctenocephalides felis wCfeF (assembly GCA_028571325.1). Taxonomy (NCBI): domain Bacteria; kingdom Pseudomonadati; phylum Pseudomonadota; class Alphaproteobacteria; order Rickettsiales; family Anaplasmataceae; genus Wolbachia; species Wolbachia endosymbiont of Ctenocephalides felis. The sequence goes on along the minus strand of CP116767.1, from coordinate 948,609 downwards.
GCTTCCTGACACTCCAGTTGAAAATATCGCTGCATTAGTAGACTTAGCGAAGAGCTACTAATGTGATAGATTTCTCGTACCTAAGCAGAAAAAGGCAATTATTTTTGGCGTTTTTTATGTGCTCTTAAATTACTTTAGCTATAGATATTAAGAAATTTACTAAATAAAAAAAAAGCAAAAGAAGCCCCGGTCGGTGGCTAATTATTTATATGTACCTCAAATATCGGCGTTTTTATCCTCAACGCTACGATTCAGCTATTTTTAAATGCAAATAACCCAAACTGCAAACGTTAAGAAATTTACCAAGCAGGAAAAAAAGACAAAAAAACTCTGAGGCAGCTAGTATTCAAATTCTCCCTTGTCTATTTGACGTTCTATACTGTCTTAAACGACTTATAAGCGCGTTTCAGCTTGTATAGGTAAAAACCAGAAGTTTTAAAAAGACGTGAGGTGCACATAGTGCAAAAATTTAAACATGAGACGCCAAATACCCTAAGTTTTTTGTCATTAACCTGCACAGATTGCGAAGATAAACAAATAGCTTCAGTATCATTATAAGGGTAACGGCAAAAGTTGTCAAGTAGTTTTTTTGTTTTTATTAAGTAACGGCCGGATCAGCATTGCTTTAAAGAGGGTGCCCATGTTTTCAGTTAACCTTAGGAATTCGCCAAAAATCCTATTTTTTTGTTCATCATTTGCATTTCTCATCAAAGCCTGCGTTCTTTCTTTTATACCAAAAAGATATAAAAATTCTCTCTGAGTTAAAATCTCGCAATCTACATGTTTTAATGAATCTCTTAACGCTTGGAAGTTCACAAGTGCAGTAATATCGCTATTACCAACATTTTCAAGAAAATTGGCATACTTGTGTTGCTTTACCGATTGCAGAGTGCTCTTATACTCAGGATATACGTAGCCATAATCTGTGATCAAAGCAGCTCCTTTGCTATTGTGTATCTTCTCCTCAAGTCTTTTCAATATTTCAATTCCAGCCGAACATACTTCCACTACTGCACCGTCGAAAAGTTTTCTGTTTGTCATCTGAGTAGCTGATACTGGGACACACGACTCTTTTTTCTGGACCTCAGTGTCAGCTACTTTGGATAACACCCCGTTATCCTGCTTTGTTACCCTATTTTCATGCCATTCTCCGTCACGATACACAAACTGGTCTATTGGAAGGGCATCAAAGAATTCATTTGCTAGGAAGATGGTTGGTTGCTCTGGTAGGCTATCGATATTTTCGTGCCAGTCAATATCTAAGTCCTTCAATTTTTCCTTTTGTATCTCCTGTAAAGCAGGACTTATTTCAACTAGGTGGATCGACACTGAATCAAAAAAGTCATTGTGTTTTCTAGTGACTCTTATTATATCGTGGATGAGTGTTCCTTTGCCTGGCCCAAGTTCAACCAGAGAAAATTTTGATGGCTTTCCTAATTTTTCCCATGTATGCATTACCCAAACGGCAATTATTTCACCGAACAATTGACTGATTTCAGGTGCTGTAATAAAATCACCATCCTTGCCAAGTGGTAATTTACTCATATAATAGCCGTACTCTTTATGGTATAGAGCAGCATTCATGAAATCACTGATCGATATTGACCCTTGGTTTTTATCAATTAACTTGTGTATATAAGTGAGCATTATTAATAAATGTTTAACTATAGCATGTCATGATATAAAGTATTAGAATATTTATATGTATAGTATAAACTTGAGAACTTATGGATAATAGTGCTTCAGCTATGGACGACCAAGATACCACCCTTACACATCAAAATGATGGTATTGAATACAAATTTGAAGAGGTTGTCAAATTTGTAGAAAATAAGGTTATAAGCGCTGATGGGTTGACTTTAGCAGAGGTATTTCAAGCTCTAGTTCAAATGTTAAATGGTGATCTAGAATTGGTAAAAAAAGTGCTAGCGTATGCTAATGTTATGGCAAAGCATGGAATGAAGGTAGCAAAAGAATCACAATTAAGCAGAGCTGATGTCCTTCGAGCTCTAGAAGGTAAAGAGAATGTCGTCAGCAGGCAAGATTTCATAAAGAAACCACCTTCTACGCCTGCTGTAAAACCAACCAAAAAGAAAAGTAGAGGTCTTTAGATGGCTGATTCCATAAAAAAATTTACTGTACAATGTGATTTCAAGGAACAAAGTTCGCCTTTTGCAATATACATAGGGAATCCAAAAAGTGACACTCATCCAATTCATCATCAAGATTCCTGGCTTGTAAAAGAGCGTGGAGGGAATATCCCCGACAAAGTAAAAGAAAGCTTGCAGAAATTATACAAATTATCTCAGGAAAATGGAGTTTCTTTCCCAGAACTATGTGCGTATGCCATTACTATAGTTAGTAATGATAAAAAAAATGACAACAAGAAATAGATCCCTTGCATTTCCGCCACAACGCAGTAGATCTAGCTTAGTTTCTCAATATTTCATTTATGGAAGTTTTCGACCTTGTCTTCTCATCCACTTTTTTTATTATAACTGCACAATAGGTTGAAATGTTATTTTTAGATGGGATAGATCCTGGTACCACCACAGAATAAGGCGGTACCTCGCCATAAAGTACCTTATTTGTTTCTCTATCAATAATTTTTGTTGATGCTCCAATAAAAACTCCCATGCCTAAAACCGCTCCTTCTCTTATTATAACACCTTCGGCTATCTCGCTGCGCGCTCCAATGAAGCAATTATCCTCTATAATAACTGGAGAAGCTTGAATAGGTTCTAAAACTCCTCCAATTCCCACTCCTCCAGAAATATGGCAGTTCTTTCCTATTTGTGCGCAGCTACCAACCGTTGACCAAGTATCTATCATTGTGCCTGAATCAATATAAGCACCAACATTAACAAAACTTGGCATTAGAACAACATTTGTACCTATGTAGGCAGATTGACGGACAAAACACCCAGGAACCGCTCTGATTTTTGACTGGCAAAACCTTTCTTCATTCCATCCATCAAACTTATTGTTGATCTTATCACACCACCAATTGTTATTGCCTATCATTTTGCTCTCTTCAGTGAGAAAATGTAATAATATTGCCTGCTTTATCCATGTATGCACTACCCACTTTCCACCTGACAACTTTTCTGCCACTCTAATTTTGCCACTGTCTAAGAGATTAATTACCTCTCTAATTGTTATTTTTGCTGTTTTTTTTACACTGCGATCGCCAAGCTCATGCCTGTTTTTCCAGATATTTTCCACATCACTTTGTACTTTTTCTAGCTGCAAGTATTCCATTTATTACATATTGACAATAAGTTTATAGTTTTGTATAATTTGAACTTGTTACTACTCATGTGTAAGTGCTGTGAAAATACAATGCAACAATTGTACTAAAACTTACTTAGTATCCTCCGAGCAAATAGGCAAGCTTGGAAGGAAAGTAAAGTGTACAAACTGCAACCATATATGGCATGAATACTTACAAGAATCAGACGAGCTACACACCACGGGTATACAAGAAAAAAAAGTTGGCGGGAAGAGTTTTTTAGTGTTTGCTACTTTAGCTTTTGCTGTAGTATCAGGATTGTGTATCGCAATAGCTAATCCTAAGGAAATGGACAAGGTATACAAAACGATCGGTTCGTATAAGGATTCAATAAGCTACAAATTAGGGTATAAGAAAAAGCAACCCGATAGCCCGAATATAAAAAGGCTTGCCGTAAGTAAATTTTATCAAGACTATCTTTTTTTAACTAATTTAAGATCTAGTTAATGCGACCTTAGATCTCTTGCATTACGGCAGAAAGCAGGTTGTGTAATAGATAAATATTTCTTGTATTCCGGCCTGGGTTAGTTTATCCTTTAAGTAAGAATTACCTAGGGGGCATAGCTCAGTTGGTAGAGCATCTGTTTTGCACGCAGAAGGTCAGCGGTTCGACCCCGCTTGCCTCCACCATATAATATTTCACAAAACCTGCTACAATAGTTCACTTTATACTCTTTATAACTCAAATAACCTAGCGAATTTATGGTGCGCTCCATTTGCCTTCCCAATGACGAGGTTGGTATCAGAAAAAGTTCCACCTTATTCCTTTAACCTTGTAATGATGTTCTCTCTGCCGATAAAAATTAATAGTTTAGCGAGTTCTGGACCTGTTTTTGTCCCTGTTAGGGCTAAACGTAGCTGCATAAACAAGTCTTTTGCCTTTATATCCACTGTCCGTTGAATAGCTTTGACCCACTCTGACAATGTGTTCTCATTACAATCGCCTTGAGGCAATGCATTGAGAGCAACTTTTGCAAATTCCTTATCGAGAATTACAGGTTCTATATTGGACTTACATATCTGCCACCACTTAGCAACTTCAGAAAATCTTTCTATATTGCTTCTTATAAAATACCAAAACTCCGAAGAGTTCACTCCAGTTTGACTTAAACGCTCTTCCACCACTGCAAATGACATTTGTTGTAGGACTTTGCTATTTAGCTTATATACTTCACTTAAGCTAAACTGCGCAGATGCTGAGCTAAATTTTTCAATATCAAACGAGTCAATTAAAGACTGAATGCTAACATGAGCTTCGATAGGGTCTGAAGTTCCAAGTTTTGCCAAATAACTAGCTAGTGCCATTGGTTCAATTTCATCTTCTTTGATGGATTTGATATCCAGTCCACCTTTGCGTTTTGATATCTTGCTATCATCAAAATGCAGCAGAGGAAGGTGAGCAAACGTCTGAATTTTCGCTTTTAATGCTTGAATCATTTGTATCTGCACTGCGGTGTTAGTTACATGATCTTCCCCGCGTACAACATGGGTTACATTAAAGTCAATATCATCAATAACAGAAGGTAACATGTATGTGTAAATTCCATCTTCTCTTTTTACTATGGGATCACTGATGTGACTTGTTGCAATGCTTATTTCACCTTTAACTTCATCATTCCATCTAACAACTTCGTTTCTATCCAACTTAAATCTAAAATGTGGTTTTCGTCCTTCCTGTTCATAACGAATTTTCTCTTGCTCAGTGAGAAATAATGCGCTCCTGTCATATACCGGTGGTAGTCCCTGTTTTAGCTGCAATTTGCGTTTAATGTCTAACTCTTCTCTTGTTTCATAGCATGCATAAATATGTCCTTCTTTTATTAACTGCAAAAACACCTCATTGTAGCGCTCAAAACGCTCTGATTGTTTAAAGTTTGAATCCCAATCTATACCAACCCATCTCAAGTCTTGTATGATGCTTTCTACGTATTTAACATCTGAACGCTGAAGGTCAGTATCGTCGAAACGAAGTAGAAACTTTCCGTTTTGACTACGTGCATACATCCAGCAAATGAGTGCAGTACGAACGTTTCCTACATGAAGATAGCCAGTTGGGCTTGGAGCAAATCTTGTTAACATCCAATTTATGGTTCTGATTTGTTTTAATTTTATATAAATATATGGCCAAGGCAAGCAAAGCAGTTGCGCAACACCAGGTAGCATAGAAAAACCACTGGCAAATTCCTCTAGTCCCTCTTACCACGATGTTTATAACAATGTTACAAAAAATAATATCATAGAATTCAATAGGACAATTCCTATTGAATCACTCATCTACAAAAAGCCAAATCATGTTAATGCTGTTTAAATGTAAAAGATAAGCCAAATTTTTACAGGAAGACATCCCAACCAGACCATCTAAAATTGATAGACTTCAGGAAAGTCAAAATACCGATATTATGGAGTGAGCAGCTCGAGAAGTCCTACAGCTCGACAGAAAAAGCTGCTTAGAAGATGTATCAAGAGGTGTGGAATCTTTTGAAATTCTTATGCAGATGTTCCATAAACCAGACTTGACCTACGTTAGACTACTAACTACTGAGCTGCACACTGTTGATTACCACAGCATTGACTTATTGCCACATCAACAAGATACCCCGCTACACCACCTATCACAGCACCAGCAATTCCTGACAGCACGGCTGTCGCAATTACCCCAATAGCAGCAACTTCAGGTATAATTCCCATTGCAGCCAGTGTGGCACCTATAGCACCACACAATAACGCTGGAACTATAATTGCCCATTTTCTTCTTGAAGAACATGAATTGTTGTTAATTGCATTTTCTTTATGTTTATTAAATAATTTTACAAGCCCACCTTTCCCTTTTGACTTGGCCCAATGTAATGCACTAGCATCTGATTCTCCTTTTTCTGTTTCACCGCAAAATTCAGGGTCAGCACCTGCCTTCAATAGTAATTTTGCTAATTCAATATCGTGATCAGTTTCCTCATGATCGCTGTAAGCAATAGACTGTAATATCCTGCTTTTTTGTCTATCAGATGTGTATGGTAAAAGTATTTCCACCGTACTCTGATCATATTTTGTAATATCGTCAATGATTAACTTCTCTACTTCAGGGTCTGCATCAATTTTAGCAACATGTTCTAAAAAAGCCTTAGCAGCATCGTTTTCGCTGTTCATTAAAAAATAATAAAGTATGCGAACATCAGGTCCTGCTCCATACTTTAAAAGCACATTTACGACATCAAGATTGCCTAACTTAAGCGCAAAACATAAAGGGGGACCATGAAGCATACTAATAACATTCAGATCTATTATGTTAAGTTCCGAGTGCTGCCCTATATTGCTATCGTAAACAGATGTTAAATTATTAGCGTTATATTTTGATAAAACTTCTTCAAGAAGCTCTATCCAACCAGATTCAGGATTATCACAAGAATTTTCTACAATATAGTGCAATATTGACTTGTCAGGAATTTGGTTACAAAGCATAGTCCTTGCATTGATGTTTTGAACTTGTTCCAACAGAACTTTTGTTTGCTCTAGGTCTCTATCTGTTAAGAGCCTCAAACAACTCGATTTCTTCTTCATTTAGGTGTAAACCGTAGAATAAACTTGTAACATCCTTTTTAAGATCTTTAAGCATTTCACTTAACTCTTTTTTAGTCCTGCCTGTTAATATTCCATATGCTACTGTTATTTCCTGAGACTTTTCCGTTGCTATCTTTTGCTCTTCTTCGCTTTTATCTACCCATCTGTTAGGATGCCATTGCTTTATAAGTTTGTGATATACATCCTTAATTTCTTTTGCATCTGCACTCTCTGATAACCCTAATACTTCAAGTGCCTGTTCACGTGTTTCTGGAATCATAACTTCCCCCTTGGCTAAATTAATTTATCATAATGTATTAACAGATCTACTCAGAAAAAACAAGACAAAAAATGAGGGCTTAGAATTAACTACGTCTACGCAAAAAACAGGTCGTCTTTAGCGTCACAAAAAATTCATTTATTTACTTTTCTCAAAATAGAAAAAAAGTACCCACCTTTTTGAGAAAATTAATAGATTACGGAAAGAAAATGGTAAGCTTTGGGTAAATAATTAGAAGCAAAAGGTCCTATGAGTGGTTAAAACAGGCTATCGTGGCGGATTTGCGTTGTGTTAAAGTACTGTTAAAGAGGAGCCCATAAAACATGACGAGTGACTCTTACGGGATTTGAACCCGTGTTACCACCGTGAAAGGGTGGTGTCCTAACCACTAGACGAAAGAGTCAATCAAGTTAACTAAGTTATACTGATTGTTCATATAAAGTCAATTCAATTGTTTCATAGTGAAACAGAGAGTAGACATGTTGCTTAACCTAAACTACATGAAAAAAAGGCAAAAGAAACCCCGTAGTGGCTAATTATTTACTTTTGTGTCGAAATGTTGGCGTTTTTTTATCCTAAACGCTTAATAAGTGCGACTTAGCTGCTTTTTAAAGCAACTTAACCTTAGCCATAAACGTTTAAGAAACTCACTAAGCAGAAAAAAAGCAAAAGAAACCCCGAGTAGCTAGTTATTCACTATCTATCTTATGATATTGGCGTTTTTGATGTCTTAAACGACTTATAAGCGCGTTTGAGCTTGTATAGGTAAAAAACCAGAAGTTTTAAAAAGACATGCAGTGCACATAGTGCGAAAAATTAAACATGAGACGCCAAATATGCTAAGTTTTTTTCTCATTTAATCTGCACAGACTGAAGATAAATAATAGCTTCAATTTTATAGTAACATGGTTGGCGAAGGTTGTCAAGTAGTTTTTTTTGGATGACGTTATAACTTTTTTCACTGTCGTCTATCCTTTCCTTGTGTAGTGGAATTGGTATAACTCCACTCGCTACGCAACAAAAGCACAGCTAAGACTTTTTAGACAAGATGCTTATGAATCACGACTTTTCCTTTTCCTTGCGCTCAATTGATTCAACACTACCCTGCTTAACTTTACTGCTTATTACTTTCTCGTGCTTACCATCCGTGCAAATTATTTTTGCCTCACCTTTCGTTTCACCATAGTATTTGTTTCGTGACCTTTTATATGCTTCGTATGCCTCCCTGTTTTCATATATAGGGTTGCTGATAATTTCTATTTTTTCGGGTGCAAAAACTTTTGCTAAAAACTTTCCTACAATTGGTATTGATTTCAAGAAATTCCTTAGCTTTGAAGGCTGTTGCCCTGTTTCTAGAAACCGTGTTTTAACAGTTTTTACAGAATACCTTTCATCATTAAAATTCGGAAATTTCCTTCTTGTCACTTGAATCCTTGACTCATTAATTCCCTTAGGTCCTTGGGGTGTAGATGTTGCAGGTTTAACCTTAGTTTCATCATATTTTTTGCTCATCTCTCACTTTACCACGTAATATTACTAATCTTGCATAAGAATAACTAAATTATGGTTAATTGCAAGGTAAAAATATTAAAACAATTGTAAATTTTGTCGGTGAAAATATAATATAACTTTAGTTAGAGGTTCATCTGTATGGGATATAAAATTGCTGTTGTTGGAGCGACAGGAAGAGTAGGACGCGAGGTGCTGAGCATACTTGCTGAGTTTCAAGACGAAAAAAAAATTTCGATAGATTCTATTATCGTGCTCGCATCAAAAAAATCAGAGGGAAAAAAGGTGAGTTTTGGTGATGAAGAACTAACTGTCTCATGTCTTGAAGATTATAGCTTTGTTGAAGTCAATATAGCCATTTTCTGTGCCGGGACTCATGTTTCTGAAAAATATGTGCCAATTGCAACTGAGGCAGGATGCATTGTTATAGATAACAGTTTCCATTTTAGGATGAAAGAAGGTGTACCGCTGATCATTCCAGAGATTAACAAAGGAAAAATCATGGAATACAAAAACCACAACACAATATCCAATCCAAACTGTACTATAATACAGATGTTGCTAGTACTGCACTTATTACACCAAAAAGCAAAAATAAAGAGAATTGTTGCTTCAACTTATCAATCGACCTCCGGCGCAGGCAAAGCAGCAATGGATGAACTTTATCATCAGACAAAAAAAGTCTTTATGAATGAAACAAAAAAACCCCAGGTATTTCCTAAGCAAATAGCATTTAATTGTATTCCTCACATAGGAGAATTCATGGAAGATGGCTCCACAAAAGAGGAATGGAAAATGCAAGAGGAAACAAAAAAAATCTTAGGGGAAGATATTAAAGTGACTTCAACTTGCGTGAGGGTACCTGTTTTTATTGGTCATGCTATAGCAGTAAATGTAGAGTTTTACCAGCCTATAACCGAAGAACAAGCTCGTAGAGTGCTAAGTGAAGCCGAAGACAATGGAATTTTAGTGTATGATAGGCGCGAAGGTGACGAATATACAACTCAAATTGATGTTGTACAGGAGGACGCTGTATATGTATCGCGTATTAGAAAAGACAACACCGTTGAACACGGATTAAACATGTGGATAGTGGCTGACAATCTGCGTAAAGGTGCAGCACTAAATATAGTGCAGATTCTGGAGATTTTGGTGAGGGAACACCGTAATTCCTGTACACCAAATGGCAGCGCGTAATGCACGAATATTTTACAGATGCCCAAGTTAAGGGAGAATAACAGCGGGAAGAGTTATTTCAATACTGAACATTCCCAACAATAAGCCAAAAGTTGTTTTCCCTTTTTGAAAATTTGCCCTTAATTTAACGCGTATGGTTGTTGTATTTCTCTTGCTAGTGTCCAGCCTATCCTGATTCCGTTACTTCTTTACGTGAGTATCCCCAGTAATTTTGGTAAAAAAATATTCTTTGCTAAACGCTTTAGATGCGATACTTTTATCCATTAGTTGAAGATTTTAAATGCTACTACCCTTTCTGTTGATCTTATCTTTGATTGCCAAGTTTATTGAAATTGATATTTCTGTACCTAGCTTTCCGGATATGGTGCGCTATTTCAATGTGTCGGAAGGTACAATTCAATTAACTATTGCTTATAATTTCCTGGGTTTTTGCATGGGAGGGTTATTCTTTGGTCCATTGTCTGAATGCTATGGCAGAAGGAGAATTATGATCATAGGTAACACTTTGCTGCTCGTTGGTGCTGTTGGCTGTGTTTTTGCACCATCAGTTCTTTGGCTTTTAATTTCTCGCTTTATTCAAGGCATTGGTGTTAGCACATCTGTAGTTGTATTTGCAATCGTTGCAGATAGCTATAAAGGCAACGAAGCGGTGAAGTTTATCGGAATCATGAATTCTGTTCTCACAGTTGTCATGGCAGTTGCACCGGTTTTGGGCAGTTTCATCAATGAAGTTGTGGGATGGCGTGGCAATTATGCAAGTGTTGCAATACTTTGTTTAATCTCCTGGATTTTACTGCTTTTTCTGTTACCGGAAACGAAAAAGGACCGCGATATCTTTAATTTGAAAAAAATGATGAGAGACTATGGGAAGCTATTATTGAGTTCAAAATTTGTGGCACTATCTTTGGTAATGAGCCTTTTTTCTGCTGCTTATATGTCATTTATCACTTGTGGACCTTTTTTATATATGGAGACTTTTGGCTTGTCTAGCGCTATTTATGCACTGCATCAAGGTGCAATAGTTGGATCCTTCTCACTCGTCAGTCTGTTTACTGGCAAGATCTTACAGAAACTTGGGGCGATAAGGTGTGTAATTTATGGTACAGGCGTAATTGCTATTGGATCCCTACTCCTTTTAATATTCAGTGCAGTCATACCTAATTCTTACTACTTGGTAACGCTATCTATGATAATTTTTTGTATTGGTTGTGCAATTTGCCAGGCAGTGCTTTTTAATGCATCATTGAATGTTTTCCCTGAAATTAAAGGTACAGCTTCTTCTGCAGTTTCATTTATCAGATCTTTTATTATGGCTGTTTTTATTGGCTTAACGAGCTGTGTTTACAATGGTCAAGCAATCAGTGCAGCTATTCTTGTTTTTTCTGCATCAGTACTAGCGTTTATTTTTACTGTTTATTTATTGCTTTTAAAAGATGCAGTATAAGTGAATAACTCCACCCAGGTTCAAGTTCTTTTATACCTATATATTCCACTATGTGTTCATATTCAGAAGCTACGGAAATTCAATAGAAACGAAAAAACTACTTGACAACTTTTGCCGTTACCCTTATCATAGTTAGTGAAGCTATTATTTAACTTCCCAATCTGTACAGGTTAAAATGACAAGAGAACTTGTATTTGGCGTACTATTGTTTAATTTTTTGCACTATGTGCACTGCATGTCTTTTTAAAACTTCGGGTTCTTACCCATACAAGCTGAAACGCGCTTATAAGTCGTTTAAGACATCACCCAACGCCGGATTTTAAAATAGAGAGTGGAATAACTAGCTACCTCGGGGTTTTATTGTCTTTTTTCCCTGTCTGGTAAATTTCTTAAATATTATAGCTTAGACTAGTTGCGCTTAAAAGCAGCTAAATTGCAGCGTTTAAGGCATAAAAACGCCAGTACTAAAAATAAATAATGACCAGGGCTTCTTTTGCTTTTTTTCTTCGTTTGGTAAATTTCTTAAATTTTATAGCTAAAGTAACACTGACAATCATCATTCCGCTACGTGTTAGCGGGATCTATAGTTGAAATACCGCGAATGAATCGCGGCATGACGTGGGAAAACCTTAGCTATAGGTCTTCCAATTTCTTGTTATTGTTATAATATGCGTTGACGTTTTGCTGCTGGCTCTATAATTACTTCTTCTAGTTCATTAAACTTTTTTAATATTGAGAGTTGAAGGCTATTTGATAGCTGTTCTCCAGTCACCCAATAAATCAACTCATCCAATGACTGATTATCTGACTCTGAAAGCATATCTTGATATTCTTCCGATGTTAAACTCAAATTAACTGTAGGAGGTTCTATTTCGTGTTGATCAGTTGTCTCTTCTAATGTTGCAGAGTTTGCAAGGAAGCTTGTAGAATTATTTAACGTTAAAAATCCATTCTGAGTAGGCTTTTTTCTTTGCTTTAACAACCTGCTATCTGTATTAGAATTCTTTGCATTAGAGTTTTCTGTTTTAGGCTTCCTTTTATCATTTGAATAAAAACGCTCTAAAATGTGCTTAGCACTAACTGTCGATTTTATTTCTAGATATATCTTGTAATCTTCTTTTTGCTGAAGATTAAGTTGACTAAACAGAGTGTTGAATAAGGTATTGGATCGATAAAAAACAGCATCCAATGTGTTAAACACAAAGCCTTGATCTTTTTTGAGCAGATCATAAAACATGCTAACAGCTTGATCTTTTGCCATTGCATTCAGTACGCTGGACATAACAATAGCATCACCCGTCAGTTTTACTATGTGAAGGTAGCACTGTTTATGGTGATAAGTAAGGATATCAAATATCTTCTTAAATTTGCTTATTTGTCCATTATGAGCCAGGATATTTAAACTTTTCACCACTTCATTGTGTATGTCACTAGTACTATTGCGCATTTCTTTACCATCACTATTAGTTGACATTGTATTAATATCTATAAAGAAATCAATAGAAGTATAAAAATAATTATTATATTTCAGCTATAAAGAGGCTAGGATTGTGAGACCTCTGTAAAAAACTTGGAAAACACTACAATAGAGTATGCATGTACCTGCACGCTAAGTGAAGTATTGTAGTTCAAAAGATAACATTAACTCTCTCCCGCTAACCTTTCTGCTTCGTTGCGTGAAATTAATGCCTCAATAAATTCGTCTAGTTCGCCCTCTTTTATAATTTGCTCCAACCTATGTGAGGTTAAGTTGATTCTATGGTCTGTTATTCTTGATTGTGGAAAGTTATAAGTTCTTATGCGTTCAGAACGATCTCCAGAGCCTATTTGGCTTTTCCTCATAGTTGACCTTTCCATTTCTTTTTTTTGTCTTTCAATTTCATATAATCTTGCTCTCAATACTTTCAGCGCTTTAGCTTTATTTTTATGCTGCGATTTTTCATCTTGCTGTATTACAACTATTCCTGTTGGCAGGTGAGTAACTCTTACTGCGCTGTCAGTTGTGTTTACTGACTGCCCTCCAGGGCCGCTAGACCTGTAAACATCTATTCGGAGGTCTTTCTCTTCTATTGTAAAATCGACCTCCTCAACTTCAGGTAATATGGCAACAGTAGCTGCCGAAGTGTGCAGCCTTCCCGAGGATTCAGTTTCTGGTACCCTCTGCACCCTATGTACTCCCGATTCAAATTTCAACCTTGCAAAAACTTCTGTGCCATTAATAAGTGCAGAAGCTTCCTTATAGCCACCTATACCTGTACTGGAAATGCTTATTGGCTCAAATTTCCAATTTCTCCTTTCTGCATACTTTTGGTACATGCGGAATAACATTGCTGCAAATAATGCCGCTTCTTCTCCTCCTGTACCTGCTCTGATTTCTAATATTGCGTTTCTTGAATCGTCTTCATCTTTAGGCAATAGCGCTAATTTTAGCTTAGCTTTTACTTGTGGTAATGATACCTTTTGCTTCTCAAGAAGTTCTTCTTTTGCTAATTCTTTTATATCATATTCACTATTTTCATCTTTGATTATTTCCTCTAAGTCTGAAATTTCTTCTTTCAGTGTGTTGTATTCATCGATTATTCTGATAATCGGCCTGAGTTCAGAATATTCTTTTGAAAGGTTGATAAATTCTTTTTGACTTAAATTGGTAGGATTTTCTAATCTCCTTTCTATATCATTAAATTTTTTCTTCAAATCTTGTAAATTGTTTTCTATATCCATATAGCTCAGATCTAATATTTTAACTACTTAAGTAAACAATATATACTTGGGATAAAAAATTTTTTACATCAAGCAATAACATTATAATATACATACTACCTTAGATATTTCTACATATAATGGCAAGAAGGATGACATCAAACAGCAATTTTATGTTTGGAGCTACAGACATAAAATCATTACCAGATGAATCGGTTCCAGAGATTGCATTTGCCGGTAGATCAAATGTAGGGAAATCTAGTTTAATTAATTTACTGATAAACAGCAAGAAAGCTGCCAGAGTTTCTTCTAAACCTGGATGCACTAGACAAATAAATTTTTACTCTATGTACAATGACAAGTTCAGACTTGTTGATCTGCCAGGGTATGGCTATTCTTGTGCGAGCAAGGAAGAAACAATGCAATATTTAGATCTGATTGAGTATTATTTAGCTCAAAGAAGAAGCCTAAAAGGAGTATTTGTGTTGGTAGATAGCAAAGTAGGGCTAAAAGAAATAGACAAGGACTTTATTTATTGGTTAATATATAATAATGTTAACTTTGATGTTGTGCTAACAAAAATAGACAAAGTAGGTCAAAAAAATCTCGATGCCATTCTAGAAAGTACTCAAAAATGGGTTAATAATGAGAATGTGTCAATTCATCAAATAAGCACCCGTGCTAAGTGTAAAATAGTCAAGGTAAGGGATGAGTTTTTCAAGTTTACAAGATAAAGAAATGAAGAGCAGTGAATTTTCAAATGGTGGAATACCATTTAAACAAAAAACAGAAATGTTGCTTGAAGTGCTGTCTAATATACCCAACTTTGTCGGCGAAACTTTTGTCATCAAATGCAGCAGTATGACAATCTCAGACAGAACTCTGCTCAATGCTTTTGTGCACAATGTTGTCTTGTTGAAACAGCTTGGTATAAATCCAGTTATAGTTCATGATGGAGAGTGTGAAATTGATTCTGTATTAAAAACCTTAGGTATGGATAGTAAGTTTGTAAATGATATCAGACTTACGGACAAAGATACCGTGAAAATCATTGAAATGGCGCTATGTGGTTCAGTTAATAAAAAAATTGTTCAGCATATAAATGCTGCTGGTGGTTCAGCCATTGGGTTATGTGGAAAAGATGGCAGCCTAATAAAAGCTGAAAAGATAAGCACTACGCTTAGGGAAAATGGATCACACAATATCGAAAAAATATTAGATATGGGGTTTATCGGAGTACCAACTGAGATCAATCCTGATATGTTATTTTTTGTTGAGGAATCAGATTTTATACCGGTTATTGCACCTATTGGTTATGGAGGAAATGAAGAAACATATCACGTTGATGCCGATAGTGCTGCAAGTGCGATAGCAATTGCAGTTTCTGCATCCAAAATGGTGACCTTTAGTGATGCAGATGAAGAAATAGATAAAATTGGTGGTAGAAAGATATCTGTTAAAAGTTTAAATGCATCAATTAATTGTGGTAAAATTAAAGGAGAAAGGCTTATTGAAAAACTTATAGCGTGTACCAAAATGGTGGAAGAATGTGCTGGAACTGCTCATATAGTTAATGGCAGAATACCTAATGTCCTGATTGATCTATTTACTGAAGATAATTTGAGTGTATCAATTGTGAATGATTTGTAGCTATACTACTTACAACTGTAAGAATGTTCAAAGTTTGGAAACAATTTACATAATAGATGATGTCATTTCAGTTCGTGACGCACAGATGTACGAACATTGTGACTTGTGGGTAATTTGCGTAGCAGACCTACTTGGGTGGCATCATTATAGAATGAACCAGCGTCATAGCCAGTGCTCCTTCCTCGTTATCTCTATGGACAACGTTTGTATACTGGATTTTGTACTTGAGCAAGATTATATCTTGAAAAAATTAAGTTTTAGTGCTATGAAGTACTGTGGCTTCTATGCTCAAACTTTTATACTGACTATGAATGTAGAAAATGAGAAAGCACACAGTGCTGAGATAAAATTGCCGATATTTCTTGATTATCAGTCTACTACTAAAGTAGATCCTCGTGTTTTAGAGGTGATGATACCTTATTTTGGTGAGTTTAGTAATGCACACTCTCGTAGCCATTCATTTGGTTGGGCTGCTGAAGAAGCAGTGGAAAAAGCAAGGAAACACATTGCCGGTCTGGTAAACGCAGATAACAAAGAAATTATCTTCACCTCAGGTGCAACCGAGTCAAATAACATGGCAATAAAGGGCGTTGCTCACTTTTATAGGAATAAAGGAGATCATATAATAACTGTTTGCACGGAGCATAAGTGTGTTTTGGATTCTTGTCGGCATCTGGAGAATGAAGGCTTTAAAGTTACATATTTGCCTGTTAAGCAAAATGGAATTATAGATTTGTCGAAACTCGAAGAAGCAATCACTGATAGAACAATTTTGGTTTCAGTGATGATGGCAAATAATGAAATCGGAGTAGTGCAACCTGTTAAGGAAATTGGTGCAATATGTAGGAAGCATAATATATTTTTCCACACAGATGCTGCTCAAAGCTTTGGAAAAGTACCGATCGATGTTAATGAGATGAGCATTGATTTCATGAGCCTTTCTAGCCACAAAATTTATGGACCAATGGGAATAGGTGCATTATATGTCCGGAGAAAGAATCCTCGTGTTAGGCTGACACCACTGATTAGTGGTGGTGGACAGGAGAGAGGTATGCGCTCCGGAACAGTTCCAACTCCTCTTGCAGTTGGTTTTGGTGAAGCAGCACGTATTGCTAAAGAAGAGATGGAAACAGAAGCAACCAAGTTGGAAGAACTGAGAGATATTTTGTATAGCAAGATAAAAGAAGCATTTCCTGATGTTGTTTTAAATGGTGATTATGAAAATAGAATTCCTGGCAACCTAAACTTAAGTTTTCCCTATGTTGAGGGCGAATCCCTCATCATGGCAATCAAGGATTTAGCGGTAAGTTCTGGTTCCGCGTGCACATCTGCATCTCTTGAACCTTCCTATGTCATAAGATCACTAAACAATGGCCATGACCTTGAGCATTCATCAATTAGATTTGGCTTTGGCCGATTTACAACTAAAGATGAAGTTTTATATGCAGCAGATCTTATTGCTAAAAATGTTGGGCGACTAAGAGAAATGAGTCCACTTTGGGAAATGGTGCAAGAAGGGGTAGATTTAAACACCGTGAAATGGGACTCTCATTAGATCTACCTGCTTTCTGACTTTGTGTCAAAACTTGCTTGTGCTTCTTTCAAGTATTCTGCGGTGCTCATCTGCGTTTTTCCTCAAAATTTTTTACCATAAATTGGTAATAAAAGAGATCTATTTTTTCGTTGACTTACCTATATTCTATAATCAGCATAGAAGATATAAGTAAATAATGGTTATCAATATGACTTATGAAATGCACGGTAAGCAAGAGCTTTATTCAAAATGTCCAGAAACTGATTATTGGACAAACGGAGGTGAGGAGTATATTTTATGTGGTCCTTTATCTTTTTTAGAAGAAGGCTCACCCTCAGTAGAGATGCAACCTACTGAAAATGAGAAGCGGTTTGCTAAAGGCTTTCTCGCAAGATTCGATAAAGAGCTTCGTAAAGCGGTAGAAAATATAAAAAGGGAGAATGCTCAAAAAAATCAAGAAAGTAGTGACATGGATAATACTCTAGAGGGTATTAGACGCGTGGTAGACGAATATCTAGAACAAGGACTGAGGTTAAATTTACGCTGTGGAGACGAGGATAAAACTGTAACGAATTTCATATTTTTGGAAGTATTAGAGGCTCTCAATGTAATATCCTGTTGCCCTATAGCGAGTAGACAATATGGATTTTCTGACACTTTTGATGATCAAGGCAGTGATGACGAAAATGAATTATCTGAAAAAAGTTTTAACACCATAAAACATATCATTAGTAAGTTAGTGTTGCGAGGTGGAAAGATAAGACATGATTTCTACCGTGATAATGGTACGATAATACAAGCAACTAGTAACTTTGAGGACAATCTTAATAAACAATATAAGAAAGTTGAAGACAAGCTCAAAAATGTAGCACATGAAAGTATTTTAAACAAAAGTGAGCACACTCAAGAAGATGGACTGGAAGTAAACATAATAGATAATGGATATTTTTATATTAAATGTGCACAAGATGGTATTGTTGAACCTGCGCAAATCACAAATAATCAAGAAATAAAAGACCCAGAGTTAAGAGTTTGTATATTGCAGATCGGAGAAAGTGCGGTAAAAATTGAAAAAGTCGAAGGAGAAAAAAGAAACTATGCAGATATCTCAGGTAGCATTGAAATGTCTTTTGTTACTAGAGCAGGAAAGATCGGTATTTGTTTACATTGTAGTGAGGAAAATAGTAATGAAATAAAAGTGGAGTTTGCTGATGAGGAGAGCAAAGCAAGGTTTGACGAGTTAGAAAATGAGGAGAAAAAAAGTTTAGGGCCAAACTGTTTTTTAGGAGGAAAAGTTGTTGCAGAAGTTATAGGTAAGAGTTTCGAGAGGAATAGTAGTATATCTACAAATGAGGTTATTAAGCAGCTGGATGTTCCATACACTTCCATACAAATTTCTCAGCCACTACAAAAGAAAGTAGAAGTAAAAATAGCTTCAGGAGGTTAAAATTTGATATGCTTTCAGAATAAGGTTGTAAAAAAGCTAATTACAAATGTTCATGTAGTCAGGTTGAGAAGCACATTTGTATAAACATTATGATATTTGTAGGTAATTTGCGTAGCAGACGGTGTCATCCAAGTAGCTCCTCCTTCCGTCGTTCCGACCCCTATGATGTTATCACTGCCATTAAGTTAAGGAAAGAGGAGTTAAGATCAGACAAAAAATTTGAAGTGATTGGGTAATTATGATGAATTTTTAGGCAAATAAAATCCAAGAGATTTGAAAAAATTGTAAGTTAAAAACGTGATATAAAAGAGACAAGAGAGAAAGATAACTCTACTCACTATAGGAATAGAGTTATCATGGGCGTGTGCGACCGGGAAAAAATTGGTATTACAACCGTTGTTATCAAGGTACACTAGCCCTATCTCTCGATACGTTTGAATAGTTGTTTGGGACATATATATGCACCCGTTTACAATCTTAAATTAACTAAAACTATCGAGGTTTATTATGGTTACATCTTATCAAAATTTTATTGGCATTGACATCGGAAAATTTAAAAATGTCGTTGCAATTCACAAACAAAAGAATGCTATCGAATTTGATAATAATGCTTCTGGTTGGCAACAATTGTTTCAAGAGTTTTCGGATATTCTACCTAATTCTTTAGTGACTTTAGAAAATACAGGGAAATATGAACTTGGCTTATCACATTTTCTTACCGACAAAAATATTGCTGTGCACCGAGCTAATACTCGTAAAGTAAAAAGCTTTATCTTATCTCACGGAACTTTAGCAAAGTCTGATAGATCAGATGCAAGAGCTCTTGCTCAATATGGGTTTGAATGCCATAGAACTCTCTCTTTATTTGTACCTACCTCTAAAGAACAATCAACTTTGGCTGCACTTTGTCAACGTCGTGATGATATTACGCAAATGAGAACTCAAGAAAAATGCAGACTTGAAGCACCGGAAAATGATCATATAAAAGAAAGCTGTCAAAAGACCATTGAGTTTTTCGATAGTCAAATAAACGAACTCAATGATACTGTACAAGAGATTATTGATAAAAGCCGTAAATTACAGCAACGTCAAAAAATCCTTAAAACAGTTCCTGGAATAGGTAAAAAGTTATCACAAGATTTTCTGTGTTTAATGCCAGAGCTTGGTTACTTAAACAGAAAAGAAGTAGCAAGTCTTGCCGGAGTAGCACCGCATCCAAAAGAAAGTGGTAAAGCTGTTGGTTACCGAAGGATTACAGGTGGTAGAAGTAACGTTCGTTCAAAGCTCTTTACAGCCGCTATGGCTGCCGCAAAGTCCAAATCTGTACTTGGTGCCTTTTATTCTAAGCTTGTTGAAAGTGGTAAGAAGAAGATGGTGGCTATAACAGCTCTAATGCGTAAAATTATAGTAATTGCTAATACAAGGCTTAAAGAAGCAATTAATTTAAATATTTAAAAACTTACACAGCAGTAACTGCAATGAATATTGTGAATAAGTACGTTCACACAGACTTAAAGCACATATTCATTGGCTTAAGCAGAAATTGCTGTGGTAGCTGTTTGATATAAAATCTATTTCTATGACAAGCGGGTTTTTATTGCCCATATAATTTGCAAAATCACACAAATAAAAAATTTTTAAAAAACATAGTTGATAACAATTGTAGGCTGTTTGGGACAAAAGACGTAGCACCCAACTTTTCTTAACTTAATGGCAGTGATGACTTTTTAGGGTATCTTGTCTATCTCATTCTACCATTCCGCTGCACAAAAACTATCCCATAAAACATGAATCTTTCATATGAGCATGACAAATTGCTATAGCAAGAGCATCAGCAGCATGGTGACATTTTATATTTAAATTTTTAACTATCTGTTTCACCATAAATATAACTTGATCTTTGTCAGCATGGCCATTTCCAGTAATGCTTTTCTTTATATAGTTTGCATCATATTCATTTATAGTTAACCCTGCTACCTCCAATGATAAAATTACGACCCCTCTTGCATATCCCAAAGTTAGCGAAGATTTAGGATTCTTATTAACGAAAACTTTCTCCACCGCAGCTTCACTTGGAGAATATAAAGAAATTACTTTTTTTAACTGTCCGAAAATTATGTGCAGACGTTCACCTATGCTGAGCTTACTGTCAGTTGATATGGTCCCACTTTCCAGAAACTCGATATTACTTTTCTCACTCAGATTGATAATAGCCCATCCGGTTTTACTTATTCCCGGATCGAGACCTATTATTTTAGCCACCTAAAAAACACTCAGCCAATAAATAAATACAAACAAAAATATCCAGACCACGTCTACAAAGTGCCAATACCAGGAAGCAAATTCAAAGCATAAATGGTCTTGAGGTGTAAATTGATCTTTCCGAGCCCTGAACAAACATACTGACAAAAATATTATCCCTATTATAACGTGTGCGCAGTGAAACCCGGTAATCATATAAAAATTGGATGCATAGATCAGCTTTTCTCCTGTTTCTTGTAGCGAAAAACTCGCTTCATGATACTCCATAGCTTGCACCATTATAAAAAATACCCCAAGCAATATAGTCATTGATAGCATTTTAATCATGCTCTTTTTATCATTTTCGAGTAGAGAGTGATGTGCCCAGTTAATAGTTGTACCAGAAAGCAATAATATTAACGTATTCATAAATGGCAATGACCACGGATCAGGCGGCAAAATTCCCTCAGGAGGCCATTCAACCCTTTTTGTAGGAGAAAATGCTTCAAATGAAAAAACCGGGTCAAGCCGGGCTTTAAAGAATGAACAAAAGAACGCTATAAAAAATACAACTTCTGAAAGGATAAATAAGTACATTGCAACCTTAAGTCCATTTTTTACAATGGCAGTATGGCATTTATCATAAATGGCTTCTTTTATTACATCCCTCCACCAATAAAATAACACACCTGATACTGCAGAGATTCCTAAAATTAAACTAAGTATTCCAAAAACCTGTCTATGGAGGGTGCCAACTAACCCAAGCGCAAGAATAAGAATTGCCGCTGATATAACAATTGGCCAAGGACTTGGGTCCACTAAATGAAAATCATGTTCTTTACTTTTCATACCATCTTCAAAAATACGTATTAAGCATACAAATTAGCTCAAAATTGTCAATGTTCCTTAGGCACTTGATTGAACTTTGAAACATTATATGCACTGTCCCAAAAGTCCAACTCAAATTGTGCACTGATTCCAAATAATTCAAGCATTCTGCTTCTTTCATTTACCCCTACTTTTTGGCAATATTCGTCAACAATACTCTCTAAAGCAATACATCCATACTCTATTAAACTATTGCTGCAAAAATCAAACCAATCTTTATATCTGTTATTTTTCTTGAATCTATTTCTCATAGTATCAATAACAGTCTTCTAACAAACTCCCTCTATTAGTTCCTGTTTTTTTATTAAAGTATAACCAAGTTCACTGGCCTTTTTGCTTAAATTCTTCAATACTCTCTCCTTATACAGTTTCTCATAGTAGTCAATCCCTCTCTCAACATACTCTTGTCCATACTTTAACATACTGTAGAAGATACATGCCAATTTCCTTGCCGTAGCAGTAATCGCTTTTGGTGCTCCTAGCCGTTTCTTTAATCTTCTACAATATGCACCTATTCCACTGTTGCTTCTTGACACACAGTGAGCAGCCATTCGAAACGCATTCGCAGCACGATTAATGACTTTACGCGTTCTTGTACTAAACACTTTTTCCCCTGTGATTTTATTAGCAGGGCTGAGTCCTAACCACGATGAAAAGTGTTTTTCTGTCCGCCATCTATTTGGGTTTATACCTGTTTCTGAAATTATTGTTTGTATGGTTACTACATCAAGTCCTGGAACTTTAGTGAAATCCATACCAGTTATTCGGTGCAGTTCCTCATGCAAAGCAAAGTTTGGCTTACTTTTGCTATTCTTATTCTTTTCCTTACTCGGCTGTTTACTTTCGCCAGATTTTGTTTCAAACGTTTTGTAATAGGCCTCAATATTTCTATCACATTCTGCTATTTTTTCTTGATAAATATTATATAGTTCAAATTCTTGCTTTAGCGTGAATAAGTGTTCCTCTCTGTAGTCACCAGCTAACGCTTTTGCTATAGTAGACTGATCATTTTTTATTCGCGCATCCCTGAATTCGGCCAATTTTTCAGGATCTCTTTCGCCTTCAATTATAGCCTTGATAATTTTCATACCAGTTACCCCAGTAATATCTCTTATGACTTTATGCAGTTGAACATTCATTTGAATTAACGCCTTTTGCATACGCAGAACATGTGTAGATGCACTTTCAGTAAGATTTTTACGTTGCCACACGTAACTACGCAATACACACATCTGATTATCCGGCCTAAATGATCCATGAAGCAATCCATAGCTGTGCAACTGTTGGAGCCATTGACAATCTTGAACGTCAGACTTCCTACCGGGTACATTCTTTACATGCCTTGCATTTACCAACTTTACCTCAAGTTCATATGACTCAAGTATTTGAAATAATGCTATCCAATACACTCCTGTTGATTCCATAGCTACAGTTGTAACTTTACACTTTTTCAACCATCGTGCTAAATTATGAAGGTCTTTAGTGAAGCAGCCAAATTTCTGAATGCGTTGTTCATCTTTTCCTTCTGGTACACATACATAATGTACAGATGAACCGACATCTATTCCCGCTGCATCAGGATTCATTACTTCTAATTTACTTTTTATTTTTGCCATATCAAGTTCCCCCTATATAATTTATAATGTAGAAGCACTTTAGCTTGGAGCGGTTAGATTATACAATCTTCTAAACGAGGTAGTCTACAAGGACTCCATCAATGGTTTAACCGTTCCTTCCAAAACCATGCTTGTATACGGGCACTTAAGGCACCATTGTGCTGGTCGGTTATAACTGCAAAAGCGCTTCCACAAAATTATACTTCAAGACTGCTAAAAACAGAAGTAGTGGAGTTTCTTTCAGGGTTTAACAGACTTTGTCTGTTCGTTGCTTGTATCTATTCAGTGCAGAACAGGTGCATATTCTTTTTTAAAGCAATACCCCTTCTAACAAACTCCCTCTATTAGTTCCTGTTTTTTTATTAAAGTATAACCAAGTTCACTGGCCTTTTTGCTTAAATTCTTCAATACTCTCTCCTTATACAGTTTCTCATAGTAGTCAATCCCTCTCTCAACATACTCTTGTCCATACTTTAACATACTGTAGAAGATACATGCCAATTTCCTTGCCGTAGCAGTAATCGCTTTTGGTGCCCCTAGCCGTTTCTTTAATCTTCTACAATATGCACCTATTCCACTGTTGCTTCTTGACACACAGTGAGCAGCCATTCGAAACGCATTCGCAGCACGATTAATGACTTTACGCGTTCTTGTACTAAACACTTTTTCCCCTGTGATTTTATTAGCAGGGCTGAGTCCTAACCACGATGAAAAGTGTTTTTCTGTCCGCCATCTATTTGGGTTTATACCTGTTTCTGAAATTATTGTTTGTATGGTTACTACATCAAGTCCTGGAACTTTAGTGAAATCCATACCAGTTATTCGGTGCAGTTCCTCATGCAAAGCAAAGTTTGGCTTACTTTTGCTATTCTTATTCTTTTCCTTACTCGGCTGTTTACTTTCGCCAGATTTTGTTTCAAACGTTTTGTAATAGGCCTCAATATTTCTATCACATTCTGCTATTTTTTCTTGATAAATATTATATAGTTCAAATTCTTGCTTTAGCGTGAATAAGTGTT
Organism: Wolbachia endosymbiont of Ctenocephalides felis wCfeF; assembly: GCA_028571325.1. Lineage (NCBI taxonomy): Bacteria > Pseudomonadati > Pseudomonadota > Alphaproteobacteria > Rickettsiales > Anaplasmataceae > Wolbachia > Wolbachia endosymbiont of Ctenocephalides felis. Next base: position 924,237 of record CP116767.1, on the reverse strand, counting down.
CCTCTCTGTAGTCACCAGCTAACGCTTTTGCTATAGTAGACTGATCATTTTTTATTCGCGCATCCCTGAATTCGGCCAATTTTTCAGGATCTCTTTCGCCTTCAATTATAGCCTTGATAATTTTCATACCAGTTACCCCAGTAATATCTCTTATGACTTTATGCAGTTGAACATTCATTTGAATTAACGCCTTTTGCATACGCAGAACATGTGTAGATGCACTTTCAGTAAGATTTTTACGTTGCCACACGTAACTACGCAATACACACATCTGATTATCCGGCCTAAATGATCCATGAAGCAATCCATAGCTGTGCAACTGTTGGAGCCATTGACAATCTTGAACGTCAGACTTCCTACCGGGTACATTCTTTACATGCCTTGCATTTACCAACTTTACCTCAAGTTCATATGACTCAAGTATTTGAAATAATGCTATCCAATACACTCCTGTTGATTCCATAGCTACAGTTGTAACTTTACACTTTTTCAACCATCGTGCTAAATTATGAAGGTCTTTAGTGAAGCAGCCAAATTTCTGAATGCGTTGTTCATCTTTTCCTTCTGGTACACATACATAATGTACAGATGAACCGACATCTATTCCCGCTGCATCAGGATTCATTACTTCTAATTTACTTTTTATTTTTGCCATATCAAGTTCCCCCTATATAATTTATAATGTAGAAGCACTTTAGCTTGGAGCGGTTAGATTATACAATCTTCTAAACGAGGTAGTCTACAAGGACTCCATCAATGGTTTAACCGTTCCTTCCAAAACCATGCTTGTATACGGGCACTTAAGGCACCATTGTGCTGGTCGGTTATAACTGCAAAAGCGCTTCCACAAAATTATACTTCAAGACTGCTAAAAACAGAAGTAGTGGAGTTTCTTTCAGGGTTTAACAGACTTTGTCTGTTCGTTGCTTGTATATAAACATACAAGAATACAAAACTGTTACGGCTTCATAGGTATCACTATATGAGATGGATAAAAGAAAATTGGTAAAGTTGAAACATGCAAGAGATTTTTTTCCACGTCTTATACCATATACAGTAAAGTAGCGATCATACAAGAATTTATTAGCAGCTATTGACCCTTGTGCCACTTTAGCGAGTAGGACCATGTTATTACGATTTTCTATTCTAGATGCGATAATTAGTATGGTACGGACATAGTCATCCAAAAATAATGCATCCTGTTGGATATAGAACTTAAAACTCTCTATGTTTAAAGTACTGTTCATCAATTCAACATTAAAAGGATGATCAATTATATCTCTTAAAAGGTTTGATCCATAACAGCTCTTAATTATACTGCTAAACATATAAAATCAAAAAATTTAAGTTTTTGACTTGAGTAATTCACTGCTAACATCCTTTAATCATGAGAGACTGGAATAGTACATCTCATCCCAGAATGCCAATTCAAGCTCTAATCCATTATGAAAGAATTCTAACATGTTCTTTTGTTCATCACTGCTGTATTTTTCATATAGCTTATTCATGATTTTAGTCACATCATCAATCATGTTATTTGCCATTTCAGTGTTAAAAAAATCTATCCACTTCTGATATTTATTATTAGGAGCGATGCCACTTTCCACAATGTGACGAACAACCATTTGATATATACAAAAACATGGGTAAGATGCTGCCAAACCTTCAGCAACAGAATTATGATATGCAACGCGCATGAAAAAGTCAGTGAAAGCAGAACAAGACTTTGACTTTTTGTGGTTGTCAGATAAATTACAATCTGCGAAATGTTCTCTATAGTAATCTCGTGTAGCAAAAGTGCCAACAGCTACATTAGTTAATTTATCCATTATCTCAATATCATTAGCTTTAGCTGCAATGATCAGTAAAGCGCGAGTACAATCTGTTACATACAAACAATCCTGCTGAAGGTAAAATTTAAATTTTTCATAATCTAGCGTATTATTCATTAACTCAACATTGAAAGGATGTTCCTTTATTTTTTTGATAAGATCAGATGATTCTCTTATAGCTATATCGTAGAATTTCTCTTTTATTTTGTTACACATTTTGTGAGCCCCATAAATATGAAAATTATTACTAATATAGTATAATTATTATGAAAAACTAATTATACTTTAACTATAGGTTAGTATATCAGTATTAAGCTATAAATCAAAAACTTTAGCAATCTAAAGAAATTTTTTTGTCGTTCCCCACATTAAACTCCCTACAAAGAACATCAGATAAATCTATGTTTTCCCAAGAGAATCCACCATCTTCTTCTGATTTCTTACCAAAGTGTCCATAACAGGCTGTACGTTTATATATAGGACGGTTAAGCGACAAATGTTTGATGATACCTTTAGTTGATAAATCTATGTTATCTTCGATAAGCTTTTTAATCCTCTTCTCATCTACTGTATTTGTACCAAATGTATCAATGTAGAATGAGGTAGGTTTTGACACACCAATTGCATAAGAAAGCTGCACAAGACAGCGCTCGGATAAACCTGCAAAGACAATATTTTTAGCAAGATATCTTGCCATATAAGCTGCAGATCTATCAACCTTTGTTGCGTCTTTTCCAGAAAACGCTCCCCCACCATGCGGAATATATCCTCCATAAGTATCAACCATGATTTTTCGTCCGGTTAATCCACAATCACCAACTGGTCCACCAACAACAAACCTACCAGTTGGATTGACCAAGAGATTTTCCTCAGAACACATCCATCCTTTAGGCAAAGATGAAACTATGCAAGGGTAAATTATTTCTTTTACCTTTGATTGATCCAGATTTTCAGGGTGCTGTATTGAAACGATAATACTTTCAGCACGTACTGGCAGATTATTCTCATACGCCAAGGTGATTTGCGATTTTGCATCTGGACCAAGTTTTGCTTCTTTAGCTACACTCATGATATTTTTTAAAATCAAGTGCGCATAAAAAATTGGCGCCGGCATGAGACTCTCTGTCTCTGTTGTTGCATAACCATACATAATGCCCTGATCTCCAGCACCTTGATCTACCCCTATTGCAATATCATTTGATTGTTCATGCAGTAATATATTTACTTTCACTTTTCTCCAGTGGAAACCATCGCATTCGTAACCAATATCTTTTATTGTACTGCGTACAATATTTTCAATTCTGCTATTTGCGATGTTAGGTCCAAACACTTCTCCCGCTATAATAACGTTATCTTTAGTAACTAAAGTTTCTATTGCAGTTCGTGAAAAAGGATCAGTAAAAAGATACTTGTCAAGTATTGCATCCGAGATTTGATCCGCTACTTTGTCTGGATGACCAGCTGCAACTGATTCACTGGTGATTAAATTTTTATATAAACTCATGCTTTAGGCTTCTGCTCATACAATGTCAAAGTTGTTATAGAAAATCCATTTAGTAATTACTAAATGGTGGGCCTGGGAAGAGTTGAACCTCCGACCTCACGCTTATCAGGCGTGCGCTCTAACCACCTGAGCTACAGACCCCTAAGCTGAAACTTGTATATTATCCGCAGGCAAGATATCTATAAAAGTCTTTTTATTTACTGACTTTCTAAATTTAACCCAGCCTTCCACTTTAGCAAAAATTGTGTGATCTTTACCCATACCAACATTCCTTCCAGGGTGAAATTTTGTTCCTCTTTGACGGACAATTATGTTACCAGGAATGACTTTTCCGTTCTTTTTTATCCCTAACCTACGACCTGCGGAATCTCTACCATTACAGGAACTACCACCCGATTTTTTAGTTGCCATATCTTACCCCTTACTTTTGAAGATTAATTTCATTGATACGAAGAATAGTTATATACTGCCTATGACCAGTTTTCCTACGGTAATTCTTTCTTCTCTTCTTTTTAAAAATTATAATTTTCTCCCCTCTGCGTTGTTCAAGCACTTCAGCTTTAACAGTAGCATTAGGTGAATAAGATAAACCGTTCCCTGAAAGGCAAACTACCTTATCAATCTCTACCTCCTTTCCTTCCTCAGCTTCTAGTTTTTCTACTTTTATTACACTACCTTTTTTTACTAGATATTGCTTTCCACCTGTTTCAATCACCGCAAACATAACAAATATACACTTTCACTGTTAACTTTAATCGTAAAGGATGTCATATATGCTGTCAAGACAAATAATTTTTCTCCTCTCAAGCTACATTAAACACTTTCAGTAAAAAGCTGCACCATGAGCTAAAAGCAACTCCACAAGCTCCTGGTGGTCATCAGCGGCATAACCTAACACTGTCATTCCCCAATTAGTTCTAGCATTAACATTTGCGTTGTGTTTTAGTAATACCATAGCTATATCAACTTTTCCCTTCATAGCAGCGAGGTGTAGTGGAGTGTTGCCATCCTTATCCTTAGCATTGACATTAGCACCTTTTTCAATAAGGTACTTTGTTAGTTCTAAGTTTTCATCTTCAACAGCGGTGTGTAATGGAGTTTCATTATTTCCGTTTTTAACATTAACATCAATATCTTTTTCTACAAAATATTTTACCACTTCTGGTCTTCCACTTTTAACAGCAAAGTGTAATAAAGTATTGCCAATTTCAGTGCTAACATCAAAACAAATACCCTTTCCAACAAGATATTCCACTACTTTTAAGCTTCCGTTTTTGGCAGCATAGTGCAATGAAGTTTCATTATATCTGTTCTTAGCATTAATATCAGCACCTTTGTTGACCAGATGTCTTACTATCTCAAGGTTTCCACGTAAAGCGGCCATGTGTAAAGGAGTACCGCAGAAAAATATTCCTTTGCTCTTAGCGTTAACATTAGCACCTCTTTCAATAAGATGTTCTACTACTGCTAAGTTTTCGCCTATAGTAGCACAGTATAATACTGTTATTCCTTCATTATTTTCAGCGTTAACGTCTGCATCGTACTTTAATAGTATCTTAACTACATCAACTTTTCCCTTCATAGTAGCAAGGTATAATGGAGTACTGCCATATTCATCCCTAGCATTAACATTAGCATTTTTTTCAACTAGGTATTCTGCTACACCCAACTTTCCACTATCAGCAGCATAAAATAATGGGGTTCTGTACCACCCATCTCTAGCATCAACATAGGCACCTTTATTAATTAGGTATTCCACTATACTCAATTCTCCAAGTTCAGCAACTAAATGCAATGGGGTACTATAACATTCGTCTTTGGCATTAATATTAGCACCCTTGTTGGTGAGATATTTTATCATGTCCAATTTTCCATTTTTAGCAGCAATATGTAATGGAGTCCAGCCATATTCCCCTTTGGCATTAATGTTAGCATCTTTATCGATCAAATACTTTACTATGTTTAACCACCCATTTTCAGCAGCGATGTGTAATGGTGTTTGACCGCAATTGTTTTCAACATTAACAATCTCTCTCAGTTTACTTGGATAATGTCTTTCTATATGTGGTATTATTGTACTAATTGCTTCATAATCATCATTTGCAGCAAGCAAGTGCAAAGGAGCATTTTTCCTTATAAACAGTACCCCTCTACATGTGTAAGATGAGCTAAAGTAAAAATCATCAATCAATCTGCTATGTTTACTCGAATATCCCCAAATAGACGCAACATGACTTATACTATCCTGTGCTAAATCATCACTACTTATCAATTCCAGAGCCTTTCTGAGCACTTCTTCTTCTCGGCCTTCCTTTTGTAAACTCAATTCAGTCACTCTCTGCACTAGTCTGTGAATGTTTGCCACTCCCTCTTTTAAGTCAATTATTGAATATCTATCGAGTAACTCAACAGCACTCCACAGCTTTTCTTCATTATTGGTTACCAGCTTTGAAAAGATTTCTTCTATATAAATCTTGTCAGGAGCAAGATAAGCCATTATTTCTAGAACATTCAATGCTTCCGACCCACACTCTTTTTGTGCTATAGCATCAATCGTAATTTTCCAAGTTATGAATGTTGTTTTAGTATAACGGTCACTTTTATATTTGGACTCAAAGTCGAGCAGTTTCTCTGCTTCTTCTTCATACTTTTTCAGATAATCACTAACACCAATTTTTTCTTTACCCCTATAACTTAGTACAATATTTTTTTCGTTAATATATGCAACCGCTTGTCCCAAAGCTAATGGAAAATATTGTAGTTCCTGTGTTAGTTTTTTTATTTCTTCATCTTGTAAATTATCTCTTATATTTAAAGCTCTCTTAACAAACTTCACAGCCTCCATTTCCTTGAACACACCTAGCTGTATTGTTTTTATCTCTCCCTCGCTTTCTGCTATTCTCCAATTTTTATTACGAGAAGTAATTAAAATGTAAGTTTTTTTACATCCAAGTGACAAAGATGAAGGCAAAAATCTTCTAATATCTTTATATTCTTCAGCATTATCAAAAATGAATAGGCTCTCCCTTTCCCTCCTCGCAAAGAAAGCATATATTTCTTCAACAATAGCTTCTATCGTCTTATCCCTTCCGTGCTTATCTTTGGGAGAAATATCTACTCTCTTGTCTTCAGCCAACCTCAAGAAAGAATTTTTCATATATTCAAAGTTTTCAGCGTTTATCCAGATAACATTACCATAATAATCCTTTCCATACTTGTAAGCATATTTCCTAGCTAACTCACTCTTACCTATCCCCCCAAGACCACTAATAGCAGCAGCCTGTGATATAACTACTTGTTTTTTGCACTTTTTTGCAGCACATTGTGCAGAGCTATTACCACTTTGCCTTTCCCAGTAAAAGACGCTACTGGCTCTATTATTTCAAACCAAACCGCTCCTAAAATTTCCTCTCTTATTTTTTCAGATAGGGCTTTTGCTTCCTCGTATGATAGAAATCTCTCTCCTTCTTCTTCCATCAACTTCAGTACTTCTTCCTGGTAACGGCTGTAGAAGTGCTTCGCGTCGATATTGCTGAATTCCTTGCAAAACTCGCTTTTAATGATCTCACACAGTTCAGTTCCGCTTGGCAAATTGACTGCAAATACTAATTTATTTAAAAAGTCTTCTATTTCTTCATCGCTGACTTCTCTACCTATCTCATGCTTTATAAAATCCTTATTTTCCTGCAAGTATGAGATAATACTACTATCGAATTTATATTTTGTACCGTTACCTACATCCAGAAACTCATCTTGTGTATCTACCCTTATAACTGAAACTTCCTTTCCTTCATTCTTTCCACTCGACATCATTCTCAGCTTTCTTACTGGATGCAGTATCGAATCTGTGGAATCAAGATCAGCATTTGTAACAATAACAAAATCTCCTATTTCACCCTCAAACTCTCCATTACTCTTGATCTTCAAATAAGCAATGAGGTATTTTATTAAGCCAAATGCCCCACCCTTTCCTAGCGTTAACAAGTTACCTATGCTGATTTTTTTGTTTCTACCTTTCTTGTGCTTGGTTTGTATGAATCTATGTATTATTTTTCCGTCTTGTTCATACCGAAGAACAATATCATCAAAATCTTTAGCTGACTCCTTCTCTGTGAATAGGTGAAAAGAATACTCTCTATCTACTGCACGTTTAGAAAACAGCGCTAGCCATCCCACTTGGTACATAATGCCAGGAAAGGTGCATTTAACCACTGAGCAGGACGATCTTCTAGACATCCTCAACCTCACATAATTTTAAAAATAGTACCGATAAATGGTAAAAAAGTAATAAACATTGATATACAGATACCTTAGCATAGACCTGGGAACATTTGCAAGATGTACTGTCAAGACAAATCCTCTCAAGCTGCATTAAATGCTTCAGGTAGAGGTTGTCCATAAATACCGAATTGACCTTACCCAGAAAAAGGCACTCACACATTGAGCAAAAATGGGCTAATAAGTAAGACTTGAGTTACATTGAACCAGTATACGGACGGAATGGGATTCGAACCCATGGTACGCTCATCACGTACGTCAGTTTTCAAGACTGGTGCCTTAAACCACTCGGCCATCCGTCCACTTCTTTTTTATCACAACATTTGATTTCAAGCAATCTATAAAAATTTCACTTGCCCACACAGAAGTTATTGAATATATCATCCAATACTTCTTCAACACTAATAACCCCAGTTACCGCACCAAGTTCAATCGCTGCAAGCCTTAAGTCTTCGGATATTAGTTCAATTGGATTGTCTATATTAAAATGCCGTAAATGTTCTATGGCTCTCTGCATACAATTTCTGTGTCTTTGCCGAGTAATCAAAGGAGCGTCTCTATCGCAGCCAAATTTTTCCTCTACTTTTTCTTTAATCGCAGAGATCAGCCTCTCTGTGCCTATTCCTTTTAAAATAGAAATGGGTAAAAAATCTATGTTGTTAATTTTCATGTTGTGATTATCGGTGGTATCGTCAGCTTTGCTCAGCACGTAAATGGTGTCACTATTTGTAACGCTGCAATTGATATTGTGACGCTGTTTAAAAGGAAATAATTCTATTCTTAAATCAGCTTCACAAGACTTTTTTCTCGCTCGACTTATGCCTTCTGATTCTACCGGATCTGAGCTCTCACGAATTCCAGCAGTATCGGAAAGGATGATCGGGTACCCTCCAATGTCAATATGAGCTTCAAGTACGTCCCTTGTTGTGCCTGCGTATTCAGAAACAATAGCGATATCGCGTTTGGCAAGGAAATTAAACAGCGTTGATTTACCAACATTTGGTTTGCCGGTTATTACAATGTGTAAACCCTCACGCAACCTTTCACCACGTCTGTTGTCGTCTAGGTGGTCTTGTATTGACTGCACAAGAGCTTGTACTTCATTACTGACTTTTTCCAGTTCATTTCTTTCTGTTGCAACATCTTCTGGAAAATCTATATATGCTTCGATTTTAGATTGCATTGCTATCAATTTCTGTCTCCAACCACTATATAACCTCTCCAATTCCCCTGACATCTGCCTGATTGCTTGTTTAGCTTGCATTTTTGTCTCAGCATCAATCAAGTCGGCAATTCCTTCTATTTGCGTTAAATCAAACTTGCCATTTAGAAAGGCTCTAAGTGAGAATTCTCCTGGCTTAGCCATAACAAAAACTTTTGATAATTCCTCCAAGATAATCTTTATAACTGCTTTGCTTCCATGTACTTGCAACTCTATAACATCCTCGCCAGTGAAACTATTTGGAGCAGGAAAATAAATGACTATCCCATTGTCAATCAATTGACCTGAATCATCATATAGATCAACTAAAGTAGCAAATCTAGGTTTGATGTCTTTTTTAATATGAAAATGATTTAAAGCTTTAAGTGCATGACTGCCTGAAATCCTGATTACTGCAACTCCTGACTTACCAAATACGGTTGATAAAGCGAAAATAGTTTCACCTGTGCTTGTCATACATAAACTAGTTTATTCCTTAGCAATGCTACACTTAAGAAACCAAAACACCTAATTTGAAAGTGCTCAAAATTTTTATTCATTTTACTAATTTGTATTAACATAGCACTACTGTGTTAATAAATCAAAGACATCTATGGATATATTACATAAAAAAAGTTACCTATTGCTAGTATTGACTTAATATTTATTATAGAATTGATTATTAACTATTGCTTATGCGTAAAATACTAATTTTATTGTTGATAATATTGCCAATTAAGTTGCTTGCGGTTGAGATTGAAATTATTGCAGATGTAAACGGTGAACCAATTTCAAATTTAGATATTGAAAAACGCGTTAATCTGATAAATTCACTGTTTCACACTCAAAATGGAAAGGAACTAAGGCTTCAAATTCTGAGGCAGCTAATAGACGAAATTATCATTATCAACGAGGCGCAGAGGTTAAATATAAAATTGAGTGATGAAGAATTAAATGACGCCATCGTGTCATTTCTAACTCAAAGCTTTAAAATTAAGGATAATGAAATTGATCAATATATAAAAGAACATAATATAGACCTTGACATCTTAAAAAAACAAATAAAATGTCAGCTTTTGTGGGGCAAAGTTATTGAAACAAGAATCGTACCATTTATCAATATAAGCGATAAGGAAGTAAATGATGCAAAAGGGCAAATAGAAAAACCAGATTATCTTATCACGTTCCAAGAGTTTATGGTTCCTAGCCAAGAGGGTGAGAATGTTTATAATATAGCTGAAGATTTAGCGGAAAAATTACGCAACAGTAATAATGACTTTATTCCAGAACCTCCAATAAAGATGCGTAAAGCAACAGTTAATTTGAATCAATTGAAAGGCAACCTCAAAAGCGCTTTAGAAGGACTAGAAACTGGTGGCATAGCAGGTCCAGTCAGTCTTAGCGAAGGTTACTCTATTGTAAAAGTAATAGATAAAGTACAACTCGATCATGCACTACTGGAAAGCACTTTAAAATTAAAACAGGTCGTAGTTAAAAGTTCTGAAAGCTCATTAGATGATCTCAAAGAGCAGAAAGTTAATTGTTTAAATTTTGATAAATTGGCAGATAATCTTAAGTTGCCGAATGCAAAAGAATTTGAAATAAAAATGCGGGATTTAAACCCTGATTTACAGGCTTTATTCAGTAAAACAGAGGTAAATGAAATAGTAGAATTCAGAGAAAATAGCACTGCAAGGTTAATGATGTTGTGTGATATCAAAAGCAATACGGCAGATACAGAAGCTATTAAACAGCAGATATACCAACAAAAGATTATGATACAAAGCAACTTACTACTGGATGATATGCGTAAAAATGCAGCTGTCAGTTATCGATACAGTTAACCGGAACTAGGACTTCCGAGCGGGCATATCATTAGATCCTTGCATAACCAATTTATGGTGAGGAATTTTTAGGAGAAACGCAGATGAGCGTCGCAGAATACTTGAAGTATTTGAGGGGCGTAAGCAAGTTTTGACGCAGAAATTACCATCAGAAAGCAGGTTATGCAGGAGATCTATGCAAGTACACAGTTTTGCCGGATACAGTAGTGCGTACTACGTGTCCTTTTACCTTGCGCCCATCAAAAGGAGAATTTTTTGATTTACTAGCAAAGTTGTCAATTTTAATTTCCCATTCGTAATTTAGATCAACTAAAATTAAGTCTGCAGTAAGGTTTTTTTGTATACGACCACGTGGCAGGTGTATTATATCCGCAGGTTTGTATGTCAATTTTGCAAGTACATCAAATAGGCTCATTTGCCCACTGTGGTAAAGTTCAAGTGAAAGAGGTAGCATTGTCTCAAGACCTACGATACCAAATGCAGCGTTCTCAAGTGGCAGATCTTTGGAACTACGATCATGTGGTGCGTGATCAGTTGCAATGCAATCAATCACACCTGTTTTTAAACCTTCAATCATAGCCAATCGATCTTCTTCAGTGCGAAGTGGTGGATTCATTTTTGCAATTGCTCCATGTTGTTTTACTATGTCCTCAGTTAAAGTGAAGTGATGAGGTGTTACTTCGCATGTGACATTCAATCCTAAATCTTTTGCACGTTTAATAGCGTCGAGTGAATCTTTTGCAGAAACGTGTAAAATGTGATAGTGCACGCTTTCCATATCTTTCATGAGCAGTATATCGCGACTTACCATGACCGATTCTGACGCACTTAAAATTCCCTTTACTCCCAATTCCTCAGAAATCTTACCTTCATTGATTGCACCACCTGCTGATAAATTTAAATCTTCCGCATGCTGAGCAATCGGAACACCCAGCATACTTGAATAAAGTAGCGCCTGTCTCATAATCATTGGATTCATAACCGGCATACCATCGTCAGTAAACCCAACTGCACCTGCTTCCTTTAAAAGTGCCATTTCAGTCAACTTTTCTTCTGAAGTGGTGATTTTAGCGTAAAATTCAACGTTTACATGTGAAGTTTCAAGTGCTCTATATTTCAAATATTGAGCTAAAACAACGCTATCAATTGCCGGAGCAGTGTTAGGCTGGCAAACCACAGTCGTAACGCCTCCTGCAGCCGCAGATTTGCTGCCTGTATGTATAGTTTCTTTATTCTCCTGACCTGGTTCACGAAAATGCACGTGAATGTCAATAAGGCCTGGCATGAGAACAAGTCCTTCACAGTCTATTGTCTCGTCAATCTCACTTGGAACTCCATTTGAAAATAACGACTCACCAAAATCAACTATTTTACTCCCTTCAGTTAATAGTGAACCTTTTATATCGAGTTTAGTTTCTGGATCGATAATGCGAGCATTTGTATATGCAATTTTGTAGCCCTCTTTCTGTCCTATTTGCAATAAATTCCAAGTTTTAGTCATTAAATCGCAGCGTTGATTATGAAGTAAATCTAAGGTTTTTTTTAATAAAACACAACCAAATTAAAATGCGAACTATGTAGCTAAAGATCTCGGATTACCTTAATTCAGATCATGAGATGTTACAAGTTATGTAACACCTTTGCAAGAAGAATATTATTCAGTCTGGCATCATTGATGTGTTTTCCGGTAGTTTTTCAGTACTGTTAACATCTACAAGAAGTTTTGTGTCTGGTTCAAGTAAATCGATCAGTTCCCCAGTTGGCACATTTTGAGACAAGCCCTTTTGCTTCTCCCTTTCACTCTTAATTCCCTGGTAGATGCAGAAGCCAATAAAACTAATCGCTGCTACAGCGATAACACTTGTTACAATGCAACAAGTCAGCATTATTTTTCCTTGATCTCCTACTGTATCTGTCAAATCTGCAATGTTGCTGCCATGATCTGCTACTGTTTCTGTAAGTGTTCCCACTTTTTCTTCCACACCTGCGAGTCTTTCTTGCAAACTGTTTAAGTGCTCTTGCATACTTTGAATCTGCTCAGCGTTGAACAACTGACCTTTTTGCAGTTCCTCTAATCTGCTAAATGCGACTTGAATCTGCTCAGCGTTGAACTGCTGACCTTTTTGCAATTCTTCTAACGCACTAAACACCTTTTGAAACTGTTCAGCATCCATCTTTTGAAGTTTGTCTAATGCCTCTATTGCCGATTCATTAGAACCGAAAAAAAAATCATGAAACCAATTTGTTGACATTTTTACCCTCTAGCTAATTAATATATTATAATTTTACATTTCAAATGGTTAAATTATTATTAAATGTTGTGCTTGACTATCTTGTTTTATCATTAATAGACTATATTAATTAAACAATATTTTCATACGTAATATGTGTATCTTATAAATCTTTTACACGTACTGCGAGTAATGAAGTTTGAAATAAACATTTTTATGTTATATACTAAATTATATTAAAAAGATTAGTTGAGTAGGAGCAACCGATGGCGCAACAAGAAATGGTAACAATTAATGCAGAATTACGTGATGTAACAAAAACAAAAGCGATGTATTCTCTGAGAAAGAAAGGATATATCCCTGCAGTTATATACGGCAAAGGACATGATAATGTAAATTTAACATTGTCCGCGAAGGAATTCACGAAACAATATAAATCAGGTTCCCTTTCTGCACATGTAATAGAATTGAATATTTCAGGTAAAAAAGAATATGCTCTTGTTCGCGATATTCAATGGCATGTGGTAAAGGATACTGTACAACATGTTGATTTTCAATTCGTTGATAAAGGCAGTGAAATTAAAATAGACATACCTTTATCATTTATAAATGAAAGTAAATCTCCAGGAATCAAGCTAGGTGGAGTGCTTAATGTTTTATGTCGTTCCATTACTGTTAAATGTTCTCCTGAAAAAATACCTCAGGCTATAGAAGTTGATCTGTCTGGTAAAATGATCGGCCAGTCTGTACACATAAATGATGTGAAATTGCCAGAAGGTGTTAAACTTGCAGCACATGAGGAAGAAAACTTTACTGTTGTTACAATCTCTGCTGCTGATAGTAACGTTGAAGAACCTCAAGCAGAGACAGAGGAATAGTGTATTTGATAGTTGGGCTTGGTAATCCAGGTAGCCAATATGAGCTAACTTATCACAATATTGGCTTCATCATTATTGATGCAATTTGCAAATGTTGGAATTTTCAGCCGTTCTCTAAAAAAGCCGATTACCTGATAACCTCTGGCATAATTAATGAAAGTAAAACTATGTTGCTAAAACCTTATTCATTTATGAATAAATCTGGCATTCCTGTTGCAAAAATACGAAACTTTTACAAATTTTCGCTAGATAATATCATTGTTATACATGATGATGCTGATCTGGAACTTGGAAGAATAAAAATAAAGAAGGGTGGCAGCTCTGCTGGACATAATGGACTTAAGTCTATAGACAGTTTTATTGGTAATGATTATTGGCGCCTGAGATTCGGAATAGGCAGGCCCAGTGATCAAAGAGAGCTAGCGGATTACGTACTGTCCAAATTTGCAAATTTCGACAACGCTACCCACTTAGTAGAAAAAATAGCAAAAAACATACACCTAATGCTGCAAGAAGATAACACAGCTTTTATTAGATCTCTTGCATTATAGTGAGGAATTTTTAGGAGAAGCGCAACCGCAGAATACTTGAAACCGCTAACACGTAGCGGAATGATGGTTTTTTGAATCTTCAGGGTGTCATCCAAGTAGCTGACACCGAGATCCAGGATACTACTTTAATAATAAATATTTAAGAAATTTACCAAACGAGAAAAAAAGCAAAAGAAGCCCTGGTCATTATTTATTTTTAGTATTGGCGTTTTTATGCCTTAAACGCTGCAATTTAGCTGCTTTTAAACGCAACTAGTCTAAGCTATAATATTTAAGAAATTTACCAGACAGGAGAAAAAGACAATAAAACCCCGAGGTAGCTAGTTATTCCACTCTCTATTTTAAAATCCGGCGTTGGGTGATGTCCTAAACGACTTATAAGCGCGTTTCAGCTTGTATGGGCAAAAACCCGAAGTTTTAAAAAGACATGCAGTGCACATAGTACGCCAAATACAAGTTCTCTTGTCATTTTAACCTGTACAGATTGGGAAGTTAAATAATAGCTTCAGTCTTATTATAAGGATAACGGCGAAGGTTGTCAAGTAGTTTTTTTGTTTCTACTGAATCCAACGTGCTGCCAGAAATTGGTTTGTTATGTGAGAAGTCTATTTTGTAATTGTAATTTTATGATGATTTTAATACTTAATATAAATATTCTAAAAGTTATATAAGAATTAATTAATATATAATGTATCTCAGATATAATGTTGTACAAAAGTATGCATATTCAATAAAATATTCACATGAAAAGCTTGCTTATAGAGAGGAATAGGACGGTAATATTGTTGCTTATAGCGATTTTTATTTTTGGTTTATACGCCTATATAAAAATGCCAAGGGAAAGCAACCCAGATATACAAATTCCTGTAATCAGCGTGTTTGTTGGACTTCATGGAATTTCTGTTGAAGATAGTGAGAAGTTACTAGCTATTCCGATAGAAAATGAACTGAGGTCCATAGAAGGAGTTAAGGAGCTAAAGGCCCTAGCAACTAATGGTGGCGCTCATGTAATACTTGAATTCGGTACAGAGTATAGTAACAAGGAAGTGCTCGATAACGTCCGTTCAAAGCTTTCAAATATAAAATCGAAGTTGCCTGCTGAAGCAGAGTCTCCGGTAATCAGCGAAATAAACTTAAGCTTATTTCCTATATTAAATGTTGGATTGGTTGGTCATCTACCAGAAAGGGCTTTGACCGATATAGCGCGTAAGTTAAAAAAAGGAATAGAATCTCTGCCCAATATCCTTAAGGTTGAAGTGGCGGGCGTACGTAAGGAAACGATAGAAGTGATAATTGAGCCCACAATACTAACAAAATACAACATTCAATCAGGTGAAATATTTCATGCTATATCGAGCAATAACAGATTAGTAGGAGCCGGATCGTTTGACAATGACACAGGCAAATACTCAATTAAAGTGTCGGGATTATTAAAAGATATAGAAGATATTATGAACATTCCTGTTAGGTCTCAAGGCGATGCAGTTTTGAGAATAAAGGATATAGCGAAAGTATACCCTCGGTTTGAGGATCACAAAGAGTTTGCTTGCATTAATGGGCTATCTAGTGTTGTGTTAGAAATTTCAAAACGTAATGGAAAGAACATAATAGATACAGTAAATCAAGTAAAATACCTAATAGATAAGGCAAAAGACCAATTACCTAAAAATCTAAAAGTGGTGTATTTAAACGACCAGTCAAAAAATGTCCGTAATGTGCTTGATGACCTAGAGAATGGCATAATATTTGCTGTGTTGTTGATATTAATCATAATAATATTTTCTATGGGCACAAGGACGGCTATTCTTGTGGCACTTTCGATACCTGGCTCCTTTCTTGTTGGAATAATAGCTCTTTACTTCATGGGTATAACCTTAAATATTGTTGTGCTTTTTAGTTTAATTATGGCAGTTGGCATGTTGGTTGATGATGCAATTGTAGTTAGCGAATACGCTGACAGAAAGATGATTTGCGGGATGGATAAAGTAGAAGCCTTTCATACTGCAGTCCGTGATATGTTCTATCCAGTTCTGTCATCAACATTAACTAAATTGGCAGTGTTTTTCCCTCTGTTATTTTGGCCCGATATGATTGGTAAGTTTATGCAATATATACCAATCACAATAATTTTAACTTTGACCGGTTCACTCATCATGGCTTTGGTTTTCATACCAACACTTGGTGCGATATTTGGTAAGCCTTCAGTAACCTCGAAAGAAGAGATTGAAAGAATGAATGCAATAGAAAGTGGTGAGATAAAAAGCACTGGACCTATGATAAGAGCTTACGTACGCATGCTAGAGAAAGTCTTAGATCATCCTAAAAAATTTATATGTATTGTTGTATTTGTTTTGTTCTCGTTTAGTGTATTGTATTTCACCTTCGGTCCTGGAGTAAAGTTTTTCCCGAAAATGGATTCAGATAATATTTCAATAAAGGTTAGAGCAAAGGAAAGTTTATCAGCCAAGGAACGAGATCTAATACTAAAAGAAATGGAAGAGCGTATCTCGGGTATCAAAAAAGAAGTGTATGCTTCTTATGCTAAATCAGGAACATTCTCAGATAACGTTATTGCCGAAATCCAACTAGAACTTGTGGATTGGCGTTTTAGACGCAAGGCTAAGCACATATTAAATGATATAAGAAGTAGCGTGCAGGATATGAAAGGAGTAATAATTGATATTCAAGAGGAAAATTCAGGACCGTCAGCCGACAAGCCAATAAAAATTAACCTAAGTGGCAAAGCACCCAGCTTAGATTTGGCAGCGGAAAAAATTCTAAAAATTATGAACCAATCTTCATCCGGGTTTATAAATATTCAAGATAGCAGGTCAACACCTGAAATAGAGTGGGATATGAGTGTTGACAAAAGTAAGGTTGCAAGCTCTGGAATAAGTGTTGCAACCATTGGCGATTTTATAAAAATGGTTACAGGCGGAGTATCAATTGGAAAATATAGACCAAACAACCTGGATGAAGAAATCGATATTATACTCCGTTTTCCCGGGAAGGACCGCAATATGAAGACCATAGATAACCTTTTTATTAATACAGTTAATGGTCCGTATCCTATGAGCAATATAGTAAAATACGCTCCCGAAAAAAAGATAAGCAAACTAAGTAGGATTAACGGATCACGCACAGTAACAATCTCTGCTGATGTTGATCCTGAATATCTGGTTGACGAAAGAGTTAAATTCATTCAAAACTCGATTGCCCAGGATTGGGATAAAGGAGTAAAAATTGATTTTAAAGGTGATAAAGAAGATCAAGAAAAATCAGGAATATTTTTGTTAAAGGCTTTTATATCGGCAATTACACTAATGATCTTGGTATTAGCGACACAATTCAATAGTATATACCACGCATTCATTGTAATGACGGCAGTATTTTTATCTACTACATGTGTATTTTTTGTTTTCTTTCTTATCCATAAAGTTTTTGTGGTTGTTATGTGCGGGGTAGGAATAATTGCTTTAGCAGGAATTATAGTAAATAATAATATATTATTACTTGACGCTTTTCATCACCAAATTGAAGTATACAAGGATGACGTTAAGCGATGTGTAATAAATGCTTCGATTTCTCGCATTAGGCCAATATTGCTTACTGTTGCAACCACAGTTCTTGGCTTAATACCGATGATCACTAAGCTAAACATCAACTTTTTCACGTTACAAATCACATATGATGCTCCATCAAGCCAGTGGTGGGTTGACATTTCAATCACCATAGCATGTGGAATGTTAGCTGCAACGGTTCTAACCTTATTTTTTACTCCTGCGTTGCTTATGATGCAAAGACATGAAAAAACTTGACTTAAATTAGTAATTATTTAATATTAAAAATAGTGTTCTTTGCCCGTTGAAGCTATAATTATAACTAATTGTATAGGATTTATTTGTATGATTGCTAACCGAAAAAGCAGTGCTAAACAGAAAAGTGACAAAAATAACTTAGTTGGAAGCATTGACATAATAAAAACAGCAGGAGAGCTTTCACTTCAAAAAGGTCTAGATTTTGAAGTGGTAATGAAGGCATTAGAAAGTGCCATAGAAGCAGTGGCTCATCAAAAATATGGTAGTAAAAGTAAGATTACAGTCAACATAGATAGAAACACAGGCAAAGTTACTGCATATAGAGAATTAAGGGTTATTAGTGATGAACCAAATGAAGAAGAGAATGCTGGATGTGAATCAATTACTCTTACACAAGCTAAGTTAATAAGAGAAGATGCAAAAATTGGAGATACTGTTAATGAATTGCTTTCTCTCAGCACTGATCTTGCTTCAGCAAGAATTGCCCAGCAAAGAATTGCTCAGGTGATTAAATACGAAGAATCGAAAAAGCAATATGAGGAATTTAAGGATAAAGTAGGAGAAATAAGATATGGTATTGTTAAACAATTGGAGTATTCAGACCTGATCATAGATATAAATGGCGCTAGGGCATACCTTCCATTGCGAAATTTAATTGGTGGTGAATCATTTCGCGAAGGCGATAAGATTAAAGCTTACATACAAACTGTCAAGCGTTCTGATGATGGACGTCAAATTATTCTTTCTAGGGCTCATGGAGGCTTTTTGGAGGCACTATTAAATCAAGAGATACCGGAAATTGCTGACGGGTTAGTAACAGTTAAAGGTATAGCTAGAGATGCTGGTTCAAGGTCTAAAGTTGCTGTTTTCTCTCCTGATAAAAACATCGACCCAGTAGGTGCTTGTGTTGGAGTTAAGGGGGATAGGATAAAAACCATCATACATGAATTAAATGGAGAAAAAATTGATGTCATACATTATTCTTCAGACCTGGGCCAATTTGTTATCAAAGCAATTACTCCTGCAGAAGTATTGAAGGTTATTATTGATGAAAATGAAAATTGTGTAGAATTAATAGTTGCTGAAGATCAATTAAGCTTAGCTATAGGAAAAAAAGGTCAAAATGTAAGATTAGCCTCAGAGCTTGTTGGATGGAAAATTGAGATACTAAGCACTCAACAAGAATCAGAAAGGCGGAGTAGGGAACTTAGTCAGTGTTCAGCTTTATTTGCTGAAGCTTTAAATTTAGAGGAGATTATGGGGCAGTTGTTAGTCACAGAGGGTTTTTCAAGCGTAGAGGATATATCCAATGCTTCAATTAAAGAGCTTGCTTCGATAGAAGGCTTTAACGAAGATATTGCAAGTGAATTGCACAGCAGAGCAAATAAATATCTAAAAGCAGAAAATGACAAAAAAATAGAAGAGTTAAGAAGTTTAGGTATGGAAGATGATGTAATCAATTTACCTTTATCAATAGACGATAAAATTGCTCTTAGTAAACATGGTATTAAAACTCTAGGAGATGTGGCAGATTTGTCAGGCTATGAGTTTTATGGTATACTCTCCTCTTCAGCGAGTGGTAAAGAGGATTTAAAAGACACAATAGACTCAATAATCATGGAAGCTCGTAGAAAGCTTGGGGTAATATAGCAAAATGTATGAATAACGAAGATATCAGTAGTAAAAAACTAACGCTTCAAGGCTTTAACAAACTTAAGTTGGATCTTGATTTGAACTCTTCAGCAAGTCCAAGTACGGGAGCTACAATAGTAAAAAAAAGAAGAAGAAAACCTCATGAGCCAGAAGAACAAGATGGAAGTAAATTAGGTTCCTTGACAGAAAAAGAGCAAATCTTCCGTATTAATGCTGTACAGAATGCAGCTTTATTAAAAGAAAAGAATCTAAAAGAAGAAAAAGAGGCAGTAATAAAAGAAGACAATTATGAAAAGGTTGATGGTGAAGATAGTGCTTCAGATGCCTCGTTTAAAGAAATCGAAGAAAAAGCTTCAAGTGGTGTTAGCTCAGCTAAGCCAACGGAGGGTGGAATTGACGATGAAAATGATGATAAAAAACCTTTAAAGGCTAACAAAGATATATATTCTAAGCACTCCAAGCTGATAATCGCACAATCAATAGATGACAAAATTGAACAATCTCCTGCGTTTAAGCAAAGATTTGGTATAAGAAATAGAAAATCGAAATTTACCAAAGGTAAAAACATATCAAGAGAAGTTATTATACCAGATGAAATTACAATCAGAGAATTATCCGTTCGTATGGCAGAGGACAGCAAAGATGTGCTAAGAATGTTGAAAGAAGAAGTTGGTGAGAGTTACAGAGTGGATGATTTGGTGGATCCGGATATAGCATGTGAAATAGTGGAAAAATTTAATCATACAGCTAAACGAGTGAGCGATGCTAACAAGGAAAAGGATTTACTTTTCATAGAGGACAGAGAAAGCTTGCCTAAAAAACCTAAGCCGCCAGTTGTCACTTTTATGGGACATGTTGATCATGGTAAAACCTCATTGCTTGATGCGTTTCGTGAATCTAATGTTGCAGAAAGAGAGTCAGGTGGAATAACTCAACATATAGGTGCTTACCAGGTAGTTACAAAAAATAAGCAAAGAATTACTTTCATTGACACACCAGGACATGAGGCATTTACTGCAATGCGTGCATGTGGTGCTAACATCACTAATATAGTTGTAATAGTGATTGCGGCTGATGACGGAATGATGAAACAAACGATTGAAGCAATAAATCATGCAAAGGCAGCAAATGTTTCTATTATAGTTGCTATTAATAAAATCGATAAATCGCAGTCTAATGATGTAGAAAGGGTAATTAGTAGTTTACCTCAATATGACCTCATTCCTGAAGAACTTGGTGGTGATGTTATGGTTGTGCCAGTATCAGCAAAAAAGAAAATCAACCTAGACAAACTAGAAGAGGCGATTTTGTTAATTGCTGATTTAATGAAGCTTGAAGCGATAGAGGATTGTCGAGCATTTGGGTGGGTGATAGAATCTAAAATAGATAAAGCCAAGGGAATATCAGCTACGTTGATAGTTGAGGAAGGAACGCTGAAGGTTGGTGATATGTTGGTGGTGGGTACAACATATGGAAAAGTACGTAGTATGGTTAATCATCTTGGTCAAAGGGAAAAGATGGCCCCACCTTCCACTCCAATTGAAATCACTGGTCTAAACGGTGTGCCAGATGCTGGGGATAAATTTGTTGTTGTAAATTCTGAAAAGCAGGCACGTGAAATCGTTGAATACAGATTAGAGCTGATCAAGAGAAAAGAGGAGGATTCAAGCAGTAGTGATTTAGACATGTTCAGTCGTAATGACAATGAGACAGAAGAGTTATCTGTAGTTTTGAAGTGTGACGTGACTGGTTCTATCGAAGCAATATCAAGTTCAATTGATAAACTTGGTAAAGATCAAGTGAAATTAAATATCCTACACAAGGCGGTGGGGGGAATAACAGACTCAGATGTGCTGCTTGCAGAAGCGTCAAAGGCAGTAATTTTGGCGTTCAATGTCAAAGTGGATTCAAAAATAAGGGATTTGGCAAAACAAAAAGGTGTAGAAATACGTACTTATAACGTAATATACGAACTTATTGACAGTATGAAAATTTGCTTGACTAAAATGCTAAAGCCTGTAACACGAGAAGTGCGTATTGGTTCTGTATCTGTGAGACAGATATTTAATGTATCTAAAGCTGGTAATATTATTGGATGTTATGTAAGTGATGGAGTTGTAAAAAAAGATTCTTTAATTAAGGTAATGCGCAACAGTAAATTAATATATGAAGGAAAATTGAAAGCTTTGCGTAGATTTAAGGATGATGTTAAGGAAGTAGGTACAAACTTTGAATGTGGAATGTCTCTAGATGGTGATGCCGATATTAAGGTTGGAGATATTATGGAAGTTTATCAATTAGTGCAGGAAGAAAGGGTATTATAGTATGAAAAAAGAAATCAGGAGCCTAAAAATAGCATCTGTACTGCATAGAGCAATAACCAGAGTCTTAATAGAAGGTAAGGCATTCAATAAAAATGTAGTGGTATCTGAAGTAAAGTTAAGTAAAGACTTAAAAAAAGCAGATGTATATGTAGTGCTATCTTCATTAAGTGAAAAAGATTGTGATATTAGCACTATTATTGATGAAATCAACCAATCTACATGGTTGATACGCAAATCCATATTGTGTTATGTTGATTTGCGGTTTGTACCCAAGTTAGTTTTCAAAACTGATTTAGCATTCGATAATTTTGTTAATGTAAGCAAAATACTAAGTAATCATACTTAATAATGCATTTCAATCGTTACTTTTCATTGATGAGGTTGCACAGTTTAACAGGTTTGTGGCTTGTATTATTCCCTAGTTTAAGTGGTATTATTCTAGCCTCAACTTCTCTATCTTGGCAGGCTTTTTTTCTCCTTATTTTGTTTACTATAGGCGCATTCTTGATGAGGCCTGCGGGTTGTATAATCAATGATATTTTCGATAAAGAAATAGATGCGCATGTTGAACGAACAAAATATAGGCCACTTGCAAGTGGTGCACTAAACGCAAAGCAAGCTTTGATTTTACTTTCTCTGTTACTGTCCATTGCGCTAGTAATCCTACTACTCACCAATAAAACTACACTTATACTTGGGGTAATCTCAATGTGTATGATAATTATTTACCCTTTACTAAAGCGTTACGTTTGGTGGCCACAATTGTTTTTAGGGTTTACTTTTAATATGGGATCGCTCCTAGGTTGGGCGGCAGTAAAGAACCAGATTAGTATAGAACCTATGCTCTTTTATGCAGGATGCATCTTTTGGACACTGAGTTACGACACCATATACGCTCATCAAGATAAAAGAGATGATGAAAAACTCGGAATGAAATCAACAGCATTATATTTTGGTGATACAACAAAATCTTGGCTAAAAAGGTTTCATTTAATATCTCTTATGATGTGGCTATATGCCGGTATCTTATCATCATTGAATAACATTTTCTATATCGCTTTACTTGCTGTAGGGGTCATGTTTCATTACCAATATAAAAATCTCAACCCCGACGACTCCGGTCAATGCATGTCTATATTTAAAAATAACTCCTATGTAGGACTACTGCTTTTTCTCGGCATTCTTTTAGATAGAGTTGTAAACTGAAATACGACTAATTAAGAAAGGCTGCCCCGAAGGAGTTTAGAGACACCGGGGAAGACTTTGTTGGAGCTATCTATAGAAAAATCTATAGCTTATACCAATGGTAATAGGACAAATCAAATTGCCAGTCAACAATGGTATCATCCTAGCACCCCTCCTTCTGTCATCCAAGCGCCTCCTTTTTTTGTCATCCCAGTGTCCCCTTTTCCTGTCATCCCAGCGCCCCCTCCTTCTGTCATCCAAGCGCCTCCTTTTTTGTCATCCCAGCGCGCGACGCTGGGATCTCATTTCACTTTATGACAACATTTGTTGTAAAAACAAATGTTCGTTCATGAATTGCTTTGATATTTAAGAAATTTACCAAGTGGAGAAAAAAAAGCAAAAGAAGCCCTGGCCATTGTCTATTTTCAGTATTGGCGTTTTTTTAAGTCCTAAACGCTGCAATTTAGCGACTTTTAAACTGCAACAGACCCTTAGCTTAAGTGCTAAGAAACTTACTAAGCAGAAAAAAAGACAAAAGAATCCCGTGGTAGATTGTTCTCACTCTCTAATCCTGAAAATTGGCGTACTATACTGTCTTAAACGACTTATAAGCGCGTTTCAGCTTGTATAGGGAAAAACCTAGAAGCCTAGGTAAAATTAATGAAGACATAAGGTGCACATAGTGCAAAAAATTAAACATAAGACGCCAATCTTAATACTCTTGTCGTTTAATCTGCACAGATGAAGATAACTGAATACCTCCAGCCCCATGGTAACAGAACTGGCGAAGGTTGTCAAGCAGTTTTTTTTGTTTCTATTGAATCCAATACGCTGCCAAGAACTGGTTTGATGTGGTTATGCAAGAAATCTAATAACAAAATTTCTAGCTTTTTTGTTGTGTAGGGCTTATCATTTTGATTTAACTTTAATGAGATTATGTCAGATCTTGCAGAAAGAATGTCCCTAATAAAGCCATCACCTACGATTGCCGTAACCGACAAGGCAAATAGGTTAAAAGGCGAGGGGAAAAACATCTGCGTTTTAGCTGCAGGAGAACCGGACTTTGACACTCCAGACCATGTAAAAAAAGCAGCTATTCAAGCAATAAACGAAGGTAAAACTAAGTACACTGCTGTAGATGGAACGCGTGAGCTTAAGGAAGCAATAATCAATAAGTTAAAAAGGGATAACAATCTCGAATATACATTTAATCAAATCTGCGTTGGTACCGGCGCTAAACAGGTGTTGTTTAACTTATTTATGGCAACGATTAACCCTGGAGATGAAGCTATAATTCCAGCCCCTTATTGGGTCTCATATGTTGATATGGTAAGTCTTTTTGGCGGTCTGCCAGTTGTGGTAAAGTGCAAGCAAAACTTCAAGCTAACACCAGAATTGTTAAAAAGCAAAATAACCAAGAAGACCAAGTGGTTAGTTCTTAACTCACCGAATAACCCAGCAGGAATTGTGTATACATATGATGAACTGAAAGACATAGCACAAATATTGCTTGAATATCCCCACGTGAACGTTGTTACAGATGATATTTATGAACATATAATATACGATGAGAAGTTTTTTACTATTGCCCAGGTTGAACCGAGGCTTCACGATAGAGTTTTTGTGGTCAATGGGGTA
Organism: Wolbachia endosymbiont of Ctenocephalides felis wCfeF; assembly: GCA_028571325.1. NCBI lineage: Bacteria > Pseudomonadati > Pseudomonadota > Alphaproteobacteria > Rickettsiales > Anaplasmataceae > Wolbachia > Wolbachia endosymbiont of Ctenocephalides felis. Next base: position 899,300 of record CP116767.1, on the reverse strand, counting down.
TCAAAAGCTTATGCTATGACAGGCTGGAGAATAGGTTATATTGCAGGTAAAAGTGATGTAATAAAAGCTATTTCTGCGCTGCAGTCTCAGAGCACTTCTAATCCAAATTCGATAGCACAAGCAGCAGCGGTTGAAGCTTTAAGCGGTGATCATGGTTTTTTGAAGGAAAGAACGAGAACTTTCAAGAATCGTAGAGATTTTGTGGTAGAGAAGCTAAGTTCTGCTCCAGGACTATCAGCATCTACTCCGCAAGGTGCGTTTTATTTGTTCGTCTCGTGCGAAGGCTTGCTAGGTAAGAGCACAAAAGATGGTAAAGTAATAAATAATGACCTCGATTTCACTGAATACTTGCTGGAGGATCATTTAGTTGCCGTAGTTCCAGGAGTTGCGTTTGGCCTTGAAAATTTTGTCAGAATTTCTTATGCGACCTCTCAGGAACAACTAGAAATTGGATGCAACAGTATTATTAAAGCATGCGAAACACTAAGTTGACTTTCTGCATTCTCATGTATAATGTTTTCATATGTCAGTAGAAAGGAACTAATTTATGGCCTGGTTATATTTATTGTTGGCTGGCTTACTTGAAGTTGTGTGGACAACGGCGCTAAAGTATAGTGATGGTTTTGCCCGTGTTATGCCTGTGGTAATTATTTTAGTTTGTGCTCCTGTAAGCCTTTACTGGCTGTCAGTAGCAATGAAGTCTATTCCCCTTGGCACATCCTATGCAGTTTGGACTGGTATAGGCTCTATAGGCGCAGCGGTAGTAGGAGTAATGGTTTTTAATGATCCAGTGAACTTTGGGCGTTTATTTTCTATTGTTTTGGTAGTGCTGGGTATTATAGGCTTAAAAGTGTTTACCAAATAAGCAATAAAGGCTAGGTGTGAGAATGCATATGCTAGAAATTGAGGTAAGTAGACGCTCATAAATTGTTTATTTTACCAAGTCGAGAATATTTACTGAAGTCACCTCAGATTCCTTTATTTGTGAAGAAGGATGTCCTATTGATTGGGCAAGTATATTTCTGATGTTTAACTTATTTTCTTTATTTTGCTGGATTAAATTAATATCATTTATTTTTTTCACCAAACCTTCTCCTAGAGCTTTTAAATCACTTTCGTTGACATTATATTTGCTAAATCCCTCAGCAATTTCCTTTTTTGTTTGGTGGGTATCCAAAAATGTCGACACTTGCTGCTTAGCAATAGCGTGAAGTAGTTTTTTATTGGATGTTAACTTTCCATATACGCTCTCTAGACTAATGTCTAAATGTTTTGCTTTGCTTACGGCTAGTTTTATGGTCTCTTCTACTTTGCTTAAAAGCTCCCTATACAGTTTGTCATATCTGTTACCCGTGTGAGCAGCAAACGTTTGTTCGATGTATTTTGTTAGGTAATTTTGTAGCGTGTTGTTTTTTGTGCTTGTACTCATTGGCTCACCTTTGCTTGACATTATATTAACCATTATACATGCGGAAAGGTTAATATTGAGTTAACTAAAATGTTTCTGATGCTGGGCTTTACTAAAAATTATACTATTTTAGATATAATTATTCCCATTTTTAGAAATGCCCTCTTCGTGTTCAAGCAGCTAGGGCTGGAAAATTTAGTTGATACATAGTTGCTTATTTGCTATGAATTTAACTATGCTAAATTTTAGCAAATTAAAAATTTGTAAAAAGCTATTTTTTATAAACCTATGATTTTAAATTTAAGGTGAGGTTGATGCTACAGAGAAATTTTTTAATATGGTTGCTAGCATCGCTGTTCTATGCGTACCAGTACATATTACGTGTAATCCCGAACATAATCGCACCTGAATTAATAACAAAGTTTGACATAAGTGTTACAGATGTTGGTCAATTCGGTGGGCTGTATTATGTAGGCTATACGCTTGCTCACATACCTGTTGGTCTTTTTCTTGACAGATCTGGCCCAAAACTTGTTTTGCCTATATGCACTATTTTAACATTTGTTGGGACACTACCGCTTATATGCTTCGATGAGTGGTATTACTCAATACTCGGTAGAATAATCGTCGGAGTTGGGTCATCTGCTTCAGCAATTGGAATCTTTAAAGTTGCAAGTATGTATTTTTCACAAGAAAAATCAGCAAGAATGGCCAGTTTATCTATAATAATAGGACTACTGGGAGCTATTTATGGTGGCTTACCCTTGGACTTTTTACTTGATAAATTTGGTTGGGACTATGTTATTTATACTTTCTCGGCGTTTGGTTGTTTGCTTGCTTTGCTGTTATTCTTTGTAACGCCAAGCAGTAATGCACAAGAAAGCGTAAGTGATAATATACTTCAAGATTTGAAAACTGTGCTCTTCAACAAACATATCATTCTGATCAGTTTTTTTGGTGGCTTAATGGTTGGTCCATTAGAAGGTTTTGCTGATGGCTGGGCAAAAGCATTCTTGTGTGAGGTGTATCAAATGACTGGAGATCTAGCGTCTTCGCTTTCTTCTCTCATGTTTATAGGTATGGGAGCTGGAGCATTTTTTCTGGCTTACCTGCTGGAAAAGTGTCCGAATAGGCATTACGAAGTAATTATTGCGTGTTCTTTTGCAATGATCGTTAGTTTCCTTTTGCTTTTTACACGAGCTGGTGGCCTATATGTTGTGCTACCTGCGCTTCTTGTTATTGGCTTTGCATCTGGATATCAGGTAATTACCATTTACAAAGCAATAAGTTATGTGAACAATAACTTGGTTGGCTTGGCTACGGCCGTGTCAAATATGATAGTTATGGTTTTTGGCTATTTTTTTCATGTTGGAATCGCAAAAATAGTAGATTTATATTGGGATGGAATGATAATACAAGGAAATCCTGTGTATGGTGCTGGATTGCTGGTAAAAGCAATATCGATTATTCCTATATGTCTACTCTTGGCTGCTTTTGGTTTTGTGTGGTTAAAGAAACGATCTTAAAATTGCTTGTAGCGAACATACATTTTAATATCATTGAGTTAAACGAAGTTTGATCTATGACAAGTGTTTCAGAAGGAATCTGCAGTTTTAAAAATGATTTAAAGTCTTTTGATGGCGAAATTTATCAATCTATAGAGAAGGAATTGCAGCGTCAAAGGTCGCAACTGCAACTGATTGCATCAGAAAATTTTGCAAGTAAAGCAGTGATGGAGGCACAAGGCTCTTTTCTGACTAATAAATATGCGGAAGGTTATCCAGGGAAAAGGTACTACTGTGGTTGTGAATATGCGGATAAGGTCGAAAGTCTAGCTATAGAGAGGCTCTGTAAACTGTTTGGTGTTAAATTTGCGAACGTTCAACCTCATTCTGGTTCTCAGGCAAACCAAGCAGTGTTTGCTTCATTGCTTACTCCAGGCGATACGATACTTGGATTATCGCTGAGTTGTGGCGGACACCTAACTCATGGTGCAGCACCAAGCCTTTCTGGTAAATGGTTTAAGTCGATTCAGTATACAGTCAGCAAAGACACTTATCTGCTCGATATGGACGAGGTAGAAAGGCTGGCACTTGAGTATAAGCCAAAACTGATCATAGCTGGTGCTTCTGCTTATCCAAGAAAGATAGACTTCAAGCGTTTTCGCGAGATCGCAGATAAAGTTGGTGCGTATTTACTTGCCGATATTGCTCACTATGCGGGGCTTATTGCAGCGGGCGAATATCCATCACCTGCTGGATATGCGCATGTTATAACTTCTACGACTCACAAAACTCTGCGTGGTCCTAGAGGTGGAGTAATAATGACGGATGATGAAACGTTGCATAAAAAAATTCAATCGGCAGTTTTCCCAGGGCTGCAAGGTGGGCCGCTTATGCATGTAATAGCTGCAAAAGCTGTTGCATTTAAAGAAGCATTAGCGCCAGAGTTTAAGACTTATAGCAGAAAAGTTGTGGAGAATGCGAAAGTGCTAGCTCAAGCGCTGCAAGAGCATGGACTGAGCATTATAACCGGTGGCACTGACTCTCATATAGTGCTAGTTGACTTAAGACCACAGAAGTTGACTGGAAAAGACGTTGTAGATAGCCTTGAAAGGGCTGGTATTACCTGCAATAAAAACTCTGTACCATTTGACACAGAAAAGCCAACCATCACTTCAGGGCTGCGTTTTGGTACTGCTGCTGAAACAACACGTGGACTTGGGGCGGAAAATTTTAAAGAAATAGCAGACTTAATAAACGAGATAATTCAAGGACTAATCAGCAAAAATAGCTTAAATGTTGAAAAAACAGTGAAGAGTAAAGTTGAAAAGATTTGTAATGATTTTCCTATTTATTAACTCTAGTGATTTATATGGAGTCATCCAAGCAGTTCATAGAAACAGGGTCAAAAAAACTACTTGACAAATTCTTTCAACCCTCTTATAATGAGACTGAAGCTATTTGTTTATCTTCGCAATCTGTGCAGGTTAATGACAAAAAACTTAGGGTATTTGGCGTCTCATGTTTAAATTTTTGCACTATGTGCACCTTACGTCTTTTTAAAACTTCTGGTTTTTGCCTATACAAGCTGAAACGCGCTTATAAGTCGTTTAAGACAGTATAGAACGTCAAATAGACAAGGGAGAATTTGAATACTAGCTGCCTTAGAGTTTTTTTGCCTTTTTTTCCGCTCAGTAAAATTCTTAACGTTTGTAGTTTTGGTTATTTGCATTTAAAAGTAGCTGAATCGTAGCGCTGAGAATAAAAACGCCGATATTTGAGGTACATATAAATAATTAGCTACCGACCAGGGCTTCTTTTGCCTTTTTTTCTCGCTTGGTAAATTTCTTAAATATTTTATCTGAGGCAATTTGAAAGCACACGAAAAACACCAATGTTAAAATGACTGCTTTTTAGTATGCAAGAAGTCTGTTCGTATCTGTTCAAAGGTATGGTTAAGACACAAGTGAAAAGACTTTAAATTTTTGCCTCAAACCACATTACACCGTATTTAGCCCATTTTTCTAGCTTGTTCAACCATTTTCTGCCGCTTCGCAGCGTTTCATAAGGTAGTGAGTGGATGTTTTTTCGGTATGCTAAAATCCAAGAAAGTTAGTTTTTGTGCTATAATGGTCCTTTATATTGAAAATAGCGTTGATGGATATCACTACTGGTTTATTAGGGGATATCAGTAATTTAATAGATAGAGCAAAGAATCATCTCTCCACGCAGTTCAATTCTACTTTAGTGTTATTAAATTGGGAAATTGGCTTTAGAATAGACCAGGAAATCTTAAAACACAAACGTGCAGACTATGGCAAACGAATCATCCCCCAACTTGCAAAAGAACTTCAGATTAAATATGGACGTGGATTTGATAGAGCCTCATTATTTCGGATGGTGCAATTCTCCAAGCTCTTTCCTGATCAAGAAATTGTCGCGACACTGTCACAACAATTGAGTTGGTCACACTTTGTAGAAATTATTGCAATTTCTGATGACTTGAAGCGCAGCTACTATTTAGAAATGTGTCGTATTGAAAGATGGAGTGTTAGAACACTACGTAGTAAAATCGATACTATGTTATATGAACGCACGGCATTAGCAAAAAAGCCTGAGGACTTCATAAGACAAAGCATCAAACAGTTAAGTGAGGAAAATACGTTAGCACCCGAATTCATTTTTCACGATCCATACTTTCTTAACTTTGTGGAATTGCCATCAAGTCATAGTGAGACTGATCTAGAAAACACGATTTTGGATGAATTGATAAAATTTTTACAAAAGTTTGGCAACGATTTTTGTTTTGTGACACGTCAAAAAAGGATGAGCACTAAAGCATCTGATAGGTATCTAGACCTGCTATTTTTTCATAGAGGATTAAGGCGTCTTATTGCAATAGAACTAAAAATCGGTCGGTTTGAACCAGCCTATAAAGGACAAATGGAGTGGTACTTGAATTGGTTAGATAAAAATGAACGAAAACCAGATGAAGAAAAACCTCTAGGGATTATTTTATGTGCCGATAAGGATCAAGAAGATATAGAATACTGGAGCTTGAGGGGTCTAATATTCACGTTGCGCAATATTTAACACAGCTACCCCCTAAGAAAATCCTTGAGGAGAAGTTGAGAAAAGCTATCTCTATAGCTCGTGAAAAATATGAACGGCTCCAAGAAAAGTCAAGAAAATGATTAGTAACACAAAAGGCAAGTCAGCGGGGCAATTGAATAGCAAAATTGTTAGAATGAGATGGCGGTATAGTGTGGTTTGAGGCTAAAGTTTAAAGTCTTTTTGCTTGCATCTTAACCACACCTCTGCGTCTATTCTTTGTTATTTAAGTGTTTAAGAACAGCTTTTGCTAATTCTTTACTAATCCTAGCTACACTTTGAATTTCAGCCAGGGAAGCTTTGCTTATGTTTTCCACTGAACCAAAATGAGACATCAACGCATTTTTTCTTTTGTTACCAATGCCAGTTATTTTACTTAACGGTGAAACGAAAAACTGTTTATCGCGCTTTTTTCTATGTGAAGCGACTGCAAAACGATGAGCCTCATTGCGTAGCGATTGTAAATAGAGCATGACTTTGCTGTCATTTGCTAGAGTAAACTCTTCTCTGCCCGGCATGTAAAATCTCTCATTTCCTGCATTGCGATAGGAGCCCTTTGCCATGCAAGCAAAAGGAACATTTACATTCAATATATCTAATACATTTTTTACTATGGAAACATGCCCAGGCCCGCCATCAATCAATAGAAAATCAGGAATTATGTCCTTTATCTTGCCAGAGAAACGTCTGGTTAGCACTTCTCTCATCATTTTATAGTCATCACCTGAAATTTCTTCTTTTATAGTAAATTTTCTGTATTCACTTTTTAAAAAACCTTCCTGCCCTGCAACAATCATCACGCCAACTTGTTGATTTCCAGATATGTGGCTATTATCATAAACCTCGATACGCTTTGGAACATTTGGTAACGAGAAAACTTTACTAAGCCCTTCAAGTTTTTCCAGACTGTTTTTATAATCAGTAAGCTTCTGCTCCAAGCTATGCTGAGAATTATCATAAACGAATTTCAACAAACTATGTTCTTTTTTATTTTTTGCATGCAAAACTTTTATTGTTTTTTGAGTAATGTTACGTAGTGCCTGTTCAACGATTTCCTTACCTGTAACAAAACTAGGAACATAAATTTGTGCTGGAGGTATGTTAGCTGAATTATACAAATTGATCAGAAAGGTGGATAAAATTTCATCATCTGGATGGTCATTGCAGTTTTCGACAAAGTAGGGAGTGCTTCCATAGTTGTCTTTATTTCTGAACGATAACACACCAATGCATGCCAGATCCTCTTCACGTACAATGCTGAAAAAGTCTGCATCTTTTTCAAAAGAAAAATCTGTTCGCTGCATTTGAATTTGCTCAAGAAATTTTATTCGATCTCTATATACAGCAGCAAGCTCATAATTTTCCTCACTGCTGCACTTTCTCATTGCGGAAAGTAATTGTTCTTTTACTTCCTTATTTCTTCCAAGCAATGTATCTCGTGCTTGTTTTACTGATTGGCAGTAATCATCTTTCGTGATTTTATTTACGCACGGTGCTGAGCAGCGCTTAACTTGATACTCAAGACATGGTCTTTTTGTTGAGGAGAAATATCGATCTGAACATACTCTCAAAAGGAAAGCTTTTTGCAATGACAATATAGTCTGCTTAACAGCATCAGCAGATGGAAAGGGACCATAATAGTGAAACTCATCCTTTTTAAATTTGCCTCTGTATCGTGCTATTCTTGGGTAATCGTGTTTGGAAATTGTTATGTAAGGATAAGATTTCCCATCCTTGAGCACAATATTATAAGGTGGCTTCAGTGATTTTATTAACTGCGCTTCAAGAAGCAGTGCATCCACTTCATTTTCAGTTAGAAAGGTCTTAACCTCAACAATTTGTGAGAGCATAACTTTGATTCGTTCAGAAAGGTTTTCATATCTAAGGTAGCTAGATAACCTCGATTTTAAGTTTTTTGCTTTTCCAACGTATAAAACCTTATCCCTCTCTCCTATCATCTTATACACACCACAAGACTGTGGGGATAACTCGATTTGCTTTTTTATTGCCTGAACATTTATGACATGGCCCATTGTTTGACTTGTATGAGGCTAAAATCTGCTACTAAATGAAAGATGGAAACAACACTCGCAAGCAAAGACAACCTATTTTTTCTCAGCTTGTCAGAATCGCAGTTAATCTTTACACTGTCCATAAATTGGTTGATAAATGGAGCAAAACCAGTAAGTTCATCAAGTGCTGTATTGAAGTAACCATTTTTTATTGCTTGTTTAATGCTTTTACAAACAGCCACAGCACAATTTGATAGTGCTATTTCTTCACTATCAATCAAAAACTTCTTATTATAAGATATACTGTAAGTGGTGTTGTCATTTTTTTCTGCTTTATTAACTATGTTACTGACCCTTTTATAAGTGCTTAGAACCTGTTCGCCTTCAGGTGTACTAAGATAATGATCTAATACAACAGTTTGCTTTTCTGCTGTTAGCAGATCATTAATATCAGTTTTATATAATATTGAACTTACAACATCTTGTCTTATACCCTTGTTCCTTAAAATAACCTTGAATCTTTCCAGGAAGAATCTAAGCACTAGTTCTGGAATTTTTTCCTTACTCGGCTTATTAGATTGATCAAATGATGTTACATCCTCAGTAAATGTGAGTTTTGAATATAGAGACACCGACTTATCTATCAATAGCTTAATTGGAACATGCAAATTATTCTCAAGTATTGTTCTAATTACACCAATTGTCATTCTTCGCAGACCAAACTGATCATATGAGCCAGAAATCTTTTCACCTGCTGCAATCAAACCAACTAAACTATCTACTTTATCAGCAATGGCCACAGCAATTGCAGCAGGAGACTTAGGACCTTCTTGCTCTGATCCGATTGGCTTATAATGCTCAGTTATAGCTTCCACTATTTCTTCATCCTCTCGAAAGTAAGAAGCATAATACCCGCCCATTGTTCCTTGCAACTCTGGAAACTCTTTTACTATCGACGTTGCAAGATCTGCCTTTGCTAAATATGCAGCACGCTCAACTTTAATTAGTGGAGCACGCGGAACATATATGGCTATATATTTCGATAGAGCTATAATGCGCTTTACTTTTTCTCCAACGCTACCGAGAGAAGCATGAAACAATATCGAATCTAATTTCTTGACATAATAATCCAGATTTTCCTTTTTATCCTGAGATATCAAAAACTGGGCATCGGCGAGACGTGCTTCTAATATTCTTTCGTGCCCCTTGACAACTTCATCATTGTTAACGTTGACAACAGTGACAAAGTGCGAAATTCTTTGTCCATTGCTTAAAGCAAGGTATTTTTGCTGTGTATTGATTATGCTAAGAACTACTTCCTTCGGTAGTCCAGATGACTTTTCTTGATTCACTTTGCCAAACAGCACAATCGGCCATTCTATAAGCCCCGTTAATTCGTTCAGTAAATAATCGTTTTCTTCGAGTTGTAAACTCTGCTCTTTTGTGAATTTATTGATCTGCTCCAGTATAAATTGTTTTCTTTTATCCGGTTGGAGAATGACATTGTTTTTTTCTAGCAATGCAAAGTAGTCTTTAGGTGTTTCAGCAGTGAGCGCTATACCACTTGAGAGAAATCTATGGCCATATGTTACGTTGCGTGCTGTGACTCCTGCAAAAGACACAGGTATTATCTCATCATTCAAAATACATAGAATGTTTTTAATTGGCCTAACCCATCTTTCTTTTCCTTCACTCCACCTCATGCTTTTTGGCCAAGAGAAATTTTTCAACATCTCCTCTAGTAGATTTTTGAGAAACTCTTGGACATTAAATGAGCAAACATCTTTTTTGATGAAGTAGAAGTCTCCATTACCTACCTTGCGAACGAATAAATCTGTCTCACTTTTTCCATTTTTCCTTAAAAAACCTTCAACGGCACTTTTTGGTGCGTTGACATTTGGTCCTTTAACTTCGTCATTAGTGCCCTTTAGTCCCGAAATGCTTATATTATCAATAAAAAGAGTGATGCGACGTGCTGTTATAAAAACCTCTATAGATACAAATTTCACATTATTTTTATTGAAAGCATTAGCAACATAACTCTTAACTTGAGCTGCAGCTGAACTTTGCATTCTCGGTGGTATTTCTTCTGAAAGGCATTCAAATAATAATTGTGACGACATATGTTACTTACTCATATATAACTCACAACATTTTTTTGTTAGCTCTCTAACTCTACCAATATACACTGTGCGCTCATTCACACCAAGCACACCTCTTGCATCAAGCAGATTAAGTAGGTGGCTAGTTTTAACGCATTGGTCATAAGCTGCTACTGGTAATTCTTTTCCAATAAGAAATTTACATAGTTTTTCTGTGTCCTCAAACTGCTGCTGTACCACTTTAGTATCATAATAATCAAGCGCTAGGTGAGAAAATTCATATTCTCTTTGTTTAAAAATATCTCCATAAGTTACGCCGCTATCGTTCCAAATTATATCGTAAACATTATCCACACCCTGTATGCACATTGCTAAGCGCTCCAACCCATACGCCACCTCACCAGGAATTATTTTGCAGTCAATACCTCCTACTTGCTGTATATAAGTAAGTTGTGTTACTTCCATCCCGTTGCATGTAACTTCCCACCCAAGCCCTGATGCACCAACACTTGGGTTTTCCCAATCATCTTCAATAAATTTAATATCATACTTCTCTGTGGATATGCCAAGAGCCTTTAAGCTACTTAAGTAAACATCCTGCAAATTATTACCAGAAGGTTTGATTATAACTTGGTATTGATGGTGTTGATATAAGCGATTAGGATTATCACCATAGCGTCCATCTGCTGGCCTAATTACTGGTTGTAGATACGCAATCTTTGTTGGCTTTGCGTCAATTGCTGACATGATTGTTGCAGGATGCAACGTTCCAGCTCCAACTTCGGATGTGTACGGATGGAGTATGGTGCATCCTTCACCAGCCCAAAAATCTTGCAATCCCTTTATTATACTTTGTAGGTTCACGTAAACTGCATACTTTTTATACTGAATATATAAGCAAATAGGTACTATTCAATATTTATTTTTTTAGAGCGTTATGCAAGTAGTCACTCAAGACTACTGAATTTTCTTTCACATACTGAATTATGCTCTTGTTTATGACAATTGCGTTATGCATAGTTAAATCGCAGAATATAAATGCAGTCAAATACAGCAAAATTACTGCATAAAACGTATGAAAAATTCCCTCAAATGTAATTGATATTGCATTGTTATAACTGAGCTGTATCGAACTTATTGGCCAAGGTTTTATCACTTCCACAATATTAAAAAATGCATAAGGTATAATAAAGAAAAAGAACAAGTGCATGAAATCATTAAACCAAAACGGACATTGAAGTATCTGCTTACATATGCTTCCATAGAGTTTACTTATAGAATGATAAATTGACATTATTGCTGGCATTGAAAGCGCAACAGTCAGCACTTGCCCTGACGCTATTTGTATTACTATATTCTCACCACTGTTTGCTGAAGGGTCTTGAGTATGAAAAATGGATATTCCAACTAATTGTAGTACTAATATAACTATTGCCAACTTCACAAAAATAGCAGCTACAACTACGCCCGAATTTGGCATTTTGTATAATATAAAATCTCCTCCGTATATGAGAACCAATATGATATCGGTAACAAATAATATTAAAAAAGAAGACCAATAGTTCTGCCAACCTGGTAAGTACCCTATTCCTAAAAAAGAGCTCACTATTTTAGCAGGAAAAACTTTGCCCAATATCTTTTCCAAGGCTGTCCAAAAAGTCTCCATGTCTCAAGTAATATTTAGCTAATAGAGTTATACTTTATTGTAACAGACTTATCAATAGTTCAAGACAAATAAAGCAAGCATACACAAAATCTTTCCATTGAGAAGAATGCTACTTTAGCTAAAACATGTTTTTAAGTTTTTGCCAAAACCCTGGTTTATTATCATTAACCTTTGTAAATGCTATATTTAAACTATATTGCGGATCACTTGGCGCATCATGTCTAATGTTAAGTGTTGAAGTTTTGTTACGATAAGCACAAACATTGTCATATGATAACTCCGTTGTGTGGCACTTTATATGCTCTTGCTTATCATACACTAGATCATCTGACTTCCCTCCTAGTTCTGCAAATTCAGCTTTTTTCTGACAGTCTTTTATCTTTATTAAATCCTTATCCAGTGATATTGAAACAGGCAGCATATTCCCAGCATATTCTTTAGCTAAAAGTTCACTTTGAGGGTACATTTTTATCTCCCTACCATAATGCGAGTCCATAAAATTGTCAGCGTAGAACTTATCTCCGGCATGTATGCACTCATCAGCTGCATAAGGCACACCGTTGTAACTGCATTGAACTTTATAGTCTCCTGCTCCGTTATTGTGAAAAAAATCATGAATGGTAGTGTAACTACCAGCAGCATCGTTTATATAATCCATTGCCTAATTCCTAAAACCTTTAACTTATTATAGCATGCGCAATTACATCAATCAACTAGAAAACTTCTTTCCACTACTTTTCAGCAAGTACCTAGGGAGCGTATTGATAAGATTGTGACTTTCGTGTCTCCCAGTTTTTTACATACTGCTGAACTAATTCAGGGTATTCTTTAATAATTAATAGATTCTCAGCATTTCCTTTTTTGGCTGTTTTGCTAAGGTTAAATGACCCTGTGATGACTTTTTGATTATCTACAATTATTACCTTATTATGGGCGATTTTTAGCTTATCATCAATCCAAACTGGTATTCCACTTGCAAACAATTCATTTATAACACTATATTTCGAGTAAAGTTGCGATTTATCTAAAATGACTTTAACATCAACGCCACGCTCCTTAGCATTAACCAAAGCATTCGCAACCGCTTTAAGAGTAAATGTATATTCTTGAACTAAGATGGATTCTTTAGACTGATCTATCTCGTTGATTATCGGCACAGCACAGTCTTCTTCAGGCGAGAAGCAAACTGTAGCTTTTGGGCATGACGAAGATATAGGACCTGCATAGTAATACAGAGAAAAACACAACAACAAAAGCAAAAGGTATAAAAACCTCACAACCCACACCCGAACATATGGTGATAGGCTACATCATAGTTTTATCATCTGTCAATAGACCCCTTGCACATCAAACTAGCTTTAGCATGTGCGCCTTGACAAATCTTACCTAAAAAGGACACATTTTTGTTGAAATAAAATAGAAGCAATAGTGCTACTTATTGCAGCTTTTGAATAATTTAATGGTAAAAATTTTAGAGAGAAGTTTTATACACAATCACTGACATTTTTCCTTAAGTTGACGCCATTGGCTGAACGGATACCTTTTTTTTGTCAACCTCGTCTAACTCGCTACTCGGTTTCGATACTGCATATGTGATACCACCAGAAATGCCTCCAACTGCCAATCCAGCAGCTACAGATATACCAGCTATAAATAATATTGATAACCCAACATCTGCAGCAAAACATCCAACACCTACTGCCAATACAGCTATCATACCACAAATAACACCAGTTTTCACTGCTTTATTAGCTTGTCCATTATTAATTTTCTCCTCTGCCTTTTCCTCATCAAGCTCTCTGGTGCGCTCTTGACCTACAGGATTAATATCGTGCCAGATTAAATGAACCTTAGTAATACTTGGAAGCCCAGCTAATTCTTTTGCACTTTCATCATCAATATTGTCGCAAGTTAGATTAAGTTCTGTAATGTGTGGATTACTTTTTAAAAAGCTTACCAACTCTTTTATATCTACCTGATTACTAGCTAGACTAAAAGTGTTACCCTTGACGTATTGGCTAAAACCCATTTTTATACCCCCTGCATTTGTTATCAACATATGAAAATCATAACTGCTATTTTAATAATTGTCAACCTTATTAATATATTAAAGCAATATTAGAGCTTATAGAAAGTACAGAATTCCATAGCGCCACAAAAGTTATCTAATACCAAATCCCATTATTATACCAAATTCCAATGGTAATAGGACAAATTAAAAAGTTTCCCTACGGTTAGAGGTTTAGCGAATCTATAATGTATCTTGTTTACCTTCCCGATGACGAAAGAAAGTTGGTATAACCTTTATGTTTAAGAAATTTACCAAACGAGAAAAAAAGCCCTGGTCAATATCTATTTTAGTAACTTGGCGTTAATGTCTTATACGCTTGACAAGTAGCTGACCTTGGGGTTGTAAATACCCATAATGTTATTATAAGAGGAATGTTGAAGTTTGTCAAGCAATTTTTTGTGAAAAAAACGAGGTTAATTAAGATTTTAACTAATTTAAAAAAAAGACAAAAGAAACCCCGCAATGTGAGTTGTTTACTGTTCTCTCAAAAACTTGGCGTCCGGTTCTCTCTTACACCGCTTAGTAAGCGAGGCTCAGCTAATGTAGACAAAAAATTATAAAAACATGCAGTGTCCATGCTGCAAAAATAAAACATAACACGCCTTGTTTTATACTGTGCTTTTGTCACTTAATACAAGATTAAAGATAAATTTTAGGCCTAAAACACCCACAACTCTATTGTAAGGGGACCGGCGAAGGTTGTCAAGTAGTTTTTTGTTCCATGGCTTAGACAGCTATTTGGGCAACAAAACACATTTAATACTTTTAACTTCTATTCAGGGTAGTAAATATTTGGTCTTCATCAAAACTCATCTTAGGACGCCAAATAGGGCCATCTAAGTGCATATCAATATAAACTGGACTGCTACCACCTGGTGGAATGAAGAAAAATCTGGATAAAGAAACTAAAGTGAAGTTAGATAAGGTCAGATTAGAAGAAGTAGCCCCTGACGCTTGATCTATTCCAAATTGTAAACTAGTTGAGCATATACCATTTTTAATGCTTGCTTTTCCGCTAACATTTTCAAAAAATGTGCTGCCATTATATATATCAACGTTAGTAAGCGTGGAAATTTCAGATTTATTTTTACTGCCTAGTAAATTAGTGATGAACGAATTAAAATCCACGTTAGTAAATTCTATTCCTCGTGTTTGCAAATTAACTTCCCCTGACGAATTATTAGCCCAGTCATTAAAGCTCTTTCCTTGAGCTTTAATTGCGCCATTTAAGCTTATCTGACCATTTACATTATTAATTCCTATAACCTTGCCAACCCTTTTAGTATCTAAATTTGCTATGAAAAATTTTATATACATTGAATTTGGCCTTAAATAACCCTGAAAAGACACTTGTCCATGCCCTAGTGCATAGTCCACTTTTTTAACAGTAATGATGTTATTTATCATCACTGCATTCAAATTAAAGTCCTTCAAAATATCCTGCTCAGCCTTAAGTTCTGCAACATTAATCTGTACATTTGCATCAAAGTCTTTTTTGTTGTCTAAAAAATCAAGCTGCTTTGCTGACCATTGAATCTGGTTTATCTTACTTTTTGAATCTCTTTTAACCTCTATTAAATTCGGTAATTTTAAGATACTGCCATTAAGTTTATTGCCCGTAAGGTTCACATCTAACAAAGGCTTAATGTATTTTTTGTCCACTAATATTTTTATGTCGCCGGTGATATCAAAATCTTCTCCTGATAGTTTTATCTTATCTGCAACTAGCTTACCCTTTTCTATCTTCAACGAAAAACCTAACTCTTCAATTTTTGTATCATTTAACGTAAAATCACTAACACTGGTTTCTATGTTTACATCATACCTCGGACTTTTTAACCATTTCATTTTAGATAAGCTACTGAGTAATGAATAATCGTATTTGTCCGCGTTAAGGTTATGTACAATAAATCCGCCACCAATCACATTACGTTTTTTTGTGTGACTTACTTTAATTGATCCCTGCAAAAATTCTTTATCGTTCAGTAACCTAATGTCTGAAATAGACAATATCCTGGGTGCAAAGTGTAATTTGGAACTTATCGTAAATTGATTTTTTTCGCTTTCTTTCATCTTTATAGAAGGGAAAAAGCATGAAATGAACGACTCGAAATTATCCCCTTTTACCAATAAGCCACCATTAAATTCAGATAAGGTACCACTATTCGAGACTTTTCCTGATAGGTGAGATATGTTATTGGTTCCAGGAAATTGAAGTAGCGTATCAACTTTTACTTCGCCATCAGCGAATTTTAACATAGCGTGAAATTTATCCAATACCCTGTTTTGGTATTGGATATTTGAAACCTCCATATTAAAGTCTAAGCTCAAGTTTTTTGGCACAACATCTCTAAAGCACTCTAGGAGATCCTTTATCTCCGTTGTTTTTCGTGAGTCATTTTGTATAGAATCCAAATCAACTCTACTGAAGCTAATATTGACATTAGTGTGATTATTTTTTCTATCGTTTCGTATTGTACCGCTGGCTTGCATGCTTTTGGAATCGATTTTCAAATCAGTTGCTGCAAACTCATTTTCATTGAGGTTGATGTTAGACGATATCTCGATATTTTCACTAGGGATAGCATAAGCAAGAAAGCTAAGATTGATAATCTTTGCTAAATCACTTGCAAAATCAGAACTGTTATTAATTGTCAGTGTTAGCTTGCCCTGGAGCCCTTCTTGATCTCTATTGCCTGTAAATAGCAACTTTATAAAGTTTGACTCGACATTAATGTGCACATTCTTTTTTGTAATATCAACCTTTCCTGAAAAATCATAATTATTATCACCTACCTTCACTTCACCTGAGAAGTGCCCATTTTTCTTAATGGCAATCTCTTTTATGTTAACAATATTGCTATAATCAACGAAGTTATTGTTTAAGCTTACTTGACTGTCTTTTATTATTATATCAATCTTACTGGTTTTTTCATTTGTAATATCAACAAAATTTTCTTTACTGCTTTTCATACCAAATAATGTAATTGACTTTGGTTGTAGCGAAAGTAAAAACAACGATAGAAGAGACGGCCTTACTTCAATTTTATTTATGCTAATCAAATCTGATAATTTTTGCTCTTTACTGTTGTTGGATTGAATGTACACGTTATAAATAGTGAGTTTTGGAGTAATTAGTGAAACTTTGACCTTTCCTCCAATGCGTACTTTAACGTTGTATGTATTTTCTAATCTTTGCACAATGTGCTCCTTGTAGCTATTCCAGTCCTTAAAAGTTGCGGTAATGTGCAAAAGGATCAATACCAAAGAGATTGATAATATTGTGTATATAGAAAATCTCATAGTTTTATATACTTAAAATCGCCCATAAACATTAGATAAAGAGTACCAAAATAAACAACAACACTTAAAAATATTAGCGCTGCTAAATGGGTGATACGAGCAAATATTTTATCGAGGAATAGCCCTGCTGATAAGGAACTAGAAACATAAAGAACTATTGACATGACCAACGTTGCAATAAGAATTTTTACGATATTTAATAGCAATACTTGGCTAATCTTATACATTTTATTTATTGTTAGATAATTAATTAGCAGAATAGAATTTATCCAAGTGGAAATGGAAGTAGCGATAGCAATTCCTGTGTGCTGATATTTGTGCATTAACAAGAGGTTTAGCATCACATTGATTCCAAGGCACATTAGTGAGAATATAGTTGGTATTCTTAAATTGCCCTTAGCAAAAAACGTGGGTAGCAATACTTTATTTATAATAAATGCAGGTAAAGAAAGAGAAAGTGCTATCAACGTAGGAGTAGTCTGCTGCACTGCATAGTGGTCAAACTTACCGTAAGAAAAAAGTGTAAGTAAAATTATTTCAGGAGTAATAATAAAAGCAGCAGTTGTTGGCATAATTAATATTAATCCTACACTGAGAGCTTTGCTCTGTATTTTGGCTATACTTTCAGTATCATTTACTTGTCTTGAGATTAAAGGAAGAAGCACTGTACCAATTGCAGTACCAATTACTCCTTGCGGTAGTTGATTTAGTCTATCGGCATAATATATATAAGACACTGCATTTGGTATAAAACTGGCCATAATTGTATCAATCCATAGGCTTATCTGAGTTACACAGTTGTTGATAATTGCTGGTATTACACGCTTAAAAAACAACTTTACTTCATTACTCAATTTTATGCTAAAAAAAAATGCAGCCTTTAATTTGTATGCACTAAACAGCATCAACAATAGTTGAAAAATCCCTCCAATCAAGACCGCTATGGAGAGATTGTGAGCTGGTGTTTTTATGTAAGGCACAAATAAACTAACAATTAAACAGAGATTCAAAATGATCGGTGCAATGGCTGTTGAAGCAAAATGTTGCTTTACTTGCAACATTCCCCCGGTAAGTGATGCTATTGAAATAAAAATTATGTAAGGCATCATAATTCTTGATAAAGTCACAGTGAGGGCAAGTTTGCTTTGGTCAAATCCAGGAGTGAATACTTGAATCATATAAGGAAAGAAAGTCTGCGTAATAAGGCAAAAAATCAATAAAACAATAAACGTGAGAGATATTACACTACTTGCAAAGCTAAATGCCTTTTTATTATCACGTGATTCTGCTGAATATAGCGGTATAAAAGAGGTAGTGAACGCTCCCTCTGCAAAAAACGCTCGAAATAGATTGGCAAAACGAAACGAAGAAAAAAATACATCTGCAAGAGGAGTTGCGCCAACAACCATGGCAATTAATATATCCCTTATTAGCCCTGAGATTCTTGAAATAGCCGTAAAAAAACTAAATGTGAAAATACTTTTAAACATTGCTATTTACCACTACTCCAGATTATACTCAGTGTCAATAGACTCTTCGCGTATCAAACTAGTTTTAGCATATGCAAAAAAAACTACTTGACAACCTTCGTTAGTTCCATTATCACGATATTGGAGGTATTCAGTTATCTTCATCTGTGCAGATTAAACGACAAGAGTATTAAGGTTGGCGTCTTATGTTTAATTTTTTGCACTATGTGCACCTTATGTCTTTATTAATTTCACCTAGACTTCTAGGTTTTTCCCTATACAAGCTGAAACGCGCTTATAAGTCGTTTAAGACAGTATAGTACGCCAATTTGCAGGATTAGAGAGTGAGCAACTTCTACCACGGGATTCTTTTGTCTTTTTTTCTGCTTAGTAAGTTTCTTAGCGCTTAAGCTAAGGGTCTGTTGCAGTTTAAAAGTCGCTAAATTGCAGCGTTTAGGACTTAAAAAAACGCCAATACTGAAAATAAATACCGAACGGGGCCTCTTTTGCTTTTTTTCTCGCTTGGTAAATTTTTTAATATAATTGCAATACAAGATGAGGCTTGGGTTCGTAGGCCAAAACAAAAAGATTGAATATTTCTACAGAATTGTGTATAATTATTAATATTTTTAAGCACTATAGTTGTGGCTTTTTCAAAATTTCTCGACCCTAAAAATGATGTAGCGTTTCGTCGCATCTTTGGTACTGAAAAAAATAAGGACATTCTTATTCACTTTCTCAATGATATTTTAGGCTTTACTGGCAAGGATGAAATAAAAGAAATAGAGTTCCTCAGCACTATAATGGATGCTGAAATTGCCTCTAAAAAGCAGAGCATTGTTGATGTTCTCTGCAGAGATGAAAATGGGGTGCAAGTGATAGTCGAAATGCAGGTTGCTAAAACTAAAGGTTTTGAAAAACGTGCTCAATATTATGCTGCTAAAGCGTACTCAAGGCAGGCCGATAAAGGTGATCAATATGAAGACCTCAAAGAAATTATCTTTATTGCCATTGCCGATTGTATCTTATTTCCGGACAAGTCCGAGTATAAATCAAAACACACTATTCGGGATGAGGATACCAATGAACATGATCTAAAGGATTTTTATTTCACATTTATTGAACTGCCAAAATTTCCCAAGACGAAGGAAGATCAACTGGAGAATATAGTAGAAAAATGGATTTACTTCTTTAAATATGCAGAGGAAACCAGTGAAAAGGAATTGGAAAGAATAATAGGAAGTGACGTAATAATCAAAAAAGCATATGAGGAGCTAAATAGATTCAACTGGTCAGAAAAAGAACTCATAGCATATGAACAAGAAATAAAGCGTATCCGCGATGAGAAAGCTGTACTCGCTCAAAAACTTGATGATGCTAGAGAGAAAGGTATAAAAATCGGCAGACAAGAAGGCATCCAAATCGGCCATGAAAAAGGCAGGGAAGAAAGGGAAATTGAAGTTGCTAAAAACCTACTTAAAGCAGGAGTTTCTATTGATATCATAGCTCAAACTACTGGTCTCCCTAAAGCTGAAATTGTGCAACTCAAAGAAGAAGTCACGAGTTAACCGCTTAGCTGAATAGACACGTGTAGATAAATCCAGTTTTTTAATTGTTAAGCTTTACAATCAGAGCAAACCACCTGACCACGTGAGACTGATTTCAGTTCATCAGCTGAAACTTTATTCGAGCAAAATATGCATTTTATTTTATCGCTTGGAACAAGTGAGTTATTAACGGCAATTCTATCGTCAAAAACAAAACATTCACCTTCCCAATTACCATTTCTATTATGAGTCTTTTCAAGATAAGAAAGAATACCACCTTTAAGATGGTACACATCGTAAAATCCAAGGCTTTTCATGTATGCTGTAGATTTCTCGCATCTTATTCCACCAGTACAATACATAGCCACTTTCAGGTCTTTATTCTCAGAAAATGACTTTGCCCACTGAGGAAACTCACGGAAACATTGAGTATGTGGATTAATTGCATTTTTAAACTTGCCTAATTTTACTTCGTACTCATTTCGTGTGTCTATTACTAAAACGTCAGGTCGAGAGATAAAATTATCCCAATACTCTGGATCAATATATTTACCTCTAAGAGAAATATCGAGATCGTTTACGCCGAGGTTTACAATTTCTCTTTTTAACCTCACTTTCATCTTACTAAATGGTTGATATTCTGCTGCACTTTCTTTCCACGTAAGATCTTTCAGCCTGTAATCAGAACGTAGAAAATCAAATGTTTTATCAATTGCGTTTCTTTCACCGGATATGGTTGCGTTGATGCCCTCCTCTGCAAGGAGTATAGTACCCTTCAGCTCAACGTCATCGCATGCAGCTTTTATTTCATCTTTCATGTCATAATAGTTAGAGAGTTCTACAAAATGGTAGAAAGTTGCTATGACAAAGCTCATGATTATTAACTTATCAACTTAGAATATAATATATAAAATTATAAAGATATTCAACTCTGGATATCTTCAGCTTTTGTATATAACATTTTAATATTAAGTGTGGATTGAATTTAATGTTTTTAAGAATATTTAAAAATATATTCTTATTTCTAGTAAGTATATTATTTATCTGTCCTATATTATCGTTAATATCGATTCTATTTACAAAATCGGCAGATTCTGGGTGGGTAATCAGTACACTTTTTCCTGAATACATACTGAATACGTTAATTTTGATGGTGGGAGTTGGAAGTATATCTTTTATATTTGGAGTGATACCAGCGTGGCTCACCACATTTTTTTCATTTCCTGGGAGTAGAATTTTTGAGATTGCTTTATTTTTTCCGTTATCGATTCCTGGGTATATAGTAGCGTTTGTCTATGTAAACACGCTAGAGTTTTCAGGTCCGATTCAGAGTTTGTTAAGAGAAATTTTAGAGTGGAGCAAAGGTGATTATTGGTTTCCCGAGATCAAATCTTTAGGTGGTGGAATATTAGTGATGGGATTCAGTTTATATCCATACGTTTACATATTGGTTCGCTCAAGTCTAAGGAACGTTAGCAACTCAGTTACTATTGCATCTACACTTGGGTTCTCCTCACTGCAGAGCTTGTTTTCTGTCATAATACCCTCTATACGTCCCTCAATTATAGCTGGATTGTCCTTGGTGCTAATGGAAGTAATTACGGATTTTGGTACACCACAGTTTCTTGCAATTGACACTTTTACAACAGGAGTATATCGCACCTGGTTTTTGCTGCATGATAAATATTCAGCTACTGTTTTAGCAGCTGCAGAATTGATCTTCATTGCAACACTAATAACTATTGAAAAAATCCTGCAAAAAAGGGGGATCTCCTATTCTGCAATCAGTACTAACTCAGATTACCACAACAAGCGCAGTATAAATGGTGCTGTGCCATTGATCTCTGCCTATATCATGTGTGTATTGCCAATATTAATAGGTTTTGCTTTACCAATTATTCCACTGATATATTGGAGTATAGAAAAGGGGTTTTTCATATATGAGGCAAGATTCTATAGCATAATAGCAAATAGCTTTAGTTTATCATTTATTACTGCACTAATCTCGATTAGCATTGCAATAATGATTGGCTATGCAGCGCGTAAAAATAGGGCAATCAGTAGTGTAGCACGTCTTATTTCTTTAGGCTACGCAATTCCAAATGCGATTATTGCAATTAGTATAATAATATTTTTAAGCAAGATATCTTCTTTTGTTACTCAATATATAGTGGAAGTGAGCCTAGTAGGAACTGTTGGTGCTTTGATTTACTCGTATTTATTTCGTTTTTTTGCTATATCTTTTAAAGCAATAGAATCAGGGCTCAAAAAAACACCAAATGAAATTGAGTGGACCGCGTATACTATGGGTCATGGGCCTATCTCCACGTGTCTAAATGTTCATATTCCTCTCATCAGGAAAAGTATACTGTCGGGGTTTCTGCTCGTATTTATGGATACTATCAAGGAACTCACGGCAACACTCATTATAAGGCCATTTAATTTTGAAACTATATCAACTAGAATATATGAGCTCGTAAGCGATGAGCGTTACAGAGAGGCTGCCCCGTTTTCGTTAATGATAGTTACGATCGGCTTAATCTCCACAATGATCTTGTTTAAGCTTGACGATGGGAGTAAAAAATAAATTTTAATACAGTCCACTAGATCTAGTGTGGTCTAGAGTTTATGTATGGACTATCCAGAGAAAAAGGCGGTATCATGACCTCAAAGACTTTTGTGCTTTCTTCATTTAGAAACTCGTACCTACCTTGCATTATTCCCGATGGTGCGTTTAAGTATGTCCCGCTCGTATACCTAAATACTTCTCCAGGTTTTATCACAGGCTGCTCTCCAATAACACCAGCACCTGCAATTTCATTTACCTTCCCTTTGTAATCTATTATCTGCCAATGGCGGCTCAGCAATTGAATAGTTGATGAGCTTTTATTTTTTATCTTAACATTGTATACCCACACATAGCAATCTTCATAAGGGATAGATTGTTCCTCAATATAAACTGGTAGAACTGTAACTTCAACAGAGTTAGTAGTAAGTATGTATTCTAGAGCCATATTATGATTTAAGAAAACAACACCTAATTATACACTATTTTCATGGATTCTTCAAGCATGTTATCGTATTCTAACTAGCAGTGATAATATGGACGGATCAGATATGCTCAGCGAAAGAGTAATAGGAATAATAGGTAGTGGACAATTAGGCAAAATGACTGCTATTGCTGCAACAAAACTTGGACAAAAAACATATATTTTTGCTCATGCAAAGGGTGATCCAGCTTGCTCTGTTGCCAGTAATGTAACAATAGCAGATTTTTCTGATAAGAAGGCACTTGTATCTTTTGCACAGAGCGTAGATTTAGTCACTATTGAATCTGAAAATATTCCTTGTGACGCAGTTGATATTATATCACAGCACGTAGATTTTTACCCGGGTAAAAGAGCATTACATGTTTCACAAAACAGGCTGAGAGAAAAAGACTTTATTAGAGATTTGGGTATAAAAACTGCTGATTATAAAAATATACAAAATTATGATGAGCTATTAGAAAGCAGTAGGACTTTTGGTTACCCAATAAGGCTGAAAACAACAGAAATGGGTTACGATGGAAAAGGACAATATGTTATCGGGAATGATTCTGAAGCGAAACAATTTGTTTCCTTTGATTGGAACACAAAGTATATTCTCGAAGCAGGTGTTGATTTACTAAAAGAGGTTTCAATAGTTATTGCAAGAGATAAAAACGGTAAAGCAACTTTTTTTCCTATAGCAGAAAATCACCACGTTGATGGAATACTTGACACTTCAACAGTCCCGGCCAAAATAGATAGTAAATTAACTCAAGAGGTACAACAAACCGCAGAGAAGATAGCAGGTGCGCTTGATGTAGTAGGAATCCTTGCTATTGAATTTTTCATTACTAAAAATAATGAGCTGCTAGTTAACGAACTAGCTCCAAGACCTCACAATTCTTGCCACTGGAGCTTGGATGCATGTAATGTTAGTCAATTTGAGCAGCTGGTTAGGATAATATGTGGGTTACCTATGCAGGAAGTAGCGTTACGCTTTCCTTGCATGACGAAGAACATAATAGGTAGTGATATATATGATTTCCATAAGTATCTGAGCAACAAAAAAGCTAGTTTGACCATATACGGAAAGAAAGAGGTCAGGGATAAGCGTAAAATGGGACATGTCAATATAGATTTGAGTTAGACACCATAACTTTGCAATTGTATAGACGTTTGTTTTAGAAAAAAGTGCGCTTAGTTTTATAGCCAATTTTGCTCAAAACACATATCCCCTTCGGTGTCATTCCAGCACCTTCTCTCTGTCATCCAAGTAGCCGATACTGGCTCCTGGCAGGCTCGAATCACAATGTGCGTACAGTTGTGTGTCGGAGCACTGGGATGACATCATTTACATATTACAACCCTCGTACAGCTAAGCTACTTGGATGTTGGGCGCAAACTACTCCTATACTGCTCCCGCGATTTTCTGACTATTAAGAAACTCCGCTTTAGCTTCGGTAAATTCAGATGATGGTCCTGGTGAAAAAAATAGAGTTTTTATTGCGTAACACGCACAACATAATGAAGCAGTGGCCATAACTGCTGCAAAAGCAAAACACGAAACTTGGGCTATGTTGATACTAATGCTCATAGCTAGATAAACCAAAGCAATACTGCACGCCGTAGCTAATAGTGCAGCAATCCCGAGTATAGCTGCTTTCTCATAATTAATAGCACCAAACATTTTTCCAACATCAGTATTAGGACTGACATAATCTATTGGTTTCTTACCACTCTTATCCTTCAAATCTGGATCGGCACCTCTCTTTAAAAGCAATTTTGCAATCTCAACGCTACCTTCGCGGCCAGAGTGGTCACACAAGTAATGTAACGGTGCCTTGCCTCGATCATCCTGTATATTAGGGCTAATACCTTTATCCAGAAGTAATTTTACTATATTTTCATAGTGATTAATATTGCCGTAATTATTCCAAATACAATGTAATACTGACTTGCCTCCCTTACCTCTTGTATGAGCGCTAGCACCATGTTCCAACAGTAAATTTACAACTTTAACTTCTTTACTCCATTTATCATTTCCAAGTGCAAAGCTTAATGGTGTTTCACCATCTGCGCTCTCTGTATTCAAATAATTAAACTTATCATCATTTTTTACTGTTTTTAATAACAACTCCAAAAAGTCTGGCTTATTATCTTTGATAACCGATATTACAAAATTTGAGAAAACCTCTGGTTGACCTTCAGTAAGTAATTTGCATGCTTCTATTTTTTCTGAGAGTTTCCCTGTATTATCATTATGCAATCCCTTAAGTTGTTGTTTAACTTGATAAACAATGTCAGGATCAGAAAGATTATTTGCTATTCCCAAAATTTCTAAAGCTTTCTCTTTATTCATGGCAACTACCCCTTATTAATAGTAAACTATACCTGAGCGTAACCAAAAATTTCAAAAAGTCAAACTTTTATGTTAAGCTGCATCCATTGCACAACCCCATGTGATATAGCTAATACGGCACTAACGAGTAGCAAGGCTGAAAAAAAGCAAAAGAAGCCCCGTGGTAGCTAGTTATTTACTTTTGTGTCGAAATGTTGGCGTTTTTTTATCCTAAACGCTTAATAAGTGCGACTTAGCTGCTTTTTAAAGCAACTTAACCTTAGCCATAAACGTTTAAGAAACTCACTAAGCAGAAAAAAAGCAAAAGAAACCCCGAGTAGCTAGTTATTCACTATCTATCTTATGATATTGGCGTTTTTGATGTCTTAAACGACTTATAAGCGCGTTTGAGCTTGTATAGGTAAAAAACCAGAAGTTTTAAAAAGACATGCAGTGCACATAGTGCGAAAAATTAAACATGAGACGCCAAATATGCTAAGTTTTTTTCTCATTTAATCTGCACAGACTGAAGATAAATAATAGCTTCAGTTTCATTATAAGGATGACGGCGAAGGTTGTCAAGTAGTTTTTTTTGTTTCTAAGACGTCAACGTTCTTCGTTGCTAAAAAACCCTTGGCAGGTTGTTCATGTTCGATTATCATGGAATTTATATAAATTAATAAATGACCTATGGCAAGCAACCCAGAAGAAAGAAATAATGATAAACAAAGAGCGCTAGATAACGCAATAAGCCAAATTGAAAAAGCATTCGGTAAAGGCGCTATAATGAAGCTAAAGCAGAATCCTGTAGAGAAGATAGATACAATATCCACAGGGTCAATTGCGCTTGATTCAGCCCTGGGTGTTGGGGGATTGCCAAAAGGACGTATAATTGAGATATTTGGCCCTGAGAGTTCTGGTAAAACCACTCTTGCTTTGCATGTAATTGCTGAAGCTCAGAAGAAAGGAGGGTTATGTGCATTTATCGATGCGGAGCATGCATTAGATGTCATATATGCCCGTAAACTTGGAGTAAACACTGATGATTTGGTAATCTCGCAACCAGACACTGGAGAACAAGCGTTACATATCGTTGAGTATTTAGTGTGCTCTGGTGCAGTTGATGTGATAGTTGTTGACTCTGTTGCAGCATTAACTCCAAGAGCTGAAATTGAAGGAGATATGGGTGATCAGCATATGGGATTACAAGCGAGACTTCTAAGTCATGGGCTCAGGAAACTAACTTCCGCAGTTTCAAAAGCGAACTGTATACTGATATTTATTAATCAAATCCGTATGAAGATAGGAGTAGTGTACGGAAACCCGGAAACTACCACTGGCGGGAATGCGTTGAAATTTTACACTTCTATAAGGCTTGATATAAGAAAAATCGGTGCAATAAAGGATAAAGAGAACATCACAGGCAATGAAACGAGAGTTAAAGTTGTAAAAAATAAAGTCGCTCCTCCATTTAGAGAAGCAAAGTTTGATATAATGTACAATGAAGGTATATCAAAACTTGGGGAAATAATAGATATAGGGACAAAACTTGGTGTGCTTGAAAAAGCAGGTGCTTATTATTCATACAATAACACACGTCTTGGGCAAGGAAGGGAGAATGTAAAAAATTACCTCAAGACAAACAAAGAAGTTGCAAATGAAATAGAGACGAAAATTAGAGATTTATTTAGAAATCACGGTAACTCTATTGCGATGGAAGAAGAAAGCGAGCAGCTTTTAGAAGAATCAGTTTTCTGATTCAGCTGAAGTTTGGACACAATCGTCGTACCGCTGCAGTATCTCCGCATAGATTCTGCTAATGAAGAACAGGATATCAAATCGTCGATAAACCTAAGCTGCTTTAGCTATAATATAACAATTTACCTCGTATCAAAAAGCTTTTTGAAGCAGTTAAAAAAAACTTCCCATGAGGAGTGATAAATGATAAGTTGTTAATAACAGATTATTGTTATTAAGATTATGTGTTTTAGTCTACCTAATATAAACAAGGAAGGTTATTTGTTTATAGTGGTCTCTTTTATAGTAACATGTATAGCATTCTCTATATCTTGGGGTTTTGGCGTTACATGCTTGTTTCCAACGTTATTGTGCACTTATTTCTTTCGCGATCCAGCAAGGGTTATTCCAGGCAATAAAGATCTTATACTAAGTCCTGCAGATGGTGTGATTTCAAAAATTGAAGAAGTGAGTTACCCTTTATCAGCAGAAGACGAAGAAGAGAAGAAATTTACGCTTGTTAGCATATTCTTGAGTGTTTTGGACGTGCATGTAAATCGTATACCAATATCTGGTACAGTAAAGGAAATGCACTATAAGAAAGGCAAGTTCGTGTCTGCAATGAGCAATAGGTCTAGTAACGAAAACGAAAAGCAGGTTATTGTGGTTGAGTATGAAAAGGGGAAAGAAATTATTGTAGAGCAGATAGCTGGGTTAATTGCACGTCGTATCGTTTGTAATTTAAGAGTGTCTCAAAACGTGAAAGCAGGTGAGAGGTTTGGGATTATAAGATTTGGCAGTAGGGTGAATATTTACGTTCCTACTGATATAGAAATAAGAGTCTCAGAAGGGCAAACTGTTGTTGGTGGTGAAACAATTATAGCAAATTTGAATAAGGAAAGTGCTCAAGAAAAGCTTACTTTTGATGTCATATGAGCAGTAATGGCAGTAACAGTAGGTCTTTACCTGTTGCCAAGTTATTCCCAAATTTTATAACTTTATTGGGTTTATGCTCTGGTCTTACTTCGCTCAAATTTACATTTAATGAACAGTGGGAGTTTGCAGTAATTTTTATTATCATTGCAGCAATTATAGACGGAATGGATGGCAGAATAGCCAGAATTCTAAAATCAACTAGTGATTTTGGAGCACAGCTTGATTCTTTTGCAGATTTTCTAAATTTTGGTGCGGCACCTGCGTTTCTTTTATATTTTTGGAAGTTAAAGGAAATCAAAGTTATAGGGTGGATATTAGTAATGATATATGTCATCTGCATTTCGATAAGGCTTGCAAGGTTTAATGTATCGTTGAATGCAGAACAACTTGACTGGGAAAAATTCTTCTTTTCTGGCGTTCCAGCACCGATATGTGCTTTACTTTCTTTGTTGCCAATAATCATTACCTTTCAATCTCATGAAAGTGAATACTTACTTTTTATGGAGCAATTTTTTAACATAAGAAATACAGCTTGTTACTTTTTAGCTATTTCATTTTTTTCGGTCAGCCATATTCCAACTTTCTCTGCAAAGTACATTTATATTCCCAGAAGCCTGTCCTATATACTTGTGTCACTTTTTGGAGTATTTATCGTATTCTTTGTCAGTAAGCCTTGGATTACTCTACCAATTCTAGGTGTAATATATACACTGACTATTCCAGTAAGCATCGGGCTATATATATATTACACGTATAAAGCTCGTTAGCTAAAAATTGTAATAAAAAGTAGTGAGTAGCATGGTTATAAAAATAAGTGAACTATTAAATTCATTTCTGTACATAAAGATATTTAACATTCCATTTATAATTATTTGGGTAATTGCAACTGGGGTTTTTTGTACTGTTCAGTTCAAATTTACTAACCTTAGGTTATTCAAGTATGGAATACAAACGCTATTCAACCTAAGATGTAATCATAACGACGGTATAATCACTCATATTCAGGCGTTTGCAACAGTAATTTCAGGAACGGTTGGTCTTGGGACAATATCAGGAGTTGCTATAGCTATCACAATAGGTGGCCCGAGTGCAATTTTTTGGATGATAATTACTGGAATACTTGGTATGTCGATAAAATTTGCCGAAGTGGTGCTTGCATTCAATTATCGCTCCGAAAACTCAACTGGCGGGGCTTTTTATTACATGAAGTACGGACTTGCCAAGATTGGATTTGTCAGGACTGGTAAGTTTCTTGCATTCACTTATGCAATTATGTTACTTATTGCAATGATTTTGGGTGGCATACCATTTCAAGCAAATCAAATTGCGGCATTGTCAAACAACCTCTTTGAATATAACGCGTCTATTATTATATCGCTGCTTGTCTTGATTGTAATACTTGGAGGAATAAAACGAATTGCTTTCGTTTCAACGGGTTTAGCACCAATTATGATAGTATTGTATATAGGTATGTGTGTGTATTTAATCTGTGTAAACGGAAATAACCTGCTGAATGCTTTATCTATAATATTTCAAGATATCTTTAATAAATCAGCCATAGGAGGTGGGGTGCTGAGTGGATTAATAGCCGGAGTTAGAAGATCAGTATTTGCTAACGAAGCAGGTACCGGAACAGCAGCCATAGCACATTCATCTGTGAAAGAGGAAGACCCAATAAAGGTTGGAAGTGTTGCAATGATTGCACCATTTGTAGACACAATATTAGTCTCATTCTTGACTGGTATTGTGATAATTATCACTGGTATGCATAGTACTGATAACGTGGGTGACATTACATTGGTTAGCTCGGCATTTTCAACAGCCTTGCCTTTATTTAGCAAGTTAGCTCTCCCGCTGATAATGTTTTCCTTTGCATTTTCCACGATAATAGCTTATTGTTACTACTGTGAAGTTGCCTTGTTGTACTTATTTGGTAGCAAAAAAGTACTGATATTGTTCCAAGTTCTTATAGTGGGTTCGGTATATATCAGTTGTATGTCAAAAAATATAGAATTTATATCTTACTTAGGCGACAGTTTGTTTATGTGTCTTATGATTCCAAATACTGTTGCAATATATCTACTGAGAAGGGAAGTCTCGAACACACTAGATTATTATTACTATTCTAAAAGGTATTAAACATGATTTATAGATTGTTTTGTGCAGTATTATATTGCCTATTGTTTAATAATGCATACGCTGCTTCGGGTTTTTACGAAAGCTATGGCGCTGTGTTAAGTGGAATAAACAATTTCATGAATGAGGTGTTGTTTTTCAAGATCTTCTACGTGCCATTTATAATTCTTTTGCTAGCGTTTGGTTATGTATTTCTAACGTTGCGTTTTAAATTTCTCAACATAAGGATGTTTAAGCATGCGTTTGCTATTTTGTGTGGAAAATATGACACAAATCATCACGATGGCCACATTACGCATTTTCAGGCATTTGTAACTGCACTTTCAAGTACGGTCGGCCTTGGAACTGTTGCCGGTGTTGCAATTGCAGTTTCAATGGGAGGACCAGGAGCAGTGCCTTGGATGATGATTACAGGCTTTTTTGGTATGTCAGCAAAATTCGCTGAAGTGACTTTAGCGTTCAGGCACAGAACAGAAGGTCAGGAGCAATTATTTAGTGGTCCCTTTCAATACATAAGAAATGGGCTAGAGGAATTTGGATTTAAGAAACTTGGTATTGTGTTGGCTGCGGTATATGCAGTGTTTTTTGTGTTATCAGGTCTTGGTGGAAGTGTAGCGTTTCAAACTAACCAAATGGTTTCAATATTATCTGGTTATTCAAATTGGGTGGATAGTCATCCTTGGTTTCTTTCTTCTATAATTTCTGCATTACTTGCTCTGGTAATCATAGGTGGAATTAAGAGAATAGCCAGAGTATCTTCCGCGCTGGTGCCTATTATGTCGCTCATATATATTTTTAGTTGTATCATTATAATCGCATTTAATATTCACAACTTTAGCAATGCATTTAAAATATTATTTTCCAATATGATAGATTTCAATGCCGTTGGTGGAGGAGTAGTTGGGGCATTCGTTGCTGGAATTCAAAGAGCAATTTTTGCCAGCGAAGCGGGTGTTGGTTCTGCTTCAATTACACATGCAGTAGCTAAAGATGAAGAGCCGGTTAGAACTGGCCTAGTTGCAATGATAGAACCATGCTTTGATACAATGTTAATTTGTTGTTTGACAGGAATAACAATAGTTATAACAGGTGCGTATCAGACTGGTGTTGGCGAAGGAATATTGATTACTCAAAAGGCATTTGAAACAGTTTCTTCTTGGTTTCCTATACTTTTGACAATAGCTGCACCTTTGTTTGCGTTTTCTTCGGTAATTTCGTTTGTGTATTGCTGTGAGATGGGATGGCTATATTTGTTTGGTGCAAAGAGTATAGTAATA
This sequence comes from Wolbachia endosymbiont of Ctenocephalides felis wCfeF, assembly GCA_028571325.1. Taxonomy (NCBI): domain Bacteria; kingdom Pseudomonadati; phylum Pseudomonadota; class Alphaproteobacteria; order Rickettsiales; family Anaplasmataceae; genus Wolbachia; species Wolbachia endosymbiont of Ctenocephalides felis. The sequence continues at coordinate 867,656 of CP116767.1, read as the reverse complement.
TATCGCATAGCGGTAATAATTGTAGCGTTTTTCTCTGGTCTTTCTAAGGATATAATGACTATTGCTAATATCGGTGGAACTTTATTCTCTTGTTTAGCCCTCATCAACATGACAGCACTTATACTGTTTAGTAGTAAGATTAACGATGAAGTTCAGTGCTACCTGGGAAGGCTGAGAAATAACAAGATTAGCTAGATTTTCGTTACGATGGAGAAGTATATAGTTCTTATATTATCCTACGTGCTGGGTTCAATACCGTTTAGCTTAATCATTACAAGGATAAAAGGAATAAATTTAAGAGAAGTAGGTTCTGGAAACATCGGCGCTACAAATGTTGCAAGAACAGGGAATAAAAGACTTGCTGCTCTGGCACTGTTTCTGGACTCCTTGAAGGGATTCATCGCGGTTCATATAGCGCAGCAGTTTTTTAGTAGTGGTAGTTTTTACATATGTGCATCCGCAATGTTAGCAGTTCTAGGGCATATGTTTCCTGTATGGTTAAAATTCAGTGGAGGAAAGGGAGTTGCAACAACTTTGGGGATTTTGATAGCACTCAGTATTCATATGGCATTAGTGTTTATATTTGTTTGGCTAGCAGTATTTTTTACCTTTCGATATTCCTCTCTTGCCTCCTTAACGGCCACTGCAGCAGCTGTTGCTACATCTCTTTTTTTTCAAAAAGACTTATTTTTTACTCTATTGATCGTAGCAGTATTAGTTTTTTTTAAGCACCACAAAAATATTGCAAATCTTCTGCAAGGCAAGGAGTGCAAATTTCATAAGCAGTTTTAGCCAATGTCGTCAACTTAAGAGCCTCCATGTAAACTCTCCTAAAGACATGATGGCGTTTGAGCTTATCCATGTCATTCAATAGAAACGAAAAAAACTACTTGACAACTCCCGCCGTTACCCTTATAATGAGACTGAAGCTATTATTTATCTTCAGTCTGTGCAGATTAAATGAGAAAAAAACTTAGCATATTTGGCGTCTCATGTTTAATTTTTCGCACTATGTGCACTGCATGTCTTTTTAAAACTTCTGGTTTTTTACCTATACAAGCTCAAACGCGCTTATAAGTCGTTTAAGACATCAAAAACGCCAATATCATAAGATAGATAGTGAATAACTAGCTACTCGGGGTTTCTTTTGCTTTTTTTCTGCTTAGTGAGTTTCTTAAACGTTTATGGCTAAGGTTAAGTTGCTTTAAAAAGCAGCTAAGTCGCACTTATTAAGCGTTTAGGATAAAAAAATGCCAACATTTCGACACAAAAGTAAATAACTAGCCGCCACGGGGCTTCTTTTGCTTTTTTTCTCGCTTGGTAAATTTCTTAAGCATAAAGGTTATACCAACTTTCGTTATCAAACAAGATACATAATAAATTCGCTAATCGTAGGGAAACTTTTTAATTTACCATTGGGATTTGGTGTTACAGCATCTGCTGAAAATTTCATGTATCTGGTCATGACTAGGGTTATGATCAAGAGGAATTTTCTTTAAAGTTTGTAGACAACCTCTAAAACCCTGAAGACTGTTAAATAGCTGTAAAACCAGCACTTGTAGCTCGATTGACTTCAGCATTGTTAAGCGTTGTATTTGCTTTATATAAACTGTAACATCCTACTGCAAAAAAAATCGATGCAGCTATAGCAAATGTAATACATACCGCTAAATAAGGCATTGTTAGACTTGCCACAACAGCAAATGTTCCAGCTACCATAAAAGCAACAGAAGCATAGTTACTCTGTTTTCTATCCTGAGCACTTGCTTCTGAAAATTTTTTGTTTTTGTTATTCAAATCTTGGTTTCGAGCTCGAAGTCGGACATTTTCTTCAGTAAGTTGAGTTACTTCATTCAGCTTCTGTTTTGCATCGTTTAACTCTTGATCTTTCGTTGTGAGTTGAGCGTTAAGATTATTTACAGTTCGTTTATAATTTTCAATTTCTTTTTGTCGGGCATCAAAATTTCGTGTAAGCTGTTTAACATTTTCCTCTGATTCACTCAGTTGTTGTTTTGTTCTCTCAAGCTCCTGTGCGTTTTTCGATGCACTAGCAAGAGCTTCGTTTTTCTCTTTTTTAATTTTTGAAAGGTTGGTCTTTTCTTTGTTTAATAACTCTCTTAATTGTTTGATCTCTTCATCCTGTTTTTCAATTTCACTTTCTAAATTCACATTTTGACCACTAGAAGTCTGAGGGGTTTCTAATGAGTGATTTCGTTTTGGTTGCGGAGAATTTTCTTCAGTAAGTTGAGTTACTTCATTCAGCCTCTGTTTTGCATCGTTTAGCTCTTGATCTTTCGTTGTGAATTGAGCGTTAAGATCATTTACAGTTTGTTTATAATTTTCAATTTCTTTTTGTCGGGCATCAAAATCTTGTATAAATTGTTTAACAACTTCTTCTGATTCACTTAGTTGTCGTTTTGTTCTCTCAAGCTCCTGTGCATTTTTTGATGCTCTATCAAAAGCTTCGTTTTTCTCTTTTTTAATTTTTGAAAGACCGGCATTTTTTTTGTTTAGTAACTCTTCTAATTCTTTAATCTTTTTATCCTTTTTTTCAATTTCCTTTCTGAAATCTGAACTTTGACCACTAGGAGTCTGAGGGGTTTCTAACAAGTGATTTCGTTCTAATTGTGGAGAATTTTGCTCGCTGCCACTACCACTATCATACCCAGGATCAAGGTTAGCTTCTAAGGTTGTTTCATCTTTTAATACTACTTTCTTGAACAATTTGGTACTACTTGGATTGCCAATAAAAGTTGACCTAATCTTTTTAACTAAGTCTTCAGGATCTTGGGTTTTTAGAGAGTGCGTTTCACCAAATATCTTATTATTTATATCAGCCTGGCCGATAGCTAATGCCGTTGCGAAGTGTGCTACTCTAATATCAGCGGCATGAAATTTTTCATCTTTCTCACCGTAGTTAACATTGCCTTTTATTGTACAAGCATTCTCCAGCCTTTGGAATTCATTGCCTGATAATAGACTACTAAGCTCAACTTTTTCTCTATCTTGTGTTGGGCACCTAGATAAATTTTCTTTTACTGATTCATGATTATTATACAGCATTCTTGTTATTTCAGATGCTATAAGACCACATGAATTGTCATCTTTTTGAACTGAAGTACTTGAAACATACAGATTACAATCTTGTTGTTCAGAGAAAGATTTGATATTTTTTCCAAATGTGCTTTGTTGACCTATATTTGGGTTTTGAGTGTCTATGAACAATAGGTTCTTTTTTCCATTTTTATCTGCAAAGAAGTAGAAAACAACCCAGTGATTTTCACGTTGTCCTAATTCTGCAGGACGTCTTCTAATGTAAATTACATCTCTCTTGTTTTGACCTATCGATTGAGATATTTCTTGTAAATCTCCAGTGAAGGATGTGCCTTGGCCAATGCCTTGATTAATGTCTTGAATCTTAATTATAGGTTTATTTTCATTGTTTTTATCATTATGTAAATGTAAATCAAGTAACGAAGAGAGTATTCCTGTACCGTCGTAGTAACCTTTTTGATTTTCTGTTCCTGCAAACCACTCTTTAATTGCTTTGATTTCACTAGCGTTAGGTTTTGTACGAAAAATAGATTGTGACACTTGTTCTTGAGGAGCCATACTCACTATAAACCATAACTAATCTAGTATAACACTAAATACCAATTTTATCAAGCAATTTGTTTTGTTTTTGAATAAAACTCCTCATATCTTCACTTTTATGACATAAGTTCATACAGTTACGTGCTGAAAAGAAACTGTTTAATTGTATTTATCTTGTCTAACGTTCGTTGTAAGATAATACATGCAGCAATTTTGTCATCTATTTTTTTCGATTTTGTGATTGATACTCCGGTAATCTTTAGTGTATGAGCCGCAATAGACGTTGACAAGCTTTCATCTTGTAAATATATACTTGCCTTACATTTTTTTATCATTTTTTTTGCGAATTGGATTATGGTTTCACACCATTCACTTTTTTGCTTCTCTATTTCCAGTGGTAGCCCTATTACTATTGACCCAGCTTCATTTTCTTTGAACATCCTGTTTAAATAACCTAAATCTTTACTTATATTTTTTCTATGGTATACACTGTGAGCTGTGGCTATGAGCTGCGTTTTATCACTGAATGCTATACCTATTCGCTTTTCTCCCATGTCAAGACACATTATGCACTTGCCTTTTGGAATAGACTTTAGAAATTCATAAGGATCTCTATGTAGCATCTACTGACATGACAAACACTCATCATAATCGATATCTGTTTTTTGCTGTAATATTTCACTTTTTTTAAATATGTCGTGCGAAACTTTGTCGGCCCTCTGCATTGACTGTGATCTACAGTAATATAAACTTTTCAGACCTTTTTTCCAAGCAAGCATGTGTATTTTGTGCAAGTAACGTTTATGTACGTTAGCAGGTAGAAACAAGTTTACTGATTGAGATTGGCAAATGTAAGGTGTTCTATCGCTTGCGTGTTCTATAATCCATCTTTGATCAAGCTCATACGCTGTTTTAAATGTCAATTTTTCATGTTCGCTAAGGAAATCTAAGTGCTGCACGGAACCTTCATTTGTTGAAATTGAGGACCATATCTTATCATTGTCTTGATTTTTTTCTGCTAATAGCTTCTGTAAGAATTTGTTTCGCACTACAAACGAACCTGTTAGTGTCTTTTGTGTGAATACGTTTGCTGCATATGGTTCTATCCCAGGGGAAGTGTTGCCTGCAATAATAGAAATTGAGGCAGTTGGAGCAATAGCAAGCTTATGTGTAAATCTTTCCATTAGATTGATTTCTTTAGCGTCAAGGCACGCTCCCTTTTCTTCTGCTAATTTTTTAGAAACTATGTCTGCTTGCTCACGTAAATACTTAAATATTTTTTTATTCCACTGTTGTGCTGTTACTGATTCAAAAGGAACCATTTTACCTTGTAAAAATGAGTGAAAGCCCATTACACCAAGACCGATACTACGCTCTCTTGCTGCAGAATATTTTGCTCGCTGTATTTCGTTTGGTGCTTTATTTATGAAATCCTCTAATACATTGTCAAGAAAACGCATTATGTCTTCTATGAAGAGTTCATTGTCTCTCCATTCTTCGTAGTATTCAAGATTCACTGATGATAGACAACACACAGCAGTGCGCGATTTGTTTAGATGATCGTAACCTGTAGTTAAAGTGATTTCACTGCACAGATTTGACATTTTTATGTCTAGATTGAGTTTTTTGTAAGACTCTGGCTTGTTATTATTCGTTGCGTCAAGAAAAATAATGTAAGGCTCTCCAGTTTCAATTCTTGCTGTTAATATTTTGATCCATATATCACGTGCTTTGACGGTTGAGATAACTTTGTTATTGTGAGGACTAATCAAATCCCATTCTCGATCATTCTCAACAGCCTGCATGAATTTATCATTTACTATCACGGCATGATGTATATTCAATGCTTTACGATTTGGATCACCCCCCGTTGGCTTGCGTATATCGAGAAACTCTTCTATCTCTGGGTGGGATACAGGAAGGTAAACTGCTGAACTTCCTCTTCTTAAGGACCCTTGACTGATTGCAAGCGTTAGAGCATTTTGCACTACAATAAATGGCACAATTCCAGATGTTTTACCGCTGCCCTTTACACTTTCACCAATTGAACGTAGATTTCCCCAATAACTACCTATGCCTCCTCCACGTGCAGCAAGCCAAACATTTTCGTTCCATAAATCAACTATTCCCTGCAAGCTGTCTTCAGTTTCGTTGAGAAAACAAGAGATAGGCAACCCTCTTTTGGTACCACCATTGCTAAGTATTGGTGTTGAAGGCATGAACCACAAGTTGCTCATGTAGTCATAAAGACGCTGTGCATGCTCTTTATTGTCAGAATAATAGCTGGCAATGCGTATGAAAAGATCTTGATAACTTTCATTTTCTATCAGATACCTATCCGATAGAACTGCTTTTCCAAAATTGGTTAATTTACCGCTTTTTTCGTGATTAATAGTGATATTACTCATAAAATTCCTCTTCTATTTCATTATATATAGATACTGCTTTGAGCAATAGTGATCTTTAAGCTGGGCTCTTCGGTTTTTTTTGTGGATGCTGTAGCGCGAACAAAATACCATTAACCTGACTTCCATATATTTTACAGTAACTCATATAACTTATTTGCGTATTTATTTCTTTTGCAACGCGTTGGACATAACTTTCTGAGTGGCAAAAGTAATCTCCTTTATTTACAAAGTCAATACCTTCACCTTCCTTTCTTCTTATTAAGCATATGATTGCTCCTTTTTTGCTCATAGATCCTTTTGCTAATTCCAATTCTGCTCGGAAGTCATGTAGATAATGTAACACTTCGGCAAAAATAATGACATCATACGAGTAGTTTCTTTCTTGTTTAAGGAAATCTGTCATTTCCATGTGTATTAACTCATTATAAACAGGTTTACCCTTTATAAAGCATCCTCTGGCAATGTTTAGCATTCTGTTTGAAATGTCAACTCCTGTTATGCAATTTCCAGTATTGTGTATTTTTAAGAAATGACCGCATATTCCAGTTCCACAACCAAGATCAAGTATGTTGAGTGCAGAAGTGGAGTTATTAAAGATTTCTGTAATTACCATATGCGCAAGTTCATGTCCTCTGTATTGTTTAGCAATTAACCAATGCTCAACAAAATACTCGCCAGTGTAATCAAAATACTGTTTTATGAGGTTTTTAGGCAATTTTGTGATCGATGCTGGGTTTGTCATTTTGTTTATGTAGTAAGAAGCTTCTTCATAGTTACTGTCTAGTTTTAGTGTCTTTGTTAAATAGGTATGAGCTTTGTGAATATTTCCCATTGCAAAATGACACCTTCCAATGTTATACCAAATTACGGGTAAATTGGAGTAGAATATGCTGATCAACCAAAATCTTAGCTTTGCATCTGGTATGTGACCTTTATAGAAATGATATAAACCGATTTCAATGTTGGTGTTTAACAGGTTTTTGGACTTTTCGAAAAGTGCTGTTGCTTCTCTATAGAGATTATTGTATTGATTTACAGCGAATTGTTTGGTCTTCTTAATATTAAACATACCGATTAACTTGCGAATAAAACTTAAAATAACACTTATAAAGGATAAATTGCCTTTCATATTTTAGATACCCTTGGTGCTTACTATCATTTTTGAGTAGACCTGATTTTTAAAGCATTTTATATTATGGAATATTTTCTTCATTGATCTTTAACTGTATATAATTCTGCTTTAACACTCACCTAAATTATAAATTTTACCTACTTAGGATTACAAGTATATTATTATTGTTGCTAATGTAAGTAAATATTTTGCGTAAAAAAGCGTTGACATATTGCTTATTAGTTTCTAATATGTAAGAAGTTAATTTGATTTTTAGATGTTTGACAAGTTTTATGGTAGAGATTAATTTAATCTCAATTCAATTTCAATAATATTTAACTCTGCATATTCTGCATATAGTCGAGTAAATAAATTATTAAGAGCACTTGATGGATGCCTTGGCGTTAAGAGGCGATGAAGGACGTGGCAGGCTGCGATAAGCTGCGGGGAATTGTCAACAAGTTTTGATCCGCAGATTTCCGAATGGGGAAACCTAGCTAGTTAAGCTAGCTATTGCATATTAAATCAATATGCAAAGCAAACTTGGTGAACTGAAATATCTAAGTAACCAAAGGAAAAGAAATCAACAGAGATTCTGTTAGTAGTGACGAGCAAAAGCGGAAAAGGCTAGTGGTTTAAGAATAAGAATTAGAATACTCTGGAAAGAGTAACCATAGAAGGTGATAGTCCTGTATAAGTAGAAAGTTTTTAAATCCTCGAGTAGAGCGGGACACGTGAAATCCTGTTTGAATATGGGGGGACCATCCTCCAAGCCTAAATACTCCTTAACGACCGATAGTGAACAAGTACCGTGAGGGAAAGGTGAAAAGAACCCCGGGAGGGGAGTGAAATAGAATCTGAAATCGAGTGCTTACAAACAGTTGGAGCTCTATGTTTTTGCTACAAGAGCAATCTTGTAGCTGGTTTACATTAGAGTGACAGCGTACCTTTTGCATAATGGGTCAGCGAGTTAATCTATAGAGCAAGCTTAAGCCGTTAGGTGTAGGCATAGCGAAAGCGAGTCTGAATAGGGCGTTTTAGTTTTATGGATTAGACCCGAAACCAAGTGATCTAGTCATGACCAGATTGAAGGTGTGGTAAAACACACTGGAGGATCGAACCAGTTAATGTTGCAACATTATTGGATGAGTTGTGATTAGGGGTGAAAGGCCAATCAAACTTGGAAATAGCTGGTTCTCCGCGAAATCTATTTAGGTAGAGCGTTGTATGTATGTCATTGGGGGTAGAGCACTGGATAGACTAGGGGGACTCACCGTCTTACCAAATCTAACTAAACTCCGAATACCAATAATTAATTATACAACAGACACACTGCGGGTGCTAAGTCCGTGGTGAAAAGGGAAACAACCCAGATCACTATCTAAGGTCCCAAAATTACAGCTAAGTGGGGAAGGAAGTAGAAAAACCATTACAGCTAGGAGGTTGGCTTGGAAGCAGCCATCCTTTAAAGAAAGCGTAACAGCTCACTTGTCTAAATAAGTTTTTCTGCGCTGAAAATGTACCGGGGCTAAAGCTGTATACCGAAGATGTGAGTGCTTATTGATTCCGATCAATAGGTGCGGTAGCGGAGCGTTCTGTAAGTCTGTGAAGGTAGTTTGTGAAAACTGCTGGAGATATCAGAAGTGAGAATGCTGACATAAGTAGCGTAAAAGAGTGTGAAAAACACTCTCACCAAAAATCTAAGGGTTCCTACGTTAAGTTAATCTGCGTAGGGTTAGTCGGTTCCTAAGGCGAGTCCGTAAAGGAGTAGTCGATGGCAATCAGGTTAATATTCCTGAACCTCTTAAGTGTGACGGGTTTTGTATTTGTATAGGTCTGATTGGATTGACCTATGCTTAAAAGAAGCTCCAGGAAATAGCACTTATATTCATGAGGCCGTACCGTAAACCGACACTGGTGGATGAGTAGAGTATACTAAGGTGTTGAAAGAATGATGTTGAAGGAACTCGGCAAATTGTACCTGTAACTTCGGAAGAAGGGTAACCTGCTTTTAGGCAACTATTAGTAGGTGGCACAGAATAGGGAGTAGCGACTGTTTACTAAAAACACAGGACTCTGCAAACACGTAAGTGGAAGTATAGGGTCTGACGCCTGCCCGGTGCTGGAAGGTTAATAGGAGGGGTGCAAGCTCCAAATTGAAGCCCCAGTAAACGGCGGCCGTAACACTGACGGTCCTAAGGTAGCGAAATTCCTTGTCGGGTAAGTTCCGACCCGCACGAATGGCGTAACGATTTCTCCACTGTCTCCAACATCAATTCAGCGAAATTGAATTCCCCGTGCAGATGCGGGGTACCCGCGGTTAGACGAAGAGACCCCGTGCACCTTTACTATAGCTTTACATTGTTATTAAAAATGTAATGTGCAGGATAGGTGGGAGACTTTGAAGTTATGGCGCTAGCTGTAATGGAGTCAACCTTGAGATACCACCCTTTACATTTTTGATACCTAACTATGTTTCATTATCTGGAACTAGGACATTGTATGGTGGGTAGTTTGACTGGGGCGGTCGCCTCCTAAAAAGTAACGGAGGCGTGCGAAGGTAAGCTAGAGCTGGTCGGAAATCAGCTTGATAGTACAATGGCATAAGCTTGCCTGACTGCGAGGCTGACAAGCCAAGCAGAGACGAAAGTCGGTCATAGTGATCCGGTGATTCTGTATGGAAGGGTCATCGCTCAACGGATAAAAGGTACGCCGGGGATAACAGGCTGATGGTGTTCAAGAGTTCATATCGACGACACCGTTTGGCACCTCGATGTCGACTCATCACATCCTGGGGCTGGAGAAGGTCCCAAGGGTTCGGCTGTTCGCCGATTAAAGTGATACGTGAGTTGGGTTTAGAACGTCGTGAGACAGTTCGGTTTCTATCTGCCGTGGGTGAAGGAAATTTGAGAAGATCTAACTCTAGTACGAGAGGACCGAGATGGATATACCTCTGGTGTACCAGTTGTTATGCCAATAGCATTGCTGGGTAGCTATGTATAGATGGGATAATTGCTGAAAGCATATAAGCAAGAAACCCTCTTCAAAAAGATTTCCCAATTAAGGCCGTGGAAGACTACCACGTTGATAGGCTAGGTGTGGAAGCATGGTAACATGTGAAGCTAACTAGTACTAATAGCCTGATCGATTTATTTGCTTTCTATGTGTGCATATGCAGTGTTAAATATTAAATTGAATTTATTGAATTAGAGATTTTTATTAACTTGGTGGCTATAGCAAAAATGAAACACCCGATTCCATCTCGAACTCGGAAGTGAAACTTTTTAGCGCTGATGGTACTTGAAAAGGGAGAGTAGGTCGCTGCCAAGTTTATAAAAATTTCTTTATCAATTAAGCAGTGAGTGTGCTTTTATTTTAATTCCCTTATTTTGCTATTGTTTTTTAAATCTTTACTTTAGCTGCGTTGTCTTTTCTTCCTTATATGTTTGTCATTTTCTATATCATTCAACATTGTTCCCACTTCTCTTAGTTGGTTTCCTTTTGAAGGGGAATGACTAATTTCTGGTAATATTGCACTATTCTTCACATTCTTTAATAATATTTCTTGTTGAAGGAATGCTGATTCCCAATCTATCCGTGTTCCTGTTCCTTTTTCTCTAGAGGGAAATAAAGGCTCATACATCTCACCAAAGCTTATACTATTTACCTCATTTATGTGTTCTATCATTCACCACACCCATTAACTATTTTTAAAAATTTTACTTATGTTATCATAAATAATATAGTTGTAAATACCTTAATTGAGATTTTTTTTATTTTATTTTTTTTAGGCAAATAGTTAGATCTTTCTGTAAGTTTTTATAACTTGCTTGCATAATATTTCTATGAGTCAATATTATGTAATAATATCCTGCGTTATTTATATCTAGAATAATGAATCTGGCAAGTGCCCGTAATCGTCTTTTGATTTTGTTTCTTTTTGCTGCTTTTCCAGCTTTTTTACTGATAACTAGACCTATTCTAATAGTGTAAATATACTTTTCGGGCTCTTTCTCTTTTACGGCATATAACGATATGTAGAGCCCACGATAAAAAAGACTACCAGGTGCTAGCTTATTTTTAAAAGCAAATGAAAACTCTTTTTTTTTATGCTCGATAACTTAACTATGCACATAGTTTTTTGCATCCCAATGAGCGACGCCTATTGAGAATTTTCCTTCCAGCTCTTGTTGCCATACGTGAGCGGAAGCCGTGCCTGCGCTTTCTTATCAAATTTTTCGGTTGAAATGTTCTCTTCATTGTTTTTATAAATATAATTAGTTATTTTAATTTATTTTACTTTATTGTCAAATGATGGTTGCATTATATTTGGATACTCTTAAAGTTGTATTCTCGTAAAATAAGATTCGATAGATGAATTCGTTGGCAATAATCCTTTCTATACCTACGCTACTAATTTTTTTATTTTGCTTTAAGCAAGTGGATAAGGTTAAATCTTATTTATATCTCAGTTGTATATGGATGTTAACTTGGTTATTAATACTCTGTAACAATTGTTTTATAACTTCCATTTCTATAGCGTTACTTTTTTTCGTGTTTGCTTTTATATTTAAAAGCAAAAGAAATAAGATAATCAAATTTTCACTGTTTGTGGCTCTAGCCATATCGTTTTTTATCACCTTATTTATAATGTTATCTATTCTCACCCAATCTATTAATTTCTTTAAAGAAGTAGCTATTTCAGAATTCTTGTTTTGCTTGAAATGGAGCCATAATGTGGTAACTATCAATGGAGAAAAAATAGGATGTTTCGGTATAACCCCGCTTTTGGTTGGCACGTTGGTTATAACTATTGTAGCAATGCTGGTTGCTGTTCCGCTTGGTTTGTTTTCTGCAATATATATTAGTGAATATGCGAGTGGAAAAGTGCGTTACATTGTTAATACAACTTTGCAGGTTTTATCTGCCATTCCTACAGTTGTGTACGGATACTTCTCGGTTGTATTTTTATCTTCTTCTGTGAAACAGATAGCAAGTTTTTTTGGTTTGAATATACACTCAGAGAGTGCCTTGGTTGCTGGTTTATCGATAGGGATAATGATTCTTCCTTTTATTATTTCTTTATTGGAAGATGCAATCAGGTCTGTTCCAAAGAGCTTACGCTACGGCTTTATGGCATTGGGGGCCACTCCAGCAGAAACTATATGGCATATAACAATACCTTATGCAATGCCGACAATTTTAAGTGCAATTTTGTTGTCAATTTCGAGAGCGATAGGTGAAACAATGATTGTGCTGATGGCTGTGGGAATCAACTCAAACTTGACTTTTAATCCTCTCAATTCAGTTACTACTATTACTGTACAGATTGCTACATTACTTACCGGAGATCAGGATTTTAGTAGTGTACAAACTCTTGCTGCTTATGCACTTAGTTTAGTGTTATTTATTATTACTTGGCTCTTAAATGCGTTTGCGCTGTTCATAATAAAGCGTAATTAGCAAATGTTGTTGCAAAATTTCTATTAATAATATAAGATTTATTTTCTTGAAAAGTTCTTTGGAAACTTTTTTATAAAATTGTAGTGTTAGGTGATAAAAGTAAAGAGATGAATATAGGTAGAACGGTTAAGGTAACTCAAGCAGTTGTTGATTTAAAATTTGAAGGCGAGCTACCTAAAATATTTAATGCTTTAAAAAGTAAACTAAAATATAAGGGCAAGGAGCTGGTTTTAGAAGTTTCACAGCATATAGGCGACAATATAGTCCGTTGTATTGCTATGGACAGCACAGATGGTGTATCAAGAGATGACGAATTTGTTGATACAGGTGCACCAATATCAGTTCCGGTTGGGCGTTCAACTTTAGGGAGAATCTTTAATGTTGTAGGAGAGCTTATAGATGAGTGTGGTCCGCTGAAAGGAAAGCATGATTTGGAACCTATACACAGAGCGCCTCCAAGTTTTACTGAGCAGAGGATACAGGAAGAAGTTTTAGTTACGGGAATAAAGGTTATAGATCTTCTTGCACCTTACCTTAAAGGAGGAAAAATTGGTTTATTTGGTGGAGCTGGTGTTGGTAAAACAGTTCTGATAATGGAATTAATTAATAATATAGCAAAAGCTCATAAAGGATTTTCCGTGTTTGCCGGTGTAGGGGAAAGGACACGTGAAGGTAATGACCTTTATCACGAGATGATCACTTCAAATGTAATAGATATAAACGAGCATGAAAAATCTCAAGCTGTTTTGGTTTATGGTCAGATGAATGAGCCCCCTGGGGCAAGGGCTAGGGTTGCTTTAACAGCTTTAACTATGGCAGAGTATTTTCGTGATCGTGAAAACCAAGATGTTTTATTTTTTGTGGACAATATCTTCCGTTTTACTCAAGCTGGTTCTGAAGTTTCTGCTTTACTTGGAAGAATACCTTCAGCTGTTGGTTATCAGCCAACCCTTGCAACTGATATGGGCGCAATGCAAGAGAGAATAGCTTCAACTACTTCAGGTTCCATTACTTCTGTGCAAGCTATATATGTTCCTGCGGATGATTTGACTGACCCAGCTCCTGCAACTACGTTTTCTCACCTTGATGCAACCACAGTGCTATCAAGGCAAATAGCTGAAATGGGGATATACCCTGCTGTTGATCCACTTGATTCAACTTCTCAGTCTTTGTCTGCTGAAATCATTGGTGAAGAGCATTATAAGGTGGCTTCTGAGGTGAAACGTGTATTGCAAACTTATAAATCACTGCAAGATATTATTGCAATACTTGGTATGGACGAACTATCTGATGAGGATAAGATTGTTGTTGATAGGGCTCGTAAAATTCAGAAGTTTCTTTCTCAACCTTTTCACGTTGCAGAGATATTTACTGGTATGCCTGGTAAATTTGTTTCACTTTCCGATACTGTTTCTAGCTTTAAAGGGATTATTGAAGGCAAGTATGATCACTTGCCAGAGGCTGCCTTTTATATGGTGGGGAATATAGACGAAGCAATGCAAAAGGCTGAATTAATAAAGGCTGAAACTAAAGTTGGAGCTAAAAATTAAAGATTATGAATACCTTCAAAGTGCAATTTTTTTCTCCTGATAATCAAATTTCATTCAATAAAGTGACTTCTCTTTCAATAAATGGGCTTGAAGGGGAGCTTATGGTTTTAGCTCACCATTCTCCTTACTTGATTTATTTATTGCCTGGTATTATTACCGTTAAAATGGGTAATCAAAAAAAAGAAAAAATTGTTGTTGATAATGGTGTGTTGGAAGTTGCAGGTAACAATTGTAGCATTATGACGAACCAAGTTCAGATTTTTGATCATGTAATTCATGATGAGGAATCGTTGAAGAGCAAAAGGATAAGCATGCAGTTGAATTATCTCAGTCAGTAAGTTTTTATCGTACGTTGTTTGTTAATGGGGGTAGTATGGAAATTTTTCTTGATAGCGTTGATTTAAATGAAATTAAAGAACTAAAAGAGTTCATTGACGGCATAACAACCAATCCTTCTTTGATAGCAAAATCTGGGCGTAAAGATAAATATGAAGATTTAATAAGTGAGATATGCTCTATTATAGAAGGGCCTGTTAGTGTGGAAGTTGTTGCGGATAATCATGAAGATATGATTAAAGAAGGTCTCAAGTTAGCGAAAATCGCTAGCAATATCGTAATCAAACTGCCTCTTACACATGAAGGATTAATTTCTTGTAAAAAGTTGTGGACAGAACATAAAATACCTGTTAACATTACATTATGTTTTTCTCCTGGACAAGCACTGCTTGCCGCTAAGGTCGGTGCTTGTTTTATTTCTCCTTTTGTTGGTCGCCTTGATGATATAAGCTATGATGGCTTGTCACTAATAGAAGATATATGCACTATATATTCTAATTACGGCTTTGATACCAAAGTTCTTGTTGCATCGGTAAGAAGTCCAACACATGTAGTAGAAGCTGCAAGGCTTGGTGCTGATTCAATTACTGTGCCAGCGAAAATACTTAGACAATTACTTAACCATCCACTTACCGACCAGGGGCTTGTAATATTTGAACAAGATTGGAATGCAAAACAATAAACGTTTACAAAAACGGGAAAATTTGAAGAGCAGAAGCAAGTTTTGGCGCTAAATCAGAAAGCAGGTTGTTCAAGAGATCTATTGATCGGTTTTTCTTCTTTCACTATTAATAGATTTATAACGCAATTGAGCTTAAATATTCAGTATGAAAAGCTTCGCACTTACTTTACTATTAACTTCGTTTCCACTCTCAGCATCATTTACAAGCACTGAGGGCATCAAAGAAAACTGCGATTACGAATATTACCCTAAATTGGATCATAACTCTGCAGATGAGCTGTGCACTATAAAGCGAAATTATTACAGATACGGTGAGAAATTAAAAATGTTGGCAGACGAGAGAATAAAGGAGATAAAAGAAACTGCTTTAAACATTGGTAATAAAACTAGTGATTTATAAATTCACCATTTCTTCTGGTTTTACTATTCTTTCAAACTCTTTTTCAGTGAGCAGCTCAAGCTTCACTGCCGCTTCTTTTAGGGTGATATTTTCTTTGTAAGCAAGTTTGGCTATTTTGGCTGCATTATCATATCCTATATGCGTATTTAATATAGTGACCAACATTAATGACTGATTCAGCAAATCTTTTATTCTCTTTTCATTTGCCTTAATGCCAATCACACATTTTTCTGTGAAATTTAAACTTGCGTCAGCTAAAAGTCTTATGGACTGCAAAACATTGTAAATTATTACTGGCTTAAACACGTTTAGCTCAAAATGGCCGTTTGAACCACTGATGGTTACAGTAACATGATTTCCCATAACTTGAGCACATACCATAGTCACTGCCTCACATTGAGTTGGATTCACTTTACCTGGCATAATTGAAGAACCTGGTTCATTTTCTGGCAATATTATTTCTCCAATTCCGCACCTTGGACCAGAACCAAGCAACCTTATATCATTTGCAATTTTCATTAAACTAACCGCTACTGTATTGAGTGCTCCACTTAGCTCAACCAGAGCATCATTTGCTGCTAATGCTTCAAATTTATTTTTTGCTGAAATAAATGGAAGATTGGTAATTTCTGCCACTTCTTTAGCAAAATCTTCAGCAAAGCCTTTTTTAGTATTGAGTCCCGTACCAACGGCGGTGCCACCTTGTGCAAGTTCATATACATTGTTCAGAGCTGATTTTACTCTTTCTATTCCCTTTTTAATTTGAACTGCATAGCCAGAAAACTCCTGTCCCAGTGTCAGAGGCGTTGCGTCTTGCAAATGAGTACGCCCTACTTTTATTATATTTTTAAATTCCTGAACTTTATCATTCAATGCCTTATGTAGCACTTCAAGACTTGGAATGAGAGAACAATTTATCTGCTTTGCTGCTGCTATGTGCATTGCTGTTGGAAAAGTGTCATTTGATGACTGGCCAAAGTTCACATGATCGTTTGGGTGTACTGGAGACTTGCTGCCCAAATTGCCACTCAAAATCTCTATTGCACGATTACTGATCACTTCATTCATGTTCATGTTGGTTTGAGTTCCAGATCCAGTTTGCCATACGACAAGTGGAAATTCGTTGTTAAATTTGCCGTCTATTATCTCCTGTGCAGTTGTGCAGATCGCATTCCCCACTTTTTCATCTATGGCACTATGCTTCATATTCACACGTGCTGCTGCAAGTTTTACTATTGCTAGCGCTTCAATGATAGGCTCTGGCATCTTTTCCGTGCCAATTTTAAAATTTTCCAAAGAACGCTGTGTTTGCGCTCCCCAATAATGTTCACTTTGTACTTTTACTTCCCCTAAGCTGTCTGATTCTATTCTGGTTTTTTTATCCATATCTTCCTCCTTGATGTCATACAAATAGCTGAAACTGTAATCCAGTTTCACTACATAAATTTTTCATGTTAATATCTCCACTTTTTGGTTAATTAAATCATACTGTATTGTATCTTAAACTGCAACTAACCTTTAGCTATAAATATTTAAGAAATTTACTAAATGGGGGAAAAGGCAAAAGAAGCCCTGGTTAATATCTATTTAGGAACTTGGCGTTAATGTTCTATACGCTTGACAAGTAGCTGACCTTGGGGTTGTAAATACCCATAATCTTATGATAAGGGAAATGTCGAAACTTGTCAAGCAATTTTTTTGTGAAAAAAATGAGGTTGGTTAAAATTTTAACTAATTTAAAAAAAAGACAAAAAAACCCCGCAACGTGAGTTGTTTACTGTTCTCTCAAAAACTTGGCGTCCGGTTCTCTCTTACACCGCTTAGTAAGCGAGGCTCAGCTAATGTAGACAAAAAATTATAAAGACATGCAGTGTCCATGCTGCAAAAATAAAACATAACACGCCTTGTTTTATACTGTGCTTTTGTCACTTAATACAAGATTAAAGATAAATTTTAGGCCTAAAACACCCACAATTCTATTGTAAGGGGACCGGCGAAAGTTGTCAAGTAGTTTTTTTGTTTCTATTGAATCCAACGTGCTACTAAAAACTATGCAAAATGGCGGTTTTTTTAATCGTCGGTAAACCTCAATTACTTTAGCTATAACTACATAGTGGGCAAAAATTCTCTAATGGTCTGAAATAAAATTTCCAATGAATGGCTGTCAGACATGTTATGCTCCGCTGATTTTGTCAAGTGCACCTCAACATCAGTTGATTTGACTCTTTCAGCTAAATTTAATGAGGTTTGGTAAGGAACATCTTTATCGTTAATGCTATGCAATAAGCGTACAGGAGAGTTTATGTCTATTGTCTCTTTATTTAAAAGAAGGTTTTTCCTGCCGTCTTCTATCAAATTCTTGGTTATTTTGTACGCACAACGCCCTGAAGTAAAGTCCACTACGCCTTTAGAATCTAGTTCTTCTCTTTGCTTGCCTGATAACTGCTTGAATATTAAATCTTCAGTGAAGTCAGGAGCAGATGACACACCAATCAATGCTGCAATTCTTTCTGGAAATTGAAGAGCAGTGAGCAACATCAGCCACCCTCCCATACTTGAGCCTATAATTATCTGTTTGCTGCTAGTTAATTCATTGATTACTCTAGTACAATTTTTTTGCCAATCACTGATCGTGTAATGAGTGAAATCACCGCTTGAATGGCCGTGGCCAAAGTAGTCAAATAGTACAAGCGCTACATCATTTTCTTGGCAAAATTTGTAAATAGCAGTTGCTTTAGTTCCATTCATATTTGATGCAAATCCACCGAAAAAGACTATAGAAGCTCTCTTTCCCTGTAGCTTTCGATATGCTATATACTTGCCACTTTCACCGAATAGTTTACAGTAATCCATATTACTTTGGTAAATCAACCGGGCTATCGCTTAATTGACGCAAGTAGCTAACTAAATCTGCAATTTCTTGGGGATTGGAAATACCTGCAAATGCCATGCGCGTACCCCTTATATAAGCTTTTGGACTCTTCAGGAAAGCAAACAACTCTTCATACCCCCATTTTCCGCCCCTTTCGAGCACTGCTTTTGAATAATTAAATGAGTTGCCAAGGTGTGCTTTTTTGTTTCCAACTATGTTCCACAAGTTTGGCCCTACTTTATTTGCTCCACTTTTCTCAAAACTATGGCAAGCTATGCATTTCTTCGCTGCTGATTTGCCTTTCTCGAAACTAGCATTCTGCATGAGTGCTCCGATGTCAAGCGCCACTTGCTCAATTTTTTGCTGGGGTTCGCCACCGCCAGCAGCTACTATCGTTTGGTGTTCAATCTTATATTTCTCCGGACTGTAGAGCATATCAACCACATTGCTGACTGTCACAATAATCAGCCCGGAAAGTAAAATTGATGCTGCAATCTTATTAAGCTCCATAACTTTTATCAATTGATGTTGCTTAAATTATGCGAATATTTTCGCAAACGGCAAACAATTACCCTCAAAATAGATTGTTTCATCTTTTAATAGAGCCAAATCAAAAATCCTGGTAAAGTAGTTTTGTTTTACTTACAAAATATGCTACTTGATATTGAAAAGCGCAGCATAACAAATGCACTATGGAGGTTACAAGAAGCAGATCAAAGGGAAATTTTAACCCTTACTCAAAAATTTGAATTACCAGAAATACTAGCTAGGGCACTTGTTACTCGCGGTGTTAATGTAGAAAGTGCAGGCAACTTCTTATATCCACTAATCAGATCGCTATTACCAGATCCCTTCCATCTTCTTGACATGGATAAAACTGTTTGCCGCATAATACGGGCGATAAATAATGGTGAAAACATAGCAATATTCGGTGACTACGACGTTGATGGTGCAACTTCATCAGCATTAATTAATAGATACCTAAGGGCGATTGGTATACGCTCTATAATCTACATTCCAGATCGTGTTAATGAGGGCTATGGATTAAATGCGGACGCTTTATTGCAACTCAAAAAGAAAGGAATTGACCTATGTATTTCTGTTGATTGCGGCACACTTGCATATCAACCGATAGAGGATGCCAAGAGCTTCGGTCTTGATATTATAGTTATCGATCATCACCTTGGCACAGAAAAGCTACCAAGCGCTGTAGCAGTTGTTAATCCAAATCGCCTCGATGAGAGCTCTCCTTATACTAACCTTGCAGCAGTTGGAGTGTCATTTCTGCTAATTGTCGCTCTTAACAAAAGCTTGCGTGAACAGGGGTTTTTTACCAACAGAAAGGAACCAGATTTATTTGATCTGCTGGATTTGGTTGCCCTTGGCACTGTTTGCGATGTTATGCAGATCACTGGCCTTAATAGAGCATTTGTCTCACAAGGATTAAAAGTTATGTCAGCAAGAAAAAACGTCGGCTTGCGTGTTTTATTTGATGCTTTAGGAATTCTCGAAAAACCAAGCGTTTCCCGGCTGGGTTTTAATATTGGGCCATGCATAAATGCTGGAGGAAGAATCGGAGAAGCATCACTTGGTGCAAGGCTGCTTTCTACAGATGATGAAGAGGAGGCGCATTCCATCGCGCTCAAGTTAATAGACTTGAATAATGCAAGGAAAATGATGGAAAATGAGGCTATTTTAGAGGCCACAACACAAGCGGAAAAGTCCGTGAAATCAGGTAATTTTATAATGGTAAGCGGCAATTGGCATCAGGGAATAATCGGTATAATTGCATCAAGGCTGAAAGAGAGGTTTCACTTACCGGCAGTAGTGATATCTTTAAATAACGGAATAGGAAAAGCAAGCTGCAGGTCAATTCCTGGGATTGATATCGGAGCTGCAGTTCTTTCTGCAAAATTTATAAATCTGATTATTGAAGGTGGCGGCCATAGTATGGCAGCAGGGTTTGCGATTAAGGAAGATAAAATAAGTGATCTACATGACTTTTTCACTGAGAGGTTTGCACACTTTACGCATAATAAGGCTTTAAAAGCCGACGGTATAGTAACTGCTAAGGCAATAAACTTGTCCCTGTGGAATCAACTGCGACGCTTAGAGCCATTTGGTGTCGGCAATCCTGAGCCGAGGTTTATTATCCAAGGAGCAAAGATCAGGAAGCCTGAAGTTATAGGAGTTGACCATATAAAATGCCTCATTGCTGACGATAATGCTATGGTTAGAGCTATTGCGTTTCGTTCTGCAAATACTCATCTTGGTTCTGCTATCATGAAGGGTAATGTTGAAGCTATTTTGGGCAAAATCTCTATGAATTATTGGAATGGCAATGAGTTTGTACAATTTTTAATAGAAGATGTATTGACTATTAGCTGAGTTGCCTACTAATTCAGCGTTGGCAACAGAAACAAAAAAACTACTTGACAACTCCCGCCGTTACCCTTATAATGATACTGGAGCTATTTGTTTATCTTCGCAATCTGTGCAGGTTAATGACAAAAAACTTAGGGTATTTGGCGTCTCATGTTTAAATTTTTGCACTATGTGCACCTTACGTCTTTTTAAAACTTCTGGTTTTTGCCTATACAAGCTGAAACGCGCTTATAAGTCGTTTAAGACAGTATAGAACGTCAAATAGACAAGGGAGAATTTGAATACTAGCTGCCCTAGAGTTTTTTTGCCCTTTTTCCTGCCTAGTAAATTTCTTAACGTTTACAGTTTTGGTTATTTGCATTTAAAAGTAGCTGAATCGTAGCGTTGAGAATAAAAACGCCGATATTTGAGGTACATATAAATAATTAGCCACCGACCAGGGCTTCTTTTGCTTTTTTTTCACTTAGTAAATTTCTTAACATTCATAGCCAAGCAACTTAAGGGCACACAAAAAATGCCAAAATTTTCAGTTTCGATTATGCAAGAAGTCCAATGTGAAGCTCGCGGCAGGTTTGCTATAGCCCAAACTCTTCATTGATTTTATCAACTATTTCTTGTGGTGGATCTTCTCCCCATCCTGAATATAAAATCTCTCCATAATCTGCTACATCCATAGAGCCAGTTCTACTTTTTGCAAGAAACATCTCTCTTTTATCTTTATCAACTAATACATAATGCCATGCTGATCTTCCGCGATCCTTACCACGAACTAAATATATGAGATCTGATCTGCTTCTTCTTGTTGCATCAGCAAAGGATCTCTCATTGACAGTTCTGCTTTTACCTTTTATGCTGCCACTTTCAGAAAAAGCTTCTTTGGGTTCAGTTTTTTTGCTTGCTAGCTGAGAAATTTTTCCTCTTTCCCCCAGTGCACGTTCTTTGGTGTTTTGGGATGAATACTTACTGGAAAAACCTCCTCCTGTATCGCCAGGAGTCCTGTTTGTGAAACGCTTAGTAAATGAGTTATTATCGTTGTTCTCTGTCATAAAAATCTCCAAACTTTAGATTGTAGAATCCAAATTTTTACTACACCCTATCATACGTTAATTAAATTAATATAAATGAGAGATAATCTAGTAATTATTACAGGAATTACAGCTTCAGGTAAATCAGAATTATGTGATAGCTTGATAGAAAAATATGGAAATATTGACATAATAAACTGCGATTCGAAGCAGGTATATAGAGAAATACCCATAATCACTGCTCAGCCACCAAGGCAAGAAAAATTTTATAAACTATATGGTTATGTTTCAGCAAAAGAAAATTATTCCATAGGTTTATGGCTAGAGGATTTAAAGAGAGAAGTCAATAGTGCGCTGGAGAACTCACGAATACCTATCATCACTGGAGGAAGTGGGCTTTATATCAGCAGCTTAATCAAGGGCTTGTCGTCAATTCCACAAATAAGCCAGGAAGTAAGGCAAAATGTAAGTGAACTTAGGAAAAATTTAAGTAAAGAGGAGTTCTACAAATTAGCGCTAAGCAAAGACTCAAAAATTCAAGGTAAAATATTCATGAACGACTCGCACCGCCTTTCAAGGGCACTTGAAGTTATCACTGAGACTGGCAAGTCAATTTTCGTATGGCAAGAAAATAGACAGCCCCCTTTATTCAATAATTTTAAGATATATACAATTTTGCCTGAGCGTGAAAACGTATACCGAAAAATAAATTCTCGTTTTATTAAAATGGTTAAAAATGGAGCAATTGATGAAGTAGAAAAGCTACTTAGCATGAACCTAGCTCCACATCTGCCAGCTATGAAAGCACACGGAGTACCAGAAATTATAAAGTACTTAAAAGGTGAGCTCAATTTAGATGAAGCAATACAAATTTCTCAAACAAACACAAGGCACTACGCAAAGCGCCAGTATACCTGGTTTAAAAATCAATTTCCAAATGCTGAAATGATTGATTGCACAAATGAACTGACAGGGATTGAGATATTTTAACTTTTAACACCAGGCACACCATATTTATTACTAAGAGTGTCCACATCCAGGCTTGTTACACAGCTACTCACTTCCATCGGATCGCCTAAATTGTGCTCTATTTCTACTTCAAACTTAAATCCTAATTTCTCGCAGAATTTGTAAAAATACTCTTGAATAATATCAAATAAATTTCTGCCATCTATTTTGTAATCTCTCAATTTTCGAGGAATAGTGAGTGACAATTTACCATTTGTATACGTTACATCATCTTTCCCACCTTGAGACTCAAGTGTGAATTCTAATAAGCCTTGTAAGTTACATATAATTGCTTCTTTATGATTATCATTCTTCACTGAGGATACCAAACCCTGGTCCATTACAGGTACTTCCATATGAGACTTTAATTCTACACAATTTGGGCTTTTACAGCTAATATTCACTATTTTTTGAGTAGGAGTTAGCGGAGAAAGCCTAGACTGGTCAAACGCAGGGATAAGAACATAGAAATGCAAATTACCTTCGTAACCAAGTTGGTTACAGCTGGTAATTAACTCTTCTAAAATAGAATCACTTGGAACTTCTGCTTTAGCATATTCAAATAGCTCTATAAAAACTTGTTTTGCAAATGGTCGATAATTTCCGGCTTTTCCCTTTGATAATAGGTTAGTATACTTTGTACCTAGATTGTAAAATTCTTCAAATTTCTTTTTGTACTGGTCAGTTTTTTTATCATCAGGAGCTTTCTCGTTTTTGCAATGTTCATCCCAAGCTTTTTCAAGCCCATTCTTCTTAGCTCCTTTTGTTAAAGCAAAAATTAAAGTGCTATCTATACTTTTTTTGTTAACAACAAAATTCATTCTATAAAAATCTAAGAACATCGTCTCACCAGAATTCGCTAATGTATTCTTTTCATCAGCCCTTAACTTGCTAAAGTCAAATTTCTCTGCCTGAGCTTTCAATGTAACTATTGGACTTTCCTTTTCTTCTGATGTAGAGCCACTCATTATTAATGCTTTGATATAAACTACTAATAATATAATAATACATAAAAATAGTTAATAAGTCAACGAAAATATTTAATTATTAAGTTATATAACAGTAAATGTAACTAGCCAACGATTTAAAAAACCGTATAACGTGGGAAAACTTAGCCAGCGTAACACAAGATTTGCTACTTTTATGCTCGCTAACTCAGTGCGCTTACTTACAAGCAAAATTTCTTGGATGCCAGCTACTTGGATGATACTAGACTGAACCTTCATCTAATATGCTAAAATATACATATTATTAATAACCTCATGTTATAATGGTTATTTTAGCATGGTAATATAAAATAAGGAAATAACTAGTTTTGTGCTAACCGTAAAAAATTAATGCTGAGCTTTATTTCAAAAAGTAAATAATTTACTAACATTCGTGCACAAATTTTAAATAGATTATGCACGAATGTAGTACTATAAATTGGACGTGTTATATTAAGGCTTACCTCACTATTAAAGCTATCGGTCAGGTTAGATTAAAAACCTAATCTGACCGGTTTCCTATAACCCCCTAACCCTGATATAATTATATGATAATTAGTTTAATTAGTGGTTAATACATGTAAATTGATTTTATTTATTCATTGAGATAGTATAAACTATATTGACTTAAATTGTCGTGCAACCTTATAAATTTTCGCTGTTATTTCTGCTATCTATATTAGTAGTTGTAGCACTAAAATTACCTGAGAATTTAGATACCACATTGAATTGGTCTTATCCTGTTCTAAATTTTGATTCATCTTTTCGCATCATATTGATATCTTTTTTATTAGCTACATTTCTAATTGTTCTACCAGCAAAAAATTTAAGCTTTTCGGAAGTGCTATCCTTTTTCGCTTATACTATCAGTTCATTGTGTGCAATATTATCTAAGCAGATAACATTGGCTGTGATATTCTGTGAATTAATGGCCATTAGCGCATCTTTTATTATCGCAGCCGGCAGCAAAGACAATGGACCTGCAGTAAGGTATGCTTGTGTACACTTTTTCATTGGGGTTGTACTAACAGCAGGGTTAGCAATTCAAAGTTCTAATCTAATAATCATAGGTCTATTAATAAATTGCGCTTGTTTTCCTTTTTCATTCTGGGTTGTTGATACATATCCTGCTGCATCATTACACGGCGCGTCATACCTTTCCCTATTTACTACCAAGGTTTCTTTTTTAGTAGCACTCCTGCATACTTACAACCTTTGGCAAGATTATGCTGAAATATTAGCATTCTTGGGCACTATCACTGCTATTTATGGTATTATATTTGCTTCCCTTGAACAAAATATCCGTAGGTTTTTAGCCTACAATGTTGTAGGGCAAATGGGCATATTAATTATGACAGGGAGTCTGCTTAGCCGCTTGGAAAATGCTGTACCACTACTTGCTCTCAACATAATTTTTTCCATTGCCTACCAACTATTGCTCATTGCTGTTGCCAACTCGATTATCTTGCGGACAAAAGTGGTGAATTTTAATAGAGCGGGCAAATTCATGTCAGTGGAAGGAATGTATGCTTTGATCGCAATACTTACAATGGCTGCATTTCCTGGAACTGCTGGATTTATTAGCAAATCATACATTGCAGCTGAAATTAAAATGAATGGTACTGATTTAGAATTGTACGAAAACTTACACAAAATTCTGGGTTTATTGCTCTATCTAAGCGTGGGACTTAAGTTTCTTTACTACATATTTATTGCCAAAAGCAAGTCAAAACCCTCAGCAGAGGAAGGGGGTGGAATAGCCATGGTTATTTTAGCATTTATATGCGTAATTGTTGGTAATCCTTATTTACCTATTTACAACAAACCTGCGATTTTTAATCTTGCGTACAACACACAAAATATCTGGTCGCAATTTATTTCATTACTATGTGCCACCTTGTTATTTATCCCCTTACGCAAGTTATTTCTGCCGAGAATAAATTTTAAAATGGATATCGATTGGATTTTCAGAGCTCTCATACCCTACGTTGTCTCACTGTTCAATAAATCAGTTTTCAAAATGAGAAAGATGTCTGCTAGCGTGCTGCAAAACTTGACTAATTCGCTTGTCAGTCTATACTCTAATAATACTGCTAAACTTAAAGAAGTGCTAAGTTATAACTCAGTGAGTTTTGTTTCAGCTTCTTCTCTTTTTTTGATGAGTGTTCTACTAGTACTGTTATGTTTAAATCATTAACCGAGAGTTTAAATTCTGTATTCAACAAGCTCAAGGGAAAGTCAATCATCTCCGAAGATGACTTCAGCCTTGCTATGCGTGAAATACGTATAGCCCTAATTGAAGCTGATGTTTCGCTTGAAGTTGCAAAAAAATTCATCAATGACATTAAAGATAAGGTCGTAGGGGAAAAAGTCATAAAAAGTGTTTCTCCAGCACAAATGATAATCAAAATTGTGCAGGATAATTTAGTTGCAATTCTCGGACCGGAAAAAAGTGAATTGAATCTTGCGGTTAAACCTCCTGCTATAATTATGATGGTGGGTTTGCAAGGTGCAGGTAAAACAACCACTTCGGGGAAACTTGCCTTAAAGCTAAAAAAACAAAAGAAAAAAGTGATGCTTGCCTCTTTGGATATTTACAGGCCGGCTGCCCAAAAACAGCTTGAGGTGCTCGGTAAACAAATAGACGTACAAACCTTACCTATAGCGATAGATGAAAAGCCTATTGCAATTACAAAAAGGGCACTGGCAGCAGCAAAAAACGATAACTGTGATGTATTGATATTAGATACCGCGGGTAGGCTTCATATCGATGAAAATATGATGAATGAATTGAAAGCGGTGAAAGAAATAGCTTCACCTGCAGAGGTTATTCTAGTAGCCGATGCGATGATCGGCCAAGATGCAGTGAACATCGCCAAATCATTCAATGAAGCAATAGGCGTGACTGGCATTATTCTCACTCGTATTGATGGCGATGCACGTGGTGGTGCTGCCCTCTCTATGAAAATGACAACCAACTGCCCAATTAAATTTATTGCTTGTGGTGAAAAGCTAAGTGACCTCGATGACTTTTACCCAGATAGAATTGCAAAAAGGATACTTGATATGGGTGATGTCGTCTCATTGGTTGAAAGAGCTGCCGAGATTGTTGGTCAGGAAGAAATCGATAAACTGCAAAAGAAAGTAAAAAAAGGTAAATTTGACCTGAATGATTTGGTAGGAATATTAAAAACTCTGAATAAAATGGATGGCATCAGCAACATAATGAAGTTCATTCCAAGCTCGTTTACAAAAAAGCTAAGTAGCGGAGTGCCGGATGATAGCAAAGTGAAAAAATATATAGCTATCATAAATTCGATGACTGAAAAAGAAAGGCGAGATCCAGATATTCTAAATGGCAAGAGGAGGCTTAGAATTGCAAAAGGTTCTGGAACGAGTGTGCCGGATGTTAATCTCTTAGTTAAGCAATATAACCAAATGAGCGCAATGGTAAACAAATTCAGCAAAGTCGACCACAGCAAACTCAAAGAATCTGATTTGATGGATATGCTAAGCAGAAAGTAGAGAGTTTGGTCCCAGGAAGTATGATAAAAATACCATCAAAGGAGGAGTTGTGGGGCTGTACATCTTAGAAACCCCACTATTTTACATATAACTATAATACAGTTTGAAATAAAAAAATCTACTTAAATAGTCAATTGACTTTTTGCGCTGGTATGTTAGAAATTTTATACTTTCTGTGCTGATGTATCAGAAATTTTATACTTTGGCGGGCGTAGCTCAGTTGGTAGAGCGTCAGTTTGTGGTACTGAATGTCGCCAGTTCGATCCTGGTCGCTCGCCCCACTAAAATTTTTTGCTTTACAGAAATACAAGTGTTAGTAGGCCATATAATTTCCACTACACAAAGGACATCTGGGATAACAAGGGCACCAGAACGGCATCATAAAGGCTATTTGGATGACACCCCTAACTTTGTCATTCCAACGCCCCTTCTCCCGTCATTCCAGCGCGTGACGCTTCTATATCTTTCTGGATCCTAGTGAGGCCACTTTCATAACACCGTTATAAAGTGAACCATCGTCACGCACTGGAATAACAAGCCCTAAGGGGTTATGTAAAATCTAGCATTTACGGAAATTACACTTTTTTCATGCATCTTATGGTTTTTTATAATTAATGGAGAGTGATATGGGTACCACACTAAAAAATGCAGCAGACGATACTGCTTTTATATCAGCTTTAATGGCATTAGACGATTTTAAGAACAAGGTGTACACTAAAGCTAATGAAGATGATAATCTACCAAATTTTTCAACGTTTGTAACTAAAACAGAGCTTGAAGCACCGGCTGTAGTAAGAAAAATACTTACTACAAACAGTGGCGAAAAGGATGGTGATAGAGAAATAACAGTTCTTGAAAAAGAAGTAGCAAAAAAGCCTGTTGCTGAAGCTGTACTTGGTGTAGAATATACTGATAGTGATAGTAAAACAAGATCAGTTTTAGTAGAAAAGTTAGGAAACTCTCTTGGTAAAACCACTGACACTTATAAAGCAAAGTATGATGGTAGTAAGAAGCAAACAGCAAAGGATTTCTTAGCCGAAAAATCTTCTCTTGTCAAAACTGATGGTACAAATGCCACAAAAGAACTTGCAGCTGCAATACTTACCATCGACGGCGACACACCTGATAAATCAGTTCTTAAAGAAAAAGTAACAGAAGCGCCTGTCGCAGGAGCTATACTTGGTGCAACATCAGATGAAGATGGCAAAAAATCGATTTTAGTGGAGAAATTAGGAACATTTCTTCCTGGAACTGATAAAGTGTATGAGGGTAAAGAAGCAAAGGCTTTCCTAGAAAGTAAAGGCCTGGGGTCGGCAAGTGCAGATCCATCAGCTGTAGCTACTGAATTAGTTACTAACAAAGCAACTGCACTAGGAACAGCGATTTTGGGTGTGACAAAAAAGGTCAATAACGTTGATAAACCTGCACTGGAAACAGATCTTGCAGGTAATGAAACTTTTCAAACATCTGTAGCAGGCAATTCAGCCTTAAAAACAGCTGTAACAACTGATACAACGTTTAAAAATGCTGTAACAAGCACTTTAGCAAGTCCAACAGCTATAGCAGCTGTTCCAACTTTTAAAGAAGCTGTAGCTACTCAATTACTTACTGGTGATAATAAAACAGCATTAGCAGCTGAGGTTGCAGGTAAAGACGCCTTAAAAACAGCTGTAACAACTGATACAACGTTTAAAAATGCTGTAACAAGCACTTTAGCAAAGCCAGCAGAGATAGCGGCTGTTCCAGCTTTAAAAGAAGCCGTAGCAGCTAATACAGACTTACGAACTGCAGTAAAAAGTGCCTTAGCAAGTGATAAGACGTTTCAAGGTAACGTTAAAATTGAAGTTAATTCCGAAGAACCAGGATTTCAAGGCGCTGTAAGAGGCGTAATGTCAAAACCAGTCTTTGAGATTCCAGCAGATGAAAATGCTCCACTTTCTTGGGATTGGATTTAAGTTATTTGGATGACACTCCACATGTCATTCCACGTACCTTTCTTTTAGTTGCACTTTTCTTGTCATTCCAGCGCGTGACGCTGGAATCCAGGCCTTTTTAGATTGGACCCTACGGTCAAACCATAGGATCACTGAAGTAGACCCTCGTTAATTAGATCCCAGCGTCACGCGCTGGGATGACAAAAGAAGGGACGCTGGGGTGACACCATTTATTGTAAAAATAAATGTTCGTTCATAAATTGCAACATTTATGTAACCTAAATTTCTTTAGCTATCAATATTTAAGAAATTTACTAAGTGAAAAAAAAGACAAAAGAAGCCCCGTGGTGGCTAGTTATTTACTTTTGTGTCGAAATGTTGGCGTTTTTTTATCCTAAACGCTTAATAAGTGCGACTTAGCTACTTTTTAATGCAACTTAACCTTAGCCATAAACGTTTAAGAAACTCACTAAGCAGAAAAAAAGCAAAAGAAACCCCGAGTAGCTAGTTATTCACTATCTATCTTATGATATTGGCGTTTTTGATGTCTTAAACGACTTATAAGCGCGTTTCAGCTTGTATAGGTAAAAAAACAAAAGTTTTAAAAAGACATGCAGTGCACATAGTGCGAAAAATTAAACATGAGACGCCAAATATGCTAAGTTTTTTTCTCATTTAATCTGCACAGACTGAAGATAAATAATAGCTTCAGTCTCATTATAAGGGTAACGGCGAAGGTTGTCAAGTAGTTTTTGTACCTAATTTAAAACTAGAGAGCTCAGGCTAAAGTGTACGTTCAATAGCACTTTCTATAAGAGAGATAGTATTATCTATTCCATAAAGCTTTATAAAAGACCCCATTCTTGGCCCGGTTTTTTGGCCAAGCAGTGTTTCATACAGCAGCTGAAACCAATCGCGTAAGTTGCTGTAATTGCGCCCTTTTCCGATGGAAAAGACCTGAGATTGAATCTCCTCAGCAGTGGCGGTAATAGGCAGGGAATGCAGGGTATTCTTTAAATCTAGCAATGCTCCCTTCTCTTCTTCATTTGGGGCCTTATACGCTTTTGTTGGCTTGATAAAGTCGTGATAATACCTAACTGCGAAATCTGAAAGCCTATCGAGCATTTTGTTGTTTTCTGGCGTAACGTCTGGTGCATAAGTGGATATAAAACCCCAAAGAATCTCTTTATTTTCAGCGTTACAGGCTGCTGCTAGGTTTAAAAGCAATGAGAAATTTATGCCTGAAGTTTCTACATTTGGAACTCTACCTTGGTGAATGTGCCATACAGGACTGTTTACATCCTTTCCTCCACTTTCATTGTAACTCTTAACAAACTCCAAATATTCATCAGTTGATTTTGGCATAACATCGAAATATAAGCGTTTAGCCTTTTTTGGGCTCTGAAAAATATATAACGCCAAGCTCTCTGTTGGTGCGTAAGTAAGCCATTCTTCAATTGAAATACCATTTCCTTTTGATTTCGATATCTTCTTTCCTTCTTTATCAAGGAAAAACTCGTAGCAAAACAGCAGTGGTGGCTTTTCTCCAAGTATTTTGCATATTTGACTTGAAAGCACAGCAGATGGAGTCAAATCTTTTCCATGAGCTTCGTAATTAACTCCAAATGCGGCCCATCTCATTCCCCAGTCTGGCTTCCACTGCAATTTACATCTTCCTTTTGTCACTGGAACTTCTATTTTTCCTCCATTTGCATCTTCGTATGTAATTGTTCCTTTGTCTGTATCCCTTTCAATCACTGGAACTTGTAGCACTTGGGAAGTTTTTGGACATATCGGCAAGAATGGACTATAGGTCTGCTGTCTTTCTTCTCGGAACGATGGAAGCATTACATCCATCACTTTATCGTAATTTTTCAGCAGGAGTAAGAGCTTTTCATCGTAAACACCAGATTTATAGCACTCTGTAGCACTTCTAAACTCGTATTCAAACTCAAATAAATCAAGGAACTTACACAGCAATGAATTCATGTGATGACCATAACTCTCATGAGTGCCAAATGGGTCAGGTATCGTGGTTAGTGGCTTGTTTAAGTGCTCTTTTAGCATCTCCTGATTTGGCACATTGTCCGGTATTTTTCGCAAACCATCCATATCATCGGATACTGCAATGATTTTGATTTTTATACTAGGAGCTATTTTCTTTAGTGCATTTGCAACAACTGTAGTACGAAAAACTTCTCCAAAAGTACCAATATGCGGCAAACCTGAAGGTCCGTAGCCAGTCTCAAATATTATCTCTTTCTTGTCAGGAAATTCTTGTAATATTTTTTCTGCTTCTTGAAACGGCCAACTCATCATCATTAGGGTCAAATTACTTATCTTATCTTACCTAAAGTGCTACTGATTTCAATAGATTTTTAATTAATGATGTAGTATTAGTGTTAGAGCTATTAATTAGAAGGTCAAGGATATGTCTACAGGTAATATACAAACAGATCAACTGTTTAAAGGTCTTACAAGACCTGCAATGCTTTTTGGTGTGAGTTATATGTTTGCAATATTAAACGTTCTAACTTGCATGCTAATTTTCATCAATTCAAATGATCTGAGAATAATTCTCTTGATGCTACCAGGAATACACGGACTTGGTTATATAGCTTCCGCAAAAGAACCATTGTTTATTGAATTATTTATGGTAAAATTAGGAAAATGCTCCAAGTGTTTAAATCGTTTTTATCACGGAGCCAATTCTTACGATGTTGCTTGAAAACATGCGATGCTGAGATTTAGAGCTATTCAATCGAAGAATAAATCTATTCTGGGCAGGGAGGTTCACGCTGCAGAGTTTATACCGTATTCTTGTTACTGGAACAGCACAACCTTAATAACAAAGCAAAACTGGTTAGTGAAGTTTATCAAATTAAATGGCTTCGCATTTGAAACAGCCGATGATGAAGATTTGGTAATACAAAACAAGATCAGGAATCAGATGCTAAGAAGCATCTCATCCCCGGCATTTAGTTTATATTTCCACACCATTAGACGTAAGAAAAACATTTTTTCCGATGAATTTGCAAGTCAGAATTTGCCGAACTTTTTTGCTAACCACGTAAATCTAAAATGGAGAGAAAAACACGCAACAAGGCAATCGTTTATTAATGACTTATACATTACAATTATTCGTAGGGCAGATACAAAAGGAGTAGAATTTTTATCGCACCTACTAAAAAAATTCGGACATGTGACCTCAAAACATGCTTGGGAAAGCGATATGCGCGCTACTTATGAAGACTTAGAGGAAACAACAAACCGTGTGGTAACGAGCCTTAGGAATTACTCACCTAAAATCCTTGAAGTAAAAGAAACCCCAAACGGCCTATTCTGTGAAATAATGGAATTTTTATCTAGGATTGTAAACTGCGGCTTTGTTACAAATACACTCCTTCCGCTAAAAACTGAAATATCAAGATACTTACCGGTACATAGGTTATTTTTTGGCCGTAAGATGATACAGGTTGTGACTCATAATGAAAGTAAATACGCTGGAATAGTTAGTATCAAAGAGTATGGAAATAATACTTCTGCAGGTATGCTCGATTCTTTTTTACAACTTCCTTATGAATTTATCATCACACAGTCTTTCCAATTTACAAATAGGCAAATGGCAATTGCAAAAATGCAGATACAGCAAAATCGGATGATACAATCTGCAGATAAAGCTATTTCTCAAATAGCAGAAATCTCTCATGCACTTGATGACGCAATGAGCGGTAAGATTGCGTTTGGTGAACATCACTTAACTATCCTATGTATAGAGAAAAGCCCTAAATCATTGGATAATGCTTTGTCGTTGGTAGAATCAGAGCTTTCTAATTGCGGTGTTTACCCTATCCGTGAGAGAGTTAATCTTGAACCAGCATTTTGGGCACAAATTCCTGGTAATTTCGATTATATAGTAAGAAAAGGTACAATAAGTAGTCTTAATTTGGCCGGTTTTGCATCCCAACATAATTATCCTACTGGTAAAAAATTCGATAACCACTGGGGAGATGCTGTTACAGTTTTTGACACAACATCTGGCACCCCATTTTTCTTCAACTTTCATATAAGGGATGTTGGACACACTATGATAATTGGGCCAACTGGTGCTGGTAAGACTGTTTTAATGAATTTCTTATGTGCTCAAGCAATGAAATTTTCTCCAAGAATATTCTTTTTTGATAAAGATCGTGGTGCAGAGATTTTTTTGAGAGCACTTGGTGGCATCTACACTATAATAGAACCTAGAACTAAAACAAATTTTAATCCTCTACAACTTGACGATACTCCTGATAACAGAACATTTTTGATGGAGTGGATAAAATCTTTAATCTCGGTGTACAACGATAAATTCACTTCAGAGGATATTGCACGAATTAATGATGCAATTGAAGGAAATTTTAAATTGAGAAAAGAAGACAGATTTTTAAGAAATCTCGTGCCATTTTTAGGACTTGCGGGCCCTGATACTCTAGCTGGAGCAATATCTATGTGGCATGGTGATGGTTCTCATGCTGCAGTATTTGACAATAAAGAAGACTTGTTAGATTTTTCAAAAGCAAGGGTATTTGGCTTTGAAATGGCTAACTTGCTCAAAGACCCCGTTGCTCTTGGACCGGTCTTGATTTATTTGTTTCATAGGATTAGTATATCTCTTGATGGCACTCCATCTATTATTGTTCTTGATGAGGCATGGGCGTTAATAGATAATCCAGTTTTTGCACCTAAGATAAAAGACTGGTTGAAAGTGCTGAGGAAATTAAATGCTTTTGTGATTTTTGCTACTCAGAGTGTTGAAGATGCAAGTAAAAGTGCTATTAGTGATACGCTTGTACAGCAAACAGCAACACAGATTTTTTTGCCAAATCTGAAAGCTACTAGTGTCTATCGGGATGTTTTTATGTTAACTGAACGTGAGTACATACTAATTAAACACACAGATCCAAGCACTAGATTTTTTTTGGTAAAGCAAGGAGTCAATGCTGTTGTGGCTAGAATAGACTTAAAGGGCTTAGATGATATAGTCAACGTGTTATCCGGACGTGCAGAAAGTGTTCTATTGTTACATGATATACTAAAAGAAGTCGGAGACGACCCGAAAGTATGGTTGCCTATATTCTGTCAGAAGGTAAAAAATGTTTAAGACTAAGCTGTCATTGCTATTAATTGCGATATTTTTATTAAATGTCGATTTTTTACTCTCATATCCAGTGTTTGCAGATGAGGTAAGTGGTACTGAAAAGACGGAATTCGTTAGTAGGTTTAATTCTACTGGCAGCTTTAGTCGCGCCTCTAACCCTGATTGTGGAGCGTTTAAGACGGCTGCAGCACTTGCCGGAATAGCGATTGCTGTTGGCGCAATATTTACTGGCATTGTTTTGATCGTTTCTTCTGCCGGTTTGTTTACCCTTCTTGTTGTCGTCGGAATGATAGCTGCAGTTATTGGGGTCTGGAAAGCTATAGGAGGGCTTGTTGTTTGTCAACATAGTTTTGTTAGGCATCCAGTTGCACGCAATCATGATGGGAAATATAAAAACTTTAGATTAAAAGACACAAGTTATAGTGATTACACAGATAAAAATTATCAAACTGAGGATGAATATTTTTCTGCATTACAAGGAAAATCAGGAAAAGATGGAAAACAGACGGAAAAAGAGATTTTAAACTTTACTGATTGGAACGTTGTTAATGTCAATAGAGAAAACTATTACTGGCCAAAAAATGGTGCGCAATATAGTGAGTATATAGAAATATGTCATCGAAACCCTTTAACATTTGGCAAGTTATTTCAATCATATGAAGAAATAGAAAAAGACTTCGACGTAAGAGAGAAAGAGCTTAAATATGGGGAGGAAGGGTGGTCTCCAAAGGTTGATGGCGACCTAGAGTGTAAAGTTCTGAAAGCTGGACAGCGCGAAACCATACATGGGTCAACATTCAAGGCAGTAAAAAAAATGGGCAGATTGTGTGTGGAGTTAGAAAGTGTTAGTACACTTGGTATTAAAATGACTCCTTGGCCACAAGGGGTTGATATGGGATGCACAGAATTGCCACCTGACCCAATTGCTCCTATGTGTGAAAAATCTGTGATGCTATTCAAAAATAAAGATGGTACAGGTGAATATAAGGTTGATCTTAGCGAACTTGGAAATAAAGATAAAGATTACAGAACCATTATAAGGGAAAAGGAAAAAGAAGGAAAAATTCTTGCAGGTTATAATAATGCCAGTTGTTTTAGCCAGTATGTCTCTGAAGCTTGCTACAATCAAGCGGGAAGCAAGTCATTGGCTCCTGTTCCCATAACTTCTATGATAGTGCAATGCATTAAGGAATCCTTAGATAATTTAGTGGCTGGTCGTGATTCAAGCGGCAACCTACTGAAAGACGAGCATGGAAATAAGAAGGGTAGTTTCTTATCTGTAGCACAGAAAAAGCTGAAAAACACCGTAACTGCCGTTTTAGTTCTGGCTTTGATACTATTTTCTATAAAAGCCATGTCTGGTGGTGTTCGCAGTCCTCAA
Source organism: Wolbachia endosymbiont of Ctenocephalides felis wCfeF (assembly GCA_028571325.1). Classification (NCBI taxonomy): domain Bacteria; kingdom Pseudomonadati; phylum Pseudomonadota; class Alphaproteobacteria; order Rickettsiales; family Anaplasmataceae; genus Wolbachia; species Wolbachia endosymbiont of Ctenocephalides felis. Next base: position 831,856 of record CP116767.1, on the reverse strand, counting down.
GAAATGTACATGTTGATCATTAAATTTGCCTTAGTGATTTACTTCACAACAGGCAATACTATGTCTCATTACTATGGGGAATTAACAAAACTTTCAAATGGTCTATCAGAAATAGTGCTCAAAGCCTCATCTGAAAGCAAAGGTATATGTAATTACAATGCAGGTACAGATTATGAATACACACGTAATGGAAAAAGGATATCTTACAGTTATCTTGCACCTTGGGACAGACTCGATTGTAGAATTCTATTTTACTTAGGAGCGCCTTTAGATGGGATTGGTGGCAAAATTGGTACTGGAAGTGTAGGGATATTGGCTATTTTACTAGGTGCTGCTCCTGCCTTGTTAGCTGCAGGCTCGATAATCGGTATCATTTTTGCCGGTGGGCAAATTTTAATAGCTATTGTTGCCATATTCATGGCTGTTATGATGATGATGGTTATTTTGTGGATATGCTACGTATTTATTTTATCTTTAGTTGCTCTGAGTGTAATAATCATCTTGTCACCTTTGTTCATCCCTATGGTTTTATTCCAACACACTAAGGGATACTTTGATGGGTGGATAAGGGAGTTGATCACCTATAGTCTATATCCTGTTATGCTTTTTGCGTTTTTATCCTTTATGTTTATAGCATGTGATAAAATCTATTTTAAAAACTTGAACTTTGAACTGGATAGGAAATATGAGGAGAAAATAAAAGACTCGGGTAGTAGTAAAAAACAGTGGTTCAAACTGAAAAGCGGTGAGTGTGATAACAATGAAGGTACTCTTGCATGTATGATGCAGAATTACAGCTTTAAGAAAAGCAGCGTACTTGGTCTATTTAGCTTTACATACATGGAATTTGGCAGTTCTCCGATCGGGGAATTACTAAAATTGGCTCTAATATTGCTTCTGTTTTATCACTTTTTGCATATTCTACCAGGGATGGCTGCAGAGCTTTCTGGTAATTACAGAGCAGCACTCGGCTCTGGTGATACACCTGCCAAAATGATGTCAAAGGCCTTTTCTGCAGGTAAAGCTATTGCTGGGGCCATTGGTAAAGCTAAATCTGGGGATGCTGCTGGAGCTGCTAAGGAGGCTAATAAGGCTAGAGAGAGTATGAATTCTAGTGAGTCTACTGGTGGTGGTGATTCTGGGTCTAAACAGTGAGTAACAGATGCTTAAATTTGAGTAACCAAAACTTGGTAAGTCATGCGTAAGTTTTTGTTGATAGTGACACTCTTTTTATTATCCGGTTGTGAGTATCACTGTATTAAACCAGAAAGCTTATCAAACTTGCGCGAAAAACTAGACGTGGTGTCAACAGAGCAGAAGTGGGTTGATTCTGGTGTCCATATCTCAGATAGTGTAAAAGTAACAGAAATTAGTATAGTGCCTAGCAAGGTTAACTTTTGCCCTAAGCGGTATGAAGATTTTGCAGTTCAACCAGCTCAGCCTGGGAAAGATCCTGTTGCTGTTATATTGCCATTTGCGCTTAAAAAAGGTGATTCGATAAGCTTTAGTGTCATTGGAAGTAAAATGTGTAAAAACAATGATGGCACGGTCACCTATAAAAAAATTGACGAGAGTTGCGGTGAAGGAGAGACGGAGCATTTTGCACATGTTTTAAATCGAGAAGAATGTCAGGCAATATGGCAAAATGAAGAATACAAGTACACGATATGTCCTAACAAACTCATGATAGGCAGCGCAAAGTGGCTACCCAGCCAAGAGTACTGGAGTTCAGATTTTTCAAAACCAGACCAAGAAAAAAGAAGAAAGGAGATTGGGAATATTAACTCTATAAAGCAGGGAGAAAATATAGACTGCAGCAAGCTTTCAAGCGATCAGAAAAGTAAGATGGATACGTATATTCTGAATCTTGCATGTAAAAATACATGTTATTACTCTGGCCAAAATTGTGTTGAAATTGAATCCAATACTATGGATGATGGTAACTTGATTAAAAGCCTTGATAACGCTTTAGTTGCTGCTGAAGATAAAGCAAGCGAAATCATTAAAGCCACTAAAAAGATTGCAGAAAAAGAAGAGATAAAGACTTATATCCCATCGTTAGTAGTGTCAATGCAAGGAGAAAAACTTGAACACGAGCAAGGCAATATACAGACTAATTATGATAATAAAGTGGAAGGTAACTATGAGAAAAATAAGGAACTGAAATTTAAATTTAGGAATGGTGGCAAGGGCGGCTACAACATAAGAGTAACAAGAGTTCTTAATCTAGAAAATAGCTTGTACATACGCGTTTCTGATAAGTTTCCCGAGCATGACCCTGGTGAAAATCAGGGAGATATACCTGTGAATATCAGTAAAGTTCATGATATTGAGTACATGGAAGGCTTGAAAGATAAGCTAAAAGACAAAAGCGGCACCATATATTATGGAATAAGAGACCATGGCTGCGATTATAAGGAAAACGAAGGTCAGTTTAGCATTAACCTAACAACCAAAGAACCACCTACAAGAACTTTTAGTGTGATATATAATTTTTTTGATGAGAAAGTAAAAACTGCATTTTTCGGTTCTAGCTACAAAGATCCAGATATGACTCACTCTTCTAGTCCTGTAAAGTCTCTTTATCAAAGTTTTGTAGCGTCAAATAGAACGAAGACCATTCGATCCACGATAGTATCGCTGTTAGTATTGTATATAGTATTGTATACTCTTTATTACTTTTTTGGTTTAACTCATGTTTCTATATATGAGTTTTTAATTATATGTGTAAAGATAGGAATTATTACCCAACTGTTGCGAGATAATAGCTGGGATTTTTTTTATAACAATGCTTTTTCTATCTTTATCAACACTCCAAGACAGTTGATAGAAGTAGCAAATTTTAGAGGCACGACATCGAACGTTTTTGAATTTCTCGATTTGCCGTTGAATAGATTTTTGTCAGCACATTCAGTTTTATTAATAATATCTCTTATATTTTCTGGCCCTCTAGGAATTGTATCTTTTTGCTTGGTAATTTGGGGCTTAATAATAGTGGTATTATCTATTTTTAATGCCTTGTTTTCTTTTGTTACATCTATAGCAATAATTGCGTTATTGCTTTCTTTAACACCTATCTTTATTATTTGCCTTCTGTTTACATACACTAGACAGATGTTTCACAGTTGGGTCAAAAACTTGGCAAGATTTGCGATTCATCCAGTGGTGCTTTTAATTTTTATATCACTAGTAAGCCAAGTGATGGATTATATTATATATTCAGTGTTTAATTTCGAGGTCTGCACTACATGTATACTCAATATCGACCTAAAGATTTTTAAAATTTGCATCTTCTACGGATATGCTTCCAAGTATACACCTAATATCGCCGCTATGATGGCTTTTGTTATCTTGGGTCATGCTATAAAAGCTTTAGTTGAAGCTTCTTCGAGAGTATCTGACTCGTTGTTTGGTGTTTATGTGCAAGAAGGAAAAGAACCTGGAAGACAATATCAACAGAGTTTAATGGGACTAGTAGGATTAGATGATGAAAGTGTTCACAGAAGAGCAAGAAGCGGAGGAGGTGCTCAACCATCAAGCAAAGGACCTCAAATACCTACAATTCAAAGAACAGTACCACCACCACAACAAAAGCCATGATAAGTAAAAGATCACTATTATTGATACTGTACCTTGCAATCACTGGTTGTAACATGGATTGTGTCGAGCCTGGACTGCAAAGCAGAAATACTAGTGTTAACGTGAATGTTCCAGTTCGTAAAGCTGACGAAGGAGTTAAAATTCATTGGGTTGACTCTGGTCAAGTAATCAGTAAGGATGATGAGAAAATCAAATTTACCCTTGGTGGATCAGTAAATTTTTGCCCCCATAAAGAAGACAAAAATCCAAGAAAAGTACTTGTTCCTGCTGTATTTTGTGCCGATGGTTCAATACCAAATTATAGTAGCGAGTTAGTTGATAATTCTGGTCTTGATGAACAAGAAGTGTGTGGGGATATAGGTTTTGGAAACAGTCAGTCCTATAGCAAGAGGCGTTATGTAGACACTGGAATTAAAGTAGATCCTGGTAATAAGTTAAGCTTTAGCTTGGTTCCCAGAGAGATACCAATTGATTATGATAATCCAGAAGGAAAAGGCATCAGCTTTGATGACAATTGTTACAGAACTGAAAAAGAAGATGACAAAGACAGAGCTACAATAAAAGAAATGCTCAATGGAGGAACGTTCTTTTGTGGAAGCAATGGCAAAAGAACTGCAGTAAAATTTCCTAATCTCAATAAAGAGGACATAGAAAAAAGAAAAGTGCTAGTTGGTAACGGCTACACTCCATATGATAATAAAGTGCATTTTAATAAAAATTTCATTAAGGACGACGAACCATGGGTAAATGGTGCGTTGTTAGATTTGCAACGAACAAGAGTGGGACTGAATGAATTATGTAACGGAAAAAACTGCGAGTTTAACAAGGTGAAAAAGTACAGCTCTTATGAGCTTAATTGTTACTACCAAAATATATGTTACACCAAAGAAGGTATATTCAATGCTGGTTTGCGTAAAAAAGGAAACCGGAACTGTGTCTCTTCTATAAGATATGAGAAGTACGATAAAAAAAATAAAGGAAATAAAAAAGAGTATAAATGCGACATGTATTCGCACCTTAAAGAGGTTGAAGATAAGCTCAAGGAGATTAAAGAAAATAAAGGTAGCACTGGTTTTACATCAACCGGCGAAGAAGACATCGAAAATATCTTCTGGGCTGAAGCTCTTGTTGCAAAAATTGGCGGTTCTGACAACAAAAACGGTGGTGCTAAGGGTGCTCAATGTCTTCCAAAAGAAAAGGGTGCAGGTGAAAATGGTAATCAAGAGTATAAGTGTTCAAAAACCAGTAACGATTTTGAAGATTTTTCCTTAAAATTAAATCATGATTATGAAGTAAATGAAAATGTGAAGTCTGGTAGTAATGTAATGCTCGCTATTGCAGACTATGGTTACTATGGAGTTGATAGGGGTGGGTACCATGTTGAAGTAACCAGATCATGTAAATACATTAACGGCGAGAAACTGTATATGTATTTAGGTAATGAGCCACCTAAAGATTTGAATGGCGTGGGAACTAGTGATTTCAAAGTAGTAGGAGTAAGAAAAAAAGTAAATGGAAAAGATGAGTATACTACATTAGATGTAATAAGCGGAGAACATTTTCAGGATGGAGAATCTAAGAAGATATATTTCGGTATCGATGTAAGTAACGTAGAAAAAGAAGATATTACAGACAAAAAAGGCAAATATTATGAAAATAATGAGTATAATATAACCTTGTTTGTCAAAAGAAAGATTAACGATTTCGTTTCATCAAATGTAAACAAGGTATTTGACTTTATAAAAAAAGATGTAATTGGGGATAGCGTCAAAGATTTATACAAAGGGTATGCAAAAGGTCTTCTTCAAGGGGTAAGAGCTTTACTTACCCTATATATTATATTTACTGTTGTTGGCTATATGCTTGGAATGATACAGCTAAGTAAATTTGACTTTATTGTAAGGATGATGAAGATAGCATTTATAGCTTTTGCCTTTAGCGATAAGAGCTGGGAACTCTTTGGCACAACTTTATCCAAACTTTTTATGGATGGTAGCACTCATTTAGTAGATAGTTTTTCTGGTTACATAGGAGAAGGAGGTAAAAGATTTGCGTTCTTAGATTTAACAGCAGGAATATTACTCACAGGAGAAACATGGTTGAAGTTTTTATCGTTGATATTCGCTGGTCCTTTTGGTTTTATCGCTTTTTTGATAATACTTCATGCTAGTTTTATGTTCTTAAAATGTATTATTAGCGCTACATTTAGATATGTGATATCTACTGTCCTAGTAGCGTTTTTGCTGTCATTAACACCTTTATTTATCGTGTTTATCTTATTTCAGCAGACTAAGTCCCTGTTTGATAACTGGATAAAAACACTTGCTCATGTTGCAGTACAGCCGATGATTTTATTTTCATCTTTATCAATTTTGAATCAATTGATGTATGCAGTTTTGTATAACCTCACAAATTTCTCTGCATGCTATCAATGTTTAATTAGTATAAATTTCTTGTCCTATGATTTCTGTCTCATGAAATCCATACTGCCTCTTGGATATAGTCCTGGCACTAGTGTTGATGTTGCATTAAGTGATGGAACGAAAACTGGTGGGCACTTTGCAGCATTACCTATAGACCTAATCCAGGCAATTATATACTTCATTATTGCCAAAGCAATGGAAGTTTTTGTTTCCGCATCAGAAACTATGGCACAAGCAATATTTAGTGCTGGTTTTGGGATCGCTGGCAGTGTTGGTGGTGTTGCTAGCAGCGCATCACAAGCTATGCTGTCAACTGTTGGACTTGATGATGCAACTCAGAGTAAGATAAAGAGCATCAAACATGAAATGGGTAAAGATCGAGCACAAATTGAGTACAAGTTGCTTGAGACGCAATCTGAAACACCAGAGCAAGGTTCTAAAAAAGATTCAGGGGGACCTGAAGGTAAGAAAAAAAAAGGTCGAGAGGTAGCATCGCCTGGAACGCCAAAGCAACCAGACAAAACAGGAAGTTCTGGAAAAAGTTCTGATGAAGCAGGGAGTCCTGGAGCTGAAGACAAGAAAGAAGAAAGGGGAAATGAGTGATATCATGAAGTAACTAATTAAAAAGGTATTTTAAGTAAAGTTTTATTTCTATATTTGGAAAAAATTTAGATATGCAGTTACGCTTAGGCAAATTTTGGTTTAGGTTACTACTTCTTGCAGCTTATGTGCTGATAACAGGTTGTAATAAGAACGATATGCCTTTTCCAAGGTGCATATCTGCTGATTATTTTGGCCCTGAACCTATTACAGCTGGTGCTCATTTTCCAATCGGTCATGACGCGTTTTTTCCAGAAGGTGAAAGTGGAGAACCTATTGATCCTGAGACCGGCGAAATCAATTATGGCTTTCACCCTAACCAAGTGGTGAAGTGGAAGGATACCGGATTCGAAACCAATGGAGATGATTTAATAGTACGAGTTAATGGTGCATGGACATCTTGGAGTAATGATAATAAGAAAGAATCTAAAGGCAGTTACAGCTTGCAAAGCTTGGAGCAGCTAAAATATGCAACTAAATTTGAAGGCAAACAAGGCGATAATAGCTTGCCTGACTTTCACTTAGTTTGCAATGATTATAAATCCTGTTCACAAAAATTCTCAAGTAGCTCTAGTACAAGTTGTACTGTAAATTGTAAGTGCATTGATGAGGATGATGGCAAAAGCACAGTGTCACGTGGTACTCCATGTTGGTTTACCAACGGTCATGGTGCTTACTTTCTGTTTAAAAAGCCGGGTGATAACAACCCTAACGAAAGTCTGAAATCCATGCGCAATCCTCAATCTCCTACTATGCATCTAGGTTATAACTCTGTAGCAGAAAATGGAAGCGGGCTTTTTACTTTAAAGAGAGGAGATAGAACTAAATTAAAGGACAGAAATTGTAAACCACTGGAGTTAGAAAAGGGATGGAAAATATATGTAAAAATATTAGACAGGTATTACTTAGATAATGTAGGCGGCTACTCTTTTGAATTTTTGAGCGGAGTGCAGCAACCAAGTAGTTTTGGATTTTTTGATTACGTTTATCACTACCTAAAGTGTGTATTGTTGATCAATAAAAATTGCAAAGAGCATTTTGACAGTAACGACCCTGCAGCCGCACAGGCTATGTTTCAGAATATAGCTGAAAAGAGTACAAGTTTTCATAATTTTGTTCTTTCCTTGCTTGTTCTATTTATAGTGATTTCATCGCTCCTTTACCTTTTTGGTATGATAAGAGAGACTAAGCATGATATGCTCATCAGGATGATGAAAATCACTCTAGTAATAGTGCTTATATCTCCTGGAAGCTTTAGATTTTTCTACGATCATTTCCTTACTTTGTTTGTTGAAGGACTTGAATATATGATAAATGTAATTACTAGCTTTGCTCCTAATATGAATACAGATGCTAATTGGGACCCTGTCAAAGCCGGTGGAGAAGCCCGTGTTAAATTGTTCAGCTTCATGGAGGACATGTTCAACAAGTTTTTTGCTTACTCTGTTTGGAAAAAGTTTGCAGCGTTTTTACATTACCAAATGTGGGCAAGCCTACTTATGATACCGGTAATTTTGATAGGGATCGTTTTATATTTCCTGCTATGTGTATATGCTTACATAATATTCCTTTCCGGCTTCGTGGGTATAGCTTTTCTTATAGCCATAATGCCACTGTTTCTAATTTCTATCTTATTTTCACCGCTGAAAAGTCTATTTGAAGGTTGGATAAAATTCTGTATTAGTTTCTGTTTACAATCGATTATGATATTTGCCCTGCTGTCATTGCTGGCTGCAATTATAATGAATACCTTCTATAGACAGCTAGGTTTCACTGTATGCTACAATAAATGGTTTGAAGTAAGATTGTGTGCTCCAAAATGGGTGTTTGGCGGTTTTTGTATCATTGATAAACAGTACTTTGGTTGGACTCCAGGACAAATTTTTGTACCTTACACTATCGGAGAGGCTTCCCCGTTGAATGTAGACAAAAGCATAGAGGGCATAGAAAAATTAAGCAGAGAAGGTGGTACAATAAAATTTACTGGTGGTGCTGGATATATCCTTCTTCCAGATTATTCTAAAGATAAAGAAGGTGAATATAAAAAAGGTTTCCGTTATATAGACTATCCCTTCTTTAACCCAGTTACTGGTACTGAGCTGAATCCAGCAGACCATTACATAGCAGAAAGCGATATAGTGGTTAGTGGTGATTGTAGTGAAAATGAGAAAAATCTAGTACGCTTAACAAACAGTTTATCTCATGCATCAGAAAAGGCTGATATCTTATCGTTGATAGACAATATAGACAAAGGGGTAAAAAGGATAAGAGGTACTGGTATTAGTGAAATAATAAAAAGCCACTGTCAAGATATAAACAAGTGCAGCAGTTATAGGGAAATAATAAGTGAAATAAAGTCTTTAGTGCAAGATGTAATTACACAAGTTGCGGGCTGCCAATTACAGAATTTTTATAAGGTAAATGAAAAGTATGAAGAAAATAGCGACTACCAAAGGGTGCAAGATATACAGAGAGGTTATTTAATCAATGCGGGGGAAATCTTTATATTGTTCTTGCTTTCATTTTTAATGTTCTCCTTACGTGAGTTTGTGCAACAAATGGGCTCAAGTATCGCTGGTGGTGGATTCAGCGTTTATAATATATCTAGGATGTATGAAGCATCACCTTTAGTTGGCCTAATGACAGGACTCACCAAGCATCAGTGGCAAAACCTTGTTGGTGGAAAACTAGAGTCTTTAGGCAGTTGGGCTACTCATTTACCGGACAGATTAGCCGGAGGTACTGCTAATCTACTGGGCAGGATACCACGAGTTGGAGGTGCGTTGAAATACGCTATTGATGTGCCACGTAAATTTGTAGGTGCTACTATCGAAGCAACAAAATTTGCAACATCACCTGAAAATGACGTTGATAAACTTGAGGAAAAAATTTACAAGGCGTTTGGAGTTGACAAGGAAGATATTACACATAGAAGAATTGGTAGATATTTAGATTATTACAAAGGATATGTGGGGTCACATTTGGGCTATACAATAAAAGATGCTATGAAGTTTACTTGGGAGCATGGCGTTGATTCTATAGGAAAGCATAGCTATAACCATAACCTACTCTATAGAGCAAAATCGCATAGGCGAGAATTCTTGGACAAACTTCATGATTACACCATAGGGCGCAAAAGAAAGCCAGAGAGATACAAGGATGAAGGTGATAGTAGTCAACCAAGTGCGCCGGATAAATCACCAAGGCCTAGTGAGCCAAATTCGAAGAAATCAGATGAGTTTTTGGGGGATTCATTAAAAAGAAGTGTACCGGGTGAGCCAAGAGAAAGAGATAGTAATGAGGATAACAATGAAGACTAGTAAAAAAAATTTCAAAGGTCTTGATTATTATAAACTGCACCAGGACAAAAACGGTAGCATAAAGCTAAGTGACTACGATGACGTTTTAAATGCGCGTAGAGCAAGAGTAGACTTATTGCTGGATAACACTAAGCAGGATGATATTAATCTTTCAAAGCTCAATAAGGCTCTTAGTGAGAAACTCGTGGATGATAGAGAGTTGTTGTCTGAATTTGACAAGGAAGATCAAGAAATTGCTCAGGAAGAACTCAAGATGTTTAACATTTTAGACAACCTTGATAATCTTGCAAACATTAAAAGTGAAGATCTACTCGAAGTTAGTTTATTACTATCGGATCTTAGCTTCATAGAGAGAAATGTTGTACTGAATACCGATCAGAATTCTGATCTAGCAGGGTTTAAAGACTTATTTATCGAAAGAAAGGCATCTGGTGAGGAATATAGTGATGAAGAATGTCAAAGCTTTCTCGATAACATCGATAAAATCAATACTATAATTAAGCTAGAGCTAGAAAGCAGAATTGAGGGGCTAAATCATGATGAAAAAAATGATCGTGATGATTTACAAGATGAAATTGGTCGTGCAATAGATACAATCAAAAAAAAGTAATCGACTGATTTTGTGTCTACAACTTTCTTCCTAATGCCAATGGTAAATTAAAAAGTTTCCCTTATGCTTAAGAAATTTACTAAATAGAAAAAAAAGCAAAAGAAGCCCCGTTGGTGGCTAATTATTTATATGTACCTCAAATATCGGCGTTTTTATCCTCAACGCTACGATTCAGCTACTTTTAAATGCAAGTAATCAAAACTGTAAACGTTAAGAAATTTACTAAGCAGGAAAAAAGGCAAAAAAACTCTGAGGCAGCTAGCATTCAAATTCTCCCTTGTCTATTTGACGTTCTATACTGTCTTAAACGACTTATAAGCGCGTTTCAGCTTGTATAGGTAAAAACCAGAAGTTTTAAAAAGACGTGAGGTGCACATAGTGCAAAAATTTAAACATGAGACGCCAAATACCCTAAGTTTTTTGTCATTAACCTGCACAGATTGCGAAGATAAATAAATAGCTTCAGTACTATGATAATAGGTTTGGAGGAATTTGTCAAGTAGTTTTTTTTGTTTCTATTGGATAGCTTTTTTCTACTGTTGTTTATCCATTCCTTGTGTAGTGGGAATTGGACTGCCAAAGTTATATTGACACTAATCATGTACTACTAAATAATTAGCTAATTTGGAGCTTATTTAGTATGCTGCGCATTATTGCAGGGAAATATCGTGGAAGAAAGATAGCCACAGGTAAGCATTTAGCCGCACGGCCTACCATGGGTATTGTCCGGGAAGCAATATTCAACACACTTTTTTCAAAAAAGCCTATTTATAACTCGAACGTACTTGATTTATTCTGCGGAAGTGGCTCTTTTTCATTTGAAGCACTTTCCCGCGGTGCTAAACATGCATTCATGGTAGATTCAGATTACTACAATTTGCAATTGCCTAAGAAAACGGCAGAAAATCTTGGAACTATGGACGATATTACGCTAATTTGTTGCAGCGCTGACAAATTACCAAAACCCATTTCACAATGCGACATAGTTTTTATAGATCCGCCCTACAATAGTAATCTAGTCCACTCAACTTTAGATGGATTAGCTCACTCAGGCTGGCTAAGTGATGATGCATTGATAATTCTAGAGATTAGGAAAAACAAAGATTTTCAGTGCAATAAAAATTTTAGTATAGTCTTGGAGCGCACTTACGGTATAGCAAGAATAATTTTTCTTTCTCTATCAACTTAAACTTGCGTATACGTTTTCATTTATGAATTTCAATTCTATTTGTGTCAAACTTTTGGGAATACCACTCTTAAGGTAGTTTTCTAGCTTAAACCCTTCGTTAAGTTTAACTAAACGCCCATGTGCCTCTTCAATAAATTTATTTTCTTTTTCTTTGTAACTGGTGTATTTTGTTGTACCTTCATTATCCTCACAACAAACTAAATGTTCTTTATGGTCGGTGTGAATGTTTTTATTCTCACAAGGCACGTTGGGATCATGTTCAAGCACTATATTTTTTCTTAACCTTTCTCCGGATAGATCACTAAGCTTGCCAACAAGTCGTGCTGCTGGTGGAATCACAGTATCACCTTCCCTGCCAACAATTAATACAGGGCATTTCGTATTCTCTATAACTTCCTGTGGATTAAAATCTAATCCGCAACGCCTATACCAAAAATTCAAAAACTTTGCAGGAAGCCACCTCGTGAAAAAGCCTCCTACTCCATGAGGAAAGTTATTAGTTGCATCTTTGAGCGAACTAAAAGAATTACTGTGAATTAGTGTTAAATAGATACCCTGATCCTCAAATCTTTTTAGAACTTCCGCAGCAACTCCTCCTCCGAGAGAGTTAGTATCTAAAACTATGTTGCTTGGATGTATGCCATCTATAAGCAACCTGTTCACCATTGCCATTCCTGCTTGGACTAATTCTTCCCCATTTGTTAGAAAGTTATACAGTGCTACAATCTTCTTTCTCTCCAAAAGAAACTCTATAATATCCTCTATATCCTTTTCTAACTCTTGATCGCAAGTCTCACCTATAAACTCTTTCTTATAATGCTTTATCCATTCAGGGCTGACTTCATTTTCCAAAAAGCTTTTAATTCTATGTACAACAAACTTTGCCTTAATAAAGTCAAAAAACACCCACGACAAAACTACGATAAAACATATGGTAGCCAAAATTAATAATACTGTTGATGCACAAGCTAACCCTGTAAGCACTTTTTTTGATTTTTGATTCTGGTACGCCAAGTATAACGACACAATAGAAGCAGTGGACAATATGGCAAAACATAACCATAGTGATACTATCCTCCTAGTGAATTTTTTTTCCTCATCATTCAATTCTTTTTGAAAGAGTTGTGGGTTAACAATTCTAGAAAAATAAGGATAGTCGAAGTAATGCCTAACTACATTAGATTTACCTTCTTGCTCTTTGGATTCGTCTTTACCAAGTGCATTAACCTTAATACACCCAAGTATCCCAAAAAAGTTTATTATGTGTGTTGCATTTTGTTTTGGCTTAATGTTAGGATCAGGATAACAAATAACTTTCATTTTTTCATTGATAAACATCCTACTATCTTAACATAAAAACTAAAGAAAGCCAAGATGGCTTTAAAACATAGCTTAAAAAACCTATAGGAAACTTCCCACAATTCCTTTTAAGCGAGTTTTGAACTTTTGAAATGCCATGACGTTGTCGATACGTCTGTCAAGAAATGATAGAGTACCTGCAAAACCTTCTGAATAGTCATTGATGAAGAAAAGCATTGTGCTTAAATATACCCCAGCTAATATTGCCCGTTTTGTATAGTAATTAAAATCTGTTGATTGATCGTAGATGCCATACCAAATTGCACTAACAGTTCTGCACAAGAGTTTACTAGAAAAGTATGTATTCTTTGGCAATACAGAAAATAGTAAAACATTTTTTAAAAATTCTCTATAATTTGGTAGTTTAGCGTAGTTTGAGAGGCGTATTTGAACAGCTAATTTCACTCGCTCCCGCACTTTCATATCTTCTAAATTGGAGTTTCTTAGCTCAGCTTCCATTGAACTATTTAAGTCCTCTGCTATATACTCTAAAGCACTATATATTCCATTTTGAAATTTGCAAAAGCTATTGGCTAGGTTAAGGTCTGTGCACACTTTCAATAAGGTTTCATCGCTTATCCCTTCAAATGGAATGACCCTAATCAGCTCGTCTACTACTGACTTTATTTCATCTTGTTCCATATAACATTATACTAAACAGTACATGTAATTGTACCTGAGATTTTCAAACATTGTGCAAAATGTGTCACCGCGTTCTTCGAAATTCTTCCACTGATCAAAAGAAGAACATGCAGGAGAAAGCAATATCGTTACTTCTTCTTTGATATTTATGGCCTCTTCGAAAGCCAGTTTAAATGCGGTTTCTAGATCATAACACTTCATACAATCTACTTTATTCTCCATAACATTTGCAAAAGCTTCTGTTGATTCTCCAATTAGAAAAGCTTTTCTAATTCTTGTAAAGTGCTTGCTTAGTGACTCTATGCCACCTTCTTTACTTCTTCCGCCAACAATCCAATATATGTTTTTATAAGACAAAATCGCTTTTTCGCTCGACTTGGCATTAGTCGCTTTGCTATCGTTCACAAAAAACACATTTTCTATTTTGCCAAGTAATTCATTCCTGTGTTTCAAACCTGGGAAGGATTTGATTCCATCGATAATAGTGTTGTTATCTATTTTAAGCAGCTTACATACGGCATATGCGGCTGCTATATTTTCTGCGTTGGATATTAAGTTTATTTTCATATCACTTACATGACCTGTTTGGATTCCAGTGTTGGGGCACTGGGATGACAAAGAAGGTAACATCGAAGCTGAAATTGGAATCTTATTCCCAGTGAATTTGTTGAATACATCAGCAGTAATTTCGTTATCACATCCTACCACAGCAATCTCACTACTGTTTATCAGTTTCAATTTAGTTGCTATATAACTCTCCATACTTCCATGTCTGTCTATGTGGTCTGGTGTAATGTTGAGCAATACTGCAATGTTCACATTAATTTCATTCATCAACTCCAATTGAAAAGAGGAGAACTCAATTACATAAATTTCTGCATCTCTTTCTAGATCCAAAACAGGAACACCTAAATTTCCACCAATAGCTAACTTTTTCCCTGCAGATTTTAATACGTGCCCTATTAGCGATGTAGTGGTTGATTTGCCATTTGTTCCTGTGACGCCTATTACCTTCTGGTTCGTAGCTTTAACTTCAAGAAATAACTCGATATCCGATTTTATTTTGCAGTCAACGCTTCTTGCAAGTTTCACTATCCAATGCAGCGTTGGATATGAAATTGGCACTCCAGGGCTTAAAATCAATGTTCTTATCTCATGCCAATTATATTCCTTGGGATGAGTAAAATTACACTCCCGATACATCATTTTTGCATTTGCTATTTGCTCTTTATTATCATCCCATGCATATATTCTTGCACCGCTCTTCATTAGAGCGTTAATAACAGACAAACCAGTTTTACCAAGACCAAAAACCGCAACATTTTGATTTTTGTATTTGCTCAGTTGCATTACTTGTTTTCAGAAGATGTTATATAAATTGTTAATAAGCTTAACGTAAAGAATTTGCAAATGTTAATTATTACCTGTAGAATATAGAAAAATTAGTAAGGATTTTAATAGGAAAGTAATATGCCATCCGTCACTTTTATTTTACCTGATGGAAGTAAGAAAAGTTATGAAGCTGCAGAGGGAGAGACTCTGCTTAACTTAGCTCACAGAAACGACCCAGACTTGCTTGAAGGCGCATGTGAAGGTTCTCTTGCCTGCTCTACATGCCATGTAATCGTTGATCCGAAATTTTACGATGCT
This sequence comes from Wolbachia endosymbiont of Ctenocephalides felis wCfeF, assembly GCA_028571325.1. NCBI lineage: Bacteria > Pseudomonadati > Pseudomonadota > Alphaproteobacteria > Rickettsiales > Anaplasmataceae > Wolbachia > Wolbachia endosymbiont of Ctenocephalides felis. The sequence goes on along the minus strand of CP116767.1, from coordinate 816,463 downwards.
GTAGAAATGTATAATCCTATATCTGATGAGGAAAATGATATGTTAGATCTAGCTTTTGGCTTGACAGAGACATCAAGGCTTGGGTGCCAAATAAAAATTACAAAAGATATTGACGGCTTGTGTGTAACCATACCAAGGGGAACAAGAAACATATCGCTTGATAAACAAGGGAATGATTAGCTGTGCGTAAGGTTTTCATCTATATTACTATTTTTTTACTTTTGTTTATCCCTGCGGCTTATAGTGGGTTTTGGTATTTTTCTGCATGTAAGACAAAAAATCTTTTAGCGGAAACAATACTATACATTAACAACGAAAAATTCGATATTTCACATGATTTTAGCGGATTCCCTTCTAGTCTAATCTTCCACGTAACAAACCCAAAGTTCTCCAATGAGCAATTAACTATCTCATCAGAAGCTTTAGTGATAAAAAATAAATTATTCGATAAATCAGTATATATCTACATACCAAGCAATGAAATCAATATCACCGTTCATGGCGACGAAACAAAGAATATAAAATGTCACACAAACAATAACAATCACTTTGTTGTAAAACTAAATGATTTACCATCTTCGCTAAGGTTTGACAGAAATGGTACCATGATAGACTATATAGACACACTTCGTTACGAAGATCATGGACTGAGATGTGATGTTGCAGCTGATTCAGAAAATCAGCAGAGTGTTATAACTGAAGTGAACGATAAAAGTAATTACATTCAAATTCACCTCAACAAAGAACTGAATGGAAATGTTAAGCTAGGATTTGATTTTTATACTTACCGGTATAAAAATACTGCAAGCCCCGAAAGTTATCTTAATATCGACACTAAATTTGATTATGAATTTGTAAACCACATTTCAGCTTCCAGAATTAATTTCAACATAGAAAAATTTTTAATTCAAAGTAATAATTTTTCTCTTACTGCAGATGGTGGAATAAACAATTACAATCTGGTTACATCTTCATTTAAAGATAAAATCAACGTGGCCGTGTCAAATTACAAAGAATTGATCCCGCTTTTAACTGGTGAGAAAAATCACTCAAAAGCTTCAGATACATTTGAGAAGTTAATATCTTCCTTATCAGAAAAAACAACTGACGACAGCATTCAATTTTCAATAAAATACGACGATGATGTAGGGTCAAGTTTTATTGGAAAGTTATCTACTACTGATTTTATGAACCAACTAAGTAAAGTCATTGAGCTAACCAAGAATGAAAGCGGTAGTTAGCTTACTTTTTACATTGACATTCCACTTAAGCATAAACGCTTTTACTTTGGATAATAAGCTCATAGACAAAAGTATGGAAAAGCGAGCAACTAATTTATTTGAAATAATAAAGTGTCCAATATGCTCTGGTGAGTCATTATCTGAATCCGAGTCTAAGATTGCACACGATATGCGCAAGACGATTCGTAAAAAGATCAGTGATGGACATACTGACGAGCAAATAATTTCAGAGCTAAAAAATTCTTATGGAGATTCAATTATAATTGTTCCACCTGTAAAATCTAGTACTTATGTCTTATGGTTTATTCCACTCACAATTCTGCTAATAGGGTGTTTTCTGATACGAAAATATACCAAGTAACCCCTCTCCTCCTGTCACCCCAGCGCTTCCTTCTCCCGTCATCCCAGCGCGCGACGCTGGGATCTCATTTCACTTTATGACACCATTTGTTGTAAAAATAAATGTTCGTTCACGAATTGCTTTAATATTTAAGAGATTTACCAAATGGAGAAAAAAAGCAAAAGAAGCCCAGTGGTAGCTAGGCTCTGTGGACAAAAAATATAAAGAGGAAGAAAAAAAGTGGTAGTTTAACCAAATGAATATAAAAATGGAGAAACTACCTAATGGAATATTATACAAAAGAAGGAAATTGGAAACAAATTTTAGAGTTCATAAAGAGTGTAAAAGGAATGCACAGCAAAGACGAAAAACGTTTAAGAATATCCACAGAAGCGGTGTGGTATGTTGCGCGAAGTGGTTGCCAGTGGCAGCTCTTGCCGAAAATCTATGGCCATTACAGAAGCGTACATAAACGATTTAAGAGATGGTGCGAGAGGGGTATTTGGAAGAATTTATTGGAGTACGCTAAACAAGGGCCAGATTTAGAGGTTGTCATAATCGATGGTACGATCGTTAGAGCCCACCAATGTTCAGCTGGTTATACAAAAAACTCCAAGGATCAAGAGGCTTTAGGGCGAAGTAAAGGTAGCTTTACGACAAAGATACATGCACTTGTTGATGCACTTGGAAATCCACTGAAATTTACTTTAACTGCTGGTCAAAGAAACGAGATTACACAAGCAGCAACATTAACTGAAAGTGTCTATAATACCACTGTAGTGGCTGATAAAGGCTATGACAGTAATGCTTTTGTTACGAGTCTTGAAAGCAACAGCAGTTATTCCTCCGAAGCGTAATCGAAAAGTGCAGAGGGGTTACGATAAACACGTTTATAAAGAGCGTCATTTAATTGAGTGTTTTTTCGGTAAAATTAAGAACTTTAGGCGTATTTTTTCCAGATTCGATAAAACGGCGGAGGTTTTTATGGGTTTTCTAAATTTTGTCGGGGCTCTTGTATGGCTTCTCTAAAATTTTGTCCACAGAGCCTAGCAATTTATTGATATATTCTTTGTAATCTCCGAGATAATCAAAGATTGGTTTGACATCTTCATCAACGCCCATCGACCCTGAGCCCCTTTTCCTGATCCATTCTCCATCTTAAAAATAATATTAAGCGGAGGCTCCTCAAACTCAATGTTGTTTTCGTCGCCTCTCCCCCTAATTATAAATTATATATATAATATATAATTTATAGGGAGGTGGACAAAAAAATCAGTTTTTTTTGAGCTGAGCGGAGCCGCCTAAGATGGAAAATGGATCAGGAAAAGGGGCTGTATAATATATATAACCTCTATAGTATTTATATAACTTGATAGAAAAGGAGTTTGGAAAATATCTTTAGCGTTTTTGTGGCTTTCTCAGTGATTGCTTATAAACACCTTGCCTGTGCTTTGCTGAAACAACATCTACTATACGCTCTACAGTATCTACGGAATAGATAATACGATAGGTATTAATATCTGCTCTTCTGTACCCCTCAAACTCACCGTGCAACTTCTTACCAGCACTAAGCGGATCAATTGCAAGATCGTTATCTATAAAATCTACAATAATTGGTCTTATTTTTGCTGGTAATGCTGGAATATGCTTTTTAAGAACACGCCTATCGCACCTAACTAGATAGGATTTCTCTCCAGACTTCTTCATTAACCACTATTTTTTCTTTACCGTTAGCTTCATATTCTTCAATTATCCTAGCTGCTCCCATATCTTCTATTTCATCGAGTACTTGTTGCATTAACTTTTCTGCTAGCTCTTGAACAGGTTTTTTAGTGACTTTAGCTAAATCAACAAGACAACCTGAAGTTTCACTGCTGAAAGTTACACTAACTTTTGGATCTGCCATAAGTTTTACCGAAATCTACTACTATAGCTAGTATACAGCATCTTTTTTAATTTTTCAATAAATAAAATGGATCAGGAAAAGGGGCTGTATAAAATATATTTAATGTTTATTTTTTGTAAATATCACATCTATGTCCTATCTCTGTGATAGTCACTATATGCTCTAATTGATTTACTCTATAAATTATGCGATAGTCACCTACTCTTAACCTTCTACGCCTAAGCTATGATGTAGTGGCTCACCAAGGTTTAATGGATCAGCTGTAAGACGTTCCTGTATTGCTTTCTTTATTCTTGATTCTATTTTTACCGGTAAAGCTGGAAGATCTTCTTCAGTAACATTCCTTGAAAATTTGATTTTGTAATTCACTTGGCGTCTTTATGATCAACATCTCCACTTAACGTCTTTGAAATCAACTGTTTCTGCATTTTCAATATCATATTGGTCAGCAACCACAGATAATAAGAAATCCTCCTCTTCACACTCTATTGCTTTTTTAAATAGCCTTTCTGCTAGCTCTTGAGCGGGCTGCTTAGTGAGCTCAACTAGTTTAGCAAAGTGCTGCGAGGTCTCTTTACTGAAAGCTATGTTAGCATTTGCCATAAGTTTTACCAAAATCTACTACTATAGATAGTATACAGCATCTTTTTTAATTTTTCAATAAATAAAATGGATCAGGAAGAGGGGCCGTATAATATATATATAATCTCTATAATATTTATATAACTTGATAGAAAAGGAGTTGCTGAATTGAACTTAAGAGAAAGGCTGGACCGAAAGCAACAGGCCGGGGAGAGCAAATAAAGGAATCATGTAATAATAAAAATCGTTGAAAGGAACTCTATGACAAAAATTATAGCAAAAGAATATGTAGAATTTTTAGGACAGTTAAAAGAACATATTGCTACTAGTCGTTATAAAGCAGCACTTGCAGTAAATAGGCAAAAGAAGCCCTAGTCGGTATTTATTTTTAGTATTGGCGTTTTTATGCCTTAAACGCTGCAATTTAGCTGCTTTTAAACGCAACTAGTCTAAGCTATAATATTTAAGAAATTTACCAGGCAGGAAAAAAAGACAATAAAAACCCAAGGTAGCTAGTTATTCCACTCTCTATTTTAAAATCCGGCGTTGGGTGATGTCTTAAACGACTTATAAGCGCGTTTCAGCTTGTATGGGTAAAAACCCGAAGTTTTAAAAAGACATGCAGTGCACATAGTGCGAAAAATTAAACAATAGTACGCCAAATACAAGCTTTCTTGTCATTTTAACCTGTACAGATTGGGAAGTTAAATAATAGCTTCAGTCTCATTATAAGGGTAACGGCAAAAGTTGTCAAGTAGTTTTTTTTCGTCTCTATTGGATGACGTTATAGCTTTTTCCCACATCTCTGAATGGATGCTGAAAAATAGCGTTTTAATGCGTTTTTAAAGCTATCTTTAATTTCAGGTATATTTCCACCCACACCCAAAGAGCCTCTGTAATACCCGTTAAAATGCCAATAAGTATAGTCGAAGATAAGTTTTATAATAGTTTTCTCTATATGACAGCAATCTATGTTGACGAAACAAATAAAAGATAATATACAGAATTAAAATAGCTGAGTTGTAGTATGCCTTCCAACAGAGAACTAAGGGAATTAAATGAGGATTTACTATATGCTGCTTCAATATATAGCCTAAATAGAGTCAAAGAGTTGGTGGCAAAAGGAGCTGAGTGTAAAGCTAATTACTGTGGAAATACACCATTGCATTATGCTGCTGAGTCAAGAGATTTGGAAAAAGTTAGGTATTTTGTGGAAGAGAAAGGGTGTGACATTGCAGCTATGAATATAATTGGCAAAACACCTTTACATAGAGCTGCAAGATACGGTCCATTGGAAATAGTAAGATATCTCATAGAAAAAGGAGCAGATTTTTCAACTAGTTGCGATAATACTCCCCTTCATCAAGCCGTAGAAGGAGGGAATCTAGACATAGTAAAATACTTAATGGAAAAAGGGTTTGACTTGAAAGCAACTGAAAACGGAGGCTTAACACCGGTACATAGTGCAGCCTTCTGCAATCAGCTAGAAGTACTAAAATACTTAGTAGAAAAAGGTGCTAACATCCACATTACCAATAAAGGAGGTTATTCTGCTCTGCATAGCGCTGCAGGTCAGGGACATCTTGGAATAGTACAATATTTAGTAGAAAACGGTGTTGATCTTAACGCTAGTATGTGGAGAGGAGAAACACCACTATACTACGCTGCTGAAAAAGGGAAACTCGGTGTAGTGAAGTACCTGATAGGGAAAGGTGCTGACTTCAATGCCGCCGATGACTGTGGCTGCACCTGTTTACATGTAGCTGCTATGTATGACAGGTTAGAAGTAGTGAAGTGCTTAGTAGAGAAAGGAGCAAATATAAATGCCCGTGACAGGGAAGGTAAGACTCCTATACACCTAGCTGCCAGAGAGGGACACTTAGACATAGTACAGTATTTTGTAGAAAAGGGAGCTGATTTCAAAGCAACGAGTAATAACGGTAAGACACCTTTAGATCTAGCAACCTTTGTAGGTTGCTGTAATGTAGCGAGGTATCTCAAACACGTTCAGTAGAAAGTTTCTCCAGCAAACTAAAAAACCTCAAGAAAAAATATAAAATTACCCTTTACACACTAACTAATTTATAGTGCAACTAGCATTAATGCTATTTTTAGCATTATCATCAATTTGCATTAGAGTCTCTTGTCATCCTTAACTTTTTGTAGTATTCTTGCATATTGAAACTATAGAATTCAGTTTGTGTACTTACGCTCTATAACCTCAGTTTTAGAAAGATTTTCTAAGCTTTATCCTGCTTTAGGCATTACAGGACCAAGACAGTCTGGTAAAACGACTATTGCTAAAACACTGTTTAAGCACTTGCCGTATGTATCTTTAGAAAATATTGACACTCGTTTTCGAGCGCAAAATGATCCTAGGGCATTTCTAGCTAACTATCAGCAGGGCGCTATTTTTGACGAAGTGCAGCATGTACCTGAGTTGTTATATCTTCAAGAAATAGTTGATGAATCTCCTGCAAAGGGTCGATATGTACTAACAGGGTCTCAAAATTTTGCTCTTAGTCATCACGTTTCTCAATCTCTCTCAGGGCGCATAGGTATGACAACACTACTGCCTCTCAGTTTATCCGAACTTGGTATGCCTACGAACATTGATTCAGCTATTTTTAAAGGAGGGTATCCTGGATTACATAGTCTCAACATGCATCCACTGGATTTCTATCCTAGTTACATTCAAACTTACATTGAGCGAGATGTGCGACAACTCAAAAATATTGAAAACATTGGTAGATTCCAAACCTTCCTCAAGTTGTGTGCAGGCCGGGTAGGTCAGATCCTTAACTTATCATCCCTCGCTCAAGATTGCGGTATTTCTCATACGACTGTACGGCAGTGGCTGAATATTTTGGAAGCTAGTTACCTAGTATTTTTTCTTCAGCCATTTCACCAAAGTTTCAACAAGCGTCTAATCAAAATGCCAAAGTTATACTTCTATGACACTGGTCTTGCTTGCACGCTTCTTGGCCTTGAAAAGGAGCGCCAATTAGAAACACACTACCTTAGGGGAGCTCTGTTTGAAAATTTGATTGTTTTGGAGATTTTCAAGCGACGTCTCAATCAGGGGTTGCCTGCTAATCTATATTTTTGGCGTGACCGAACGGGACATGAGGTGGATTTACTAGCAGAGTGGGGTGGTGACATTCACGCCATTGAAATTAAGGCTAGTTCCACATTTCAGAGTGATTTTATTAAAAATGTACAATACTTCTGTGAACTTTCTCAAATAGCTAAGGGATATTTAATCTATACAGGTCAGCATAATGGTTCACACGCAAAAGTTAAACTTGTACCAATAAGTAAAATAGATCAGATATAACCTTATCTCAAGCAGTTATTTAGATAAAATGGCTGACAAGGGTCAGATTTGCGAATGTTGCATTATCTGTATTTTATCAGCATACTGTAAGGATAATGTGTGGAGCAACCGGAAAGGTTGTAGTGCCATATCAAGTAAATACTGGAAGAATATTAAGTTGAATATCTGCAAAAAATAGTGTATAATTATTAATGCTTTTGAAGTGAATTTCTTATGGCTTTTTCTAAATTTCTAGATCCAAAAAACAACTATGCGTTTAAGCGCATTTTTGGTACTAATGACAATAAGGATATCCTTGTTCACTTCCTCAACGATATGCTAGGTCTCACTGGCGAAGCTAAAATAAAGGATGTGGAGTTTGTAAACCCCATTCAGAATCCTAAAGTTGCTGCTAAAAAGGAAAGTATTGTCGATGTACTCTGTAGAGATTCTACAGGTGTTCAATTCATATGCGAAATGCAGGTCGCTAGAACAACCGGCTTCGAAAAACGCGCACAATACTATGCCGCTAGAGCTTATTCAGATCAAGCTGATGTAGGCGACAAATATCAAGATCTAAAAGAAGTTATATTTATCGCTATCACTGATTTTGTTCTGTTCTCTGATGAAGAAGAATATATATCTGACCATGTTATCCTTAATCAGTTTTCTCATAAACGTAAACTGAAGGACCTTAGGTTTGTCTTTATAGAGCTACCAAAGTTTCCAAAAACACAAGAGGATCAATTGGAAAATATAGTTGAAAAATGGTGCTACTTTTTTAAATATGCAAGTGAAACTAGTGAAGAGGATCTAAAAAAAATAGTAGGAAATGATGAAATCATTGGTAGAGCTTATAAAGAGTTGGACAAATATAGCTGGACTAGGGAAGAACGCGCTATATATTATGATGACAAGAAACGTGAGGATGATAATGTATCTTGCCTTAAACAAAGCAGAATTGAAGGTAAAATCGAAGGTAAAAAGGAAAGAGAGATTGAAATAGCAAAGGCAATGCTCGCCGATGGCATGAACGCTGCTACCATCGCTAAGTTAACAGGGCTTTCTGTTGGTGAAGTTGAAGAATTGAAACCGAAGAAATCCTAGTTAAAGGGCAGATAATTTTGATTGCTTTTCAATTATATTTTTGGATAGGTACACACAAAATTACCCTTTACACACTAACTAATTTATAGTAGAATTATCCTCTATGCCTAGGAGAGCATGATTAACCTGTTAGAAACAAAGACTATACCCTGTGCAAGAACGGAAGGGGGTTAACTTTTCTTCGTTGTTGTGATTTCAATGCTTCAAGAGAAACTGTGAGAAATAGAGGGCTTTTTCAACTGCATGGAATACGAAATCAGGACAGAAAAACATGAGCTAGGAAATTTGTTGGTGATCTATATAAGGTTTTAAATACTCCCGCGTCATATTTAACATGAATGATAATTTTCCTGATAATCCTCCTGATCAACGGCTTTCATTAATCCTATGTTACCTTCATTAATTAAATCAGTTAGCTTATCACTTATAGTTAGGTCGTCAGGCGATATCTGTTCTCTATATTGATTAATAGCTTTCGTTAATTCTGTGGTGCTTTTCTGAATTAAATAAGTTAGATCGTCAAGCGATATCAGTTCACTATATTGATTAATAGTTTTCGTTAATCCTGTAATGACTTCCTGAAAAAAATCAGTTAGATCGTTTTGTAATTCTTTATTTATCATATAGCCTCTTGTTGATAAAAAATAATTTATACAATAAATTACCTAACAATTTATTGCTCCTTTATGTCACCACTTTCCATTTTGGAAACAACTCCCTGGTTGTTGATAACTACGCTGTTTATTCTTTTATATTTGGGGGTACTTTCCTTATCTATAATAATAATATACTAAAAAATTAATATATATTCTATTGTTGCTAACAACTCTATGAATAACTTTTTTAAAGATTAAAATATTAGTAATTCAGTGAGAAAAATGACACCTATTTACAGAACCATTTTGCCACTTCTACACTAAAGCTCACACATTCACTAAGTTTTTACACCCTTTCCCCTCATTTAAGCAATAAAAGGGTAGAGTTGCCACTTTTCTCCCTTAAATTTCAACTTCTCTCTCCTAGTCTGGCGGTCTAAAAGGGGTTATTGCTAGCAGCTCACACATCCTCGCATACTCCTCTAGAACCTGAAAAGGATTGTAACTAGTTCTTCTCACCTTTCGTATTATCCTACTTCTATTTCGAATGTACTTTTCATTGAAAAGGAAAGGTATATGCCGCCTCACGATCAGGAAAAAGTCTTTCTTCGTGGATACTCCTATTTTTATCATTCTATATTTAAATCCATTGAAAATGAGTCTTAGCCGCCGCGTCGCTTCTCTTCTTACGTGCATTTCAACTGCTGGGCCGCCCCGCTTTGCCAAGATACCTATCCGGTAGAGGTTGGATCCATGCACTGTCCTCAGTATTTGATATACCTCTTCTGGCGTTTCTCCTGCAGCGAGCAACTGTTCTGTTCTTTCTGGACTAGCGTTTTTAATTATAAGGTCGATATGGTGGTCGACTTTTTCTTTCATCGCCTTTATGTCGTATAAATGTTCATCATATGTCACCCACAGATTTTTGACGTACACCATTATTCCTTTGATTTCTGTATGAACTCTAAAATTTGTTTCCAATTTCCTTTTTTTATATAATATTCCATTAGGTAGTTTCTCCATTTTTATACCAACATTCGTTATTGGGAAGACAAATGGAACACGTTATAAATTTGCTTAACTCCCCAATTATAGGCAAAAAGAGCCCTTTTTCATTTGGTTAAACTACCACTTTTTTTCTTCTTCTTTATATTTTTTGTCCACAGAGCCTAGTGTCAGCTACTTGGATAACGGGAGAAGGAGACAACATTTGTTGTAAAAACAAATGTTCGTTCATGAATTGCAACTAGCTATAAACATTAAGAAATTTACCAAGCGAGAAAAAAAGCAAAAGAAGCCCCGTTGGTGGCTAATTATTTATATGTACCTCAAATATCGGCGTTTTTATTCTCAACGCTACGATTCAGCTACTTTTAAATGCAAATAACCCAAACTGTAAACGTTAAGAAATTTACTGAGCGGAAAAAAAGACAAAAAAACTCTGAGGCAGCTAGTATTCAAATTCTCCCTTGTCTATTTGACGTTCTATACTGTCTTAAACGACTTATAAGCGCGTTTGAGCTTGTATAGGTAAAAACCAGAAGTTTTAAAAAGACGTGAGGTGCACATAGTGCAAAAATTTAAACATGAGACGCCAAATACCCTAAGTTTTTTGTCATTAACCTGCACAGATTGCGAAGATAAACAAATAGCTTCAGTATCATTATAAGGGTAACGGCAAAAGTTGTCAAGTAGTTTTTTTGTTTCTGTTGTCTATCCTTTCCCTATGCAATGGAAATTGGTATTGAGCAACCGTGGTCGCTTAATTGCTGATTTCAGAACTAATAGGCTTTTTCGACCTGTTGCACAATTTTATAAAAGCGATCGAAATCTAAGCTTGCACTGCCAATTAAAACTCCTGATAAACTTGATATATTCAACAAATTTTCTATATTTTCTGAACTGACTGAACCACCATATATAACGTGCTTTTTACCAGTGCAGGATCTTATCACCTCTATTACCTCAGCAATTGTATCATTGCTTGGCACATGTCCTGTACCTATTGCCCATATCGGTTCATATGCTACAGTATATTCACCACGTGTTGGCAAGCGGTTTTTGCATTGATATTCTATTGCTTCCTTTGTTTTTCCACTCTTGTAATCTTCTACATTTTCACCTACACAAATTATTGGGTGTAAGCCCGACTCTATTGCTGTTTCTGATTTAAGCTTTATCTCACTATCTGTTTCGTTGGTTCTTTCAGAATGCCCAAGTATTACGTAAGTGCATCCTAATTCTTTCAGCATTTCTGCGCTGATTTCACCTGTATAAGAACCAGATTTTTTATGATGGCAGTTCTGTGCCCCTACACTAATATTATTGCTTAGCTTTATGTTATCTGGAAATGATGTAAAAGGTGGACAAATCACTAGTCTAGAGGCAATTTCATTGCTCTTGCCGTTAAGCTTGCCTATAAAATCGACGAACGAAGATCGTGTTCCATTCATTTTCCAATTTGCTACTATTAAAAAGGACATCAGCTTTTTACTATATTAGGTGAGAGTGCCCCAAACAGTACCAAAACGAACTCCTTTCACGCTTGCTTGTCAATTTAACAAAGCTAGCCATATAGGATGCGTTTTATTAACCCTTATTTACATAAAGGTGTGTACCTAGCTGAGATCTAATAAAAAAATAAATTAAGTTTATGGAATGAAATGGAATTGAGTCAATAAAAAAATTTTTACCATTACTCATTTCTACCAAATTTTCTCTTTAATTATAGTTTTCTTGAATTTTACTTGCCCAGCTTGAGTCCTTCAGCTTCTGTCTTCGCTCTTTAAACAGTCATGTAACAGAGTTTCCCGCATCTAAAACTGCTGAAACGCCAGCTAAAGTGTTCATATAGATTAGAAGGATAAGGTGATGCTTTAGTCACTGCCATTAAGTTAAGGAAAAAGTGATGGACTGTACTAAAAAATCAGGTAAGATCCGAAAGTTAAAAGGAATAACGATATGAGTAAAAAAAAGGATAATTACATTCATAAAAAATAAATTGATGAGTTTAAACTTTATAAATGCCCATAAAACGTCTTCAAAAGATTTCTCACGAAAAAGAAAGTTGCCTTTCATTGATGTATTTATTCTAATTTTCAGAAAGAGTGTAAAGTCACTACAAGTAATGCTTAATGAGTTTGTTCTGCATACAAGAAAGGATCACACAATTACAGCAAGCGCATTTACTCAAGCAAGAAAAAAGCTAAAACATACTGCGTTTTCGGAGCTAAATGATGATATAATCTCCCTATACTACCAAGATCAAAGGTTTAAAACCTACAATGGTCTCAGAGTACTTGCATTTGATGCTTCTATACTGATTCTACCAAAAAGTGATAAGATGATAAATGAGTTTGGCTCAAGACCAATAAGAGATTGGACTGACAAGGAGCTAGGAGATTACACACGTGCAACTTTTGAAGTGTGTTACGATGTATTGAACAATATTGCAATAAAATCAGTATTTGGTAGGGGTGATAGCTATGAAGTTGCTCTAGCTATTGATATGCTTGATAGTGTAAAATTCAATGATTTGTTAATCTGTGATAGAGGGTATGTTTCTTATCGGTTTTTTGCCGAGCTTGCACAAAGAGATATATAATCCGCTGTCCATGTGTATCATTTAATGAAATAAATGCTATGTTTAAGCCAGAAAGTCCATCTGATATGGTAGTGGTGTCAACTGCACCTGTCAAGATAGCAAGACAGTTAAGGAAGCTAGGATTACCTGATAAAATAAAGTTTAGATTGGTCAAAATAGTTCTGTCTTCCGGTGAGATTGAGGTGTTAGCTACATCATTATTAGATGAACAGCGGTTTAAAGTTGAAGAATTTGGGGAGTTATACTACTTACGTTGGGGAGTAGAAACATTTTTTTCCAAACTTAAAGGAAGGTTGAGCTTGGAAAATTTTACAGGTAAAAGCGTTGAAACTATTAAGCAGGATTTTTGGTCAACAATCTTTATTAGCAACTTAGAAAGTATTATGACGGAAGATATAGAAGAGATATTGAATGCAGGTCTAGTCAATGGCAAGTCTGAGAAAAGCGTCAACAAATCTGTTTCATTTAATGCAATAAAAAACTTAGCTTTCGATATTTTTTCTACAGAATCAGATATAGACTGCATTATGGATCGATTATCAAAGTTATTTTTGATGAATACTTTAGTGGTAAGAAAAGGAAGAAAGGTTGACCGTAATAGAGTAACTGATACTCGTTCACTGAACTACCAAAAAAGAGCTAGAAAGCATGTATTTTAAACCCAAGATGTCTTTCCAGTATCATTAGATAGCCTGTTGGTTGCCAAATGGCCTATGATTGTTACTTTTTTAAATGATTTGTACTCTTAAGATCCCGTTTTCTTAAAAATTCACCATAATATTTACCATAATTACCCAATCACTTCAAATTTTTTGGTCCAATCTTAACTCCTCTTTCCTTAACTTAATGGCAGTGATGCTTTAGTGGCGGTGCATGTTGCAATTAATATATAGAGCTAGCGGACCTTTTACAAGGCAACATACGTATTACAAAGCTTAGTGAAATGGGTAAAATTGATGATGAAGACGTAAATGGGGTTAAAATATAGCGGGAGAAATAAAAGGGAGCACATCAAAGTTATTGGATTCTGATCATATCTGAAGTGGTAAATTAGATCCAATGTGATAAATTAGATCTAATTAATAAGAATAAATTAAGTAAAATCCAACTAGTAGTAAAACAGGATTTAGGGTTTTTTTACGTTTTGATCGTACTGGCAGTAAGCCACTAAAAATTTTTAAAATATATTTGACTTAATCGAGATAAAGATGTAGAATCAAAAATATATCTTTATATCGTTGAAGAATCAAAGTATATCATATCAGTGGGGTGGTTATTAATCTATGAATAACAAAAAAATAAAACTAGGTTTAATGAAGCTTGCAAAGCAATTAGAAAATGTGTGCAAAGCGATGAAATGTTCAATAGATATGGTTCATTATCTTAAAGAACTATATGAAAATGAAAGAGTAGAAGTGTCATATAAAACAAGTAAAAGAAAGCCACTGTCTGCAGGTAAAATATTGGAGAACATAGAGAAAGAAGTAATAGAAATAGCAGTAAGACTACCAACATATGGGCAGGAAAGTGCAGCTAAAGAGCTACAAAAAAAGGTGTACTAATATCGTCTAGTGGAGTAAGATTGGTTTGGAAAAAATGGTTTAGAGACCTTTGAAAAAAGAATAAGAGCACTAGCTCTTTACGTTTTAACTGTAGTGGTAGCAGCAGACTACTAAAAAATTGTAGCAATTAATGCTTGATTTTATGTATAGAAGGAGATAGGATATAAGTATATTAGAATACAGCGAGGTAATTACTGATCTATGTATGACAAAAAAATAATAAAACGAAAGTTAGGCTTAACAGAGCTTGCAAAGCAATTAAAAAATGTGTCTAAGGCGTGTAAAGTGAAGGGATACTCTAGGGATACATTTAATTGGCTCGGGGAATTATATGAAAATGGAGAAGAAGAGGTATTGCATGAAATAGGTAAAAAAAGGTTACCGTTTACAAATAGGGTGCCAGAACATATAGAAAAAGCAGTTATAGAAATAGCGATAGAGCTTCCGGCATGCGGACAAAAAAGTGCGACTAATAAACTAAAAGAAAGAGGAATTTTAATATCTTCTGGTGGGATAAGGTCAATATGGAAAAGGCATAATCTTGAAACTTTCAAAAAGAGATTAAAAGCACTTGAAGCAAAAATAGCTCAAGGCGGTATAATTTTAACAGAAGGGCAACGTATTGCTTTAGAAAAAGCTAAAGAACAAAAAGACGCACAAGATGAAATTGAGACACAGCATTCAGGATATTTAGGTGGCCAGGATACCTATTATGTAGGCTATATCAAAGGTATAGGAAAAATCTATCAGCAAACCTTCGTTGATGCTTATTCGCGAGTTGCATTTGTCAAATTGTATGTGGAAAAAACAGCTATTGCGGCTGCAGGCTTTCTTAACGACATAGTTATTCCGTTTTTTGAAGAACATAAAATTCCATTGTTACGGATTCTAACTGATAGAGGTATGGAATATTGTGGCAAACCTGAAACCCATGCCTATCAGCTATATTTGGGGATTGAAAACATTGACCACTCTAGCACTAAAACCAGTTCTCCACGAACAAATGGTATATGTGAGAGGTTCCATAAAATCATGCAGGATGAGTGTTACCACATTCTTTTTAGAAAGAAGACTTACAACTCTTTAGAAGATTTGCAAGCAGATGTTGACCAGTGGCTGCGTTCCTATAATGAGAGAAGGCCTTACTCAGGAAAGTATTGCCATGGAAGAACACCTATGCAGACCTTTTTAGATACTAGCAACGAACAGACAAAGTCTGTTAAACCCTGAAAGAAACTCCACTACTTCTGTTTTTAGCAGTCTTGAAGTATAATTTTGTGGAAGCGCTTTTGCAGTTATAACCGACCAGCACAATGGTGCCTTAAGTGCCCGTATACAAGCATGGTTTTGGAAGGAACGGTTAAACCATTGATGGAGTCCTTGTAGACTACCTCGTTTAGAAGATTGTATAATCTAACCGCTCCAAGCTAAAGTGCTTCTACATTATAAATTATATAGGGGGAACTTGATATGGCAAAAATAAAAAGTAAATTAGAAGTAATGAATCCTGATGCAGCGGGAATAGATGTCGGTTCATCTGTACATTATGTATGTGTACCAGAAGGAAGAGATGAACAACGCATTCAGAAATTTGGCTGCTTCACTAAAGACCTTCATAATTTAGCACGATGGTTGAAAAAGTGTAAAGTTACAACTGTAGCTATGGAATCAACAGGAGTGTATTGGATAGCATTATTTCAAATACTTGAGTCATATGAACTTGAGGTAAAGTTGGTAAATGCAAGGCATGTAAAGAATGTACCCGGTAGGAAGTCTGACGTTCAAGATTGTCAATGGCTCCAACAGTTGCACAGCTATGGATTGCTTCATGGATCATTTAGGCCGGATAATCAGATGTGTGTATTGCGTAGTTACGTGCGGCAACGTAAAAATCTTACTGAAAGTGCATCTACACATGTTCTGCGTATGCAAAAGGCGTTAATTCAAATGAATGTTCAACTGCATAAAGTCATAAGAGATATTACTGGGGTAACTGGTATGAAAATTATCAAGGCTATAATTGAAGGCGAAAGAGATCCTGAAAAATTGGCCGAATTCAGGGATGCGCGAATAAAAAATGATCAGTCTACTATAGCAAAAGCGTTAGCTGGTGACTACAGAGAGGAACACTTATTCACGCTAAAGCAAGAATTTGAACTATATAATATTTATCAAGAAAAAATAGCAGAATGTGATAGAAATATTGAGGCCTATTACAAAACGTTTGAAACAAAATCTGGCGAAAGTAAACAGCCGAGTAAGGAAAAGAATAAGAATAGCAAAAGTAAGCCAAACTTTGCTTTGCATGAGGAACTGCACCGAATAACTGGTATGGATTTCACTAAAGTTCCAGGACTTGATGTAGTAACCATACAAACAATAATTTCAGAAACAGGTATAAACCCAAATAGATGGCGGACAGAAAAACACTTTTCATCGTGGTTAGGACTCAGCCCTGCTAATAAAATCACAGGGGAAAAAGTGTTTAGTACAAGAACGCGTAAAGTCATTAATCGTGCTGCGAATGCGTTTCGAATGGCTGCTCACTGTGTGTCAAGAAGCAACAGTGGAATAGGTGCATATTGTAGAAGATTAAAGAAACGGCTAGGGGCACCAAAAGCGATTACTGCTACGGCAAGGAAATTGGCATGTATCTTCTACAGTATGTTAAAGTATGGACAAGAGTATGTTGAGAGAGGGATTGACTACTATGAGAAACTGTATAAGGAGAGAGTATTGAAGAATTTAAGCAAAAAGGCCAGTGAACTTGGTTATACTTTAATAAAAAAACAGGAACTAATAGAGGGAGTTTGTTAGAAGCGACAAATCAAGTAAAGGCAAAGCTGGTGAAGTAGCATATGGTCTTGCCCTTGACGGAAAGTTAGTTACTCATGAGCACATAGTTCCATATAGTAATTCCGGTAAAAAAATTGAATATGGATATTACCATTCTTCGCTGCTTGGTGGAAAACCTGGACAATGTTTTGGTATGATGACGGTAAAAAATGGTCAAATTACTAAGATTGATATTAATAGTGGCCATTATAAGCCAACACAGGAAAATTTATATAATGCAGTTAAAGTATTACAAAATGTTATTGCCAATAGCGCAGAAATAATATCCGAGGATGTTTTATATGATAAGGGTACAAATCAGGTAAGTAATACAGTGTATAAGGAAAACAAGGAACAATTCCTTCAAAGAATGGAAACAAAAGGAGCAGATGGTTTTACAATACCGCAAAGATATTTTGAAACATTACGTTACCATAATGCAGCATATAATGAGATGTTAGATAAATCTAAATCGAGCCATACTGAAAAAGTTGCCAATGAAAGAACAAACAATAGTGAAAGAACAAGGTGATGTATGTTCCATAGAGCAAAAGTTTTGCTCTATGGAACATACTGCTTTACTAGCGCCTGGTAACTCTGATATAGTAACTTTAGTTAATCTATAAAAGTTTATAAATGGCAACTTTAAGCGTGAGAGAAGCTTTATGCGCAGCAATCAGAGAAGAAATGCAAAACGACCCTGATGTGTTTATCATGGGTGAAGAAGTCGCAGAATATGATGGTGCTTATAAAGTAACGAAAGGATTGCTGAAAGAGTTTGGAGAAAATAGGGTGATTGATACACCTATTACCGAGCATGGATTTGCTGGCCTTGCCGTTGGAGCAGCGTTTGCTGGACTTAGGCCAATTGTTGAGTTTATGACTTTTAATTTTTCTATGCAGGCTATTGATCAAATTGTGAATTCTGCAGCAAAAACCAATTATATGTCAGGCGGACAACTTGGATGCCCTATAGTATTTCGTGGACCAAATGGCGCTGCAGCGAGAGTTGCTGCACAACACTCTCAATGCTTTGCATCTTGGTATTCGCATGTACCAGGATTAAAAGTAATAGCGCCTTATTTTGCCTCCGATTGCAGAGGTCTGCTTAAAGCTGCAATTCGTGATCCAGATCCAGTGATATTTCTAGAAAACGAGATTGCTTATGGACATGAGCACGAAGTTCCTGACTCTGAACTATCGAATAAAGACTATTTACTTGAGATAGGCAAAGCTGCTGTTATACGGGAAGGAAAGGATGTAACTATCACTGCTTTCTCACTGCAATTAATGGATGCTTTGAATGCAGCAGATTTACTCTCTAGTAAAGGTATAGAAGCTGAAGTTATTGACCTGAGAACCTTAAGGCCACTTGACACTGAAACTGTCATTAACTCCATCAAGAAAACTAATAGATTGGTCAGCGTAGAAGAGGGTTGGCCATTTGCAGGAATCGGCGCAGAGCTTTCGGCTGCGGTTATGGAGCAGGGATTTGACTACCTTGATGCCCCAGTTGTACGCGTAACAGGTAAGGATGTTCCTTTACCCTATGCTGCAAACCTGGAGAAAAAAGCATTACCGCAAGTGGAAGATATAGTTGACGCTGTGCACCTGGTCTGCTTTAGAAAGACTTAGCTATTTAGCAGGAAGAGCGTAGCTAAACCAAGAAATATAAAAGCTGAAAGAATATCGGTTGTTGCTGATGTTAGAATTGAAGAGGAAACTGCAGGGTCGGATTTTAAACGATGGAGCATTATAGGGATGAAAGTTCCAATAAATGTTGCAATGATCGACATCATAATCATGGAGGCTACAAAAATGATCTCCACTTTGAAGCTGTGAAATCTCACTGCTAACACTACGAGTGAAATAGTAGATAGAATTATTCCATTTATCAGACCTATGAAAAATTCTTTTATCAGTATTCTGTTTGCATTTTGCTCAGTTAAATATTTTGTTGCGATTGCTCTGATGGTGAGTGTTACTGTTTGAGATCCTGCATTTCCGCTCATCGACGCAATTATTGGCATAACTATTGGCAGTACTACAAAACTCTTTATTACGTTGTCGAAAAAGCCAACTACTATAGAGCATATCGTTGCGGCTAAGAGGTTGAACAACAACCAAGGTAGTCTTTGAATTATGGTTTTATGTATAGGAGCATTTATGTCAGCCTTGGATGGCACACCGCTTATTTTTAGTACATCTTCTTCTGTTTCTTGTTGGACAACTTTTATTACGTCTTCAATTAAGATCACACCTATGATTTTACCGCGCTTATTTACTACAGGAGCGGATAATAGAGAGTAATCTTTAAATATTCTTGCTACTTCCTCTTGGTCTACGCCAGTTTTAATGATTTTTATGTCCTGACTCATTATTTCTTTTATTGTTGTTTCTCCTGAGTGAGATATTACCTTATTCAAGTTAACACTACCTATAGGTTCTAATTTTGAGTTGATGACAAAAATCTGATGGAATGTTTCTGGTATTTTTCTATAGTTGCGCAAGAATTCTGTTAGCTGGTTTATCGTCCAATAATATGGAGCTATAACCATGTTTTTATGTATCAACCTTCCTGCACTTTCTTCTGGATATGATAACAACTCCTCTACTAACTTTTGAGTTGTGTCGGGCAAGTAGTGAAGTATGTTTTCTATAGACTTTCTATCCAAATCTTTCACTATGGTTACTATGTCTTCTACATCGAGGAGCGTGAGTAACTTTGCCGTGCTTTCTATCCCCAATGTTTCTATGATTTCCGCTTGTAAATCTGGTACTACATGCACTAGAGCATCACTTAACAAATGTTGATCTAGGATACTAACTAATTTTTCCCTGTGGTCACTGATTGAAGTAGATAAAAAATAGGCTAACTGAACGCTATCTATTGTTTTTACGATATTGCGAACGTTTTCTAGCTCCTCGTTATCAAGTGACTCGATTAGGTCATCAATAGCCTTGTTATCTAAACCATAATGGGAATTTATTTCAATACTCATATCTTCACCTTACTTCTTAATACATATACGTGCTTGATCCCTTTAAACATTAGAGTATAATAAGATTGTTTTAAATTAACTACTATATGGTTAAATTTCTGTTTTGTGTACTGTTATTGCTATTGATAGTGAATATATTAAAATCTAAAGCATAATGAAAGCCTATTTAGAAATTTTTGAACACTTTCAGAGCTTAGATAAGAGTATTTTTGTCATTAGGAGGTGTCTTTGACGTAGAAAAATTGAAGTCACGTCTTGCAGAACTGGAATCTCAGGCTGCAGATGATGATCTATGGCAGGACAACCAAAAAGCACAAGAAATTTTAAAAGAGCGTTCTAAAATCAAAAATGATGTAGAGTCATTTTTAAAGTTAGAAAGTGATTACAACGATGCTATCAGCCTAATGAAATTTGCTATTGATGAAAATGATGAGGAATTTTTCTCTGAAGTTGAAAATGAATTAGTGAAGCTAGAAAAATTAATCAAGCGCAAGGAAACAGAATCTTTATTTACTGGTGAAGCAGATAATAATGACTGCTTCTTGGAAATTCACTCAGGAGCTGGCGGAACAGAGAGCAATGATTGGGCCGAAATGCTCATGCGTATGTATATGAGGTGGGCAGAGATTTATCACAACTTTAAAGTTGAAGTTGTAGAAAAATTGGAGGGAGAATCGGTTGGTATAAAATCTGCAACGATAAAAATCGTTGGAGAAAAAGCTTATGGATGGGCAAAAAGCGAAAGTGGCATTCACAGGCTGGTTAGAATATCACCATTTGATGCAAACAGCAAACGTCATACCAGTTTTGCAAGCGTAGGGGTAACACCAGTAATAGAAGATTCGATTGATATTGCTGTGGATGAGAAGGATCTAAAGATCGACACCTACCGCGCTTCAGGGGCAGGCGGTCAGCATGTAAACAAAACTGAAAGTGCGGTGCGCATTACGCATATTCCAACGGGTGTTATAGTCCAATGTCAAAACAGTCGTTCCCAGCATCAAAATAAGCATGAAGCATTAAAGTTACTTAAAGGACGTTTATACCAAATTGAGCTGGAGAAAAAAGAGCGAGAAATGGCCCAAGAGTATGGCAAAAAATGCGATATAGGTTGGGGTAATCAAATCAGGTCATACGTTGTACACCCATATCAAATGGTGAAGGATTTAAGAACCGGATGTGAAGTGGGCAATATAAATTCCGTCTTTGATGGCAATATAGACTGTTTCATAGTTAGCGTGCTGACTAATAAAAATTAGGCGTTTGTATGATATCCATTCAGAAGTGTGGCTGGAAAACATGTTATAAGGGTTTCAAAAGTCCATTTCTTGACTTTTTTATTGAAATAGGTAATAATTAAACTAAGTGTTTATGTAAGGTAATTATATGCCTGGTTTAACAGGCGAACAACAGAAATTATATTGTCAGTTAGAGTGTGTATGGTCCCAGGGTGTGATGGTATGGAATATACTGTAACACCGCAGTGAGTTTCTTAAACGTTTATGGCTAAGGTTAAGTTGCATTAAAAAGCAGCTAAGTCGCACTTATTAAGCGTTTAGGATAAAAAAACGCCAACATTTCGACACAAAAGTAAATAATTAGCCACCACGGGGTTTCTTTTGCCTTTAATTTGCCTATTACCATCGGGATTTGGTATTAACTGCAAAAGTATACGGAGATCCTGGCTTTAAATTTTGGCCATTATAATTCACAATAAAATTACCTCTTTATTAAATAAAGTAATACTTTATCACATGGTATTAATATATCAACTACTTATTTAATTGTTAATAATAATTATTTGTTTATTAGTAATATTGATAAGGTGAAAGAATTATATGCTTAATAATTTAACAAGATAAGATCACATTTTGTCTACTTTACGTAAGGATTTTTATTCTTCTTCAAAAGCAATCTGACTGGCACGCCTTCAGCAAAGAAGTTTTTTCTTAGATCATTAACTAAATAGCGTTTATAACTTTCATCAACACTTTCAGGCATGTTGCATATTAAGGAAAAAGCCGGAGGTTTAGTGCCAATTTGAGCAATATACTTCATTTTAATTGCTCTGCCTTTGACAAGCGGGTGAGGGTGCCTATCTAGAGCATCAATTAGCCAGTTATTTAATTTTGCAGTACTGATTTTCCTGCTTAAGAATTCGTTTACTTCAAGACACTTGTCTATCACATCACTGCAGCGCATGCCTTTCAACGCAGAAATCGTTATAGTTGGCACTTCCAAAAATAACCGAGTTACTTCCTGTTGTTTTACAAATTTTATTAACTTGCTCCTGTCGTTTTTATTTATTAAGTCCCACTTATTTAAGACAATGATAATTCCCTTTCCACCTTTAATCGCAGCTTCACCGATTGATAAATCCTGTTGCTCAATACCCACAAGGGAGTCTAGCATTAAAACTATCACGTGAGAGCGTTTTATTGATTCTATGCTCTTCTCAACAAATCTTGATTCTAAGTCATCTGTAACATTTGCCTTTCTGCGGATTCCGGCAGTGTCAATCAGAGTAATTAGCTTTCCACCGTGATCGTATGTAATATCCACAGAATCACGTGTGGTACCTGGTTCTGAACTTGTTATTAGCCTGTTCTCTGCAAGTAAGTTATTTAAAAAAGTTGACTTCCCAACATTTGGGCGACCGATGATAGCAATCTTTAGCTTAGTAAACTCGTTAGCTTGATCCGATGTCATTCCGGTGCGTGACACTGGAATCTGCTTCTTTTCTTCTGGATCCAAGCAGTCAGCTACTTGAATGACAGGAGAGGAATTTATAAAAGACTCAATAACACCAGCCAATGCATCGTAGAGATCAACCATGCCAAGGTTATGTTCGGCTGAGATATACACCGGGCCTATGAAATCAAAAAACTGCAAGTAATCAACATTTCCTGATTTATGACTTTCGCATTTATTTGCTACGAGTATTACAGGTTTATTTGTCTTCCTCTTTAGCCACTTTGCAAATTCTTTGTTCTGTTCATTTTGCACTTTTGCATCAACAAGAAAGAAAATTACATCCGCACTCAATAAAGAAAACTCTATTTGTTCAATAACTTGCGGTGAAAAATTGGTTTGGTCGTTCCATCCTCCTGTATCAATAATTTTAAATTCTAAATCGCTGATTCTGCCAATTCCCTCACGTCTATCCCTCGTTACCCCTGGGATGTTACTAACCACTGCTGCTTTTCTTCCCATTAGCCTATTAAATAGAGTTGATTTGCCAGCATTTGGCAGGCCTACTATAGCGGTTTTTAGCATAGTTTAAGCGCATGTTCTATAGAAGTAAATTATAATCAAAATTTTTCAATTTAACTATTGACTTTATAGATTACGTCAATATCCTAAAATCAAGATGTTTTATCTTGATTTTATTATGTAAAATATAGGGGGTGGTTATGCCAATATCAGAGCAAGTATATAGTGCAGGCGATGAAAATCTAAAACAACAAAAGCAGCAGAAGCGTTCATATGAAAATATAGAACGTCCAGAAGAAACAAACGATTACCAGCTAAGCATAACAATATATAAACAAATTGAGAGAGAGAAGCGGAAAAAGATCTTAAAGCAAGTAGAGGGTATAGAAAAAAAGTATGAAGTGCTTTCTGATAGCCAAGCTGCAGGAAAAATGCTGGATGAGTTGTTAGAAGTTATAAATCTTGCACATAAGGATAAAATTATGTTTGGTATGCCGTATGGGTTGGTGCACGGTATACTATCCGATGAAGAAAAAAAACAAGCAGCAAAAGAAGTGTCACTGATAGGGCATTTGATAAAAAATGTGGATCTAATTAAAAGACAAAATTTAAGCCTTGAAAAAAGTGAAAAAGAAAAGTTGGATTCCCTTTGTCAAGAAATAACTGATCTAATTTCAAAAGGTACATATGTTAGTAAAGAAATCTTAGACTCGTGTCGCAACAATATACCAATAGATTCAGCTTTAGAAGAAAAGCGTAACACCTACTTATCGAGTCTAGAGCAAGCTGTGCGCAATAGCATTGAAAATGACAAAAAAGAAGGAATCATAGTAGAGAGAGACAATGAGTTTTATTGTGTGAAATGTCCAGAAGAAAGTGTTATAGCTCCTGCAAAATTTATGAATTCTCCAGAATTTAAGGATCTAGAATATGGTGCATTACGAATAGGAGAAGGAAATGATGTAATTCGGCTACGTAATGGGCAATACCATGATATGAAAGGCAAAGTAAAAATGACTTTTAATGTGGGTGGTGAGAGGCTTGAGATGACTTTATTCTCTAAAAAAGCTCATGAACCTGAAAACAACGCATTAAATTTTGGTACAATAATGGTATACATGGATGATAAAAATTGTGAGTCTTTCTTAAGACACTATGAAACACTAAAAGAGCAACCACGTATAGAGAGAATCGTTGGTAGAGCTAAAAGTTTTGTTGAAGAGAAAAATGGGAAACAGGTTGAGCCATTCAGCGTTCTGGAAGAAGTTAGTGCATTAAAGTGCGCTAGTTGTGGTCACCACCTTTAGGTAAAAGTTCTAACAATTGTAGTACACATACACCGTTGCATGTAGCAATGGTGTATGTGTAATGACGAGTTAACCAAAATTCTAGTACCAAATCACAGCTTCTTACATAATCTAAAACTAAGCAGAAAAAAGGTGAAGATTGTTAGGGTGTTATCCAAGGCCCCTTCTCTTGTCATCCAAGTACTTGATACTGGGATCCAGGATACCATTTTAGTAATAAATATTTAAGAAATTTACCAACGAGGGAAAAAAGCAAAAGAAGCCCCGTTGGTGGCTAATTATTTATATGTACCTCAAATATCGGCGTTTTTATCCTCAACGCTACGATTCAGCTACTTTTAAATGCAAATAGCCTAAACTGTAAACGTTAAGAAATTTACTAAGCAGGAAAAAAGGCAAAAAAACTCTGAGGCAGCTAGTATTCAAATTCTCCCTTGTCTATTTGACGTTCTATACTGTCTTAAACGACTTATAAGCGCGTTTCAGCTTGTATAGGTAAAAACCAGAAGTTTTAAAAAGACGTAAGGTGCACATAGTGCAAAAATTTAAACATGAGACGCCAAATACTCTAAGTTTTTTGTCATTAACCTGCACAGATTGCGAAGATAAACAAATAGCTTCAGTCTCATTATAAGGGCAACGGCAAAAGTTGTCAAGTAGTTTTTTCGCATATGCCACAGGCTGGTTTGTTATGCGAGAAGTCTAGCGCTTTCTGCTTATGATTGCAGGTTTGAACCAATTTATCATGCTATTCTGCTTGCCTTCCCAATAACGCACAAGTTGGTATTAATTTGACGCATTTCCTCAAAAGAACCCTCTAAGTTTTCTAGCACGGCTTGGATGTTTTAATTTACGTAGTGCTTTTGCTTCTATTTGCCTAATTCTCTCACGTGTTACGTTAAAGATTCTTCCTACTTCTTCTAAGGTATGTTCTTTTCCATCTTTACCAAGACCAAAGCGCATTCTGAGAATCCTTTCTTCCTTTGGCGTTAGAGTTGCAAGAACATTAGTTGTAATACCACGCAAATCAGCAAGTATTGCGGCATCTTCCGGTTTTGAGACTCGTTTGTCTTCTATGCAATCACCAAAGGTACTGCTATCATCTTTTCCCGTTGGAGCTTCAAGACTTACAGGGTCCCTTGCTATTTTCATAACTTTGCGTATTCTTTCTAGAGGCATTCCAAGTTCCGTACTCAATTCCTCTAATGTAGGCTCTCTTTCCATCTCGTGAGTTAATTTTCTTAGTGTCCTGTTGATTTTGCTGATAATTTCTACCATATGAACCGGTATTCTAACTACTTTAGACTGCTCAGGTATTGCTCTAGTGATTGATTGCCTTACCCACCAAGTTCCGTAAGTTGAAAACTTGTATCCGCGCTTGTAATCAAATTTATCCACGGCCTTCATAAGACCAATATTACCTTCTTGTATCAAATCAAGCAGAGCAAGACCTCTGTTTGAATATTTTTTAGCGATGGAGACTACTAACCTTAAATTAGCTTTAATCATTTCCTGTTTTGCTTCGGAGACTTCTCGCTCATGTTTTTGTATTCTTTTGATTAGCTCCTTAAATTCCTGCACGTTATCTTCTTGTATATATTGCTTGATATTATTCACAGAGCGGGCTATGCACTCAGAGTTACCTTCTATAAACTTTGTACATTTGATTTTTAATTCTTCTGTAAGAAAAGATTTATTTTCACTGGTTTTTAAAAAACTTGTCCCTTTTAACTCACACTTTAAAAGCACTTCATTATAAACTTTGTAGAAACTTTCCCTGTCAATATCATATTTTCTAGCCTCAGAAATAAGATTGGCTTCCTCAAGCATTATAGACCTGTTTATATTATAGAGTTTTTGTGTGATTTGTGTGACAGCAGCGTCACTTAATTTAATTTGTAACGCTATAGACCATATCTGATTGTATAAATCTTCATATTCTGATTCGCTAGGGGAATTTTTTCTTAGTGTCGATGCTTCGTTTGCTAAAGTAATTATCTCATCTAGTGCAACTATGACCTTGGGCAATAAGTCGCTTTCCATTTCAAGAATAGAAACATTTAAATTTGCTGAATTTATATCTTCGTTACCACTTTCTTGCTCATCATCACCCTTTTTATTACCTGTTTCATCATCTTCGCAGTGTTCATCATCTTTGGCATCTTCAGAATCCTCAAAGTCTTCGGCACTTTCTTCGCCATCCTCTTTGGGTATTGTATTAAAATCAGAATTATAAATTGCATCTAGGTCTATAATTTCTCTCAGTAAGAGAGCTCCACTACTCAAATCATCACGCCATGCTTTTATCATTTTTAGTGTTACTGATGTTTCAATTATTGCACGCAACATGTTATGCTTTTCAGATTCAATTTTTTTTGCTATCTCGATTTCATCTGCCCTTGATAGAAGCTTTACGGAGCTCATGTCTTGTAGATAAACTCTTACTGGATCGTCGTTTTGTACTAAAGTTGTGGCAGAGCTTGACAATGCATCATCGTCATCGAGTTTGCTATCATCATTATTGGTAGAAGTATCTTCTTCATCTTCGCTGCTCTCAAGTACATTAATTCCAGAATCTTGCAATATAGATATAGTATCATCTATGAAGTCAGATGATAAATTTTCGTCTGACAGTTTATCATTTATATCATCAAGAGTAATAAAACCACCCTTTCTTATACTTTTGGTCACTAGATCCCTGATGATTTTTTTCTTACCTTCTGCATTATTAATAGTTGACATCATTACCTTTATATTCAAAATTTTATCTCTTATTAGTAAATAAGCTTACAACGAGTAAGCCTATAGTTTAATTTTTAGCCTGTAGCTACCTGTTACTTCATATAGTTTAAGATACCGTTAACTCACATATGTTGGTCTTGGTCAATTATTCCATATTTTTCTTCTATTTTTACTGCTATAGACAATCCAACTGAAAATGTTGCAATGCCAACTACTATGGCAGTGAGCATTAAAACATGCGGTATAGGATTGCTATATAAATAAAAATTTGAAACTAGTATAGGAGGCAAAGAGCTTTTTATATATCCTAAAGATATGTAGAATAACAGAACAGATGCTTGGAAAACGTTTACCCCTATCATTTTCTTGATTAGATTTTTATCATTTATGATAGTATACAAACCTAGCATCATTAATATAATAATAATTGTATAATTATATAAAGTCATTATTTTTTTACACGAGCAAAGCTTACATATATGATCAACATGGAGGAGCAGACAGTAAGTGCTACACCCAGTTCCACCAAGAAAATACCAAATTTTTGACCGGCAACGTTGTTGGTTAATAATACATCATAAGATAAAAAACTTTTGCCAAATAAAACTGTTGCAATGCCCGTTCCCCCGTAGATTAAAATACCTAGCATATTGGTAAGTTTAATTACGGAATAGGGTATTGCTTTTAAAGTCACGGATATACCAAATAACATTGAATATAGTATTATTCCGGAAGCAATAATTATTCCGGCTTGGAACCCCCCACCCGGAGTGTAGTCGCCGTGAAATTGTATATATAAGGCAAATAGGATAATAAAAGGCACCATTAAAAATGTTACTGCATTTAATACCGGATCTTTAATCATTTTCTTTTTTTAATGTTAATGTTATACAAAGTGCAGCAGTAAAGACTACTATAGTTTCCCCAAATGTATCATAGCCACGAAAGCTTGCTAAAATAGCCGTCACTATATTAGGAATACCAGCAACTTTTTCAGTATTTTCTATATAATAAGGAGCAACATGCAAGTGGATTGGAGCGTCATGGCTGCCAAAATCCGGCAATTGAGTTACAAAGTGTGATAAGAATACAGTCAAAAATAAAATAAAAAAAAGTGTTATAGGGTTGTGAGATAAATTTACTTTATGGTTTTTTATCAAAGAAAGCGCAGCAAACATAAAAACTGTACTGAGTCCTGCACCAACTGAAGCTTCAGTAATTGCAACATCAGGTGCGTTCATAATTAAATACATAAGTGCAATAAGTGAACTAAATGCACACATTAAAATGCCACTCACAACTAAGTGTTTTGAAAGAACTATAAAAACCGTAACCGTAAGTAATAGTAAAAGTAATGTTACATTCAATATTTCTAGCATCTTAACCTTCTTTAATAGTTTTTTCCTTACTTTTATAATAAGTGCACGCTAAAATATAGCTGTTAGTTGAGTTAGCTATCCATACTATCAGGATCAATAACATTATTTTAACAGTATTGATTGAAAATTCATTTTGCAGAGCAAAACCAATCAACAATAACATTGCGCCGCTGGAATCTATAATACCTACTGCATGTAACCTAGTATAAAAATCAGGAAATCTGATTGTCCCTATGGTTGAAATGATTACTAAACAAATACCTAAGAATATAAAAATAGGTCCTATCATAAATTATCAAAGCAACATTAACCTCATTAGTGCTATAGTTGATACAAAACTAATACTAGCGTACAAAAGTGCTATATCAAGCAAAAAGAAATTGTTCAGAATAATCGACATTGCTGTTATGAGTAAAACCGCTTGTGTCGAAAAATTGTTAAATGCTAGCACCTTGTCGTAAATATCGCTCAGCTTGGATACTATACGGCATAGCATTACACTAATACAAAGCAGCAGCATATAAACAGTAACGTAAATCATCTATAAATTACAAACTTCAGTAGTGCTCTGCTCGATCTACTCTTCATTATCTACTTCATCATCTATTTCCTCACTGTCTTGATCGTCTATTTCGGTTTCTACCTCATCATCCTGAATATCAACACTTTCTTGATCCACATTGGAATCTATGTTAAACTGGTCATCAGAAAAATTTAGTAGTTTTTCTAACTTACTCGTATTATTGCTGTAAGCATTACTCATATTTCCTTTCATATACTCCTTGCATCTGCTTACCAAAAGGCTAAATAATTCATAAGTATCTACTTGTCTTTCTGCTATTTCGTATAAAGAAATGATGGTATTCTTATGACCTTTAAACTTAGCTGCCTCAATTGGACTACTTGCCCCTGTATTCAAGTCATGTGTTCTCTGACTCGCCAATAGAGCTAACTTAAAACGGTTATTCACCCGCTCTGTACATTTTTCTATAACAGATTCAGCCATAAAATACTACCTTAATAAGTTTTATACTGTATCACAAAAAACAAAATGTCAACTTCTTTATCGAGACTCAGCTTCATGTTTTGCCTTTTCCTCTTCAGATTTTACTGTTTGGTTCTCTGTTATTATAATTATTATTCTAAAGCCTAATTTTTTGAGAAACCCTAACAATCGCTCTAGAGAGAAACCATCTGTTTTGCCATTTTTGATTTGTGATATCTTTGGCTGGTCAACACCTAGTTTTTCTGCTGCATAGGCTTGAGTCCAACCGTTTTCTTCTATAAATTTGCTAATTATGCTAAGTAACTTCCTTTTTATTTCTACAAAGCACAAACCATTGTCTAATGATATTATTATTTCCATAATCTTTTTACACCCACTATCAAAAACTTTGTAAGACATTACAACATAAATTTGATATCTCAAAGTATTAATATCATATAGTTTGTACTAAATAATTATAGATATTAATATATAAAGCTTTAAATTAATTGTATGTTAATATTTTTATCAAATTTATTTTAATCTTAATTATTATTTTACCTAAAAAAATTGTTCATAGCAAGAGGAATGGCAATTGCAAGACTAAAATAGTCATTTTGTAAATTCATATTACATAAGAAGTTTATGTCTCTATGTCTTAAAATAGATATTTGTTCAAATCTCTATTTTACGAGAATGCTATATATTATACTCATAATGTAATTCAAATATTTGTTGCTTTTTAGCTGAAACACTATTTAGTTAGTAAATAAAATTATGTTGAATATGGCAGGAATAAGAAAAGATGTTGCTGTGATTATGGGAAGTGAATCAGATTACAGCACTATGGCTCATGCTGTTGATATGTTAAAAGAGCTAGGAATTTCATATGATATATTTATAATATCTGCACATAGAACGCCAGAAAGGCTCTTCAATTTTGCTAAAGCTGCACAAGAAAAAGGTTTTAAGGTTATTATAGCTGGTGCAGGGGGGGCAGCTCATTTACCTGGTATGGTTGCGTCACTTACTTATTTACCTGTTATCGGCGTTCCTGTGCATAGTAAACAATTAAATGGGCTGGATAGTCTATTGTCTATAGTGCAAATGCCAAAAGGTGTACCAGTTGCAACAATGTCCATAGGAGAAAGTGGAGCATATAATGCTGCCATTACCGCTGCATCTATATTGTCAATTTCTAACAGTGAAATTGCAGGTAGGTTAAAAAAATGGAGAGAGAAACAGACCAAAGGAGTAAAGGAAAAACCGAGTTCATGATAAATTTATGGCAATAATTCTTTTAGATACAAAAACTATAAACCGTATAGCAGCGGGAGAGGTAATTGAAAGACCAGCAAGCGTAGTGAAGGAATTAGTCGAAAACGCAATAGATGCTGGAAGTTTAGAAATAGAGATCAAAATAGAGAGTGGTGGGCGCAATCTTATTACCGTAATAGATGATGGAAGTGGAGTAGAAAAGAATGATCTAGAACTTGCATTTATACGTCATGCTACTTCAAAATTAAGCGATAGTGATTTAATAGAAATCAAGCAACTTGGCTTTAGAGGAGAAGCGCTGCCTTCGATAGCAGCAGTAAGTAGGATAAAGTTATCGTCTAGAGCAAGAGGAGCAAGTGAAGCGTGGTCTATAAGATATGAGGGTGGGAAGAAGGTGGGGGAAATTACGCCTTACTCTTTATCACAAGGCACGTATATTGAAGTACGAGATTTGTTTTTTGCTACTCCAAATAGGCTAAAATTTCTAAAAACCGAAAGAGCAGAAACTCAAAGCATCGTTGATATTGTAAATAACCTAGCAATGATTAACTATCGTATAGGGTTTACCCTCACTTCAGGTAATAAAAAGCTCTTGAAATATGCCAAGCAAACCTCGTTGTTCAGTAGATTATGTGAAATAGAAAAAGAATTTCAAAACAATTCTTTGGAGGTTAATGAAGGAGAAGACGGCATCAAACTGACGGGACACATCTGCAAACCGACCATCAATCGAGGTAAGTCTGATATGATTTATACATTTGTCAATGGAAGACCAATAAAAGACAATCTACTTGTTGGTGCGGTTCGGTACGCATATCATGATTTTGTTCCAAACGATAGGTATCCTTTTGCAGCGTTGCATCTAGAGGTGCCGTATGATCAAGTAGATGTAAATGTGCATCCAAATAAATCAGAAGTAAGATTTCAGAATAAGAGGATAATATATGAAATAGTGACAAGAGGGCTAATTAAGGCATTGTCAACGAGAATAGGCAGCTTTGCAACGAGTGATGCTGGAATAACAGAGGAGCTTAAGGAAGGTTCGCCTTTTGATGCTGGCAAAGGGAATGATGAGCTTATTGATAGTGGAAAAAGCAAAGAAGCGGAAAATCGAAAAGAATTTTATGAAAGGAGGCCAAATTCTTTAGAAAGTCAACTGATGAAAGAATTTGCTTTTCCAAGTGAAAGAGTAAAAAGCCTGTCGGAACAGTCAAAATCTTTTGATTACACTGGTATGCAAAAATCCCCACCACAAGCGGAGACTATAGTTCTAGAAAGAGAACAAATTGATTTGATAGAGGGCCACCCGCTCGGGTTTGCACGCTGCCAGGTCTACAATACTTATATTATTGCTGAGGCTAGAGGCAAATTGATTATAGTTGATCAGCATGCAGCCCATGAGAGGCTAGTATACGAGTGTTTAAAACAAAAATCAAGTATAAAAAGACAAAAATTACTACTTCCTGAAGCGGTTGAAATCAAAAACCAAGCTGGAATGGAGATGGTTGAAACTTATAAAAATAAGCTTTTCGAAATGGGTTTTGACATTGAAATCAAATCAGAAAATAAGGTCGTAGTAAAGGAAATCCCTGCGATTTTGGGCACAATAGACGTAAAAGAAATGCTGATAAATATAGTTGATAGATTAACGGAAATAGAAGATATACTGCCGATAGAAGATAAAGTGAACAAAATATTGGCCACTATCGCTTGTTATGGATCAATTAGAGCTGGCAGAAGAATGAAATTGGAGGAAATGAATGAACTGCTGAGGCAAATGGAAAAAACACCATATTCGGGACAATGTAACCATGGGAGGCCAACTTATATAGAAATGAAACTGAGTGATATTGAAAAACTATTTGAGCGGAGGTAAGAGGTTGCCATAAGTATGTAGACTTTTATTTCTCGTCACCCAGCACTGGCCTAGAAACAAAAAAAACTACTTGACAACTTTCGCCAAACCCATTATCATAAGGTTGGGGCTATTCATTTAGCTTCAATCTGTGCAGATTAAACGACGAAAGTATCACGGTTGGCGTCTTATGTTTAATTTTTTGCACTATGTGCACCTCATGTCTTTATTAATTTCACCTAGATTTCTAGGTTTTTCCCTATACAAGCTGAAACGCGCTTATAAGTCGTTCAAGACAGTATAGTACGCCAATTTGCAGGATTAGAGAGTGAGCAACTTCTACCACGGGATTTCTTTTGTCTTTTTTTCTGCTTAGTAAATTTCTTAACGTTTGAGTCAAGGTTAGTTGTAGTTTAAAAGCAGCTAAATTGCAGCGTTTAAGGCTAAAAAGATGCCAATGTTTTTGAACAGATATTGACCAGGGCTTCTTTTGCTTTTTTCTCCATTTAGTAAATTTCTTAAATATTTATGACTAAAGTAGCATCCTGGGTCCCAGTGCCAGCTACTTGGATGACAAGAAAAAGAAGTGCTGAGATGACAAAAAAGACTACTTGGAGACACCATTATAAAGTGACATTAGATTCCAGCGTCAAGCATTTTGCGGTGCTCATCTGTGTTTCTCCTAAGAACTCCCTACCATAATGCAAGAGATCTATTTAGTGATAAAATTAATGCTTTTTTAATTTTAATGGCTTATATTCTAGCTCTAAATAACGACAACGAATATTTTAAATGGGAGATGCTTTTTGATGTCAACAGAACTTTCTAAGGGCAATGATAAAAATAAACAATTTCTTATGCAAATTGCTGCGTGGCTAGTAGACAATACTGCTTTAACTTTTAATCAAATAGCGCAATGTTGTAAGTTAGCTCTTGAAGAAGTGCAAAATATAGCTGATGAGGAAATAGATGTTGAAAGATTTAATCCTATTATCTCTGGGATAATAACTGAAAAAGAAATTGATAACTGTAAAAAAAATTCAAATCGTATCCCAAGTTTGATTGCAAAAAATGTAAAAAAAAGGAGTAAATCAATCGGTAACACTTCCGGCCTTGTTTCTCCGGCAAGGCGTAGAGATAAACCTGATGCGATTTATTATTTAATAAAAAAGTTTCCTATTTTGGACAACAACGTTATAGCTAAATTGATTAGTACAACAAATTGTACAGTGGAGCAGGTAAGGGATGGGTCTCACTATAATATGCAAAATATAAAACCTCAAGATCCCGTACTGCTCGGTCTATGTAGTCAAGAAAATTTAGAAACAGAAATAGAAAAAGCAAAAATAAAAGAAGAGAAACAAGAAAGGTTGAGAAACATAAAGGAAAATTATTAAAGTCTCTCAAATTGTTTATCTATTTTCATATCTTGTTAATATTAAATTAACTTGACTTGTCAGTGTTTACTGGTATAATGGTAGGTAAAGTATGTAGCTTAATAGCAATTGAGTTTAATACTTCCTAAAGATTAGTTTAGCCTAATTTATTATCTTGTAGTCACATTTTAGGTTAGTAAGCATCAATTAAAATTTTTGGAGGACTATGGTAACAATCAATGAAGATGTTTTAGCAAAAGAAAAGATTGCAGCTGAATTAGAATCAGCAAAAACAAGTGAGCAAATTTCCAATAACGATATGGTAAAACAAACAACAAATGAAGGTGTAAAAGAAAACCGAAAAGCACTAGATCTGAGTGAACTGAGAAAAAAAACAGCAGAAGAATTATTGGATCTAGCTGAAGAAAGGAAAATTTCAACTAATGGTAAAGGTAATGGCAGAATGCTGAAACAGGAGATGATATTCAGCTTAATGAAGAAAATGAGCGAAGAAGGAGGCATTACTACAGGAAGCGGAATAGTTGAAATATTACCTGATGGTTTCGGTTTTTTACGCTCAGCAAGTGCTAATTATGCTCCGAGTACTGACGATGTGTATATTTCCAATGGACAGATAAAAAAGTTCAATTTGCGTACAGGGGACATGGTATGTGGGGAAATCAGGCCACCTAGTGATAAGGAAAGATATTTTACTTTAACTAAGGTTCAAAGTATAAATTCTACTGAAGTAAGTGAGCTGAGAAAATACGTCCACTTTGATAATTTGCTTCCTCTTTACCCTGAAGAAAGGTTGATTCTTGAAAACAACAGCGGTGTAGATAATAAAAAAGATATAAGTATGCGAGCTGCGGATATAGTCGCGCCTCTTGGCAAAGGACAAAGAGCATTAATAGTTGCTCCACCCCGCACAGGAAAAACGATATTGCTCCAGCAAATGGCTCATTCTATAGCTACAAATCATCCAGAAATAGAATTAATAGTATTGCTTATAGATGAAAGACCTGAAGAAGTGACAGATATGATGCGTTCTGTAAAGGGCGAGGTAGTAAGTTCCACATTCGATGAGCCTGCTTACCGCCATGTACAGCTTGCTGAAATAGTAATAGAAAAAGCTAAAAGAATGGTTGAGCATAAAAAGGATGTTGTAATTCTGCTCGACTCTATAACCCGTCTTGCACGCGCTTATAATGCAGTCATTCCTTCGTCTGGAAAAGTTCTGACTGGTGGTGTAGATTCAAACGCGCTACAGAGACCAAAACGTTTTTTTGGAGCAGCCCGCAACATTGAAAATGGTGGTTCTTTGACAATAATTGCTACTGCTCTTGTAGAAACTGGTTCAAAAATGGATGAAGTTATTTTTGAAGAGTTTAAAGGTACAGGTAATGCTGAGGTTATACTTGATAGAAAACTCGCCGATAAGCGAATATTTCCAGCTATTGATATTACAAAATCTGGAACTAGAAAAGAGGAGCTATTAATTGATAAGGCTATATTGAATAAAATATGGGTGTTGCGTAGGATACTTAATCCTATGGGATCTGTTGAAGCAATGGAGTTTTTACGCGATAAATTGATTTTAACAAAGAGTAATGCTGACTTTTTTAACTCTATGAACAATTAATGTCAACGTCAGGGGGCAAAGTTTTTTTGCCCCTCCAGTGAGATAAAATTTAGGAATTCAATCTTAACTTTTCACTTAAAATCAAATTCACAACATCAGGGCTAGCTTTTCCTTTTGTAAGTTTCATGACTTCACCAACAAAGAATCCGTATAATTTTGTTTTACCGCTTTTGTATTCTTGAACTTTATCTTGGTTGTCATTGATGATCTTGTCGATAATTTCAGATATTTGACCTTTATCGGTTATTTGCTTTAGATCCTGCTCTTCTATAATTAAAGATGCTGGTTTGCCAGTTTCAAACATAATATCAAAAACTTGCTTGCCAAGTTTAGCAGAGATTGTCCCATCAACGATAAAATCCAAGAGCTCGGACAAGGCATTTGCTTTGATTGGAGAGCTTATAATATCAATACCTGCTTTATTCAAACGACCAAAAAGTTCTACAGTGAGCCAAGTAACAGCGAGCTTTGAATCATGCTTTTTTATCAATTCTTCAAAATAATCAGCAATTGCTTTATCGGAAGTGATGACGTCTGCATCGTATTCGTTGATACCTAACTCTTTAATGTATCGCATCTTCTTTTGGTCTGGCAACTCAGGCAAAGATAACTTAATAAGATCAATTTTGTCCTGGCTTACTTCAACAGGCAATAAATCAGGCTCGGGAAAATATCTGTAATCGCTTGCATCCTCTTTGTTTCGCATCACTTTTGTTTTTCCCAAAGCGACATCAAACAATAAGGTATCTTGACTTATTTCTTCCCCACTTTCCAAAATTTCAATCTGCCTTTGTATTTCATAATCTATAGCCTGCGTAATATAACGTATTGAATTTAGGTTTTTTATTTCACAACGAGTGCCGAATGTACTGCTGCCTTTTGGGCGCACAGAAACATTCGCATCACAACGAAGTGACCCCTTTTCCATATCACCATCACATGAGCCAATGTAACGTAAAATCTGCCTCAATTTTTTCATGAATTCTGCAGCTTCTGCAGATGAGCGAAGGTCCGGTTTCGAAACAATTTCCATTAAAGCAACCCCTGCGCGGTTTAAATCCACATAAGTTTTGCTCTCTTCATGAACGCTCTTTCCTGCGTCTTGCTCTAGATGAATTCTCGCGATTCTTATTTCTTTTTCATTATTATTGATAAACACTCTACCGTTTCTAACTATCGGCTCAAAGAACTGAGTTATTTGATAACCTTGCGGTAAATCGGGATAAAAATAATTTTTCCGGTCGAAGTAAGAACACTTGTTAATTTCTGCAGAAAGCGCGAGACCGGTACGTATTGCCTGCTCTATAGAGTAGTAATTTAGTATTGGCAATGTGCCCGGCATTGCCGCGTCAACCAGAGAAACTTGAGTATTGTGCTCAGCACCAAATTCAGTTGATGAGCCAGAAAATAGCTTTGCCTTAGAAGAAACCTGAGCATGCACCTCAAGCCCAATTACCGCCTCCCAATTCTCTTTTGTCATGCATTCAATCCAAGTGATAATTTCAATATTCTGCAAAATTAGCACAAAAAGTCAAAACAAAACCACGTTTTATCTTAACTTTTTAACCTGTGATTTAAGAGCAGTGTGTGCCAAAAACTACTTGACAAATTCTTTCAATCCCCTTATCATAGTATTGAAGCTATTATTTATCTTCAGTCTGTGCAGATTAAATGAGAAAAAAACTTAGCATATTTGGCGTCTCATGTTTAATTTTTCGCACTATGTGCACTGCATGTCTTTTTAAAACTTCTGGTTTTTTACCTATACAAGCTCAAACGCGCTTATAAGTCGTTTAAGACATCAAAAACGCCAATATCATAAGATAGATAGTGAATAACTAGCTACTCGGGGTTTCTTTTGCTTTTTTTCTGCTTAGTGAGTTTCTTAAACGTTTATGGCTAAGGTTAAGTTGCATTAAAAAGCAGCTAAGTCGCACTTATTAAGCGTTTAAGATAAAAAAACGCCAACATTTCGACACAAAAGTAAATAACTAGCCACCACGGGGTTTCTTTTGCCTTGTTTTACCCCTTTTGGTCTATTATGGAAATGGCTATGATAAAACGATGGTAAATCTTGTCAAATTAACAAGCAAGCGTAAAAGGGGTTCATTTTAGCATACACTTTCTCCTCAATACTTCCTATAAACCTTCAAGTATTCTGGCACTATATTCTCAATTGACACTGGACGGATTTTTATTGTTTCAAGGTCAGTTGATTTTTCGATTGAGCTACTCATCATAACTTTCACCTGATCTCGAGTAAGCATGGGGCTTGCATCACCGGTTATGGGCTTTAGTAGCATAGAAATGATCCTACTCTCTAGGAAAAAAGCTATTAACTTTGCCATTGGAAAAGATACGTTGACTAACAAGCACTTTCTGTTAGTAACATTCAAAATAAACTTTAATAAGCTTTTGAAAGAATAGATCTTTGGTCCGCCTATATTGTAGATTTTCTTATCTTTTTTGTTAAGGTTGATGATACGATATACCACTTCAGCTAGGTCAGTTACACATATCGGCTGAAATTTAGTTGTTCCACCGCCAATTAGCGGCAAAAAAGGAAGAATTGTCGCTAACTTCGCAAATTTATTAAAGAAACTATCTTCTTTGCCAAATACAAGACTAGGCCTAATTATTATTGCTTCTGGAAATGCTGAAGTTACAGCTTTTTCACCTTCCAATTTACTTTGGGCGTATTTTGACAGTTTGTTATTTTCTACCCCCATAGCAGAAAAATGTATCATCATGGGTACATTTTTTGTCTTTGCAGCTCTTGCTATTCTTTCAGCTATGCCAACATGAGTGACACGGAAATCATGCTTTTTTGTCTCATATAATATTCCTACTAAGTTTATGACTGCATCACATTCCTCCATACTTTCCAAAATTGATTTTTCATTAAAAAAATCGCCTTTAAGTACTGATATTTGCCCTAAATTTCCACATAGTTTCAGGCAAGCAGCTTTTTCCTGGTCACGAGTAAATATTCTTATTAGATACCCTGCTGCTGCCAGGCGCCTTACGATGTGTTTTCCTATAAACCCTGTTCCACCAAAAATAACTATACGTTTTGTCACAATTAAAACTTCTAATAACTTAACCCTAAATTAATACAGTAGTTTTATTTAATATTCTATTATGAATCTCTGTACTATAAGATCCATTTTCATTCCACGTGAGCCTTTAACTAGAATTACATCATTACTCTGAACAATATTAGCTAAATCACTTTTCAATTGATTGGAATCATTAAAATGCGCGCCTTTTATATTGCTTGGCAAAAGCCCGTGCAATTCTAACATAAATTTACCGACCGTATAAACTTTACTCACACCACATTCTACGATAAAATCAAGCAACTTCGTATGAAATGCTACGCTTTCATTACCAAGTTCTAGCATATCGCCAAGCAGTGCCACTTTCCTCTGATTAGAATATGTACCTAAAGTCCTTATTGCAGCTTTCATTGAAGCAGGATTGGCGTTATAGGAATCATCAATCAAATATACGTTCTTCCCATTGTATTTAGCTTTGTGAACACTGCCTCTGCCTTTGGTTACACTAAAATTCTCAAGTGCAAGTGGTAATTTTGACAAATCAAGACCAAGACTTTGCACAACTGCTGCAACAGCCAACACAGAGTATGCAAAATGCTCACCTTGCACAGGTAAACTACAATCTATGATCGGATTATTATTCAGTCTAATTTTTAAATTCAGCCCGCCATCGTTTCTTATTAGGTCTAATAAATGAACAGTAGCGCTTTTATCTTTACCAAAACTTATTACATCTCTATCGGCACGCGATAAGAGATAGTCATGATATTTATTATCTCTGTTCAAAACCAAAGTACCGTTATTTTTCATGCCATACAGAATTTCTAATTTTGCTTGAGCGATATCAAGTAGCGACGAAAAATTTCCAACATGTGCAGGCTCTACGTTGGTGATAACCGCGATATCAGGATTACTAATCTTCGATAACTCTTTTATTTCACCAGCTTTATTCATTCCCATTTCAAGAATTAAGTACTGGCAACTTTCCGGAGCTTTCAGAACTGTCAAAGGCAATCCTATATTATTATTCAAGTTCCCTTCGTTTACATGAGACACTCCATATTGCGATAAAACAGTGTGCAGCATGTCCTTTGTAGTGGTTTTCCCGACACTACCTGTGATTGCAATAACTTTAGCATTAACAAGAACATTTCTAATGTAATATGATGCCATATCATGCAAAGCTTTGAGAGTATCTTGCACAACAATTAGAGAAAGATTTCTATATTTGCCTTCGCTTACTACTGCAGCTGCTGCCCCTTTAAAAAATGCTTCGTGTAAAAAATCATGCCCATCAAAATTCTTTCCCTTGAGAGCAACAAATACATCACCCTTTTTTATGCCTCTTGTGTCTGTTGAAATATTCGAGCTGTGTACCCAATTACAACTACCCACTTTTCTTCCGCCAGTAGCATCGATAATATTATTTGCGTTCCACTTGAACATAATTTAGCCTTAAAGCAAATTGAACAATAAGAGTAGCGAAAATACTACATGCTTAAGAAAATTTGTAAATAATAGTTGCAATCCCTATAAATTCATCTTATAATGGATATAGAAGTTTAAATGTTTTCATTTATAATTTAGAGTATATTATAGTATTTAGCATGTAAATACTTAGGAGGTATGTATGGCAGATATCTGGGCTAAAATAGGCGGGGCAGTTAAAAAAGGTGCGGGAACTACAAAAGACGTACTTCTTCTTGTGCCTAAAGCACTCATTTACCCTATAAAGAAGCCGTTTGCTTCATTTGGTGAAATGAAACATGATGCCACAGTTTCGTTAAAGGAAGCTGTTGGTATGGATGTACCTGAAAAAGAAAGGGAGTACAACCCACCTATAGAAACCACAAAAGCTAGTGAGAATCTTGGTATAGAAATAATAAGCTATAAGGATGGGAAAATAAAATTTTTAGCATCAAGAACGCTTGTAGGCGATGTATCACACTTAAGCCCAAAACAATTGGGTCAAATAAAGGAAGTCTTGCCAAATATAGATGTTTTCAGAGAAGAAAACAAAGTTATAATTGAAGTTGATGTTGAGGAAATTACCAAAGGAATTAAAAATGCTTCTGAAAACAAAGGAAAGAGTCCAGAGGAGATAAAAGGGCTTATTATTGAACAAATTAAACAGAAAGTTGACGGCGACCTTAAGAAGCTGGCAAAAATTACTGGTGGAGAGTTGGAACGTCACACGGACCGAAAATTGCTATATGGTATCGCGGAAAAATTGTATCGGGAATATGATGGTCAGGACAAATCAGCAGAAGCTAAAAAGTCACCAGAGCAGCCTTCAGAAACTGTTAAAAAGGAAGACTTTAACATTACTAATCCTATGGGGTTTCCTTTTGGTAAAGAAACTATATCTTCTACAAAGATGCAATTACCGCAAGGTATCAAAGAGCAGGTAAAAGAGCTGGGTGCTTTTTTGAACTTCGACTCTGATGAAGCAATAAAGCCACTATCTGAACTTGCAAAAGAAGAAAAAGAAAAAGTAAAAGGGAGAGGCTGACTTGAAATATGGGCAACAAAGGTTATGATGGTAATAACATTTTTGCTCAAATATTAAGAGGTGAGTTACCTTGTGAGAAGGTGCACGAAAATGAGGGTGTGTTGGCGTTTTATGATAAGTACCCTGACGCACCAGTTCACATTTTAGTCGTACCAAAAAGTCAATATATTTCATATGATGACTTTATTCTAAAAGCTTCTGCAGAGGAGATAGTAAGTTTCTTTAAAACTGTAAGAGAGATAACACATAAGTATAATCTAGAAAAAACAGGGTACAGATTAGTTACTAACTACGGTGAAAACGGAGAACAAGTTGTACCGCACTTTCATATGCATATTTTAGGTGGTAAAAGATTAGGAAAGCATGTAAGTTTGTAGTGTTGCTTTCTATATATTTTGTTAAATGAGTGAATATTTAACCATAGTAATTTTTATCTGCGTATCAATCATAGTATCTCTTGCTTTGGGTATATTGCCGATGTTTCTTGCAGTGAGCAATCCTGATAGCGAAAAACTTTCTACATATGAGTGCGGCTTCAATCCTTTATCAAGAGCAAGAAAAAATTTTGACATTAAGTTTTACTTAGTTTCAATATTATTTATAATATTTGACTTAGAAATTGCTTTTCTTTTTCCTTGGGCTGTTTCTTTATCTAAAATAAGTTATTGTGGATTTTGGTCTATGATGATATTTCTTGCAATACTCACTATAGGCTTTATCTATGAGTGGTGCAAAGGTGCATTAGAATGGGAGTAAGTTTATGACAGGTCAAATTCTATCTAACGATGATTGGGGTCGTTATAAGAAAGAAGGGTTTCTTGTCACTAAATTTGGTAATTTAATAGATTATATAATGAACTGGGCAAGATCTGGCTCATTGTGGCCAATGACATTTGGTCTTGCGTGTTGTGCGGTGGAGATGATGCACACTGCATCCAGTCGTTACGATCTTGATAGATATGGTATAATGTTTCGTGCAAGTCCAAGGCAAGCAGACGTTATGATTGTTGCCGGTACACTAACTAACAAAATGGCAGCGGCGTTGCGTAAGGTTTACGACCAAATGGCAGATCCGAAGTACGTTGTATCCATGGGCAGTTGTGCAAATGGTGGTGGTTATTATCATTATTCCTACTCAGTAGTCCGTGGTTGTGATAGAATTGTACCGGTTGATGTGTATGTTCCGGGATGTCCACCAACCGCTGAGGCATTGCTATATGGAATGCTATGCTTACAAAATAAAATAAAACGAACTCAGAATATACAACATGGATAAAACTGCTAAACATATACAAAAAAAGACCAAATGTGAATGCACTCAGCAAGGTGATGGTACTATTGTAATGTATTCAGCTTTAGATGATATTGAAAATCACTTACTCTTTCTACGTGATGATGAAAAGTGCAGATTTGAGTTATTAGTTGATATTTTTGGAGTTGATTATTCAGATAGAGAAAAACGTTTTGAGCTAATATACAACTTGCTCAGCATTGTGCATAATATCAGGGTACATATAAAGCTTCAGCTATACGAAAGTGATATGCCTCCAAGTGTAGCGAATATATTCAGCACAGCTTCATGGTTTGAGCGCGAAGTGTTCGATATGTATGGAATAGAATTCTCTGATCATCCAGATTTGCGTAGGATCCTAACGGATTACGGATTCAAAGGCTATCCAATGTTGAAAGATTTTCCTCTCACTGGCTATGAGGAAGTTAGGTATGATATAGAAGCAAAAAAAGTTGTGTATAATCCTATAGACTTGCCGCAGGATTTTCGGATGTTTGATAGTTTATCCCCTTGGGAAGGTAAAGCTACAAAAGTAAATATAAAGGAGTAGAAAATGACAGTACAAAGAAAAAAAATATCTTTGATTGGTGCAGGAAATATCGGTGGAACTCTTGCCCATATGATTGCGCTTAGGGAGCTTGGTGACGTTGTTTTACTTGATATCAATGATGGAATACCGCAAGGTAAAGCACTTGACATTGCAGAATCATCACCTATTGACAGGCTTAATACTAGCATCACCGGCACAAATAGGTACGAAGATATAAAAAACTCTGATGCAATTATAATAACCGCTGGTATTGCGAGAAAACCAGGAATGAGCAGGGACGATCTCCTCCAAACTAATGCCAAAGTAATGAAGGAGGTTGGTGGAAACATTAAAAAATACTCTCCAAACGCGTTTGTAATAGTGGTTACCAATCCTTTGGACGCCATGGTTTCAGTGGTGCATAAATCTTCAAGCCTTCCAACTAACATGATTGTTGGAATGGCAGGGGTGCTTGATTCTTCTCGTTTTCGCTATTTTCTTGCAAGCGAGTTAAATGTCTCAATTGAAGATATATCTGCTTTCGTGCTTGGAGGACATGGCGATACTATGGTACCACTAATTAATTGCGCTTCAGTTGCTGGCATTCCTCTTACCCAAATCATTGATATGGGTCTCATTACACAGGAAAAAGTTGATGAAATAGTCAAGCGTACTCGTAATGGTGGAAAAGAAATAGTTGATTTACTGAAGTCTGGGTCTGCGTACTATGCTCCTGCCTCTTCAGCCATATGTATGCTAGAATCATATTTAAAAGATAAAAGGCGTATACTACCATGTGCTGCTTATCTCAGTGGTGAATATGGCGTGAAAGATCTATTCATT
Organism: Wolbachia endosymbiont of Ctenocephalides felis wCfeF; assembly: GCA_028571325.1. Taxonomy (NCBI): domain Bacteria; kingdom Pseudomonadati; phylum Pseudomonadota; class Alphaproteobacteria; order Rickettsiales; family Anaplasmataceae; genus Wolbachia; species Wolbachia endosymbiont of Ctenocephalides felis. Next base: position 772,361 of record CP116767.1, on the reverse strand, counting down.
GGCGTTCCTGTAATTATTGGAAAAAACGGAGTTGAAAAGGTCTTAGAGGTTAAAATGGAAGGTAGTGAACAAGAGATGTTCGACCAATCTGTGAAAGCAGTGAAAGATTTAGTGAAGTCTTTTAGTTTATAAGTAAATTAATATTTTATAGGATTTCTTTATAACTTGAGTTTCGCAAACAGCCTAAAAAAGTTGCTTGTGGTTACCTCTGCAGCTTTATCGGGCGATTCATCCCATAATTTCGCCAGGCAATCCACAACATATTTTACCATTGCCGGCTCGTTTTTCTTTCCTCTGTAAGGTTCAGGTGATAGATACGGTGCATCAGTTTCAACTAAAACACGCTCACGTGGTACATCTTGTGCAATTTCTCTCAGCAAGCTAGCATTTTTAAAAGTAATAATTCCAGAGAATGAAATATACAATCCCAAATCTATAGATTGATAAGCAAGCTCTTTCGAAGAAGCAAAGCAGTGCATCACTCCACTAAAAGTGCCATTCTTCATTTCTGACTTTAACATATCAATCATTTCATCATCAGCATTTCTAGTGTGAATAACTAAAGGTAACCCAGTTATTCTTGCCGCTTCAATGTGCAATGCAAAACTTTTTCTCTGATTGCTTTTGTTATTAGATTTATAAAAATCTAATCCGGTTTCGCCGATACTAATTACCTTTTGATTCTTGGTAAGTTCAACTAATTCATCAACACGTATACATTCGCTGTTCTCTACAGTAGCATCAAGTGGATGTACACCAACAGAGGAGTAAACATGATTATAAGATGAAGAAATTCTTAACAACTTAGGGACATCGTCAATGCTTACGCATATGTTATGTAAAACTTTTACATCATCTTGCTCTGCCCTTGAAATTACTTTTGGTATTTCGTCATCAGAAAAATAAACCAAATGGCAATGAGAATCTACTATCATAAACTTATTATAATTTTCGCTCAATAATAGAGGCTTTTATTTGAGAAGAAAACTCTTCTATCACTGTTTTATAAACTTCCTTTTTAAAGGATATAGCGCTTGCTACCAAACCATCTATATTTTGCCAACGCCACTCTTTGAACTCTGGATGATCAGTATAGTTAATGTTAATGTCCTTATCCTCTCCATAAAACTTCATTAAGAACCATCTCTGCTTTTGACCAGAATACCTCCCATTCCAACAAGTTGGCATAAATTCCTCAGGCAGGTTGTAATATATCCAACCCTTATTTTTAGCTACAATCTTTGCTTTATCAGTGCCAACTTCCTCTAGCAACTCACGTAGCGCTGCATGTTCCGGCTTTTCACCATCATCAACCCCTCCTTGCGGCATTTGCCAGTAAAAGTCACTATCAAAGCGTTTTCCAACAAAAACGTGCCCTTGTTTATTAAACAGCATTATGCCAACACAAGGACGATACTTATCTTTCTGTTCAACCACGAGTACGCTTTGTTAAATTATTTACAGAAGTTTTAACTAATTTTTCTCCATTATTCATCCTTTTAACAATTCTTTCTGCAACTTCCTTTGCACTCAAGCTCGAATTGTCAATTTCAAGTGAACCCTCAGGTACAAATAATCTTTTTTCTTTAATCCTTTTTATGGCAAAATCTGAATCAGTAATTTTACCTCCCTGGTACCTCTCCTTTGACTCAACACGCCTTATTAGCTCTTCATTATTGCAATGTAATACTACAGGAAGAATTTCTACACCCATTTTTTTACCTAAATTCACCATTGAGCTGTATACTCTTTGGTCGTAGGAATCACCATCTATCAACTCATTTGTAAATATATAATGCTTTGATTTTATGTGATGTTCTCCCAGTACCGCTAGCATATTTTCTCTAACCGCAAAAATTTTTTTCCATAGGTCGTTGGGAACTTCAGCATTTGGTAATTCAACCACGTTAAATATGACATTGTTGAATAGATTATTACTTACTATCACTGCATCAATAATCTCACTCAGTTTTCGTGCAATAGTAAACTTACCACTACCTGGAAAGCCAATTAAGTAAACAAGAGTTTTGCTCATAATAAATACACTATTAGAAAAACCATCCTTAAGTTATACATAAAAGGATATGTATTGTATATACCGTTGCATCAAAAGCATGAACAATTTGGTCCTAGTAATATCAAAAATAGTTCATGTTTAGAAATTTTAAGTATATAATTATAAACAAATTATATACTTTAAAATGATGGCTGGTGTATCTTGTGATACAGAATTAATAAAAAACATGATTGTAAGTATCATAGACCAAAACAAAGGTCATGATATAGTCACTTTTGATGTGCAGAATAAAACCGTTATTGCAAAATATATGATTATTGCATCTGGTGATTCGAGCCGCCACGTGAAAGCATTGGCTGAGCATGTAATAAAAAGTCTCAGGCCACATGATAAAGCAGAAGTAGAAGGTATGGATGAAGGCAATTGGGTAATTGTGAATTTTCAAGGCATAATGGTTCACATATTCAGACCGGAAGTAAGGGAGTATTATAAAATAGAAGAACTGTGGAATTAACTTTCTTTCATTTGTAAGACTCATAGATTAAAATCACTTTAATTAACGAAAGCAAACCATGAAACATAAATCCGAGTTTTTAAATTTTATCCAAGAAAGAGGGTACCTATACCAATGTACAAACATTGAAGGATTAGACCAGTTATTATCACAGAATAATTATGTAGTTGCATACATCGGGTTTGATTGCACAGCACCAAGTCTTCATGCTGGTCATCTAATTCAGATTATGATGCTGCGTCATCTACAAAAATTTGGTTACAAGCCAATAGTCTTACTTGGAGGCGGTACAACCAAGATTGGCGATCCATCTTTTAAGGATAAAGCAAGGAGCATTTTACCCATAGAAAACATCAAGCAAAATACATCTGGTATAAGGAGGATATTAGAAAAAATGGTATCTTTTGATGATGGAAAGGCTGGTGCAGTGATAGTAAATAACGCAGATTGGCTAGATAGTATAAAATATATAGATTTTTTACGCAACGTAGGAACGCATTTTTCTGTGAACCGTATGCTAAGTTTCGACAGTGTAAAAATTAGGCTCGATAGAGAACAAAACCTAAGCTTTCTTGAGTTTAACTACATGCTGTTGCAAGCTTATGATTTCGTTGAATTAAATAAAAAGTATGGCTGTCGTCTGCAGATTGGAGGATCAGACCAATGGGGAAATATAGTAAACGGAATTGAACTTGGCAAAAGGTTGAATCTACCTGAGTTGTTTGGCCTAACCGCTCCTCTTTTATTGAATGCTCAAGGGGTAAAGATGGGAAAAACCGAAAGTGGAGCAGTATGGCTTGATAGCAATATGTTAAAGCCTTACGATTACTGGCAATATTTTCGCAATATTGATGATCAAGATGTTGGGCGTTTTTTGAGATTACTCACTGATTTGCCAAGCGATGAGATTAAAAAACTAGAATCCTTAAAGGATCAAGAAATAAATGAAGCGAAAAAAGTTTTGGCAACAGAAGTAACAAAAATATGTCATGGTGAAAAAGAAGCAGAAATTGCACGATCTGCTGCAGTTTTAGCTTTTGAGAATGAAGATAGTTCATTACTTCCTGATTATGTCATAACAAAAGAACAAGTTGCAAATGGCATACCCTTAGTAGACCTACTACACAACACCGGTCTTGAATCTTCAAAAGGTGCTGCAAAGCGTTTAATACAGGGCAATGGATGCAAAGTTAACGATAATACTATAAGCAATGTTAACTATATAATAAATTTCGAGAGCTTTAAAGGCCAGCCATTCATAAAGCTATCCGCAGGTAAGAAACGCCATATAAAAGTTGTGGTGGGTTAAACTTTGAAGTAATACTAATTTTTGTTATTGAAAAAGCAAATAAACACATCATAAATTCGCTTAAACACCCAGTTATAGGCAAAGAGCGCTTTTTTCAATTTGTCTTACTACCATTGATATTTGGTACTAGATGCAATTAACGAGTATCAGGTACGTAACATTATAAAATCATCTGCAGGACCACACAAAAGTTGTAGCAAGTTAATAATTTTTTATGGAAGAAAAGGTATGTTAGAAATTTGAAGGCTTCACAAAGGGGGTGAAAATGAGACTGTATCACAGAGATATCGAATACCTGATTAAAGAACCTTACCTCTCCAGAGGAAGGGATTATTTCAATAAAGGAAAAGTGCAGATTATATCTGTTAATGAATCTCAAAGCAAATCGAAGGTGGTTGGATCAACTGTATATCAGGTAACACTATGGTACGATGGTCCACTCCTTGGTGGAGAGTGTTCCTATCCTGCATTTGTGTATTATGGTCCGTGTAAGCATATGGCTGCAACAGGTTTTGCTCTGATCAACTTCAATAGGAGAAATACAGGTCATCGCTCTGAACATGCGGGTAAACAAGTTTGTCTTAAAAGGCTTAAAAAACAAATCAAGGGTTTATTTCAATAATTGTTTGTTTAAGTAATCAACAAGACCAGTCCTGTCATCCAAGTAGCTATACAGATTAAATGCAAAATTTACTTGACAACTTTCGCCAACCCCCTTATAGTGAGACTGAAGCTATTTGTTTATCTTCGCAATCTGTGCAGGTTAATGACAAAAAACTTAGGGTATTTGGCGTCTCATGTTTAAATTTTTGCACTATGTGCACCTTACGTCTTTTTAAAACTTCTGGTTTTCAAGCTGAAACGCGCTTATAAGTCGTTTAAGACAGTATAGAACGTCAAATAGACAAGGGAGAATTTGAATACTAGCTGCCTCAGAGTTTTTTTGCCTTTTTTTCCGCTCAGTAAATTTCTTAACGTTTGCAGTTTGGGCTATTTGCATTTAAAAGTAGCTGAATCGTAGCGTTGAGAATAAAAACGCCGATATTTGAGGTACATATAAATAATTAGCCACCAACCGGGGCTTCTTTTGCTTTTTTTTCTCGTATAGTAAATTTCTTAATATTTATAGCTAATTGCAATGTTCGTACAGTTGTGTGTCAAGCACTGGAATGACAAAAAAAGGCTTGTATCTACTTGGATAACACCCTACTTGGTGTATTTTCGTATCCTCGCTAAGGTACTTTTTGGCCGCTTATAGATAAACTACAGGTACTTCGTTTTTTGTAAACTTTCTCTGTCTTTGGTAATTTGTTTTAACATAGAAAAAATAAACTGTGTATTTTTTTTAATAAATTGACTATGCTAAAAACATGCAAAAACGCTACGTAACTGTTTGTCTTATATTACTTCTTATAGTTGGCACATTATTTTTAGTGCGCCCTATGATTTTTCCATGCTTAATATCTATCGTTGTTGCATATTTATTTAATCCGCTAGTAATAAAGTTTGAAGAGTATAGAATACCACGCCTATATTCTGTAATTTTTATAATACTTGTCCTGCTGATGATTTTTGTATTAGCTATTACATTTGTTTTACCTATTATATATGTTCAAATCACCTCGATATTGAATTTTTTAGTCAGTAAAGCACCTTCGTTAAACCTCAAAGTTATTCCATCTGTGTTAGAATTTCTCAATATAAAAACAGAAGATGGTTTGCTTGATCACTTATCTGAAAGCCTAGCAAAAAATTACGGCGATTATATATCTTATTTCGTAAATGCCTTCGATATTACCAGTAATTTTATAATCCAGGTGTTAAGCTCGAGCTTTAGCTTGATTCATACAGTATCATTAGTGGTAATCACTCCGGTGATGTTCTTTTATGTATTGCGTGATTGGCCTTTAATTGTAGCAAAAGTTAGTAAACTAGTCCCTGTTCCTTACAGAGAAAAAGTTGCAGATTATTTTTCAAAAGTGGATTTCATTGTATCTAACTACTTAAAAGGACAGGCAAATGTGTGCATTTTTATGATGATTTTTTATTCTGTAGGCCTTAGTATAATCGGGCTAAGACATTCTGTTGCTATTGGAATTTTGTCAGGAACACTAACATTTATACCTTATATAGGGCCATTATTATATACTATCATTGGGTTTTTGAGCGCTGTTACTCAATTCAGTGGATGGTTTGAAAGCACTGCTGTTTTAATATTATTTGGTGTTGGACAGTTGATAGATGCAAATATACTGGTTCCTTTATTAGTAGGAAAAAAGGTTCATATACATCCAGCTGTAATTATTCTTGGAGTTACCATATGTGCCTCATATTTTGGATTTATGGGTATATTACTTTTTGTTCCAATAATAGCAATATTTTATGTATCAGTGGAATGTATAACCGATAAATATCTTAAAAGTGAGTTTTATAGAAACGGCTAACAGGTTTTTTGCATTGTAATAAGGAGAGGGAATACCTGATGTACTCAAGGAGAGTAAGTAAATTTTGACGTAAAAGTTACCGCCAGGAACACAAAATGTCTAGTGTGCAATTAAATTTATTTAACAACAATCAAGCTGATTATAGTTGGCAAAATTTCATCATCTTGGATGAAAATAAACATGTGTACCACTCAGTCATTGATGATTTATTTTGGAAATGTCTGATCCTTTTTGGGCCTAAAAGTTCTGGTAAAACTCATCTTGCTCACATTTGGCAATCGATGAACGATGCAATCTTTATCAATGTGAACAATTTTATAAGCGAGATTAGATATAGCAACGCTTTTATTTTAGAAGATATACAAAACGTTCAAGATGAAGCAATGTTATTGCATTGTTATAACTACATGAAAGAAAATAACAAGAGATTACTTATTACTTCTTCGACTTCACCAAACAAGCTTAATTTTAAGTTGAAAGATTTAAGTTCTCGCATATTATCAACCATCAGCATAAAAATTCCATCAGCGAGTGAGGAATTGTTAAGGATTATGTTGATGAAACGGTTTTCAGATAAACAGTTGAAAATTGATTTGAAAGTGATCGATTACATTTTGGCAAGGGTAGAGCGTTCTTTTTACAGCATTAATGAAATTATAGAAAAGATAGATGATGAATCTATGGGATCAAATGTTACCCTCCCTTTTATTAGTGCTTTATTGAAAAGAGATACTATGTGATTTCTTCTTTTAACAGAGCATATATACTAAAAATTTATTAACACCTGTAGCAATAATACAAGAGTTACCGTTTAGTTGTGCTAGCGCTATAAAAACATTATATTATAATGGATATAAGTAGATATGGCCAAGAAGTGTTATATTATAGCAAAACCCACTTTACAGGATGCTTTCTACAGATTTGATGTTATAATTTAACTATGATAAGGGTAAGATCAAATCTAAAAAAAAAATTAAGACGAAGGTTTATTATACTTATTCTATTGGTAAATGTTTTATTCATCTCGTATTTTTTATTAAGAAACACGAGTGACATTTCCAATCAAACTATAGTCAAAGAAATAAATATAGGAGCTGATAATGAAAAGAGAGCAGTTACAGAATAAAAAGGAGAATCTTTACATAACGTATTACATAGATACTTTGGTGTCAGAAAGGTCTGCTACGCAAAATACTTTAGAAAGTTATCGTTCAGATTTACGTCAACTTGAAGATTTTTTGTTGGAAAGTGGCACTACTTTAGTCAACGCAAGCAAAGCTAATATTAAAGATTATGTGAAATCTCTATGCACACAAAAGAAATATAAAAGTAGTTCTGTATCAAGAAAGATATCTGCTATGAAAAATTTTTATAAGTGTCTATTTAATGATGGAATAATAGATTTCAATCCAGCTCCAGCTAATGATGATGAATTGAAAAATCCAAAAGTTTCTCGTCCTTTGCCAAAATATTTGAGCGTTAAAGAAATGCTATTGTTAATGGATGCGGTTAGAAAATCAGCGAGCGAATCGAATAAAGAAATAAACGGTAGAAGGTTATGCGCTATTTTAGACATACTTTACTCCTCCGGCATGCGTATTTCTGAACTGATTAATATGAAGTTATGTGAGGTATCACACTTAGCAAACAGTAATGACAAAGAAAGTTATATAATAATAAAAGGAAAAAGTGGTAAAGAGAGGCAAATTCTTTTTAATGAACAAGCGCTGCGAAGCCTTAGAAATTATTTATCAGTTCGTAACAATCTGATTCCTGACGGACAGGAGTCTGATTGGCTGTTTCCAGGTAATAAACCTAATAAACCGATTACTAGGCAGAGAATCGGTCAATTAATTAAGGAATTAGCAAGAAAATGTAATATTGATGAAAACAAAATCTCTCCACATGTGATTAGACATTCTTTTGCTACCCATCTACTGGATAGTGGAGCAAGTATTGTGCTGATACAAAAAGTTCTTGGTCATACTAACCTTTCTACAACACAAATATATACTCATGTTGCTAACAAAAAATTGAAGGACAAATTAGCTGACTCACATCCTATTACTCAGACAATCAATAGTTAAACTTATTGTTTTTAATTTGCAGTAGAGCTAAACTCAAGTAAGTTTATCTGGGTTTATGATTTCAGGCTTATTGTTTAATTTTTTTCTTATATTATGGGAGGTGCTCTATACTTCAATCGCTCTTCCTATACTCTTCTTTCCTGCACGCATAATAACTATTTTCCTTGCTTGCTCAGTAAAGGTTGTATTGTTTATGCTTCGTTTATTATGTGGAGTTGAATATGCAATTAAGGGGATAGAAAATATCCCAAAGCAGCCATTTATAATTGCTTCTAAGCACCAATCTCCGCTTGAAACATTTATTTTTATACTTTTATTTAGAAACGCAGTTTTTATTTTAAAACGTGAACTGAAGTGGATTCCATTTATTGGTTTGCACCTCATGGCGCTGAGGATGATTTTTATTAACCGCTTGGATGGTATCAGCTCTATACGCTATATCGTTAAGTTAGCTAAGACACGTATAAAAGAAAATAGAAGCATAATAATATTTCCTGAAGGCACCAGAACAGCTGCAAAACAAAAAGCAAAATATCGACCAGGTGTCGCAGCTTTATATAGCGTATTATCTGTTCCTGTATTACCAGTTGCTTTAAATACCGGTTTATTTTGGCCAAAGAGTATACTTTCTATAAGAAAAAATCCCGGAAAAGCAATAATAGAGATATTACCTCCGATATACCCTGGGTTAAGTAGGGATGAATTCTTGAGAAATTTAGAAAAAGCTATTGAAGAGAAAAGTAGCGAATTGGCTGCAGAAAAAACTAGTATTGCAAATCAGTGAAAAAATTCTATAATAGGAGAAAAGTACAGTGTTTTAGGTATTAATGTATGGCGAATCATAAGAGTGCTAAAAAAATGATAAAGGTAATAGCGAAGCGCACTTTGATAAATAAAATGCGCAAAAGTAAAACCCGCACTGCTATCAGGAAATTGGTTGATATAATTAAGTCTGGTGATAAAGAAAATGTCATTATAGCATTTCAAAACGCTGAATCTAATTTGCACAAGTGTGTGAATAAAGGTGTTATTCATAAAAACACTGCTGCACGTAAAATAAGTCGCTTAAATGCAAAAGTAAAAGCGTTGATGACTGCTTAGTGTGGTTAATCTAAAGTTAACTAGGTTAATATATACTCCTCGGTTTGTATGCTTTGTATAGAATTTGGGTGACCTAAGTGATGGATAAAAAAGCGTTATTAGAATTAAGCAATGGATTAAAAATTGAGCTACCCATATTAAACGGAACAATAGGTCCTGATGTATTAAATATTAAGGATTTGTACAGGACAACAGGGTTGTTCACTTATGATCCAGGGTTTGTTTCCACAGCTTCGTGTTCTTCCGCAATTACATTCATTGACGGAGATGAAGGAGTTCTTAAGTATAGGGGACATAGTATAGCTGATTTAGCAGAGAATAATGATTTTACTACTGTAATTTACCTATTACTCTATGGTGAGTTGCCTAATTTAGAGCAACACAAAAAATTTCTTCTGAAAATAGAGGAATTATCTAAAGTGCCAGAGCAGGTTGTAACCGTAATTAAAGCATTTCCAAAAACTGCTCATCCTATGTCGATTTTGATTGCATGTTTTGCAGGTTTGTCAGCACTTTACCATGAGAGACATGGCAACAACGTCAATAGTGAAGATCTAGATTTTGGAATTTCTGCAATAGCGCAAGTTCCTGCAATTGTTGCGATGATATACAGGCATATCAACAATCAGGAATTCATCAATGCCAACAATGAATTGAGCTATAGTGAAAATTTCCTAAGGATGATGTTTGGCAATGCTTTTGATAACGATAAAAGTGCCCTTTTCGCAAAAGCTCTGGATAAAATATTCACTCTTCATGCTGACCATGAACAGAATGCTTCTACAGCGGCTGTTAGGTTGGTGGGATCAGCAGGTTCTAGTTTGTTTGCAAGCCTTTCTGCAGGAGTTGCTACACTTTGGGGACCGGCGCATGGCGGAGCTAACGAGGCAGTTATAAATATGCTAAAGGAGATAGAGCAAAGTGGAGATATAGATAAGTTCATTGAAAAAGCTAAAGATGACAAAGATCCATTCAAATTAATGGGGTTTGGTCATCGTGTTTATAAAAATTACGATCCACGCGCGCGCATACTGAAGGACGCCTGTAATGAGGTTTTGGGTAAACTGGAACAAAGCAGTGAACTGCTCAAGATTGCAAAAGGACTTGAGGAAATAGCTTTAAAGGATGAGTATTTTATTGCGCGCAAGCTATATCCGAACGTTGACTTTTACTCAGGTATAATAATGAATGCTATTGATATTCCTTCGAATATGTTCACGCCTATTTTCGCACTTGCAAGAACTACCGGTTGGGTTACTCAGTGGTATGAAATGGCAAATGACAAGGAAACTAAAATCAGTAGACCAAGGCAGCTCTACGTTGGTAAATAAACCTTAATGAGACCTCTCACATAGTTTTTGGCAGCGCGCTAGGCGTATAACAACTGTCATTCAATAGAAACAAAAAAACTACTTGACAACCTTCGTCGTTACCCTTATAATGAGACTGAAGCTATTATTTATCTTCAGTCTGTGCAGATTAAATGAGAAAAAAACTTAGCATATTTGGCGTCTCATGTTTAATTTTTCGCACTATGTGCACTGCATGTCTTTTTAAAACTTCTGGTTTTTTACCTATACAAGCTCAAACGCACTTATAAGTCGTTTAAGACATCAAAAACGCCAATATCATAAGATAGATAGTGAATAACTAGCTACTCGGGGTTTCTTTTGCTTTTTTTCTGCTTAGTGAGTTTCTTAAACGTTTATGGCTAAGGTTAAGTTGCATTAAAAAGCAGCTAAGTCGCACTTATTGAGCGTTTAGGATAAAAAAACGCCAACATTTCGACACAAAAGTAAATAACTAGCTACCACGGGGCTTCTTTTGCTTTTTTTTCATTTAGTAAATTTTTTAACACTTATAACTAAAGTAGCTTAAGAGTACACAAAAAACGCTAATATTAAAAATATAGCTGGTCCAATTTGCTCAAACCTTCTTGTCTGACTTGAGTTTTTGCTTAAAAACAACCCCAGAGGGCCAGGGCTTTTGCCCCGGCCTTGGTGGTTATAAGTGCAAGTGGAAAAAAGTCAATCGATTACATAGTACTCCTGATACTTCTGTTAGATCCTCTTCTGCTGGAAGGTCTAGAGAATTGTTGGTAGACTTCAGTATCATTAATAGAGGAGGAAATACTGACATCCGATAAGTTTGATTCACTGCGCAACAATTCTGATTTACTATCAGTGCCGCTCAAATCTTGCTTTCGCGAGTCATAAACAAGTACTACACCACTATCATCTGATTTGGTTATTTTATTATCCTTAGGTTTCAATGTAATCGATGCAGTCGATGTGTAGACAGGATCTTTGTTTAACGATCCAGATGAACCCTGCGGAGAATCATAACCCTCATCCGGATTCTGATCAGACATTGAAGTGCCAGGAACAGCTACCCCTGTTCCCGGTTGAGGCCGAAGCACTGGCGAAAACACTGGAACAGGCCTGGGAGACTCCATATCTACTCTTGAACTTGGCCCAAGATCAGCTACAAACTCAAAATGTCCAGTTCTTTCATTATACGCAATCGGAGACTGCATAATTTCAGGAAGTAACTGAGCGATCCCTTTATTAGAGATAGCATGAACTGAGCCTTGATAATTAGTAAGATTTGCAGTTTTGCCTTTGATATCACATAGAAAACCTTTATGTCTTGCATTAACTCTGTATACATCATTATGCTTTAAGTGACTATTACTCATTATTAAAGGTATAAGAACAAAACTATTACCATCATTTATTTCTTCTTGGTTTATAAAGACATCATAATCGTAACCACTAATAGACTTTCCTATCTGTTTAGAAATTAAACCACTAAGAACATCCTTAAAATTTTCAACTTTGGAATCTTCTTTGCCTGGAGTTCTAAAATCAAGCGCTGCTTCTTTCTTAACATATTTTGCTACATTCCCAACTACCTTACCACTCGCATTTTTAATGTATAACATACCATCTTTATAATCATAAAAATCCGAATTCTTAAGGCCACACGCTCTTAATCTTGAGTTAAATTCTTGAATATACATCCCTTTAAACAATTCAAAAGTCTCTGAATCATACCCCTCCCTTTCAAAGTACTCGCCGTCAAAAGCTATACAGTACAGATAGTCTCTCTTCAAAAGGTTAGATTCATCGAATGCCCCTATTTTAACAGCACCTCCTACCCATTCGTGACCTTCTTCTTCCGTTATTCCTGCTGTTTCTACTAGACATGCAATCACTTTCAATGTCACAGCTCTCCTAAACTCATTAACTAAATGTATCTTCAAGTTACGGATTACCTCCTTGTTTGCAGAATCTGCAAGCTCTACTTTCATCACACCACCTATACCACTTTCTTTCTTGCTAGGATTAGCACCCAAAACAAACGGAAAACAGTTTAAGTTATAATATCTACCTGCTACCACTTCACTACCAAGATATTGCTGCTTTATTATTTCCTCTCCTACCCCACGCAAATATTTTGCTACGTCAGTGCCCTTAGCAAATAAACCAACAATCTTTCTACCTTCTACAGTAAAATTGGTATTCACCCTATCACAAAAATAATTATTTAAGTTAAACGCATTAACCAGCTCTACTATAAAATCACTCTTAGGCATACTTCCCTCCCATTAAAATTGTTACTAAACAACACTACTTACTTTTTTCCTTGACCTTTACTACTACTGGTACTAGTAGAACTGCTACTACCTAGTTGTGTACTAGGCTTGCTATTCGCACGCTCCCACTCTGCTCTGTTTTTCTCCTTGTCAGGACCAACCCACTCGAACCTTTCACTTGGAATCCATGTACCATCAGGTTGAGGTCCCCAATTACTTTTCTTACCACTATTACCATGCATATTAACCCCCAGTAAAAATATTATGTAATTAGTATACTACAAGTAAATTATCAATGCAAATACTTTTTTATATTTTTTTTCAAAAAATTTTATTCGTTCTTTTATATTCCTGGATTCCAGCGTCACGCGCTGAAATGACATCCCTTTGTCATCCAAGTAGCTAACACTAGGATCCAGTTTTCTTCACAATTTTACCAAAAACACTCATTATTTAATGTAAAACCTATACTACTAAACCCTATGCATTTCTAGATCCCAGTGTCGGAGCACTGGGATGACAAAAAAAAGAGCACTGGGATGACATAAAGAGATGCTGGGATGACAAAAGAGAAGCACTGGAATGAAATCATCTTTTGTCATACAAATAACCCATAGGATATTATAATTTATTAAGACATCTCTACTGTCTTCTCATCTTTTCCTATTGATTTCACATGGTTCTATTCCTCATGTCATATACCTCTCGATGATACTTCTTCTGGTGCCTTTCCTATTGATTCTACATGATTATTAATTTTTACACTACTACATTCACTTTTTGGTTGAGGTTCATTCTTAGCACCAGCATGAGACTTTCCATTAGTTTCCGCTGGAACTTGAAAATGACCGACTGGATAATCGTGCTTGGTAGATGCTTCAGCACATTTTTTTCTGGCGTTCCTTTCAGCAACTTTTGCTGCAAGCTTAGCACCAAGGTTGTCCGTTTCATGTCTACCAGATGCCTCAGCTTGGGCATTCCTTTTAATAACTTTTTCTCTAAGCTTAGTGCCAAAATTATCCGTTTTATGCCTATTAGTAGACTTAGATTCTTCCTTATTAAAACTGCTAGCAGTACTGCGTTTATTGTTAGACGCGGTGCCCCTTTCATTAAAACTGTCAGCGCTTCCACTTACATTCCTGCTGCGACCAGTAGATCTTCCCATATTTCCAGAATCAAATGTCACCCCACTCACCCCAGGCACTTTCCCCGGCTCTTTTGTTGGACGTGCAGCTACTGGTTTTGGTGCTGGCTGTGTTGCTTTCTTATTTTCCTGCTCTTGTTTTTCTCTCACTTCTGGTTTTGGTACCACACTATTTCCCTTATTCATATCATCTTTGTGTATAGGATGCATCAGATTTTTCAGGGAAGCTGATAAAAGATCAAGCTCTTGTTTGGTCAGAGTGATTGGTTTGGCAACCCCAGATGAAAAATCAAAGAGAGAGACTGGAACTGTAGGCTTTTCCTTCGCATCTACCTTGATTTCCATAATTTCATGAACTTCTTTAGTTGCTTCTTTTTCTTTCGCTGATGTTTTTTCTTTACCTTCTTCTTTGGTTGTTTCTACTAAATCTGTCAGCTTAACTGAAAAGAGCTCGGCAAAGATCGTAATAAGCGAACCAACTGCAAACATTTGAAGCTTTAATTTCAGATCACGAAGAGCCTCGAGACGCTCCAATATTGCTACTTCCTCCTCCTTGGATAGACCACCACCGAACAATCTCTCAAATAGCTTTCCTATCTCCTGGTCGAGCTCTTGCTGGAAACTCAAATCGCGAGGGAAGATTGCCTTGATTAGCTTATTAAATTTATCCCGTAAAAACTTTATGACTGATGCAATCCACGCTTGTTTTTCTTCTTCCCGATCCTTTACCATCCTGTAGACTTGCGGATCCGTCTCTACTCCAAGCTCGCTATCCATGAAGTTGAAAAATTTAAAAAGCTTCGCCAGCAAACCATCTATACTACTTGTAAAATTTTCCTCATTTTCTGCAGCACTCAGCTCGACATAGGATAGGAGGTTATCGACTCTATCAGAAGCTTCACGCGCAAGCTTGAGTTTAAGTTCCTCGCGCCCGAGCTCTGCTTGTTTTAACTTATCAATAATTGCCTGTCTAGCAAACTCGTCTACAGCTCCTTTGATTTCTTGCAACTCCGCCTGTGAGGCTAAGTCTGATTCCCTAATCTGAGCTCTGAAGAGTGCGTTTTCGTCGTTTGAAAAATTATCAGTCATATTTTTGCCTTCCATAATTAAAGCCTATAATTCAATTTTACATCACCAAATATTTAATAAGTCTTAATCGTTAAGTTATAAATAACTTTTTATAAACTTTTATGTTATGTATATTATAACATACACTGTACAACCTTTCAATAATATCTTCTCTATTTATTTCGGGATTTTCAACCTCTTTCAACGCCTATCTCTTTAAATTTATCCTTGTGAGCATTGATTTTTCCCCAACTATTGCTTTTCCTTTTTTCTTTGTTAAGTATTTGATATTGTATCTATTATAGCCCGCTATGAGGCATTATGCAAACACATTTTTGCTTGCTGCGGAGTCTACCCGCGAAACCTTGCCCAGAGCGGCCTTTGGCCGACACCTTTAACGAAAAATTTACTAATTGGCTCATTATTTTATGGCCTGATCAATGGTTGTGTTGTTTAAGTCTTTAGTAATAAACATTGCTAAATTAGTATAAATTCACCCCAAGTAGCAAAGCTCTTAACAGATTAAAGAGAGCAGTAAGCTCAAAAGTAGGTATACCAATATCAGTAAAAGGTTAAAGTAGGTGCAGGACAGGGAGCAAATATAAGTTTTCGATATAAAAAACTGTGAATCACGCAATTTTTTTGACCATTAGTTATTTTTTTATGGAATCAATCGTTTTTTTAATTATAGTTATGACAAAAATAAATAGTAGAGGTAAAAGTCATGGAATATAATCAATGGTCAGAAACATTGCGTATAATAAATGCTGACAATGATTTAAATGAAAGTAATATAATTGAAAAAATAAAAGAGAAGTTAGGAGAAAACTCAGACACATATCGAGAGTGGCACGATAGTCAATTTAACATAAGCCATGCATTCAATGGCCAATTTACGTTGTTACATGTAGCTGCTGGAAATGGCTATAGGAAGATAGTGGAAGCCTTAAAGAAGAATAGGGTAGATATTAATGCATTGGATAAAGATGATAAAACTCCATTACACTACGCTGCACAAAATTGCCCTGAAGAGATATTATTTCTAATGGGAATTGGTGCAAATTCTAACATAAAAGATGTAAACGGAAAAACCCCATCAAATTACTATGCTCAAAGAAATAATAAAGAAACAAAAGATGTTATAATAAAAGACCAGGAGAGTGCTAATATACTGCATAAAGTCAAGTTCAATACATGCTTGGCTGCTAAAAATGGCCATATAGAAGCATTAAAAACTCTAATAACAAAAGGAGCGAAGATTGATGCAGTAGATGAAAATGGGTTAACTACATTATACTGGACTGCTAGAAATGGCTATACAGAGATATTAGAGACTCTAATAGCAAAAGGAGCAAGAATTGATGTAGTAGATAAAGATGGATTAACTGCATTACATTGGGCTGCTAGAAATGGCCATACAGAGACAGTAAGGGCTTTGATGGAAAGGGTAGATGTTAATGTAACAGATAAAATGGGGTATACTCCATTATACTGGGCTGCTGTTGGGGGCCATATAGAAACAGCAAAGGCTCTCATAGAAAAAGGGGCAAAAGTTGATGCGGCGGATAATGCCGGGTTGACCCCATTACACTGGACCGTTCAAAATTGCAATCAAGAAATGATGGAAGTTCTAATAAAAAACAAGGCCGATGTTAATAAAGTGAGTAAACATGGATATACTCCATTACACTTTGCTGTTGAAACAGAAAATAAAGAGATAGTAAAAATTCTGACAAAAAACAAGGCAAGTTTTTATATAGAAGATAATTTTGGGAGTATCCCATTACAGTATGCTGCCGATAATGGCCTTACAGATATAGTGGAAGTCTTAATAGAAAACAAGGAAAATTTTAATGTAGCAGATAAAAATGCGTTGCTACTGAGCTGGGCTGCTGAGAATGGTTATACAGAGATAGTAAAGGCATTAATAGGAAACAACACAGATATTAATAAAATCGATGCAGAAGGGTATACTCCATTATACCGGGCTGTTAGAAACGACCATGTAGAGATAGTAAATGCCTTACTTCAGAAAGGAGCAAATCCTTTATTGGGGAATAGAGATGTTGAAACTTTAAAGCGTTTAGCTGAATTAATCAAAGGTAATGAATCCAGGCATCCAGAAGAAACACAACAAGAGAAGAAACAAGTTGGTGATGAATATGAGCTGTTCAAATATTCGTTGCTGCTTCGTGATAACGGCCTTTTAATTGACGTTGTAGGGAAAGGTACATTTGATAATTTAATATGTACCTGGTTTGTTGACGTATCCGGCTTAACAAAGAATCAAGAAAATTTGAATGCAGAATTGTTGAGTATTTTTAAGGACATTCCTAGTAAAGATGTTTATGTAGAGCTTGAAACATTCTTAAAAAAGAATGCAAATGATCAAGATTTAAACAAAGTTCTTAATCTTCAAAGAGGAGAATCTAAATTGACGTTATTGCACGTAGTGTCAAGTATGGACTGGAGGAAGGAGCAATATGTGAATTTACTTTTGGAAGCAAAAGCTGATCCTAATGTAAAGGACGATAGAGGAAAAACACCTTTACATTATGCTACTGACGAGAACATTATAAAGACTCTTAGCAGAGAAGCTAAACTTAATGAACAGGATAATGAAGGAAAAACCCCACTAGACATTGCAATTAATAATCATAACTATGAGGTTGAAAAATTACTTTTAACTACTGAGCAAAGGAGTTTGAAAAAAGAATTATATAATGCTTTGGGAAACCCTACCAAGTTGAAAGAATTGTTAAAGAAACAAAAGGACAATCAAGATTTAAAAAGGATTTTAAATCTTCATAATGATGAAGGAAAGTCAAAGATTCTCCAATTTGCTTGTGAAGAAGCAAAAAGATTGCTGTTAGAAGCAGGGACGGCTAAAGGGTCAGATAGAAAAGAACGTGTGTTCGAACCTGGTACTCTATGGGATAATTTAATGCTACGCCAGCAGCAAGCGTTGGGAACGTTTTTAGTTCGAGTGGAAGCAGCTAAAAATATGAATGAACTAAAACAAATTGTAAATGAAGCTATAGCGTCTGGAGTAAAGCTTAATCTTCCTAAACAAGGGAAACTATATGGAAAGACGTATGAAAGTAAATATGGTTTTATGGATTATGTAGTAAGAAAAATTAGTAAATTAAAAAAAGAGTCTAAAGTTGCAAGCGATGTAGAAGTTGCTAGCGGTATAGTATGTCAATTAGTATCAGAAGGAGCGGTATTATATAATATAAAAAGTATACATGTAATTGACGAACTGGAGGAGTTTGAAGGTCATAAAAATAATATGAAACAAGCTTTTGTGGATTATAAGAACCATACTCTGAAATTCATGGAAATTGCTAAAAGTGCAGTAAGTGGCAGGGTAAAAGATGCAAAAATGGATAACTCTACTTTCTATTTAAGATGTTCAAAGGATAGCACGGTAAAGGTTGCAGAAATCATAAATGGAGCAAGAAGCTTAAGCTTTTCTCAAAAGAGCATGGAATACCGAAGGGATGTAATAAGGATCGGTAAAAGTGAAGTAGAAATTATAACGGAAAAAGGAATAAGAAATTATACTGACCTTGCAGGTGGTAGTGATATAGTATTAACTTTCCCTACTAGTTTGGGAGAATTAGAAGTTAGATTATATCCTGATAAGAAAAATCAAGACCTAATAAGGGTAGAAGGGAATAAAGAGATGTTGAAGGAATTAGAAGATTGCGGAGAAGAAGTAGGAAAAAATTGCCGATTGGGAGGGTTATCAGTTAAAGAAGCCATAGAGCGAGGGTATTTTATCAGATCTGGAGAATTGATGCGTTTTGAGGCAATGAGCTCATCAGTGAACTCTTCATTAGACAATGTATCTTTACCTTTTTCTGTAAAAGAAAGTATACAGAAAGTTTGGTCAGGGGCATGAGTTCAAATTGTGAAGAACGTGGGTAAGTAGGAGAGGGCTGGTGTACCTCCAATCTTGAAAACGCAGTTTCAATTAACTAAATTTTAGTGGCATTTTTAGAAAAAGGAGTTATAATATTAACTAAGAGTGAGGAGGTAACTATGTGTGATCGACAGTTAATTGACGCTGCAAGGTACGGTGATCTTGATAAGGTTAAAGAGCTTATTGATAATGGGGCTAACTTTAACATCAAGGATGGTATTTTTAAAAAGACTCCTTTATATTTTGCCGTTTGTAATGGTTACTTAGAAATAGTTAAATACCTTATAGATGAGAAAAAGGCTGATTTTAATGTTAAGGATAATGATGGAAGGACTCCTTTACATTTGGCTGCTTCTAATGGTTGTCTAGAAATAGTTAAATACCTTATCGACAAGAAAAAAGTTGATTTCACCATCAAGTCCAATTTTGGCGATACACCATTGTGTGAGGCTATTTCTGCTGGTTGGTTGAATGTGGCAAAAACCTTATCAATAAAGAAGCAGGCGTCAACATAGAAGATTCTGAAGGCGAAACAGCTTTAGATGCTCTGATGGGTATTGTAACAGAAATGGGCTTTACCAGTATGACAAAACTTTTTCGTAATCAAGAATTAATTGATACTGCAGAACAAGGCAATCTTGACAAGGTTAAAGAACTCATTGACAGTGGAGCTGATCTCAATGCTACCGACAATTACGGTATGACTCCTTTACACTATGCCGCTCTAAATGGTAAATTGAGTATAGTAAAATACCTGATAGAATATTTGGAAAAAACAAACTCTAGTAAATTGAACGAGTTTATTAATGCTAAAGCCAATGGTGGCAAGACTCCTTTCAACTGTGCTATTAGAAATGGTAAGTTAAATATAGTAAAATACCTTGTGAAAAGAGGTGTGAATGATAAGCATGTGGTGTGGTATAATTTGATGGCGCCAGTGGCAACTTTTACTGGCAGGGGTAATAAATTGAAAGCTTTACATGATAAATTACAAAGTAACAGTCCAGCTGTTTCTATTATTGGTCTTGGAGGGGTAGGTAAAAGTGAACTGGCTAGAAAGTACATCTATCAATATTACAAATACTATGATAGTAATGCTATATGGATAAATGCTGAAACACAAGAAAGCCTAAAAAAATCGTTTCAAGAATTAGCTAAAAGGTTAGAAATTCCTGTTAAAGAAAAGAGAGATAAAAAGATAGAAGAAAGGGATATTAAATCTATCGTCAATGATGTGTATAAATATTTTTACGTTATAAAAGGTCTTTTCATTTTTGACAATGCTGAAGAGTATAAGGATATCAATGAGTTTTTACCATCATCTTTTTCTTCATTTTCTGGTGACAAGAAGCCTTATATTCTTATCACCTCTCGTAACCAGAAATGGAAAGAAAATATAGAACTATTACCATTAGATGTATTTACTAGTAAAGAGGCAACGGAATTTACCAAAAAGTTCTTGAGGATAACAAGCAGTGAACAAGATAAAGATATAAAAAAATTGGCAGAAAAATTACAATATTATCCTTTAGCTCTATATCAAATATTGTTATATATTGGAGATAGAAATGAAAGCTTGAAGCTTAGGGGTGAAAAAAAGCTTGAGATTAGAGATGCCTTAGAAGAATATGAAAAAACACCAGAAAAGTTGCTTAATTTTGAGTTAGATCCTGAGTTTAGAAGTGATCGTTATACTAAAACGACATTTACAACTTGGGAAGTTACAATTGAAAATATAAAACAAAAGGAATGCGGGCAAGAAGCATTGAATATTTTGGAAGTGGCAGCTTATTTTGCTACTAATGAAATTCCTATAGAAAAACTCTTTTCAAAACTAACAGCAGATAAAGAAAGGTTATGGAGTGCTCTTGACTTACTCGAACAATACTCAATGGTTAATGTAAAGCAGGGTATATTAAGCATTCACACATTAGTGCAGCAGGTAATAAGGCTAAGATTACAAAAGCAAGGTAAAAAAGGAGAAAAGTTAATTGTCAAAAACTACTAGAGGAACAGATGGTCAACCTGAGTCTGATTTAAGTAGTGTGACAGTAAAGAATCAACAAAGATCACTGTGGCACCGCTAGGCTATTTCCCCCTGAAGTTGCTTTATTTCATCTACCGAAAGGCTGGTAATTTGAGCGATAACGTCTATAGAAGACACCGGCATTTTCACGCTAGCTGGTTTTGGTTACTGAAAATGGTTGCATTGTTTAGGTTTTTAATGCTATACTAATAAGCTAGTAATGATTTATTCGAAAGCAGGCTAAGCAACAGAAGTACATTTGATTTGCTTATATTTTCACACTAGATCAACATCAGAAAAATAGATTTCTTGATATGCATAGCAATAAAGGTGTAAAAGCTGATAGTACTAATGGAAATAATAAACTATCAAAAAAACTACATAATACTAGCCTCCTCAATGAAAAAGATAAGTTTATTAAAGTCATAGTTGGTGAAGTAAAAGCAGATGCCTTGAGAGAATTTTTAAATACAGATAAAGGACAAAATATGTTCGACATTATATGTGAGAATAAAGTTAAACGTAATATGTCCAGCATCTTAAATGGAGCAGGAGCTAAGGCTAAAGAGGCTCTTCAAGGTTTATATTATCTTTGGTTTGATGATGAAGGAAACAAAACAAAGTATTTAAAAACTTTAGAGAAAGAAGGAATAGATCTAGCTCGTATCTCCGGTATACTAGGTAAAGCAAGGGCTCGTGCTAAAAAAGCTTTTCAAGGTTTATATTATCTTTGGTTTGATCAGCAAGGAAACAAAACAAAGTATTTAAAAACTTTAGAGAAAGAAGGAATAGATCTAGCTCGTATCTCCAGCATTTTAAGTGGGGCTGGAGCTAATGCTAAAGATGCCTTTCAAAGTTTGTATTACCTTTTGTTTGATGATAAAGGAAACAAAACGAAGTATTTAAAAACTTTAGAGAAAGAAGGAATAGATCTAGCTCGTATTTCCAGTATCCTAGGTAAAGCAGGGGCTCGTGCTAAAGAAGCTTTTCAAGGTTTATATTATCTTTGGTTTGATGATGAAGGAAACAAAACGAAGTATTTAAAAACTTTAGAGAAAGAAGGAATAGATCTAGCTCGTATCACTAGTATTTTAAGTGGGGCTGGAGCCAAGGTCAAAGAAGCTTTTCAAGATTTGTATGATCTTTTATTTGATGATAAAGGAAACAAAACAAAGTATTTAAAAACTTTAGAAAAAGAAGGAATAGATCTAGCTCGTATCACTAGTATTTTAAGTGGGGCTGGAGCTAATGCTAAAGGTGCCTTTCAAAGTTTGTATGATCTTTTGTTTGATCAGCAAGGAAACAAAACGAAGTATTTAAAAACTTTAGAAAAAGAAGGAATAGATCTAGCTCGTATCACTAGTATTTTAAGTGGGGCTGGAGCTAATGCTAAAGGTGCCTTTCAAAGTTTGTATGATCTTTTGTTTGATGATGAAGGAAACAAAACGAAGTATTTGAAGACTTTAGAGAAAGAAGGAATAGATCTAGCTCGTATCACTAGTATTTTAAGTGGGGCTGGAGCCAAGGTCAAAGAAGCTTTTCAAGATTTGTATGATCTTTTATTTGATGATGAAGGAAACAAAACGAAGTATTTGAAGACTTTAGAGAAAGAAGGAATAGATCTAGCTCGTATCTCCGGTATACTAAGTAAAGCAGGGGCTCGTGCAAAAGAAGCTTTTCAAGGTTTATATGATCTTTGGTTTGACGGTGAAGGAAACAAAACGAAGTATTTGAAGACTTTAGAAAAAGAAGGAATAGATCTAGCTCGCATCTCTAGCATCTTAAATGGAGCAGGAGCTAAGGCTAAAGAGGCTCTTCAAGATTTGTATGATCTTTGGTTTGACGATGAAGGAAACAAAACAAAGTATTTAAAAACTTTAGAGAAAGAAGGAATAGATCTAGTTCGCATCTCCAGTATCTTAAACGGAGCAAAAGCAAAGGCAAAAGAAGCTTTTCAGGGTTTATATAACCTTTGGTTTGATCAACAAGGGAGAAAGAGAAGATGTCTTGAAGCTTTAGAGAAAGAAGGAATAGATCTAGCTCGTATCACTAGTATTTTAAGTGGAGCAGGAGCAAAGGCAAAAGAAGCTTTTCAAAATTTATATCATCTTTGGTTTGATGATGGAGGAAACAAAACGAAGTATTTAAAGACTATAGAAAAAGAAGGAATAGATCTAGCTCGTATCTCCAGCATTTTAAGTGGGGCTGGAGCTAATGCTAAAGATGCCTTTCAAAGTTTGTATTACCTTTTGTTTGATGATAAAGGAAACAAAACGAAGTATTTAAAGACTTTAGAAAAAGAAGGAATAGATCTAGCTCGTATCTCCAGTATCTTAAACGGAGCTGGAGCTAATGCTAAAGATGCCTTTCAAAGTTTGTATGATCTTTTGTTTGATGATAAAGGAAACAAAACAAAGTATTTAAAAACTTTAGAAAAAGAAGGAATAGATCTAGCTCGTATCACTAGTATTTTAAGTGGGGCTGGAGCTAATGCTAAAGGTGCCTTTCAAAGTTTGTATGATCTTTTGTTTGATCAGCAAGGAAACAAAACGAAGTATTTAAAAACTTTAGAAAAAGAAGGAATAGATCTAGCTCGTATCACTAGTATTTTAAGTGGGGCTGGAGCTAAGGTCAAAGAAGCTTTTCAAGATTTGTATGATCTTTTGTTTGATGATGAAGGAAACAAAACGAAGTATTTAAAGACTTTAGAAAAAGAAGGAATAGATCTAGCTCGTATCTCCAGCATTTTAAGTGGGACTGGAGCTAATGCTAAAGATGCCTTTCAAAGTTTGTATTACCTTTTGTTTGATGATAAAGGAAACAAAACGAAGTATTTAAAGACTATAGAAAAAGAAGGAATAGATCTAGCTCGTATCTCCGGTATACTAAGTAAAGCAGGGGCTCGTGCAAAAGAAGCTTTTCAAGGTTTATATGATCTTTGGTTTGATGGTGAAGGGAACAAAACAAAGTATTTAAAGACTATAGAAAAAGAAGGAATAGATCTAGCTCGTATCTCCAGCATTTTAAGTGGGGCTGGAGCTAATGCTAAAGATGCCTTTCAAAGTTTGTATTACCTTTTGTTTGATGATAAAGGAAACAAAACGAAGTATTTAAAGACTTTAGAAAAAGAAGGAATAGATCTAGCTCGTGTGTCCAGCATCTTAAACAGAGCGGGAGCTAATGCTAAAGAAGCTTTTCAAGATTTATACGATCTTTGGTTTGACGATGAAGGAAACAAAACAAAGTATTTAATTTTAGAAAGAAAAGGGGAATAGCGGCTCGTATCTCGAGTATTTTAAGTGGAGTAGGAACCAATGCTAAAGACGCCTTTCAAGGTTTATATGAATCTTTGGTTTGATGATAAGGGCGAAAAAACATATATTTTAATAGTATTATCAATGCAGGTAGATAGATAAGTTATGCAGAATATTATATACAGCAGGTTTAGGCTATTTCCTCCTGAAGTTGCTTTATTTCATTTACCGAAAGGCTGGTAATTTTAGCGATAACATCTATAGAGATACCGGCCTTCTCACACCAGCTGGTTTTGGTTACTGGAAGTGGTTGCATTGTTTAGGTTTTTAATGCTATACTAATAAGCTAGTAATGATTTATTCGAAAGCAGGCTAAGCAACAGAAGTACGTTTGATTTGCTTATATTTTCACACTAGATCAACATCAGAAAAATAGATTTCTTGATATGCATAGCAATAAAGGTGTAAAAGCTGATAGTACTAATGGAAATAATAAACTATCAAAAAAACTACATAATACTAGCCTCCTCAATGAAAAAGATAAGTTTATTAAAGTCATAGTTGGTGAAGTAAAAGCAGATGCCTTGAGAGAATTTTTAAATACAGATAAAGGACAAAATATGTTCGACATTATATGTGAGAATAAAGTTAAACGTAATATGTCCAGCATCTTAAATGGAGCAGGAGCTAAGGCTAAAGAGGCTCTTCAAGGTTTATATTATCTTTTGTTTGATGATGAAGGAAACAAAACAAAGTATTTAAAAACTTTAGAGAAAGAAGGAATAGATCTAGCTCGTATCTCTGGTATACTAAGTAAAGCAGGGGCTCGTGCTAAAAAAGCTTTTCAAGGTTTATATTATCTTTGGTTTGATCAGCAAGGAAACAAAACGAAGTATTTAAAGACTATAGAAAAAGAAGGAATAGATCTAGCTCGTATCTCCAGCATTTTAAGTGGTGCTGGAGCTAATGCTAAAGGTGCCTTTCAAAGTTTGTATGATCTTTTGTTTGATGATAAAGGAAACAAAACAAAGTATTTAAAAACTTTAGAAAAAGAAGGAATAGATCTAGCTCGTATTTCCAGTATCCTAGGTAAAGCAGGGGCTCGTGCTAAAGAAGCTTTTCAAGGTTTATATGATCTTTTATTTGATGGTGAAGGAAACAAAACGAAGTATTTAAAGACTTTAGAAAAAGAAGGAATAGATCTAGCTCGTATCTCCGGTATACTAAGTAAAGCAGGGGCTCGTGCTAAAGAAGCTTTTCAAGGTTTATATGATCTTTTGTTTGATGATAAAGGAAACAAAACAAAGTATTTAAAAACTTTAGAGAAAGAAGGAATAGATCTAGCTCGTATCTCTAGCATCTTAAATGGAGCAGGAGCTAAGGCAAAAGATGCTTTTCAAGGTTTATGTGATCTTTGGTTTGATGGTGAAGGAAACAAAACAAAATATTTAAAGACTTTAGAGAAAGAAGGAATAGATCTAGTTCGCATCTCCAGTATCTTAAACGGAGCAAAAGCTAAGGCAAAAGATGCTTTTCAGGGTTTATATAACCTTTGGTTTGATCAACAAGGGAAAAAGAGAAGATGTCTTGAAGCTTTAGAGAAAGAAGGAATAGATCTAGCTCGTATCTCCAGCATCTTAAATGGAGCAGGAGCTAAGGCAAAAGATGCTTTTCAAGGTTTATGTGATCTTTGGTTTGATGGTGAAGGAAACAAAACAAAATATTTAGAGAAAGAAGGAATAGGTCTAGCTCGTATTTCCAGTATCTTAAACGGAGCAGGAGCAAAGGCAAAAGATGCTTTTCAAGGTTTGTATGACCTTTGGTTTGATGATAAAGGAAACAAAACGAAGTATTTAAAGACTCTAGAGAAAGAAGGAATAGATCTAGCTCGTATCACTAGTATTTTAAGTGGAGCAGGAGCAAAGGCAAAAGATGCTTTTCAAAATTTATATCATCTTTGGTTTGATGATGGAGGAAACAAAACGAAGTATTTAAAAACTTTAGAGAAAGAAGGAATAGATCTAGCTCGTATTTCCAGTATCCTAGGTAAAGCAGGGGCTCGTGCTAAAGAAGCTTTTCAAGGTTTATATTATCTTTGGTTTGATGATGAAGGAAACAAAACGAAGTATTTAGAAACTTTAGAGAAAGAAGGAATAGATCTAGCTCGCATTTCCAGCATTTTAAGTGGGGCTGGAGCTAATGCTAAAGGTGCCTTTCAAAGTTTGTATGATCTTTTGTTTGATGATAAAGGAAACAAAACAAAGTATTTAAAAACTTTAGAAAAAGAAGGAATAGATCTAGCTCGTATCACTAGTATTTTAAGTGGGGCTGGAGCTAATGCTAAAGGTGCCTTTCAAAGTTTGTATGATCTTTTGTTTGATCAGCAAGGAAACAAAACGAAGTATTTAAAAACTTTAGAAAAAGAAGGAATAGATCTAGCTCGTATCACTAGTATTTTAAGTGGGGCTGGAGCTAATGCTAAAGGTGCCTTTCAAAGTTTGTATGATCTTTTGTTTGACGATGAAGGAAACAAAACGAAGTATTTGAAGACTTTAGAGAAAGAAGGAATAGATCTAGCTCGTATCACTAGTATTTTAAGTGGGGCTGGAGCCAAGGTCAAAGAAGCTTTTCAAGATTTGTATGATCTTTTATTTGATGATGAAGGAAACAAAACGAAGTATTTGAAGACTTTAGAGAAAGAAGGAATAGATCTAGCTCGTATCTCCGGTATACTAAGTAAAGCAGGGGCTCGTGCAAAAGAAGCTTTTCAAGGTTTATATGATCTTTGGTTTGACGGTGAAGGAAACAAAACGAAGTATTTGAAGACTTTAGAAAAAGAAGGAATAGATCTAGCTCGCATCTCTAGCATCTTAAATGGAGCAGGAGCTAAGGCTAAAGAGGCTCTTCAAGATTTGTATGATCTTTGGTTTGACGATGAAGGAAACAAAACGAAGTATTTGAAGACTTTAGAGAAAGAAGGAATAGATCTAGCTCGTATCTCCGGTATACTAAGTAAAGCAGGGGCTCGTGCAAAAGAAGCTTTTCAAGGTTTATATTATCTTTGGTTTGATGATGAAGGAAACAAAACAAAGTATTTAAAAACTTTAGAGAAAGAAGGTATAAATCTGGCTCATATGTCCAGTATCTTAAACGGAGCAGGAACAAAGGCAAAAGAAGCTTTTCAAGGTTTGTATCATCTTTTGTTTGATGATGAAGGAAACAAAACGAAGTATTTGAAGACTTTAGAAAAAGATCTAGCTCGTATTTCCAGTATCTTAAATGGAGCAGGAGCTAAGGCTAAAGAAGCTTTCCAAGATTTATATCATCTTTTGTTTGACCAGCAAGGGAAGAAAAAAGAATGTCTAGAGATGCTAGAGAAAGAAGGAATAAATCTAGCTCGTATCTCCAGCATTTTAAGTGGGGCTGGAGCAAAGGCAAAAGAAGCTTTTCAAGATTTATATGAATCTTTGGTTTGATGATAAGGGCGAAAAAACATATATTTTAATAGTATTATCAATGCAGGTAGATAGATAAGTTATGCAGAATATTGTATACAGCAAGTTTAGGCTATTTCCTCTTGAAGTTGTTTTATTTCATCTACCGAAAGGCCGGTGATTTCAGCAATAACATCTTCTAACAAACTCCCTCTATTAGTTCATGTTTTTTTATTAAAGTATAACCAAGTTCACTGGCCTTTTTGCTTAAATTCTTCAATACTCTCTCCTTATACAGTTTCTCATAGTAGTCAATCCCTCTTGGATCTAAAAATTTAGAAAGGGCCATAAGAAATCAAGTAAAAAGCCATTAACAATTCTACATAATTATGAGAAAATATTCAAGTTTTTTACACTGAGATTAAAAACCTTACTTTTTTAAACTTTATGATATGTTAAAGAAAAAAAAGACTGCCAGAGATGACCTGAGAAAGGGGTTCGAGGCTTTAGACGCCCTTTTAAGTCTTTTTGCAGTTACCTTTGTAAACTACCTAAAAAGCCCGGGAAATGAATCTCTTGTACTTTTGGTAATATGGAGTCATAAGATGCATAAAAAATGTCTGTCTATATTGAGCCTGGTAGTTAATGTAAAAATAATACCTTTATTTGTAAAATAGAGTGTAAGCTGTATGAGGATATGAGCTTGAGACAATAACTAGGAGGCTAAAAATGTCCTACGAACAAATAATCATATATGGCTTAATATTCCTTCTTGCTATTAAAATATTTCTATTTTTTAGAAAAATATATCTTACCGGAAGGGAACGATATTACAAAAGCAGATTCCTGTGTGGGTATAGAAGCAAGAAAACAAAAGATTTATATCGAGAAAAAAAACAAAAAAAACTTCATCTTGAAAATCAAATAGATCCCCTACAGGTTTATAGAGAAGATCCAGAGATAGTTGACATTGCAAAGCCAGTGGGTCAGTGGACAAAGATGGTTATATTTAGCAATGGATTGATGCGGCGCTTAGCCCAATTAATACAAAAAGAAGGCGGTGAAAAGGGATTCTGGCAACTGTTTGTAAAAGCACAGGCTTCAGCTCAAGGCAAATGTAAAGGAAGAGGAAAGTGATTTACTTTGTTTGGTAGTATGGGCTTTAATAAAATTTTATAAAAGGGTATATATATTTGTACTACAGTTGAGTGAAAACATGAGTACTACCAATAAGAAAATAACTCCTGATTCTCTATATTACAAAATAATTCAAGAGATAAGAGATGAAAGGTTAAAGTTAGGACTCTCTCAAGAAGACGTGGCAAAAGGAATCGGTGTATCAAAGCTTCAGGTGGCGAGATATGAACAAAGAAGAGAGATGCTTTCACCTACAAAATTTGAGAAAATAGCAAGAGTATTATTAAAGGATGCTGAAGATATTTTTTCTAAATTGACAAAGGAAGTTACTATTAACAGCAAAGATCAGAAGGCATTAAGTGTAGTACAAAACCTCAGAAAATTTAAGGATCTAGAATTTCGCAATGCATTGTGTATATTGGCCAAGTGCTTATCAAAAGGCGTTCAGATGAACAAGCGTGTAACTTATACAAAGAACCTAAACTTCAAAATGAAATATAATTTACAAAATTGGAGGTTTGTACGAGTGTACACTCAGACAGATTTAGGAGAGAGATCAGAATTATCACGTCAGCAGATACAGCGATATGAGCAAGAGGTAAATGACATTTCGTTTCAGAGAGCATCTGGAATGGAAAAAGCATTATCACTGAGTGATGGAGTGCTACTGCCAAGATCAAAAGACGAGGTTTATTATGAAGACGAAGATAGTGAAGGAGAAAAAAGGATATTGAGTTTTATGAGAGGATATCAAAACATAAAGATCGAAAAATTACAGGATGCGATCTGTTCGTTTTTATCTGAGATTGCAGAAATTTGTGAAGAAGAAAATAAAGGATAGGGGAAGTATTAAGGCTTAATGAAAACTTTACGTGTAGTTTTTATGCTTTAACTTTATGAAGGGTAAAGATGAAGAAGCTGTGTGGAGAATAATAAGGGCTGTAAAGAGTTTTTGTATAGGAAGGTTTAGCGATACGTTATTTTGTGAACCTGAATTATACAAAGCTGTTTCAAGCAAGGATTGTGATTTAGATAAAATAAAGTCATTGATAGAGAGTGGAGTTGATCTTGACGAATGTAGCAGTAACGGCAATACTCCCTTGCACAAAGCTATAATGCTGGAAAATATACCTGTTGTAAGATTGTTACTAATCAATTGTGCACAACTGTTTATAAAAAATAAAAAGGGCAAAACAGCATATGACATATCTCAAGACAAACCCTTGGTTCAGGAATTATTTGCAAGTGATAAAAAAATCAAAAAACAAGTTGGAGTGCAAAGAGCAATCAATGAAGTTAGAATATGGCAGAAAGAGAGAGAACTGCTCTAACCATTTGTGTGATAGGAGGTGCAGCTAAAGCAATTTTTACCACACCGCTTTCAGCCATAGGTTTAACACTTGTCATCATACGCCCCATGAAGAAGTAACAAATCTATAATTTTTTTGTTCTTGTTTGCTTCAGCAACATCTAATGCTGTGTAACTCTCACCAGAATTATCAGAAAATTCCAGATGAACGTTTGCCTTACCATGTAGTAATAACTTAACAATTTCTGTATTATTATTAATAACAGCAAGATGTAGAGGAGTACAGCCATTTTGCCCAATTGCGTTAACATCTGCCCTGTTTTGCAATAAAGTCTCCACGGAATCTTCGCGATTGGATAAAGCTGCGACGTGAAGAGGGGTACTTCCTTCTACATTTTTAGCTTCAAGAAAAGCCCCTCCTTTTATCAGTAATCCCAACATTACTCCATCAGCATGTTTTGCAGCCGTATGGAGAGGAGATTCACCTAGACGATTCAGGCAATTGATGTCTGCGCCAAATCGTAACAGAGTCTGCATAACATACAAATGCCTATGCTTTATTGAATAATGCAGAGAAGTGTCACCGTAAGTGTTATAGACGTTAATATTGTGACTCCGTAGCAAAATAGCGTTAACTATTCTGCTAGATCCAAATCGGGAGGCAATATGAAGAATGCTATTGCCTTTGTTGTCCTCAGCATCAACATTAGCGTCATATTCAACAAAGAATTCAAATACGTTGTAAAGATCGTGTTTAGCACAAGAATGTAAGATTTTAGTACCAAATCTAGAGTTAATAATAGTGTTAATGATTTCGTAAACCATAAGAGAAAGAACACTGTGGTGTCTAAACTTATGAATTTTTTTAACGGCTTCTTTCAAAAATTTTTCTATTTTCATAACAATCTCCAGAAAAATCTGTTCATATTCAAGTATGCAGCGATAAATATTTTTAAATTATTAACTCGCATATACGGTTCACATGCATTTTATAAAATAAATTCCCGCTTTGCCACCACTTTATATTCTGTGTTTAATATTTATACAAAGGTAGCAAAGTATTTAATAAATGTATTAGTGGAGATCTTTGGAGACTTGTTTAGATTCTTCTTTCACTGGCTCAACTGAAACATTTTCCAACTTTTCTGGCTCAGCTACCGTTGGCTCTTCTTTGGATTTTGCTTTGCGTTGTTTGATAGCTTTCTTTAGTGTCTTGACTACGATAAAATTGATACTGAAAACACATGCAGAAGTTATTGCTAGTGCTGGAAATGTTGCTAAATTGAATGTTGGTAAAATCGCCACAATCGTACCAGCCGTCAATAAAAGGGCTAACTTTTTGCTTCCAATGATCTTATTTTTCTTAACCTTGATTGGATTTAGGCTTTTGACCTTTTTCTTGAACTTCTTGAACATGCTGTCCTTTTTGATTGTTTTTTCTTTAAGTTCAGTTCTTAAGCTTCTTATTTTCTCTTTCGCCTTTTGAAAGCTATTTCTGAAGCTAATGCCTCTCTTTAAGCCTTTTCCTTCTAAATCCTTTTGTTTTTCTTCAGTGGGCTTTTCAACCTTAACCGTAGGATTTTGAATTTTTATTGGAGATTCAGAACGTTGTTCTCTCTTTTGTTTTTTCGGCGAAACCATATTCCTTAAGCCTTTCTTAGCTTTTCTGCATAGTTTCTTTATTTTGTTCGACATTTTTAACGTCACATAATTTATTTATTACTTCCCAATTCTCCTCTATCATTTCATTTGCTTCTTGTTGCAGACATTTGATATTTTGGGGCGTAGTATTATCCATCTCAACTGATGCCATTGTTAGTTGTGATTGTATCCTTACGTATCTGTCATCCATTACGTTACTTAGCTGATAATTTACTACATCAAGGCTCGACGCAAACATCACATTCAGCAGAGGCTTTATCCAGGCTATCTTCCCTAATTTCCTATGCTTTATTCGATTAGATAGTCGGCCGGTGCCAATTGATACCAGAACTATTTCTTCATTGGGAAAAAGTTTTTTACTATTTGCATATGCACATGCCGCTGGGTTATTGGCAAATACCCCTCCGTCTACTAATACTCTTTTCTTTTGGCTAACTTCTAAATACTTAGGTGCAAAGTATGTTGGTGCTGCTGTTGCTGCTCTGAGTGCTTCTTTTAGTTTGATAAAATTTCTATCTTCTCTCCAGCTTTTAAAGAAAAATGGGCAATTATTGTGAATATCATAACTTGTTATCAGTACCTTACTTAAAGTGTCTTTTAGAATATCATTGCCAAAATACTTCTCTAGTACCAGTTCAATGTTTTTGTATGGATATTGCGCACAGTTAAACCACGATAGTATTGATCGCCTAAAAAACGAAGACTTGAAAATATATGGTCCATACTTTTGATAAAGCTCAACTAAATCATTTGCAGAGTATTGAGGCTTGCCTTGGTCATCTTTTTTGCATAACCCAGCAACAACAATCCCACCAGTTGAAGTACCTGCCATTAGGTCAAAGATCTGAGAAATAGGTTTTCTTGCTCTTTTTTCTACTTCTGCTAGTATTATGGCTGGTATGATGCCTCTTATGCCTCCGCCATCTACTGACAGGATATATTTAGTCATTTTGAAATGAAAACTTAGATTAAGATTTAATTTTTCCGCTTAAGACTTGCGATTTAAACTCGTCCAACTCCTCAGAAAGGCTTTTTATCCGCTCTTCCAAACGATATACCGTAACAGTCAATCCGTTGTTTTGCTCTATGAGCTTTTCATGTGTATGTACCCGTAAATCGAGTTTAGCGAGCCACCATATTGTTGCTACAGTTTGCAGCGCTATTGTGACTATTACCGTTATTGGTACTTTTTGATTTTGCATAATGATTTGAATATTATTAAAGCTTTTAAGTCAAACTGTAGAAATGAAGCTAGCTGTTATTTTTCTGATATATAAGTTCTTTCGGCTTCATAAAGTAAGCTTATGATCTCTTTATAAGGTTTGTTACTATTTTCACTATACTGAATAGCAGCTAATTCTCTTGGCTTTCTCCCCCTAAATTCTTCGACATTTGGGTTTGCACCATTTTGTAATAAGACTTTTACAATTTCTAAATTACCTTGTTCTGCAGCATAGTGTAAGGCTGTTATGTTACTTAAATTACCGCTCGTAGAATTGATATCAACTTTCTGTTCTGCCAAAAATTGAACAACTTTCAGGCACTCTTTTTCTGTAGCATACCCCAATAACCATCCCCCAAAACCTCGAGTACTATGAATATCTAATAAGTTCCTTTCTATCAAAAACTTCACAATCTCTAAATCACAATTTCCAGCAGCAATCGATATCATCTTTTCATAGTTCTTATACCAACATTCGTTATTGGGAAGACAAATGGGACACGTTATAAATTTGCTTAACTTCCCAATTATAGGCAAAAAGAGCCCTTTTTCATTTGTTCCGTTACCAGTGAAGCTTGGTATTAGTAGCTTCAGCATTTGCTAATTCGGCCTTTCTGTTAGTATCAAAGACAAAGAAACTTATAATAACTACAACAATAGCACCAAACACTATTAATCCAGGTATAATTTCTACCCAATACATCCAATTCTGGTGATAATAGTAATCTTGACAATAGTGATCCTGTTGGTAACGGTGATTTCTTCTTGGCATACTTTTGTTGCAATATACTTTACCATGCATATAGCAATTGTTTGTTTAGTTTTTCTTAATTAACCCTACTTATTACTGCTTCTATCGTAGTTTGATACCCTCTATTGTCTAGAATATGCTCTGCTCTATCAATTACCCATTCGCCATCTACCTCTTGACAAAACCCTGATAAATTTATTTTAGCTTCTGCAAACAACTCTGGATTGCCAGGTATTGTTAGGTTTAACTTTGCTTCACCTCGCTTTAATCTCCTTAATTTAGCACTTGCTGCACTGATTGCTGATTCTGCAGTGGAATAAGGCTTATGTATCGGATAACTTGGTTCTTCATTGCCTACTTTTTCTTCTATGGTTTCTCCTCTTTCATAGCTGTACCATTTTGCTGTAACTGATCCATATTTACTACGCACATTAAAATTTACTTTCCAATTTATCACATCTTTGGGAGTCAGTAACTTTGTGCCTAAAACCTTCCCGGTTGCTGATTTCCCTCCTCCTTTAGAAATAAAAATTATATGTCCTCCTACAGGTTTTACCGTTGCTTCATGCTCATCTCCTATCCTTTTCAAAAAATTCATGTCACTTTCGTCTGTTTGAGTGATGTGTGATATAAATATGTCTTCAAATTTTTGTGCAATTTTTGCTTCGTATCCGTGCTTTTCTGCTATCTTTCTTACTAAGTTGCCTATGGTAATCTCTTTCCATTCTTTTGATGTTTTTTCTTTCAGCGATCCTTTGAAGTTTGCTGCACAGCATTTGACTCTTAAAATCTGTGGTGGGCTTTGTATTGTGATCTCACTTGCTGTATAAACTCCCATAAACGCTAGCCCGGTCTCTTCATACCCTAGAAAAACTTTCAACTCTCCCTTGAGCTTTAAAGCATTCATTCCATGTTTGAGGCATATTGTAGTTTCATCACTTGCTGTTCCAGATTCATCAGTAATGTGAATAGATATTACACTACTCTTTAACTCCTCTGTAATGGAGTTATTCTCTGCTATTATACTAAAATCTGGCTTCATTAATCTAAAATTTTCACGACAGATTTTTGTGATATTTTTTGAATATCAGGTAGCTTAATTTTTAATCCTGCAGGTAGAAAACTGCCATAATCTGCAAGTCCAGGATTTTCTTTCAAAACCACTTCTACTGATCCAGAACTATACCCATAATGCTTCCAACAAATGTAATCCAACATCTCGTTTTGTTTTGTGAAATGATAAATCACTTGCTATAACTTTTTAACTTTATTTGAAACTCAATTTTTCTTGGCATTCCACATGGAAAAGATGACACCTGTCTTTCTTCTACATTAGTAACTACAAAGTTTCCTAGTATCTCTGAACCATAAACTAAAATATTTGGCTCTTTAACATCACGCAGATTCCTTAGTTGTTCTAAACTACTATTTTGATGATGTGGATAAATCACTCCTGTTAAATCTATATTCTCAATTCCTGAACCAATATTTTGTAGTGATGTCTTCTCTATACATTCAATTGTTTGCCATCTATGCTCTTTACTACGCCTTAGGCTTACTGAATCAAATTTAAACTGCCCAAATATCACTTAATTTGCCTCTTCCACGATGTCAAAAAGGGCACCTCTTGCTTGCTCTCTTAATTTTTCTATTACTGCATTAGCAATGCTATTGGTGTCCTCACTAGGCTCTGCTTTTACAATTACATTAAACGTTTGATTAAATGTTTGGTTACATGTTTTTGATTCTTTTTTCTCAAAGCTATTTTTTTCAACTACTTTCTCAACTTTATTATTCTCTATAGACTTCTTCTCCTCAATAAAGCTTTTGATTTTTACATTATTCTTGCTTCTCTCGGATAATTCTTTAATTGCACTATTATTCAACAGAGAATTTTCATTGTTAGAGATGCTATCTTTAAGGGGAGTATGTATTTCAGCAACAATGCTTTTTCTTTTTTCAAATTCTTTTAGTGGACTATTTTCACCAACCTTTCCAAATATGCTACCAACTGTACTTCCCATCCATGAGAACATTTCTCCGATGGGTTTGATTATCGATTTTATGTATTCCCAAAAACTAGCAAAAAAGTTCTTCACCTTTTGCCAGTTAGTTATAATAAGTGTTGCACCAGTAGCAATTACAGCAATAATAGCTCCTATAGGATTACTTGCAATTGCTGCTGTTAAAACCCTAAATCCTGTTGCCACTGCCGGCAAAACAGAAGTCGATAAAATTGAAAATGTTGCTATTACTTTTGCTGCTAAGAGCCAAGCTGTTCCCATGAATAAACTCAGTACATAACCACCACTCACGAATAGAACTTTAAGACTTATTAGTGCTCCTATGGTGTACATGATTGCTTTCGTTATAGTGGGATATTCTTCCGCAAATGAAGCTATATACTTACTTACCAATTTTAACTTTTCAACTATAGGTCTTAAAATAGGTAACATCGCTGCACCTAGATTCATTCCTACTTCTGCTATTGCATTTCTTAGTAATCGCAGTTGGTTAGCTGTTGTACTCACACGGTCATTAAATTCCTCCTGCAATGAATTTGCTCGATCCTTTTTATTGGCTAACAAATCCAGTACTTGCCCATATGCTTTTGTATCTTCCAGTAGTAGTGCTATATCTTTAGATGCTGAACCAAAGAGTTTGAACAGAATATCAGGGCTACCATATTTTTTCAAAATTTCAAAAAAATCTAGTAGTGTTTCATAAGGTTTTTTCTTAATATTCTCGGCAAGACCTTCTATATCTATCCCTAATTCTTCTAGCGTTTCTATAAATTCATCATCTTGCTCCTCTGCCGTTTGAAGTTTGACCAGAATATCAGCTATCACTCCTGCCGCTTTCTTTGGTTGTTTTCCTAACATAACGAAAGCATTTATGAAGCCAGCTAGCTGCTCAATCTTCAAACCAAATTGTCTTCCCGCACCACTGGCTACATTTATTCCTGCCATTAGATCCTTTGGGTCAACGGAAGTATTGCTTGCAAGGTGGTTTACTAGATCTCCCAAGTCCCTCAGATCTTCTAGATTCATTTTATAAATGTTATAAAAACTACTAACATCACCTACTATTGCTTCTACACTCATACCAAAATTTACTGCCATTTGCGCTACTATTTCTGTAAATTTTATAAGATCATCTTTGTCTTTAATTGCAAGCCGAGCACCACCTGTGGTTATCTGTGCTAACTCTGCAACCGAGAGTGGTATTGTTCGGGATAACTCTTTCAACATTCTACCAAGTTCTATGAATGCTTTTTCATTTTCTTCCTTGTTTTTAGAAAATTGTATCACTGCCTTAATATCAGCTATAGGACTCTCTAAATCAATCATAGCTTTAACCGGAGCTGCAAATGTTAATGCTAGTGCTGCTGTTTCTAGTAATTGTGATTTAAAGTGTGCCCTGTGTGTTGCAAATCTCTGATGTGCTTGGGTAGCCTTGTTAAGTAGATTGTACTGACTCCTCAGCTTGCTTACAGAAGCACCTAGTTTATCTTGATCTCTTATCAAAGATTGAATGTTTTTTCCACTTTTCTTTACTTCTTCACTAAATGTATGTAGAGTATTTCTCTTCTGCAGGTACTCTTTTTTCGCCTTTATTACTGATTTCTTGGCTTTATCAAACTCAGCCTTTAAATCTTTACTTGGCTTTGCCGTTGCTTTGATTTGCTGAGCCAAGGACTTTACTTGTACTTCTAAACCTTTCCAGGACCTCTTGGCAACTAACGTATCGCGACTTAATTCCTTAAATTTTGATACCGACTTAATCGATGTATCAAGTTGCCTTATTGTACTTCCAAGACGAGAAAGTTGAGCACTACCACCAGTCATTGTACTACTAAAGCTACCATCTAATATGGCACCTATTTTTATCGATAATGTTGGTTTGGTAGAAGTCATAATCCTGTCCCCCTTGCTTGGGTTTTATTTTTATGACTCCCCCACAAGAACCGTGCTTGCAACTTTCTTGCACACGGCTCCACAATAATAGCGTTCACGATATACCTCGTATGTATATAAAGAAAAACATATTTTTGGCTTTGGTAGTGGATTGACTTGTGCGTAATGTTTAAATTGTTCCCAATTCATGCTCTTTTTCTGGCTACGCCGGTTTATCCACTTAAACGTTAGCTTCTTTACCGCCTGCTCGAACTTACTGAGCCATCGGTAATTTCCGCTAATCCCGAAGTAGTTATAGTGTCCTCTTAGTTTAGCTTTTAGTATCTGCCACCAGTCTTTAAGACGAGTATGATTACGAATCGTTTTTAACCATTCTTTGATTCCTTTGAGCTTCCTAGCTAGGCTCACTTTTGAGGTTTTATGCCCCATAACCAGCCTACTCTTACGACTCTTTGCACTGTAGTGCGTAAATCCTAGAAAATTGAAACTCTCCGTTTTCTTCTTTTCTCTCTTTGCCTGATACCACTCCTTCTTGCCAAACTTTACTATCCTTGTTTTATTTTCAGATACTTCCAAACCAAACTTGGCTAGTCTTTGTCTCTGTGCTTCTAGAA
Source organism: Wolbachia endosymbiont of Ctenocephalides felis wCfeF (assembly GCA_028571325.1). Classification (NCBI taxonomy): domain Bacteria; kingdom Pseudomonadati; phylum Pseudomonadota; class Alphaproteobacteria; order Rickettsiales; family Anaplasmataceae; genus Wolbachia; species Wolbachia endosymbiont of Ctenocephalides felis. The sequence goes on along the minus strand of CP116767.1, from coordinate 733,825 downwards.
ATTCTTTAGCGTCCTCCTCACTTTCACAGCACACTACAAGGTCATCTGCATACCTGACCAGCTCCATATATCCCTTAGACTTGGGTTTTACTTTCTTTTCAAACCATAGATCTAGTACATAATGTAGATATATGTTAGCTAATACTGGGCTTTATACCCCGCCAACAATGTTGCAAATTTTTCTTTTCTTCTCCACTATGTCCAGAAGAGTTTGGTAGCTCTTTTACACGAAATACCACATTTACGTCCTCAAGGTTAATTTCAATTCTCTTGACTAAAGTTCTGATAATATCACGTTTAGTTAGCCAGTCTGCGTTATCAAGGTTTGATCTAATATTGGAAGAAAAGTCTTCTAAATTGGTTACAACCAAAGCTAATTCCTGTTTTAATTTCTTTTGATCGAATATCCTTTTCTTCTCCTCTTCAATTGTTTTTAAGCTTTGTTTCATTGCTTTAATTCGTGGTTCAAATTCTTCTTGATTAATATATTCTTGAGCATAACTATCAATAAGTCTAGCAATACCACGTTTTAATTTCTTTTCTTGCTTCTCTAGTAAATCGCTTTTTTGATCCCATGATGATTTTTTAAGCTCTGAAAGTCTACGCCTGTATTCTTCTAAAACCCTATTTGGATTTTTCAATAAATGCTTAACCTCTTCCCACACGGCTGTTTCTAATGCATCTGTACGAATGTGTTTATTATCACAAATTTTATTACCACCAAAACGGTAAGAATCTCTACCAATACAACGATAATAAGCATAATGATCAATTTTTTCTCCTCGCTTATTTCTTACAGGACTTCCGTAATATGCATAACGACAACGCTTACATACGATTAAACCTTGTAGTAAATGTTTTGCTCCTCTTTCTCTTGTCCTTGCTATTTTTCTATTCTCAGCTAATTGTTCTTGAACTATATCAAATACATCTTCGTCCACTATATTTGGCACTTTAACATAAATCCAATTTGCTTTTTCAACAGAATAGGTAGAGTAATTATCTTTCGGTTGTTCACAAGAATGTTTCTGTGGTCTGATATGTTGTAACTTTACACCTACTTTTGTTTTACCAAAAGCCGCTTGTCCTTTGTAAGCAGGATTTTTTAACATACCCCAAATCACACTTCTATCCCAGCACTTTTTTCCTGTTCGTGTTATAATAGACATAGTGTTTAGCCGACGACACACTTCCCCAATACTTGTCCTTTCTCTTCCTACCCACAAAAATACTTTCCTAACAACATTAGCTTCTTCTTCGTTTATTTCAAATAAAGCTTGTCCTCCTCCCATATATTTATCTATATAACGATAACCATAAGGAGCTCCTCCCATTACGCTTACACAACCTTTATTAACTGCGTAAATCTTTCCGCGACGACTTCGTTCCATAATTTTCGCTCGTTCATATTCTGCTATCATACCTTGCATTTGTAACAGTAACTGAGATTCTGGATTATCGTTAATCTCATAATTTAAGAAAACCGTTTCTGCTCCTGCTTTCTCAAATTCTTCAAGTAATACCATTTGATATGCATATTTCCTAGATAAGCGATCAGGTGAATGAATGTAAACCTATCAATTTTACCTTCTGTTACTTTATCACGTAATTTTTCTAGATCAGGACGGACTAAATTAGATCCACTGTAGCCATTATCAATAAATTTATACTCACTTAATAATTTGTACCCATCCGTACTAATTTGCTTCTCTAAAGCTGCAACTTGACTTGCTATTGTATTTTCTTGTGCTTGTTTCCCTGAAGAAACTCTTGCATATAAACTCACTGTTACCATTTGATCCTCCTTGAATCCCATTCTTATGTTTTAAATTTTTTTGGCTTACTTGCTTTGACACGGCTTTTTCATAAGCATCTAACAAATACTTTTCTGCCAACCGGTTAGTTTCATAGCTACAGCTAATCCGTATAGCTAATCTCTTATTCCCCATGACCTTTCCTTGAAATAATATGTTCATATCATTCATTGAAACTGATGGTTAATTGATTGTTGGCACTATAAATAAATGGCACTCTTGTTTTTGGACATAGAAGTTTTCGAGAAATGCTTTTCTCTAATTTTACGTTTTTTGCAACATTGTTGGCGGGGTAACTATTCCTCCCTGAGGTGCTCCTTGTGTAGTTGCCTCATAATGTCCAGCTTCCATAACTCCAGCCTTAAGGAATTGCTTTACTAACCACAATAGATTTGGGTCAGATATTCGTTCCCTTAAACACCTCATTAGCCATTTATGCTGAATATTATCGTAGAACTTCTTTATGTCCACTTCCACAATGTAGTTTGTTGGCTTGTACATAACTGCTTTATCTAATGCTTTAACCGCTTGGTGACAACTTCTACCAGGTCGAAAACCATATGACTGGTCTAGAAAATTTGCCTCATATATATTTTCCAATATTTTCTTTAGCACTATCTGTACCAGCTTATCCTCTGTCGATGGTATTCCGAGTCCACGCTTTTCGTCGCTTCCAGCTTTTGGTATATATACCCTTTTCACCGGTTGCGGTTGATATTGCTTTCTCTTCATACTATCCACCAGAATTTTAAGCTTCTCTTCAAGATTTTCTCCGTAGTCTTCTACTGTCACCTGGTCTATACCGCAAGCCTTATTGCGTTTTAGTTCTTTATAACATAAGGCGAGATTTTCTGCATTTATCAGATGAACTAGTGATGTAAATTTCACTCGTTTATCCCGCTTCGCTCTTATCGCTATCTGGTTTAGTTTTCCTTGCATATTTCTCCAACCTCTGTTGTATTGGTATTGCAATCCCTATTCCAGTTGCTATATTGCTGATCGCTTCCCCTTGTATACGGCTTTCCCGCACTCTGAGTACTATCAATCAGTCCGACTTCCTTTGTATCTTTCGTCAGTCCTCGCCTTTGTTGACTTGTTCTCACGTACCTTAATAGGAATACAAAGGATCTCCCAAGTTCATTTAGAATCCATCTCAATACATGATACGGCCTACGATCCCGATGGAGTGAGTGATAACTTGCCTTGTCGTTATCCTTCATGCTGTCTTCCACTAAAATGTAAAATGTCGACCTCCATGCTCTCGAGTATTTCGGGACTCAATACCTTCACTTTCGTTGCACCCTGTATTGTCCGTTCCATTAGCTTTACTACGCTCGTTACCTTACGTAGCATAATGGTCTGTTCTAGGCTGTTGGCTAGACTTTGCCTAGGTTGGATTTTCACCAACTGTGTTCTAAACGCTTCTCTTGGCGCACACATTTAAACTCCGCTGCTGCTTTGATCCACTCAGTAAATTCGTTCATTTCCATATCAAGAATATGCTCAATTCCGCCACCTATAACGGAACTGAGCATTAGTACACTTAACCTTAGGTCCTTTGTATAATTGGTGAAAAAAAACCTTTCAATGCTTCCTGTATTTTTATGTAGTCTGTAAAGTATAATTCCCAAACTGTTTCTTTTGTTATAGACCCAAGGTTTGCTATTAATGCAACTTCTTTTTCAAAGTCGCTACTACCAGCACGTTCCATTGCTAAGCAGTCTCTCACTTTGACTGGTCTAAAAGTTAATTCTGAAACCTCAATTCCATCCACTGTTATTGGGTGTTCAAGTTTTACTGTTTTCATATATTTTTCTCCTTAAAATAAAAACTCAAATTCCTAAAATTGCTTGTAATTTAGCCATCTGATCAATACCGTTAATCTTGCGAATCATATTTTCAGCGTCGATCTCTATAAGTTCATTTCCACCTATAGTAAGTTTGTAATAATGAGCTTCAACTGTGCACTTCAGTGTTGCTTTTTCTGCTGGCTTCCAACTGCCAAAATCAAGCTCTTTAAATATTCCCCTAAGGTTGATAATTACTCCTTCAATCTCATTGCTGCCACTGCCTTGTATTCCACCCCTTAGCGTCAAAGAAACTGAATTTCCATCAATCAAGCCAAAGAGTCGAAAGAGCTCTGAATCATATTCTGCAAACGTAAAATCAGCTTCAAGCTTTTCCATGCCCATATCGATACTTACTGGGATATCCATTCCTCCTGCGCGGTATTCTTCGGTTTTAATGGTAAGCTTCGGCAGAGTGATTTCGTCTATTTTTCCTGCATAACCTCGGCCATCTACGAATACGTTGAAATTCTTTAAAATTTTTGGCAACATTTTTTCTCCTCTTTTTCCCCTTTATAATATTTGTCTGCTATTTACCAAGTGCGCACGAAAAGTAATCTTTTCCGCTGGATATGGTGGCGTAAACTCAAAGTCAAAATACATTTTGCCGTTTGCAATGTTTGCTGGGGTATTCAGCTCTGGAGTTTCATAACATCTTCCACTAGTAATTGCTCCTTGGGCTTTTAAATTAGCCAGATAGGAATTTACACTCTCGATTACATCATCTATGTAAGTTTTGGTAATATTTCGATCAACTGCCCATAAATGAGCCCTGAGCAGGCTATCATTGATTAAATCTGCAGTACGTCTTACTGATAAAAAAGCCCATTTGGGATCATCTGAACATGTTCTGTTTCCCCAGAGCTTATAGCCATTTTGGTGAATTATCGTCGTTACTTCATTTTCATTTAAGTAATTTGCCCTGCAACTTGCATCACCTAGCGTAAAATCAATAGCTCTGCTTGTTCCAACAATACCTTTTATTTCTTGATTTGAAGGTGATTGCCAAAATCCTACTTCACTGTCTACTTTCGCTATTAAACCAGCTACAAATGGACTTGGCGGTTTTTCTCCCCCTTCAAATACCTTAACCCATGGGTCAACGACGTAAACTCTTGCACTACCTACACTTTTCCTCCATTTTATTGCTTCTTCATCGTTGGTATTTGGTCCATCGGCAACTACTATTGCTCTTAATTTTTCCGCTATTACAATTAACTTTGCGATTACTGGGTTTTGTACTATACTGCTATTAATGGAAGATTCTCTCTCATCTGCAGGTAACTGATGAGTGAAGTAGGGGGCTATTAGTATTCTTGGTGCAACATGAACCACACTCTCGCTACTTAAGAATGCTTGTATGCCCTCATATTCTCCAGTTTCTTCATCTACTCCGCCAATGACGTTTGCCGTTGTTTCTTCTTCTTTTAAATTTGGATCGCTGTTCTCACTTTCCTCAACTCGGATAACTACTACCGTTGCACCTATTTGGGAAAATATTCCATTTACTGAAGGGGGAAGAGTTCCACTTCTCCCAAGCTTTGCTGCTTCTTTTAAGCTTCCTGCTATTAATACTGGCTTATTCAGTGGAAACTTTTGCTTGTCAGCTCCAGGTGCAGTACCAATTACACCTATTACTGATGATTTAGCTGTTCGTACTGCCCTTGCCCCTGAGGTAACCTCTATAACAGTTACCCCATGTAAAAATTGTTCTGTCATATTATTATAAATCGATTAGGGAATTTTATTAAAGATTTGCTATATTAATAGCTATTGTAAATTTGCTAAGGAATTTTTCACTTGCTCTTTAAAGTCGTCAAGAAAGTTATGTAACTCTTCTTTATCCTTGATTTCCTTAATTTTCTTTTTGGCTAAATCTTCAAGTTCTTCACATTTGATTATTGCTTTTACTGCTTTTTTCGCCTTTCCTTGAATTATTTCAGCCATTTGTACTACTGAAATTCCTCTTACTCTTGCTAGTGGCTCTATAATTGCTGCATCCTTCTCATCTATAGATTCTGGTGCTGCTAAAATGCTCGCTGCGGCTTCCGCTTGTATCGCATACGACCTAGCTTTTTGATGAGAATATCCTGTGTATTTGTGAGTATAGTTATCATAATAAGTACGAAGACTAGAAAGTGCAGAAAGTTTCTCATTTTCCAGTAATTCCAGCTCAATATCCTCTTGACTCCTTTCAACAATTTTCCCTCCTTCTGTTAAACGATAACTTTTTTGCCAGTCGAAATTCTTTGGCGCTTCGTACCAATCTTCACTTTCTGGCTTATTTTCAAGTGTTGTGGTTTCTACTTGTTTGTTGTTCTCAAATCGTATGTAAATGCTCACAATTTCTCTCCCTTTTTCACTGCCAAATTTTATATGTAGCGTCTAACCCTGGGCATTGCCAAGCTTTTAGCGTTCTCTCTACATCTATTTCTAATCCTGTAGTCAAAAAATTACTGCGGAAGTTATATATTCCCCACTGCATAAATTGAATGTAATAGTTATTGCTATTTGAATAATAATATGGTGACGTGTAAAATAAGATTGCTACTGTTTTACCAGCCGGAATAATAACGTTACTTGAATTAGAAAATCCAGTGTTTGAGCTTCCGAGATTATAAATATTTTTCCAACTAATCGATGATATCTGTCCCTTACTAGTATTGGTATTATTAGGTGTTCCCACAAATACTCCGGCTCCTTCATACTGCGAGTTCCAGTAAGATGTACCAACAAAGTATAATGTTCTTGTTATTTCACTACTTGTGGTGTTTTTCACAAACATTACTCCCAGCAATGCATATGGATAAGAGTATTCATTTGAAGAATACGTGTAACGCGAATAAAACTCTCTATAGATGAACGTTCCATTTTTACCTTGCATAAAGTATACACTTGGTGGTTTATAGAACCCAACATAACTTGTACCATAGTTATGCGCACCTGTTAGCAGGCAAAGCATATTATTGGTATATGACGTATCACTATACCACTTGCCAAGCTCAGTTGTAAAAAGGCCACTTCCCCAGGTACTGTCATTATTCCTACTCATAACACCAAACAAAAATGGCAATGATCCGGGTTCAACCATATTACGATTTTTCACTTCTTTCATAATTGAAGAACCGCTTGGCACATCATTGATGGAGTTAAATTTAGTTGTGAGTGTTTTTAGCTGGTCTTCCCTGGTTTGTATTTCCTTCATAATTGATGAACCATTCGGCACATCATTAACAGTACGAAAGTTATCTACTAAACCTTTAAGATCATCTTTATGGTCCCTACCAACGCTACTTATTGCTGCAACATTGGCATCCTTTCTGCTATCAAGTAACGATATATGTAAGTCTGACGAGGCTTTTAAAGTATCTAAAGATTCAGTTTTAAGTGTGTTTATTTCAGCTAGAGAGCTTGTTTTTGCTGCGGTTATTGCAGATAGTGAACTTGTTTTACTAGTATCCAGATCACTTAAATGTTTTGTTGCACTGTCCAAGAGTTCTTTTAGCTTTCCATCTGTCATCTGTACTATTTCAGACACCGAGCTCTTATCTGCTATCGATTCCAATGCTTTAGCAAGATATGCTAATTGATCAGGTGTACTATTTGGCGCCAAATCTTTAATTCTCTGGTTTAAAGCATCTATTACTTCTTTGGCAATAGTCATTTATTTACCCCACAGATTTAAAAAGGTTTCAAAGCTAAACCGTTCGAAATTACTCTTAAGTTGATTGTGTTTATTTTCCCCCTTACTCATATCTTCATCCACTTTTTCTATGGCTGTGCGAATCCGTACCACATCCTGTGCAGCGATATTTTCTGGATGCGGTAGAGGGTATCCACGACTCGTTTCATCATTTGACATTTTTTTTGACCTACGTAATAACCACTCTTAAATTTTTCACCTTTGGACGATAAACAACTGTCCCACTCAAAACTAATTTTACCCTCGTCTCATTGGCATTAAAGTTCGTCAGTATATGAGTTCTCTCTACCCAATTTTCTCCAATTGGTTTTCCTGATGCTAAATTTACTAACTGCCATTCTTCTCCTTTCTGTACATACGCTTTAACATCTGCAGTACCAGGTATTAGTGCATCATAGGTAATTGTTATTTTAGTGTTGGAGCCCGCTGTAATACTCCTTGTAACATAATCTCCTTCTTCCCCCATATTTCCTAAAACTAGCTGTAACCCTTCGTAGAGCACTGGACTTCTTTTTTCCCCTCCTTTTAGGTTTGCTTTCACTGTTAGCTCTCCAGATAATCTTTCACGCAGCGCTAACGGTAAATTATCAGACAAGAAGTTTTCTTTTCCTTCCTTATCGGTTAAAATAAATTCCACATTGGTATCAAATGCTACTTTTTCAACGTTCGTCAAAATAATTAAATCTGATACGTTATCTGCTGTAACTTTGCCCAGATCAAAAACGTGAAAAGTTTCAGTAAATTTTGCAGCTAGTAGTCGAAACGTAAGGTCAAAGTTTTGATGCGCAGTCCACGTACTTGCATTGCTCGATGAGAGTAATACCCCTACTTGATAAGGCTGACTTGTTACCCAACGGCTGTTTACTGCATCATATTTGCCAAGTTCTGCTACTTTTACTGCTGTGTCTGCATCATCGGTGAGTAAAACTATTGCGTATTCTTGTCCTGCATGGCAAAACACTGGGGACCAAGTTATTCGTGTTGCTGTGCCATTTATATTAATATTTTCAGAGGTAATGTAACTTTCAGCAATGACAGTTTGAGAGGGCATTCCCACCGCTGTTTCTCGTATTTGCACAACAACACGTTTTTTGCCTTTATTTGTAAACCATAACTCTATACCTCCTATGTGCCTACTTTCATTCAGTGTAAATGTCTGGGCTAAAGGATCAACTCGTCTGGCAGCAATTACTCTTCTTCTTTCTTCTATGGTAATCGTTTTTTTACCAGTATACGTTGCTTCTCCATAGCTTCCCTTATCCCCGTAAAATTGCACTAATTTAGTACCTGCTGGGATATTTGCCGGTACTTTCACCTTTTCCTTTAATTTTCCCTGGTTGTTAGCTCTTTTTTCCACTTTTTTGCCTTCTATGCTACGGGTTGAATGGTTATGCCGTCGAACTTTATTTCCTTAAGTTTTTCATGAGCTGCAAAACCTTCAATTTCAAAGTTTTGTACTGCTTCTCTCATAAATTCAGCTTCGTATGACCTACTTGACAACAGCTCTGTTTCTCTAGTATTAAATTCTCGGGTTACTGGACTTTTCCAATGTGTTTTCACTTCTGTCCAGTGATCGATGTTCATATTAAGAGTTACTTTTGCCGGTACTGGATCAAAGGCTTGATACGGATTGATCTTTTCACTTTTAGTCTGTAAAAGCTGTTCCAATACCGGCTCAAGTTCATACGGCAAAAGATATCTTTTCCCCTTTTTTTCAATATCTGCAACTTCTACATCTATTGGCAGAACTAGTTCTCTATTTACTATTGCTGCAAACTGAACAATTCCTTGATCACGCATGTCATCATCAAAGAATGGATCAACAAATACTCCTTTTTTCGTGGTGGGTTCTCTTGAATTTGCATCATTACGTAGACGTTCCTCTGCAACCAGCGCATAAAGATCATTTATGCCCTTTTTCATTGCTTCGAGTTCATTCATTGGTACTGCATGGATGGCATTGTTTACTACTTTCACCTTTTCCCCGTTTTTCCACGTCTGATGAATGTAGCAGAGTAAAAGTTGTCCGCTAGGCGCTTTTGGCATCGATGGTTTCCAAGGATGGGCAATACCTTTTATTCTCCTCACTACCCCTTTTGCATCTATGGTGATTAAATCATAGCGGGGCATTTTCCAGGTGTAATCAACCAGTACCAAAGAACCATCAACTGCCCCTTTTATTTTACATCCTTCTTCACTTATATCTTCAGGACTTACGTGAGTACGAGAGCGGTAGGTTATTTGATAACTACTCCCAGGTGCTGGCTCTCTTCCTGGTAATGACCAATCAACATTTCCGCTACTTAGCTTATAATCTGTACTGTTTTCATAAATAACATTGCCTTGTTTAATTTGGATAATTTCCAGTATTGCAGAGTCAGGTATCGGATCTACAACTCCAGAGTATGAACCATGGGTCATAGTAATCGTCTTTTGGACAGTTATATCTACCCTTTTAATTTCGCGGACTGGAAAGTCATGAACTTTAAGTTCCATTACTCTTTGGCTATTTGGCTGAAAAGTATGGGATTCTGATTCAACTGTCTTTATGTCTGGATCTTCATCAAAATAAGCTCGTATACTGTGGGATAATTCTATTTCATAGCCATCAACACGAGCTTTACCTCCATTAACCACAAATACCTGTCTCTTTCGACCTTTTCTTTCGCCGCTTTCTTCTTCTCTCTGCAGAAACATTACTTCTAGGCCACTTACAACGTAGGAACCATTTGTCTCCTTATCGTAACGAGCAAGAGCTGTGGTTACCATGTTTGCTTGTGGTGGCGGTGAATGTTCTATTAATACCCCATTTTCAATATTGTAAATTGGATAAAATTCCCCATCAGTGGTGGAAAAAGGGGGAAAAACACCTTCAGCTTGATATCCCCAAGTGGTGGAAACTTTAAGCCTTGCGGCCCCTGCTTCTTGATAATTACGTGTACCAACTGCAGGATCACGAAGATTTTCATCCTCTAGTTCTGTAACGATAGATTCTACGTAATAAACACCTATACGAACTGTAGTATTCAGTGGAATAACAAATTCTTCTTTTTCAACTTTTCTAACTGCTCCACGAAGATAGATTTTTCCCGATTCAAGTGTGACTTCGCCGGTTTCCCCATCTATAATACAATTACTTCCCGTTATAACATCACCATCACGGAATATCGCATCACCTATGCCTTTAAGCTTAGAAAGAGCATATTCTTGGGTTTCATTTAATTCTGCCGATTGCAAACCTCTTCCTGCTAGGAATAAGCTTTTTTCGTATTATTTGTCAGGATCAAAGCGATTGTAATAGCCGTTTAAGGTCATAGTTAAAATGTTACAACAAATGAAAAAGTTTCTCGGGTTGCTGCAGTTCTAATAAGTGGTACAGTGTGTTCAAGCACCAACAAAATTCCAGGATTTTCCACGTCTTTTGGTTCGAAATATCTCTGCCCAGGCGGTACTTTTTCCTTCAGCTTTGTACCAACCATAACCCCGAGTTCCCTGATAACTTGATTTGCTGCGTCCGTGAAATCGAAGCTAAATTTAAGGTACAAGTTATTGGTTGGTACGTCGGAAGATTTAAACCTGCCTGTTGGAGTCAAAAGTTCACCGTTTTCATCACCGCTGCAGAAAAGTATCTCATCAACAACACGACGTCCGACTTCCTTTAGTAATGTTGCAGAAGTAATGAGTTCTGGTGGTGTATCTTGAGTATACTCTATAGTAACTGTTCCACCTGCTGCAATAGCGCTATTTTCTGTGCGCTGAACAACCCCTGTATTGCTATCAATCGTATAATCTATGCTTGACTGATAAGACGTTTGTCCTATAAAAACTTTTACGTCTTTGACGGGGTAGTGATCGAGGGTTATTTTGCCATTAGTGGAAAAAATTTTTTCAACTTTATGGCTACTTTCCCAATTTTGATCACCACTTCCCCAAGCAAGATGTATTGGTTGCTCCTTTATACTTGCTGCTATCGCTGCTCTTCCTGATTGGGTGAGAATTGACATTTGAACATTTAACTCCTGCACTATATATACACGGTAACTTCAAATTTCGTCCAAAAAATTTTGCTTTTTTACTCAAAATAGCTACGATTCGCTCATTGACTATAATAAAATAATAAATGCAAACTCCATCTACCAAGTTATCTCAGCCTAGGGTACTTCATCTACATATTGTGAATACTGTGGTCTATATAAATAATATCGAAATTGTTAGTAAAAATTCAGTAGCACATCTTAATATTATGCGTGTTTTATTAGATCAGTTCTGGAAAGATTTCAGAAATGGGCTGCCAGCAGAAAAATATACTTTCCTTAATATTAATCAACTAGCAGAACGTTTAGGTTTTAATCCGGAAATTCACAACTTGGAATACAAAGTCAGAAGACCACTAAATAGAATGATCAAAATAACAAAGGAAAGATTATCTGAAGAACTCGGATTTGATTGTAATGATGTTTTTGAAAATATCGGCTGGCCAGGATATTCTAACAAAGAATATGGTTATCGTCTTAATCCTTTTATACTCTCTTTAGGTGCTGCTCATACCAATTCCCATTACATAGGATAATAACGAGGAAAAGGCCCATACTGAAGCAAGTGTGGTAAAGTGGCGTATCCGCTCCCTGTGTAATGGGATTTGGTATTACTCCTATGCAACCTACCAGATATTTTTAAACCCAGCTCAGCTAAAAGCAGCTTATTTGACTTCTATAAAAATATTGTTTATCATACTTATAATAACATATTAGTGAGGTACATCTATGACCGATCTTATCAATTCCTTTCATGTAAATAATTTCTTCGAAGAAGACGCGAATTACACTATGTGTATAGATGGTAATTGTATAAACGCTACCGGAGAGCTCTACTCAGGCTCTCATTCTGAAGTTCCACACCCTTTTATTTCACGCTCTCGTGAATATACTTTTCATGACGGAGGTATGAAACATCAATATGTATCTTTTGACCTAGAATGCTTAATAGTACTGCTGTCTGAGGGCGGTAAAGATGCTGAAGGGCGGATAGGCACGTACTTGATGCAATACAAGGTAGACGAGAGCCAAGGTTGGTTATTTAATGGGGATACAATAACATTTAAAGCAAATTGTTTAGATTCACCATCTAAAGAAGCAATTACTGTGAGTATTCAAAAAAATAAGCAGTAAATGTACTTATGTTTGTTTGATAGTTTTTCTACCACACCAATGAATAGGTGCTTTTATTCGCGTTTAAAGGGGTGCTACAGAGGTTCTTGAGGTATAGGTGGTACAATTAACCCTGAAGTCATAGAAACGCTTTAAAACGCGATTATGGGCATTTTGTTCACCTCCCTTTGTTTGATCTCTTTAGAAAATTGTTTATATGTAGATTGCAGCTAGTAATAAAGAAGGTTGGTGAGTAGTATGCTTTAAAGCATACTACTTATTATTATATAATAATAGGGGTTATTCTGAAAACTGAAAATTCCACAAAACCCGCCATACTCGCAGCTTTGCGCCTTGTTGTTCAGTCTGCGGCTGCAAAATCTGAAAAACTGCCTAAGCTACTGATAATCTATTATTTTTTCAATTATCACTAAATTCAGATTTCGTAGACTGAGCACAGTCTGAGCAAAAACTGAGAAAATCTGAAATCTGAAATGTCTAAGTAATTTACTATTGCTGTGAATAACTTTACCACCTTGACCTCAATCGTTGTAAACCCAAACACTTGGATTCTCTACAGGAATAATATTTCCGTACTGTGGTGATTTGTAATCAGTTGGAAAAACTCTTTCATAGGTAGTCACATTTTTGTTTAGCTGATTGTTAAACACTACAGTTCCTTTTTCCATACCTTCAATACAAAGTATCCCATATTTAGTCCTTGCCGCATTTTTGCCTTCTCTATTGAATTTTATGTAACCTTTTGCAGCAAGAACATCAATACGCTCACGAATAGAATGTTGGCTGCCCAGACCTGCCTTGTTTTCAAATACTTGGCAGAATGAATTAATTGTATATAGGCGTCCCCTACGCGCTTCTTCATCAATCAGTTGTAGAATAGTGTCATACCTACGGGAACGTTCTGCGTCTAATTTTTGACCATAATTTTCATTCACAAGTCTCTGTGATTCATAGTCGATTGTATACCAGCTACCACTAACCTTGTCAACGAATTTTGATTCAATGGCACATCCATTACGTAATTCAAAGATTAGTTGACGACTACTCTTGTGTTCATCAGGTTTAAAACATAATCATCCCTGTTGTATAAAAACTTCTTAATGAACTAGCACCACTAAAACTCTGAAATGGGTCTTCTTCTAATGATTTCTTCTGTATTTTCTTCGTGTGGTGTACTAGAATAACTCCTGCGTCTGGGTTAGCTAACGCTCTTAACTTTTCAATCCTTTCTTGTAGAAAAAATAGCATAGCACTGTTGTCATTTTCACTACCATCCTCACCAGCATCAAAAATGTTACGTAGTGGGTCAATAGCTATAACGTCAACGCTGTTTGAACTAAATGATTTTTTTATTTCACTTAGAACATCGTCCATGCTATCATCATTTAAAAGTAGCTTTACTTGTGGTGTAATGATTAAGTTATCTAAAGCGGTCTCAAGAAGTTTTTCGTCGAGTTTAAGCTGCTGTAAACGTTCACGCATGTAATGGTAGCCAATTTCAGTCTGAAGGTAAAAGATTCTCAACGGCCTTTTTGGTGCCATATCAAGAAATGGAACTCCTGCTGCCATGTGCATTAGCCATGAAATTAAAAAGTCACTTTTTCCTACTTTAGGGGCTCCAGCAAACACTAAAAGACCACTTGGAGTTAGAACTCGCGGAGCAATTATATCCTCTGGCATTGGTGATTTATCGTTAATGTATTGCCTTGCAGGAAATGAGATGAGGTTTTTTGTGCATGGAATTTGAATAGCTGAAGCTAAGAATTTTTCAACATCTATGCCTTCCTCGATACAATTGGCAACATCCCAACCTTTTGGTTTACCTTGTGGAATCTTAAGTGTAACCAGCGATGCAACTCCAAGCTCTGAAAGCTTTTTTTTAGCATTTTTGGCGTATTTATTACCTGCTTCATCATTATCTGGCCAAATAATGATATGCTTGCCCTTGAGCGGTGTCCAATCTGTTTTATCAGGAGATGCGTTCGACCCAAACATTGCTGTTGTTGCAGTAATTCCTTTCTTTATTAGTGCTTCTGCGCATTTTTCCCCTTCTACAAGAACAACCTTTTCAGATTTTAAAATGCCTGGAATGTTGTACAGTGGCCTGATCTTTGGCTCTTGAAACTTCTGCTCTTTAACATCAAATGGAAGGTATTGTTTTTTCTCTTTTGGAGGATCGTAGCGGTTGACTATGATGATTACTTGGTTATTCTCGTCGCAGTAGTTCCAACTACAAGTTAGGTATTGTTCTAGGTCTTTGATACTCCTCTTTTTTTCTTTAGTGTGTTGTTTGCCAAGCCATTCCCTTATTGAAGCCATTACCTGAGGAAACTCAGTCCTCGCATTTTTCCCATGTACTGCTGCCCAAAGATCGATGATGTCACCGCCTTCTCCCGTTGCAAAGTCATGCCACAATCCAGCACGCTCGCCTGCTAATTCTACTATAGTGCTTTTACCTTTATTGCCTCGTATATCACCTACATAAAACTTATCACCTTGAAATGTCCCATTTGGCAATAGGTAGAGAAGACAAGATCTGATGTTTTGCAAAAGTCGAGTTTTTAGTTCTTCTTTTTCAGTCAATGGTTTATAATATCCATTTGTCTGTGGTACAAAATCGCAATAGATACCCATAAAAACTCCTTCAAAATTTAGCTTTAAAGTTTTACTATGCTATATTTACAACGTTAGAGGCTTTCCAACATCCGTCGGTCCTGCTAACAAGTTTTTTAGGTATGGGCCTTCTATTTCTAAGTTCATACACTACATGCAGGGTGTCCTCGTGTCTATTAGGTTGCAATATTACTATACCTGCTGTATAATAGCTTCTCAGCGCATTAGCTCCAATCAAAGCCTGAAATGGGTTTTGTTCCAGTGCAGATGTGGATACTTTCTTAGTGTGGCGTGTTATGATTATTCCTACTGCTGGGCTGGTTGCAGAACGTAACTTCTCAATTCCATTTTGCAAGGAAGACAGCGTTATAAAATGTGTTGTAAGGGAGTCTATTGCAATAAGATCTATCATCTTTGTCCCAAATTTTTTCATGATAATATCTTTGATTCTCTCTACTCCCGCGTCATTCAATGTTATTTTTGTTTCTGAAGCAATAACCAAGTTTTCTTTCGTTAAATCTATAACCTTTTGGCTGATTTTGAGTTGCTGTAAACGCCCCCTCATGTCGCCACACTCCATTTCGTCCTGTAGGTAGAGTATCTTTAGTGGCCTTGCAGATTTCATATTAAGAAACGGTATCCCGGCTGCCATATGTATTAACAGAGAAAGTAAAAAACTACTTTTTCCTACCTTTGGAGTACCACCTATAACTAAAAGCCCACCTGGTGTTAGAATTCTTGGACCTACGACATCTTTTGGCAGCGGAGATTGATCATTCAAATATTGTCTTAAAGAAAGTGCTTTTGTTTCCCCCTTTTTCTGCGTTTTTTCTTGTGGTTTCTTACTCAACCACTCTTTTGCAGAATTTACGTCACCTTTAATTAAAGTCCACAGATCAATAATGTCACCACTAATTCCTTGGGTAAAATTACGCCAATTACCAGCTTTTTTGCCTACTATTTTAACCGTAATAGTATCTCCATTCAAGCTGCCAACATAAGTCTTCTCTTTATAAAACTTACCACCTGGAATGAGATAAGACACACATTCCTTGATGTTATCAACTAATAATGCATTTGTTTCCATTTTAGACATAAGGCCTCCATAACCTAATAACATGTTTTTCATACGTCGAGAGCTGAGATTAGCCAGCTCACAAACAGTTTCAAAATCATTCGAATAAAACCATTTAATTGCCTCTTTTTTTAGCTCTGCATTTTTTCCTACTGCATCTTGAATGGCCCTCTCAATGACAGCAATCCAGAGCTTTTCCTCGTTGTACTTCAAAATGGTACCCAATCAACTTCAGTATTTTGACGCTGCTCTGGAGTAATAACTGCGGCAATCTTGTTTTTTTCTCCATAGCGGTCAGTTTCAATACCTACCCTTGCTCTGAATTCTAACCCATTTAAATCGGCAATAGAGTTCAGCTTACGGCCAAGTACCGCCTTTTCCGAATTGTCATGTGGATGAATATCGCGTGCTGACTCTAAAATACTTCGAATCATAGAGCGACCCATCTCTCTCCAGACATCTTCTCTTTCAACGTTTGCTTTACCGCTTTTTATCCCAATTGCTTGATAAATCTTTTGCTTTGCATATGGCCCTTCAACCACGGTAAATTCAGCGTTTAAATAGATGCTGCCAGTAGCATAGCTTTTAGTGTACCAATCTTCATAACCACCAGGTTTGATGGCCATTTTGACTTTTACTGTTGTACCTCTTGGTATTAAATTACTTTGCAATTTTGCCGTGTTAAAATCAGTGAAAAAATCTGATAACATAATTGTCTCCTATAAATTTATTAATGTATGAACTGCCAGTAACCATCGACCTTGTCGACAGTCTTGTGCAGGACATCTTTTCCATTACGTAACTCAAAGGCTATTTGACATGGAGGTTTCTTTTTCTCTTTTTCATTTTTCTTCTCTTTTTCACTTTTCTCCTCTTCTTCCCGAAACATAACCATGCCTGTACTGTAGAATCCCCTTAAAGATCCAGCACCACTTAACCCTTGAAATGGATCTTCTTTTAACATCGCTTTGGATAACTTTTTTGTGTGATGGGTGATGATCATTCCTGAATCTGGATTGATAACACTTCTGAATTTTTCGAGTGTTTTTTGTAGAAAGAACAACATAGCACTGTTATCGTTCTCATTGCCTAAATTGAAGATATTGCGTAGAGGATCGATAGCAATGATGTCAGGCTTGAAGCTTTTTTCCTCCAAAGAATGCTTTATTTCATCTATCTCTCTGTTACTAAGCGATAATTGTACTCTTGGCGTGATCATGAAGTTGCTCGCACCAACGTCAAGAGATTCTTTATCGAGTTTTAACTCCTGTAGACGCTCTATTAAATATGGTTCGTCAATTTCAGTCTGCAGGCAGAAAACTTTCATAGGTTTACTTGGCGTCATACCAAGAAACGAAACTCCTGCTGCCATGTGCATGAGCCACGAGATTAGAAAATCACTTTTGCCTATTTTAGGTGGACCACCAAATATCAATAAACCTCTAGGGGTTAATATCCTCGGGTAGATGAGATCTTCCGGGATTGGTGCTTTGTTATTTAAATACTCTTCTACACTGAAAAAAGGAACTTTTTTTTTCCATAGCAACAATGGTATGCATAAATATCCTCCTATTTTTAATTAGGCAGCGGGTGCCAAAGTTTTTGCTTTGATTTTCTCAAGTAATTTGCCTAGATCCGGCTCTTCAACCATATTAAGACAACCACTTCGATCTTTAGCTGGGTATCCCCAGGGGTTAAGAGTCTGACAAACAAATGAACGTACTTCTGTACCATCATCTTTCTTAATTCCAACCATGCTGATTACTTCATCAACAATTCCTGGAATTGCGTTAGGGGTTTTGTTACCTGAACACTGTATACCCCAAATTGGGCGCTGAAATTCATCTAGAGATTTTTCAAAACCAGCAGTGAAGATAATGTCCTTGTCTTTTATTTGCTGGAGTTGGATTAACCAATCTATCATCTCATCACCAAATTTGGCGAATACTGACCACTCATTCACTTTTTGTAACCTTACCCATTTTAAACATAGCCTTGCAGCGGCTGTTAGGGTGTCAAAGAAAATGCACTGACAATGAGAAAGTTTTTGAGCAGCGTCTTTCTCTTTATCAAGTGCATATTCATAGTGTTTTTGACTATACGGTTGATCAGCTCCAACTGCAGGGTCAGGTCCACCAATAAGACAAGCTACATCGCGTAGGCTATTCCAAGTTTTAATCTTACTGGACTCTCCCTTCCAATCCGTAACAGAGGTAAGACCATTTTCGAGATCAAAACAAAATGTTGGTTTATCTATCGTTGTAAGTAACCTAGTTTTACCAATACCAGCAACACCAGCTACTACCACTGTTATGCCTGTAATTGTTTTTAATCTGTCTTCTCTGCTTAAAATTTTAAGACTCATTTGTTTTTCTCCTGGTTTTTTGTCACCCGGATATATATACACGGTGACCCATGCAATTCGTCCAAAATTTGTAAAAAAAAGTTATATCGTTTTAGTAATAAAACCTATCCCGTATTTGCCTTAAAATGTTGTAGATAGTGGTTTTTGGTATACCTGTTATTTTGGAGACTTCAGTGATAGTGAAAACCTTAAGTAGCTCACATAAATCGCTATGAGACTTTGGTAGTTTTGAAATTATATTATCTACATCAATGTGTACCATCATATCACTTTCAAAACATCTACAATCGGGTATGTCATCATCAATAATGAAGTTAACCTGACGTTTAGCGCACAGTTGATTACGCAAAAGATTAAGAGCACGACACTTAGTTAAATTAGCAACAAAAGTATTAAAACTACTTCTTGTTTCATCGTACTGATTAAGATAAGGCCAAACCTCGCAAAAAAGTTCTAATTCTATATCTTCAAGACTTCCATGAGTAAAATAGCCAGTACGATTAAGATAGTTAGCATAATATCTTATGTATTTAACAACTACAGGATCAACACCTAAGAAAGAATTTCTAGATTGCATAAAAACCTCGATAATAAAAGCTTTTTACTAAGTATTTGCCTGACACTGCGCAAAGTTTAAATAAGGCCGATCTGTTTATTATGAAAAATAAAATAAGACAATCATGACTTTATTAATAATATAAAATAAGACAATCATGACTTTATTAATAAACAGAATAAGACATCTCTAGAATTAAATAAGACAGGCTAATTATAGGACAGGAGATTTGCTTGTTATAAATAAGAAAATTCTAAATTTATTAATAAGTTTTGCAGTGCACTTTCATGCGTCTAACAGATGAGAAATAACTGCCAAAATGTGATTTCCGGATTTTCAAGATCTCGCAATTTCCAGCAAATCACCCAAACTTGGAAACGTAAAATATACTACAGCTAAAGTATTGAAATTCTGTGTTTTTTGATTATCCTATGTGCAAAAATCTTGCATTTCCATTTTTTAAAATTTCAAAAATTGGAAAGGGCTGAAACCCGCCAGTCTGGCTGATTTCCAATTTCCGAAATCTTATATATTTATATAATATATGTAAATGTGCGACCCGAAAGTCGTGATTTTGTGATGGTTAAATTCCATCTTCCCCAGACATCGGGGATAATGTATGTCTCACATTTCAAAGATTGGCAACCTTTGAGGTGCAAGCATGAGATAAAAACGGGTAATGCTAAGCCTTATAGCAAATCCCCGTGAACAGAGTTAGATATGATTATGAGAAAAATCTACGTTTGAATTATCGTAAATATTAATATGCGAAATAAGGTTGATTACGCATAGACCAAAAGGTATGAAGCAAAAGAGTAGTTAAGGTTGTTTACCCTTAATTATAGATGTCCTCAGCTTCCGGTAAATAGTAGGGATCTAAGTCTAACAAGAAACAAAATCATGGAACGGGGTAACCATGTAAATGCTCTCGTATTCATTTGAATATAAGCAGGTAGCCAGCCGCAAGCATTTATGTTGGAAGGATTGTCTAAGAAGCTAATGCCTAAAGTAATGTTTAGGATATGCAGACGTAGACACTGTAGTTTGGAAGGTAAAGTTGTAAGTGGTGGTCAATATGTTATGAGCCAACAAAATGTTAGGTATGAATGGAATGAAATTCCCTGGCGCAAGCTGGAGAAATCTTCATTTAAGCTACAAAAACGAATTTACCGAGCTTCTAAATGTAATGATATCAAAAGGGTGCGTAATCTCCAGAGATTATTACTCAAAACTACAAGTGCAAGAACGCTAGCGGTTAGAAGAGTAACACAGGACAATAGAGGAAAAAAGACTGCAGGTATTGACGGAAAAGCCAATCTCAACCAAAAAGAAAGAATGCAATTAGCACACTCTATGGATTTAAGAGAAAAAGCAAAACCATCAAGACGCATCTGGATTCCAAAACCTGGAAAACCATCGGAACATCGTCCCCTTGGTATTCCCACTATATCGTGCCGAGCAAAACAAACACTTGTTAAAATGGCGCTAGAACCAGAATGGGAGGCAAAATTCGAACCAAACACATATGGTTTTAGACCTGGTAGGTCATGTCATGATGCTATTGGAGCCATATTTGGTACACTCAAACAGAAAACAGCATACTGTTTAGATGCAGATATTTCTGGGTGTTTCGATAATATTAAACACTATGCATTGCTTGAAAAACTTAATACCACACCAACACTAAGAAAAATTATAAAAGGATGGTTGAAAGCAGGTGTAATAGAAAATAGAACTTTCCAGCCGACTAAAAGCGGTACAATTCAAGGAGGAACTATTTCTCCACTACTGGCTTGTATAGCATTACACGGCCTGGAACAATATATTAAAGAAACATTAAAAAGTGAACTTCTTCTATATAAAAGGGGAAAGTATGGTACGATAACGCAACAACAGGCACAACAATCTATCAGTATAATTTTCTATGCTGACGATTTTGTTGTTATACATGAGAATGAGGAAATCCTTTTTAAAGCAAAGATACTAATTGAAGAATGGTTAAAAACCATTGGATTAGAACTAAAACCTTTAAAAACAAAGATTTCCCATACCTTAAATGGAAATAAACCAGGATTTGATTTTCTTGGATTTTCAATAAGACATTACCTAACAAGAAGTAGTAAAAAAGGTTACAAGTTATTAATCAAACCAAGTCGTGAATCTATAAAACAGCATGCATTTACCATCAAACATAAGATTAGAAAATTACGTGGAGCAACACAAGAAACGGTGATAAAGGAACTTAATCCTATCATTAAGGGATGGAGCCGATATTACTCCTCTGTAGTTTCAAGTAAAACATTTAATCTCATTGACAATGTAATGTTTAAAAAAATCTGGAAATGGGCAAAATTTAGACACCCAAAGAAAAGAAAATGCTGGATTAAGAAAAAATACTTTAAAAAGTATGGTAACGACAATTGGCACTTTATGACAAGTAACGAAATACACCTTGTTAAACATAGTGACCATATTATCAAACGACAGGTCAAAGTGAAAGGAACTAAATCTCCATACGATGGGGACTGGATCTATTGGGGTAAACGTCTAAGTAAAGTACCAGGCAAATCACCAAGAGTAATAAAATTATTGAAGTTACAACGAGGTAAGTGCGAAGAGTGTCAGCTCTGGTTTAAAAATGATGATATCTTAGAAATACATCATAAAAACCGGAATAGACGTAATAATATAATCAAAAATTTATCCTTATTACATGGGCACTGCCATGATGATTTACATAGGAGTATGCATGACAAGCACCAACCTAGAGAGAAGCCGGATGTGGTGAAAGTCACAAGTCCGGTTTTGAAGTCGAGTGGGGAGAGGTGACTTTCCTCACTTAGATAACATTATATATACATAATAAATATAAATAAATATAAATATAAATAAATATAAAATTATAAAATAAAATTATGAATATAAAGCTAAATAAAATTATGAAAGTAAAACTATGAAAAGCTAAAAAAAGCTTAAGGGGAAAAAGAAAAGAAAAACTTGTCGCGTTTTGGAAACGTGGTGGACCAAAAAACTCTGAGGTTGTTTCAAGGGGGTGAAAAACACGATAGCCATTTAAAACGATTTAGAGGGCATTTATAGCGCTACCTGTGGTTAGGTATAGTTTTGTACTATTTTATTCAAACAACGTCTGTAATACCCCTTAAAATTCAAATAAAAGGGTGTATGTTGAAACCCACAACGAAGCTCATGAGCAATTTCTATTAGGAGATACAAATGGGCTTTTAAAACTATAGGGAATTTAGATAAATGCGTCTTTAATACGTTTTCAAAGCCATCTATGGTTTTAGGTGGTTTTGGTACCATCTATACCCAAAGAACGTCTGTAGCACCCCTTAAAATCGAAATAAATGCCAATCTACTGAGTGTAGTAGCTAAGATGTTCAAAAACGAGAACTTTGCGGTTGATGAGAAATATTAAAATAATTATTATCTTAGTTGAAACTTTTATGATTAAGAAAAATAAAAACTCAGCAACCTGAAATCTACGATTAGGAGGTGTTATGATTCTCTTTGAACACTCATAAGTAGTTGTTGAAGCAGAAATGGCAAACCGTTGACCTCGTTGTAAATATGGCAGTTGAAAACCATGTTTCGAGTTGTTATAGTTTTTAACTGTCAGTTAATATCACCTTAAGTATAATTTTTGTATAACAAAGTTTGAGAGAATGTTATGGTAGGCAGAGAAAAACCAATTTGGTGGAAAGAAGAAAGTAATTTCAGTAAAATAGTGGAAGTAGCAGAAGATGTGCTCAAATCTTTCCCTAACTCAAGAATTTATTCTTTAGGACAAAGTTCAGCGTGGATTGTGAAAGCATCAGAGATATTAGAAAAAAGTTGTAGTAAAGAAAGGCAATTTGGTTATATTCCTTTTTCAGGCAGTTTCGTGGAGGAATATAGAACAGGGTATTGCTGCTCTAAAGACAGACCTTTTCCCAATAAAGGAGCACAAGCTAATTACAGGAGTCTACTTAAGAGTATTGGACTTTCTCCAGCTGAAATTGTTTTACAGCATACTGAAAAGGGATCAAAAACTGTTATACTTGAGTACACTAATACTGGAAGATCTATTGCTTCTTTTGTATTTGTCTTATTTAGCTGGGCACAAGAAGAAAAAATTGAGCTTGATGATGCTTTAGATATAATCACCTTTGCAAGGTATGGTAGCTTACCTCCAGTAAAATATATTAATATTTACCAAGCTGATATTTACATAAGGTGCAGCAATATTTGGACAGAAAATGATTTTTTAGTTGCACTTGCAAATGGAATGGATGATGGTTGTAATTCAGATAGGCTTGTTCCCTACTATTCACATAGATCTTGGCATTCACTTCCTGAAAAACTAGTAGGAAATGAAGAGCATGTTGCTACATTAACAGAAAAACTAGAGAGTGTTATACAGAAGCACTTAGCTCAAAAAGAGGAAAGGCCAAACATTGGTCAGCACTTCAAAACTGAACATGTCAACCACTTAGCTGGTTCTTGAAGTCTAGGCTCCATTTAATTCCTGAAAATTTCATTGTCTAGCTGCCAATCAATTTTATAATCAAAAATTAATTTTTCAAAAAACCCCGGAAAAAGTAGTGAGAAATCCGGTACGTACAACAAAGGGGTTATGTTTTTCAAGGGGTATTATAGCCCTTCTCATAACAGTCCAAATTAGGTGAAATACGCATTTGTGACTTATAGTCGAGATTAGTTGCCTGCGGTGTATAGCTATGGTTTATTCAGACTATTGTGAAAAGAGCCATACAGACGTTTTTGAATGGAGGGGTTTATCTATTTTGATACCATTCAGTAATTCAAAACGGAGACAAAGATTTATATTTTGTGTTTTACGTCTCCATTATTTTTTGCAGGCGAAAAGCAGCCACTGGAGCTTACAGAAAAGCTTTTTTTGTAGTAGTGAAAGAAAGATAAAAAGCAGAGATATAGAGCTCTCTAAAGGATGGTGTCACCCCCCTTTGAAACTAAAACAAGGTTTAGGCCATTTTAGTTTCCATCTAGCTGCCCTAAAATTATTTCAACTTTTTTTCAAAAAACCCCGGAAAAAGTAGTGAGAAACCTGGTATATACATTATGAAAAGGCACTGTTTTGATTCATAGAGCAGTTGGTCTGGGCGGTTTTAATCGCGTATATGTAGTCAAATGGTCAATGTGGAGATTATTTTATGGGAATACAACTAGTTAGAAATTATCAACAATTTAAGAAATATTGTACAATTTTGAGTGATGAGGAAAAGCAAGACCTCTATAATCAAATTGTAGAGGAAGCCAAAGGAAAGGGCTTAGATGTATGGTCCCAGGAGACATGTTGATAATTAGTCTTATTTCGGAACATATCAAAGTTTTTAGCAAGGAAGTAGAAAAGTTAGTATCTAATATCAATGTCTTAATTAAACTACTGAAAAAAGGTATAGTAAGGACCTCAGAGGATGTAGAGTTGGAAAGAGAGATAATGGATAAAATGGCTGAGGTAATTGAGCAACTACTAAAGCTGAGGTCAAATCAACTAAAATAACAAAAAAGCTTGAAATTTTTTCACATTTTTTGGACGAAATTGCAAGCGACCGTGTATATATGTGTATGCAGAAAGTTATGTTGTTAAACTAAAATTTTTGCATTTTTCTTGGACGAATTTCTGAGGAGCCGATGCCTCTAGGTAAAAATTTCCAATTATGTTAGTTGTGGGCTCATTCTCAATAGAAGTTATATGGACTAAGAAACCATCCAAAGTGTTCTGGTAATTTTATGATAAATGCAATGAATTGTGCAAGAATAGATCTTTCGAAGTGGGTTGGTTCACCTCCTGAAAAAGAATTCATCATACAAGATTGGCTTTCTATAGGAGATGTTTCATATCTAAGTGGTGATTTCGAAGTCGGGAAATCTTTACTCGTTCAGCAACTAATGACAGCCGCTGCCACTGGCAAGCCCTGGCTCAATATGGATGTTAAGCAAGTGAAGGCATACGGTGTATTTTGTACAGATGAAAAAGAAGATTTAGTACGCAAGCAATGTGCAATAAATAAGTTTTATCAATTAGATGGCAAATCCCCCGATCTTAACAACATTTACTTATCATCCCGAGTAGGAGAAGACAACGCACTCATAGTTTTCAATGACAAGTATGAGGGCCAACTAACCCCTTATTTTAAAGAGTTGCTCGAGGACATAAAATTTTTTCAACCAAAACTTGTGATATTGGATGAAGATTTAGATCTCTTTGGAGGAGATGAAGATAATCGCTGTCAACGCAGGGAATTTATGCAGTGCTGTGCTCGTATAGCGAAAATAGCGAACTGTGCTGTTCTGCTGTGTAAACAAGACGCAAATATAGAGATGTGGTTTAATAGGGCGTGGTATCTGTCTAGATCAGAAGAAGCACGTGATGAACGTATTCCACAGTGTAGAAGGTCAAGTCATCTACTGCGTTATCAAGATGGTGTTTTTGTAATTTAGGTTGAGCAAACAAATGTCAATTCTAACACTAGATCTGGGCAAACAAACCGGTTGGGCTATTTTCACAGATGGAGTAATTCAAAGTGGGAGCAAAAGTTTTCATTCTAGCCGTAATGGTGGTCATTTCTTGAATTTTCATAATTGGCTTAATTCTCTGGAGCATAAGTTCACTGCAGTATACTTTGAAGATGTAAAAAGACATTTGGGAACTTATGCTGCGCATTGTTATGGTGGCTTTCTGGCCATTTTAATTACTTGGTGTGGAGAACATAACACTCCCTACAAAGGTGTGCCGGTGAAGACGATAAAGCGTTTTATAGCGGGCAAAGGTAATGCCAGTAAGAATAACGTTATTGAAGCTGTAAGGAAAAAAGGTTTTTTTCCTAAAGACGACAATGAGGCAGATTCTTTAGCATTAATGTTCTATATTAGTAAAGATTTTAATATGCTGAAAAGCCCATAGAAAGCGGGTCCTTTCAGCCTCCCAGGCGGGTTCGGTGAGGTTTGACCACAGTCCTTTTTTAGCGTTAGAAATATTTCAAATATTAACTTTTTAACAGATTTATGAGCTTAGCAGTACACTACTATCCTATTGAAAAGCTTGTCGAATATGGACGTAATCCTCGTGATAATGACAAGGTAGTAAACAAAATGTGTCGTTCAATCAAGGAATTTGGTTTTCTTATTCCAGTAGTTGCAAAAAGTGATGGAACTGTGGTTGATGGTCATTTACGCCTTAAAGCAGCAAGAAAGCTTGGTATGAAAAGTATTCCTGTAGTTTTCAGTGATAACTTAAGCGATGAGCAAACCAAAGCTTTTCGGTTAGTTGCTAATCAATCAGCTAACTGGGCAAAGTGGGACGATGACCTCTTAAAACTTGAGATTCAAGAGTTAGAAAAATCAAAATACGACCTTAAATTAACAGGATTTGAGTGGGAAAAAATTCAACGATTTCTCGATGATTTTGATGGAGAGGAAGAAAGAGAGGAAAAAAAATGGGAAAAAGAAGTTTCTGAATTGATTGATGAAAAATCAGTAGTGTCAAAACCAGGTGATCTATGGATTTTAGGTAGTCATAGAATTTATTGTGGTGATAGCTGCGAGGTTGAATCATATAAAGCGGTATTAGACAATAAAACGGCAGATATAACCGTTTGTGATCCTCCATATAACGTTGATTATGGCGGTAGTCAAGAAAGAGAAGACAAGAAGATATTAAACGACAACCAAGGTGAAAACTACGAATTGTTCCTTTATGACATTTGTTCTCATGTTTTAGCATATACTAAGGGTGCCATTTACATCTGTGCATCATCATCAGAACTTTCGACCTTACAAAAAGTATTTGAAGAAGCAGGAGGAAAATGGTCAACATTCATCATTTGGGCAAAGAGTCATTTTACACTAGGAAGATCTGACTATCAAAGACAATACGAAGCAATACTTTATGGCTGGAAAAACGGCAATGAGCGTGGTTGGCATGGAGGACGTAATCAAAGTGATCTATGGTTTTACGATAAGCCAACATACAACTCGCTACATCCAACGATGAAACCAGTGGAGTTAATGGAAAGAGCGATAGTAAACAGCAGTGGACCTGGTGAAACAGTTCTCGATCCATTTAGTGGTTCTGGTAGCACGTTAATTGCATGTGAAAGGACAGGGAGAGTCTGTAGAGCGGTAGAGCTAGATCCTACGTTTGTAGATGTAACGATAAAACGTTGGCAAGTATACACGGGAAGAGAAGTTTTTTCCGCTGGCTCTGGCAAAACTTTTGCGCAAATTCAAGAATCAAGACAGTAAGGGGGCGAAGAAAAAAGGTGAAAGAAGGGGCAAAAATAACGCAGACGGAATGGGCAAAGGAACAAGGAGTTTCAAAGCAATACGTCTGTTATTTAGTAAAAAAAGGAATAGTTCAGCTCGAAGATGGACTGATAGACCGAGAACAAGCAAATAGGGCTGTAGAAGCAATTCGAGATCCAAGTCAGCCACTGAGGAGAAAAGGGGGAGAAACAAGTGATCTATCTACAGCATTGCTAAAAGTGCGGATAAAAAATGAGATGGAAAAAGGTAAAATATTGGAGACGAAAGCAAAAGCTGAAACAGGAGAGCTTGTACCGGTAGAAGAGGTAAAAACTGAAGCATTTAACGTAGCAAGAGTGGTGAGAAACAATCTGCTCAACATACCAGACAGAGTATCAGCACTACCGGCATCAATGAGCGATACAGAAAAGATACATGAAACACTAACCGAAGAAATCAGAACAGCATTGGAAGAATTAACACAGAGCGCATTCTAATGATAACAAAACTATTAAGAAAGCAATTGATTGGCCTATTAAGTTTAATTCACATACTGATTGCAATACTCATTTTAAGTAAGGCATCAGCGGATACTTATGGCAGACAAAGGGTGCCCTTTGCTTTAAGTGGTGTGAAAGTACAACAACTGCAACAAATGGCTCTTTAAATATTTGAGGTAAATATGCCTGAAGAAGAATTCACATTACCACCTAATGAAAACGGAGAATATGCACAGCTCACGGACCCGCCATCACCTGAAGAAGCAGTAAAGGTTATAGCTAGCACTATTAAATCAGAACGTCAAACAATGAAAGATCAAGTTATACAATGTGAAATTTCTACGGAAAACAGTAAATTTTCAAGAGACAGCCTACGAAGAGCGTTTTCCGAGGGGAATCTCTGTAGTTTATCTCATTATAATATCAATAGTACATATGATATCAATAGCACACTAGAAAGATCATTCAGTGATAAATTTGTTCAAACACTTCCAACATCGCCAAATAGTGAAGTAGATTCGGAAACTCCATTAATTATGCAAAAGAAAACAAACAGGTGGTTGCCAAGAGTAAGACATGCTTTGCAGCAGAAGGGTTTTATAGTTTTTAGTGTAAGTGCTGCTATATTATACACATCGTTGGCTTTAGCATATTTTCAAGATAAAGCAAAGTTTGTCGCGTTTTTTACAAATAGCCAACTGTATATTAGTATAGCACTTATTTCAGTGCTTGCGATTGGTGGAATATTTTGTGCAGTAAAGCAATTTGTAAATACCGAAGAACATCAGACTCAAGAAAAAAATGCAGATAAAATTTTAGATGAAGTATTAGGATACCAGCCAAAAAATAAAGCGATAAAATCTGTAAGGTTAGAGTACAGCAATGGAACTCGTTCAAACTTTACGCTCAATGCTTTGGAGGCTAAAAACGGGTTTGTTGATATTGATAAAAAAGTAATTAGCAGAACTGATAAAATAGGATCGGTGATTAACAATAGACCGCTATTTACTGCGTTATTGACTTGTGCAGTTGCTGCAAATATAGCACTTTCTATAGGTCTATTCACAACAAGTGGTATAGACGGTGTAAAAAGATTTTACCAAGGCTGTTTAACCAATAAAGTAGGATTATCGTTGCTTATAGGCTCGTGCATACTTTTATTGTCAGTAATATGTCTTGGAGTACACTACTATAGAAAAGCAAACTGCAATAACCTTACATACTTAGAAGAAAAAATAGATACTGAAGGCATTAATAAGGAATTCATTGAAGAAATAAAACAAGAAAGAACAAAAGTGCTTGAAGAAAATCACGGTAAAGATGCCAAGAGAAGCAGTTTAATGCTAGAGCAAGTTGTAGTCGAATCTCATAATTACAAAGATGCTATTTACAGTATAGGCAGCTAGGGTATTTCATACAAACGATGATATACAGCGATAGTTTTTTTGAAGGATTAAGGCCTGATTCGCCACTAAAAGTATCAGAGTGGGCAGATAAGAATCGTAAACTTTCAACGATAGCATCATCAGAACCAGGAAAATGGAGGACAGAAAGAACCCCGTACCTGAGAGAAATAATGGATTCCCTTTCTCCGTCTTCACCTGCTGAAAAAGTGGTATTCATGAAAGGAGCGCAAATTGGTGGAACAGAAGCTGGAAATAATTGGATAGGCTACGTGATTGACCAAACACCAGGACCAATGCTAGTGGTGCAGCCAACAGTAGAAATGGGAAAACGTTGGTCAAAAGGAAGATTTGCGCCACTGATTGAAGAAACGCCATGTTTAAAAAGTAAGGTCAAAGATCCAAGATCGAGAGATTCAGGCAATACTGTACAAAGTAAGGAATTTCCCGGAGGGATAGTAGTAATAACTGGAGCAAACAGTTCAGTAGGTCTGCGTTCAATGCCAGTAAGATATCTTTTTTTGGATGAAGTAGATGCGTATCCAGGAGATTCAGGAGGTGAAGGTGATCCAGTACTTCTCAGTATTGCCCGAACTAATACATTTACGCGTAGAAAGATTTTTTTAGTATCGACACCGACAATTCATGGAATAAGTAGGATTGAGAAAGAATTTGAAGCTTCAGATAAACGACATTTTTTTGTTCCCTGTCCGCATTGTGATCACTATCAGGTGCTGAAATGGTCGCAAATAAGGTGGGAAGAGAAAAACCCAAGTACAGCGCACTATGTTTGTATTGAATGCAGTGGCAAAATAGAAAATCATCAAAAAGCAGAAATGCTAACTCGTGGAGAATGGAGAGCAACAAACACAGAATGTAATAATGATAAAGTAATAGGATTTCACCTATCAAGCTTATATAGCCCAGTTGGCTGGTATAGTTGGAGACAAGCAGTGGAAGATTTTTTACATGCCAAAGAAAATGAACAATTATTGAAAGTATGGATAAATACTACGCTTGGAGAAACCTGGGTTGATAGAGGGGAAGTACCAGACTGGAAACAATTATTTAACCGCAGAGAATTTTTTCCCGTAGGCACAGTACCAAAGGGCAAAGTAATTTTAACGGCAGGGGTAGATGTCCAAAAAGATCGGTTAGAGGTAGAAGTAGTAGCGTGGGGAAAAAACCGAGAAAATTGGTCAATAGACTACCAGGTATTAGAAGGTGATACAGGAGGGGGAGAGGTATGGGAAAAACTTTCAGAGTTACTCAATCATCATTTTATAGGAAGTGATGGACTTGAGTACATGATAAGCATGATGGCGATAGATGCTGGGTATGCAACACAAGAAGTATACAATTGGGTAAGAGGTCACCAAGCGTCTGGAAGAGTAATGGCAGTAAAGGGTGTAAACAAAGCCCTAGTGCCACTTAGCAGTCCAAGCAGAGTAGATGTAACAGTTGGCGGTCAAAAACTAAAAAGAGGAATAAAGTTATGGCCAGTTGGAGTATCAATATTAAAATCAGAGCTTTTCCAATTACTTAATGTTTTAAAAGAAGAAGAAGGTGAGAAAGTGCCACCGGGATATTGTCATTTTCCGGAATATCCGCCTGAATATTTTAAACAACTAACTGCAGAGCAACTAATGACGAAAGTAGTCAAAGGGTATACCAAACAAGAGTGGCAAAAAATAAGAGAGAGAAATGAAGTATTAGATTGCCGAATTTACGCAAGAGCAGCATCGATAGCGCTGGGAATAGATAGATGGCCAGAGAGTAAGTGGGAAAGTTTAATGGGTGAAAAAGCTAAGAAAGTAAAGAAATTAAGAAAAAGCAAGTGGCTGGGTGAGAAAAATTGATGTATAGCCAAGAATATTTAGAGCAAGTAGAGAAAGCGATAAAAAAGCTACAGGGTGGGAAACGAGTAGTATCGATAGCATATGGTGATCATGTAGTCAGATATGCGGAAGTTGATATAAATACGTTATTAAACTTAAGGCAACGAATTAAGGCTGAGCTGAAAGTAGCAGGTATTAAGCCAAAGAGAAGGATTGTGATTTCAACGAATAAAGGAGTGTAAAATGACCAGAAATGTTACCGTAAATTTTGAAGGTGAATTAGCGCAATACCTCAAAGATATAGCAGAAATTGACAACAGAAGTGTAGAAGAAATGTTAGTGCACCTGGTAACGGAAGCACTTGAAGAAGATATAGAATTTTCAAAAATGATTGAAAGACAAGATATTGATGATGAAGAGGTAATTAACGCTGAAGATATGAATTGGTTATCTGAGGAACCCACTGAGGAAGGCAAACAAAAGTACAAAATCGCCTATTCAAAAGATGTTCTCGAAAAAGATTTTCCAGCTATCCCGCCAACGGTAAGATCGAAAATTATAAAAACAATAGAAAAGAAACTTACAACTGATCCATTGAAAGCTGGCATACCATTTCGTGGTAAATTAAAGAAAGATTGAAAGTTTTGTGCAGTGCATAAAGTCAGCAAGTTATCAACCAATTTTTGAAACATGTAAGCTGTTAATAAATTAAGGATCTCCAAATGATAAAAAATGTAATCGTAGATTTATCCCACTGGCATCAAAGTGTGGATTTCAAATTAGCAAAAGAAGATGGAATTTTAGGTGTTATTCACAAAGCAACCCAGGGTCTAAATTATGTTGATCCAACATATGCAAATAGAAGAAAAGCTGCTGAAGAAGAAGGTTTGATGTGGGGAGCATATCATTTTGGTACGGGGGAAAAAGACGGAAAAGACCAAGCTGAGCATTTTTTGGAAACAGTTGGCGATAGCTCTAAAGTTCTGCTTGCCCTAGATATTGAGGAAAACCAAAGTGGGAAAAACATAACGCCAAAACAAGCGGAAGATTTTGTTAACCAAGTTCAGGAAGTCACCGGACGTTTACCACTGATTTATGGAAGTCCTTATTTTCTGAAGGATTTCGCAACGCCAATATTAACGAAATGTCCATTATGGGTGGCAAGGTGGTTAGTGAGGCCAATATTACCAAAGGGGTGGAAAAACTGGACTCTATGGCAATATACCGATGGTCAAAAAGGACTAAAGCCACATTCAGTAGAGGGAATAGGTCCATGCGATCGAAATAAATTCAAAGGGACTTTGAAAAAACTGAAAAAATTTTGGTTGTCAGGATGTTAAAAACCTTAAAACAATTATTTCACAAACCACCAAAACCAAAAAGTTTAGCCTGGGATGGAGCAGGATCTGGAAGAAGATTTTTTCACTTTCAACCAGAGTCAGGAAGCATAAATAATTTGTTTTCCCAGGACCAAGGGCACTTACGTAGTCGCTCACGTGACATGGTAAGAAACAACTCGTTTGCAGCAAACATTGTTGATACGATAGTAAGTAATTGTGTTGGAACAGGGATAAAACCGCAATCAAAAGCCAAGGATCCTGAGTTACGGCAAAAAATCCAAGAATTGTGGCTAAGATGGACCGATGAAGCAGACAGCAGCGGAGTAAGTGATTTTTATGGACTACAGGCATTGGTTTGTAGGAGTATGATTGAAGGAGGAGAATGTTTTGTACGTTTAAGAACGAGAAAACCCGGAGATGGACTTTGTGTACCGTTGCAATTACAAGTACTTGAGTCGGAACATTTAGACAATAAAAGTAATCAAACCCTTGCAAATGGTAATGTAATTAGAAACGGCATAGAATTTAATCGACTGGGACAGAGGGCAGCATATTACTTATTGAAAGAACACCCAGGTGAAAGTGCTTTTGGAGAGTCAGTTCGTGTACCAGCAAACGATGTTTTACATATCTACAAAATACTAAGACCTGGGCAAATTCGAGGAGTACCATGGCTTTCTACAGTACTACTCAAACTCTACGAACTTGATCAATACGACGATGCGGAGTTAGTCAGAAAAAAAACAGCAGCGATGTTTGCAGGATTTATTACCCGACTTGATCCTGAAGCAAACATCATGGGAGAAGGAGAAAGTAATGAACAAGGAATAGCATTATCTGGCTTAGAACCTGGAACTATGCAACTACTCGATCCCGGTGAAGACATCAAATTTTCCCAGCCATCAGATGTTGGTGGAAGTTATGAAGCATTCATGAAACAGCAGCTAAGGGCAATAGCAGTAGGCATGGGAATAACCTACGAGCAGCTAACAGGAGATCTAAGTGGTGTCAATTATTCATCGATAAGAGCCGGATTAATAGAATTTCGTAGGAGGTGCGCAATGTGGCAACATAACATTTTGGCATTTCAGTTCTGTCATCGAGTATGGGGTAAATGGATAGAACTAGCCATACTCTCTGGAGAATTAGACATAGGTGAAGGATGGAAAGGGGCAAAAGAAGGGGTAAAAGAAGCAAAAGAAGTAAAATGGGTACCGCCTGGGTTTGGTTCAGTAGACCAGCTAAAAGACCAACAAGCACAACAAATGGCGGTAAGAAATGGATTTAAAAGCAGGTCAGAAGTGGTATCAGAACTTGGCTATGATGTAGAAGAAATTGACCAAGAAATTGCTGCAGATCAAAAACGCGCTAGTGAATTAGGTCTACATTTTGATTCGGACGTAGGAAACGACTTTAATTCTAATTCTGAAATAATATGACAAAAAAATGACCTGGCTGAACAAGCCGATGATGATAGAAGCAAGAAGTTTTGAGTTACTATCGTCATATAGTGGGAAACATGCAAATTTTGAATGTTTAAAGCACAGTACCCTAAACCCCAAAGGGGTAGCAGTTATCCCAATTTATGGAATTCTAACCAAAAAACCAGGAACTTTTGATTATATTCTTGGAATGACATCATATGAGAAAATACATGAAGAAATAAAGGAAGCATTATCGGACAAAAAAATAGAGACAATTTTACTGGACATAGACTGCCCAGGAGGGGAAGTAAACGGTCTATTCGACCTTTCCGACTTTATCTACAATGCAAGAGGAAAAAAGAAGATAATAGCAATAGCTAACGATGATGCGTATTCTGCAGCGTATGCAATTGCATCAAGTGCTGAAGAAGTATTTGTAACGAGGACATCGGGAGTTGGAAGTATAGGAGTAATAGCAAGCCATATAGATCAAAGTGAATTTGATGAAAAGCAAGGAATAAAATATACGACAGTATTTGCTGGAAATAGAAAAAACGATTTAAATCCACACGAGCCAATAACATCAGAAAGTCTGGAAAGTTTAAAAGATGAGGTAAATCGTCTATATGAGATGTTTTTGCAGCTAATAGCAAGAAATAGAAATCTTACAACAGCAAAAGTCAGATCAACCGAAGCAGGGCTATATTTTGGCAAAAACGCAGTAGAGGCAGGTCTAGCTGATCAAGTAATACCATTTCATGAATTAATAAGGAGAGTAATTATGAATACCGATAGTGAAGTTGATTATAAAGCAGAAGTATTAGAGCTAATACGATTATGCAATTTATCAAAGATGCCAGAAAAGATAGGAGAATTTATAGAAAAAGACGTGAGTGTTGAGGAAGCAAGAGAAATATTGATGTCAGAACTAGCAAAACAAACGCAGAAGACAGAGATACTGAGCACAATACCACAAAGTGCACCGGAAGACTTGATGATGCAAGTAGCAAGGAGTCGTGCACAAACGAGTATTTGAGATAACCGCAGAATATAACGCAACATACGCGGCGGTAAATAAATGGCCAAAGTGCGCCATAATAGCCAATCATATGGTGGTATATCTTTTACCGCCACGTATAACAACTTTAAACTCAGCGAAGTAAATAAAGGTAAAAAAAATGACAAGCATAACTGAAACAAATAATTTGGGCGATCTTCTAAAATATGAAGCATCAAGTCTATATTCAAGAGACCAAATAACCGTAGCTAAGGGACAAAACCTCAAACTTGGAACAGTTGTTGGTTATGATAAAGATAATGCTATTAAGATAATAAATCCAACAGCCACAGATGGGACGCAAACAGCGATAGGTGCAATCATAAATGATGTAAATGCAAGAGAGAACACCAAAGCAGTAATCGTTACACGTGCGGCAATGCTAGCAGACCATGCGGTTGTATGGCCAGCAAATATTACCGAAGAGCAGAAAGCTGCAGCAATAAAGCAACTTGAAGCACGAGGCATCATCATCCGCAAGGGGGTTTAAAAGCTCAGCAAGCTACTTTTAATACATAACATATAGGGGAAAAAAACATGCAAAATCCATTTTCAAATCCAGCGTTTAGTATGACGGCATTAACTAAATCAATAAACATATTGCCGATAAACTATGGTCGTACAGAAAGTTTAAATTTATTTCCAAGTAAGTCGGTAAGTGTTCGTCATATTACGATAGAAGAACACCATGGAGTTTTAACTTTATTACCAACGCAAGTGCCAGGTGCTCCTGCAACAGTGGGAAAACGAGGAAAAAGAAAAATAAGGACATTTACGATTCCGCATATTCCACACGACGATGTAGTGTTGCCTGAGGAAGTACAGGGAATAAGAGCGTTTGGGTCAGAAAGTGAACTGATGGGGCTGGCAGATGTAATAACCGATCATTTGCAGCTAATGAGAAACAAACATGCAATAACGTTAGAACATTTGCGAATGGGTGCGCTCAAAGGAATTATTCTCGATGCTGATGGGTCAGAATTATTAAATCTGTACAATGAATTTGAAATTACGCCAAAAGTAGTAAATTTTGCACTGGGAACAGCAACAACTGATGTAAAACGTAAATGTCTAGAAGTATTGCGTCATATTGAAGATAACCTAAGTGGTGAATATATGACTGGGGTTCATGCCTTAGTAAGTCCTGAATTTTTCGATGCACTAACCTCTCACGCTAAAGTAAAAGAAGCATACGAAAGATGGCAAGAAGGTGCAGCACTCCGGAACGATATGAGATCAGGATTTACGTTCTGTGGAATAACATTTGAGGAATACAGAGGCCAAGCAACTGACCCAGAAGGAAATGTAAGAAGATTTATAGAAAGGGATACAGGGCACTGTTTTCCACTAGGAACGGCTAATACATTTACTACTTACTTTGCACCAGCGGACTTTAATGAGACGGTAAATACGCTTGGACAGCCACTATATGCAAAACAAGAGCCAAGGAGATTTGATAGAGGAACTGATTTACATACGCAGTCCAATCCTTTGCCAATGTGTCATCGTCCTGGAATACTGGTCAAACTTGTTGCACAGTAGGACTTTTGCATGAGAAGGAAAAAAATGAGGTACGCAAGAAGCCCTACAATGCACCACTTTTAGGTTATTAAATATACTATAATAAGATGAGGTATGCAAATGGTTTTTTAATAAGTTTTGGAAAGGAGGAGCCCTTAAAAAAGCAAAGGTTCCACCCTAAAATTGTTTTTATTACATGTAGAGTTTAGCATAAGTACAGGAGAGCAATAAGAAAAATTATGTGAAGTAAACTTAAGGCTTCCCTACATAAAATTTATACTAAAAAGAGATGAAAAAAGAGATAAAACATGCAAGCAGGTAAAGCCAAAAGAGAGATGCCCTACCTGCATGCCTTTCCTTAGCATGTTGTAAGTGTTAGTGCATAATACAAAGAAATGCAAAAAAATATAAAGAGATTATTGAAAGATTGTTTTGCACATTTGGGAGAACAAGCATTATACGAGTCAAAGGACAAGTCATACATGGTGCAAGTATTGAAACAACAACCAGATAGATTATATGAAATTGGTGAAGGACAATTTGTAGGAGAAACTTTAGCGTTAGAAGTAAGTGTCTTTGATGTATTAAAACCGATGGTAGGAGATATTTTTGTTATAGGTGATCGTAGATACAAAGTACATTCACCGCCACTTAGGGATAATTCAGGAATGGTCTGGAAAATAACGGCACAATGAGAGAATAAAATGTTTTTTGAGATAAAAGTTACCGAAAATATTGAGAAAATAATACAAAGTGTAGATGCTAAAAAAGAAAAAGTAGAACTAGCAACGATGAGAGCATTAAACAAAACAGCGCTGTGGATAAGATCACAAGCGATCAAACAAGTAAGCAAAGAAAAACAAGTACCGAGAAAACTAATAAAAACAAGAGTGGGAGTATATAAGGCAAGTAGGAAACGTTTAAGGTCGGTGGTAGCGGTAGATACCTTTGTTGTAAAAGCAGGAAAGCTTGGGACAATGAAGCAGACGAAGATAGGAGCAAAAGCAGGGAAACACATGTTCAAAGGAGCATTTGTAGCAACGATGAAGGGCGGTCATAAAGGAATTTTTACGCGTATAGGAAAAAAATCTTTGCCGATAGAAGAAGAGGAATTTGATCTATGTGATGGAGAAATAGTAAAAAGGATAGCTGATAATGAAGCGGAGAGAGCATTTGAAAAATATTTCCACCAACAAATAAAGTATATGACGAGATATGTTTTGGAGTAATTTACATCAAGCAATCTGTAGCAAATTAAGAGAAGAAATACCAGCAATACAGACATGTGAAATGTATCCAACAGAACGTCGGGAAATAATAGCCCCGGCAGTGTTTGTAGAGCTTGTAAGTTTAGAACCTGGCAAAGATCCAGGAACGGGTGAATTGGCACTGAGAGCTAGATTTGAAGCAAGAGTGGTAGTTGATGGAACAATAGAGGATGCCTCAATAGTTGTGAGAGAATTGGCAGCCGAAGTTGCAAGGGTAGTAAATAAAAATACTTGGGAAACGGAAAAAATTTCGCCAGGTGAATTTATATCAGCGGAAGTAGATGGGTTTAAGCCAGAACTTGATGCATATCTAGTGTGGGTGGTCGAATGGTTTCACGGACTACATATAGGAAAGTCGATATGGTCCGAAACAGGTGTTATACCGCATGTTATAAGAGTGGGGGAAAATGTTAGACCATAATTTTGCAATTTCAGAGCTAAATAGAAAATTAGCGAACATTATTCGTATAGGTTTAGTTAAAGAAATAGACTATGAAAAGGCAAGAGTTAGAGTAAAAGTAGGAGAATTTTTAACCGATTATCTACCGTGGATAACTCATCGAGCAGGAGAAGACAAAAGCTGGTCACCACCAAGTATTGATGAACAGGTAATGGTATTATCGCCAGGTGGAGAGTTAGCATTAGGAGCAGTGTTACCAGCAATTTATCGAGCAGTTCCTCCTGAATGCCAAAAAACTGCAAATATTTTAGAGTTTGGAGATGGAACGAAACTATCATACGACAGTGGAAAAAATCATCTTGAGATAGATGTAGTAGATAAAATAACGCTGAAAGTTGGAGAATCGAGCATAGAGATGACAAAAAACGGAATAAAACTCAAATCAAAGAGAATCGACCTCAATTGATATGGCTAAAGCTGTCGTTTGTATAGAAGATCGTTGCACTGGAATACTGATTCATGTTTGTGTGGGCGGAAGTGAAGATGTGTTTGTGAGTGGTAGACCTGTCTGTCGTAAGGGTGATATCTTGACTCTAGGAGAGACGATAACACAAGGGTCAAACAGTGTATTTGTGAATGGTATTGGCATAACAAGAACAAGTGACTTGGCATCGTGTGGTTTTCATATGATGAGTACTAACAAAAGTGTATTTGCCGGGTAAAAACAATGAGAGGCATGAGTGCTACCAGTGGGAAAGAACTGGAAGGTTTAGACCATCTGAAACAATCAATTATTGACATATTAACCACTCCAATAGGCAGTAGAGTTATGAGAAGAGATTACGGTTCCCGATTATTTGAATTAGTAGATCGGCCAATAAATAGAGATTTTACGCTCGAAATTTACGCAGCAACGGCTGAAGCACTACAAAAATGGGAAAAAAGGTTCAAGCTTGAAAAAGTAAAGATTACAGAAGTGAAAGAAGGAAAAGTTACTATTTCTTTGGATGGGATGTATCTACCAGATGGTAAAAATATTAACCTTGAAGGAATTGTGGTATAAAAATTGTGGAACTAATTGAGCAGTTGAGTTTTGAAGAAATCCTTTCCCAGATGAAAGAAGAATTAGTGCGACGTGACGCAAGTTTTATAGCATTAGTAGAAAGTGATCCAGCGATAAAGATTTTGGAAGTTGCAGCTTGGCGAGAGTTATTACTACGACAAATGATAAATGAAGCAGCAAAAAGTAATTTATTAAAATTTGCAACAGGAAAAAACCTTGATACCTTAGCTGAATTTTATGGAGTAGAAAGGCAAGAAGGAGAAGATGACGAACGATTTAGAAAGAGGGTAAAAACAAAAATAGTAGGTTGGAGCACTGGAGGAAGCAAAGAACATTATCGCTATCATGCAATGTCAGCCGACGCTCGAGTAAAGGATGCACTGGTCGAATCAAAGGTGCCAGGAAGTGTACAGATCTCAATTTTATCCACAAAGTTATCAACAGATTCAGAGGAATTAATTAACATAGTAAAAGAAAGGGTTAATCAAGATAAAATAAGGGTTTTGACCGATACGATAGAGGTAGTTGGTTGCAATATTATAGAAATAGATATTCACAGCAGAATTAGCATTAGAAGTCCTGATGTTATTGAAACGGTAAAAAAACAATTTATAGAAAAATTTGAATCAACTAAAAGATTAGGATGGAGTGTAACAAGGTCATGGATTATAGCCAATCTATTCGTAGAAGGGGTAGAAAACGTGGAATTAATAGAGCCAAAAGAGGATGTTGTTGTACTAGGAAATGAGTGTGCTGGTTTGCGAAGCCTAGAATTAGTGGGTAGAGGTTAATGTTATTACCCCCAAACGCAACAAAACAAGAGCAAGCCATAGTTGATGCGATAGATTATAGAGTAGATCCTGGTTGCATTAAAGGGTTTAAGTTTAGGTTAGATGAAAAAATACTACCATGGATAATTGAAGAATATGGTCTAGAAGAGATTCTACGCTGGGTAACAGACAAAAGAAGAGCGATAAAAGAAGGGATAGAATTTCAGCGTTTAAGGGGAACACCAGCATCACTGAAAATAGCGCTAAAATGGGCAAATATAGATGATATTACGATTATTGAAGAGCCACCAGGTGAGCACTTTTTTGAGTTGCAGATAGGGATAAAAGATGTAGCAAATGACTTCTTCGTAGATGCCGTTGTAGAACTAGCAAAACTATCATTGCCAGCAAGATCGAGGCTAATGAGGATTTTTAACGATCATTACAACATTGGCAGGTTTATTTTAGACGAAAGTTTATTTGGCAGCTTATTATCAGACTACTCTGGTACAAAGGTCGAAAAAAACGGACCGGTGTTGTCATTTGGAAGAGTAAACTTTTTCAGGTTTAGTTGCCCACCAATTTTGGTTATAGACGGTTGCTTACGCGACCATTACGAACAAGCTTTTAGTAATGATGTATATCGTCTAGATGTAGCAGTACTTGGGGAAACAGAGCCTCACACAAAGAATTACAGTGGCATATACGAAAGAAATCATCAGTGGTATAATTTTAAAACACTTTACCCTTTACCACAGAGTTTACTGCCAGAAATTAAGTTTGCCAAAGCAGAGATAGTATTATCGGATAGCTGGAACTTAGGGGAAATAAATGCGTGTTTTCCGGTTACAAGTGTAGAAGAAACGGGGAATAAATTTGTATTGGGAAGTAGCAAACTATCTGAAGAACTGTGGAATTTAAAATACAAACCGATTTTAGAAAGGTTCAGTGTTACCCATAATTACAAAGTAGAAAATTATACCGATCAAAAAATCACAAGATATGGTTTAGCAGAACACAACATTCGCTATGAAAACGATTTAGATTCGCAGCAAAAAGATGCGATCCACGAATTAGAAAATTACATTTTAGTGTTTTACCCTGGAGTCCTTACTTGGCACGAACATCGTCATTTGAATAGAAAATGGGTGGAAAAACAGATAATATGTTTAATGCGTTAAGTCTATGTATTTATATCTTAATAATCTTGCTAATATTTAGTAAAAACAAGGTGTATTAACCAAAAAAAAACTTGCTTTTTGATATCAAAACAAGCATAATTGAAACAGTTGTAGGTAAACATAATAATTTTACCTATTACTGAAGAAGGCCAAATTGGGCTATTTTATGTTTTAATTATTGGTGAGGTATGTATGAAGTTCAATCAAAAAGATATAGATGCTTTTGATAAGTTTTTTACGGAAGTATCAAATAACTCATTTAAGAATATTAATAAAAGAGATGAGGGTGGGGAAACAATATTGCATCGTGCAGTAAGGGTCTCCGATCGAAAAACAGTAAAGTTATTAATAAAAAAAGGAGCAGACATCAATGCGACAAATAGCAGAGGTTTCACACCGCTACACAGTGCAGCAATAGCAAAACGCCTAGAAAACGTAAAAGAGCTGATAAGGTTAGGGGTGGATATAAATGCAACTGAAGGAATTAGCAAATATAGCCCACTGCACTTCGCATGTATGGTAGGAGCAGAAAGGGTAATAAGAGAGTTAATAAAAGCAGGAGCAAAAATTAACCAGGAGAATAAATTTGGTCAAACGCCAATGTATTTTCTACTGGACAAAGAAGTGAATAAAAAGGCAAGAAAATTTATGAAAGAGCAAGGAGGAATAATAAGAGATAAACCAAAGATATGCGATGAAATAGAGAAATCAGTGGAAGAAATGGTAGAGATATGGGAAAGAAAATATTTACCGAAGTTAAAAGGAAAAATGATGGATTTAGGTGAAATAAGGAAGAGAGACAGGCAAGAAATAGCGAAAGATTTCAGAGACGTAGTGATCAAGGTAGCGGACCAAATGAACGAGATGATCAAGACGCTTGATTGAGGATAGGAAGCAGGTTTGCTTTTTACTTAATGTGTTAAGTATATATATTTATATCTTAATATAACACATTAATATTTGACAAAAATGTGTGTATTTTGTAAAAAAAAACTTGTTTCCATGCTAAAAAGGCCATAGGTTAAATAAGTGTAGGTAAATAAAAGAAATTTGCCTGGAACTGAAGAGTTTATTAGTGAGGTGTATCATGTTTAGTGTAAAAGATAGAGAAAAATTTAATAAGTCACTGGATGAATTATTAGAGAACTCATTTAAAAATATTAACAAAATAGACGAAAAGGGAAGAACAATACTGCATTATGCAGCAGGAATTTCCGATGAACAAATAGTCAAGTTGTTAATAGAAAAAGGAATAGCCGACGTAAATGCAAAGGATACAAATGGGCATACACCGTTGCACCTAGCAATAGCAGAAAGACGTCTAGCAAACGTAAGAGAGCTGATAAGATCAGGAGCTGATGTGAATGCAGAGGAGTATGGCAATAAATGCACACCATTACACCTAGCCTGTATGATAGGGGAAGTGGGAGTAGTCAAAGAACTAGTAAAAGCCGGAGCTGAAACAGAGCGGAATGATAAATCCGGCCTAACAGCAATGGATTATGCTAGAAATAACAAAGAAATAATGGAGGTTTTAGACAACAATATAGCAAAAAAACAGGGAGAGTTTTTAGAAAAAATAAGGGAAAGGACAGCGGTAAGTGTGATAAAGAAGAGCGATAAAGAGCTAGAGGAGAAAGGGTAGCTAAAGAGCTTCAGAAATCGCGTGAGTCTGGAGCTTTTTGGCTATAGCTGGAGGACAAATTAAAAAGAGCGAATTTGCCTCCCAATTTGGGGAAATTGCTGGAATTATGGATAGCTTTTTTAGTGTAGCTTCTAAAATTTCACATAGGAGAAACAACAGTTGCATCTTTTTCGTAAGAGTAGCTGATAAATGGATTTATGGAAAAAGGGAGTGGTAAGGCTCCTGAACTGCAAAAACATTTACAGGAGAAACTATGAGAAAAAGAACGTTAACTGTGACCTGCCGATATGAACCTGATGAGTTGGCAGATAAACGCTTATCAGATGTATACGGGCAATTAATAGAAAGATTAATAAAGAGAAAAAAAGAAAATAGAGAGAAAGAGACAAATGAAAGTAATAAGTTTATATGCGAGAGTTTTGTCGAAACAGCAAGTACAGGAGAGGACAATAGAAAGTCAAATAGCGGAGTTGGAACGTAGAATCAGTGAAGATGAGCATGAGCTGCTGGATGAGTATAAATTCATGGATAATGGCTATAGCGGGGCAAATTTAGAGCGTCCCGGTTTAGATA
Source organism: Wolbachia endosymbiont of Ctenocephalides felis wCfeF (assembly GCA_028571325.1). Lineage (NCBI taxonomy): Bacteria > Pseudomonadati > Pseudomonadota > Alphaproteobacteria > Rickettsiales > Anaplasmataceae > Wolbachia > Wolbachia endosymbiont of Ctenocephalides felis. Next base: position 690,415 of record CP116767.1, on the reverse strand, counting down.
GATTACGTGATAAGGTAAAGGAAGGAAAAATTGACAAAATTTATGTTCACTCACCTGATAGGTTATCACGAAAAGCTGTGTATCAGATGATATTGCTAGAAGAGTTTCAGAAGGCAGAAGTAGAGATAATCTTTTTAAACCAAAAGACAGACAACAGTCCAGAATCAAACCTGCTATTACAAATGCAAGGAGCAATAGCGGAATACGAACGAGTAAAGATTACAGAGAGAAATCGGCGAGGAATACTTTATGCAGCGAGGAGAGGAAGTGTAAGTGTAATGAGGAGAGCCCCTTATGGTTATAGGTATATAAAAAGGGGCGAAATAGGCGAAGAAGGGAAATTTGAAATCAATGAAGATGAAGCGGAAGTAGTGAAAAAACTCTTCACATGGATAGGAGAAGAAAGAGTAAGCACTGGAGAGACAGTACATAGGTTAAAAAAAATGTCTATAAGAACGCAAAAAGGAAAAGAGGTGTGGAATCCAGGTACCATACATCATATATTAGAAAATCCCATATATAAAGGACAAGCAGCATATGGTAGAACTAAGTTGTGCCCAGTAAAACCAAAATTGAGACCACAGCGAAATGTTGCAAGCCAGCAAAAGTATTCCCGTACTCGCACAGATAAAAAGGATTGGATTTATATACCAGTACCAAGGATAGTTGAAGAAGCATTATTTGATGCAGTACAAGAACAGCTGGCTGAAAATAGGAAAAGAGTGCGAGCGCAGAGAAGGAAAGCAACGTATCTACTGCAAAGTCTAGTTGTGTGTCAACGTTGCAGATATGCTTGTTGCGGTGTGTGTTTTGCAGGTAGGAGAAGGGGGGGAATTTACTACTATTATCGTTGTGCCAAAGGAACTCCTAACGTTTATGATGGCATTAGGGTATGTGACAACAATAAGTATATCCGTGCACTAACACTAGAAACGGTTGTATGGGAAAAAGTAAAAGGTGTATTGAACGAACCAGAAAGGCTGATAAGTGAGTATCGAAGTAGAATATCGGGAAGCAAAGAAACAGCATTAGATCAAGATCTTGAAAGACAAGAAAGCAAATTAAAGCGAGAGATTTCAAGATTAATAGATAGTTATGCCCAGGAATATGTGAGTCAAGAGGAATTTGAGTCGAAGATCAAAGAAATGAAACAGCGTTTAAAAGAAATAGAAGAAGAAAAAGAAAAGGTAAAAGATGGGAAGGAGGCAGAGGAAGAGTTGGCTGCTATAATAAACAGTATAAAGGAATTTTCTGATGGAATAGGGTCAGAAATTGATCAATTAGATTGGTTAGGGAAACGTAGTGTAATAAGGGCATTAGTTGAGAGAATAGAAATCGACCTTGATAGTATAACTATAATATTTCGAGTAAGGAAATATATCGCTCAGAATAGTGGAAATCAAAATAAGGAAAGCAGCAGGCCTATAATAGTTAGGCAAAAAATTGTACGAGAAGGCTGAGATAGCAATGTATTTCGAAGAAGTCTAAAAGGATTAAATTGCACGAGAGATAATGCGAAAGTAGATGTATGCACAGAGAAATGAGAAGAGAGGAAAAAGCTAAATGAAGGAGGTAAGTTTATATGCAAGAGTTTCGTCGAAAAAGCAAGCACAAGAGAGGACAGTAGAGAGTCAAGTAGATGAGTTGGAACGTAGAATTAGTGAAGATGAGGACGAATTACTGGATGAGTATAAATTCATAGATAATGGTTATAGTGGATCAAGCCTAGAGCGCCCCGGTTTAGATAGATTACGTGATAAGGCAAAAGAGGGAAAAATTGATAAAATTTACATTCATTCGCCCGATAGATTATCACGTAACTATATATATCAGATGATATTGCTGGAAGAATTTCAAAAAGCGGAAGTGGAGATAATATTTTTAAATTACAAGACGGATAACAGTCCAGAGTCGAACTTGCTATTACAGATGCAAGGAGCAATAGCGGAGTATGAACGAGCAAAGATGATAGAACGAAGTCGTAGAGGAAAACTCCATATAGCGAGAAAAGGTTGTATAAGAGTAATTAGTAGTGCACCTTATGGTTATCGATATATAAAGAAGGGGACAACAGGTAAAGAAAGCAAATTAGAAATTAATGAAGAGGAAGCAAGAATAGTGAAACAACTGTTCGTATGGATAGGGGAAGAGAGAGTAAGCATGAGAGAAACAGTGCGTAGGCTAAAGAAAATGTCTATAAGAACGCAAAAAGGAAAAGAGGTGTGGAATCAAAGCAATATACGTCGTATATTGAGAAATCCAGTATATAAAGGACAAGCAGCATATGGTAAAACTAAGCTGTGCCCAGTAAAACCGAAATTGAGACTACGGCGAAATGCTGTAAGCCAGCAAAAGTATTCCCGTACTCGCACAGATAAAAAGGATTGGATTTATATACCAGCACCAAAAATAGTTGAAGAAGCATTATTTGATGCAGTACAAGAACAACTGGCTGAAAATAAGCAAATAGCGATAATGAACAAGAAGAAAGCACAATATCTATTACAAGGTCTGGTTATATGCCAATGCTGTAAATATGCTTACTGCGGTAAACCTAATATAAAAAAAAAGGGACGGAAAGTTCACCGGTACTACCATTATTGTTGTTGTAGCATTATAGCTAACTTTGGAAGAAGAATATGCGACAATAGACGTATCCGTGCAGATGTATTGGAAATGAATATATGGAAGAAAGTGAAGAGTGTGTTGAACAAATCAGAAAGGCTAATAAATGAATATCAAAGTAGATTGTCAGAAAATAAAAAAGCAGCATCAAATCAAGATTTTGAAAGACAAGAAAACAAATTAAAACAAAGGATTTCGAGGCTGATTGATAGTTATGCCAATGAGTATATCAACAGAAAGGAATTTGAGTCGAAGATCAAAGAAATGAAACAGCGTTTAAAAGAAATAGAAGAAGAAAAAGAAAAGGTAAAAGATGGGAAGGAGGCAGAGGAAGAGTTGGCTGCTATAATAAACAGCGTAAAGGAGTTTTCTGATGGAATGGGGTCAGAAATTGATCAATTAGATTGGTTAGGGAAACGTAGTGTAATAAGGGCATTAGTTGAGAGAATAGAAATCGACCTTAATAGCATAACTATAATATTTCGAATAAAAGAGTGTATTGGACAGAATAGGAAAAATCAAAATATGCAACCTATCAAGATCAGGCAAAAAATCATACGACCAAAAAGTCGTGAGTTTGGCTCAACAATGTGTTTTGAAGATGAATAAGGCCTGATTGAGCAGAATTTGTTATTGGAAAAGCAAATAAAACGAATCGTCCAAACCTTTGGCTGTAGGTAGCCTCTTTAAATTTGTCCACCGAGATTTGGGAAGTTGTAGAGGGATGTAAGAGAAGCTTTTAAGGTAGTTAGCTAGATCAAGAACAGCTATACACATGAGAGAAATGAGAGTGAGAAGCAAATGAAGAAAGTAAGTTTATATGCAAGAGTTTCGTCGAAAAAACAAGCGCAAGAAGGGACAATAGAGAGCCAAGTAGCCGAATTGGAACGCAGAATTAGTGAAGATGAGCATGAGCTGCTGGATGAGTATAAATTTATCGATAATGGCTATAGTGGATCGAGCTTAGAGCGTCCTGATTTAGATAGACTACGTGATAAGGTAAAGGAGGGAAAAATTGATAAAGTGTATATTCATTCACCTGATAGGTTATCACGAAAAACTGTGTATCAAATGATCTTGCTTGACGAATTTAAAAAAGCAGAAGTAGAAGTAATCTTTTTAAACCAAAAGACAGATAACAGTCCAGAATCAAATCTGTTATTACAAATGCAAGGAGCAATAGCGGAATATGAACGGGCAAAGATTATGGAAAGGAACCGGCGAGGAAGACTGTATGCGGCGAGGAAAGGTAGTGTAAGTATAATGACTACAGCTCCGTATGGTTATCGGTACATAAAAAGTGGTGAAATGGGTGGGAAAGGAAAATTTGAAATTAATGAAGAGGAAGCAAGAATAGTGAAACAACTGTTCGTATGGATAGGGGAAGAGAGAGTAAGCATTAGAGAAACAGTGCATAGGCTAAAGGAAAGATGTATAAGAACGCAAAAGGGAAAAGAGACATGGAGTTCAGGAACAATTCAACGCATATTAAAGAATCCTGTATACAAAGGACAAGCAGCGTATGGTAAAACTAAGATAGGCCCAGTAAAACTAGAAGTCAAGTCACAATTAAATACTGCCAGACGGCGAAAATATTCTATTACCTATACAGATAAGGAGAATTGGATTTATATACCAGTACCAAGGATAGTTGAAGAAGCATTATTTGATGCAGTGCAAGAACAACTAGCTGAAAATAGGAGAAGAGTAAGAGTGCAGAAAAGGAAAGCAACATTTCTATTACAAGGCCTAATTGTGTGTCAACGCTGCAAATACGCTTATTGCGGTGCGTATTCTGGAGATAAGAAAAAGGGAAAAATTTATTACTATTATCGTTGTACTGCAGAAACTCCTAACACTTATGATGTAATTGGGATATGCAATAATAAGTGGATCCATGCGTTAACACTAGAAATGGTTGTATGGGAAAAAGTAAAAGATGTATTGAACGAACCAGAAAGGCTAATAAATGAATATCAAAGTAGAATATCTGAAAGCAAAGAAACAGCATTAGATCAAGATCTTGAAAGACGAGAAAGCAAATTAAAACGAGGTATTGCAAGACTGATTGATAGTTACACAAATGAGTACATAAGTAGGGAAGAATTTGAATCGAGAATCAAAGAAATGAAACAGCGTTTAAAAGAAGTGGAAGAAGAAAAAGAAAGGACGAAAGATCAGGAGATAATGGAGCAAGGATTTGCAATTATAATAAGTAGCATAAGGGAGTTTGCTTCTGGTATAGAGTCAGAGATTAATCAATATGGTTGGTTAGAAAAGCGTAGTGTAATAAAGAAATTAGTTAAGAGAATAGAGATTAATCTTGATGATGTAACTATAGTGTTTCGAATGAAAGAATTTATTGTCCAGGATAGGGAGAATAGAAATACGCAACATTGTAGTAGGGTTCGAGGAAGTAGCAATATTGGAGCGTCTCGAGGCTCTTCGTGATCTGAAATTAAAGCTTCAAATGTTTGCAGTTGGCTCAATTATTACGATCTTTGCCGAGCTCTTTTCAGTTAAGCTGACAGATTTAGTAGAAACAACCAAAGAAGAAGGTAAAGAAAAAACATCAGCGAAAGAAAAAGAAGCAACTAAAGAAGTTCATGAAATTGAAATAAAGTTGGATGCAGAAGGGAGATATCAAATCGTCGTTCCAAGTTATCTTCTCGACTTTTCATCTGGTGTTGCCAAACCAATCACTCTGACCAAACAAGAGCTTGATCTTTTATCAGCTTCCCTGAAAAATTTGATGCGTCCTGTGCACAAAGATGATGTGAATAAGGGAAATAGTGTGGTACCAAAGCAAGAAGTGAACGAAAAACAAGGGCAGGAAAATAAGAAAGCAACACAGCCAGCACCAAAACCGGTAGCTGCACGTCCAACAAAAGAGCCGGGAAAAGTGCCTGGGGCGAGTGGAATAAAATTTTGTTTCACATCTTATGGAGAATCTGCTAGTTTTGAGGAAAGGCGTCCAAGTGCTAACGTTGATGGAAGAAGAACTACGCCGCTTACTAATGAACAAGGGGACAAGTTTAGTAATAAAAAGAAAAACAAGTCTGCTAGTTACGCAGAAGGCGATCTAAATGGTAGTGTTAATAAGGAAGGAATTGAATCTACTAATAAGCGAAAAACAGATAACCCCTACGCTAAACTTGCAGCAAAAGCTGCTGAAAGGAACGCCAGAAAAAAATGTGCTGAAGCACCTACCAAGCACGATTATCCAATTGATCATTTTCAAGTTCCATCGGAAACTAATGGAAAGTCTCATGCTAGTGATAGGAATGAACCTCAGCAAAGTTCTATGAATAATGCTCAACCGACAGGTGAGTGTAGAGATGTGAAAGTTAATAATCATGTAGAATCAATAGGGAAGACACAAGAAGTATCACTGAGGGGTAGATGACATGGAGAGTAGGACCGTGTGAAATTAATAGGAAAAGGTGAGAAAACAGTAGAGATGCCTTGATAAATTATGATGTCCTATGGGTTATTTGTATGACAAAGGATGATGTCATTCCAGCGCTATTTATTTTGTCATTCGAGTAGCGGACACTGGGATCTAGGTGAAGAAAAGTGTAGATCCTAGTGTCAAGCACTAGGATGACAAGGGGGATGTCATTCAAGTAGCGGACACAGGAATCTAGGTGCATAGGTTCTTTGTCATTCCAGCGCGTAACGCTGGAATCTAGGAGTATAAAAAAAACGAACAAAAATTTTTGAAAAAAAATAAAAAAAAGTATTTGCATTGATAATTTACTTGTAGTATACTAATTACATAATATTTTTACTGAGGGTTAATATGCCAAATAATAAAGATAGCGGTAGTTCAAAAGGGATTATTCCAAGCGACAGGTATGAAAGGTATAGCGGTTCTAATAAGGAAATGCTTGAGGCACGTGAAAGACAGAGACGTGAGAGTAGCAAGCCTGATGCGCGACTGGGTGGTTGCAGTTCTACTAGCGCTGGCAGTAGTAAAGGTAAGAGTTAATAATGTTGTTTAGTAACAATTTTAGTAGGGGGAGTTATGAGTAATTCAGTAAAAGAGCTGGTCAATGCGTTTAATTTAAATAATTATGCTATTGATAAAGTTAACACTAACTTTACTGTAGAAGATAAAAAGAAAAAGATTGTTGGTTTATTTGTTAGCGATACTAATGTAAAGGAATATCTGCGGGAAGTAGGAGAAAAGATAATAAAGCGGCACTATCGCACTAGAGAAGCGGCAAGTGAATATTATAACTTGCAGTATTTTCCATTTGTTTTAGGTGCCAATCCTAGCAAGAAAAAAAGTAGTATATATATAAGGTGCGATGGAAGTAGAGCTTGCAGATTCTACGGATAAGGAAGTGATCCGTAACTTGAAGCTTCATTTTATTAATGAGTTTGAAAGGACTGTGGGGTTGAAGGTGATTGCAAGTCTAAAAGAAGAGGGAGTAGCAGAGGAAGAAGCACGTAAGTGGGCAGAAGGAACTGTACAGGTAGGGGCAATCGGTAAGCCTTCTCCTTATTTGTATTGTATAGCTTTTAACGATGAGTACTTTAGGAGGGAGGGGTATGATTCAGAGATTTTTGAGTCATTTAAAGAAGCATATATTCAGGAATTTAACTCAAGGTTAGAGAAGTGTTGCCTTAAGAATTCAGATTTTTACGAATATAAGAATGGTATGTTGTATATTAAAAACGTGAGCGATAAGGTAGTAATGAATGTAACAGAATATGTTACAAAAGAAGTAGCGTTTGATTTTAGAACTCCAGGTACAGTAGAGTCTAAAGTTGAGAACTTTAAAAATGTTCTTAGTGAACTGATTTATGGATTAACGGGAAAGTGCGTTGATGGATATGACTATGATGTCTTCAAAAGTGCAAAAAAAATAAAGCATGGTAATAATTTTGTTCTTATACCTTTAGTGGAAGTGGATGGCTGGTTGGAACCTTTAAGCGAGAAAGATGTAAAAAAGATTAATGAAAAATATGGTAATGTTTTCTTTAATATTATAAGTAATGTTAAAGGTAAAACTGCAAATCCACAATATACTAATTATGAAAAACCAGTATATGCTTTCTCTAATAAGCAGATTGCTCAGTTACTCCCTGTAATTATGCAGTCTCCAATTTCGTATAATAAAGAACTTGGGCGTTTTGAATTTGCAGTTAATCTTGAGAATCTTAGAAATCGGCAAAGGTCATTTTCGCCCAATCCTGGTTCTGATGGAGAAGACTCACCAAGTTCATCGCTTAGCGGAATTGATTCTCCCAGGCAAGGTACGCCGTCTCCGTTGTTGTTAAGAAGCGTTAAAGCGAAAAAGAACGTTCTGTGGAACTTTATACTTCATTTTCCTCCTGAGAAAAGTGAATATTTGAGAGAAAAAATATCCCCGTTTCTTTCTTCTACTGATGGGATTGAGAAACTATACTTAGTTCTTTCTTCTTTTTGTGATAGAGATGGACTATATTCAGAGCTCCGTCTTTCTCGCAAGCAGAGAAACAAAATGGAAGAAACGTGGCGGTCACTTCATCAGTTTGAAGAGTCGCTATCTGCAAGCAGTGACGGACTAGAGGGTTTAACATTAGGTGGGCCAGGGTGTCGTAATTCTGTAGCTTCCAAAGATAGTAAGGATAGCGCATATTATACTGGGCCTTCTACTTCGCGAAGATCGAGTTTTGGTAGTGTAGAGTCTAGTGATGAAGACGACATCTCTCGTAATTCTTCGCGATATGCTTCATCAGTAAGTAGGTCGTCAACTGACAGTTCTGTATCGAGCAATGTGTCAGCTGACACTATCGTAGCGGGTGGTAAAAGAGATGATACTTTACATGCTGGTGCATCGTGTAGTAAAAGAGGTAGCACTTCTCGTGTTGATGTGTCGCGTTATAATGAAGAACATGGTCCTACTGTACTGTATAATGAAGGCAAAGGTATTGCTAAAAAGTTTGGTATAGAATCCGCATTTGAACCTGACAAGTATGGTCAATTTTGCAAGAATTGGGAAAGGTATGGTTATGATAGGATGATTAAACGACTTAATGAACCGTCTAGCGAGAGACAACGTGAGCAACAGCCATCTACACGTGCTACTGCGGTTACCATTCTAAAGGTAAGAGATAGACACCTTCCTCCAGGAGGGCCATGTTAGATTATTAATTTACATCTAATCCACCACCGTAACCAAAGCCAGGGCTTTCGCCCTGGCCCTCTGGGGTTATTTTTAAGCAAAAACTCAAGTTAGACAAGAAGGTTTGAGCAAATTGGACCAGTTATATTTTTAATATTGGCGTTTTTTGTGTACTCTTAAGCTGCTTTAGTTATAAGTGTTAAAAAATTTACTAAATGGAAAAAAGCAAAAGAAGCCCCGTGTGGCGAGTTTTGACTCTATAATACTTTAAGTAGTTGGTCTTAAAAATCAACTGTGAGAGTAATTAGGTTCTGTTTTCAACTTTCTTGCTATAAATTTTCGCAGGACTTAAAAGCCAATATTCTTAATGCACACTGACATAAAAATCAGTGAAGAGGGCTCTACTAAATAGTTAACTCTTTTGAATCGAAAAAGGATTTAACATCAAGTTGTTCTGTCTTTTCTATTTCTTCGAGTTTGGTATTGGGCTTTAGTATATCATACAACGCAAAACTTATACACACTAATCCAACAATTCCGCCAATCACTGCTATGATCGGCATTTTCAGTACATAAGATGCAACGCTCATTACTAATAATGCTGTACCAACACTACCAACTATGATTTTTTGGTGTGTTGCTTTTTTTGATGACTTTTCTTTTTTGTTTTCAGCGCTTTCTTTTTCAGATTTACTATAAGAGCATGATTGTGTTTGATCTTCTGTTATAATTCCTATAGGAGATTCGCTGAGCTCTTGCGTAATAGTCTCTATTGGATTTAGGGCTCCTTCGCTATTCTCATGTATTGGCTGATGTTGTTCCATATTATCAAGGTCTTCACTATTCTTATTGACATCTTTACACAATTCAGCATCAGCTGATATAGCTCCGGTATTATTGATTTCAGGGATAGTGTCTTGATGTTCTATAGCTGTTGTATTCGGGTCCAAAACCTTTTTACTATTTTCATCTTCAGCTATAGTAGCTTCAATATCGGTAGCAGTTTCTGTTACAACAATGGGAGGTAGGATTTGCCGTTCCTTGTTTGCTTTCACGCTAAGGATACTTTCTGAAAGCTTTTGTTTTTTTGCTTCCTGCAAGATATCATTTATAGCCTGATTATTTTTGTACAACTTTGCATGATCTAGTAGCGTAAACGTTTCACCTCTATAAGTTATTTTCGTCGCAAGAATTTTCTTTGCATTGTAATGAGATTTTCGCAATACTCCATTTTTGAACTTTTTGGCAATACCTTTTCCCTCCTCTATTTTTCTTGCCAACTTAAGAATTTTCTCTTGATCCTTGTTTGTTAACTCACCGCACGCTGATTCATAAGTTATATCTTTTTCATTAGTATTTCTTAATGTTTTCATATAATGCTTCTCCTATAATAGTTGTTCGGTAAAAAAATTAAATCTTGTGAGACCTATGAATATTTTTAAAAATATAAAAATTCTTCCGATTTTTTTGATTGAGGAACTCACGATGCAGCTTTGAAATAAGCAGTGAGTTTTTAGATTTATGAAAATATTTACAACTTTTACAATAAAAACAGTTAAAGGATTGGACCGATTATTTTTACGCTAATAAGACCAGAAAGTAAGTTTTTGAGGCTTTTCGTATAGCTTCCGGGTATAAACTTCAACCTTTTCAATTTGCCTTTAAACGCAGAAACGCCCTAGAAATCACGCTTTTGAACTCTATATTACTTTTTGTAACATTGTCGTAGGCTTTTCCTCCTTGGATAGACCACCACTGAACAATCTCTCAAATAGCTTTCCTATCTCCTTATCAACCTGTTCCCCGAAACTCAAATCGCGAGAGAAGATTGCCTTGATTAGCTTATTAAATTTATCACGTAAAAACTTTATGACCGCTGCAATCCACGATTCCTCTTCGCGTTTTTTTATCATCCTGTAGACTTGCGGATCCGTCTCTACTCCAAGCTCGCTATCCATGAAGTTGAAAAATTTAAAAAGCTTCGCCAGCAAACCATCTATGCCACTTGTAAAATTTTTCTCATTTTCTGCAGCACTCAGCTCGATATAGGATAGGAGGTTATCGGCTCTATCAGAAGCTTCACGCGCAAGCTTGAGTTTAAGTTTCTCGCGTCCGAGCTCTGCTTGTTTTAACTTATCAATAATTGCCTGTCTAGCAAACTCGTCTACAGCTCCTTGAATCTCTTGGAGCTTTTGATTTGCCGCTATGTCTTGTTCCCTGATACGTGCCTTGTAGATTGAGCTATCGCTTAAATTACAACTGTCTTTTGGAAAGTCTTTCATTATTTTTACCCCTTTGATATTCATCACTAATTCAATTTTACATCACCAAATATTTAATAAGTCTTAATCGTTAAGTTGTCAATAAACTTTTATAAAGTTTTATGTTATGTATTATATCATATATTGTACAACCTTTCAATAATATCTTCTCTATTTATTTCGAGATTTTCAACCTCTTTTAACGCCTGTCTCTTTAAATTTATCCTTGTGAGCATTGATTTTTCCCCAACTATTGCTTTTCCTTTTTTCTTTGTTAAGTATCTGATATTGTATCTATTATAGCCTGCTATGAGGCATTATGCAAACACATTTTTGCTTGCTGCAAAACCCACCCGCAAAACCTTGCCCAGAGCGGCTTTTGGCCGACACCTTTAACGAAAAATTTACTAATTGACTCATTATTTTATGGCTTAATCAATGATTGTGTTATCTAAATTTTTAATAGAGTATATTAATGAATTAGCAATGATTCATTCGAGAAAAGATAAAGCAGCGCAAGCAACTTCAAGTGTCAGCTAGTTGGATCGGGATGATAAGAAAGGGGTTACTTATCGTTTATGTCTTCTTGCTCTGCAGTCTGACTCTCTTGTTGCTGTGACTTTTGGCTTTGTAATTTTACCTGTCTTAACTCATGCGCATCTGTTTCTGACCTCACAACATGAACAGCGACTGGTACCACTACCTCACTGTGAAGTTCTACACCCACTTGATACTCACCTAAGTTTCTTATTTTTACTCCATTAAAGGATATTTTACGGTGATCAATTTCACACTCCTGCAACAAAGATTTTGCAATTTCTCTTGTTGTTATAGAACCAAAAATTTTGCCATCCTCGGAAGCTTGCTTTACTAACACCACAAACTTACCAGCAAGAGACGCTGCTAGCTCTTTTGCCAAATTCAATTTTCTTATGTTCTCCTCTTCTAAAAAGGAACGCTGCTCCTCCAGTTTTGCTATACTCTCCTTAGTAGCTTTAACCGCCTTCTTTTGCGGAAAAAGAAAATTGCGTGCATAGCCAGGCTTTACCTTCACAATTTCGCCTAATTTACCAAGAGTCCTTATATTTTCCTTTAAAATTACCAACATAAATTACCTAAACTTTTTTAGTACAGTAAGGAATACGAGATAAAAAACGTGCCCTTATGATTTCTAAGCGCAATTTCCTCTGCTTTTTTGCACACACACCTGTTAATCTTCTAGGTAATATTCTACCATAGTCAGAGACATATTTGGATAATAAATCCGTATTCTTATAATCTATTTCTTCATCTCCCAGCGCAGCAAGAGGACAAACTTTAGAACGCCTAAACCCAGTCCTGTTATTTACAGATACATAAGAATCATTAAAATTACTTCGTTTTCTTGTCATTATGCGCTTTGCTCCTCAACTTCTTTATTCATCATATAAGATTTACCTTCAAAAAATTTATCAACCCGAACAGACAAGTGGCGAATGATATTTTCGTTAAGCTTTACTCTACGCGCAAATTCATCCATAATACTTGGAGTAGAACTCACGCACATTATAGAATAATGACCACTCTTCATCTTATTTATCGGATACGCGAAGTCTAATAGACCCCAATATTCATACTTTATCAATCCTGAAGCTTCAACACTTCCTAAAAGCGCCTCTAATGCTTTACTCAATCGGTTTTGATCTGTTACTTTGGAACTTGTTAAAACCTCTTGAAAAATCTTTATTAGATGCTCTGAAATATTTTCCTTTAAAGCATTTATTGTATTGCGAATAAATGCACCCTTAGCAATTTGCTTATCACCCTCTGGAAGTTTTATAAAATCTTGTGTTATTCCCAGACCTTCCAGGTCGTTTTTCAATTCTTTGTTAATTTGCAACTTCACTTCTTTCAAATTTGAGAGATCTTTTTCTAATTCGACCCATAGAATTTTTGCAAAACCTTCCAAAAAATTAGAATAATCAACTAAACTTTCTTGAATGTTTTTAGCACGCACCTCTGACTCCTGTTTCGTGGGCTTGTCATTTAGGATGCCCTTGATTTGCTGAAGCATAATATCTGCTTTAATGTTCTTCAATAAAACACCTAGCTCTTGGATCATTTCTTCTACTTCTTGCTGTAATAAGCCCTGTTGTGCTATAAAAGTAAATTCATAAAGATTCACTATACTTTCCTTTAATACCGATTAAATATTTCATTATATAAAGCTTTTTTATATAAGCAAGCTATTTGTATCAATTTCTATGCCTTTAATCCAGCTTAAATTGGATATCTCACAAACAGCTTGAGGGGTGATTGAATATGCACCTGGCAACAAGATACTCACTTTATGCTTTTCAAGCAGAAGTTCCAGCATGATTTTGGTTCTGCCTCCATCTTTCAGCACCGAACTTAATTCCATAGCAGCTGTTTGTGAATCCGCACATCCAGTTAACACCAACCTCTTCATTACAGAAGTGATCCTTTCCGTAAATTCAGATATACCCTTTCCTGCTAGTCTTGTCGTATTCTCCGAAGCCTCAAGATCAATTATCACAAACGTTCCGGGCGAAAATAAGTTTCTTTTTTCCTCTATTATTTCGTTATTATAGAATGCTATTTCAGAAACATTATGGGGATCAGAAAGCGTGAGTATAACAAATCTTCCGCGCTCTGAAGTTCTCATACGTGCATTTAATATTACGCCAGCAGTTTTTGTCGTCTTACTCTCTCCGATAAATCCAATATCTAATTTTCTCAAAAGGGCCCTAAATTTCTCAAGTGGGTGATTAGTTAAGTAAAATCCCAGCGAAAATAACTCATGTTCTAAATTTTCCTCTTCATTGAAGTCTTCTACATCCTCAAGTTTTGGCTTGAGGACATTAAGATTTCCAAACAAAACAGCTTGATTCGATTCCTTATCCTGCCTATTTTTATTTGCAAAGTAAATCAATGTGTCTATTGACTCGTATAGCTGCTTTCTGTTTTGATGCACACTATCACATGCTCCAGCCTTAATTAGGCTTTCTAATGCTCTTTTATTTATTATATGCCCCGAATTTTGAATAAATTCCCATATGTCCTTATAAGCGCTTGAACGTGTGTTCACTATTCCTTCTGCTATAGAAAAACCAACATTACGCAAAGCAGCAATGCCGTAGCGTATGCGCTCACCCTCTATTGAAAATTCAGCTTTAGATTTGTTTATATCAGGTGAAAGAACAGAAACTCCACTGAATTTTGCAGCATGATAAAATAAATTCAGTTTGTCTCTGTCATCGATATTCAGATTCATCAAGGCTGTGAAAAACTCCAACGGATAGTTAGCCTTAAGGTAAGCTGTTTGGTAAGATATCACTGCATATGCGGCTGCGTGAGATTTATTAAATCCATAACCAGCAAATTTTGCAACAAGGTCAAAAATATAACTTGCCCTATCATAATCAACACCATTTTTCGTTGCTCCTTGGATGAAAAGTTCGTGCTGTTTATCCATCTCTTCTTTGATTTTCTTACCCATAGCACGTCTCAGTAGATCTGCTTCAGCTAAGCTATATCCAGAGAGAATACGCGCTATTTCCATCACCTGCTCTTGGTAGATTATTACTCCAAATGTTTCTTTTAATACCCCCTCGAGTAATGGATGAATATAATCTGGCTTTTCAAGCCCGTGCTTTCTTGCAATATAAGTTGGAATGTTATCCATCGGCCCTGGACGATAAAGAGAAATCAAAGCGATGATATCTTCAATACAGTCTGGTCTTAGCTTGATTAAAGCTTCTCTCATTCCCGAACTTTCAAGCTGGAACACTCCAATTGAATCACCTCTTGAAAGCATTTCATAGGTTCTCTGATCATCCAAAGGAATCAAAGAAATATCAATTTTTCTTTCATTACGATTAATTAAACGACATACATGATCTATCAGCGTCAGTGTACCAAGTCCGAGAAAGTCAAACTTTATTAGCCCAGCTTTCTCCACATATTTCATGCTGTATTGAGTAATTGGCAGAGCCGAATTTGGATCATAATAAACAGGAACAAAATTTTCCAACTTTTGATCGCATATCACAATTCCAGCCGCATGAGTTGAAACGTGACGATATATCCCCTCAAGCTTAAGAGAGATATCAAGGAGTTTTGCAATTACTTCATCGCTATCCCTTTCTTTCTGCAGATTTTGATCAAGCTCTATCGCTTGTGATAAAGTTACAGGGTTTACCGGGTTAAACGGAACCATCTTAGATATTTTATCCACCTGAGCGTAAGGCATCTGCAATACCCTGCCAACATCGCGCAGCACAGCTCTTGCCTGTAATTTTCCAAAAGTGATTATTTGAGCAACATAACCGTACTTCTTACGAACATAGTCAATAACTAAATCCCTCTTTTCCTGGCAGAAATCAATGTCAAAGTCGGGCATTGATATACGATCAGGATTTAAAAATCTTTCAAAGATCAGACCAAATTTTATTGGATCAAGATCTGTAATCTGCAGCGCCCAAGCAACAATTGATCCAGCACCAGAACCTCTTCCTGGACCAACTGGAATGCCATTTGCTTTGCTCCAACGAATGAAATCAGAAACTATCAAAAAGTAGCCAGCGTAGTTCATTGAAGTTATTACGCTTAGTTCGTAACTTAGCCGATCGTAGTATTGCTTAAAATCAACATCATGGGTGTCATCCAAGTAGCTGACACTGGGATCCATATTTCTTTTTTCCTGGATTCCAGCGTCACGCGCTGGAATGACAGAAGAAGATTGTGCAATACGAAGTTCCAACCCCGCAGTTGCCTGTTCCTTCAGTTCTTCATTCTCAGTTTTATTCTCTCGACAAGGAAATTTAGGCAAAATAGGCTGCCTACTTCTTGGCATGTAAGAGCACCTTCTAGCTACCACTGAGGTGTTATAAATAGCTTCGGGAATATCGCTAAATAGCTCCTCCATTTCCGCCACAGATTTGAAATAATGCTCAGTGGTTAGCTTTTTCCTGTTATTCTCGAGAGCATAACTTCCTTCTGATATGCACGTTAATATATCATAAGCTTCATAGTCAGACCTGTTGGGAAAAAATACATCATTCGTTGCAACCAGCGGTATATCGTGCTGGTAAGCAAAGTCTATTAAGGTTTCTTCAAGCTCCAACTCTTTACTAAGCCCATGACGCTGCAATTCAACGTATAAATGACCATTGAATGCTGAGAGCAGTCTTTTTATCGTTTCTTTATCTTGCTTCAACAACAGTTGAGCCAATATGCCGTCATATCCACCAGTTAAGGCGATTAGGCCTGAATTTAAATTTAATAGCTCATCAAAATCAACATAAGGAATATCGCTGCTATTTTCGCGCTTTCTAAAGGACTCGCTCACCAAAGTGACCAAATTAGTGTACCCTTGCTCACTTTTTGCAAGTAATAATATGGGTAGATTTTGTTCTGAGCGTCGAACTATAATATTGCATCCTATTATTAGCTGTATTCCCCTATTTGCCGCATATTCTGCAAATTCGAGTGAGCCAAATAAGTTACCTGAATCAGTTATCGCAGCTGCGGGCATTTTATTCCGCAAACAAAGGCTACTCAGCTCCTCAATTTTGACCGAACTCTCAAGCAGTGAATAAACACTGTGAACACGCAAGTGTATAAACATAAAAAAACTTCAGACCAGTAATAAAAGAATAGCATTAATTTACTCATGAGGAACAAAAACTTGTTCAAGAGTTCCGACATAAAAAAACTACTTGACAACCTTCGCCGTTACCCTTATAATGAGACTGAAGCTATTTATTTATCTTCGCAATCTGTGCAGGTTAATGACAAAAAACTTAGGGTATTTGGCGTTTCATGTTTAAATTTTTGCACTATGTGCACCTCACGTCTTTTTAAAACTTCTGGTTTTTGCCTATACAAGCTGAAACGCGCTTATAAGTCGTTTAAGACAGTATAGAACGTCAAATAGACAAGGGAGAATTTGAATGCTAGCTGCCTCAGAGTTTTTTTGCCTTTTTTTCCTGCTTAGTAAATTTCTTAACGTTTACAGTTTAGGTTATTTGCATTTAAAAATAGCTGAATCGTAGCGCTGAGAATAAAAACGCCGATATTTGAGGTACATATAAATAATTAGCCATCGACCGGGGCTTCTTTTGCTTTTTTCTTCGCTTGGTAAATTTCTTAACGTTTATAGCTACCGTCATTCCACTGCTTGTTAGTGGAACATACGTCAGATACCGCGAATGAATCGCGGTATGACGAGAACCGCACTAGCTGTGCAACTTATGTTGCAGCTACCGATGTTCAAAATGAAAGTCTAACTTATAACTTCAAACTGTATTGTAGTTACTATAATATGCGCTAGCTTTACAACTTTCTACCGCTGTCTTAGCCTTTTCAATGTTCTCTGACTCTTCCTGATGCTTCATATGAAAGGCTACGCCACCAGCAAGACATACAAGGAAATTAACACCAAGAATAGCCAGACCAAATTCTGGTAAAACTGGATTAACGGCGCAAAATATCAAAGCTGCCAGAGAAATAGCACTAACCGCAAGTTCTATATTTCTGAACATCTTGAGTCGATCATCCAGATAATCTATTTTGTCCGATTTTCTAGCCTCTTTTTTGCTACTATAATAGAAATAGCACATAAGACCATGGAAAGCAGCACACACAACCGCAATTACTATACCTAAAGCCAGTAACTTTCTATCTTCGCTCTTATCTGCTCTGCTTTGATGACCGTTATTACCATAGTTAATATTTGTTATATTAGTAGTGTGGCCACGCCCACCGAATAGAGAATTGAAACAACATTGTAATAGTAAAAAATCCCAAAGATCTAAACCCCTATTGTGCACGTGTATATGTACATTCTGAGTGCCTGCAAGTTGACCGATATTCCTCTCGTTGTATACATTTCTCCCGCTTCCTATGTTTTGTCCATTGTTTAGATTTTGGTTCCTAATAAATTCTTCATATACCTTTGCAAACTTATCCTCATCCCAATCTGTGATGTTTTGCGTATTACAAGAGTGTAAAAATTCTTTAACATTACGATTACCACCAGATTTTTTTATATAGGCTAATGCATACCTTTTTAAAACACTATCACTTACTACCATAAATACCCCATTAAATTAAGATTAAATTAATAAATACTTATTATAATAAAGTTATGTCTTCTTGTCAACTTGGGTATAAACATACCCACAAATAACCAAAAACCTTCTTAACCTTCACTCAATGACTAACAGAATAATTTATTATGGCATACTTATAGAAAAATGCAAGCTTTTATAAAGATCGATTGAAATTTCTGAGCTTCGGTTATATTGTTAATCCATTCAGATAAAAATTAAAAGCTATTGTGTCAAATAAAATAGGGTTTTTGGCTGTTCTTGCCTTAGTGATTAGTAGTCAAATTGGCTCTGGAATTTTTATGCTTCCAATCAGCCTTGCACCATACGGCGCTTATAGCCTTATAAGCTGGGTGATATCAGGGTTTGGTGCTATATCTTTCGCTTTGGTCTTTGCCTTACTCTGTGCAAAATTTCCAGAAACAGGTGGTCCTCACGTTTATGTGAAGCATACTTTTGGCTCTACAGCAGCTTTTTTTGTTGGCTGGACATATTGGGCAAGCTCATGGGTTGGTTCAACAGCTGTAACAGTTGCAAGTATCGGCTATTTAGCTCCACTTTTTCATAATGATATGCAAAACATACGGTTGCTTTTAGAGATAACACTAATTTTAGCTATCATGCTAATAAACTTAAGAGGGATAACTACCGTTGGACACGTTGAGCTTATACTGATGATTATCAAAATCACCATATTGTTTGCAATACCAATAGCAACACTATTTTTCTTTGATAGAAATAATTTCTTTGTAAGCGAGGAAGTGTCAAATCTTACGATATCTCAAATTTTTGCTCGCTCTTCATTGCTCACTTTATGGTGCTTTATCGGGCTTGAAACAGTAACAGCATCTGCAGAATCAGTTAAGGATCCGAGCAAAACAATACCAAGAGCAATAGTACTTGGTACGTTCTCTGTTGCTATCATATATTTTATTAATAGCCTTGCGATCATGGGATTGATAAATGGCAATCATCTAGCTAATTCAAAAGCACCATATGTTGATGCGATAAAAATAGTTTTACCTGGTAGTTGGTATTTAATAGTTTCCATTATTGCTTTTATCGTTTCCACAAGTAGTCTAAACGCTTGGTTCTTGGCTGATGGACAAGTTGCTTTAGGTCTTGCAAAAGATAAGTTAATGCCACGACTTTTTGCTAAAAGAAACAAGCATGATGCCCCTTTTTGTGGAATGATAATCAATACGCTGGGAATATTGGTTTTACTTGTTCTGACGTCAAACAAAAACTTTGCAGAGCAAGTAACTTCAATAATTGATGTTTCTGTAGTTTCATATTTATTTGTCTATTTAGCATGTAGTTTTGCCTTTCTCAAGATTACTGTGCAAGAGAAAACCTATTGCAAATTATTCATTGGAAGTGTAGCTGTGCTTTTTTGTTGCTGGATAATATATGAGACTCCTATAAGCACACTGCTCATGTCAGGCCTGTTCCCCCTAAGCAGCGCACTTATTTATTTACTTTGGTACCGCAAATCCACCTTCCTAAAAGCTTAACTCAAAAACATAATTTTTTATTTGTTAAAACTCTTGGGGTTAGGTTATACTACTAGCCTTTGTTGATAGAATCAGAGGTATTGTGTCAAATAAAATAGGTTTTTTAACTGTTTTTGCTTTAGTAATCAGTAGTCAAATTGGCTCTGGGGTTTTTATGCTCCCAATTAGCCTTGCTCCATATGGAGCTTATAGCCTCATAAGTTGGGTAATATCAGGAGCTGGTGCTGTGTCTCTTGCACTAGTGTTTGCTACGCTATGTGCAAAGTTTCCAGAGACCGGAGGTCCCCACGTTTATGCAAAACATGCCTTTGGTCCTACAGCAGCTTTTTTTGTTGGTTGGACATATTGGGTAATCTCCTGGGTTAGCACAACAGCTCTAATAGTTGTGGGTGTTGGTTATCTTACACCATTTTTCCATGAAGATATCCAAAGCATGCGTTTGCTTTTAGAGTTGCTGCTATTTACAGTCATTACGTTAGTAAATTTAAGAGGAATAGCTACTGCTGGGCGCATTGAGTTTCTACTCACGGTTATAAAAATTTCTGTATTGCTTGCAATACCTGTAGCAGCGTTGTTTTTTTTCGATAGAAACAACTTTATCATAAGTGAAGAAATCTCAAGTCTTACAGCATCGCAGATTCTTGCCCGTTCTACACTTTTGACTTTATGGTGTTTCGTTGGAGTTGAACTGGCAACAGCACCTGCAGGGTCGGTTGATAACCCGACCAAAACTATACCAAGAGCTGTGGTACTTGGCACAATCTGTGTTGCTGTTATATATTTTATCAATAATTTCGCGATTATGGGGTTAATAAATGGGAATGATTTAGCAAATTCAAGAGCACCATATGTTGATGCAATAAAAATTATGTTCTCTGGTAATTGGCATTTGATTATTTCTGTAATTGCATCCATTTTTTGTGTTGGTAGTTTAAATGCTTGGGTATTATCTAGTGGACGAGTTGCTTTTGGTCTTGCTGAAGATAAACTTATGCCGCAATTCTTTGCTAAAAGGAACAAGCATGGTTCTCCCTTTTGGGGAATAATAACCAGCTCAGCTGGAACTGCAGTTTTACTAATTCTCACTTCAAGCAACAATTTTGCTCAGCAAATCACTTCGATTATCGACTTTTCTGTGGTTTCATTTTTATTTGTCTACCTTGCATGCAGCCTTGCTTTTCTGAAGGTTGTCGTAAAGGAGAGAAATTATTACAAGCTTTTAATTGGTATCATAGCAACAATCTTTTGCTGCTGGGTGATACTTGAAACTCCTGTAAACACCTTGCTAATTTCGAGCTTATTCACCGCAAGTGGCATACCTCTTTATTTATTTTGGTATCGCAGGGCTTTTTGAGAGCATCTCTTGAGAATGGTTTATATAGGATTTAGTGTAATCTCTATTTGCTATCAAGGGTTCCATATGGTTGGATAAAATTACAAATAAAAAATTTTTAAAAAATATATGATATTACAACTATAGCCAAACTCCCTTTTCTTATGTATAATCTTAAAAAAACTTTCTATATAAAAGTGAAGAGAGCTTTAATATCGGTTTATGATAAAACAAATATAATTGACCTTGCATCGTTTTTAACAAAGCAACAAATAGAGATTCTTTCAACAGGGAATACATATAAAGTCCTATCCGATGCAGGAATAAAAACGCAAGAAGTCTCAGATTACACACAATTTCCAGAAATACTAAGCGGTAGGGTGAAAACTTTACACCCTAAAATTCATGGAGGAATACTATGTGATCGAGAAAAGCACAAAAAAGAAATGCAAGATCTAGGAATCGAGCCCATAGACCTGCTTATAATTAATCTATATCCATTTTGGGAAACAGTAAACAGCGGCTCAAGTGAGGAACAGATCATAGAACAAATTGATATCGGCGGAGTAGCGCTAATTAGAGCTGCAGCAAAAAATTTTCATTTTACTTCAGTTATTTCTAGCACTCAAGACTATGAAACACTGAAAGCTGAGATGATCAAAAATAACAATGAAACAACATTGGAATACAGAAAACATCTAGCAACTAAAGCATTTGCTCTCACTGCATGCTACGATTCTAATATTTACAGCTGGTTTCTATCCCAGAGTAAAAGCAATGAATTACCAGAGTTTTTTGCCCTATACGGGCGTAAAGCACAAGAACTCAGGTATGGCGAAAATCCCCATCAAAAAGCTGCTTTTTACAGTAATCAATTCACCAAGTATCCGCTGGAGAAAATACATGGAAAAGAGTTGAGTTATAATAATATAGTGGATATAGAATCTGCGCTTAACATAGTTTCTGAGTTTCAAGAACCTGCAGCAGTGATAATCAAGCACAATAACCCCTGTGGAGCCGCCATTGGTGATAGCGCTCTGGAAGCATACGAAAAAGCTCTATCATGTGATGAAATAAGCAGTTTTGGTGGCATAGTTGCTTTAAATCGGGAGATAGATTTAAGGTTAGCGGAAAAATTAAGCGAGATATTTTTAGAAGTAGTGATAGCACCATCAATAAACGATGAGGCGCTAAAAATTTTGCAGAGAAAGAAAAATTTAAGAGTGATTATTCATAGCTCTCTTCAGCAGAATGCAAAGTGTCAAATCAAAAACGTTGCCGGTGGGTTTTTGGTGCAAGAAAATAATAACCGTACAATAAAAGCAGAAGAAATAAGCCAAGTAACAAAGTGCACTGCAACGGAAAGAGAAAAAGAAGATCTTATTTTTGCTTGGAAAATATGCAAGCATGTGAAATCCAACGCCATAGTTATAGCAAAAGACGGTTGCGCCATCGGTATCGGTGCAGGACAAACGAGCAGAATAGATAGTGTGAACATTGCAGTTAAAAAGGCGGGTGAAAGGTGCAAAAGTGCTGTACTTGCCTCAGATGCATTTTTCCCATTTCCAGATAGCATAGTAGAAAGTGCAAAACATGGAATTACAGCCATAATTCAGCCTGGCGGCTCGTTGAAGGACCAAGATGTAATAGCAACCGCAAATGAAAATAAAATTGCTATGTTTTTCACCGGCGTTCGTAGCTTTTTTCATTAGGCTTGCATCTCATGTCAATGTACACTTTTTCGCGCATTTAACATTGCTTTGATCATAATTGCATACAAAAACCGTTTACAATCAGCGCTCAATATGATAAATTGAAACCAGTTTATTCCTCGGTAGCTCAGTGGTAGAGCAGTTGGCTGTTAACCAATTGGTCGCTGGTTCGAATCCGGCCCGGGGAGCTTTTATATTGGTTTTGATGTAACCTAAACCTATTACAATAGCCCATTTTAACTAGCTGTACGTACAACTTTTGCGCTTAATTATGGTATCCGTCCAGACAATGGCGTCAACTTAAGAGCCTCCTTGTAAACTTCTTTGTTGAAATAAAATAGAAACAAAAGTGCTATCAACTATGTTTTTTAAAAATTTTTTTATTTGTGTAATTTTGCAAATTATATGGGCAATAAAAACCCGTTTTTGTAATAGAAATAGATTTTATATCAAACAGCTACCACAGCAATTTCTGCTTAAGCCAATGAATATGTGCTTTAAGTCTGTGTGAACGTACTTATTCACAATATTCATTGCAGTTACTGCTGTGTAAGTTTTTAAACATTTAAATTAATTGCTTCTTTAAGTCTTGTATTAGCAATTACTATAATTTTACGCATTAGAGCTGTTATAGCTACCATCTTCTTCTTACCACTTTCAACAAGCTTAGAATAAAAGGCACCAAGTACAGATTTGGACTTTGCGGCAGCCATAGCGGCTGTAAAGAGCTTTGAACGAACGTTACTTCTACCACCTGTAATCCTTCGGTAACCAACAGCTTTACCACTTTCTTTTGGATGCGGTGCTACTCCGGCAAGACTTGCTACTTCTTTTCTGTTTAAGTAACCAAGCTCTGGCATTAAACACAAAAAATCTTGTGATAACTTTTTACCTATTCCAGGAACTGTTTTAAGGATTTTTTGGTGTTGTTGTAATTCGCGGCTTTCATCAATAATCTTTTGTATGGTATCATTGAGTTCGTTTATTTGACTATCGAAAAACTCTATGGTCTTTTGACAGCTTTCTTTTATATGATCATTTTCCGATGCTTCAAGTCTGCATTTTTCTTGAGTTCTCATTTGCGTAATATCATCACGACGTTGACAAAGTGCAGCCAAAGTTGATTGTTCTTTAGAGGTAGGTACAAATAAAGAGAGAGTTCTATGGCATTCAAATCCATATTGAGCAAGAGCTCTTGCATCTGATCTATCAGACTTTGCTAAAGTTCCGTGAGATAAAATAAAGCTTTTTACTTTACGAGTATTAGCTCGGTGCACAGCAATATTTTTGTCGGTAAGAAAATGTGATAAGCCAAGTTCACATTTCCCTGTATTTTCTAAAGTCACTAAAGAATTAGGTAGAATATCCGAAAATTCTTGAAACAATTGTTGCCAACCAGAAGCATTATTATCAAATTCGATAGCATTCTTCTGTTTGTGAATTGCAACGACATTTTTAAATTTTCCGATGTCAATGCCAATAAAATTTTGATAAGATGTAACCATAATAAACCTCGATAGTTTTAGTTAATTTAAGATTGTAAACGGGTGCATATATATGTCCCAAACAACTATTCAAACGTATCGAGAGATAGGGCTAGTGTACCTTGATAACAACGGTTGTAATACCAATTTTTTCCCGGTCGCACACGCCCATGATAACTCTATTCCTATAGTGAGTAGAGTTATCTTTCTCTCTTGTCTCTTTTATATCACGTTTTTAACTTACAATTTTTTCAAATCTCTTGGATTTTATTTGCCTAAAAATTCATCATAATTACCCAATCACTTCAAATTTTTTGTCTGATCTTAACTCCTCTTTCCTTAACTTAATGGCAGTGAAAAAGGCATCTCAAAGGTATGGTCATTTAGACATTTCCTAATTTATCATTTTGTGCCACTGCTCTTCATCTAAAATTTCTATACCTAATTCTACTGCCTTTTTATATTTGGATCCTGGATCTTCTCCTGCAATTAGGTAGTCAGTTTTAGCAGAAAGATTTGAGCTGATTTTTGCTCCTAGAGCCTTGGCTCTTACTTTTGCCTCCCCTCTACTCATAGTAAGTAGTTTGCCGGTAAACACTATAACTTTATTATTCAAAATAGAATCACTAGAGTTAGAGCTGACAGGCAGAATTTGAAGATAATCAGTAAGGTCCTTCAACATTTTGATGTTGTGTTCCTTAGAAAAAAACGATTCCAAAGATTTAGCCACTTTTTCTCCTATGCCATCTATACCTACTAGCTCATCACTAAAAGATTTATTCTCTGCACCATCTATCTCAGCATCATTTGATAACAGTTTGATCATCGAGCTATACCAGTTATCATAAGAGACATAATAATTTGCAAGCAATGCTGCTGCAACTTGGCCAATAAATCTAATACCCAGAGAAAATATAAACCTATCTAGAGCTATTACCTTTCTGCTTTGTATGGCATTTAATAAATTAGTTATTGATTTCTCGCCCCAGCCAGACTGTTCTTCCAGATTAAATTCATTTAATTTTTCTTCTAGGGTAAAAATATCTGGAATTTGCTTTACCAAACCAAGGTCATAAAAAAACTTTATCTGCTTTTCGCCAAGGCCAACAATGTCAAATGCATCTTTCGATACAAAATGCTTCAGTTTTTCTATTATTTGAGCTCTGCAGGTAAATTCCTCAGGGCACCTTATTGCCGCCCCCTCGATCTGTACTTCACTACCGCATTCAGGGCATATTTCAGGAAATACAAATTCAGGTGCATCCGTATGACGAGAGCCTTTATCTACTCTAACAATCTGAGGAATCACATCTCCTGCCCTTTTGATTGTTACAACATCTCCTTCTCTTATGTCTTTACGTTTTATCTCATCTTGGTTATGCAGGCTTGCTCTACTAACTAGCACTCCGCCAATATTGACTGGCACTAAATCTGCAACAGGAGTTAAAACCCCTGTTCTACCTACTTGTATAAATATCTTGTTTAGCTTTGTCTTTGCATAAACCGCAGAAAATTTGTACGCAAGTGCTGAACGTGGTGCTTTATGAGTGCTTCCTAGACGATTTTGCAGCACCAAATCATTGACTTTGTAGACTATTCCATCAATATCATAATCCAAGTTATAGCGACGATCATAGATCTCGTTATAGAACTTCAGCATTCCATTCAAACTGCTTGTTAAGAACCGATGCTCATTTACGCAAAAGCCAAGTTTCTCAAGTCTCTCTAGTACTTCACTTTGGCTTTTTTCCATTCCACCAATCAAAGAATAAGCAAAATATCTAAGTGGTCTGCTTGCTGTAACGTTTGCATCCAACTGTTTCAGAGAACCAGCAGCTGCATTTCGAGGATTGGCAAACTCATTGTTTTCATTTAACTTTAGAAAGTCGCTGTTGCTAATATATATTTCCCCCCTTACTTCTAGCCTTCCTTGCACACCTTGCAAAAATTTAGGGAAGCCTTTTATTGTTGCTACATTGTAGGTGACATCTTCTCCTACAAAACCGTCGCCTCGAGTTGCAGCTTTAACAAACCTTCCATCCTCATAAATTGCAGAAAACGACAGCCCATCAATTTTTAGCTCACATAATATTTCTATTTCATCCTCAATTAAAAACCTCTTTACTTTAGATAAAAACCTCTCCACACCTTCTTCATCATAAGCATTTTCAAGAGAAAGCATGGGTTCTTGATGCTCTACTTTGGAAAATCTCTCATCGGGTGCAGCACCAACACTATCTTGTGTTGCATGAATTTCTGGAAGTTGTTCCTTTATCTCAGTTAACTTTCGCTTTAGCTCATCATATTTAGCATCAGTGATTTCCGGCTTGTTTTTTTGGTGGTATAAGACATCATGATAATCTATCTGCATTTGCAATTTAGCAAGTTCTCGTCTCAAATTTTCCAAATTAATCATATACAATTATCTCCCAACACTGGAACTAGTGCACAAATATGGAATCATATTAATTTTTTCGTCAAGCTATGAATTCTCATGAATTTAATGCATGGTAGAGATAAAGTACTAGAAAATCAATAGAAGCCGCAGATGATTGAGAGTAAATAAGAGCGATATATTTATTTGCAACCAGTAACTAGAATTACTTATTATAACTTTGGAGTATATAAAATTTCATATGATAATATTGATAACAAATGATGATGGTTTTGAAAGTGAAGGAATAAAATTACTCAAAGAGGTTGCACAAAATTTTGCATCAGAAATATGGGTAGTGGCACCAGATACTGACAGAAGTGGAGCAGCAAGATCTCTTGACTACCCAATAAGTCAATCTATTAGGATAAACCAACATGGTAAAAAGGAATTCAGTGTGTCTGGTACTCCCGCAGATTGTGTTATTATTGCGCTGAATAAGATCATGGATAAAAAGCCAGATTTAATATTATCTGGAGTAAATATTGGATCAAACGTTGGAGATGATGTTTGTTATTCAGGAACAATTGGTGCTGTGATGGAAGGCGCTGCAAGATCTATACCTTCTATTGCGCTAAGTCAAGTATATCATAACGGGATAAACTGGCACAATACAAAGGTTTTTGCACCAAAGGTTATTGCTAAACTAGTTGAAATTGGCTGGCCTAAAAATATAGCGATGAGTGTAAATCTCCCTGCTGTGGAAAAAGTAAAAGGAATAGAATTTGTTGAGCAAGGTGAATATAACATTGATGGAGATTTAACCTTTACTGAAAATTCAGATGGCTCTTTAAGTTTAAACTGGTCTCGAGAACACTCAGGTAGTGGTAGTGTAGGTAAAATCAAAGAAGGATTTATCACTATCACACCAATAAAATTAGATTTTACAGATTATGATACGTTGAATGCTATGAAAAATTCTCACGCAGACAAATTTTTTCCATAGTTAATTGAAAAAACGTTTGCAAATCTTTTATTAGCCGAATAATATGTGGCTATTAGACATAATACCTCCTGTTTCGCACCTTTTTAGGTGCGAGTTGAGGTTGTGAGTAGGTACAATTTATTCTAAAGCTTTGATATCTATTTAGAAACGTGGTTAATTTGCAAATATTGAAGCGAAAGTGGTGTCATGTAGGTGGATCCTTTTCTTGGTCGAGTAGACCGGTGGAACTTCCCCACCAGCCCCTCACAGAACTGTGCATGAACCTCTCGATTCACACAGCTCTTGTCATTTTTAGCCTTTACATCAAAGACCTACCTTAATTATTTGCTTCTCCCATTTCGGTTACTAAAATCCAAATGACTCAGTCCCTTCGCTCCATCTCCATTACAGAGACTTCTTCACTACTACGCGCCTCTGTTTTCCGCATCGGTACTCTCATCCTCGAAGTTTAGCTTCTTGGATTTCTCCCTTATTATCGAAACGACAGGTTCCCGCAGTTCTACACAATAGCCCAAAATAGATTCGCGCCACCTCTATGCCGGATACCACCTACCCAGTAAACAAGTTCCCGGTAGATTTATCCCAGGTTAGGATGAAACCCTGGTTTTGACGTCGTCTAAAGCCTTTCGACACTTCTTCAGTGGTTCATTTTCACTCGCCTCTCTATTTCACACATGACGCATAATTGCACCTTTTCCATAACGCTCACTACCTTGGCTCTTTACCAAAGCAGCTTATGGTTGTTTGAAGCCTGCTCTTGTAAACCGGCTCCGAGGCTCATCTATTGTGCAGCTTCAGCTTATCGCTTCTACGGCACACTCATCCCAGTACTTGATACTGGGATCCAGAATACTACTTTAGTAATAAATATTTAAAAAATTTACCAAGCGAGAAAAAAAGCAAAAGAAGCCCTGGTCGGTGGCTAATTATTTATATGTACCTCAAATATCGGCGTTTTTATTCTCAGCGCTACGATTCAGCTACTTTTAAATGCAAATAGCCAAAACTGTAAACGTTAAGAAATTTACTAAGCAGGAAAAAAAGGCAAAAAAACTCTGAGGCAGCTAGCATTCAAATTCTCCCTTGTCTATTTGACGTTCTATACTGTCTCAAACGACTTATAAGCGCGTTTCAGCTTGTATAGGTAAAAACCAGAAGTTTTAAAAAGACGTGAGGTGCACATAGTGCAAAAATTTAAACATGAGACGCCAAATACCCTAAGTTTTTTGTCATTAACCTGCACAGACTGCAAAGATAAACAAATAGCTTCAGTATCATTATAAGGGTAACGGCGAAGGTTGTCAAGTAGTTTTTTTCGCGCATACCAAAACTGATTTGTTATGCAAGAGGTCTAGCCAGTGGCTACGCTTAGAAGTAAGAAATTAGATATGAAAAGACTTCATTTCTACTGCCAATGCTAGCACCGCTAATTTACTAACCATATTCCAAAGCGATAGAGTTTTATTTTCCACAGCCTGGCTAACATCATGGAATTTACAGTCAGTGGAATTTAAGCTAGAATATGTATCTTTTCTGCTGTTGCACCGGTACAAATAACACGTTGGCGTATTTCCTATATAATATATCAGCGGCTCTGCAGGGCTATGTTCAAATACATCGACGGTTGGCACACCTTCTTGTATAATAACGCTACTCACTTCTATTCCTTCTTTTATCTCTTTCATTCTATTGCGCTTTTTTTTATTGAGGCTTAGTACTTCCTCTCCACTTGTTGCTGTTATAATGCCCATTCCGTATGTTCCATTGCTTGCTTTGATAAAAACATAAGGTTGAGTCTTTATTTTATATTCTTCATATTTTTTTTGCACTAAGGACAGCACTTGATCAACTTTAGCTGCCACCGTTTCCAGCGATGAATCGTCATTGAAATTGATGCCACTGCAGCTCTTTGTGAACGCAGAAATAAGCCACGGGTCTATTTGAAATTCGCTACAAAGTTCGGACGCTAGTCTTTGATAGATTTCAAAATATTGAAATTTCTGCCTGCTGTGCCAACCATATAATGGACTTGGCACTATCTCTTGTTTTACATTTTCTAGCGTGTCTGGAATGTGACTTGTCATATCCCGGTTCAGTACAACAACATCAGGCACAAATCCTGAAGTTGTCTTCAGGAGGGAGTTTTCCTTCACAACAGTTTCATATGGTTCTATTAAATTGTATGCTTCGTTGTGAAAGAGGCCCATTCTAGTCTCAAAACCTGCGATCTGGAGTATTTTTTCTATGGCAAATACGTTCTCTATATACATTTTATTTCGCGTGTAGTTCTCCGGTATTATAAGAATTTTTTTATGTTGTTTTTCTTTAAAGTAGCTCTTCGTTAGCTCTGCTGCTGTTGCTTTTGATACCTCACTTAGGTTGTTGAACCCTGCAGGAAACAAATTAGCGTCTATAGGGGCGATTTTGTAACCGGAATTTCTGAGGTCTATGGAGCTATAAAACGGCAATGTGAGGCTATCAAACTTCTTCTCGAACCAACTATTTAAACTTTTTTTTAATTTTGGATGAATTATATTTTGCATCTGCGCTTTTAATGTTATAAGGAAAGTATTATATTATGAGCTATAATTAAACATATCTAGCACATTTGATTAAAGATTAAAGTATAATGAAATTGCCATTTGAAGTGATAGAAAAATGATTCAACATGACAGCAGTAAAATGTATGGAACTACGATACTGTCAATTAGAAGAGACAAAAATGTAGTAGTAATAGGTGATGGACAGGTTTCACTGGGCCATACTGTTATAAAATCCGGAGCAAAAAAAGTCAGGCGCCTTTCTGGTGATTCTGTAATTGCCGGTTTTGCAGGGGCAACAGCTGATGCATTTACTCTCTTTGAAAGACTGGAATCTAAACTTGATAGGCACCCAGGACAATTAATGAGAGCATGTGTTGAGCTTGCAAAAGATTGGAGAATGGATAAATACTTAAGAAAATTGGAAGCTATGATGATTGTTGCAGATAAATCTATTTCGTTAGTGATTACAGGAACAGGTGATGTTCTTGAACCTGAAGATGGGATCGCAGCTATTGGTTCTGGAGGAAATTTTGCTCTATCCGCAGCAAGAGCTTTAATTGATGTAAAAGGAATATCAATAGAGGAGATTGCGAAAAGAGCTATGAAAATAGCAGCTGA
This sequence comes from Wolbachia endosymbiont of Ctenocephalides felis wCfeF, assembly GCA_028571325.1. Lineage (NCBI taxonomy): Bacteria > Pseudomonadati > Pseudomonadota > Alphaproteobacteria > Rickettsiales > Anaplasmataceae > Wolbachia > Wolbachia endosymbiont of Ctenocephalides felis. The sequence goes on along the minus strand of CP116767.1, from coordinate 659,717 downwards.
TATATGTGTTTATACAAATCATAATGTAGTTATTGAAAAGATAGAGGGATAGTATGTCTTCTGAACAAAAAATTTTATGCACTAATTTCTCCAATCAGCCTATGAGGCTTTCAGAAGGGCAGTTTTATGGTAGTGATACCTACAATAAGAAAAATGACCTCTGTGAAGACACTAAAAATGGCTGTGATTCAAATAACAACAATGTCCAAGTTAATAACAGTACACAAGTCTTATTGGACGATCTGCCGCCACAAAAGATAGTTAAGGAGTTGGATAGGTTCATAATTGGACAGAATGATGCAAAACGTGCTGTCGCTATTGCACTCAGGAACCGTTGGCGTCGCAATAAAGTTTTTCTTCCTTTACGTGATGAAATCATACCTAAGAATATACTGATGATTGGTCATACAGGGATTGGTAAAACAGAAATAGCTCGCCGTTTAGCAAAGCTTGCGGGTGCGCCGTTCATAAAAGTTGAAGCAACGAAATTCACCGAAATAGGATATGTCGGGCGTGATGTTGACTCGATAATACGTGATTTAGTTGATGCAGCAATAGTTTTAGTTAAAGAGAAAGCTCGCAAAGCTTTAGCTAAAAAGGCTTTGAATTTAGCTGAGAGGATAATAGTTAATTCTATGGTTGGTGAAGATGCAACCGAAGAGAGTAAAAGGGTTTTCAGAGAAAAACTGAGAAATAAAGAGTTTGAAGATGGAGAAGTTTCCATTAACGTCAGAGAAAGTAAGAGTATGCTACCAGCTTTTGATATACCAGGCATGCCAGGTGGGCAAGTTGGCGTGGTGAACGTCACAGAATTAGTGGGCAAGATGTTTAATGGGGGCAAAAAAACGAAAACTATTACAGTTAAGGTAAAAGAAGCTCGAGAAATATTGATTAACGAAGAAAGTGAGAAGTTAATGGATGAAGACAAGATAATCAAAGAAGCGATTGATCTTGTTAGCAATGAAGGTATAGTATTTTTGGATGAAATAGATAAAATTGCAGCACGTACAGAAGTAAAAGGTGAAGTAAATAGAGAAGGAGTACAACGTGATTTATTACCACTGCTTGAAGGAACAACTGTTTCAACTAAGTATGGCCATGTAAAGACAGACCATATATTATTTATTGCATCTGGTGCCTTTCATTTATCTAAACCGTCTGACCTTTTGCCGGAATTGCAAGGTAGATTACCAATCAGAGTAGAGCTTAAGGCACTTACTCAAGAAGATTTAATAAGAATATTAAAGGAACCTGAGTCTAGCTTGTTGAAGCAGTACATAGCTTTAATGAAAACAGAAAATGTAATGCTTGAGTTCACCGATGATGGCATCGAAACTATAGCTGAAATAGCGTTTACAGTTAATAGGCAAGTGGAAAATATAGGTGCAAGAAGGCTCCATACTATCATGGAGAAACTTTTAGATGAAATAAGTTTTATTGCTACTGAGAAGAATGGTGAAAAATTTGTTATAGATGGCAAGTATGTGAAAGATAAACTCGAATCGATTTCAAAACAGTTGGATTTATCTAAGTTTATACTTTAATTAAGCTTTGATAGTAATGGCAATATTAAAATAGTAGGAAATAAGCCAAGTTATGAGGATTTAGAGAAAAACACAGATATCAAAGTCAAACTTATCGGTAAGGAATTAAGTCTTGTTAATGCTATAAAAGAGCTAGAACAACAGAACGAGCTCAGCGAGCCAAGATAGAAGGGCTACACTGGGCGTGTCTAACACCAATCCCACTACATAGAAAGCCGATAGACAACAGTGGAAAAAAGCTATCCAACAAAAACAAAAAACTACTTGACAACCTTCGCCGGTCCCCTTACAATAGAATTGTGGGTGTTTTAGGCCTAAAATTTATCTTTAATCTTGTATTAAGTGACAAAAGCACAGTATAAAACAAGGCGTGTTATGTTTTATTTTTGCAGCATGGACACTGCATGTCTTTATAATTTTTTGTCTACATTAGCTGAGCCTCGCTTATTAAGCGATGTAAGAGAGAACCGGACGCCAAGTTTTTGAGAGAACAGTAAACAACTCACATTGCGGGGTTTCTTTTGTCTTTTTTTTAAATTAGTTAAAATATTAACCAGTCTCATTTTTTTCACAAAAAAATTGCTTGACAAACTTCGAAATTCCCCTTATTATAGTTGTGGGTATTTACAATCCCAAGGTCAGCTACTTGTCAAGCGTATAGACATTAACGCCAAGTTATTAGATAGATATTGACCAGGGCTTCTTTTGTTTTTTTTCAGCCTTGCTACTCGTTAGTGCCACGTTAACTAATCACACGGGATTGTGCGATAGGTGCATTTTAACATAAAAAATTTGACTTTTTGAAATTTTTTGATTACACTCAAGTATAGTTCACTATTAGTAAGGGGTAGCTATTATGGAAAGAGAAGAAGCTTTAAAAATATTAGGCTTAAATGCGAATCCCAGTGAAAAAGACATCAAAGAAGCACGTAACACACTAGCCCTTCAGTATCATCCAGATAAAAACTCAGATAAAGAACAGGAAGAACTTAAAAAAGCTGAAGAGAAATTTAAACAGTTACAAGCTGCATATAAGCTTCTTGCTGGAACAGGTGCAAAAGAGGTTGTGTTACTCCATGACGAAGACTTAGATAGAGTTAGCTGTACTGAGGATTTAAAATTTTGCTTATATACGGCTCTCTTCAATCGAGATATAGCGTTTCTTAAAAAGCTTTTTTCCAAATTCAAAAGCAGTAAGGGTGGAGAATTTGGTGATTACATCAATGAAATGTGTGTACAGGACCACTTGCCGTTGGGTGTTGCTATCAATTCGTACAATATTGATCTTGTAAGCCTGCTCTTAGAGAATGGTGCTAACCCTAACATAAAAATATTTCGTGGGCGTACTCCATTATGTTATCCTGGAATTGTCAAATATGGTAACATTGTCAAACTACTTTTAGAGTATGGTGCTGACCCTAATACACGAGTATATGGTCTTGCTCCATTAGATATAGCCGGAGATGATAGGTTCTATGAAGTTGCAGAATTACTTTTAAAATATAGAGCTGATCCTAATGCACAAGGTGATTTTGGTTATACTACATTGCATAGGGCATATAAACACTATAGAGTTGCAGAATTACTTTTAAAATATGGCGCTGACCCTAATATACAGAATGTATTTGGTAGTACTCCATTGCATGAAATAATTCATTGTAATGAATATGAATGTGAATGTGAAAAAGAAAAAACCTTAGCGTTGTTTTTGAAGTATGGTGCAGATCCTAATGCAGCTGATCATCATGCAAAAGACTACTACATGAGAAGACTCATAGAACGTACTCCATATTTTGCTAATAGTGGGATAATAAATTGCATTAAGACGCTTGTTTTGCCATATGGCAGCAATGACAAAGTTAAAAAGTTGATGGCTGAATACGGTGGCGTTGATAGATGCTATCTACGTGATCAAACGATACTGACTTGCTGTTGCCTGATAGTAGCTTCTGCTACTTTGTTTAGTATGGCTTCTCCTTGGCGTTATATACCAACAACGATATTTGCACTCGCTGCATGTTTTTTCGTTAAAAATGCTGTACAGGCAGCATTTTTTGCAAAAACAAAAGAACCTTCTCCTGAGTTTGCTGAAGTTATTACTGAAAAAGTAGTAAATAATGCTGAGCTAAATGCTGAGGGCAATTCTCAAGAAAGCAGGAACGCATTAGCTTAACCCACAACTGCACGAACATTGTAATTTAAGATTGATCTCCACCAGGGAGGATGTCATTCCAGCGTGTGACGCTGGCATCTAGGAGCTTTATCAGGCTAGTGGGCATAAAAGTTATGTTAAAATACACCATTTATGGAAAACTGGATGCCAGTGTCACGCACTGGGATGACACCGTCTGTTACGCAAATTACCTGCTAATCACAATGTTCGTACAGTTGTGACCATAAATTGGGTATGTAAAAGATTTAATCTATTTGATAGCTCCTTTCACAACAATAGTATCAAATAGCATATCGTGATATGTCTGTTTTTTCTGAGAGAAACAAGCAACTAAATACCAGCAGAGAGTGAGCAGCAACATAATTACTCCTAGTACGATTAAGGCGATTACTAACGCATCTTGTTCTTGAAAAAGCCCGATAAGGGTAATCATTACATCGCTCAATAGAGGAAGAAAAAACTGAGAGATGCTTCTATCAAATGCTAAACTCAAGTCTATTTTAGAACCGTCTAGGCTTATAGTATGTATGTTCATTAGCTGCTGACCGGGAGTTGCTTGAGCTGTTGAAGATATAAAATATGTGAAGTAACCGCAATCTACACACATACGTGATAGAGCTAAAATTAACGGGAAATTCTTTAACAATAGTATAATTAATAAGTTTGGAACTAATAAAATTGCTCTATCTATTAAATATGCACAAAAGCGCCTTTTGATACTGGCAATCTCTGTAACAGTGTTCATTATCTATCTTTCAAATACTTTACTATGAAATCTGTAAGTTTATCAAAATGTTGAAAACATAACAAATCTTCGTGTCCACTTATTGATTGGCCATATATAATAGGTAAACAATTGGCGTTTTGTGCACACAAAATATCTGTGATACTGTCGCCAATGAAAAACACATTTTCTCTATTTATAGGCAATGCACTCTCTTCTAGTGCAAACAGCAGTGGAGTTGCAGATGGTTTATCTTCTGCAGTATCGCATGAACCAACTACTCTCTCAAAGTAAGAGTCTAGCTTAAAATAGGCAACTTCTTCACGTAAATTAGTGTTTTTCTTATTACTTACTATTGCTAGATAGATATTATGGCTTTTTAACGTCTGCAGCATTTTCTCTACTCCTTGATTCAGAGTAATGTTTTGCAACAGTGCATTGTCTAAGTATTGTTGATATATCTGATTCGCTTTTTTCCACTGATCGCCAAATAAATTGACCATGTAGCTCTTTCTTGACTCATGGGAATTTCTATCAGCAGCTTTATTACTGTACCCCATTGAGTCTAAGGTATGCCTAATGGCATTAGAAATATTGTCTTGGGTGTCAACTAAGGTATTATCCCAATCGAATACTACTGCTAATGGGCTGTTTTTCATTTCTACATTGTTACGTATTTTAAGTTAATAAGTAAATAGCATTTTGATGAAAAAAATATAAATAGGACGCTCTTGATGACCACAAGAAACACTATTTATTGCAAGTTCTGTTAACCATTTCTACATAATGAGCTAATACACTGGTTTTATAAGCTTTATTAGGAGTAGGTATGACTGAAGTTAAAGATACACCTCAAACAGGTGTCGAAAAAAAATTTAAAGATGTTTTTGGGCGTTCCCCAGGTCCTTTCCCAGAAGGAGCTTCATTAGAAGATAAAGTAAAGACTATTGCTAAATTGAACCGGGAGCTTAAAGCTCAAAAAGGACGTATAGCTGAAGGAAGTGTCGAAAAAAAATTTAAAGATGTCTTTGGACGTTCCCCAGGTCCTTTCCCAGAAGGAGCTTCATTAGAAGATAAAGTAAAGACCATTGCTAAATTGAATCAGAAGCTTGAAAGTCGAAAGAGCCATGCAGCTGAAAAAGTACGTCAAGATTTTGAAAGAATTGCTGAGCTTGACCGACAATATAGAGGCAAGGGTATTTTCAGAAGTGAAAAAGTTGCAGGACCAAAAAGTGACAAAGAACTCCAAAACACCCCGAAAAAGCCTACAGCAGAAGGTAAAAACTTTGAGCAAAGTAGACAAAAAGAGACTTCTGTGCAAGCACAACTATCGGTGAATGCGGAGGCTCAAACCCCATTAGTACCTAAATCACAGGCTGTTGGTTTCTCTTCGATGGGTATAAGTCCTACAAGAGAGAAAATTAGTGATAAAAAGCCTGGGTTGAATAAAGAAGATAATGTGCCTCAAGAAAATCAAAAAGAAGAAGAGCTTTTTAGTCTTCTAAAGCGCTTTGTTAAAAAGGTACTAGAAAAACTTTTAGGTGAAGACGAAAAGAGTGTAGAGAATGCTTATAACATGAAAGGAGCTACTCAGAGAGATACGTCAGATAACAAGGTGCAACAACATGGCAAGCACTTCGATAAAATTTTAAATCAAGATCAAAGTATAGGCAAAGGTTTACAAGTAGCAACACAACTTGAGAATTCTACGATAACGCCTATCAATACTCCTGAAGTAGATAAAAGCGCGGGTCATGAAAGATGATCCGCTTGACTTCAGTGATTTGGAAAAGCATTTGACTATGCAATATGCTGTATAGCTAGACTTATTGCTTAACTTAAGCTAAAGGCAATTATTTGGCATTTTTTGTGTGCTCTAAAATTGCCTTAGCTACAAAAGCTTAAGAAATTTACCAAATAAAAAAAGCAAAAGAAACCCCGGTCGGTGGCTAATTATTTATATGTACCTCAAATATCGGCGTTTTTATTCTCAGCGCTACGATTCAGCTACTTTTAAATGCAAATAACCAAAACTGTAAACGTTAAGAAATTTACTGAGCGGAAAAAAAGGCAAAAAAACTCTAGGGCAGCTAGTATTCAAATTCTCCCTTGTCTATTTGACGTTCTATACTGTCTTAAACGACTTATAAGCGCGTTTGAGCTTGAAAACCAGAAGTTTTAAAAAGACGTAAGGTGCACATAGTGCAAAAATTTAAACATGAGACGCCAAATACCCTAAGTTTTTTGTCATTAACCTGCACAGATTGCGAAGATAAACAAATAGCTTCAGTACTATGATAATAGGTTTGGTGAGATTTGTCAAGTAGTTTTTTTGTATATGTCAAAGCTGGTTTGCTATGCGGGGAGTTTTATTTTGGCGTGCGTGGCCTTGAAAGATCGCAGTACAATACTTAAATTATATAGGTAGTAGGCTAATAATGGAGCTCAAAATGCATAACGTAAAAGGAACCGAAAATTTAAAATTTGATGCTGAAGTAGGGAAAGTGCTGAATATAGTAATTCATTCGCTTTATACCAACAAGGATATTTTTCTGCGTGAGTTAATATCAAATGCATCAGATGCATGCGACAAATTGCGCTACGAATCTCAACTAAACCCTAACTTGCTAGATTCAAGTGATGAGTTAAAAATCACCATTAGTGCCAATAAAGATAAGAATGAGCTGTATATAACTGATAATGGGATTGGAATGAACAGGCAGGATTTAATAGATAACCTTGGTACAGTCGCTAGTTCTGGTACACAAGGATTTCTGGAGGCGATTAAGAGTAGCAAGGATTCAAGCCAAACTGTAGAGTTAATTGGAAAATTTGGTGTCGGTTTTTACTCAAGTTTCATGGTTGCCTCAGAAGTTATAGTTGAATCCCGAAAGGCGGGAGAAGAGGAATCTTGGATCTGGAAATCCAAGGGAGATGGAGAATATTCAATCGGCAAATTAGATGATCAAATCCCTTGTGGAACCAAGATTACCCTGGTTATGCGTCCTGAAGAAAATGAGTTTTTAGACAAGTTTCGCATTGAAAATATCGTTACTACTTATTCAGATCACATAAATTTTCCCGTTGAGTTTATAGATGAAGAAGGAAAAAGTGAGAAGTTAAACAGCAAAGCCGCAATTTGGACTAAACCGAAAAACGACGTTACTCAAGAGGAGCACAACGATTTTTTCCGCGGTGTTGCACATGTTGGCGGGGAACCTTGGATGATATTGCACAACAAAAATGAAGGTGCAATAGAATATACAAATTTGCTTTATGTGCCTTCTATCAAGCCTTTTGACTTATTTCATCCAGATAGACGTTGCTCCGTGAAATTGTATGTAAATAAAGTGTTTATCACTGAGGATAATGTACAAATCATACCACAATACTTGCGTTTCTTGAAAGGCGTGGTTGACTCACCGGATTTGCCTCTTAATATCAGCAGGGAAACACTACAGAACAATCGTGTTGTTGAGCAAATCAGAAAATCCCTCACTAAGCGCGTGATATCAGAACTTGGTAAAAAGGCAAAAGAGAATTTAGAGGAATACACGAAGTTCTGGACCAATTTTGGTGCAGTATTGAAAGAGGGTCTTTGTGAAGCTATGCCAACTGACGAAAGAGAAGCGCTACTTTCAATTTGCAGATTCCATAGCACTGGTGATGATAAGTTGGTCAGCATTGATGACTATATAAGCAGAATGAAGCCTGAACAGGAGCATATCTATTATCTCACAGGAAATAGCCTCGATTCAGTGAAAAACAGTCCACAACTTGAAGGGTTTATCAGCAAAGGACTGGAGGTTCTTCTGTTTGTTGACCCCGTGGATGATTTCTGGACTAGCGTAATTCATGAATATAAAGACCAGAAGATTAAGTCCGTAACTCGTGCTGATGTTGATTTGGAAAAATTCTCTTCGGAGAAAAAAGACGAAGAAAATAAATCAGATGAAGAAAAGAGCGAAGAAAATACGGATTCTATATTAGATTATTTCACTAAGGTTCTTGGTAGTTCAGTGAAAAGCGTAAAAATTTCCAAAAAATTGACCGATAGTCCTGTATGTTTGGCGGTTGACGAGGGTGCAATGGATCTTAGAATGGAGCGTTTTTTACGTGAGCAAAAACAACTGAATTACCGCACACCAAAGGTGCTTGAAATCAACACTAAGCACCCTGTAATAAAAAGCATAATAAAATCTCACGTTGAAGATGGTAAAAACTCAACATTGGAGGATATGATCCACTTATTGTTCTATCAAGCTTGTATCGTGGAGGGCGAGGAAATGGATGACGCAAGCCTGTTTGCTAGGAGGTTGAATAACTTGCTTGGCAAGGTTGTGATTTAGTGGAATAATTTTAACAGTACACGATCTTATGCTCAACGGTTTTGAGTATTCAATACAAAAGACTGCGCTTGGAATTTTGATGCTATAGTAGATCGTATTTTACGTTGACTTTAACAAAGTTGCTCGGTAAAGGTATACAGTAAATTGCCATTTTTAAATTCGATTAGACTTGATTAAAATCGCGATTTTCAATAACTTACCAAAATCTAATCCATAGTTAGCGTTATCTGGAACCATGTACTTTAAACAACACTGTAGTTCACACTTTTAAACCTGCTAAAAGTAGAGATAAAACTCTACAGACTACTTTCAAGCAATTGCTGATTATCTTGTTGATCAACTTCAACATGGCTAAGTATAGTATTTGCTTTGTACAAACAGTAACCCCCTAATGCAAGAAAAACTGACGCAGCTACAGCAAGTGCAATGCATATTGCTAAATAAGGTGTTGCTAAACTTGCACCAACAGCACATACCCCAGATAATATGAAAGAAGCAGAGGCATAGTTCACCTTACTTTTTACTCCTTGAACATTTACTGCTGGAGGTTTTCTGTCTTTATTATCCTCCAGCTCTTTATTTTTGCTCTCAAGCTGCTTCTGTAGATCTTGAATCTTACTTTCACTTGCACTTCTAAGTATTTCTAGCCTCTGAGCTTTACTCCCTAATTCTTTATTTTTGCTTTCAGACTCTTGCAGCTTTATCTTCAGGTTGTTATTTTCATCTTTAAGTATTTCTAGCTCCTGAGCTTTACTCTCTAATTCTTTATTTTTGCTCTCAGATTCCTGTAGCTTTGTCTTCAGCTCTTCATTTGCACTTTTAAGTGTTTCTAGCTGTTGGTTTTTATCAGCATCTTGTGCATCTCCTTTAACCGTTTCACCTTCCCCAAAACTATAGCTTATAGGGTTTTGCATTAAATCCCCTATTCTACTTAAGATATCACTTTTTTCTCCTTCTGCAGGAATATTTTTTACTGTCTGTTGACTAGCACCGAAACTCACAGGTTGGCTTTCGCTATAACATAAGGCTGGATTTAATCCAGCAATACCTCCAAGTTTTTTAAACTGAACATCCCCTCCTAGAGATGGTTTTGCAATTCCACTACTTCCACCTGCTGGAATTCTACCGAGGAGAAACTTTGATACTCCGGTATACTGTGTAGAAAAAGTCTCTAGCTGCTGAACTTTTGCCGTATTCTTTTTATAGCTTAATCCTGTAACATTTCTGTCATTAGATAAAGCTGGTTCCTGCTGTGGAAAACTCCTTTGAGAAGATCCCGACCAACCCGCATTAGTGGAGCCCTGCGTAAAGCCTCTGAACATATTCACCTCGCCTATAAAGACATTATGTATAGTGTACAGTATAGATTACTCTAATACAAGCATAATTTTTTCACTGAGACACTCTACATATTGCAGAGGGAATTTATATCTTCTCTCCTTTCATACCTTAAAAATAAAATCAACTCTTTTTATAGTATGCTCTGACTTTAAGTGACCAAAAGCCTACCATCCCTATTAATAAACATATAGGTATCACTAGCATAGATTTAATCATTACGTCAGTCCCATAAAATGGCTTTCCATCGACAACTTCACCGTTCCAATAAAAATTCATTATATTTGCAATAACGACATGAAAAAAATAGCCAAAACTCATAACTATAGAATTACTTACAGATCCTGCACTTGCTACTGCATCATTTTCCACACAACCTACAACTTTAGCAACCAAAGCAAGTTGATATGTGGAAGCAAGGCCAATAATAAAGAATAATACACATGCCAGAGGTGCATTGATATCGAATATAAAAAGTAACAAGAACACAATTATCATGGCCATAGCACAAGAAATTATTATCTCATAGTGCTTGGTTGGATTCTTTGCTAATATATAAGGAAATAATAGATGTCCAGAGCCAAAGCCTATCAGTATCCACTTTGAAATGCTATATGCAACGTGTCTACCTATGGCATACATCTCATGCAAGAACGATGCGGACCACGCATCTGCAAAGCCTTCTAATGGTCCAACCATAAAACCGCCAAACAAACCTATCAACAAAATGTTTTTATTAAATATAACTTTGCCTAAATTTTTAATGTTTAATTTTTCGCCTGAGGTACCAACTTTAGGTATAGATATAAAGGTAGTTAAAGCGAGCAATAATCCAAATATTATACATGCAGTCAGTACATAATCCCATCCGAATTTATCAAATAAGACATGTAGTGGTTTGGTAGCAAATACACCACCTGAAATGCCAATAATAACCGATATGCTAAACATCATGGCAAATTTTTCTCTACGGCAGTAGGTGCTTATTATTTTAAAGAGTCCTAGTGTTGAAGCAGAAGATCCAATACCAGTAACTACTCTCCCAACAATAGAATAACTCCAATTGTTAGAACTAACTAAAGGCAAAACACCTAAAGATGTCAGCATAATACAAGCAGGTATGATAATTTTGGAACCAAATCTATCCAGAAGAATACCCACAGGAATATGCGCTAACACATAGCCTACATAGTATAGTCCGCAAAATTGTCCTATTTCTGTTGTTCCTATATTAAATCTCACCATCAATTCAGGAACTACAACATTTGGAATTACACGCAATATGTATTGATATGCATAAAACAGAGATACTAATAACCATATTAAGAAATTTCTCTGCAGCACTAGTCTTACTTTAAACTTGGAGCATAGGTGTTTTAGTTATGAAGAGCAAGTTTTATAGTAAGAAGCTGCAAAAAAATTGTATAATCTAACCACTATTCTTTGCTTTTTTTTTATGGATCTCATGTTAAACAACATAGTTGTACATTAACCTAAACATCATGGCAAACAAAAATAACAATTTTAAGTATAAAAACCTTTATATTCTAGGTGACAGTTTATCTGATAATGGTGCACTTTGTGGAATTTTAGAAACATTCTCCTTTGCAAAAAATGTGAAATTTGATGATCCTTGTTATCAAGGAAGATCTTTCAGCAATGGCCCTGTTGCTGTTGAATACGTAGCAAAATATTTAGATTTAGAAGAGTTTAAACCTGGATGGAGTTACTCATTTCTTGGTAAATGTCACGAACAACAAGGCCAAAACTATGCAGTTTCATATGCAGCAGCATCTGAAATTTCTGACCATAGTGCTTATTCTTACTTCTTCAATAAATTTCATTTAGCTAACCAACTAGATGCGGTAATTAAGCATCATCCAGACATAGGTAAAGAAGATTTATTTTTCATCATGATTGGCGGAAATGATATTATGTTTGCTTCCAGTTGCGACAATACTAAAGCAGAAGAGGTATTGGAGCAGGCAGTCAATGAAATATGTAATGCACTTAAGGTTCTAAGTGAACAAGGTGTCAAGCACGTAGTTGTTGCAAATGCGCCTAACATTGGCTTAATACCGGCTTTTAATAAAGATGAAGAAGCAAAAGAGCTAGCTACAAAGCTTACAGAGAATTTCAATGCAAAACTAGTTAGTGGGCTAGAAGATGTGAAAAAACGTATAGATCTTGAGGTAAAAATATTTGACCTCAATTCAAAAATGAAAAACATGCTCGGTGAATACAAGAGCAAAGGTTTAAATTACCAAGATGCGTGCGTATCAGATGTTGCAGACCAACTTGGAGGACTTAAAGAAAATATAAAAATACTCTCAAAACTGATATTCAAAGGAAAACTTGACGCTCACTATAATCCGGGGTGTAGTAAAGAAACACTAAAGGATTATTTCTTTTTTGATTATTTCCATCCAACTGCAGAGCCTCACCATGAAGTTGGTAAAGAAATATACGAGTTGATTAAAGGTGATGAATATGAGTTAATTAGTGCTAAACAAGAGGGTATGCTTTTATAACCAGGTATGCCTACTTGGAAGTGCAATCTCTACCGGGAAGATGTCATCCAAGTAGATATAAGCCCCTCTTTTGTCATCCCAGCGCGCGACGCTGGAATCTAGGTGAAAAAAGTTTAGATCCTAGTGTCAAGCACTAGGATGACGGGAGAAGGGGCGCTGGAACGACATCTCTTAAACTACTTTAATGATAAATATTAAAAAATTTACCAAGCGAGAAAAAAAGCAAAAGAAGCCCCGTGGTAGCTAGTTATTTACTTTTGTGTCGAAATGTTGGCGTTTTTTTATCCTAAACGCTTAATAAGTGCGACTTAGCTGCTTTTTAATGCAACTTAACCTTAGCCATAAACGTTTAAAAAACTCACTAAGCAGAAAAAAAGCAAAAGAAACCCCGAGTAGCTAGTTATTCACTATCTATCTTATGATATTGGCGTTTTTGATGTCTTAAACGACTTATAAGCGCGTTTGAGCTTGTATAGGTAAAAAACCAGAAGTTTTAAAAAGACATGCAGTGCACATAGTGCGAAAAATTAAACATGAGACGCCAAATATGCTAAGTTTTTTTCTCATTTAATCTGCACAGACTGAAGATAAATAATAGCTTCAGTCTCATTATAAGGGTAACGGCGAAGGTTGTCAAGTAGTTTTTTTCGTACATGCCAAGACTGGTTTGTTATGCGAGAGCCTATTGCAGCAACGATGAACTCTGTTTCTCAGAACCTGAAGTGCTGCGACTGTTGCACTGTTTGTACAGATTTCATAATTGAATCTGGTGATGCGCTTCTACCTTTCCTTAATTCACGAATATATTGATCATCTTTTGGGTCGAAGTTCTTCCTGCTTTTACTCATTTCATTCTTTAAGTCTTCATATATCTCTTTTAGCGCTCTCTTGTCTTCTTTCTCTTTTATGTTACCACTTTGCAATAGACTTTTAACCTGATATGCGTCATATCTGAGTAAGATTTGTTTATCTTCATACATAGGATTAGCTCTATCTAGGATTTCCTGAAGGGATTTGTACACAAAAGATCTTGAATTCAGAAAGTCATTACAGTTATCACATATGTAATGTCCATATTGCCGAAAATGCTCTTGTACTATTTTATCTATTCCCTCTAGATGCTTATTATTAGTGTTACTTGTATCACGAGATTTATTCACAAAATCTAAAATTCTTGAGTCTTTGTCACTTTCAAACTTTCTATCAAGCTCAACTCTCCATCTAGCTTTTGTTACTTTCTCTAATTGAGAATTCAGCTCCTTCTCTTTAGCTTTCTGTTCTTTGGACTTTATAAATATAAATGCTTTACTCTGCTTCTTAAGGCTAGTGAGCTTCTGCTGCAGAGCATTTTGTCTATTCTGTAGAGCTTTAATTCGATCATCAAGGCTAACAGTTTGCTCAACTTTTTTTTGAGTTTGTTGAGGTTTACTCTTTATCTGAGGAGGTTTTTTCTTCGATGCGACAAAATCTTTTGGCACTTCAGGAATGCTGACTTTCTTCAATTTTTCCTGAATAGGTGATTTTCTACCGCTTGTCGATTTTGACTGAGGGTGATCTTCTGCTATTGAGGCGGTTGGTGTAGTTCGACCAGACAATATTCCACTATCGCTTGATATTGAGCTTGTATCAAACACTTCGCTGTCATTTATTGTGCTGGAGCTTGACGATATCCCACTATCACTTGATATTGAGCTTGTATCAAGCATTTCGCTGTCACTTATTGTGCTGGAGCTTGACGATATCCCACTATCACTTGATATTGATACTGCATCAGAGTCAATGCTAAAAGTTGACAAGGAGTGGGCTCTATCTTTTTCAGAAATTCGGTTATTTGCTTTAGCTTTTGATCTAACTTTTATTGGTATTGTTTCACTTTTGACTGAAGCAGAGTCAAAAATAATCGGGCTACTGATAGCCTTTATAGGTTGACCAGCTGATTTCGACCTTTTTGACTTTCCCGTCTTTTTACTCATTTCAAACCCTCAATTCATTACCAATACAACTTAATTTTAACCGATAACTATTAACTATGCATGAATATTATTTTTGGCAAAGTCTCTTGCGATGCTCAAAAGTAGAAACAAAGACTTGATTTTTATATCCAAATAATAGACTATCAAAGGCACACATAAATATCTACAATGCAAGAAAAAACTTTCACAATCATCGATGGTTATGGCTTTCTTTTCAGAGCTTATTACGTTTTGCCTCATTTAGTTACCTCAACTGGTATGCCAATAGGTGGCGTGTATGGCTTTCTAAACATGGTTCTTAAGTACATTACTCACTCGGATTACTTGACCATAGCATTTGACTCTGGCAAAAAAAATTTCAGGCACAATTTATACCCTGAATATAAAGCAAACAGGGTAACACCTCCTGAGGACTTGATTCCACAGTTTGCAATACTGAGGGAAGCAGTAGAAGCTTTCAATCTCAGCTATGAAGAGATTGAAGGCTATGAAGCAGATGACATAATTGCAACACTAGCTGCGAAATACGCCAACCACCAAGACTTTAAAGTGGTAGTAGTCTCGTCAGATAAAGATTTGTTTCAGCTTTTGAACTACAACATTCTAATATTCGACCCTATTAAAAATATATACATAGATGAAAAACAAGTAATAGAAAAATTTGGTATAAATTCAAACAGGCTTCTTGATTTATTTTCTCTAACTGGAGATGCATCTGATAACATCCCGGGCGTTCCAGGAATAGGCCCAAAGACTGCAGCTAAATTGCTTGATGAATTTGGGTCCCTGGACAATATCCTGGAAAACATTAATAGCATTGAGCAAACGAGAGTACGTAATATTCTTACCGAACATAAGGAAAAAGCGCTAATTTCACGAAAACTTTTATTACTATGCGAGAAAGTAGATCTTCAGCATGATGTTGCAAAATATGAAGTTCATCCTCCAAATATGGAGAAATTGTTATCCTTTCTAAAGAAGTATGAGTTTAATTCATTGATAAGCAAAGCAGAGAAGCTTTTTTCTTATAATAAACCCAGCGCGGGAAGGAAACTAGAATATAGTAGTGAAGAATTAGAAAAATTTTTGGAGCACTGCAGATATGAAGGCAAAATTGCAATCTATTGCCACTTTGAGAACAATGTACTCAGTAAAATTTCCTTGTCTTACAGTGAAGATAATATTTTCTACATAGACCAAAACTGCTTACAAGATGCACTAATCACAATCAACTCAACTTTGTTTTCAAATGGGGTGCTTAAAATAATACATGACGTTAGAAAGGTCAGAGAAACATTTCCTACAATAGAAAAAATGCTGGGCTCAGTTGATGATTTGATGACAATGTCATATAGCCTTGACACAGGAAAGCACGACCACAGCATTCCAAGCATAATTGTACATAATTTGAGTGAAAATGTAGAGGTTTTTTCAGCAAAAACTTTAATAGCGATACATGAAAAGCTAACACAAAGATTGTTCCAGGAAAAGCTCTTTACAATTTACGAGCGCTTTGATAAGCCGCTTATGAAAGTAATACTCAGCATGGAGAAAAATGGAATATTGCTAAACATTCAAAAACTGCAGGAATTGTCTGATAAATTTCAACAGTTACTCGCTGTGCTTGAGGATGATATATATAACTTGGCAGGAGAAAGATTCAATATTGCTTCGCCAAAACAGTTGAGTGATGTTTTGTTTAACAAAATGGGGCTTAATAAGAAGAAAAAGTTAAAATCAGGATCGTATAGCACAAACTCTGAAGTACTAGAAGAACTTGAAATGGAAGGAGCTGAAATTGCAAGTAAAATTTTAGATTGGCGACACTTAAGCAAGCTAAAGGGTACCTATACCGATGCGCTAATAAAGCGAGTTGACCCTCTTGATGGTAGAGTACACACAAGCTTCTCAACAACTGCAACAGGCAGGCTTAGCTCCAGCAATCCTAATCTGCAGAGTATCCCTATCAGGAGTGAGGAAGGAAGCTTTATCAGGCAAGCATTTATTGCACCGAAAGGGTACAAGATAATTTCTGCCGATTATTCACAAATAGAATTGAGACTTTTGGCACATATCGCAGATGTTGCAGCATTTAAAGAAGCTTTTGCAAATGGACAAGATGTTCACAATATCACCGCAAGGCAAGTTTTTGGAGTGCGAGAAGGTGCAGAGGTAGATAAACAGCTAAGGCAAAAGGCAAAATCCATTAATTTTGGCATTATATATGGCATTAGCCCGTTTGGCCTTGCAAGGCGGTTTAAAATTACCGTTGAGGAAGCTGCCGAATACATTGATTATTATTTCTCCTGTTATCCAGAGATAAAGGTCTATATGGAAAAGGAGATGTCTATTGCGAGACAGCACGGCTATGTAGAAACTTTGTTTGGTAGAAGATGCTTTGTAGAAGACATAAACAATAAAATCCCTTACTTAAGGCAATTTGCGGAAAGGGCAGCAATAAACGCACCTGTGCAAGGAACTGCTGCTGATATAATAAAAAGTGCAATGATCCGACTTTTTGATCAGTTAAAAGCTGGTAAAATAATTCTCCAAGTTCACGATGAGCTACTGGTCGAAGTAGAGGATGAAAAGGTACAAGAAACAGCAAAACTTGTGAAAGACGTAATGGAAAATGCAGTAAAAATTTCTGTACCGCTTGAAGTGGAGGTAAAAATTAGCGACAACTGGGGCTCAAATTTTCTTAACTATGATTTAAACGCTGCAGATTCCGAGAGTATAAATCATTTGAACTAATATAAAAAATATGCTACAATTAAAACACAGGTAAATGCAAATAGGTTAGCAATGGTAGAAGAACCAACTCCACAAACAGTAAAGAAAGAGTCCACAGGACCATCTATTCAGTTAACTGACGAAGATAAGAAAACTTTTGAAAAAAAGGAACATCAGTTAATCTATCGTGCTTTTCTAGATACTTTAGAAAATCCAGAGAAGCAAACACAACAGGAGATAGGGGAAATAACAAAGGAGCTGCAAAAAAAACTTCCAAAGGAGCAAGAACAAAAGTTACAGGATAAGCTGCAGTCATTAGATAAGCAATTAACTCGGTTACAGAATGAAAATGAAAAGAAAGTTTTTACTTTCATATTTGAGAATCACGAAGAGATATTCAAAAATGTCAATCCAGAAGATATAAAGCCACTAAGTAAAGAAAATTTCCTTCAGTTTTTAATTTCCGCATTTGAGAAAATTAGAGAAAAAAATTTAGCTAGCAAAGAAAATTTAGAGAATAAAAAAATAAAAGAAGTAATTAATGAGTGTA
Organism: Wolbachia endosymbiont of Ctenocephalides felis wCfeF; assembly: GCA_028571325.1. Classification (NCBI taxonomy): domain Bacteria; kingdom Pseudomonadati; phylum Pseudomonadota; class Alphaproteobacteria; order Rickettsiales; family Anaplasmataceae; genus Wolbachia; species Wolbachia endosymbiont of Ctenocephalides felis. The sequence goes on along the minus strand of CP116767.1, from coordinate 641,802 downwards.
CAGATGATATACGCGGTACAGAAGCTAAAGATTCACTCATAAAGCTTGCTGGGTGGCCGTTTGGAATAAAGGTAGATCCTAAAAACATTTCTGGCTCCTTGATGAGTGGGCTAAAAGAAAAAGTACCATTTTTAGGTGGAGGTAAAGAAGAAGATGAACCACCACTTAGTGATGAAGAAATGGTAACAACGTTCTTACGTAAATCTTTACTTCCTGTTGCTTTTTTTGCTTTTACGACATTAATCTTTGGCACTGGCCCAATTATGCTAGGTATTGCTGTTGTTGGACTTTTAGTCACTGAAGTAAGTGCAGTCAAAAGTCTTTTTTCAAATAACAGGAAAGGTACTTTGTATAACCCTGATACTGAAAAGAAGAAAGAATGGGGTAGTGAAATTAGTGGTAAAATTAGCGACATTCTAAAAACTCCAGTTAAGGGAGCTGGAAAAGATAATCAACATGCTTTAGCAGAAGAGCGGGTTACCCAAAGGGGTGAGCAGCCTACTGAGCCTGGGCAAGGAGCTGGAGCAGAACGAAAACAATCCTTTCAGGAGCAAGAAGACGAGCGACGAGAAGCAGCAGGAAATCGGGCCAATACCCCTAACTTATAACTCAGTTCCGCCTACCGTAATTGCATCAACTTTGAGTGTTGGTTGACCAACCCCAACAGGCACATTTTGTCCGTCTTTCGAACATGTACCAATACCGGGATCTAGCTTTAAGTCGTTGCCAACCATGGATACTTTCTTCAGCACTGTTGGCCCATCACCAATTAGCGTTGCCCCTTTGACTGGCTGTGTAATTTTACCATTTTCTATCAAATAAGCTTCTGAAGATGAGAAAACAAATTTCCCTGACGTTATATCAACCTGCCCACCACCAAAATTTACTGCATACAGACCTTTCTTCACGCTAGATATTATTTCTTCTGGTGTATGTTTTCCAGGCAACATATAGGTGTTTGTCATGCGCGGCATAGTAACTTCCTTATAACTTTCCCTCCTACCATTACCAGTTGGATTTACTCCCATGAGTTTAGCATTCATATGATCTTGCATATATCCTTTGAGGATTCCATCTTCTATCAACACATTATAACCAGAAGGAGTACCTTCATCATCTATGCTAATAGAACCACGCAAATTAGGCAGAGTTCCATCATCAACTACTGTGATGCCACTAGCTGCTACTTGTTTACCAATAGAATTTGAAAATGCTGAGACTCCTTTACGATTAAAATCGCCTTCGAGCCCATGACCTACAGCTTCATGTAACAACACTCCTGGCCAGCCAGAACCTAGAACAACTGTCATCTCTCCAGCCGGAGTTGGAACTGCTTCAAGATTTACTAATGCTTGTTCCAAAGCCTGGTTTGCAACTTCTTTCCACCTTTTCTCAGAAATAAACTTACTATAAGAATCTCGTCCACCGTGTCCTGCAGAACCTCTTTCAGCGCGGCCATTTTTTTCTACGATAACCAGCACATTAAAACGTACTAAAGGCCTAATATCGCTTAATCTGTGATTACCCTTTATTATTTGTATGACTTGCCATTCTCCACTTAGAGTTATTTTTACTTGCTTCACGCAGTTATTTTTGGATCTTACATACTCATTAACCTCGTTGAGCAGTTTAATTTTTGAGCTCAGATCTATTTCATTTATGGGGTTAATTTTCGAATATAAGTTTTTTGTCTCTTTGTTTAAGCTTATTGAACTTGCTTTGTTTAAAGATACTGAGCTTCTTACTATAGAAGCAGCGTTACTAATTTCTTTTTCGCTAATCTCAGAAGAACAAACAAAAGATGTGCTGTCCTCGCAAAAAGACCTCAGGCCAAATCCCCTTCTGGTATTCAAATCCATGTGTTTCAATATGTTATCATCGAAAACCAGGGACTCTGACTGACAAAACTCTAAAAATAGCTCACCGCCATCGCTATTGCTCAAAGCGCTGTTGACTATTTCATATACGTTATTAATATTAACATTGTTTTGAGCAAAAAATATTTGATCTAGGTTTAAATTGTCCGACATTACCTTTGAACTAAAAATTGCTTAAGTATATTATTTAATTTTAACACAGTAAACCACAAAAAGCCCGGGTGGCGGAATTGGTAGACGCGCTAGCTTCAGGTGCTAGTAACTTTTCAGTTGTGGAAGTTCAAGTCTTCTCTCGGGCACTCTTAACTTCCATATTGTTTTTTGAATGAATTAATGCTATAATGGAATATACTAAGTATACCTAAGTTTATGGGTTGTGAGAAAAAGAGGCTTGTTGACAGAAAAAAAATAAGAACTTACTCAAAACGTATAGTTACCACGCTATCCATTGCTTCTTTTATTGGGTATATAGCGTCACTAGTTTTTGATGTTCCTAGCTTAAATTTGCACTCTGCTGCTTTGAGTATTGTACTAAGCATAGTTTCACTCGGTTTGAATATGTGGTCATATGTTGACCACTTGCGAAAACGCAATCTTGGTAATCAGCTTGGCATAGAAAACACTCCAGGACAAGAAAAGCTAACAAAGATCCATATTAATATCGCATCTAGCGCCTCGTTTTTAATAGGGGGAATTATACCTGTATTACCTTTTGAATCTCCTATTATTCCTTTTGTTTCTATTACTTTTTTCATTTTGGGTTGTGCTGCTATGGCAGCTAATATCGTTCGGACTATGATCAGTGAGCCAAAGGTAAAAGAATTGAGCAAAGAGGGAAATCTTTCAGTGGTGTGATAGCTGGGGCCTGATCGCCAAAATACTAATAAATTAACTTACTTGACTTATGTAGGAATATTAGTTATCATATTAATAGTTTGATAACAAAAGGCAAATATTATGACAGATTTTATAAATCTTTTCGACGACTATTCGGGATTTTTCGAGGATAATGCTTATTATGTAGTATCTGAATATAATAAGGATAGTCCAGATCTTACAGATCTTAGCACATATATAGTAGAACGTGATGAGCATAAGAACTTGGTATTTAAGAACCTATATGAATATATATGTCCGGATGGGAACATACATAAAGACATTGTTCTTGATCTCAGATCTTTACAAATAGAAGAAAGAGTAGAGAACAGCAGCGGTTGTCATGTGAATAACTATAAGGTAGATAATGGAACTTTGTCTTCAGATGGAAAAGAGTTAATATTTAATATAATTCCAACTGAAGAGGGCCATTCAAGGGAGTTCAACATCATTAGCATTACAAAAATATAAGCCACAATTGTACGAACATTGCAATTTGAGCCTGTCAGGAGGATGCATCCAAGTAGCTCCTTTTTTGTCATCCCAGTGCTTGACACTGGGATCCAGTCTTTCCATAATAATTAAAATATTGTGTTTTAAATTAAGATTAGCTACCTTCTATGTTCACAAAATGAGTTTGCTTGCTTACAAGCAAACTTTCCTAGATTCCAGTGTCGAGCACTGGGATGACACCGTCTGTTGCGCAAATTACCTGCTAATTGCAATGTTCGTACAGTTGTGCATCACGCGCTGGAATGACACCACTTGCTGTAAAAATAAATGTTTGTTTATGAATTGCTTTAATATTTACCAAATAGGAAAAAAAAAGCAAAAAAAGCCCTGGTCAATATCTATCTAATAACTTGGCGTTAATGTCTATACGCTTGACAAGTAGCTGACCTTGGGATTGTAAATACCCACAACCATAATAAGGGGAATTTCGAAGTTTGTCAAGCAATTTTTTTGTGAAAAAAATGAGACTGGTTAAATTTTTAACTAATTTAAAAAAAAGACAAAAGAAACCCCGCAATGTGAGTTGTTTACTGTTCTCTCAAAAACTTGGCGTCCGGTTCTCTCTTACACCGCTTAGTAAGCGAGGCTCAGCTAATGTAGACAAAAAATTATAAAGACATGCAGTGTCCATGCTGCAAAAATAAAACATAACACGCCTTGTTTTATACTGTGCTTTTGTCACTTAATACAAGATTAAAGATAAATTTTAGGCCTAAAACACCCACAACTCTATTGTAAGGGGACCGGCGAAGGTTGTCAAGTAGTTTTTTTGTTTTTATTGGATAACGTTATAACTTTTTTTCACTGTTGTCTATTCACTTTCTGTATAGTGGGAATTGGTATTAGTTTAGGGACTATGTAAAAAGTCCAATATAATTACCGCAATAGCAAAAGTACGAATAAGAGTGTGCCAGTAAGCTCTGCTTGAGAGGAATTTATTTTCTAGGTTTGTGAATTTCTTTGAAAGGTGACTTTCTGCGCTGCCTTGGGTAAGATGAACGATGATGGATTAAACGGAAGAATAGTGTAGAAATAATAGGTCTAATAGGTGACTTTATACCGTTGTTAAAAATCCATATCCATATACTAAATGCCAGGCTTAAAAACCCAGTTAGTATAGGTACTGTGTCTGACTCTTTGATCAGCTTCCAAAGCAGCCAAATAATGGATAAAGATACAGAGAAGAGAGGGAAATGCTTCAATGCTGCCGTCCACTCACCAGGTTTTGGTAAAAATTCAAGTGTGTTAGGAAAAAATGATATAATGAAGTATGGAAGTGCAATCCCTAAGCCAAGAAATAAGAAAATGCTAATAGAAATAAGTATTGATGACTGAGTAAGAGCAAAACCTATGGCAGGTGCCATAAAAGGTGTGACACAGGGAATTGCAACCAACGTTAAAAGCATTCCACCGAGAAAACTGCCACTAGCTTTATCTGAACGAGAAAATATGAGAGGAATGTCAAACAAGCCACAGAAACATAGGCCTATTGCAAACATTACATATAGTAATATTATTACAAAAATGGGAGATCGTATATGAAAACCCCAGTCCATTGCATAACCTATGTTACGTAACGTTAGTAGCGTTAAGGACAATATCAACATGCTAGTCAATACTCCAAGAGTGTAAGCTATGCCATTTAACTTCAGTTTAAATGAGTTGCCAGGACTAGTGATTATTGCTGCTGCTTTTAGAGAAAGAACAGGAAAAACACAAGGCATAAAGTTAAGTACCACACCACCGATAAACGCGTATGCTGAATTTATTAGAAACCCCACGATTTTACATATAATTAAAACTATAATACAGTTTGAAGTAAAAGAATCTACTTAAATAGTCAATTGACTTTTTGCGCTGGCATGTTAGAGATTTTACACTTCCTGTGCTAACGTATCAGAAATTTTATACTTTGCGGGCGTAGCTCAGTTTGTAGGTCGCTAATTCGATCATGGTCGCTTGTCCCACTAAAATTTTTTGCTCTACAGAAATATAAGCGTGAGCACGCTTTATACATATTCACTTAATATATCCGTTTAGGAGCATGGCCAATGTACAAATATTGAAGCTAAAGTGGTGTCATGTAAGTAGCTGACACTGGAACTTAGTTTTTCTTATAATTTCACCAAAATATTATATTTTCACATAAAATAGCCCCTTATGCCTAATGAAACTCACTCTTTGGTATGCTTTTCTGCTTTACTAATAGGATATTTTCGGGTATAATTGGATATAATTAGATAAAAATACGGATATGTTTGACATTTCAAAAATTGTAATAACATCTGAAATGCTGAAATTAGTTGCTGAAATTGATGAATTTAAAGGAGCATGGCAATTATTTGGTAGTTTAGCTCCAGAGCGTTTACAAATGCTCAAGAAAATTGCAACAATTGAAAGTATCGGTTCTTCTACTCGTATTGAAGGAGCAAAACTATCAGACCGTGAAGTTGAGCAATTATTATCCAAACTTGATACACGATCATTTCGTTCTCGGGATGAACAAGAAATAGCTGGATATGCGTATGTGTGCGAAGAGGTATTTCAAAACTTTGAAAATATGCCATTTACAGAAAACGTCTTAAAACAGTTTCATATCTGGCTTTTACAATTTTCACATAAAGATCAAAAGCACATGGGAGAATATAAAAAATTTCCCAATCATGTTGAAGCGTTTGATGAATCTGGAAAAAGCTTAGGCATAATTTTTGAAACAGCCTCTCCATTCGAAACTGTGACACAGGTGCAAGAACTTATCTATTGGACTAGCCAGCAATTAGAAGTGAAATCGTTACACCCTCTATTAATTATCGGTACCTTTATAGTGACTTTTTTAGCTATCCATCCCTTTCAAGATGGAAATGGAAGATTATCACGTATTCTTACAACTTTCTTGTTGCTAAAGTTAGGGTATGTCTACGTACCCTACAGTTCTCTTGAGAGTATAATTGAAAGTAACAAGGAAAGTTATTACTTAGCTTTGCGTCGCACTCAACAGTCTTTAAAGACTGGCAACTATGACTTTAGTCCATGGCTTATGTTTTTCTTAAGATCACTGCAAAAGCAAAAATTTCATCTTGAACAAAAGGTGTTACATGAAAAAATGTTGAATCTTTATTTGCCACCACTTTCGGCTAAAATATTAGCTTTACTTAGCGAACATGGGCGTCTTACAATGAAGGATTTAGAAAATATTACTAAAGCAAACCGAAGTACCTTAAAGAAGCATGTATCTAATCTTGTAAAAGGTAATCACATCACTCAGCATGGAAAAGGCAAAGCAACTTGGTATGTAGCTCAATAAGATATATATTCATTTTGAATTGTAGGGAGGTCTAAGCTATGTTTACAAGAATGACAAAGTTTCAAAAAAAGCCTAATATAACATAAAAAGCTTTATGAAAATCAGAGTTGGAGTAATAGGCTGTTTAGGCAGAATGGGCAAAAAAATACTCAGTGAATTAACCACAAATACCAAAGTAGAGATAGCAGGTGCTGTTGCCCGTGCAGATAGTAAATACGTAGGCTTAGATATAGGGCCAATTATAGGCCACAGCTTCAATTTAGGAATCAAAGTTATAAGTTCTATTAGTGACGTGTTTGAGTCATCCGATGTTGTAATAGATTTTACAACTAAAGAATGTATGCTAGACTGCCTTAAGGCGGCTGTGAGATTTAAAAAACCGCTAGTTAGCGGTACAACTGGAATAGAAAGTATCGATTTAAAAGAGTATGCTGCTGAGGTTCCGATATTATGGTCGGCAAATATGAGCGTTGGAGTTAACGTATTGTTAAAATTGGTAAAAAAAGCTGCTGGGCTTTTAGGTAACGAATATGACGCTGAAATTTGGGAAATGCACCATAACTTAAAAAAAGATTCGCCATCTGGAACAGCTATAGAACTTGGTAAAGCAATTGCTAGTGCTTCAAAAAGAGATTTTCAACAGTATTATCATAGTTATCTAAAAATAAGAGAAAAGGGAGAAATAGGTTTTGCAGTATCTCGTGGAGGTGGAGTGATAGGAGACCATAGTGTAATGTTTGTTAATTCTGATGAACGGATAGAGTTAAGCCATAAAGCAATTGATCGCACAACATTTGCCAAAGGTGCTGTTCAAGCAGTAATATGGCTATATGAAAACAAAAGAGGAACACCAGGACTCTATTCAATGCAGGACGTAATATGAATGATACACGTGCTTCTGTTAAAAATTTAAATCTCTGGTATGGCTCTAAGCAAGTTTTATTCGATATAAATCTGGATATTTATAAAAGAAAAGTTACTACTTTCATCGGGCCATCTGGGTGTGGTAAATCAACCTTTTTACGCTGTTTTAATCGCATGAATGATTATGTACCAGGGTGCAAAGCTGTTGGTGAGTTGGTTATCAACGGGCTAGGTAATATATATTCACGTGATATGGATGTCGTGCTACTTAGAGCAAAAGTTGGCATGGTATTTCAAAAGCCAAACCCTTTTCCAAAGTCAATATATGATAATGTTGCTTATGGGCCCAAATTGCATGGCATGGTGAAGAATAAGCAAAAATTAGACGAAATGGTGGAAAATAGTTTAACTAAGGTCGGTTTATGGGAAGAGTTGAAAGATAGATTGCAGGACAGCGCATTGGATTTATCTGGTGGCCAACAACAGAGATTGTGCATTGCCCGTGCAATTGCAGTGAAGCCAACTATTTTATTAATGGATGAACCATGCTCCGCTCTTGATCCAATGGCAACCAATGCAATCGAAAACCTTATACAAGAGCTGAAATTAAGGTTTACCATAATTATGGTGACTCATTCGATGAAACAAGCTAAAAAGCTATCTGATAGCGTAATTTTCTTTTGTAATGGCAAGATTGTTGAATCCGGAAGTGTTCAGAAAATATTTGAAGATGCTCAATCTCCCTTAACAAAAGAGTATATTCTGGATCATTAAATTCCGCTATGCACGAGAACTTTACTCTCGATAGCCTCGCTGGCAATAACACGGCTTTCAAAATCAATATTGATTATGTCGGATAGTGAGTTAACATCAGCGTAACCATCAAAACTTTCTACCGTTGACTTCACCACCTCTACTATCTCTAAAAAGCCGATTTGTGACTTCAAAAATTTATTAACAGCTATTTCATTTGCAGCATTGAGAACAATACTATTTGTTTGTGGAGCAGAAGAATTCAGTACTTCCACGCTGAGCTTTAGCGCGGGAAAGCGCTTGTGGTCAGGTTCTTGAAAGGTCAATTTTTTTTGCTTTGTTAAATCTAATTTATGATTTAAAGCTGACCTTTCTGGCCAAGACAGAGCATATGAGATGGGAACTGCCATGTTAGCCTCTGCAAGCACAGCAAAGTTGAAACCATCCTTGTAAACTACAACTCCATGTATTATCGATTCAGGGTGCACTACTGCCTCAATTCTATTTGGGCTAATGTTAAACAAATTATGTGCCTCTATTATCTCTAGCGCTTTATTCATCATTGTTGCACTGTCAACTGAGATTTTCCTTCCCATGTTCCAAGTAGGGTGACTTAGAGCCTGATTTACTGTAATATTTCTTAATTGTTCAAGGCTATAATTCAAAAATGGTCCACCAGAAGCAGTGAGTATAATCTTTTCTACGCATCTATCGTCACTTTGCAAAACTTGAAAAATTGCGTTGTGTTCAGAGTCAATAGGAATTATCTGTGCGTTTTTCTCTTTAGCTCTCTTGAGTAATAATTTCCCACCACAAACAATACTTTCTTTGTTTGCTAGTGCGATGATTTTGGCACCACTCTCTATAACCTGCATGACTGGTTCAAGGCCTGCAATGCCAACTATTGCAACAACTGAGAGATCGACGGGCAAAGAAGCAACATTTGCTAAACCTTCAGTACCAACTTCTATTTTGACGTTTGTACCAAGTAGACTTTCTTTTAAATCTTTGTAAAACCTTTCATCAGAGATAGCAACATATCTCGAATTTAGCAGTTTTGCTTGATACGCCAGCAGAGCAAAATTCGAATGGGCACTGAGTGTTTCTACCTGATATTCTTCTTTTCTATTCAGTAGTAAGTCTACAGTCTTTTTTCCAATACTTCCTGTTGATCCTAAAACTGAAACCTTTTTCACTAAAACGCACTCATGTTAATCAAACGAGCTAAACCTATTCTCATTTATCAGTTTCTGGACTTAACCACCAAGCTCATGTCCATGGTCATCGCCAACAGATGGTGAAGGACCAGGCGAAAAAGACTGACCATGGTGATCACCTGCATCATGCATGTCATGTAAACCTTCAGCATCGTGAGCCATTCCGTTGCTAGCGTGGGGATAGTCGTCCGGGTGAGGCCCCCCATCACCGTGACCTGTATCCACTCCTTCCGATGGCATATCTTCCCCACCTCCACCACCTGAAAAATGTTCTGCAAGACTTTCAAGAAATTTTATGCCAAACATGTTACCTGATTTTCCAAACAACGTTACTAAGCTACTACCATTTATCAAACCTTCAAACACATTACAGTAAGCAGGAATTGCTCCTTCATGAAAGTTGAACAACCATTTCATTCCATCCACAATTGTTGCGAAAGAGTCACTATGACCAAGACCAAAGCCACTCTTTTCTCCTTGGTTTTCTTGGTGTTGTTGTTGAGCTTGCCACTCTGCAATGTTTGGACCTTGAGCTTCAGTCATAAACTTTTGTTCTAAACCTTAGATTACTATTTTACCACAAATATTGAAAAATATCAATAGGGCTACCATTTTCTGAACGACAATACGCTTTTAAGCGCTTATTGATGAGACTAGCGCAACGGTTTTACGATAACCGCAATAATTATAATTATTATCAATACTGTAACAACTTCATTTACAATACGGAAATAAACATGATTTTTCCTATTTAAGCCCATTGCAAAGTTTTTCCTGTGCCTTGCAAGTAGTCCATGAACAGCAAACATAAAGAATAATGCTAGTGCTTTTATATGAAACCACCCTTCGCGGTATGCCTCTCTCATAACCATTAATGTAATGCCAAAGCCAAGCGAAAAGAGCATTGCAGGGTTTATGATAAATCTGAGAAGTCTTTTCTCCATTATTTTAAGTAAGCTATCGTTTTCCGATCCTGGCTTTACAGCTGCGTGGTAGACGTAAAGCCTCGGTAAATAGAGCATACCTGCCATCCACATGATGACGGAGATGACGTGAAACGCTTCGAGCCAGTGGTAATAATCCATTACAAAACGTTGAAATTTCTGATATTATCTGAGTTTAACGAAAAAGAAATCGATATGAAAGCGGAAAATTTCACTAAAGAACAGGTGATTGGATTCTACAGGAAAATGCTACTCATACGCAGATTTGAGGAAAAAGCAGGGCAATTGTATGGAATGGGCTTAATAGGCGGATTCTGTCACCTATCGATAGGACAAGAGGCAGTTGCAGTTGGAACGCAAGCTGCGTCAAAGTCCGGTGATGCTTTTATCACAAGTTATAGAGACCACGGGTTAATGTTGGCATGTGGCTCTGATCCAAACGTTGTGATGGCAGAACTGACCGGTAAAGAGACGGGATGCTCAAAAGGTAAAGGTGGTTCGATGCATATCTTTGATATTGAAAAAAAATTCTTTGGTGGACATGGAATAGTGGGCGCACAGGTTCCAATTGGCACAGGGGTAGCATTTGCTAATAAATATAAGAAAAAAGACAACGTGGTATTCACGTATTTTGGCGACGGTGCTGCAAACCAAGGGCAAGTGTATGAATCATTCAATATGGCAGCTTTATGGAAGTTACCTGTGGTTTATATTATAGAGAATAATGGATATGCCATGGGTACTTCTGTAGAAAGATCAACTTTAGTAACTGAGTTATATAGGAGAGGAGAGGGTTTTGGCATTCCTGGAAAGCAAGTTGATGGAATGGATTTCTTCTCTGTTTATGAGGAGACAAGTGAGGCAGCTAAGTACGTGCGTAGTGGAAAAGGGCCTATTCTGCTTGAAATGAAGACATACCGATATCGTGGCCATTCGATGTCAGATCCTGCGACTTATCGTTCAAAAGAAGAAGTTGAAGATATGAAGCAAAACCACGATCCTATAAGCACTTTGAAGAAGTACATGGTAGATAATAAGATTGCTGCAGAGGAAGAATGCAAAGCAATTGACAAAGAAGTGCGCGATTTAGTGAGAAAGTCAGAAGATTTTGCCAAAAATAGCAAAGAACCAAGCGTTGATGAGCTGTGTACTGATGTTTACAAATCTGTCAACTGTAAAAAACTACTTGACAACCTTCGCCAGTTCCGTTATCATGAGGCTGGAGGTATTCAGTTATCTTCATCTGTGCAGATTAAACGACAAGAGTATTAAGGTTGGCGTCTTATGTTTAATTTTTTGCACTATGTGCACCTTATATCTTTATTAATTTTACCTAGACTTCTAGGTTTTTCCCTATGCAAGCTGAAACGCGCTTATAAGTCGTTTAAGACAGTATAGTACGCCAATTTGCAGGATTAGAGAGTGAGCAACTTCTACCACGGGATTCTTTTGTCTTTTTTTCTGCTTAGTAAGTTTCTTAGCGCTTAAGCTAAGGGTCTGTTGCAGTTTAAAAGTCGCTAAATTGCAGCGTTTAGGACTTAAAAAAACGCCAATACTGAAAATAAATACCGAACGGGGCCTCTTTTGCTTTTTTTCTCGCTTGGTAAATTTTTTAATATAATTGCAATGCAAGATGAGGCTTGGGCTCGTAGACCAACACATCCAAAACAAAAAGATTGAATACTTTTACAGAATTGTGTATAATTATTAATATTTTTAAGCACTATAGTTGTGGCTTTTTCAAAATTTCTCGACCCTAAAAATGATGTAGCGTTTCGTCGTATCTTTGGTACCGAAAAGAATAAGGACATTCTTATTCACTTTCTCAATGATATCTTGGGCTTTACTGGCAAGGATGAAATAAAAGAAATAGAGTTTCTCAGCACTATTCAAGATGCTGAAATTTCCTCCAAAAAGCAAAGCATTGTTGATGTTCTCTGTAGAGATAAAAATGGAGTACAGGTAATCGTCGAGATGCAGGTTGCTAAAACTAAAGGCTTTGAAAAACGCGCTCAATACTATGCAGCTAAGGCGTATTCAAGACAGGCTAATAAAGGTGATCAATATGAAGACCTTAAAGAAATTATCTTTATTGCCATTGCCGATTGTATTCTATTCCCTGATAAGTCTGAGTATAAATCAAAACACACTATTCGGGATGAGGATACCAATGAACATGATCTAAAGGATTTTTATTTCACATTTATTGAACTGCCAAAATTTCCCAAGACGAAGGAAGATCAACTGGAGAATATAGTAGAAAAATGGATTTACTTCTTTAAATATGCAGAGGAAACCAGTGAAAAGGAATTGGAAAGAATAATAGGAAGTGACGTAATAATCAAAAAAGCATATGAGGAGCTAAATAGATTCAACTGGTCAGAAAAAGAATTCATAGCATATGAACAAGAAATAAAGCGTATCCGTGATGAGAAGGCTGTCCTCGCTCAAAAACTTGATGATGCTAGAGAGAAAGGTATAAAAATCGGCAGACAAGAAGGCATCCAAATCGGCCATGAAAAAGGCAGGGAAGAAGGCATCCAAATCGGCGAAGAAAGAGGAGAAAAACAGGCTAAAATAGCTGTGGCTCAAAACCTACTTAAAGCTGGCGTATCTGTTGACTTGATAGCTGAATCTACTGGTCTCCCTAAAGCTGAAATTGCGCAACTCAAAGAAGAAGTTACGAGTTAACCGCTTAGCTACCAATATATTTTGAAGTAAGCTGCCCACGGGGCTTCTTTTATCTTTTCTCTATTTAATAAATTTCTTAGGCGTAAAGGTTACACCAACTTTCGTTATCAAACAAGATACATAATAAATTCGCCAAATCTCTCACCGTAGGAAAACTTTTTGATTTACCATTAACGCTAACTATGGATTAGATTTTGGCAAGTTATTGAAAATCTTGATTTTTTGAATTAAACTTAATTAAGCATAAAAATGGCAGTTCATTGTATACCTATACGGCCAAGCTATTGAAATTCTTGAATTTTACCAAATTGATGGAGCATTTTAAGATGCCTGCTGCTTAAATTTAGGTGCCCATTAGCTTTTTTATTGCAGATGTTTGAATTTATAAATTATTGATATTCTTGCTCTTTTTTTGTCTCTAATCCATAGTTAGCGTCATTAGGATTTGGCCCCTGGACGGACAATGGCGTCAACTTAAGGAAAAATGTCAGCGATTGTGTATAAAATTTCTCTCTAAAATTTCTACCATTAAATTACCCAAAAGCTGCAAAAAATTGTAAGTTAAAAACGTGATATAAAAGAGACAAGAGAGAAAGATAACTCTACTCACTATAGGAATAGAGTTATCATGGGCGTGTGCGACCGGGAAAAAATTGGTATTACAACCGTTGTTATCAAGGTACACTAGCCCTATCTCTCGATACGTTTGAATAGTTGTTTGGGACATATATATGCACCCGTTTACAATCTTAAATTAACTAAAACTATCGAGGTTTATTATGGTTACATCTTATCAAAATTTTATTGGCATTGACATCGGAAAATTTAAAAATGTCGTTGCAATTCACAAACAGAAGAATGCTATCGAATTTGATAATAATGCTTCTGGTTGGCAACAATTGTTTCAAGAATTTTCGGATATTCTACCTAATTCTTTAGTGACTTTAGAAAATACAGGGAAATGTGAACTTGGCTTATCACATTTTCTTACCGACAAAAATATTGCTGTGCACCGAGCTAATACTCGTAAAGTAAAAAGCTTTATTTTATCTCACGGAACTTTAGCAAAGTCTGATAGATCAGATGCAAGAGCTCTTGCTCAATATGGATTTGAATGCCATAGAACTCTCTCTTTATTTGTACCTACCTCTAAAGAACAATCAACTTTGGCTGCACTTTGTCAACGTCGTGATGATATTACGCAAATGAGAACTCAAGAAAAATGCAGACTTGAAGCATCGGAAAATGATCATATAAAAGAAAGCTGTCAAAAGACCATAGAGTTTTTCGATAGTCAAATAAACGAACTCAATGATACCATACAAAAGATTATTGATGAAAGCCGCGAATTACAACAACACCAAAAAATCCTTAAAACAGTTCCTGGAATAGGTAAAAAGTTATCACAAGATTTTTTGTGTTTAATGCCAGAGCTTGGTTACTTAAACAGAAAAGAAGTAGCAAGTCTTGCCGGAGTAGCACCGCATCCAAAAGAAAGTGGTAAAGCTGTTGGTTAACCGAAGGATTACAGGTGGTAGAAGTAACGTTCGTTCAAAGCTCTTTACAGCCGCTATGGCTGCCGCAAAGTCCAAATCTGTACTTGGTGCCTTTTATTCTAAGCTTGTTGAAAGTGGTAAGAAGAAGATGGTAGCTATAACAGCTCTAATGCGTAAAATTATAGTAATTGCTAATACAAGACTTAAAGAAGCAATTAATTTAAATGTTTAAAAACTTACACAGCAGTAACTGCAATGAATATTGTGAATAAGTACGTTCACACAGACTTAAAGCACATATTCATTGGCTTAAGCAGAAATTGCTGTGGTAGCTGTTTGATATAAAATCTATTTCTATTACAAAAACGGGTTTTTATTGCCCATATAATTTGCAAAATTACACAAATAAAAAAATTTTTAAAAAACATAGTTGATAACAATTGTAGACTGTTTGGGACAAAAGACGTAGCACCCAACTTTTCTTAACTTAATGGCAGTGATGACATCCTCCTAGCAGGCCTAAATCACAATGTTTACATAGTTACGCGTCACGCGTTGGAATGATACTCTCCTAGGCTACTTGGATGGTACCCTTCTTTATATCTTCATCAACGCATTATGTGGAGGTGGCAATCCAAAAGGGCACTTTTGCACATTCCATATGGTTGCCAGTTGCACTTCTCACATGCGTAGTCAAATTTCTCTAAAGACATTTTCTCTCTAATTCTTTTTACTGCTTCGTTCCAGGTTAAGGTCTCTCCAATTTTTATCTCTAAAATTTCCATGTGCCTTCTGTCCAGCTCCAAGACTTTAGCTTGTGTGGTGCACTCACCTTGCTCAGTCTGATGCGGACAAGCACTGCAGATACTATCAAGATCACCAACTACCTTGATTTGAGTATTGGGATAAGTAATTACCTTATTTGCCATCTTTTTATAGTTTTTTACAAAGCCCCGAGAATACCCATATCCTCGAAATGCAAGAGTGCACATAAAATGATGAGGGCGAAATCTTATCATTTTTTCAAATATTGTAAAGTTGCTACTAGTAGAAAAATCTTTACTAAACCAGGCAGGATAAATGGCAGAACACCAACCATTATTGCCTGTTTCAGACCAACGTGAATAGCAAGCCAATTGGCACCATAGATAAAGATCACAACTGTGCCAGCCAAACAACTTAGAGAATTACGCATAAGTGATTCACATTTGGAGTCTAGTAACTCATTTACTTCGCCCATTACCATAACAGCAGCTAAAAAGCCAATTAAATATCCACCTGTTGGTCCGAGAAGAGTGTGATAACCACCAGAAAAACCCGCAAAAATGGGTAACCCTGCTGTACCAAGTGATAAATATGTAAGCACGGAATAAAATGCCGTTTTGCGGTTAAATTTGAGCTCAATAAGCATCACTCCTAAACTTTGTAGTGTGATAGGCACAGGTTGCAACGGTATTCTTATTTGAGTCATTAGAAATAAGAATAAGACGCAAAAGAAAATTTCGACCAATGTTGATTTGCTGCTATATTGTGCTGTAAACATACCCCTCCAAATAGAATATACTAATATTAACTATACTTTAAAAGTTTTGCAATTTAAACTTATTGCCCACAATTATATTCTTATGTGAAACAAAAAGGTTAAACTTTTTTTAATATTCCGCTATATATAGTTAGTTTTTTTTAGAGGATTAAAAATGATTAATAAAGAAGATCTAATGGAGTTAATGAAAGTAAGACATAGTGGATATTCATATGACCAAAATAGAGTAGTACATCAAGAGGACATAGATATGCTGATAGAAGCCGCACGGCTCTCTCCCTCATGTTATGGTGACGAGCCCTGGAGATATGTAATATGCAATAGACAAAGTAATCAAAATGCATGGGAAAAGTTATTGAGTTGCCTTACTGAGCCTAATCAAAGATGGGCGAAAAGCACACAAGTATTAATCATAGCATTAAGCGCTAAAAATTACCGCGATCACACAAAAGGAGCAAATCTTTGGGGCGGTTACGATACTGGTGCAGCAAGTTATGCGCTTATGCTACAGGCTACATCTATGAATTTAATGGCTCATCAGATGGGTGGCTTCGATGGTAATAAAATAGTAGAGAAATTCAATATACCTGATGACTTTGATGTAAGGTCGGTGATAGCGATTGGTTACGAAGAAGAGGGTGCTGAAGTTAAGGAAAAGACAAGAAGGCCAATAGAGGGAATGTTTTTTTATGGCGAGTGGCCAAAGTCCTGAAAAAAATGCATGGTACTGGTAACAACTTTGTTATCATAGACTCACGTTCAACAAATAGCTTGAATTGGCATTATAGAGAAATTGCTAACCAAAACGGCTGCGATCAAGTAATAGTTATAACTAACTCTGGCGCAGCTGATTGCTTTATGCACATTTATAATGCTGACGGCAGCGAAGTTGAAATGTGCGGAAACGCAGCACGTTGCGTTGGATATTTGATAATGTCAGAAAAAAGCACTGAGTATGCAACTATCGAGTTAATAAACGAGCGCATTTTAGAGTGCTTCAAGGTGGGTGGTAGGTCCATAAAGGTCAATATGGGCAAACCACTGTTTAAATGGCATGAAATTCCTCTGTCCATTGAATGTAACACCCTTCACTTACCTATAGAGGTTGAAATGCTAAAAGATCCAGTAGCAGTAAATATTGGCAACCCTCACATGGTCTTTTTTGTTGATAACATTAGTGAAATACCGTTGCAAAACTTAGGACCAAGATTGGAAAACCACATATTATTTCCCAAGAAAGTAAATGTCAGCATTGCACAAATTGAAAAGTCTGGAGAAATAAACTTAAGAGTCTGGGAAAGAGGTACAGGTATTACTGCTTCATGTGGCAGCGCAGCTTGCGCAGCACTTGTTGCATCCGTACTTCGTAAATATTTGACTGCTAAGCAAACTTCTGTAAATTCGCCAGGGGGAAACTTGCTAGTTGAATGGGCAGACGATATATTTATAACTGGTAATGTAGGGTTTCTATAGCAATATTCTAAACTTGATTCATCACTTCCAAAACTTTTTTGCCAATTACTGCAGGAGTTTCTGCAATTGCAATACCAGCACTCCTCATAACTTCTAACTTTGCACCAGCACTTCCTCCACTAGAAGAGATAATCGCTCCAGCGTGTCCCATACGTTTTCCTGGAGGTGCTGTTTGACCAGCTACAAATCCAACAATTGGCTTTTTAGTTTTTTCTGTCTTCACAAAATGTGATACATCCTCTTCTTCGTTTCCACCTATCTCACCAATTACTACAATACCATGAGTATCGTCATCTTTTAAAAACAGTTCCATACAGTCAACAAATGTCATACCATGAACAGGATCTCCTCCAATTCCAATGCATGTTGATTGGCCAAGGCCAACAGCAGTTGTTTGCGCTACCGTTTCATAAGTTAAAGTTCCGGAACGAGACATGATCCCTATATGCCCACGCTTGTGAATATGTCCTGGCATAATTCCTATTTTGCATTCTTCAGGTGTAATAACCCCCGGACAGTTGGGGCCAATCAATCGACTTTTTGAACCAATAAGCGCATGCTTAACTTTTACCATATCAAGTATGGGGATACCTTCTGTAATACAAACTATCAGCTCTATTTTTGCATCTATGGCTTCAAGTATTGCATCAGCAGCAAACTTAGCAGGTACATATATCACCGTGGCATTCACATCAGTTTTTTCTTTAGCTTCTGCTACAGTATTAAAAACCGGCAAGTTAAGGTGAGTACTCCCACCCTTGCCGGGAGTTACGCCACCAACCATTTTTGTTCCATAGCCAATTGCTTGCTCTGAGTGGAATGTACCCTGTGCGCCAGTAAAACCCTGGCATATTAATCTTGTATCTTTGCTTACTAAAATGGACATGATTTATTTTACCTCTTTTACTATTTTCTGTGCAGCTTCATCAAGCTCATCTGCAGCAATAATATTTAATCCTGACTCTTCTAAGATTCTCTTTCCTTCTTCAAAATTAGTACCTGATAACCTAACCACTAAAGGAACTTTTATACTCATTTCTTTTGCAGCCTCAACGATACCACTTGCAATGATATCGCAGCGCATTATACCACCAAATATGTTAACCAAAATTCCCTTTACGTTACTATCGGACAATATAATCTTAAATGCTTCGGTGACAGTCTCTTTACTTGCTCCACCGCCAACATCCAAAAAGTTGGCAGGTTCCGCTCCATAGTATTTTATTATATCCATTGTTGCCATAGCAAGACCCGCACCGTTTACCATGCAACCAATGCTGCCATCCATTTTAATATAACTGAGCCCATGTTTTGAAGCTTCTATTTCTTCTTTCACCTCTTCGTCATAATCGCGGAGTTCCACAATCTCTGGATGACGGTATAAAGCGTTATCATCAAAATTGATTTTAGCATCAAGCGCAATAAAATCTCCAGAATTTGTTTCAACTAGTGGATTAATCTCTATTTGGCTTGCGTCAGTTGCAATAAATGCATCATATATATTTTTTGCAACATTCGTTATTTTTTCTATTTGCTCTGAACTCAGATTAAAACCATTGCTTAATTTGCTGCCATAAAAACTTGTAAAACCTGCAGCATAATCAATATCAAATTTTACAATTTTTGTAGGAGAATTTTTTGCAACTTCTTCAATATCCATTCCACCTTCTGAGGAAAATATGAATGTTGGTCTACTGAGCTTTGGATCAACTACTAGGCTTAAATAATACTCTTTCTTAATGCTTGAGCCTTCCTCAATGTATACTCTCCTTACTTGCTGTCCCTTTGATCCTGTTTGGTGAGTAATTAAAGTCATGCCAAGCATGTTCTTTACAAACTGCTTAGCTTCTTCAGCCGACTTTGCCAGCTTTACACCACCAGCTTTACCTCTGCCACCTGCGTGAATTTGAGCTTTAACCACAAGCACGTCAGACTTCAACTGACCCATTTGAGTCTCTACTTCTTCTGCAGATGTAGTAACAAAACCCTTTGGCACTGGAACATTAAATTTGTGCAAAATCTCTTTCGCTTGATATTCGTGAATATTCATAAAACAACCAATGATAAACTATTAAAAACTACCAACCATAACGCTGTCTTCTACTCTCTTGTTGGCGCCTCTTTTTTTTAGCTTCAGCTTTCTTTTTAGCTCTCTTTTCTGATTTCTTTTCATGGTATTGCTTTCTCATTTTTACCCCTCTTCCTTCTTTTTGAATTGTTTTTTTCAATACTGGAAAAGCTCTATCTACATCACCATAATGAACTGATACTTCAATCAAACTTTATACCTCCTCTGGTCAAAAATCTACTTATAAATTAGAAAATTAACATTGTCAATTATTTTATAAACTTAGCTGTAATATAAGAGGGATGTCTTTAAAAAGACTTAACTATTAAAAGCGTTGAAGCCTTTTATGCAACAAAATCATCTCATACACCGAAATGACGAAATAGTGTCGTATCAGTTAAAGTTCTCATTACTCACAGTATTTTTTTGTTGTTGACTCTGCTGCTTATACATAGCTTCAAAATCTATAGGATCTAGCATAAGTGGAGGAAACCCACCACTACTTGTAACCCTTGCAATTATTTCTCTCGCAAAAGGAAAAAGAAAAGTAGGTCCACCAATAAATAAAGCTTGCCTTATCTCTTCTGCACTTAGCTCTGCAAAGTTTTCTATTGAAAAAATACCACAATATTTCGTTTCACAAATGAAAGCAACATCGTCTTTTATGTTCTCATCTTTTACCGTTGCTTTTGCTTCTATATGCAAAGTAATTTCATGGAAAGATTTTTCTTCGTTCTCTCCTTCCTCGCCTTCAGCTCCTTCCAATCTCACTGAATTGATATTAACCATTACATTAATACCTGGAGCTTCTTTTGCAGAGAGAAATGGTGAATTCGGGTTTTCAAACGATAAATCTTTAATATACTGACCATGAATTTTCATTTTGTGTTGTAACATTTTTTACGTCTCCTTATAATTAAGTTGAAGTATTTAACACTTTCTTGTACAATATAACCATTTATAGATGAATAGCAAACCTAAATTACAGATTGGTATAGGATAAGCCATTTTCATTAATAATTAATAATGTTCAGGTACTTTATATGCTAGGGAGTTGAGTTACTATGATAGAGCTCGTAATATATGCTTTATTAGCGGCATTCGTTTTTTCACGGTTGTACAATTCTTTAGGAAAATCAACAAACCTCAACCTAAAAAAACTGACTAGTGCACTTGATATAAGCCAAAGTAGGGAAGATGTAATAGAAAACATTGAGGATTACATCGATAGCAACGACAAAAATTCAATAAAAGCTACTTATGAGCAAATATTACAAAAAAATAAGGATTTCTCTATTTCCCATTTCATGGAAGGTTCAAGCATAGCTTTTGAATTAATAATAAAGTATTTCAATCAAGGAAATCTGTCCCAGTTAAAACCTCTCTTGGATAAAGACTTATACAACAACTTTGCAGAGAAGATCAGACACCGTAAAGAGATACAAGAATCTATAATTGTTTCTATTGTTTCACAAAAGATTTTAGAGATAAGACTAGTAAAAAATGTAGTGTTTATTGCAGTATATTTCCTTTCAGAGCAAATTAACTTTGTTAAAAACGACAAGGGAGAGGTTATATCAGGTAGCACGTCCATTATCAATAAAGTTGAGGATGTGTGGCAATTCAAAAAAAGTATTACTTCATCAAACCCAAGCTGGTTGCTTACTTCCATAAACTATAAAAAGGCAGATGATGGTAAAACGAACGTAAAGTATGAATAGATCTATTTAACATGGAAAATAAATTACGCGAAATAGTACTTGATACTGAAACTACAGGTCTCGATATCGAATCTGGTCACAGGATTATTGAAATAGGGTGTGTGGAACTAATTAACCGCATCCCAACAGGTAAAGTATTCCATCAGTATCTCAATCCAGAAAGAGGTATACCTTACCACTCATTTAAGATTCACGGCATTAGTGAAGAATTTTTAGAAGATAAACCATTATTTTCAGATGTTGCTCTTGAATTTCTTGACTTTATATCTAGCGATATTTTGATAATTCACAACGCTGAGTTTGATGTTAAGTTCCTCAATATGGAGTTAGGCAAATTGGGTGCTGGATTAATCCCTTCAGACAGAGTGCTGGACACATTGCCACTTGCAAGAAAAAAGTTTGCAGGGTCACCTGCATCTTTAAATGCATTATGTAAGCGTTTTGATATATCGCTAGACGATAGAGAACTGCACGGAGCACTAATTGATGCTCAGTTACTTGCAAAAGTGTATGTTGAGCTCACAGGAGGGTTACAAACTTTCTTGTTTGATAATCAGTGTGAGCAGGATAACAACTCCACATTCATTCAGCACAAAGTACGTAACTTAGCTCGTAGGGAACACTCACCAAGCAATGAAGAAATTAACGAACATAGAAAACTGTTAGATACAATTAACAATCCACTTTGGAAAGAAAATATTGAATAAGTCAACTAACAAAGATATAATCTTATTTTATTCAAGGTGTCCTAATGCTAAAGTTTGTAAGGTTATTGTCTAGTGTAGTAATAACATTAGCAGCCATTTTCCTTGGTTATTGTTATTTCACTAAAAAAGGCATATTTGCTCCAGCAGTAGTTCACAACGCGGAAGTTAAGATAGGAGGAGATTTTTCTTTGATTAATCAAGACGGACAGATCATACGTAGTAGTGGTTTTAAAGATAAGTATATGATGATTTTCTTCGGATTTTCTTCATGTAAAAAGATTTGCCCTATGAATCTTGGAATAATTTCAGAAACGCTTGCAAAGCTAGATGAGAAAACAAACAACAAGCTGCAAACATTTTTCATAACAGTTGACCCTGAACGCGATAGCATGGAAAAACTCAAAGAATTTCAGCAGCAATTTGATCATAGAATACAAATGCTGACCGGTGAGAGAGAAAAAATAGATGAAGTAATTGCAAATTATAAAGTATATGCCAGTAAAATTGGTGGGGAAGAGGAAATTAATCATTCTTCAATAATATATCTTATTGGCCCTGAAGGAAAATATGTCACACACTTTGCAGCTGATCTAAATTCAGATGAAAGTCAATCTGATAAGATCATAGCTGAGATCAAAAAACATGTAAGTGAGCTATAGGCTTGCCACATCTGTTTTGCGTCGAACAGATGTCATTTCTGCCTGGCTAAGCTCAGGGTGTTCGTTTAACAAAGTGTGAGATAGGTGCAAAGTTTTTTCTATGATGTTCTGTAATGCCATGGAAGTTTATAGCATCTATGTGCTCTTTTGTCCCATATCCTTTATTTTTATACCAATTATATTCTGGATGTTGATCATGCAACTCTTGCATCAGCTTATCTCTTGTCACTTTTGCGATAATTGAAGCGGCTGCAATTGATATACTCAAACTATCACCGTTTACTATGGACTTCACCTGCCATTTTACTTTGGGTGGTTGATTACCATCAACCAGCACATAATCTAATTCTAGACCTAAGTCTATCAATGCACGCTTCATTGAGAGTTTCGTTGCCTGCAAAATGTTGTATGAATTTATTTCTTCAACACTTGCTATTCCTATACCGAATTTTGCAACAAACATTATTTTTTCATATAGAACTTGCCTGTTTTTAGCAGTCAACTTTTTTGAGTCATTAATTCCTTCAATGATTATATTTCTATCGGTAAATACTACTGCTGCAGACATTACAGGACCAGCTAGTGGACCCCTTCCAACTTCGTCCACTCCTGCTATCACTCCTGATAATTTATTTTCTAATGTGAAATCTGGGTATGCCATAAGTTTTTATAACAAGAAAGCTACAGTAAAGATTGAACAGGTAATGGCAATTATCCAAGATTTCATGACTATTTCGTTTTCTGACCATCCCTTCTTTTCAAAATGGTGGTGTATTGGCGACATAAGAAAAATCCTCCTTCCCTTCCCATACTTAAACTTTGTGTATTTAAAATATAGTACCTGAATAATTACAGATAGTGTTTCTATTACAAAAATTATTCCAATAACAGCGAAAAGCACTTCCCTTTTAATGAGAACACTGATTAATCCTAAAGCTGCACCGATTGATAAACTGCCAACATCACCCATAAACATTTTTGCCGGGTGTGTGTTAAACCACAAGAAACTTAAAATTGCTCCTACAAATGCAATGCAGAATAAAATAATGTTCACGTTTGCTTGAGTTATGTACGCAACTAGTCCTAAAGAAACAAAAGAGGTGATAACTTGAGTTGCAGCAAGGCCGTCTAGACCATCAGTAATATTTACAGCATTAGAAGAGCCGACAATCACAAATGCAGCAAACGGAACATATAGGCAACCAAAGTCGATCGTTATTCCTTTAACTAGGAACGTTTTTGCAAAGTCCTCAGTAAAGTACAGCTTAAATATGGACATACCAATCAGAGTGACAACAAATTGGATAAGTATTTTGGTTTTTGCGCTTAAACCTCGATGGTTATTTGCTTTTAATTTTAGATAATCGTCAATAAATCCAATCAGAGCAAAAAATAGAGTTATAAACACCAGCAATAAGATCTCTGGCGTTAGTTGAGTCCAAAGTAGAATTGGTAGTAAAGAAGGAATCAGTATTACTATCCCGCCCATAGTAGGGGTATTTTTTTTTGTCATTAAATGGCTTTCTGGTCCACATAACCTGATTGGCTGTCCATTTTTACTAATTTTTTTTAGGAGCTTTATAAAATAAGGGGAAAGAATAAACCCAAAAATAAACGAGGTGAAAAATATTTTTATAGATGAAGTCATCTATCTATTTAGATTAACCAATTGAGTATTATACCGGATACTCGCAAATATCATAGCACAGAGGATCTGGTATAGTCATTTAGGATAACCTAGATTTTAAGTATTGGTGTTTTTTATAACGCTGCATGCTCTAAAATTGCTTTAGCTATAAACATTAAAAACTTTACTAAATAGAGAAAAAAGCAAAAGAAACCCTGGTCAATATCTATTTTAATAACTTGGCGTTAATGCTCTATACGCTTGACAAGTAGCTGACCTTGGGGTTGTAAATACCCGTAATTTATGATAAGGGAAATGTTGAAGTTTGTCAAGCAATTTTTTTGTGAAAAAAATGAGATTGGTTAAAATTTTAACTAATTTAAAAAAAAGACAAAAGAAACCCCGCAACGTGAGTTGTTTACTGTTCTCTCAAAAACTTGGCGTCCGGTTCTCTCTTACACCGCTTAGTAAGCGAGGCTCAGCTAATGTAGACAAAAAATTATAAAGACATGCAGTGTCCATGCTGCAAAAATAAAACATAACACGCCTTGTTTTATACTGTGCTTTTGTCACTTAATACAAGATTAAAGATAAATTTTAGGCCTAAAACACCCACAACTCTATTGTAAGGGGACTGGTGAAAGTTGTCAAGTAGTTTTTTTATATTGGGTATGTGCTTAGCATGCTGCTAGAAACTACGCGAGAATCCAATATTTGTAAGCGATTGACCTTGCTTGCAAAGGAAGCTAATATCTAAATAAATTATTACCTGATATGGAAACTGACATTTTAATAATAGGTGCAGGACCTGTTGGAATATTCACTGCTTTTCAAGCGGGAATGCTCGATATGAAATGTCATATCATAGATGTTTTGGATCAAGCGGGAGGGCAGTGTACCGCTCTTTACCCAGAAAAACCGATATACGATATACCTGGCTATCCTATAATTACTGCTCAAAAGCTAATTGAACAATTAATCGAGCAAGCTTCGCCATTTGAGCCTGTTTACCACTTAAGTCAAAAGGTGGAAAAAATTTCAGATAACGACGGTCAAAACTTTACTGTAATAACAAGCACAGGCACAGAAGTGAAATGCAAAGCTGTTGTCATTGCCGCAGGAAATGGAATGTTTGAACCTAACCGCCCACCCCTTGGCGGTATATTAGAATATGAAAATAAATCTGTATTTTATAGCGTAAATAAAATTTCTGATTTTCAGGATAAAACTATAGTCATTGCAGGAGGAGGAGATTCTGCGGCTGATTGGACCATAGAACTCTCTAAAGTTGCAAAGAAAATTTGTGTGATACATCGAAGAAAGGAATTTCGTTGTGTTGCCAAAACTAGAAATGGATTGGAATTACTTGAAAGCAATGGAAAAATAGAACTTGTAACGCCATATCAATTACACGAACTAGCTGGAAATAATGGGCAATTGAGTGCAGTGATAGTAAAAAACATTGCTTCTGGAGAAGAAAAAGAAATATCCGCTGATTTTTTATTGCCATTTTTTGGGCTGTCAATGAATTTGGGTCCAATAAACAATTGGGACATACAGTTAGAACACAGCCGTATAGTTGTTGATCAGGCTACACTTAGAACCAGTAGAGATAGGATATATGCAATTGGAGATATAGCTACTTACTCAGGCAAACTAAAGTTGATACTAAATGGCTTTGCTGAGAGCGCTATGGCTTGTTATGACATACACAAAGTGATCTGCAATTCTCCAGTTAATTTTCAATACTCAACTTCAAAGATGGCGCATAAGCGATTTACTTTAGGTCAAACTACTGTATAGTGGTTTTATAGCTCCTTAGTTTTATGATGAATGTGTCTAGCATAGAGAATTGTGATTTCCACGATAAAACTGTCTTACTCAGAGTTGACTTTAATGTTCCTGTAAAAAATGGAAAGGTTCATGATGCCACTCGTATTTTGAGAGCATTGCCTACTATTCAGCATTTGGTAAATGCGAGCGCGAAGGTTGTTATTATATCACATTTTGGACGCCCAAAAGCCAAAAACGATAGTTTGTCACTAAAAAACATAGTTGAAACTTTATCGCAACTGTTAAGAAAAGAGGTAAAGTTTGTCAGTGATTGCATTGGCGAAAAAGTGCAAAAAGCAGTAAATGAGATGGATAGAGGAGATGTAATATTACTAGAAAATCTAAGATTTTATGAAGGAGAGGAACAGAATGACTCGAATTTTGCTAAACAACTAGCATCACTAGCAGATATATATGTAAATGACACATTTTCTTGCTCTCACAGAGCTCATGCTTCTATTTCACGCATTACAGAATTTTTGCCTTCCTATGCAGGATTTTGCTTACAAGATGAGCTAAAATATCTTGAAAAGGCCATATCATTTGACGCTAAACCTATTACTGCGATAGTTGGGGGAGCTAAAATATCGACTAAAATAAAAATGCTTATAAAGCTAGCAGAAAAGGTCGATTATCTAGTTCTTGGCGGTGCAATTGCTAACAATTTTTTGTTGTTCAATAGAGTGAATATCGGCAAATCTTTCTTTCAAAGTGGCGTTGAGGATTTTCTTCATAGTGTTATTGAAACAGCAAATAAAAACAATTTTAAAATAATTGTACCTGAAGATGTTCTGGTTGCAGTAAACTCTGATTACAACACTGGCGTTTTAAGAAACACCGAATCCATTTTGGATGATGATGTAATTTTGGATATCGGCCCTAAAACCTTGAGCACGATAAGCAGTGTAATAGCAAGCAGCAAAACTCTGCTGTGGAATGGACCTATTGGTGTCTTTGAACATTCAGCTTTCGCAAATGGCACAATAGAGGTGATGAAAACCGTAAGTAGCTTGACACACGAGGGAAATTTAACTAGCGTGATAGGGGGAGGAGATAGTTTATCTGCAATAAATGCTGCAGGTCTTACTGATAAAGATTTTACGTATGTTTCAACCGGTGGAGGGGCGTTTTTAAACTGGCTAAGTGGTGACGGAATGCCAGGAGTTACTGCACTACAATTAAAGTCGGATTAAAGCTTTTTTAAATTGTTGCTTGTACCCTAGCTTTTTTTGTGAAGCTGTATCGTGGTTATGTCAAAGAAAAATAAGCTAATTTTGTGCTTAATAATACCGGTAATAGGATTTGTTTTTTATATTAAAGATCATTACTTCAATGATCCAAACTCACGAATTGATTTTGAGCCATTCTTCAAAACAAATTCTGCGGGGCCAGATTACATTCCACCACTTCCGGAGTTGACTGACTTTGATAGGGGAGTGTTAAAAGTTTGTGGAGATTGGGGATCACACCCCGATAAAGAAGATTTCAGAGTTTTGCTTGATTGTCCGCGGCATCAAGAAGTAGTGGAAGGAATATATGATAAGCTCGATCATCAAGTGATTACACCAAATGCAGACTTGGAGTTATTCAAGGATGAGTTGACTCAAATTTGGTTTACAAATAGCGGAATTGAAAAAGAAACTATAGGGTTTGGACATATTTTTTGTGGTGAGCCAGATAGATTGGGGCTTGGTGGTATGCATTTTGTAGGTAGGTACGTTGAGGCTCAAGAAGATAAATGGGCAGGTGCGATTTGGAATGATAAGTCTCTGTGCAATAAATTAGAAGTTGATCCACCAGTTTATACATTTGGAATGAAATATTTAGGAAAAGATGGAGAAGTAAAAGTTAAGTGCCCAAATGGGTATGCATATAACCTTCATGCTGATGATATTTTAATCTCAGCAACTAAAGCATTTAAGGCATTGGGAAAAGATGGAATGTGCCTATATAAAATGGAAGATGACAATTATCAATCGGTATTTGTGAGAAAGAATGACGCCATACTTACGTTCTATCCTGACTTAACGCCAAAATGTAATGATAAAAGTACTAATTGTAGCTGCATTGATGGGCGTAAGACAAAAGCTACTAAACAGTAATGAGGAGGTATAACAAGTAGAAAAAGTTGGATAGGATAGTTAACAGAGTAAAAACACTGAGGTTTAACTTAAAATAACCTGATAAAACTTGAATCGTGCTTCCAAGTGCTGGCACCCACGAAAGTAGTGCAACTGCACAGATCAGTAGATTTCTTATGATTTTTGGTGTTTTATGCCCGCTCTCTAGTTTGTGGTATGACTTCCTGATAGAAATTGTTATTCTACCTAAATACCAATTAACTACCCCACCGATGCTTGATCCCAATACTCCAAAAAGTAACATAAGTAGCGGATTGTAATACGACCTGAAATACAACATAGTATAAAACACAAAACCTTGATATATAGGTAAGATCAGCGATGATATTAGGTTATCTGTGAACAACAGAAGATAATTTTCCATATAAGTTTACCAGGTCGTTGTACCATCTTCGTTATCAGAGATTGAGATTCCCATTTGTTTTAGTTGCTCTCTTATTTTGTCTGCAGTACCGTAATCTTTGTTTTGTTTTGCTGTCCTTCTTAAATCTATCAGTCTTTCTATTTCTTGATGACTCACGCCAGCAGTAAACCACTCTTGATAACTTGACTCAAGAAAACCAATAAATCTTGCGCTCTTAACGAAACTCTCAGTTAATTTGAGCTTCTCATTTTTGTTACTCGTTCTATTGATTTTTGTGGCCATTTCATGCAATATGACTAAGGCTTCAGGGATATTTAAATCGTTTTTCAAAGCCTCTACGAAATCTTTAGAGACTTCTGCATCACTTTTCTCAACATCTATTACGTCCACATCACGTAATAACCGATAAAACTTGTTTAGAGTTTCTTGTGACTCAGAAATAACATTTTTTGTCCAATCAAGTGGTTTTCTATAGTGAGTTTTGAGCAGTGCGTGACGTATTACTTCACCCTTTATTCCGTTATGGAGTAGATCTCTTACCTTGACTATATTAAATAAAGACTTGCTCATCTTTTCTTCATTTACCGTAAGAAAACCGTTGTGTACCCAATATTTTGCAAATACTGATCCGGCAAATGCAGATTTACTCTGCGCAATTTCATTTTCATGATGAGGAAATTGTAAATCTATACCGCCGCCATGAATGTCAAAGTCTTGACCAAGGTAAGCATATGACATTGCTGAACATTCTATATGCCATCCTGGTCTTCCTTCTCCCCATGGACTACTCCAGTAGCTTGAAAGCTTATAGTCAATATCGTTTGCAGGCTTCCATAGTACAAAATCTCCGGGATGTTTTTTGTTTTCACCAACTTCAACTCTGTTGCCATGGTCCAATTCATCAATTTTTTTCCCTGATAAAGCACCGTACTCAGAGTAAGACTCTACGCTAAAATATACATGCTTATTGGATTCATAGGCATGACCAGATTGCAGCAAATGTTCAATTAATTTGATGATACAATCTATATTTTCCGTTGCTTTTGGCTCGTATGTTGGCTCTGCACAGTTTATGCTTTTCATGTCTTCGTGAAAAGCCCTAGTGTAGTATGTGCTGATGCTTTCTATACTGCTATTTTTCTCACTTGCTGCGTTGATTATCTTATCATCAATATCGGTTATGTTGCGCACATAAGTAACTTTGCCATAACAAAATTTAAGCAGTTGAAATAATACGTCGTAAACAACAACAGAACGTGCATTGCCTATGTGTGCCGTGTCATATACCGTTGGTCCGCAAACGTACATTTTTACATGATCTTTGTCGATCGGTATAAAAGGCTCTTTTTTTTTTGTTAAGGTGTTATAGAGCCTAACCATATACAAAACTTTTTAGAAAAGAAAATGCTCCAAGTATGAGCTGTGGTCCTTTAACTATTACAACAACAGTAAGTAATAACCCGCACAAAGACATTAAGACCCCCAGTATAGAGAGAAGCCCATCTTTACTCATAATACCAAGTGAAATGAGAGTTGTGCCAATTGCAGGAATAAAGTTAGTTAGGGGCAGCGGAATGGCTATTGATAATGCACAAAGCAGCATTATGAAAGCTAAAATCTTTTCACCTGGCCCGCAGAAAATGAAAGACATTCTCGGTTTCATGAACTTTTCTATTTTTCTTAAAGCAGGAGAAGTTTTTTCTACCACAAGAGCTAGTGTTGAACGTTGAAAAGACTTTCTTTCCAACCAATGAGGCATCCAAGGAGAATCAAATCCAAACAGAAGCTGCAGTGAGAATAGGATTAGAGGTATAGAAAGTATAGTTGTATAGCCAGGTGGAACCGGTATAGGTACTGATAGTGGCAAAGAGAAGATAATTATTAAAATACCAAAACCGCGCTCATGCAAAGCTGTTTTTATGTCAAACAGTGTTACTTTATCACTATTGGCATTGTTGGTGTCTGCAACCTCTTTTAGAATATCAGAAGCTAATTTTTTATTTTCGGCTAATTTCTCACCTTTTTGCACAACTATCCTTTAACAAAATGATTCCTTCTAACTAACATAATTACCGCAGTATTTCAATCTATTCTTTAGCTAGTTCAAGTTTTTAAACGAATGACACGCACTAAAGTACGTGTCACAAAGTATAAAGACGCTAACGATCTGGCTCGTTAGATGATAGTTTCTCTGAGTCCTTGAGTTCTTGTTTAAGGTTTTTAATGCCTTTTCCCAGATCACCCATAACTTGTGGTAACCTACCTGCGCCAAACAGAACTAAGATTATTATTAAGACTAGAAACAATTGCCATGGTCCTAAGCTCATTTGTACCTCCATTTAAAATATTAACTTTTAGAAATTGAAACCTGACTGAAGTCAAGTAACACATGAATTATATCACCTTATTTAGTTATAGATCAAAATTTTTTAGTGTTTGGTTCTATTTTATAATAATTTCAGACTAGATTATTTTCTTGCAGCAAGTATACCATCAAACGGAAGCTCATCACCTAACTGTAAAGTAGAAGAGAACTCACTAAAGAACTTTGCTAGCGTATGATCTTTAGGACTATGATATATATCACTGGAAACTCCTGATTGGATAATTTTACCGCTTTTCATTACGTAGATAAAATCTGCGACTTTTAATGCTTCTTGCGGATCGTGAGTTACCATTAACACGGGGGTATTTTTACTTCTAAAAAGGGACAATATATGATGTCTTATTCGGCACTTTGACAGTATATCTAAGTTAGAAAATGGTTCATCGAGCAATACAACATCAGGATTTTGTGCCATTACTCTTGCTATTGCAACTAATTGTTGTTGCCCTCCCGATAGGGCATTAGGGTACATATTTTCATATTTTTCTATGTTTAATAGCTTCAAAATTTCCAATGCAGTGAGATACTTTGCTTTTTTGGAGGAGCTACGAATAGCAAAAGTTATATTCTCTACTACTGTTTTGTGAGGAAATAGAGCAGAATGTTGAAAAATCAATCCGACATTCCTATGCTCTATTGCAATTGACATGTGGTTACTTGCAACTAACCTATCATTTATAAAAATGGTACCAGATTTTGGATTTTCTATCCCTGCAATTAATTTTAAAATCGTTGACTTGCCGCAACCCGAATGTCCTAGTAGACATACGACATTTCCTCTCTTTACCTCAATATTTATGTTGCTTAAAGCGAAATCGTCTTGACTGTTATAGGAATAACTAATGTTGTTAACTAGCATCAATTTAAACCGTATTATTAAATATAATAGCATTATACTCAAGAAATATACAGAAATGTTTTTTGTTATTATAAATTGGTGATGCAAGAGATCTAGAAAAGTACGAGATTTTTTGCTATGATTTAGTGCAGATAATAGAAAACACGGGACTATAGCTCAGTAGGATAGAGCGTTGGATTCCTAATCCGAAGGCCGTGCGTTCGAATCGCACTAGTCCCATACTGATTATAACATAACCATAAAACCTACAGTAATACTCTATCTCACTGCGTTTAAATGTCAACTAATATATCTAACTTTGTTATAATAATAGTACATTCTTACTTTACATATGTTTAAAAAGAAAGTAAATAATTAAATCTTTTGTGACATTGATTGACACGGTGCTTTTACTGGAAATGTTTTTTGAAAAAAATAGGGATTAGACTTCTCGCATAACCTAGAAAAAGGACAATCATTTTAAATGTTGGCGTTTTTTGCGTGCTCTAAAATTGCTTTAGCTATAAAATTAAGAAATTTACCAAATGAAGAAAAAAGCAAAAGAAGTCCTGGTCGGTGGCTAATTATTTATATGTACCTCAAATATCGGCGTTTTTATTCTCAGCGCTACGATTCAGCTACTTTTAAATGCAAATAACCAAAACTGTAAACGTTAAGAATTTTACTAAGCAGGAAAAAGGGCAAAAAAACTCCAGGGCAGCTAGTATTCAAATTCTCCCTTGTCTATTTGACGTTCTATACTGTCTTAAACGACTTATAAGCGCGTTTCAGCTTGTATAGGCAAAAACCAGAAGTTTTAAAAAGACGTAAGGTGCACATAGTGCAAAAATTTAAACATGAGACGCCAAATACCCTAAGTTTTTTGTCATTAACCTGCACAGATTGCGAAGATAAACAAATAGCTTCAGTATCATTATAAGGGTGACGGCGAAAGTTGTCAAGTAGTTTTTTTGTTTCTATTGGATGATGACGTTATAGCTTTTATAGGGAGAGGCCGGGACCGGAATTGAACCGGTATAAAAGGATTTGCAGTCCTCCGCATAAACCATTCTGCCACCCAGCCGTTTTTTACATGTAGATATCCATGATATCTTTTAGCATAGATAAAGCTTCTTCTCTTTTTCGTTGAAAAGTGTTGCGCCCAATGATTGAACCATTACCGCCTCCTTGCTTAATTTCTTTTGCCTCATTGCATATATCATTCATCGACTTCGACTCACCACCAGAAAAAACTACTATTCTTTTTCCTGCAAAGCAAGATTTCTTGACATATTCAATTCTTTTGGATAACGACTCAATATTTCCCACTTCTATTTTTTCTTTTTCCAATTGGTTAGTAGGGAGTTTTACTTTTATTACGTTAGCACCAAGCAAAGCTGCTATGTGCGCAGCATAAGCAATAACATCAACTGCTGTTTCACCTTCTTTGGAAATCCCCTCACCTCGTGGGTAAGACCATAGCACCACTGCAAGCCCACAGGACTTAGCCTCAGCTATGATTTCACGAGCCTCTTCTATCATATCAAAACATTTAGCAGAGCCAGGATATATAGTAAATCCAACGGCTGTGCAGCCCAAACGCAGCGCATCTTTCACAGAGGCAGTTATTGCTTGATCAGAAGTGAGACTTTTTGAATGCAAAGAATTGGAGCTATTAAGTTTCAAAATGAGCGGAAGCATTCCAGCGTAAGTTGAAGCGCCAGCTTCAATCATGCCAAGTGGAGCAGCATACGCACTTATTCCTGAATCAAGTGCAAGTTGAAAATGATAATGTGGGTCATAAGCATCAGGGTTAACTTCAAAGCTTTTTATCGGTCCGTGTTCAAATCCTTGGTCTACAGGAAGAATCACCAATTTGCCAGTGCCACCAAGTTTTCCATGCATGAGAATACGAGTGAGGTTTGCTTTTACCCCAGGATTTTCACTTTCGTAGTAGCTTAGGATTTGTTTTACTTTATCGCTTATTATCACTATAACTCAAGTTAAATTTAAGTTATAGATTGTAACAAAGATGAAACTCAATACAAGAATTTTAAGTTATATCAAAAGCAATTTTATTTTCTTTTTTATCCATGTAAATTCTCAGCTTCTTTCCTTTAATTAGTCGACGGTTCAGTATTTCTTCAGCTAAGTGACTTTTTATTTCCTTCTCGATCAGTCTCTCTATCGGGCGTGCCCCCATTTCCTTACAGTAACCCGTTTGTGCAAGATAAGACTTTACTTCATTTTCTACTAAACAGCTTATGCCTTTCTGTGTGAGTTGTTTTCTCAGCTCCTGAATGAATTTATCCACAATATACAAAATCACATCCATATTTAAGTCAGAAAAGGAAATAACTGCATCAAGACGATTACGAAATTCAGGGCTAAAAACCCGTTCTATTGCTTTTTCGCTATCACTGATGTTAAAATTTTTGTGTCCAAAGCCAATAGAGCTTTTACTGCGTTCAAACGCTCCTGCATTGGTTGTCATGATCAAGATAACATTGGAAAAGTTAACCTTACGCCCATAAGTGTCTGTAATGCAACCATAATCCATGATTTGTAGCAATATATTGTAAATATCACTGTGGGCTTTTTCAATTTCATCAAGAAGCACGACACTATATTGATTATTAGAAACAGCTTCTGTAAGCAATCCACCTTGGTCATAACCTATATATCCAGGAGGAGAGCCAATTATTCTTGATATTGTATGGGGTTCCATATATTCAGACATATCAAAGCGTACGAGATTCATACCCATACTTTTTGCTAACTGTTTTGCAAGTTCAGTTTTACCAACACCAGTTGGTCCCGCAAAAAGATAGTTTGCTAGGGGTTTATTGTAATTTCTCAATCCAGATTTAGCAATTTTAATAGAACTGACGAGAGATTCTATTGCTTGCTCTTGACCAAAAATGACCTTTTTGAGGTTGCCTTTTAAAGATTGTACTCTTTGTATATCGTCAAATTCAGACCTACAAGGTGCACCTGTAATTCTAGTGATGGTGTTCTTAATATCTCTACTACTTACAATTTTACGTCTATTTTTTAGTAATCTACAGTATGCTCCTGCTGTATCTAAAATGTTAATGTCCTTACCAGGTGATTTCTGTTCAGGAATACACTCACGTAGAATTTTAACCATAGCCTTAATGGCGCGTCCTGAGTAGTATACTTTGTGGTATTCTTCATAGTAAGGCTTTACGCCATTTACCATCTTTATTGTTTCATTGATAGAAGGCTCTTTCACATTAATTTTTTGAAATCTTCTTGCTAGTGCTTTGTCTTTTTCAAAGCTATTGCTGTATTCTTTGTATGTAGTTGCACCTATGCAACGTAATGTACCTCTCGCAAGTGCGGGCTTAAGTAGATTACCAGCATCGAGAAAGCTACCACTTGTTGAACCAGCTCCAATGATGGTGTGTATTTCGTCAATAAAAAGAATAGCGCCTGGCTTTGCCTCGATTGCTTTCGTTATGGATTTCATTCTTTCTTCAAAGTCGCCTCTATAACGGGTTCCTGCGAGGAGTGCTCCTAAATCTAAAGCATAGATTGTGCTAGACCTGAGCGCACTAGGAACACTGCCTTCGATTATTTTCAACACCAAACCCTCAACTATCGTTGTTTTGCCAACACCTGGGTCTCCGACATATAAAGGATTGTTTTCCCTACGCCTCAATAATATCTCTATAGTGCGACTTAATTCATAATCGCGACCAACAACGCAATCTATTTTTTTGCTTCTTGCATAATCATTCAAGTTTTTACAATAGCTTAGTAGAATTTCTTCGTCTTTTAGTAACTCACCTTTATCTACTGTAGTGGAGATGTTGTTATTTTTATCAAGCTTTACTTTGTGATTAGTAGCGCATTCGTCTGTATCACCCGAGTATTTCATATTAGATATGTGGTAGATTAAGTTAGAGTCTTTTGCATTTTGCTTTTGTAATAGGTCTTCAATATAGAAATTCTGTTCAGACAGAATTTCTACTAGGACATTTGCTCCATTTATTTCCTTTTTTCCTAAGCTATGAGCTCGTATTATGGACCTATGTATTATGCATTGAAACAGCGGATTAGGCTTAACTTCACTGACAACCAATTCGGGATTATCTTCAGAAAAACCTTTTTTATAACCATCAGCATTGCACCTTGATAAGATGCTGTCTATATTGATGATTTCATCAGCTCTGATGTTACATCTTGATAAAACGTAATTTACATCCACATCTTTGGTTAGCGCTAGCAATAAGTGTTCTACTTTTGCATACTTAAGGTTAAAGTTGGAAGCAATCAGCAATGCTCTATTTAAACTTGCCTCTAGATTTTTAGAAATCATCTTCTACTCTCTTTAAAAATAGGGACTTATATGTAATTGATAGCACACAATTATTAAAAAAACTGAAATCCGGCAGTTTGTTATAGCTAAACTCTTTACAAGTGGCCTATTCTAAAATTCTTGTCAGCGAATTAGGCGTCTCCCACATATCAAACCAGTTTTGGCAGCGCTAAGCGCATACCCAATATAAAAAAACTACTTGACAACTTTCGCCAGTCCCCTTAGCAATAGAGTTGTGGGTGTTTTAGGCCTAAAATTTATCTTTAATCTTGTATTAAGTGACAAAAGCACAGTATAAAACAAGGCGTGTTATGTTTTATTTTTGCAGCATGGACACTGCATGTCTTTATAATTTTTTGTCTACATTAGCTGAGCCTCGCTTACTAAGCGGTGTAAGAGAGAACCGGACGCCAAGTTTTTGAGAGAACAGTAAACAACTCACATTGCGGGGTTTCTTTTGTCTTTTTTTTCAATTAGTTAAAAATTTAACCAGTCTCATTTTTTTCACAAAAAAATTGCTTGACAAGTTTCGACATTTCCCTTATCATAAATTATGGGTATTTACAACCCCAAGGTCAGCTACTTGTCAAGCGTATAGAGCATTAACGCCAAGTTATTAAAATAGACATTGACCGGGGCTTCTTTTGCTTTTTTTTCTCCACTTGGTAAATTTCTTAAATATTTATTACTAAAGTAGTATCTTGGATCCCAGTGCCAGCTACTTGGATGACAAAAAAAGGAGGCGCTGGAATGATAGGAGGGAGCCTACTTGGATGACATCACTTTGGGGCTTATATCACAATATTCATGCAGTTATTTAACTGATGCTGAAATAATGCAAGTTGCTAGGTCTGTAGTTTACATTTAAATTTTATTTTATATTATTGTAAGTATTACACAACTTTAGAGGAAAATTATGGCGGTTATGCCGGATAAATGGATAAAAGAAAAAGCTGAAAACTTTGGAATGATAGAGCCTTTTGTGGATCACAAAAGCAGTAAAGGTGTTATATCTTTTGGACTATCATCTTATGGGTATGACGCGAGAGTTGGCAACAAATTCAAGATTTTTACTAACGTTAATTCAGCCGTGGTGGACCCTAAGAATTTTTCCGAGAATAGTTTTATAGATAAGGAAACAGATATATGCATAATTCCGCCAAACAGCTTTGCACTTGCAAGTACAGTTGAATATTTTCGTATACCAAGAAATGTACTAGTTATTTGTGTCGGTAAATCAACTTATGCAAGGTGTGGGATTATAGTAAACGTTACTCCTTTGGAGCCTGGATGGGAAGGTCATGTCACACTCGAATTCTCAAACACTACTCCACTTCCTGCAAAAATTTACGCTAATGAAGGAGCGTGCCAATTTGTGTTTTTAAGTGGTGAAAGCGAGTGTGAAAAATCATATGATGACATGAAAGGAAAGTATATGAAGCAGTGCGGTATTACTTTACCACTGGTGAAGTGAATTGCTGCATACCCTGTATCATTTATTATATACTTATTTCGGATACACCTTTAACTTCTATCTGATATTTCTTTCGCATTTCTTGCTTATGATCGTAGTCTATAGATGTATTTGTTAAAGATGTATTTGTTAAATTAGGGGATAGTAACTCTACATACTTAAGATTTTCTACAACATCTTTTTCTATATAGTCTGATATTTCTGTGAATTCTTCACTTAACCTCTTGCTTTACCTCTTCTAAGAATTTAACATAAATTTTGTTGGCATCATCAGCTTTTTCGTCATCGCCCCAACACTCTTTTATAACTTCTTTATCGGTTTCAGATTGCTCTTCGAAAAGTCCATTAACTATTATTGGAGCTTTATATGCCACTACCTGTTTCATTCTATCACTACCTGAAGGTGTTGCAACAAGAGGATGTACATGATCTAATACTTCTATAATTTTATTAAAACTACCAACAAAACATGCTTCCTGGTTACCGTTATAGGTCGTTTGAATGTCGAGTAAGTGTATTATTAACGTAGTTTTTCTTTCTTCGTCACTTATGCTTGAGACATCTTCAAGGGCCTTCATCACTAAATTAATAGCTTGTCTTAGTGTTAAATTATGGCGTGTATTGTTGTTTTGCTTTATACGTTCTAAGCATTTAACCACTAATCTTCTCTTCCTTAATTTCATTGATAATTTTTCTACTAGAAAAATCCACTCCATGCACTCTTAAAGAAGAATTATTACTCTTTGCTTCTTCTATTGCCTCAATCAAAACTTTCGTAAATTCTGTTGAGTCATGCTGACTTAATGCTTGTATTCGTTGATTTTGCATGATTTTTTCAGCAATCTCCTTAGAGGCTACATTAATGGGAAAATCTTTTATCTCTTTGACATACGTTAAAAGGATCTCGTCAAAACTTTCGGAAGGTGTGCCATACTTTTTAACTAAATTATCAATAGCTGATTTAATATGGTCATTTACTTGTGTATCATGGGTACTTTGACTGCCAGCAAACACGTGAAAATTGCGAGCAATAAGTTGCTGAACCTCACGCATGACACCTATCAACTCTCTTAGTTCTGAGTAATTTACAAGAGCAAAACACAATAATAATGGAGAGGTAAGAATAAGAAACAGTAAGATAGGTAAAAATACTATAATAGTAAAAATTGTATTTATTACTTTCTTTACTATAGCTAACGGCCTTAGATCTGCCTCATTAGGCTGTAATCTCAATAAACGAGATATTAACCCTAAAAGGATTGCTATAGGCAATACGACAAAAAATGTTGTACATAAGAAAGTAATGTAAATAAAGTAACATATTATTTTATTGAACGTACGTTTTATTTTATTTGGATGATCTATAATATCATTTGCTCTTCTAGCTAGTCTATTTTGTAATTCCTCTTCCTGATTGCCAAGCATATTTCCATCACTTAATTTTTACTTAATGTTACATGATTGACAGTATAAAGTCAAGGATTTTATATAATATGGCAAAAACTCATCTCCACACTTTTTCATTTTCAATTGTTATAACTACATGATTCGTTGCGTGCTCTCCTTAAGAAAAGCTATAATTACTTACTGTAAATGATTAAATTTGCTGGCTATTTTTTTGTTAAGAAAGATACTCAAAAAAAACTGTATTAATCTAAATAGTATATAAGGTCCAAAAAGTCTCAATTTTTTGAGCTGAGCAAAGCCGCTTAAGTAGGGAATGGATCAGGAAAAGGGGCTGTGTAGAAATACATTTAATGCTCACTACAGTAAATCCAATGGTGTCTTATCATAGACGTTTTTTCTGTATCCTACTGAAGCAGGAATTATCTTATGTTCTGCAATGTTTATGCGGTACACAATACGGCAACTCTAGTCCTTAGGCTTCTATATCCTTTCAGTTTACCACTTAACGGCTTACCAACTTTGAATGGATTAGCTGCAATTTTATCCTCTATGAGTTTTTTTATTTTTTTTCTTATTTCTGGTGATAAGGGAAGAAAATCTCTCTTAAGAATTTTTCTCGGGTAGTCAACATCATACCTCACAATTTATGGTTTTGTTTCTGTGGATAATAGTGTATCCCAGTCTACATCCCCACTTCTAACCATCTCCGCATCAGGGGAATCAGTTTCCTTGATAATTCTAGAAAGCGCGATATTTTCAATTTCACACTCAATTCCATTTATGACTAATCTTTTTGCTAGTTTTTCAACAGACTCTTTATTGAATGTAGCTAGCTGAGTAAGGTTATGTAAAGCTTTTGAATTAAGGGTTATAACAACCTTTGAATCTGCTATAAGTTTTACCGAAGTCTATTACTATAATAATTCTACAATATCTTTCTGAATTTTTCAATAAAAAAGTCGTTAATATGTAGAACAACTATATGAAAATATATACTATAGTGACTTTTATTAATGATACTCATAGCTGCAAAGTTAAAATTAGCTATACCTCAAAATCCCTCCAGTATTTTCACACACTAAGTTAACTATAGCACTCGATTCTTTTTGGATTTCCTCTTCGGTTAAAGTGTGAGTTGGAGAGCAGAAAGTAACTGACAACGCTATGGACATCTTATTCGGTTCCATATTATTTCCATGGTATACATCAAACACTAAAACCTCCGTGATGAGTTCTGAACTTTTTTTCACTATATTGATTATATTACCTGCTGCTACATCTTTATTTACAATAAATGCAAAGTCGCGTTTTACACTTTGATATTTATAATCGGTAAACTTTTTTCTACTTACAGGTAAATTTCCGATATCTTCTAATATCAACTCAAAGCCTACAACTTTTTGCTTGATATCAAAAAAATCCAGTATGCTTGGATGCAGTTCCCCAAAATGACCAACTATTTTACTTCTAAAAGATAAGGCACCTGACTTTCCTGGATGGTAATATTCTTTTTCTGCTCTCTCTATCGTTAAATTATCACAATTGACATTAAAGAATTCCAAAGCCGTTATAAGGTCAGCCTTTGCATCAAAAACATCTATTTTCCTATCAGTGTTATAATGGTTTCTTGGCAAATTACTTCCTGACCTAATTCCACTTAAAACATACTTAGGCTGATTGAGACTATCGTACACTGGTCCAATTTCAAAAATTGCAAGATCAGACGTTCCATGGGCAATATTATCTGCGATGACTTGCAATAAATTTGGTATGATGCTTGGTCTCATTATATTGAAGTTGTTATTAAATGGATTATCGATGATAAACAACTTATCTGAGTAACCAAACTTTTCAGCTGTTGGTTCACTCATAAATGACCAAGTGAATACTTCATGAAATCCTCTACTTGTCATTAAAATGCGCAAATCATCGTGCGCACTGGTTTCTGTCTCAATATTTCCTGTTAGTGGCTCTTCCTTTATTGTATCATAGCCATATATTCTCACTACCTCTTCAACTAGATCAGCCGATATGGTTACGTCTGGCCTCCAGCTTGGTACTTGTACACTCCAATTATTTTCAGTTTTTTTATCAATGCTGAACCCTAGTTTTGTTAAAATATCGAATGTTTCGTCAGGCGATACAGACACGCTTCCAAACTTGTTGATATCTTGATAATCAAAGTTCACTTTGGTGTCAGCTCTATCCAAACTGCCAGCAGACACCACACTTGAGGCTTCTCCACCACACAACTCTAAAATCATCCAAGCTGCAAGACTTAGTCCATCAAGGGTGAATCCAGGGTCGACTGAACGTGCAAATCTGTAGCTTGAATCTGTGGAGATGCCAAGCTGCCTTGAAGATTTAGTAGTAGAGATAGGGTCAAACCAAGCAGACTCTAAAAAGATATCAGTAGTTTCAAGCGTACACTCGCTACACTTGCCACCTATAATTCCAGCAATTGCATGAATATTTTTATTATCAGAAATAACGCTTATGTCTTTGTTTAGTAAGTATTCTTTACCATTTAAACCAGTAAATTTTTCTCCGCTATTTGCTTTGCGTACTACGAGCTCTTCCTCTATCTTTTTTGCATCATATGCGTGCATTGGGCGGCCAAAAGATATCATAATGTAATTAGTAATATCAACTATTGCAGAAATAGAGCGCATCCCTATCAATTGCAGCCTATCTTTTAGCCATTTTGGACTCTCTTTGTTTTTTACATTGGCAATATACATCCCACTAATGAAGCTCTCCCCGTCGGTGACTTTAACGTTGATCGGTGAACTTATAGAGCAGGTAAGTTGTGGAATGTTTAAAGCCTTCAATGTTCCAATTCCAGTTGCTGCCAAATCGCGGGCTATTCCGTAAACGCCTAGGCAATCTCCACGGTTTGGAGTAACGTTTATATCAATTACAGGATCGCAATTGAAAAATTTATTTCCTACTTTATAATCATCAGAAAGCTCGATTATTCCTTCACTTTCCTCGTGAATCAGCGCAAGTTCAGAAGCAGAGCAGAGCATCCCTTCACTTAGCACTCCTCGTATTTTTGCGGGCTTAATTGTAAAATCACTTTCTGGCAATGTGCTACCAAGAGATGCAAGTACAGTTTTCATGCCTACTCTGACGTTATTTGCTCCGCAGACTATCTGCAGGACTTTACTT
The DNA here is from genome assembly GCA_028571325.1 of Wolbachia endosymbiont of Ctenocephalides felis wCfeF. Classification (NCBI taxonomy): domain Bacteria; kingdom Pseudomonadati; phylum Pseudomonadota; class Alphaproteobacteria; order Rickettsiales; family Anaplasmataceae; genus Wolbachia; species Wolbachia endosymbiont of Ctenocephalides felis. The sequence goes on along the minus strand of CP116767.1, from coordinate 599,510 downwards.
CCATCGTCTACTTTACATAGTTTTAATTTATCAGCATTTGGATGGGGTGCGACTTCTAATACTTTTGCAACAACAAATCCAGCCAACTTGGCATTGTCGATTACATCTTCTACTTCCAGTCCTATATGGGTTAACTTATCGGTAATTTCTTCTAAACTAGCATTGGTTTCTAAGTGCTCTAGCAACCAAGATAACATGAATTTCATCGATCTTAAAGAGAAACAAAAAAAGCTATTGTAATATAAAATATAGTAATTTTAAAGTTTGTTGTAGTGAAATGGAAGGTGACTTCTACATCACGAGCAATGATGTAGAAGCTGTTGTAATGTTATATATCCTTGCGTAGCGAGTTTATCTTCCTCATATCACCTTTTAAATCCATCTCCATGTAGAGTTTAGCATTCATATTTTGGTCATCTATATGGAAGTTATAAATGTAAGTATCAATAGTAAAGTTTTCTATCATCTGATGGCTTTCATCTAGTATTTTGCTTTCTATGTGGTAGTGGCCAGTACCTTCGTTAAAGGAATGATTTGTCAATTTGATGTACCCGTTGCCAAATTCATGTTCTAAATTTAAAGGCTGATTAGTAAAATCTATTTCATTCATGATATACCTCGCTAAAAAATCAAATTATAAATAAGATAACATGTAAAGTCAAGTTATTTAACAACTCTAACTATGGATTAGAGAATTAGTTCAAGCAATTTTGTATGTAAATCTTTTAATTCTTGTTCTTTATCCTCTATAATTAAGCTTTTTGAATGAAGAAATGAAAATTCGTGTAGGGGTTAACGGTCTTGGCAGAATAGGCAGAAGTGTATTGCGTGCTATTTTCGAAATAGAAAAATATAATAAGCAGATAGAAGTTGTGGCAGTGAACGGGTCACTCAGTGCTGAGCAGCATGCACATTTGATAAAGTATGATTCCGTTCATGGTAAATTCAGTGGTAATGTTGATTTTAACGAGTCTGAAAATTGGATTTCTATAAATGGCAGAAAATTTTCTCTGTATAGAGAACGGAGCCCTGAAAATATCCCTTGGAATGTTGATGTAGTGCTTGAATGCACAGGTGCATTTAACAGATATGCTGAAGCAACAGGGCATAATGCGACAAAAATAATTGTCTCTGCTCCAGTTTTAGATGCCGATGTAACTATAGTTTATGGTGTGAATAACGATATGCTCAAAAAAGAGCATAAAGTGATATCAGCTGGCTCTTGTACTACAAATTGTCTGGCTCCGGTTGTGCAGGTTATACACTCCAATTTAGGTATAAAAAGCGGCTTCATGACTACTATACACGCCTATACGAATGATCAAAATATTCTCGACGGTAATCACAGGGACTTGCGCAGAGCAAGGGCTTGTGGTTTATCTATGATACCAACAACAACTGGAGCAGCAAAAACAATTGGTTCTGTCATTCCTAAGTTAAAAGGAAAGCTAGATGGCACTGCCATCAGAGTTCCGGTTAGCAATGTTTCTCTGGTTGATTTTAAATTTACAACCGATAAGAGAGCAATAGCTGAAGAAATAAATGAAATATTTGAGAATTCAACAAACGATGTGCTTTCTGTGTGCAAGGAACCTTTAGTTTCAATAGACTTTGTTCATAACCCCTATAGTGCGATTATAGATCTAGCCGGTACATACGTCACAGGTGATATTTGTAGAGTTGCGGCGTGGTACGATAATGAATGGGCTTTTTCGCTAAGAATGTTAGACATAGCATTATTGTGCTATAATAGAGTATGAATAAGAACCCAAACAGATATGCTTCATTTTATGAGCACTTTGCAGAACTCAGGAGGAGGGTTATTTTTTGCTTTCTATTTTTTTGCATTGCTTTTGGTTTTTGCTACTACTTTAAAGAAAGCATATACCGTTTTTTACTTGCACCTTTAATAGAAGTTACAAAAGATAGCGATGATTTTTCTCTAATCTATACAGACTTAACAGAGGCGTTTTTTGTATATCTCCGAGTTGCGTTAATGAGCGCGCTTTTGTTTTCTTTTCCCGTGTTTGCATGGCAATTCTATATGTTTTTAGCACCTGGCTTATACAAAAGCGAAAGGGCAGTGCTGTTGCCATACTTGATTGCAACACCAGTTTTGTTTATAACGGGAGCCGCGGTGGTTTATTACTACATATTTCCTTTAGCCTGGAAGTTTTTTATAGCTTTCGAACATAGCGGCAAATCTTTCGGTATACCAATAGAGTTTATGCCATCAGTCAGTGAATATTTAGACCTTGTTCTCCAATTCATGTTTGCGTTTGGTACTGCATTTCAAATTCCAGTCATACTCACGCTAATGGTCAGGGTTGGGCTGCTTACCGCGCAAAGCTTGTCGAACAAGCGCAGGATTGCGATAGTGGTGATTTTTATTATTGCTGCAATCTTAACTCCACCCGATGTATTGAGCCAAGTAGGACTTGCTGTACCAATGTTGATTCTATACGAATTGTCCATTTTAGTTTGCAGATATATTGAGAAGAAGAAAACAAGGAATAATGCTTGATGTTTGCATAACCATATGGCTTTTAACAGCGCACTAGGTATATCATCCAACAAAAACAAAAAAACTACTTGACAAATCTCACCAAACCCATTATCATAGTACTGAAGCTATTTGTTTATCTTCGCAATCTGTGCAGGTTAATGACAAAAAACTTAGGGTATTTGGCGTCTCATGTTTAAATTTTTGCACTATGTGCACCTTACGTCTTTTTAAAACTTCTGGTTTTTACCTATACAAGCTGAAACGCGCTTATAAGTCGTTTAAGACAGTATAGAACGTCAGATAGACAAGGGAGAATTTGAATACTAGCTGCCCTAGAGTTTTTTTGCCCTTTTTCCTGCTTAGTAAATTTCTTAACGTTTACAGTTTTGGTTATTTGCATTTAAAAGTAGCTGAATCGTAGCGTTGAGGATAAAAACGCCGATATTTGAGGTACATATAAATAATTAGCCACCGACCGGGGCTTCTTTTGCTTTTTTTTCTCTATTCGGTAAATTTCTCAATGTTTATAGCTAGTTGCAATCTATGAACGAACATTTGTTTTTACAACAAGTGGTGTCATTCCAGCGCGTAACGCACAGCTGTACGAACATTAATTATGGAAAAGAAAAAAGGTAATAATCGTAGATTTTGTCTGCCACAGTATTCAATGACTGGTTTCAGGATTTCAAGTCTAAGTTCGTTCATAAAAGCACGCCTAACGAACTTGTAGCTCCCCATTCCACTGCGTTTCCTGTACTCTGTTAGTAAAACGGAAGCTATGAGAATCATGTACAGTGTAACCATAATAGTGTTTTTGCTGTACCCAAGAAAATGCTTTGAGCTCCTGCTTGATAAATTTAAAGAACACTTCTATTGACCAACGTTTTTTATAGAGGTCACAGATCTCTATAGCAGACACTCCATAGATATTAGTTAGAAATGTGAGAACCTCATCATTTACCTGACCTTTTGCTCTAATCAACCTGATCTCAAATGACAAAAATCTCGAACCATTTTGCCCCAATCTGACTATGACATCCTCCATCAGCTCAAGTGCTTCCGTTCTCAGACCCTTAACCTCTTGGTGGGTTCGCACTATTTTATAGCGAAGTTGCCGCGGGTAATAAACCTTCCTTTATAAACTCCTCAAAAGTTGCACGTTTTTGTAACCCACGATCAAATATGCAAATCGACTCTTTACCGTGATTGAGCAACACTTCTCGGAACATCTGAAAAACCCTCTGCTTGAGTACATAAATTAAGCAGCTTTGCAAATCTTCCATCTGTTGCAATTGTGCATTTTATCATGTTTTTTTGGCAATATTTTGTGTTTTTGCAGGAAATGCCAAGCTGCAATAATTTGCTTGATAGCTGAAGTGTTGTTGAATCTACGATCATCAATTTCTTTTGATCTTTTGAGCTGCAAAAACTCTGTAAAATAAACAAAAAAATCTTTTCAAAGTACTCAGTAGGTATTGTTTTCAAACGACTTGCAGCTGATGAATGACGTGTATCTAGGTTAAACATGCGGCGGTAATTTTCCTCAATAGTGCGCAAACTTAGCTCATTTTTCTCCAATATGCTATATAATAGCAAATTAAATATATTCTCCCCTGTAAGTTTGCTAACCTTGTAATCGACACCAACAGCTTCACCTATTTTGTCCAGCTCTACCTTTGGCAATTTTGATATTATTTCTTTGTAGTAAAACGTCTCATACCTCAATACTTTTCTCTCATTATACTCTTTTTAAGAATGTTCGTACAGTTGTGCGTCACGCGCTGGAATGACACCATTTGTTGCAAAAACAAATATTCGTTCATAAATTGCAATTAGCTATAAATATTAAGAAATTTACCAAGCGAGAAAAAAAGCAAAAGAAGCCCCGGTCGGTGGCTAATTATTTATATGTACCTCAAATATCGGCGTTTTTATTTTCAGCGCTACGATTCAGCTACTTTTAAATGCAAATAACCAAAACTGTAAACGTTAAGAAATTTACTAAGCAGGAAAAAAAGGCAAAAAAACTCTGAGGCAGCTAGTATTCAAATTCTCCCTTGTCTATTTGACGTTCTATACTGTCTTAAACGACTTATAAGCGCGTTTGAGCTTGTATAGGTAAGAAACCAGAAGTTTTAAAAAGACATGCAGTGCACATAGTGCGAAAAATTAAACATGAGACGCCAAATATGCTAAGTTTTTTTCTCATTTAATCTGCACAGACTGAAGATAAATAATAGCTTCAGTACTATGATAATAGGTTTGGTGAGATTTGTCAAGTAGTTTTTTAACTCCTCCATTCAAAACACTCAAATTGACCAAACGTATGAAACCCCAAGCGCTCATAGATTCGATATCCTGAATCACTTGACGCAGAAAGAGTCGCATATCTTACACCGATTTTTCTAGCAATATCCATAAGATGAGTTATCATTTGGGTACCATACCCAAGCCCCCTTTTACTTTCTTCTGTTATCAAGCTAAAAATGCCGGATGTGTCACTGTGGATAAAAAGAATAGCAATTACTACGGGAATATTATCTTCATACCCAACGAACAATTTTTCTTGTTGATTTAGGAGTGGTTCTGTGAGTTTTTCATAAAAGCTACATGCTGTTACATCATATGTTTCAAGAACTTTGATGAAATGTTCAAGTTGACCTCGGTTCAATACTTGCTCTATTTTGATAAGTTGGTTGTTTCTGCTTTCAAAATTAGTTAGATCACACAACATAGCACGCTCTTCAGTTTCGGTAATAAAGCCGTGCTCCAGCAATTTTCTGCTTAATGCTTTTGACTCAATCGATGGGCTAATCCACCACGCGAAAGGCTGACCTTTAAATTCGTCTATAACACTTTGAACCTTTTCTGCGTGGTAGTCGCCACAAACGATGTTAAACATCGAAGACCCGAGCCCACAGTTAATTATCGTGAGGGCCTGGTCTGTTTTTACACTAAAACCTGCAGCTTCAGGCAAATATTTGAAGTGACCAAAGGTATTTTGCTTAATTTTCTCCAGCATATTTTCCTTCATGATTACGAAACTATCTAATACCGCGCACTAATTTCTCTCTTTATCTTATACAAATTAATCAGGTGAAGTGAATAGAGTGTCCATACTACTAAAAAAAATGTGGCGCAAAATACAAACATTGCAATTAATGGCAGCAGTAGAGAACCTTCTATCGCTACTCCACCTTTTCTGAGAATACTCGCTGGCTGGTGGAGAGTAGCCCACAAGTTCACGGAAAATTTTACTATGGGGATATTTACAGCACTAAAGATGGCAAATACTGCTGCTGATTTTTTAGCTCTTTCTTCATTATCAAAAGCGCTCCACAGCGAAAGGTATCCAACGTATAGGAAAAATAAGATCAACATTGAAGTGAGCCTTGCATCCCATACCCACCAAGTGCCCCAGGTTCCTTTCCCCCAGATGCTACCCGTGATTAAGCATATTGCAGAAAAGACTGTTCCTGCAGGAGCGGCTGCATGGGCCAAAACGCTAGCAATGCTGTTATTCCACACTAAGGAGGTGAAGCTGAGCGCTGCAATTAATCCATATATTCCAAGAGAAAGCCATGCAGAAGGCACGTGAAGATACATAATTCGTACAATTTCTCCTTGTTTATAATCTTCTGGAGAGAAGAATAAAGCTAGAAATACTCCAACTAAAAAACATACGAAACACGCAGCCCCAAGCCAAGGCAAAGCTTTTTTGGAAAAATAAGAGAGATGTGTAGGTTTTAGTAAAAACATTCATTTCAACAATAACTGTGTTAAGAATTTATCAGTTAGTTTGAACTTTATCAACAAGATAGTGCCTATGTTTACATAGACCAGCAAATTAGCGCAATTTCAATCACAACTGCATTGTATATAGCTTTCCCATAATTCCTCCTTTGATGGTATTTTTTTCTCGTATTTTATCATACCATCACACTCTGGGACTGTACATCTTAAAGTTTTATATATTTATTCTGATATAAAATCAAAAGAAAATCTAAAAATTTTAAGAAATAAATTGACTTTCCGATAACGAAAGTTGGTGTAACCTTCATGCTTAAGAAATTTACTAAATAGAGAAAAAGACAAAAGAAGCCCTGGCCAATATCTATTTTAATAACTTGGCGTTAATGCTCTATATGCTTGACAAGTAGCTGACCTTGGGGTTGTAAATACCCATAATCTTATGATAAGGGAAATGTCGAAACTTGTCAAGCAATTTTTTTGTGAAAAAAATGAGATTGGTTAAGATTTTAACTAATTTAAAAAAAAGACAAAAGAAACCCCGCAATGTGAGTTGTTTACTGTTCTCTCAAAAACTTGGCGTCCGGTTCTCTCTTACACCGCTTAGTAAGCGAGGCTCAGCTAATGTAGACAAAAAATTATAAAGACATGCAGTGTCCATGCTGCAAAAATAAAACATAACACGCCTTGTTTTATACTGTGCTTTTGTCGCTTAATACAAGATTAAAGATAAATTTTAGGCCTAAAACACCCACAATTTTATTGTAAGGGGACCGGCGAAGGTTGTCAAGTAGTTTTTTTCGTTTCTGTTGAATCCAATACGCTGCGACGAAAGTTCTATAGCCATGCCAAAGCCCCAAAGTTATGAGTGGTTCTCAGGTGGCAATGAAGAGTGATGCGATGATATTAGCCATTTATTCTTGTCCCACCTGTAAGTGAACGTGTAACGAGCGCGTAACTCCTTTCCGTCCTTCAGTCTGAAGGTATATAAGCCTGTATCGACAGCTTTATTACATCCAATGTTTATAGTGCGTGATTCAATTTCTGCAGTTGGATATTTAGCTAAAAAATCTTTAAAGTAATCAACACGCTGAGCACTAGTTGTTCTAGGGCTAGAGGATAAAGTTGGCAGCAACACTGCATCATCAGTGTAGTTTGCGTTAACCTGATAAGCATCGCCAGTTTTTAACGAATCATTCCAACGATTAAACAACGCTTCGATATCCTGATCACTAGCTTTGATACAACTTCGGCCCCTGGTAAAAACTTGGACTACAACCACTAAGACCAGGATAACAAGTAAAAAACTCAATATTGAGATAACTCCTTTTCTACACGCCCTGTTCCACATATTACCCTACAAAAATTAAAAACACTATTCTATAACACAAAAATTAATTAACTACAAAAGCTAAATTACTGCCTTACTAACAGGACAGTAGAAAAGATTAGACATACTGTCTAGAGAAAATTTCAAGGCATAATAATTTTTTCCCTTTCTGTACCTGAGATTCTTCTTAATTCTTCACGCATTGCCCAAGAGTCCATTTGCTTTCTATCAGATTGACCTATCACTTCAGAGCGCATTGATTTTCCAGATCTGACAAAAGATCCTTGCTCTATAGCCTCACTAACTGGCAACCCTCCTAGTAAGCAATTCTTTCCTATTTTTTCATTGCAGTTTTTTAATTGCTCTAGCAGATCTTGACTGTTTATTTCTACCCTTATGAGATTTGTGTCTTGCGTATCAGGGTATAATCTCACTTCTGGTTCTCCCAAACTGGTGTAGAAAGTTAATACTATATCGCTACCATCTGTAAGATCTGTGTAATTTCTTATTCCTTCCTCGTTTTCAATTCTAACTACACTTTCTCCAATTTTGAGTATGCTAACACTTAAATTTAAATTTTTGACTTCTTCGTTATTTAGAATTTTTGCAACTTCAATAACACTATCTTGTGGATACTTCGCATAAAAATATCCATTATCCCTATCTACTTTTAACCCATCTTTTTGAGCTTGTTCACTTTTGTTTACAATACTCTCGTATGCTATATTTTTTAGCCTGTTATCAATTTCCTCACATTCTGCAAAAATCTCATAACTAAACCCATAAGTTGCATATAGTAATTTATCATCATAAAAGGAACTGCGTTTTACTCTTCCACCTCTTAATAGTAAATCACTCATGATATTGCGTGTAATCTCTATATTTTTATCGTCTGTTAATTCATTCGATACATCCTCGTAAGATGATAATTCTTCATGCTGTGGTATTCTATCAAGGATATTTATTATCTCTTTGAATACCAAACTTGTCACAGTATGTTTACCGTCACTACATTTTAAATTTAGTCTTATTCCTTTTTGCAAATATTTATCTATTACATACTTTACACGGTTTAAAGAAGTTGTAAGATCTTTACGCTTACCTTCCTTGTAATCCTGATCATTTTTTTCTGTCACACCTGCTAACTTTTTACAAAATTCATCAACGAGACCTTTCTCATTTTTAGTTAATGTAGGATCTAGATTAATTAAAGCTGAGTCTTTTGAACTAATAGGGTAATAACTACTTGGGCTAATAGGATAATAATAATCGCTTTCCAAATCTGAATCGCTGTCATCAGTTGAGCTATCATCAATTTTGCTCTGATCTGACAGCACATGCCCTACACATGTGTCAGCAATCTTCTCAGTTTCATGGTTCTGATCAAAGTCGTAGAGTTCCGGACGATCACTTATCCCCTGAAAAAACGAGCTGTAATCACCTAAATCTGCTATGTCATTTTCAAAAATTGGACAGTCATCAGAGTTCTGTGATCCTGTATCCGGCCGCTGTAAATTCAATAGCCCAGATGTAACACACTCGTCAGTTTGCTCTAACTCTTGATAGTCAATTTGCCCTTCCCTGCAATCTTGAGTACTTTCTTTTAGCCTTTGATTTTTATCTTGCTTACTAACAGATTCTTCAATACGTTTTGTTGACTCCGTAATAGTAACCATACCACCTCCTAACCTAGACAGATAATATATTATATACAACATACAGCATGAGTAAAGCTTAAATTTATATGTAAAACATATTTTTATACTAGTTGTTGCTTTTTCCAAAACCGCACCTACCTCTTTTAGAAAAATGGTAGAGAGTTATAGAAAGAAAGTAGAAGATTTTAAATAAATAATTAGATGTAAAAAACGGTGTGTATAGCTAGTAAAATAGGGTGTTATAGCGAATTTTGTGACATACTAGAATCGATATGGTGGGCAATGACAGACTTGAACTGCCGACCTCCTCGGTGTAAACGAGATGCTCTACCAGCTGAGCTAATTGCCCCTTTAGTGTAATTCTATAGCTCAATATTATTATTGTAAACAAAAAGTAGAACCACATGCTGTCTAATTTCTCATTGACCATTTGCTTAACTAAATGTTAAGATTACAATTACTTCGATTAAAGTATAGAAAATGCAAGACAACATAGTACCAGTTTCAATAGTGAAAGAGCTGGAAGATTCTTATCTCTCTTACGCAATGAGCGTGATCATAAGCCGGGCTATACCTGACGTGCGCGATGGGTTTAAACCTGTTCATAGGCGCATATTATATGCAATGTCAAGGGCAGGGTACGATGCTGGTAAGCCATATAAAAAGGCAGCTCGTATAGTTGGGGACGTAATGGGGAAATATCACCCACACGGTGACATGGCTATTTATGACTCCTTGGTCAGAATGGCTCAAAATTTCTCTCTTCTTTTACCACTTATTGATGGACAAGGTAATTTTGGTTCAATAGATGGAGATCCACCAGCTTCGATGCGATATACAGAAGCAAGGCTCCACAAAGTGTCGCATTTTTTATTGAATGATATCGATGAAGATACTGTTGACTTTAGGCCAAACTACGATGGAAATGAAACAGAGCCAGTTGTACTACCTGCAGAGTTTCCGAATCTATTGGTAAACGGTGCAAGTGGTGTTGCAGTTGGTATGGCAACCAACATTCCTTCTCATAACCTTGGTGAGGTAATTGATGCCTGCATGTTATATATAGACAATCCTGAAGTAACTTTAGATGAATTGCTTGAAGTGGTGCCAGGGCCGGATTTTCCAACCGGTGGAACGATTCTTGGTAGGTCTGGAATAAGATCAGCGTTTGCCACAGGCCGAGGTTCAATTGTTGTACAAGGTAAAACTCATATAGAAGATCTGCCGCAAGATAGGCAAGCAATAGTTATTGACGAAATACCTTACCAGGTAAATAAAGTAAAATTAATTGAGAAAATAGGTGAACTCGTAAAAGAGAAGAAAATTGATGGCATAACTGAAATCCGGGATGAGTCCGATAAGTCCGGCATTAGGGTAGTGATTGATCTTAGGAAAAATACCGCAGCAGATTTCATACTGAATCAAATATTGGGCCTTACTCCCCTAAGAAGTAGCTTTAGTGTTAACACTTTGGTTCTCAGCAACAACAGACCTGCTTTGATGTCATTGAAAGGAATCATAGCTGCTTTTGTTGACTTTAGAAAAGAAGTACTAATCAGGAGAACGGAATTTCGTCTAAGAAAAACGAGGGAAAGAGCTCATATATACATAGGGCTCTATATTGCAGTCTTGAGCATAGATGAAGTGATAAAAATCATCCGTGGTGCAAAAGATCCTGAGGAAGCAAGCAAAGAGCTTTTAAATAAGGAGTGGAAGACTTCAGCGGAAATAAACACGATTATTAGCTTGATTTCAGACAGTGAGAGCTTTTTAAAAGACGGAGTGTACAGATTAACTGAGCTGCAGACGAAGGCTATTCTTGACATGAAATTGCAACGCTTAACAGGTCTTGAAAAAGGCAAATTAGAAGCTGAGCTAAATTCAATGATCAGCCTGATAAAAGAATATATCGCTTTTCTTGGCTCGGAAGAGAAATTGATGAAAGAAATAAAAAATAATTTACAAGAAATAAAGAACAGATTTGCCGTGCCGCGAAAAACTTCAATAGAAGAATCAGATGTAGACATTGAAGCTGAAGATCTCATTCCACAAGAGGATATGGTGGTAACCGTAACTATGAATGGTTACATTAAGCGCGTGAAGCTTTCTCACTATAGAACTCAGCGTCGTGGTGGAAAAGGAAAGCTGGGACAGGGATTAAAGGAAGAAGATGTAACCACGAAATTGTTTGTTGGAAATACCCACACTAGCCTTTTATTCTTTTCTAATATTGGCAGAGTTTACAGGTTAAAGGTTTATAAATTACCTCTTGCAGAGCCAACAGCACGTGGAAGAGCGCTTGTCAATGTATTTCCTCTCACTGAAGGTGAAACTATAACTAACATCATGCCGCTCCCAAGTGAGAATGATGAAAATCAGAATATAGTCTTTGCTACTGCTCATGGAAACATAAGGCGTAACTCCTTAGCAGATTTTCACTATATTCCAAGTAATGGAAAGATAGCAATCAAGCTCGATGAAGGAGACAAATTAGTATCGGTTAAAGTATGCAACGAAATTGATCACGTTTTACTTTCAACGACGCTTGGAAAAAGCATCAGATTTGTTGTAAGTGATGTTCGCCAATTCAAAAGCCGCAATTCAGATGGTGTAAGAGGCATCAAACTTGTAAAGAGCGACAGCGTGATATCCATGACCATACTAAACGGTATAGGTGTCACAACAGAAACAAAAGAACTTTACCTAAAAGTTCCACTTGCAAAAAGACTAGAAGCTGCTACTAACAATGCCGTTGATTCTAAGTTAGAAAAGACTTTGAACGATTTGGGAATAGACAGTGAATTATTCTTAAAACTTGCGATGAATGAGGAGTTTATACTAACCATTACCGAAAATGGATTTGGTAAAAGAACTTCTGCGTATGAGTACAGAGTAACCAATAGGGGTGGTGTTGGTATCACCAATATTCTTACTACCAGCAGAAATGGTAGTGTCGTTGCTAGTTTTCCAGTTGAGCAGGGTGACAATATAATGCTCATTACAGATAAAGGAAAGTTAATTCGCATTTCAGTGGATGATATTAGAATCACAGGACGTAGCACTCAGGGAGTTACCTTATTTAAAACAGAGAGTAAAGAAAAGGTGGTATCAGCAGCAAAAATTGAAGATCCTGGTTCCACTGAAGATAGCACTTCTGAAGAAGTCGGAAACTCTGTCTCCTCTGAGCTGTAGCAACGATAGCTAAAAGTGCAAGTTTTTATTGATTAATCTATAGTATTTAAGCTAAAATATATACTTGTAGCTGAGTAGAGATCGATGGACAAAAAATTAAATAAAAATAAAAAATCGTTGGCAGACAAGAAGGCTAAAGAGGCATCTTCTGTTAAAGACCTCACTAAAAATAAGAGTAGAAGAGATTTTATAACATTAACTACATGTGCTATGGCAGGTATAGGAGCTGCAAGTGGACTTTGGCCACTAGTTAAGTCTATGAACCCTTCCGCTGAAGTTTTAGCGATGTCTACGGTCGAGGTTAATCTATCTGATATTCAAGAAGGGCAAGGGAAAAAAGTAAAATGGCAAGGTAAACCGGTATTTATTCGCAGACGTACGAAACAAGAGATTGAGGCGGCAAGAACAGTTGATGTAAAAAATTTGCGAGATCCCCAGCCGGATGAGCAAAGAGTATGCAAAGGAAAAGATGAGTGGTTAATTATGGTTGGAATATGTACCCATCTTGGGTGTGTGCCGGTTGATCATGCTACAAAAGACGGCAACGGCTGGTTCTGCCCTTGCCATGGCTCATATTATGATACATCAGGTCGAGTAATTGGGGGGCCTGCACCAAAAAATATGGCTATACCTGATTATTTTTTCCCAAGTGAAAATGTTGTGATAATTGGCAAAAAGGCTTAACCTAGTAGCTCTCTTGCATTATGGTTTTAAGAGAAACGCAGATGAGCATAGCAAAATACCTGGAGTCGCTGCGGGATGACGGTGTCTTCTGGCAGGCTCGAATCACAATGTCCGTATAGCTGCGACTCTGGAGGTGCTTTCTCTCATCCATTGCAGATATTGCACGGTGCTGTCGACTTGGTCATTGTGATGTGCTTCTGGGAACATTAAAATTTCATACTCAAAATCATTGAGCCATATCGCCTGGTGCGGCAGAAAAACTTTTCCAGACTCTATAATCGGAACAATCTGATGGAATCGAGCGAGTTTATCATCATGTGGTACTATTTCGATGATTGGCAAATCACTGTTTGCCTTTAGCTCTTGCACCAATTGTTGACCACTTGTTTTGGCTTCGACCAAAATTGCGTGTGGTGTCCATCTTGCAGCCAGCGACAGAACTTGCTCTTTAAGTTTTGGGTACTCAAGTTTTGCGCGGTATACATCGAGTAAATAAAACTTATTGCCCACTTTTGCCCAAGTGGTGCAGACGCTGAAGTTGCTAGCGTTGCTCGTTGAAACCGCAGTGTCCCAACTTTGAGTCACATGCGAGAGATCATCAGGAAAATTTCTATAGCGCTTCAGCCACTCTAGTTTGATTATACCACTTGAAAGCGGCAGAGGGTTCTGCTGATATTGAGCAGCAAAAGCGTAACTTCCAAGTTCAGCCTTTATCATCTCAACTTCTCCTTCATCTAGGGGATATAGCGGCTGACCTTCTTCTCTTGAGTATAATATTACAGGTGGTACCATTCCAACACGTGATGCTGAAATCCAGCTTTTATTGCTGGTGTGCCCATTTGTAGTTACTTGGATGACCGGAACAAAAAAAGTAGGCGCTGTCTTTTTAACTGAATAGATGACCTCCTTATTTTCAGATATCATTGGTAAACGAATATGATGCCATATGATTTTCGGTTTGGAAAGAAGGTGGCCGGTCAAATCTTCCAGGTGGAGTCTGTGCATCACAAGAACGATGGCTCCTTTTTTTCTATTGTTGAGCCTGCTTACTAAAGTCTGGTCAAACCAGTTTGTAGCACGCTTTCTAAGCGTTTCACTCAAAGCTTGAGTGGAGCTCAGTGGATCATCCACGATGATGAAATCACCACCTTCGCCGGTTAGTGTTCCACCAACAGATGTTGCAATTCTGTATCCTCTCTGCACTGTTTGAAATTTGTATTTAGTGTTTTGTTCTGTGGATAGCTCTACCTCTGGAAACAGCTCTCTATACCAAATGGACTGCATTATACATCTTGTATCGAGTGAGTGCTTTTCGCTCAGCCGCTGAGAATAGCTTGCAACTATTATCCTTGCAGTTGGCTGATTCCCCAGTATCCATGCAGGCCACGCAACACTCACAAGCGGAATTCACGTGAGACCTGCGGCAGCATGGCGTAGCTAGTGAATTGCTTTCTTTCTGCTTAGTTTTGGTTTGCAGGAAGTCTGCCGAATCTTTCGATAATACGTTTTATTTTTGCTGCGTCTTCAAACTCTAGATTCTCAGCATGTTTTAACATCTGCTTTTCTAAATTGACTAAATCGTCCTTGCTAATATCGACTTTTCTCTCGGCTGCTACATTATCTTGTAGAGTATTTGATATAGCCTTTACTATAGTTTTTGGTGTAATATTATGCAGTATATTATATTCTTGTTGTTTCTTCCTTCTTCTTTCTGTTTCTTTCAACGCACGGTCTAAAGAACCGGTCATTTTATCTGCATATAAAACTACCCTACCTTCGGCATTGCGTGCAGCACGACCTATCGTTTGAATGAGCGAAGTTTCTGATCGCAAAAATCCTTCCTTATCAGCATCCAAAATTGCAACCAATCCACATTCTGGAATATCAAGACCTTCCCGCAGTAAGTTAACACCAACTAGGATGTCGATTTCTTTCGATCTTAATTTGCATATAATGTCAATTCTCTCCAGTGCACCAATATCTGAATGCAGGTAACTCACCTTCATATTTAGCTCACTCATATGTTCGGCTAGCTTTTCAGCCATTTTTTTTGTCAATGTGGTAATAAGAACACAAAACCCTTTCTTTATCGTCACTTGCGCTTCATGAATCACATTATCAACTTGAGTCTCTGTTGGCTTTACAATGCAGATTGGATCTGTAAGACCCGTTGGACGAATAACTTGCTCTATGAATACATTATTGGTTTTTGCCAACTCATATTTTCCGGGAGTAGCGGAAATGAAAATGGTTTGCGGCCGCACTGCTTCCCACTCTTCAAATTTTAATGGACGGTTATCAAAAGCAGAAGGGAGCCTAAATCCGTGGTCCACCAATTTTTTTTTACGTGCCTCATTACCGCTATACATCGCGCCAACCTGAGGAACGGTAACATGACTCTCGTCGACAAATAAAATTACATCTTTAGGTAAATATTCAAACAAAGTAGGTGGTGCATCTCCAGCTTCCATGCCATAGAGATAACGCGAATAATTTTCGATACCTTTACACACTCCTGTTGCTATCATCATTTCAATATCAAAATTGGTGCGCTGCTCAAGGCGCTTTGCTTCAACAATTTTGTTCTGTGAATAGTAATAATCCAAGCGTTCATGCAGCTCTTTTTTGATCAGCTGAACCGCCTGCAATAGAGTCTCACGTGAGGTAATGTGATAGCTGTTTGGAAAAATGGTGATTTTATCTATGCGCTTGATGACATTGCCGGTCATAGCATCAATCTCAGAAATTTCTTCTATTTCATTGCCCATTAGCGATAAACGCCAAGCTTTGTTTTCATAGTAGGCAGGAAATATGTCGATAATGTCGCCGCGTACTCTGAAATATCCTCTTTCAAATCTGACATCAGAGCGCTTGTATTGAAGATTAGCTAAATTATTCAGGAAGTCATTAACACGAATTTTATCTCCAGCACTTAAAGTCAGGATCATGCTGAGATAGCTTTCTGGCGAACCAAGACCATATATACAGGAAACACTGGCAACTACAATTGTATCTCTGCGCTCCAAAAGAGAGCAAACAGCAGAATAACGCAGCATGTCAATTCTTTCGTTAATTACGGAGTCCTTTTCAATATAAGTATCAGTTTGTGGCGAATAAGCCTCGGGCTGATAATAATCATAATAAGAAATGAAGTATCCAACAGCGTTATGGGGGAAAAATCCTCTCATTTCCTCATAAAGCTGCGCTGCTAAAGTTTTGTTGTGCGCCATAATTAATGCAGGCCTGTTTGTTCTTGCGATAACATTTGCCATAGTGAAAGTTTTTCCAGAGCCGGTAACTCCAAGTAAAACCTGATCTTTTTTGTTGCTGTTTAGCCCTGCAACTAAGCTATCGATTGCTTGTGGCTGATCTCCAGCTGGTTTAAAATGTGTAACGATTTGAAATTCCATAGTTCTTATATTTTCATATACTATTAATATACTTGTTAGTATAAATAAGGTATGAAAGTGAGTGTCAATAAAAAACTTTATCTTTTCTTTTTATAGAGCTTGCTCCAAATTTTATTGTTAGTTAACACAAAAAACACTGTTAAAATTACAAAATATGCTACCACCTTAAATCCAAGCTTGTGTCGGTGCTCTAGTTCTGGCTCTGCTGCCCATTGTAAAAAATTCACCACATCATATGCCATGTTTTCAACTGTAGCCTGCCTTGTACCGTCATACTCCACCATTCCTTCAGAAAGCGGTGAGGCCATAGCTAATTTACCTGTTGGAAAATACGGATTAAGATACAAACCATTCTCATCTTGCTCATCATTTTGATAGCCTGTCAGCAGTGAATAGACATAATTTGCACCATCGTGCCTCGCTTTAATAATTAATGACAAGTCCGGTGGAACTGCACCATTATTACTTGCTGCAGCTGCTTCTTTCGAATCAAAAGGTGCGATAAAATAATCCGAAGGTATTCCCGGTCTATCGAACATTTCACCTAAATCATTCGGACCATCTTTAACTTGATAAGAAGCAGCAATCTGTTTCACATCCTCTTCAGAAAAACCTACGTTTTGCAAATTACGAAATGCCACTCTATTCATTGAATGACAAGCAGCACAAACTTCCTTGTATACTTTATAGCCACGTTGAATTGACTCCCTATCAAAAGACCCGGTAATTCCATCAAAACTCCAATCCATTTTTTTATTTGGTGATGGCTTAAACTCTTCAGCACACAAAAAATGAGCAAGAAATAACGTGCAGAACATAGCTAATATATTTTTAACCAGCATTACTTCATCTCCGGTACAGAATCACTTATGGTTTTTGGTGGTTTCTCCGGTTTCTCATACTTACTGAGCAGTGGTAAAACTATTATAAAGTATGTAAAATAATAAAGAGTGGAAAGCCTACTTAGAGTAATGTAAGGTTCTTTAACTTCCTGCCCCCCAAGCCAGGTAAGAAATGCAAAATTTACTACAAAGGCCCAGAAAAATTTCTTAAATAACGGGCGATAAGCGCCACTTTTAACTTTTGATTTACCGAGCCAGGGTAATAAAAACCACACTAAGATAGACCCAAACATGGTAAGCACACCGATAAGCTTATTTGGAATTGAACGCAGCATTGCATAAAAAGGTAAAAAGTACCACTCTGGTACTATATGAACCGGAGTTACCATGGGGTCAGCTTCTATATAATTATCCGGGTGTCCCAAATCATTGGGAGCGTAGAAAACAAACGCAAACAAAACTATAAAAAACAGACCAAAAGTTATACAATCCTTTACTATATAATAAGGGTAGAGCGGAATGGTATCGTTTTCTGATTTTACTTCTGCCCCACTTGGGTTACTAGAGCCAAATCTATGCAGAGCAATGACATGCAGCATAGCTAAAGCAACAATGACGAAAGGCAGAAGGTAATGCAGAGCAAAAAAACGATTGAGCGTTGGATTATCAACAGAGAAGCCTCCCCATAACCATATAACTATTTTATCACCAATTAAAGGTATAGCTGAAAATAAGTTAGTTATAACTGTTGCACCCCAAAAGCTCATTTGTCCCCAAGGGAGAACATATCCCATAAAAGCTGTTGCCATCATTGCAAAGAACATAAATATGCCAATGAACCATACCATTTCTCGTGGCTTTTTATAAGATCCATAATATAACCCACGCATTATATGAACATAGACCACCATAAAGAAGAGCGATGCCCCGACAGCATGAGTGTAACGTATCAGCCATCCATAGTTCACGTCACGCATTATACGCTCCACGCTGTTAAACGCATGTTCAACATGCGGAGTGTAATGCATAGCAAGAAAGATACCCGTTATTATTTGTAAAATTAGAGCTATGCCAGCCAAAGAACCAAAGTTCCAAGCATAATTTAGATTTTTTGGCACTTGGTAAGAAGCAATGTGCTTTAGAAAAGAAAATATAGGTAATCTATATTCTATCCAACCCAATATGCCTTTTTCTTCTACCGTCGTTTTTTTTTTAGTACCATCTTGCATAACTTGAAGTTTTCTCTATATCTTTAATTTGTTTATTGTAGCAGCTTATCCTCTATAGACAATAAAAACTTTAAATTCAGATCTCTCGCACAATTGTTTGGTGATAACGTACTTCTCGGTGTCATCCTAATTGTGTAGCTAGTGCAGCCCTACGTCATGATTTATTTACAGTATCTCTGCAATAGGTCCCGCTAACAGGTAGCGGGACCGAGGTAAACTTCATTTATTTTAACTATGGCGACTTAAAAAGCAACACTTATTGGAAAATTAAAAATTTAACGACTAGCACCACGATTACAAACCACAGTAAAAAATAGATCTTTCGATTTGACCTAATCTTAACCTGGATATTCTCTAGTTTTTGATCAGCTATCAGATTTAATTTCTCTACAAAGCTGAATACTTCCTGAATTGTCTTTATTGGATAAGAACTTTTTACTCTTTCCCTATAGCCTATTTTATTTTTATGTTGATTCTCCGTCCATGCTTTAACTATTTTCCACATATTGATTTCTGGGTAGATTTTTCTACATGTTCCCTCCAGTAAAATCATAGTTTTCTGCAGCAATAACAATTGCGTTTGAACTTTCATATCAAAATCACCAGTTATTTTGAACAATTGAGCAAGTAAACTAGCAAAAGAAATTTTCTGTATAGGCTGTCCTATAATAGGTTCACCTATTGCTCTACACGCTGTAACGAAATTTTTATGATGCGGTGAGACATAGCCAGCTCTAAAATGTACCTTTGCAACGTGATCATAATCCCGATTTAGAAAACCCTTCAGTATCTCTATCACATAATAGCACGTTTCGCGGTCTATTCGGCCCATGATTCCACAATCGAGGGCGACAATATTGTTGTCACTATCGACCATGAGATTTCCAGGGTGCATATCTGCATGAAAGAAACAGTCTCTGTATACTTGATTGCAGAACGACTCTATAAGATTTACAGCTATTTGCTTATGATTATTTAGTTTCTCGATCTCGTATATTGGTGTTGCTTCTATCCATTCCAGCGTTAAAACTTTTTTTGAAGTCCTGCTCCAATCCACTTGAGGTACATAAAAACCTCTGTCGTTTTTTGTGTTCTCCTTTAGCTCCGAGGAATGAGCGGCCTCAAAACGTAAGTCTAGCTCTAATTGGCAAATTTCAGCAAAAGTTTTGACTAACTCGATCGGTCTTAGCCTCTTTGATTGCTCGCTAAATCTTTCTGCAACCTCTGCAAGCCAAAAGAGCGTTTTTATATCCCTTGAAAATGCTCTCTCAATATTTGGCCTTAAAATCTTCACCGCAACTTCTTTACCTTCCGTTGTAGTTGCTTTATGCACTTGAGAAATTGACGCTGCTGCAATTGGCTCTTCAGAAAAGCTTGAGAAAATGTCGCTTAACTTGCAATTAAATTCGCTTTCTATAGTTTCAACTGCTATCTTGTGCGAAAAAGATGGTAGCCTATCACATATTAATAATAAGTTATCCGTTATATCCTCATTTAAAATATCAGTACGTGATGAAATGGATTGTCCAAATTTAATAAACACTGGACCTAATTTTTCAAGAGCACACTTTAGTTTGTAACCTTGTATCTTGTTTATTGACCCTCTTGAAGGAGCGAGCAAACGAGGTAATATGTTGTAACGAGTCAGCACTGCGGTTATATACAAAAGGCGCAGAATATTTTGAATCATTTTGTTGTGTAACTGCCAAATATTTCACTCAGAGTTTTATTTTTCATAATTTCACCAGGCTTACCTTGGCAATAGATAGTATTATTTATGCAAATTATATAATCTGAACATGGTACTATGGAGCTTAAATCATGAGATGTCATAAGAATCGAAACCAGTCGTTTTTTTGCTATCTTACTTATAATATCATAGAACTTAGCCCGTGCGCTAACGTCCATTGCACTAACTGGCTCATCAAGAATAATTAAGTCAGGCTCTGCTATTAAACAACGTGCAAGCAGCAATAATTGTGTTTGCCCTGCAGAAATTTCTGACACTTGATTCTTCAAAATGTTGCCAATACCAACCAATTCTATCGCTTCTGTAACAATTGATTGATCTTTCTTCAATTTTGTTGAGAAGCTATTCAAAAGGAAATATTCAACTGTTATCGGCATCAAATTACTGATGCTAAAATTTTGTGGCATATAACTGATTTTTATATCGTCAGCAAACATGACGCTACCAGTGCAGTTCTTATTTATACCAGCAACTGCCTTTACCAAAGAGGTTTTACCTCCACCATTTGGACCAAGTATAGTAACTACGTCCCCTCTCTCTATTGATATATTAATACCATCGAGAACCTTTTTATTGTCATATGCAAGAGCAAGGTTTTCTATCTTTAGGACACTGCTATTGACATTATTTAACTTTTTGACAAAATTTAATTTTTTCTCAACGTTTTCATGAGACATTTACTGGTTTCTTTTCTATTACTTTTGTTTACACTATATCACAGTACTGCCTTTTCATCCAATTTAAAAATCGTAGCTACAATAAAGCCTATACATTCTCTTGTAGCCTCTGTTACAGATGGAATTTCAAAGCCACACTTGCTTGCCTGTACAGCATCTGCACATGATCATGTATTAAAGCCATCTGATGCAAGTAATTTGGAATCAAGTGACGTCATATTTTATATTGATGATAATCTAGAAACATTTGTTAAAACCTTTGCTAGAAACAATAAAAAACTTGTGCAGTTATCAAAGGCAGTTAATCTACTTCCTGCTCGACCACACTCATTCTCTAGGCATATCATTCATATTCAAGACGAAAAAGATCTACACATTTGGCTTAGCCCTGAAAATGCAAAGAACATGATACTTTCTATAAGTACAACGCTGTCTCGTATAGATAAAGAAAATTCTTACAAGTACAACCAAAACGCAATGAGAGCTATAAAGAAGATAGAGCAAGAAACAGAAAAAATTACGAGAGAGTTGAATGACTTCAAAAACAAAAAATACATAGTCACCCACGATGCCTATCAATATTTTGAAAAATATTTTGGCTTAAGTCACCCAAGTGCCATTCTTTCTATAGAAGAGGATGCTTACATAGGTATGGGAACTTTAATGAAACTAAGAAAGATGATGAGGGAAGAAAACATTAAATGTATATTTTCTCCTTCACAAGAAGATAGCATAAAACCTAAGACCCTCTCTAATGACGCAAAAATGGTAATTCTTGATCCTATTGGGTCAGATATAGAACCTGGAAAAGATGCATATCTCGCTATAATCAACGACATCACGCAAAATTTCAAATCTTGTTTTATTAGATCTCAGTAAAGGTTGTAGAATTACGCATTTATTTCAGTCAATCTAAAGCTGCACTAACTCGCACTCAGCAAAAAAGAAAGCTATTTCCCTACGGGCATTTTCCAAGCTATCTGAGCCATGAACTCTATTTTCACTAATGTCATCAGCAAAATCACCTCTGATTGTGCCCTTATCTGCCTGCTTTGGATCTGTAGCTCCCATGATTTGTCTGTATTTACTTACTGCATTTTCACCGATTAAAACTTGAACTATTACAGAACCAGAGGTCATAAATTCCACTAACTCTCCAAGAAAAGGCCTATCTTTATGGATTTCATAAAATAGTTCTGCCTGTCTTCTTGTCAGTGACATCATTTTTTGCGCTATAATTTTTAGTCCGGATTTTTCGATGTAGGAATTTATATTACCTGTAATGTTATTTCTAACTGCATCAGGTTTTAATATCGAAAGTGTTTTCTCAATTACCATATTATTTCCTTATATAAGATCGTATATTTATAGATCTATTCTATTGCGAATTTTTATTTCGTCAAAGTGATTTTTTGTTTATAGTTAAGAATAAACCGTCAGGAGGTATTGTATGGGTAAATGTTGCAAAAAAAATAATGACACTACTAAACAACCAGTTAAAACTGAATCTGCTGCTAAAACATTCGTTAATAATTTAAAATCATCAATTTTTTGTGGAACAAAAGGGTTTTTAACTCTCAGTTTGGCTTTTCTGAGTTATTTGGAATATAGCTCGCATCACAATACAAAATTACAAGAAGGCGCTGCTTTTGCAATGAAAAGGAACACTATTCCATTTTTTGAAATGGCTATCATAACGCCATTTGTTTGTTTTGCACTGCCAGCTATGGTAGGCAGTATGAGTCTTATGCAATGTGCACTTGTATGCGCTGCGTTGATGATTACCACATGTTTTGTTGTGAGAACTTTTCACTTGCGTGAGAAGTTAATGGCAAAAACCACTGACTACAGTAGAGAAACAATAGACGCGGAATTTAAGAAGGATTCTATAAAATTCCCTATCTTTGATAAAAACAGAAAACATATTGAGTATAATTCGCCTAACCAAGTAGGTGAGGCAGGTAACACCTCCTTTCTCATTGCGTTTTTAGTTTTCCCTCTCAAGATTCTACAAAGTTGTATAATGCTATCTTTAGCTGCTATTGAACTTCTTGAAGCAGTGCCAAGTTTTTGTGCTGATCTGATCTTTGATAGAAGCTTTGTATCTACCAAGAGTAACCTGCAGAGATCTGGCCACCTATTGTATGCCAGTATGAGAAATTTAGTACCTATGTCTGTACTTGATGAGTGTGTAGCTAATTCTATAGGCACCCCTGAAGCAGCGTGTTGCGGAGCCTAAATGTGTTTATTTTGTTATCCCAGCACTTGACACACAGCGGTATGAACGCGGGAGCAGTGTGTTAGCCATTTTTACCTTAAACACAAAGGTGTCATCCCAGTGCTTGACACTGGGATCCAGCGAAATTGATCGTGCACTATACAACATTTTTGGTGAAGTTATTAAAAAACTGGATTCCAGCGTCACACGCTGGAATGACACCACCTACTACTCAAATTATCTGCAAATTGCAATGTTCGTACACTAAAATGCTTGGCCAGCACTTTCACACAACTTCATCGAGAACGCTGTTTTTACATAGTACTTTTATACTCACCAATTTAGTGAAATCCTGGATCCCAGTGCCAGGCTACTTGGATGACATCCTCTTGGTACTCAAACCACAACATTGTCATGCATCACGCGCTGGAATGACAGCAAAAAGTAAGCTTTTAGCTTCAATAATGACTTGCAACAGATCTAATGAAAAAAGCAGTCATCTTACTTAACCTAGGCGGCCCTGATTCACCAAATGCGGTCCGTCCTTTTTTATTTAATCTCTTTTGCGACAGAAGAATAATAAATCTACCAAACCCTTTTCGGTTTCTTTTAGCAAAGTTCATATCCGCAAAACGAGAAAATACTGCACGAAAAATATATGAGCAAATTGGAGGCAAATCGCCAATTTTAGAGAATACAAAAATGCAAGCTGAAGCGCTTGAGCAAGAGCTTAATAGATCTGTACTTTGTCATCCAAGTAGCATGGAACTGGGATCTAGAAAAAAGAACTGGATTCCAGCGTCACGTGCTGGAATGAAACCAGAGCTGGCCAGAGTATTCGTTTGTATGCGCTATTGGCATCCATTTGCTGATGAAGTTGTTAAAAGTGTGAAGCAATTTGATCCTGACGAAGTAATTCTGCTGCCGCTATATCCTCAATACTCGACTACCACAACTCTGTCATCTACCGAAAATTGGCAAAAAAATGCTAAAAGATATGGTCTCAAATGCAACACAAAAATAATCAACCGCTATTATGATAACCAAGAGTTTATTGAAGCTCATACTCACTTAATAGCCAAGTACTACAAATTAGCGAGCAGAATTGATAAGCCAAGAGTTTTATTTTCAGCCCATAGCTTGCCTCTAAGTGTTATTAAAAAAGGCGACCCTTACGCTTCGCAGATAGAAGAAACAGTAAAATTGATAGTAAAAAAATTAGATATTAAAGACCTTGATTGGGTAATATGTTATCAGAGCAAGATTGGACCTGTAAAATGGTTAGAGCCAAGCACTGAAAGTGAGCTGTTGCGTGCAAAATCTGATGATGTACCTGTGGTTTTATCACCTATATCTTTTGTTTCTGAACATTCAGAAACGCTTGTTGAACTTGATATAGAATATAAAGCAATGATCAAGAACGGATATTACTTTCGCATACCAACTCTCGGTACCGATTCCTTGTTTATAAAATGCTTGGTAAATTTGTGCATAAATTATCTTTAAGATCCTGACTTATAATACTTTTCCTTTAGGATTTAATATGATAAAATAATAAAAAACTATTATTTTATTAAGTATTTATGTCAAATAAACTAAAAAAGAAACAAAACACGTTTGCACAAAAGGTACATGATACTTACGACCATGATATCAGGAGGATAATCTGCGTTACAACAGGTTTAACAATGCTACTATGCAAGATTTCACTACAATTTTGCTGTGAGTTTATTGATAATAACAGATCCAGTATTTTTCTTATACGGAATGTCGCTCGGTGGGCAAAATTTCCGACGTCTATTCTATATATTGCCTATTCTGCGTTTACTTTATATGACCTAGTCAAGGATTACAGAGACCCTAAGGGTAAAAAAGAATTAGCAAAAATTGTGGGCAAATCAGCTAGTCTTGCAAGCAGCACTATGGAAGCGCTAATGATGTTGAAAGTCATCCATCTCTTGACTAGAAATGCAGACGTAATAAGTTGTGTTTACTTAACGTCAACAATCCTATTCCTATTCATTTCAGAACCCATAAGCTATTATTATACATGCAAAAAATATCAAAAGGCACGTAAAGAATATCAAGATGCATGTGGAAAATACCAAGGTAAAAAGGAAACTGATGAATTTACAAAATGTAAAGCTGAGCTTGCTAAACGCAGGAAGAGCCTCATCATCAGCACACTAACTTTATCGTTAGGTTTGTTAAACTTCGTATTAAGAAGGATAGAAATTGCAACCATACCGATAAACTTAGGTAATGGTATAATCTATAATTTTAATTTAAGCGTAACAGTCAGCATAATATATAGCGCAGTATTCCTAGCAGTCCAGCTTGACAAACTGTTTAATCAACCAATCAATGATGACCCTTCTACTGAACTTCGTGATGTTAATCATCATCATGAATCAGACAGAGAACTTTTTGCATAACCTAAACTAAGCGGAAAAAAAGGCAAAAAAAGCCCTGGTCAATATTTATTTTCAGTATTGGCGTTTTTTTAAGTCTTAAACGCTGCAATTTAGCGACTTTTAAACTGCAACAGACCCTTAGCTTAAGCGCTAAGAAACTTACTAAGCAGAAAAAAAGACAAAAGAGTCCCGTGTTAGATTGTTCTCACTCTCTAATCCTGCAAATTGGCGTACTATACTGTCTTAAACGACTTATAAGCGCGTGTCAGCTTGTATAGGGAAAAACCTAGAAGTCTAGGTAAAATTAATAAAGATATAAGGTGCACATAGTGCAAAAAATTAAACATAAGACGCCAATCTTAATACTCTTGTCGTTTAATCTGCACAGATGAAGATAACTGAATACCTCCAATTCCATGATAACGGAACTGGCGAAGGTTGTCAAGTAGTTTTTTTTCGCGTATGCCAAAGCTAGTTTGCTATGCGAGAAGTCTATCAGTGAGTTAACAAAAAAACTGCTTGTAACTAATTGTTAATACTATATAATGTATTATTTTTAATAAAGTTTAAATTGAAGGACACATTGCATGAATAATAATGATCTAACGGCAAATCTACCAATTAGTATCAGAAAACTATCGTCAAACAAGTTCATAGAAGATATATACCAAGGCCAGTTTGAAGATCAAAGTAACATTTTATTTGAAGATTCTTTTATTAATAAAATTAAGGAAGGAGATGTAGTAGAAGGTGTCATTACACGGGTAAATCCTAATGATATCGTGGTCGACGTTGGCTTAAAGTCTGATGGGAGGATTCCAATCAAGGAGCTTGGTTGCAACGATGAGATTGTTGTTGGTTCTAAAATTAGAGTTTATGTAGAAAGAATTGAGGACTATCATGGTAATGTAGTTCTTAGCCGTGAAAAAGCAATTAGGGACGAAAAATGGCATAAACTGGAAGAAGATGCAGTTACAAGGGCTGAAGTCAGTGGAGTTATCAAACGTTCAATTAAATGTGGCTTTATAGTTGATCTTGGCGATGGAATAAGTGCCTTTTTGCCGCTGAGTCATGTGGATCTGAAGCAAGTAAAAGACGCCAAGCACCTTATTGAAACTGAGCAAAAGTTCATCGTACTTAAAATGGATAAGAAGCAGGGTAATATCGTAGTATCAAGGAAATTAGTATTAGAAAAATTGCATGCTGGTGAAAAAATCAAGTTTTTAGAGTCTCTAAATGAGGGTGATATAATAGAAGGAAAAATAAAAAGCATTACTCATTATGGTGTATTTGTTGGCATTCATGAATCAGATGCAGTAGGAGTTATAGATGGATTGCTACATATCACAGATATCTCTTGGAGTAGGGTAAGTCATCCATCTGCAGTTTTTGCTTGTGGCCAGACCATAAAGGTCAAAATTATAAAAATAGATAAGGAAAATGCAAAAGTTTCCCTAGGCATAAAGCAGCTAGAAGATAACCCTTGGCAAGATGTAGAGTCAAAATATCCGGTTGACAGCGTTCATAAAGGGCATATAACGAGCATAGAAGATTATGGGTTATTTGTTGAACTTCAGCCTGGAATCGAAGGTTTAGTTCACTCATCAGAAATAACTTGGGTTAAGAGCAATCTACCAGTTAGTAGTCTTGTAACTAGGGGGCAAGAAGTATCTGTTAAAATTCTCAGTATCGATACTACTAAAAACAGGATGAGTTTGAGTGTGAAAAGGTGTGTAGATAACCCTTGGCAAGTATTTGTCAATAAATATCCTCCTGGCTCCATTGTCTCTGGTAAAGTTAAAAATAATGCTGGCTCATATATATCTGTTACTTTTGATGATCGTGAAATAGACGAAAATGTTGAAGGGACAATTTATATGCAAGATCTAAGTTGGTCTAAAAATGGTTCAGATGAGATAAAAAAGTATAATGTGGGCGATGCGATAGAGGCAAAAGTAATAAGGACTAACGTGAATCGAACAAGAGTTCACCTTGGCATAAAGCAAATAGAGTATGATCCACTTATAGAACTGATAAAGAAAGTCAAGGTAGGAGACAAAATGCAAGTTACTGTAGGTAAGAGAGAAGATGGTGGACTAGTTGTTGAAGTTGAAAATGATGTGACTCTCTTAATAGATCAAGAGCATCTACCGGAAAATAAAAAGTTTTCTATGTCAGAAAGGATAGAAGTTGAAGTATTGAGCGTTGAAGAATATAATATAATACTATCTGCTAAATGATTGTAATTTTAGCTTCGTGTAAATGGCAACGAAATCTAACATAATAACAAAAGTGGCAGAGAAGCATCCTTTCCTAGACAAAATGGTTATAGCGGTTATAGTCAACAGATTTTTTGAGATACTTTCGAGTGCGTTGAAGCGTCATAATAGAATTGAAATCAGGGGATTTGGCTCCTTTTCAATTAGAAGTTATAACTTGAAAGAGACAAGTCACTTTATGTCACAGAGGTTTGTAAAAAATCAATACTTTAAAACATATTTTCGTAGCAGTAAAAAATTATCCTATTTAGTAAATGAATAAAAGTTTATACAGTAAATAAGATGAAAGTGGGGGTAAGTTAACGTTATACAATAAAAGTTTTTAGCATTATATGCAAGTAGTAGAAATAGTTATACGTAACAGTACATACAAAATATCTTGTGAAAGTGGAAAAAAGGATCATTTACTGTATCTTGCTAATAATTTTAACAAGCTAGTTAGCTCTATATCTCAAAAAACTGGAGGTAAGGGCTCAGATGCATTAAATTTCCTACTTGCAGCACTGACTCTTGAGGATAAAGTTTTAGAATTAACAAAAAAGTTGGACGAAATGAATCAAGAGCGTGAAAAGTATAGAAACGAGAAAAGAACAGAATACACTAAAGTGTTGAGTAGAGTAAATAAAATTATTGAGTGCATAAAGGATTAGCTTCAATGAAGCAAGTAATTAAGTCCATTATCTTACTATCTAAGTTGGAAGGAAGGTTTGCTTTGCGAGTTATATAACAATATAACTCATAATCATCAAGATCAACTATCTTTTCATACTCAGTTAGTTCATTTAGGGAAAATTTATCAAGATACTTTAGTGCAAAATATCCTAAAAGCATGTCGGTTTCTTTGCACCCTCTATGCCAGCTTCTATACATCAGTTTTTTTCTTAATAAAGAGATGTCTGTCACTGTTATTAAACTTTCCTTGATTTAAAGGTTAAATTAAACACTTGTCAAGCGAGGCGCGTTTTAATATACTTGAAATTTTGTTAATATCTAAAATACAGGTGGAATTAATTTCTAATCTTGTCCATCAGCTTGGTAATGGAGCATATAATCTTTTTTCATTTGCCTTAATCATCTCTGTTGTAGTATTTGTACATGAATACGGGCACTATATTATCGCCAAAGCATGCAAAGTTAAAGTTGAGTCTTTTTCCATAGGCTTTGGTCCTGAAATCTTTGGTTTTCATGATAAGTCTGGAACTAGATGGAAACTAAGTGCTGTTCCACTGGGCGGTTATGTTAAAATGCTAGGGGACAGCAATGCAGCAAGCGTCCCAGCTGATCAACAAAATTTAACTGAAGAAGAAAGGTTATATTCACTTCATACAAAACCGCGATATAAAAAAGCAGCAATAGTTTTTGCAGGACCATTTGCAAACATGGTACTTGCTGTTATAGCTTTTACAATATTTTTTAGTACAGTAGGCTATTATCGCACTCCACCAGTGATTGGAAGTGTAATTGAAGGTAAACCAGCAGAGCAAGCTGGTTTATTGCCAGGTGACATTATTACACAGATCAATGAATATAAAATAAAATATTTTGAAGATATTTCACGCGTGATGATGTCAAGCCTCGAGAAAGAAATCGAAATTAGATATAGTCGAAATAACGAAGAGTATAGAGTTACCCTGATTCCATCAATAATTAAAGACGCTTCCGATACCACAATAGAAAGAAGAGTTATAGGAATTACTTCAGTTGATATAACAGGGCTAAAGCAGTCATCTTTTCTTGGAGCTATGAACCTATCAGTAAGTGAAACTTACCACGCTATGAGTTTAACAATCAAAGCTCTCTTTCAAATTATCGTTGGTAAGAGAAGTATAAATGAAATAGGTGGACCAATAAAAATTGCAAAATATTCAGGACAATCAGCTAAACAGGGATTTACTATGGTTTTATATTTCGTGGCAATCCTTTCATCTACTTTAGCTGCGATTAATTTACTGCCAATTTTACCATTGGATGGTGGACATTTATTCTTCTACATTATAGAAGCGGTCATGCGCAGAGACTTGAGTTTGAAATGTCAAAAATATGCTGCCACTTTTGGTGCTACTGTATTGTTCTTGCTAATGGCAATTGCGATCTCAAATGATATCAGACATCTTTTTTAAGATAAATATGAAGAAACTGTTTTATATATTAATAGTAATTTTTATCTCTGTTCCTACATTACTTGTTGCTTTAGAAAACGGGAAAAAAACGCAGATAAAGGATATTAAATACGTTGGTAATGAGCGAATTGGCAGTCAAACAATAAAGTTCTATACAAAATTAGAACCTAGTAGTTATTTAAACAACGACGACATAGATTCAATTATAAAGGTTTTATACAAAACAAAGTTATTTGCTAATGTTAACGCTTACATCGATGATGAAAAAAACTTGGTAATAAAAGTTCAAGAAAATCCACTAATTAACAAGGTAATATTAAAAGGTAATAAGCTATTTAAAAGCAAAGAACTGCTAAATAACGTGATTCAATCAAAACCCTTGACTATTTTCGCCGAAACAAAATTACAAAACGATTTACTGAATTTAATCACAACTTATAGAAACAACGGCAAGATTGGTGCTAAAATTGAATATGAGCTGAATAAGCTTGATGGCAACAGGGTTAATTTAGTCTTTAAAATAAAAGAGGGTAAAACATCTAGAATTAAGGACATAAGATTTATAGGCAATAAAAACTTTTCAGAAAATGAGCTAGAGCAAGCTATTAAAACGCAAAGTAATGATGTATTTAATAAGTTATTCAGAGCTATTTTTAAAGGTGGAAATCATTATTCACCACAGTACTTATTAATCAACGAAGAGTTGCTTGATCACTTCTATTCGTCTAAGGGGTATATCAACAATAGTATTCAGCCAATTGCTGAAGTTGATAATAACAATCAAGTGGTGTTAACTTTTTTGATTGATGAAGGAGAGCAATATTTGTTTGGAAGCAATAAAATTGATGTTGAAGCTAAAATTCAGGACCCAAACCTAAAAGAAGGGATATTAGAACTAATAACTGAGGAAGGTAACAAAGTATTTGATAAGGTTAAAATTAGTAATACGGTAGAAAAAATAAACAAGTATTTAAACGAGAGGGGATATATATTTGCAAAAGTTAATCCAGAATACGCACAGCGTGGCAATGTTGTAGATGTAACTTACAGGGTGCTGCCAGGTAAAAAGATTTACATAAATCAAATTACAATAGACGGTAACGACCGTACTTTAGACAAAGTGATCAGAAGTAAGCTCAGTGTAGCAGAAGGTGACGCGTATAACACATCTGAGATTCAAAAATCGCGTAGAAAATTGATTGGCAGTGATTTTTTTGAAGCAGTAAAAATAAATAGTTATACAATTAATGATAATGTAGTGAATCTCAACTTAGATATTAAAGAAAAAAACACTACCTCGTTATATTTAGGAGGAGGTGTGTCTTTTCCTGGCGGAGCATTTTTTAAAACTGATTTTAAAGACCGTAATTTATTTGGTAGCGGAAAAGAGCTCTCCTTTGCCGTTGAGAAAAGTCGATACGTATTTTCGACTGATTTAGAAGTCGTTGAAAATAATTTTAATGACTCCGATACATCATTAGGTGTAGGCGTGTTCTATGAAAAACAAGATAAGCCAAACACCACTTTTGATAGCTGTGACATGGGATTTTTTACAAAATTATCACATAAAGTCACAGAGAACTTAACTAATTCCCTACGCTATTCTTATAAGTATAATCATATACACTTGGACAATAAGGGTGGAAAGGGCGGTGATATCCCTGAAATAATACGGGACCGAGAAGGTGAATATCACATTTCATCAGTAGGATACACATTAGCGTATAATAAATTAGATAATCTATATGCCCCAAGAGATGGTTATTTATTGCGCTTAAGCCAGGACGTTTCAGGACTGGGAGGGAACGTAAATTTCCTCAAATCTGAATTTTTGTCTTTTTATACACATCCCATATTGAGTAAGATTGATGATGATATAATACTGCGCTTTAAAATGGCAGCAGGTCATATTTTTTCTTATACCGATGAACCGCTAAATATTGGCCAGCACTTTTTTAAAGGTGGTAATGAGATTAGAGGGTTTGACCTCTCTGGTATTGGACCAAGAGCAAAAGATAAAAGCTCATTAGGAGGTAAGACTTATTTTAACTTAACACAACAAGTGGATTTTCCATTACCGAAATTATACGATTATGTTGGCGTCAAAGGCTCATTCTTTGTTGACTATGCAACGCTTTTTGGTTTAGACGATAAAGATGAGAAACACAAAGGAAAAGAACCATACAACGACAGTAAACTTGTAAGAGTTTCACCAGGTTTTGGTTTTTCGATGCCTTCTCCTTTTGGTGGTAGATTTAGATTAGACTTTGGCTTTCCTTTAGTTAAGGAACCTTATGATATAATACCATCATCGAATGTTAAGTTTTCTATTGAAGTAGGGATTTAAATGAAATACATACAATTATTTATATCAGTTATTGTCTTAGTTATTTCCTTGTTTGTGGGTTATAAGGTTGTAAAACATCAATCTGGGGGCGCACTTAACATAAAAGTTGCGATTATTGATAGCGACAAAGTGATCAGCGAGTCTCTTGCTCTACAAAATATACAACAGCAAATAAAAGAACAAAATTCTGGGCTGCAACAAGAGTTTGAAAGTGAGCTAGAAAAATTCAAGCCTTCAAAAGAGGAATTTGAACTTCTATCAGAGGAAGCAAAAAAGGAAAGAACAGAGCAATTTGACAAGCACGCTCTAAGTGCTAGAGATAGTTACGCTAAAAAAATGTTATACCTAGAAAAAAGTTACAGAGACGCGGTAGATAGTGTTTTTAACAAGATAAAAGAAGTTGCTAGAGAAACCGCAGAAAAAAACAACATAGACTTGGTACTATTTATTTCAAAGAAAAATCAGGTTTTGTACTCTATGGATGAAGCTGACTTAGATAAAGTTGATTTATCAGATGCCATATTAAAAAACATAAACAAAGAAATACCAAAATTCGCTTTGAAAGACGTCAATTAGGCTTACTTTAAGGATATTATGCAGTTTAATATCAGTGATATTATAAAAATATTACCACACTCTTATCCGTTTCTCTTAGTGGATAGAGTAATAGAATGTGATCCAGGTAGGAGTATAAAGGCAATCAAAAATGTAACTTTCAATGAGCCATTTTTCATTGGCCATTTTCCTGGCCATCCGATAATGCCAGGAGTTTTAATAATTGAATCTCTAGCTCAGGCATCTGCAATATGTGTTCTTGGTAAAGAAAGTCAAAGTGCAGTGGAAAATAAAGTTGTTTACTTTATGTCCATTGAAAATGCAAAATTCAGAAAGCCAGTTACTCCAGGAGACACCCTAGTTCTTCAGTCTAACATTAAAAATGCACGTTTGAGTGCATGCAAGTTTGAGTGTGTTGCATATGTAGATGAAGAGAAGGTTGCAGAAGCAACAATTTTAGCCATGTTGCAAAACAAATAAAATTTTCATCTGTAAAAAACGGCGTATGCGTTGTATAATATAGCAATGCAGCTAAATTTTAACATCTCATTTCCCGATCTATATATTCGCGATGGATTAATAAAACTAGATGAGACATTTTTAGATTATGCCAAATCATGCGATGAAAATTTATTTCGTTCCTTGATTAAAGCAAGAGAAAACGCTTCAGTGTCATCTCAGTGTCACCACATGTCATCCCAGTATCGTTCCATGTCATCTCAGTACTGTTCCATATCACCCCAGCATTGTTCCATGTCATCCCAGTGCTTGACACTGGGATCCAGAAAACAACAAATGTCGACCACTCAAGCGACAGATAGTCAGCTAATTATAGACCTTTCGTACTTACTTGATGAATTCATCGCAAAGCTTTTCAACATTGAAAAAGAAACAGAAGAGCTAAAGAAAA
Organism: Wolbachia endosymbiont of Ctenocephalides felis wCfeF; assembly: GCA_028571325.1. Lineage (NCBI taxonomy): Bacteria > Pseudomonadati > Pseudomonadota > Alphaproteobacteria > Rickettsiales > Anaplasmataceae > Wolbachia > Wolbachia endosymbiont of Ctenocephalides felis. The sequence continues at coordinate 565,639 of CP116767.1, read as the reverse complement.
AGCACAACGACTTTGCTGTAATATATAAATGCAAAAGATTATTTGTTCAACGCTATGCATTGAAGAAATACACTGACATAGCAAACATAGACATTGATTGTATCACTAGCAGATTAAGTCATTTTCTTACTTTACCAACAGCAGAAAAAAATTTCGCCGAGCAAGTGATGTGTTGGTTTGAGGATAAAGAGTGTCACAAAGAGGAAATAGAACTTGCAGTACAGTATGCAGCATGGAGAGTGAAAAATAAACAGAGTATACTTTTTAGTACTCATAAAAAAATTGATCATGAAAATCTCGTATCATTCTCTAAAAAAGAAGTAGGCGGAGTTGAAGTTCTGTATTCAAATGAAGTAAAAAGACGATATGGTTTTGACCTAACAAGTGAAAAGGTGAGTTTAGATAAGGCGTTAGATAATGCTCACTACTGCATATTTTGTCATAAGCAAAATAAGGACAGTTGCTCAAAGGGGTCTGTCATCCGAGTGGCTGACACTGGGATCCAGAAAGAATGCACAGATTCTAGCGCTACATCCTGTCAACCAAGTGAGATTTTTAAAGAATCTCCACTTAAAGTTGAACTGCACGGCTGCCCACTGGAACAGAAAATATCAGAAATGAATCTGGTAAAAAGTGAAGGGTACAGTATAGCAAGCCTTGCAATTGTGATGATAGACAATCCACTATGTGCAGCCACTGGATACAGAATATGCAATGATTGCATGAATTCGTGCATATATCAAAAACAAGAGCCTGTGAATGTGCCAATGGTTGAAACAAGAGTTTTGGATGACGTGCTCAGTTTGCCATACGGATTTGAAATATATTCTCTGCTTAGTCGTTGGAATCCTTTAAATTTTCAGCGGCCGTTGCCGAAAGAAAATACTGGAAAAAATGTCCTGGTTGTAGGCCTTGGTCCTGCTGGTTTTAATCTAGCTCATCATTTATTAAACGATGGGCATAATGTTATCGCTATTGATGGATTAAAGATAGAACCTCTGATTGATAATTTTCAGCTGATCAGAGATTTCAAGCATGAAAAATTGAGTAAGCGTACAGCCGGTGGGTTTGGTGGAGTAGCAGAATATGGCATTACTTCTCGGTGGAACAAGAATTACTTAAAAATTATCAGATTATTACTAGAAAGACGCAAAAATTTTGCGTTTTATGGAGGCATTCGCTTTGGTGGCACAGTAACTGTTAGTGATGCGTTCAATTTGGGTTTCGACCACATAGCCCTAGCGCTTGGCTCTGGTAAGCCACGAATAATCAAAATAAAAAATATGTTAGCTCGTGGGGTGCGCATGGCATCTGATTTTCTAATGTCATTACAACTCAGTGGTGCTCTTAAATCTGACTCTATAGCAAATCTGCAAATTCGCATGCCAATAGTTGTTATAGGTGCGGGACTTACTGCAATTGATACTGCCACTGAAGCTTTAGCGTATTATCCGACTCAAGTAGAAAAATTTCTTCTTCGCTACGAGACATTGGTTGGTAAATATGGGAAAGACTACGTTGAAAAAGATTGGACAGAAGAAGAACGTGAAATTGCGAATGAGTTTATATTGCACGCACAGTCGATCCAAAAAGAGAAAGAACTAGCGAAAAAAGAGAATAGAGAAGCAAAAATATTGGAGTTAGTACAGAGTTTGGGGGGAGTGAAAGTTGTATATAGAAAAGAGCTGAAAAGTTCACCAAGTTACCGACTAAATAGTGAGGAGGTGCAAAACGCACTGTCAGAAGGGATTTACTTTATCGAAAACCTAGAGCCAATTGAAATTGTGACGGATAAGTATAACCATGCTGAATCGATAAAACTGATAGACACAAAGTCGGGCGAAATCAAGTGTATAAAAGCACGTTCTGTTCTTATAGCAGCGGGTACTGAACCAAATACAGTCATTGCAACGGAAGATAAAAAGCATTTTGAATTAAGCAATGGATATTTCACTCACCTGAGCTCATCAGGGGAAGAAGTGGATCCAATATTCTCTCCTAAGATGCAAAATAAAGATAGAATATTAGTGTATAAACAAGGCAGTAAAGCAATTAGTTTTTTCGGTGATCTTCATCCCTCATACAGCGGCAGTGTCGTGAAAGCTATGGCAAGTGCCAAAAACGGCTACCCTATCATTTCCCAGCTTTTGGATGGAGTTATCCAAACAAGTAACCAGCCAGTGTTATGCGCTGGAATGACGCCAGAACACCTGGCAAGTGAAGAATTCTTCAATAAGATCAAAGAACAGTTCACTGCAAAAGTCATAAAAGTTCAATATTTAACCGACAAAGTAGTAGAAATAGTGATCAAAGCACCACTTGCTGCAAAAAATTTCAAGCCTGGGCAATTCTTTAGGTTGCAAAGTTTTGAAACTAACAGCAGAAAAGCTACAAGCCTTGCTATGGAAGGTATAGCTGTAACTGGCACTGAAGTAGACAAAAAAAAAGGAATTATTTCCACTATTGTACTCGAAACCGGTGGCTCCACTAATTTGTGTAAGTACTTCAAAGAAGGTGAACAAATAGTTCTTATGGGCCCAACTGGACACCCTACTGAGGTTTGTTAGGTCTATCTTATACCAAACCCCAATAGTAATAGGACAAATTAAGATACCGTCTTGTCAGTTAACAAGCCCCTTCTCCTGTCATCCAAGTACCCCATTCTTGTCATCCCAGTGCTCTGACACTGGGACCCATGATACTACTTTAGTAATAAATATTTAAGAAATTTGCCAAACGAAGAAAAAAAGCAAAAGAAGCCCCGTGGTGGCTAATTATTTACTTTTGTGTCGAAATGTTGGCGTTTTTTTATCCTAAACGCTTAATAAGTGCGACTTAGCTGCTTTTTAATGCAACTTAACCTTAGCCATAAACGTTTAAGAAACTCACTAAGCAGAAAAAAAGCAAAAGAAACCCCGAGTAGCTAGTTATTCACTATCTATCTTATGATATTGGCGTTTTTGATGTCTTAAACGACTTATAAGCGCGTTTGAGCTTGTATAGGTAAAAAACCAGAAGTTTTAAAAAGACATGCAGTGCACATAGTGCGAAAAATTAAACATGAGACGCCAAATATGCTAAGTTTTTTTCTCATTTAATCTGCACAGACTGAAGATAAATAATAGCTTCATCTTCATTATAAGGGTAACGGCGAAAGTTGTCAAGTAGTTTTTTTGTTTTTGTTGGATGACGTTATAGCTTTTTTCCACTGTTGTCTATCAGCTTTCTATGTAGTGGAATTGGTATAAGATTATTATGGTTGAGTTTACCCTTAAAATTTGTTAAAATCTAGTTAACTTGGCATTCATGGATATAACATGTTAGGTACTACAAAAAAGGACACTTACCTTACCAAACTTAAAGATGGTGTAAGGTTTGCTATTTACGCTTTTGGTATACATCTGGCGGCTACATTGACCATTGGCTGCTTAGGGTTGATAGTAGGATCTCCTCTACTGACCTTTCCACTTGCCATGCTCATCTCCAATCCCATAGTTTGGATTTTAATGGGAGTAGCTCTCGCAGTGACATACAAATTGGCTATTGAACCTTTGTTTCGCTGGGTCAAAGGCTATGTTAGTGGAAAAGGAGTAGACCAAGATGGGGATAGTGGTATTGTGCCAGGTAGTGAACCTAGTTCAAAAAACAGTAGTCGTAGAAGTTCTTTAGATAGTGGTTTGGGTGGTGAATTTCATGAAAATCTGGATACCCTTGTGCATCAGACAAATAGAGAAAATTATGCTTACTGGCTACAACAGCATGATATTGCTCATATTGCAAGAGTTAAATATGGGTATTCAGAGGATTCTGCAGACGGTGTATTCTTCTGTATTCCCGGCAATCTAGAAACTTTGAATGAAAGACTAATAGAATACAAAAATAGGGTAGAGCAGGAAGATCAAGAAGTAACGTTCACTTCAGTAGTAAACCTAGGAAACCGTCATTGGACTACATTAGTTGTTGCGTACAATTTAGGTAGTAAACAATTTAGAGCTTATTACTGTGATTCTTTTGGTGCTGACTTACCAAGTTCTGGTAGTCAACGTAAGAACATAGAATGTGCGAGTGAAATTAAAGGGTTGATTCCCCCTCTCGCTGAGCAATCTCGTGAGTTAAACGAGCAAGGAAGAAAAGAAATGGGTCAAGACGTCCAAAAAACAGCGCAAACGTGCCGGGACAAGAAAAATGAATTAGTTAACGTTCCAATAAACACTGATAGTATAGTAAGTGCACTGGAAGCAGCTTTGGAAATAGGAAGTGATAACATGAGAAGCTCTGAAACTAAGCAGCAAAACGATGGCTGCAATTGTGGTGTATTTGCATTAGAAAATGCTAGTAGAATCACACAAATGCTCAGCGAAGGCAAGTCATTTGATGAAATTGATAAAGAGTTATCAGAGTATAAATTTGATCTGAATAGAAAAAGAAAAGAGTTTGCAGAAGCACTCATGAATGATGAAAAATGGAAGGAAGATCTAGAAAACAGGCTTTTATGTGATCTTTCGCCAAGAACGGCAACATCTCAGCCTTCCACTTCAAAGGTGCAGGCCCCGGTTTGTAGCACTATATAGCACCTTATGCCCCTCCAAATAGGAAATCTAACGATCGATTCTTCGGTAATTTTAGCACCAATGTCTGGAGTGACTGATTATCCGTTTAGAAGTATTGTGAAGAAGCTCGGTGCAAGTTTGTTAGTCTCAGAAATGATCGCCAGCAGAGCTATGATTCTGCAAACTCGCCAGAGTATGCAAAAAGCAAAAGTTGATGAGTTAACTGCTGTGCAACTCGCTGGGTGCGAGCCGGATGTTATGGCAGAGGCCGCGAAATTAAACGAGGATATGGGTGCAAAAATCATAGATATAAACTTTGGCTGCCCAGTCAAAAAAGTTGTAAACGGTTATGCAGGATCAGCGCTAATGCGCGACGAAAAAAAGGCTGCTGAAATAATTGAAGCTGTAGTCAAGGCAGTTAATGTGCCAGTTACGGTGAAAATGCGCACTGGGTGGAATGACGAGAACCGCAATGCTCCACGTTTAGCGAAAATCGCAGAGGATCTTGGAGCAAAAATGATCACTGTGCATGGAAGAACGAGAGCACAACTTTATAACGGTCAAGCAGATTGGAAATTCGTTAGGAATGTCAAAGAGCAAGTAAAAATTCCAGTGATAGTAAATGGCGATATTAAAAATTTGAATGACATTAAAAATGCGCTCAAAGAATCCGGAGCAGACGGAGTGATGATAGGTCGTGGCGCTTATGGCAAACCCTGGTTGATTAATCAAGCGATGGATTTTCTAAGTGGAGGTGAAATTTCTGAGCCAACGGCTTCAGAGAAATTAAATATCATACTTGAACACTACGACAATATTCTTGAGTATTACGGAAACGACACGGGGATAAAAATGGCCCGCAAACACATAGGCTGGTATAGCAGCGGGGTTAAAAACTCATCTGAATTTCGTGTGAGAGTAAACAACATGACAGACAGCATGCAAGTAAAAGAAAATATAGTTAGCTTTTTCGGTCAAGGAGATTAGACTATATAATAATCTGAAAACTCTCTGCAGACACAAGCTAATACTATAATCAACAGGTTTACAAGAACTAAATTATCACTATTCTATAATTAACCAATAATCAACTTTTGCGTTTATGAATAAAAACTTGTCCACTAAAGTAATCGTTGTCATTTTAGCTTGTTTATTAATCTTTATGGGAGTTGGCAACCTTCTATCAGATGACAATAAAAAGGAGGAATTAGCTAGAGTTGGAAAGGAAGTTATAACACTAGATGAGTATAAATCGCTATATCAAAATTACGGAAAGCAAATTTTTGGATCCAATGTTAGCGAAGAACAAGTAAAAAGACTGAAATACGATTTACTTAATGCACTCATAGAGCAAAAACTATTGTTTAACCTGATGAGTGATCTGGGGTTGGTAGTTGGAGAAGAGTCTATAAAGGACCATATTAAAAATACTAAATACTTCCAAGACGATGAAGGTGAGTTTGACAAAGGGAAATTTCATGAGACGCTAAACGCCCTGCATATGACAGAAGGAGAATATACAGCAAAGCTAGAGAAAATTCTGCCTGCAATGATGTTTGTAACTTCACTGTTTAGAGATAATTATCCAGTAACTTTTGGCGAGAAAATTGATGAGCAGATATACAGAAATCGCCACCAAACCAGAGTAGTTGATATTGTTAAAATAACTAAAGATGCAGTTACAAATGTTCCCAAGCCAGATAATCAAACTTTACTTGACTTATATGAAAAAAATAAATCCCATTTTTATTATCCTGAATATCGAGCTGCACAGTATATTTCTTTAGGCCAAAAATATTTTGAAGATCAAGTTCAGATCTCAGATGAAGAGGTTTATGATATAATAGAACAACAGAAACTTAAGGATCAAAGAGATATATTCAACCTAATATTTCATTCTAAAGAGGAAGCCGAAGCGGCAAGAAAAGCACTTGAAGAGGACAAAATAAGCTTTGAGCAGATAGCGGAAGAGTTTGGTAAAACAAAACTTGAGGAAACCAGAATGAATAACATAACCAAGGATTTTCTACCAGAGGGTATGGGAGAAAAGGTATTTGCTCTCAAGGCAGGCGAAGTAAGTGAAGTTTTAGCAAGCAGTTTTGGTTGGCATATAATAAAAGTGGAAAGTGCGCATCAAATTTCTAGTGAAAACTTAGCTGATTTAAAAAAGGAGGTGAAATCAGTTTTAATCAATCGAAAGTCTTTTGAAAAAGTCAACGATTTCATAAATCAAGCAAATTATAAGATATACAATGGTGCAACGATTGAGGAAATATCCAGTGAATACAATTTACCTATACAAGCCATTGGTCCGGTAGATGCGGGTGGAAAGGATCAAAGTGGTAATAGTGTAGAAAGTTCTAATGATTTGATTTCTTTTATCTTTTCTCGAGAAAAAGACCAGAGAAGTTATTTTAAAGGCATTGAAGATGCCGTTGTCAGTGTAAAGATCACCGATATTATCCCGCCTAAACTACAAAGTTTTGAAGAAGGCAAGGCATCAGTAGAAGACCTTTGGCGTGATGGGTTTATAAAAGAACAAATGTTTAAGATTGGGCAAGAAACCGCAGCTCAACTAAGAGAGAAAGCAGATTTGGAGAAAACTCAAGGTGTAGAATTAATTAAAGATCAGCAGATACACCGCAATGAAGCAGACCGACAAAATTACCCTTTTTCTTTTATAGAAGAGATTTTTAATATGAAGACGACTGACTCGGTAACAGACCCCATTCAATATAATAATGAAGTTATAATAGGCGTTCTAAAAGAGATGTATTCATCAAGTGGCAGATTAAACACATTTGATACTGGAAAACGCGTGATGATATCACTAAAAGAGCAGTTAATTAGCTATCTAGAATCAAAATATAAGGTTGAAGTTAATCACGCTATGCTTGATGATGTATAGCCAGAGTTTACCTCGAACGCATGATGTTATTCCAGTTTCAACTACTTGGATGACAAGAAAGGAAGCATCGGTATAGGAAAAAGCAATGCTGTGTCACTGCAAAATTTGGCACTAACCGATAATAGTTGAGGTCGTGTGCTCAAACTCCTTCTCCCACTCTTTATTTCCAGGATCATTCCATAAAAAAAATCACTTTACTTATTCAGTAACTTAATTATAATGGCAATAAAGGGGACTTAAGGTTCCACGAAAAGGATTGTTATTATAGATTAATTTAAGGAGGTTATATGGATAACAAGGCTGAGTATGTAAAAAATTTAGTATTTTCAGCAGGATTAGGTGCTGTACTAGGAGGACTTATAGGTTTAGGGCTAAGCTTTACAGCTTTATCGCCCTTAGTTATAGGTGGAATTATTGGTTCTATATTGCCAATATTGCCTATAGTTTTTACTATAGGGCTTCATAGATTGTACTTGATTAAAGGTGCCGATAGAGGTGAAGGTGAAGGTGAAGGTGAAGGCACCAGAGCTGCTGTAGTGTACTTCGGCACACTAACAGCTATCAGTGTCGGGATTGGGGTTGGCCTTGCTGCAGCTGCAGTTTCCATTTTTCCTGGTGCAATGCTTGGAATGCAATCAGTAGCTTTAATAGGTGCAGCAATAGGAGCAATAACACCAGTTATAGCGACTCTTGCAATGGACTTCGCTATAGTGCCAGTAGCTAAAAAAGTGGACAAGCATATTGTATCGCCTCTGATTAAAAAAGTTTTTTCTTCAGAAGAAGAGAAGTGTCCATCGTAGCCTTAATCAAGTAAGGTTTCTGTTATTCCGGTGTGTAGCACATAGCTGCACACATATTGTAATTTGGGAGCGCCTTTCACCAGTAAGGTGCTCATGCAAGTAGTTGACACTTGTACCTGAGATCTCAAAATAATCATAACAAAATAGGTATTGGATATGATTATTGGAATAACTGGAGTTGCTTTAGCTATTGCAGTTTACCTAGAGATGTTAGCAGTAGGAATAGCAGTTGGAGCTTGTTGTCTGGTTGCTGCTGCAATCATATGTTGTTGCAGTAAGCCTTCAAACTCACTTGAAAATGGCAATGTTAAAGGGTTTTCTAAAGACCCTCAACAACCCATTTTGTAAAATTCACAGGACCCATTAAAATATTTTTTTACATTTCATTATATATTCCTCAACATATTATCTTTAAATACTAATAATTATGGCTTTATTGATAGTTGAGTCGCCTGCGAAGGCAAAAACGATAGGCAAGTATCTGAGCAAAGAGTTCAAGGTAGCTGCATCTTTTGGGCATGTGAGAGATCTGCCAGTAAAAAACGGTTCTGTTGATCCAGATAATGATTTTGCCATAAAGTATGAGATTATTGAGAAGGCAGAAAAATATGTAAAAGAGCTGGCAAAGGAAGCAAGTAAAACATCAGATATATACCTTGCAACAGACCCAGATAGAGAAGGAGAAGCAATAGCCTGGAATGTGGTAGAGGCACTAAAGGAAAGGAAAGCAATCAATGATAAAAGTCACATTTATAGAGTAGTCTTTAATGAGATAACAAAAAGGGCAGTGCAAGAAGCGATAAAGAATCCACGCGAAATAAACATGGACTTAGTGCGTGCGCAGCAAGCACGCAGAGCTTTGGATTACCTGGTCGGATTTAATTTGTCGCCACTGCTATGGACGAAATTGTCAGGAAGCAAGTCTGCTGGGCGAGTGCAATCTGTTGCGCTAAAGCTCATATGCGAGCGGGAAGATGAAATTAGTAAATTTATAACACAGGAGTATTGGAGCATAAAGGCAGAGATGCAAAATAGCAAAGACGAAACGTTTTTTGCTATGCTCAGCCACTATGACAATAAAAAGCTAGAAAAATTTGACATTAAGAATGAAGAGGAAGCAAAGAACTTAGTTGGGGAGATTGAGTCAAGGCAATATGCTGTAAGCACAGTAGAACGCAAGCAGGTTAAGAGAAACCCGCTACCTCCATTTATTACTTCAAGTCTTCAACAAGATGCAGTGAATAAGCTTTACTTTAATGTAAAAAATGTTATGCGCATAGCGCAAAACTTGTATGAAGGTATCGATATTGGTGGTGAAACTGTCGGGTTGATAACTTACATGCGTACAGATGGGTTTTATATTGCAGATGAGGCTGTAAACTCAATCAGAGAGTCGATTAAATCATTATATGGTGATAAATATTTACCAAAGTCTCCTCGTCAATATGTAAAAAAGGTCAAAAATGCTCAGGAAGCGCATGAAGCGATTCGTCCAACTGATATAAATAGAACGCCAGGTAGTATCAAAGACTATTTAACGCCAGAGCAATTTAAGTTGTATGATCTGATTTGGAAAAGAACCATCGCAAGTCAGATGGAATCGGCTATCCTCGATCAAGTGGTGGTTGAAATTAGTTCTACTGATCAGAAGGTAATTCTACGAGCAAGTGGATCGAGCATATTTTTTGATGGTTTCTATAAAGTTTATAGAGATAACGCAGACGATGAAGATGAAGGCATGCTACCTGCCCTGAAAGAAGGTGAAGCGTGCAAACTGATCTCTGTTGATCCAAAACAGCATTTTACTCAACCTCCACCGCGTTATAGTGAAGCAAGCATTGTAAAAAAAATGGAGGAAATTGGCATAGGCCGTCCATCAACTTATGCGGCAATTATTTCAGTATTGCAAGACCGTGAGTACGTTACACTGGATAATAAAAGATTTATTCCAAGCAGCCGCGGTAAGATCGTTACCATATTTTTAGAAACTTTTTTTCAGCGTTGTATAGAGTATAATTTCACAGCACAAATGGAAGAAAAGCTTGATTTAATCTCAAATGGACGTGCAGATTGGAAAAAAGAGCTAGGCTATTTTTGGGTGCCGTTTTTTAATCTTGTAAACTCCGTCAAGCAAATGACGCATGATGAGATTTTTAGCGGCATTCACAGCTTGGTAGTCGATTGGTTTTGTTCAGAAGAAGGAAAGGAAGAAATAGGCAAAAAATGTCCTGATTGTTCTGATGGTATATTGAAATTGAATTTTGGAAAAGCGGGAGTATTTCTTGGATGTTCTAACTACCCTGCATGCAGCCATACAAAAGAAATTACAGGTAGTAATGACAACTCAGAATACCCAAAAAGTTTGGGTATAGACGATGTGACAGGGCAAGAGGTGATGATCAAAAAAGGCCCTTTTGGGCTTTACCTGGAGTTCAATAATGAGTCGAAAAAGAAAAAAACGGTTTCCATACCAAAAGATATAAATGTTAATGATATTGATCTGAATACCGCTACTCAATTACTTTCCTTGCCAAAAGTAATCGGAGAACACCCAGAAACTGGAAAGGAAGTAAAAATAGGCCTTGGAAGATTTGGGTACTATATTTTCTATGATGGCAGATACTTTTCTCTTAAGAAAAGCTCCAAGGAGGTATTGGACACACAATTAGATGAAGCTGTGCAAATTATTGCAAAAAGCCCACGTAAAGAGCTAAAATCCCTTGGTTTTAATGATAAGGGAAAAGAAGTTTTTATCTGCAATGGTAGGTATGGGTTCTATATAAAATGCGGTAAAACAAATGTTGCCTTGGGCAAAAATGCAGATATTGAAAGTATAGATTTGAAAAAAGCTTTAGAGTTAATTAAGAATAAAAAATAAATGCTTAAAAGATATCTTGCAACTCTTCTGTAAATGTAATAAGTTGAGCTTTATAAAAATACTTGTTAATCATTAGTGTATATGGAGGTAAAATTATGTTAAATGGTACCAGAGGTTATGATTTATATAAAATTTTAAGGGAGTACCGTAATGATGAAGTTGGACCAGTAAGTCATGAGCGTCTAATTGGCGAACATACAGATATTAACGCCAAAGACAATATGGAAAGAACTGCATTACATTATGCTGCTTATTTCAATGATACTGATATGGTTGAACTTCTTCTCAGAGCAGGAGCAGACATTGATGCCCAAGACAATCTGGGGAGGACTGCATTGCACTATGCTGCTTGTTTTAATAACACCGATATGGTTGAACTTCTTCTCAGAGCAGGAGCTAAAACTAACATAAAAGATAATAATGGTAAAAAACCGCTTTCTTTTGCTAAGAATAAGGAAATAACTGATTTATTGAGAGGCCTACCAGCTAGATGTCTTTCCAATGTTATGGTTAGTTGTCTTTTATCCTTCCTTCCCGCTTTTTGCGAAGGATGATCTTTATTATATCATCAACATAAAGAACCATATAAAATTGCTTCTACTGTTACTATGAGAAAATTGCTTGTTCTTAACATATAAGGGGCGTGGTGAAGCAAAAGTGGTGTCATATAAGTAGCTCCTTCTTCTGTCATTCCAGCGCTCTTTTTTCTGTTATTCCAGTGCTTCCTTCCCTTGTCATTCAAGTAGTCAGACACTGGGGTCCAGGATACTACTTTAGTAATAAATATTTAAAAAATTTACCAAGCGAGAAAAAAAAGCAAAAGAAGCCCCGGTCGGTGGCTAATTGTTTATATGTACCTCAAATATCGGCGTTTTTATCCTCAACGCTACGATTCAGCTACTTTTAAATGCAAATAGTCCAAACTGTAAACGTTAAGAAATTTACTGAGCGGAAAAAAAGGCAAAAAAACTCTGAGGCAGCTAGTATTCAAATTCTCCCTTGTCTATTTGACGTTCTATACTGTCTTAAACGACTTATAAGCGCGTTTCAGCTTGTATAGGCAAAAACCAGAAGTTTTAAAAAGACGTGAGGTGCACATAGTGCAAAAATTTAAACATGAGACGCCAAATACCCTAAGTTTTTTGTCATTAACCTGCACAGATTGCGAAGATAAACAAATAGCTTCAGTCTCATTATAAGGGGGTTGAAGGAACTTGTCAAGTAGTTTTTTTGACTCATTTCCCTTCTTTCAAAACATTGGTAAAACTGTAGCTATAAAAGCTTTCACAACAGCCTGTTCTCCTTAAAACTAAAATAGCTGTCGAATGTGATAATAATGTGGTCTATTAATTCTATTCCTACACTTTTGCAAGCCTCCGCTAGTTGCCTAGTGAGGGATATATCGCTACTTGAGGGCTGTGTATCCCCGCTTGGATGGTTGTGCGATATTACAATAGACGTTGAGCCAATTAAAAGGGCGCGTTTTATGATTTCTCTAACATAAAGGGGAGTTTGATCTATTGTACCAACGTTTTGCAGGTCTTCCGCCATTATACGATACTTTTTATTCATGTAAATGACGCGAAAATTTTCCTTATTGAGGCTTCCTATGCTTATTCTTAAGTAATCAAGCAGTTTTTTCCAATTATTGATTATAGGCAGGTCTTTTATTTCTTCTCTTGCGGAGCGAACAAAGGCTTGTTTTACACAGAAAATGGCAGATATAGCTGCATTGTTGACTCCATCAATGTTTCGCAGTGCTTCTAAATCAGCGTTAAAAACCTTATTTAAACTACCAAAATTTTCTATCAAACTCTTTGCTACTGGCTTTACATCAATTCTACTGTATGCTGAGTACAAAATATGCTCTAAAACCTCATAGTCGAGCAGTGATTGTCCATTATCCAGAATAATTTCTCCCTCAGGCGCCTTCTATGCCCTTTTTTGTAATCTTTCACCATCAATAAATTGCTTGCTGTGTACTCCCTATAATAAGAAATTAAGATCTTAAGGTAAAATATTTAATAAATCTCTGTTATTCCGGCACACAGTGCTTGTTACTTGAATAGATCTCTTGACTTATGCATTTCATGCTCCTAAAATTTTTATTTTCAGCCCTATTACAATGCCAGTAACGATACTCAGTGCGCTCCAAATAATATTAGTTGTTGTTCTAGTAATTTTAGTACTTTTGCAGCCACCTGGGAGTAGCCCGCTGAGTGGCTTTAGCAATTCACAGCAGGGGCTCAATTCAATGATCCCGGTGAAATCTTCTGCAAATCCGCTTAGCAAAACAACGGCTATAGTTGCCGGATTATTTATTATAAACACATTGTTATTATCAGGATTATGTTCAAAAGATGTGCATAAGAAGTCAATTGCAGAAAAAATTATACTAGAAAAAAAACAAGAAAATGAATCTACTTCTGTTCCTTTTGAAAATTGATGAAGGAAGCTAAATTTATCTTTGTAACAGGTGGGGTTGTTTCATCACTTGGCAAGGGTTTAGTTGCTTCAAGTGTAGGCGCACTTCTCCAAGCTCATGGCTTTGGGGTTCGTATCAGGAAACTTGATCCTTATCTGAATATTGATCCTGGAACAATGAACCCAATTCAACACGGAGAGGTATTCGTCACCGAAGATGGTGCCGAAACTGATTTGGACCTTGGGCATTATGAGCGCTTTACTGGAATTAAAGCAACCAAAGACGACAATGTAACAACTGGCAAAGTATATCATGAGTTACTGAAGAAAGAAAGGCGTGGTGATTATCTGGGCAAAACTGTGCAAGTCATTCCTCATGTGACAGATTTAATCAAGTCGTTTATTTTTAATGGTACGGGAGGTTTAGATTTTGTAATATGTGAAATTGGCGGAACTGTAGGTGATATTGAAAGCCAACCTTTTTTGGAAGCCATACGTCAAATCAGCTATAGACTTGGAAAACAAAGAGTTATCCTGATACACTTGACCTTGGTACCATATCTTACTGCAGCACAAGAATTAAAAACAAAACCAACACAGCATTCAATTCGAGAGTTAAACTTTGCGGGGTTGCAACCAGATATTATATTATGTCGTAGCGAGAAAGAAATTTCTGATAATCAAAGAAGAAAAATAGCCAATCTTTGTAATGTTTCTTTGCCTAACGTAATACCTGCTCCTGATGTGAGCCATATATATGAGCTACCGGTCTTATATAATCAATGTGGACTTGGTACACAAATTTTGGAACATTTTAACTTGAATAAGCCAAAACCAAGCCTAACTGAGTGGGATCAAATAGTGCACTTTATGAGACACCCAACACAGGAAGTCACTGTGTCTATAGTAGGAAAATACACTGAATTCCCCGATGCGTATAAATCGCTAGTTGAAGCATTAAATCATGGTGCTATTAGCAATAAGGTCAAGATAAAAATAAATTGGATTAACTCAAGGGAGAAGAGTGAAGAACCTATTGACAAAAAACTCATAGAAGAGAAATTACAGAATTCTCATGCAATCCTCGTTCCAGGTGGATTTGGCGATGATGGAGTAGAGGGTAAAATATCGGCAATAAGTTACGCTCGCACACATAACATCCCATTTTTTGGAATATGCCTTGGTATGCAACTTGCAGTTATTGAATTTGCTCGCAATGTCATTAAGCTTGAAGATGTACACTCCGAAGAATTTTGTACCTGTAAGCATCCAGTCATTAAGCTAGCTGGCGATAAGAACATTGACCTTGGTGGAACCATGAGACTTGGGGCGTATAAATGTAATATAAGCCCAAGTTCCAAAATGGCAGATGCGTATAGTGATATTACTATCTCGGAAAGGCATAGACACAGATACGTAATTAATTTAGATTATAAAGATAGTTTAGAAAAAAATGGGTTGATATGCAGTGGCATATCAGAAGATGGGACGTGTATAGAGGCAGTGGAGCTGGAAAACCATCCATGGTTTATTGGCGTGCAATTTCACCCGGAGTTCCAATCAAAGCCGTTTTCTCCTCATCCTCTTTTTGTATCGTTTATTAAGGCAGCAGCTAACACAATTTAAAAAAAGAAGATTAGCAGAGGAAAGTGTTTAAATACCGATACATGGAGCTTGCAATAGAGCAAGCAAAACTTGCCCAAAAGAGTGACGAAGTTCCCATAGGCGCTGTAATAGTGAGTAGAAGCAATGTTGTTTCTTCTGCGCACAACATATCCAATGATCCAACTGCACATGCGGAGATGTTAGTGATTAGACAAGCATGTAAATTGCTTTCAACGTCAGTACTTTGTGATGCTGACGTGTATGTAACATTAGAACCGTGCCCAATGTGTGCTCAAGCTATCTCCTTTGCAAGAATTAAACGATTATATTTTGGAGCCTATAATCCAAAAGGTGGAGGGATTGAAAATGGTGCTAAAATATTTCAATTTTGCAACCATATACCTGAAGTTTATGGTGGGATATTAGAAACAGAGTGCTCTTTTTTGCTAAAAGATTTTTTTGAAAAACTGAGAACCTAATCAGGCTTAGTCATTCCGTGTGTACTGGTTAAGTTGAGCGTCCTTTAATCTTGCAATCCTTTCAATTTCACTGACGGAAAGTGTACGGGTTATATCAGAATTTTTACCAATCAAAATTTTTATCTTGTAGTTTTATTTGCAATATTGCCACCAAACTGACCAATAAGCAGAAGATTATATAAAGCCCAGCAGCAAAGTTTATTTGAGGGAATGTTATAGTAAACCAAGTACATATCATCGGAGTAAATCCGCCATGTAAAGCATAAGAGATGTTGCGTGATAAACTCACTCCACTAAATCTAACATTAGTGGGGAAGAGTTCGGATGCAACTATTCCTATAGGATTTATACCCCTTTCTACTATAGAGAGAACCATTACACTAAGCATAATTATAAGATAACTTTTATAGTGGTATGCAATAGATAACATGGGACAACATAGTACCATTGTAATTACTGTAAACAAGATCGCGGTGCGCTCTTTTCCCACCTTATCAGCTAGCATTCCAAATGCTATTGAAGATATCGGCACTAATACATTGGTTATAATGAGCACAATTTCGTTGACATATGTTGTTACATACGTCTCAACCGATACTATTTCTTTTGCAATTGTTCTGAGAAATATGGTGAATCCAACAGCAACATTAACGGGTACAGATATCAAAATAGCAAGTATAAGAGCTCTCTTGTAGCGTTTTATAAGCTCTATTATTGGCAAATCAGGTAAATTTCTTTGTTCTCGACTTTTTTCATATGCTGGAGTTTCTCCTAGCGTGTATATACTATATGCGCTAATCAGTCCCAAAACGGCTGAAAGAGTAAACGGTATTCTCCAACCCCAAGCGTTAAAGTCAGTGGTTTTTTTACAGATGATTACCATCGCCACAGAAAGCAAAGCGCCAATGGAGCGGCCAAAACTTATTACTCCAAAAAACATTCCTAGCTTTTTCTTATTAGGTAAATGCTCTATGAGATAAACAGAACTGCCTCCTTGTTCAGCGCCAAGCGCAATCCCTTGTGTTAGATGGATTGCAAGAAGCAACATAGTGGAAGCTACACCTATCCGGCTGTAACCTGGAATAAACGCAACGAGACTAGACGGAATCGATATTAGCAAGATGGCAATCGTTAATGCCATCCTCCTTCCATATCTGTCACCAATGTGACCAAATACAGATGCACCAAGTGGCCTTACCATTGCACCCAGTCCTGCAATTCCAAACAATTGTAATATGTTGTAGTAAACATCTTTTGCAGAACAAAACTCTCTACTGATTATATTAACCAGGTCAATAAAGAGCATGTGATCATACCATATTGCGACTCTGCAGAGTATTGTTGATATCAATACCCTTGTTTGCTGATTGTACACTAAATTCAATTCGTAAATGTTTGCCCATTTTAGCCAGTTTTTAGGGTCTAGTAAAGCTGTAACCCAAGATGTGGGGTTGACTTTTTATTATGGTATGCGCATCTGCACGAACTAGCAAGTAATTCGCACAACAAAAGGTATCATCCAAGATTTGATATAAGTTGATACTATCTATAGTATAATTAAAGCTAGGAATTATACATAATACTTGCTTAATTAGCAAATTAATGCTATAATTTATAAATTAATATGGTAAAGTAATAAACTATGATAGTTAACAGAGATAAGATTTTTTATAAATCATTTGGTATAAAAGATGAGGATAGATCATTATTTAAAGGTATAGGAAACAACTTTATTGCAAATCGGCAAAATTCTTTATTGAAACTCATTAGGTTTAATGACGAAATGTTTGAAAGATACAAAAAAGCTTTTAATCGAGAAGATGACACAAAAGTGAGAGGCCTGTGCTCATATCTGTGTGCTCATGTTGCCCGCCATAATCTACTAGCTAATAAGGATACTTTTTCTGAAAAATTTCTTGACTTTTTTACTTATAGAGAGAATTGCACAAGACTTCAAGAATCACGAAAATCATTAATAGACGATTTGATGAATGAAGCAAAAACCGATGATCAATATTTTGTAGATACAATATCGCAAAACCCACAAGCTGCGTTTCAAAAGCTGGATGAAATTGAGAAAGATATAAAAAAGCTTAAGAATACAGCTAACAGCAAAAAGTATCCTGAAAAGTCAAAGCAAATTAGTGAGCTCTCTAGCCGGCACAAAAAAATTCGTAAAGATATAAAAAATAAGTTTAACACAAAGTATCAATATAGTCAAGAGACCACGTCAACCCCAGAAAATTTCGTGCGATTCATAGACGAGAATTTAAAATTGTCGGCAAAAAATGAAAACGGCTACTCGTTTCTATGCTTCAAGCCACGAAATATTTTATTCAAGAGAGAAGCTGGTCATGCTTTATTAATAAAGAAAAATGAGGATGGCAGCTTTGCGTTCTATGATCCTAATTTGGGTGCAGTTTTCGGCCTTACAAAAGAAGAATTATGTAGAGTAGTGATACAAGCAACGAACAGACAAAGTCTGTTAAACCCTGAAAGAAACTCCACTACTTCTGTTTTTAGCAGTCTTGAAGTATAATTTTGTGGAAGCGCTTTTGCAGTTATAACCGACCAGCACAATGGTGCCTTAAGTGCCCGTATACAAGCATGGTTTTGGAAGGAACGGTTAAACCATTGATGGAGTCCTTGTAGACTACCTCGTTTAGAAGATTGTATAATCTAACCGCTCCAAGCTAAAGTGCTTCTACATTATAAATTATATAGGGGGAACTTGATATGGCAAAAATAAAAAGTGAATTAGAAGTAATGAATCCTGATGCAGCGGGAATAGATGTCGGTTCATCTGTACATTATGTATGTGTACCAGAAGGAAAAGATGAACAACGCATTCAGAAATTTGGCTGCTTCACTAAAGACCTTCATAATTTAGCACGATGGTTGAAAAAGTGTAAAGTTACAACTGTAGCTATGGAATCAACAGGAGTGTATTGGATAGCATTATTTCAAATACTTGAGTCATATGAACTTGAGGTAAAGTTGGTAAATGCAAGGCATGTAAAGAATGTACCCGGTAGGAAGTCTGACGTTCAAGATTGTCAATGGCTCCAACAGTTGCACAGCTATGGATTGCTTCATGGATCATTTAGGCCGGATAATCAGATGTGTGTATTGCGTAGTTACGTGTGGCAACGTAAAAATCTTACTGAAAGTGCATCTACACATGTTCTGCGTATGCAAAAGGCGTTAATTCAAATGAATGTTCAACTGCATAAAGTCATAAGAGATATTACTGGGGTAACTGGTATGAAAATTATCAAGGCTATAATTGAAGGCGAAAGAGATCCTGAAAAATTGGCCGAATTCAGGGATGCGCGAATAAAAAATGATCAGTCTACTATAGCAAAAGCGTTAGCTGGTGACTACAGAGAGGAACACTTATTCACGCTAAAGCAAGAATTTGAACTATATAATATTTATCAAGAAAAAATAGCAGAATGTGATAGAAATATTGAGGCCTATTACAAAACGTTTGAAACAAAATCTGGCGAAAGTAAACAGCCGAGTAAGGAAAAGAATAAGAATAGCAAAAGTAAGCCAAACTTTGCTTTGCATGAGGAACTGCACCGAATAACTGGTATGGATTTCACTAAAGTTCCAGGACTTGATGTAGTAACCATACAAACAATAATTTCAGAAACAGGTATAAACCCAAATAGATGGCGGACAGAAAAACACTTTTCATCGTGGTTAGGACTCAGCCCTGCTAATAAAATCACAGGGGAAAAAGTGTTTAGTACAAGAACGCGTAAAGTCATTAATCGTGCTGCGAATGCGTTTCGAATGGCTGCTCACTGTGTGTCAAGAAGCAACAGTGGAATAGGTGCATATTGTAGAAGATTAAAGAAACGGCTAGGGGCACCAAAAGCGATTACTGCTACGGCAAGGAAATTGGCATGTATCTTCTACAGTATGTTAAAGTATGGACAAGAGTATGTTGAGAGAGGGATTGACTACTATGAGAAACTGTATAAGGAGAGAGTATTGAAGAATTTAAGCAAAAAGGCCAGTGAACTTGGTTATACTTTAATAAAAAAACAGGAACTAATAGAGGGAGTTTGTTAGAAGGTGCGTGATGCAAGTAGCCACTTTGGTGTCATTCCAGTGCTTGACACTGGAATCCAGTAAATTTATTTACTATATATGAAAGGTTATTATGTTTATATACTCGCAAGTGAGCGCAATTACCCCGCCAACAATGTTGCAAATTTTTCTTTTCTTCTCCACTATGTCCAGAAGAGTTTGGTAGCTCTTTTACACGAAATACCACATTTACGTCCTCAAGGTTAATTTCAATTCTCTTGACTAAAGTTCTGATAATATCACGTTTAGTTAGCCAGTCTGCGTTATCAAGGTTTGATCTAATATTGGAAGAAAAGTCTTCTAAATTGGTTACAACCAAAGCTAATTCCTGTTTTAATTTCTTTTGATCGAATATCCTTTTCTTCTCCTCTTCAATTGTTTTTAAGCTTTGTTTCATTGCTTTAATTCGTGGTTCAAATTCTTCTTGATTAATATATTCTTGAGCATAACTATCAATAAGTCTAGCAATACCACGTTTTAATTTCTTTTCTTGCTTCTCTAGTAAATCGCTTTTTTGATCCCATGATGATTTTTTAAGCTCTGAAAGTCTACGCCTGTATTCTTCTAAAACCCTATTTGGATTTTTCAATAAATGCTTAACCTCTTCCCACACGGCTGTTTCTAATGCATCTGTACGAATGTGTTTATTATCACAAATTTTATTACCACCAAAACGGTAAGAATCTCTACCAATACAACGATAATAAGCATAATGATCAATTTTTTCTCCTCGCTTATTTCTTACAGGACTTCCGTAATATGCATAACGACAACGCTTACATACGATTAAACCTTGTAGTAAATGTTTTGCTCCTCTTTCTCTTGTCCTTGCTATTTTTCTATTCTCAGCTAATTGTTCTTGAACTATATCAAATACATCTTCGTCCACTATATTTGGCACTTTAACATAAATCCAATTTGCTTTTTCAACAGAATAGGTAGAGTAATTATCTTTCGGTTGTTCACAAGAATGTTTCTGTGGTCTGATATGTTGTAACTTTACACCTACTTTTGTTTTACCAAAAGCCGCTTGTCCTTTGTAAGCAGGATTTTTTAACATACCCCAAATCACACTTCTATCCCAGCACTTTTTTCCTGTTCGTGTTATAATAGACATAGTGTTTAGCCGACGACACACTTCCCCAATACTTGTCCTTTCTCTTCCTACCCACAAAAATACTTTCCTAACAACATTAGCTTCTTCTTCGTTTATTTCAAATAAAGCTTGTCCTCCTCCCATATATTTATCTATATAACGATAACCATAAGGAGCTCCTCCCATTACGCTTACACAACCTTTATTAGCTGCGTAAATCTTTCCGCGACGACTTCGTTCCATAATTTTCGCTCGTTCATATTCTGCTATCATACCTTGCATTTGTAACAGTAACTGAGATTCTGGATTATCGTTAATCTCATAATTTAAGAAAACCGTTTCTGCTCCTGCTTTCTCAAATTCTTCAAGTAATACCATTTGATATGCATATTTCCTAGATAAGCGATCAGGTGAATGAATGTAAATCCTATCAATTTTACCTTCTGTTACTTTATCACGTAATTTTTCTAGATCAGGACGGACTAAATTAGATCCACTGTAGCCATTATCAATAAATTTATACTCACTTAATAATTTGTACCCATCCGTACTAATTTGCTTCTCTAAAGCTGCAACTTGACTTGCTATTGTATTTTCTTGTGCTTGTTTCCCTGAAGAAACTCTTGCATATAAACTCACTGTTACCATTTGATCCTCCTTGAATCCCATTCTTATGTTTTAAATTTTTTTGGCTTACTTGCTTTGACACGGCTTTTTCATAAGCATCTAACAAATACTTTTCTGCCAACCGGTTAGTTTCATAGCTACAGCTAATCCGTATAGCTAATCTCTTATTCCCCATGACCTTTCCTTGAAATAATATGTTCATATCATTCATTGAAACTGATGGTTAATTGATTGTTGGCACTATAAATAAATGGCACTCTTGTTTTTGGACATAGAAGTTTTCGAGAAATGCTTTTCTCTAATTTTACGTTTTTTGCAACATTGTTGGCGGGGTAACGGAACCCTATATATAGGTATAACGTCAAATTTGATTAAACGAATTTGGGAGCACAAAAACAAAGCCGTCTCTGGTTTCACATCAAAGTACAATGTCTGTAAATTGGTTTATTATGAGGAGTTTCAAGACATAAATTTAGCAATTAGTAGGGAAAAACTCCTAAAAAGTTGGCAGAGAAAATGGAAAATAAACTTGATTGAACAAACAAATCAAGAATGGAAAGATTTATATGATGGAATCATATAATTAATGCTGGATTCCAGTGTCAAGCACTGGAATGACACCCTTCCGGTGGTCTGCACCACTTGGGCAAAAGTGGGCAATAAGTTTTATTTACTCGATGTATATCGTGCAAAACTCGAGTACCCAAAACTCAAAGAGCAAGTTCTGTCACTGGCTGCAAGATGGACACCACACGCAATTTTGATCGAAGCCAAAACAAGTGGTCAGCAATTAGTGCAAGAGCTAAAGGCAAGCAGTGATTTGCCAATCATCGAAATAATACCGCATGATGACAAACTTGCTCGATTCCACCAGATTGTTCCGATTATAGAGTCTGGAAAAGTTTTTCTGCCGCACCAGGCGATATGGCTCAATGATTTTGAGTATGAAATTTTAATGTTCCCAGAAGCACATCACAATGACCAAGTCGACAGCACCGTGCAATATCTACAGTGGATGAGAGAAAGCACCTCCAGAGTCGCAGCTATACGGACATTGTGATTCGAGCCTGCCAGAAGACACCGTCATCCCGCAGCGACTCCAGGTATTTTGCTATGCTCATCTGCGTTTCTCCTAAAAATTCCTCACCATAAATTGGTTATGCAAGATCTATTTATTAGGTCAAACTGTCACTTTTCCTTCTCCTTCTCGTTTTTATCCATATAATTCCATAAGGCTTTAATAAGGGTTTTTATGAAGGGAAAAAATTACTACCTACTTATAACAATGGTTGTAATGATGAGCATTATAGGATTGATGTCCTCGGATATTTACCTACCTGCATTACCAGCAATGGCAGAGTATTTCCATGTGAGATCACAAGATATACAAACCACTTTAAGTGTATATCTGCTTGGTTTATCTATTTCACAAATAATTTACGGTTCCTTATCAGACAGATTTGGTCGCCGACCCATTATTATAATAGGTGTTGCTATCTATACTATATTTTCCGGGCTTTGTATGATATCTACTAGCGTCAAAACCCTGGTAATTTTCGCTTTTTCCAAGCAGTAGGGGCGTGTTCTGGTATGGTACTGGGCAGAACAATTGTTGGTGACTTATTCAAAAAAGAAGAAGCAGCACAGATTTTTGCAAGTATATTTCCGATTATTGGCATATCACCAGCTATATCTCCTATAATTGGAGGATTTCTTACCTCTTATTTTAACTGGCGGGCTAATTTTCTTTTTTTAGTGATCGTTGGAGCTATATTGATAATCACTATATTAGTCGCGTTCAAAGAAACCCTACCCAAGGATAAAAAAATCGGTATATCTATCACAAATCTTATAATGCACTACAAGGAAATATTATGTAATCCTATCTATTTAGCATATAGTACAATCGTATGTGCAGCTTATGGCGCTTACTTTGCCTATTTAATCAACTCCCCATTCATTTTTAATAAATTAGGGTTTAACCCAAATAGTATAGGGTTTTTCTATGTTACCATATCCTTATCATATGTGTTGGGTAATATATTGAGTAAAAAAATAATGAAAATCAGTACTATAGATAACACATTGCTATTAGGTACAATAATTTTTACTATTGGTGGGCTTATAATGCTCATTTTAGCTTGGAATACAATTAGTAATCCGCTGGAAATTATTATTCCTATGACCATCTTAACGTTCGGTAATGGATTTCTCCTGCCACTTGGTGTAGCGAGTGTAATATCGATATTCCCAAAGATGGCTGGCACTGCTTCTGGCCTTATGGGTCTAATGCAGCTTAGTGCTGCCTCTATATCATCAGTGGCTGCAGGTCATATTTTAAGTGAGCTAACTCTCTCTACATCATTAGTAGTTTTTATTATAAACATTATGAGCATCCTCTCAATACTTCTTATCCTGATAATGAAGAGTAGATTAAAGCAAAAAAAGCTTTCTGCAGAAAACCTTTAGGCTAGTACTGAATAAAATTCTATTCAAACTGCACTTTTACTACCACAACCTTCACGAACCACGCAGTTAAAGTGATATATCAGTAATTTTATATCGATAACCTTCTACTACTCCACATTCAACATGAACTAAATTCATTTTAGAGTTGGGAGCTTTAGGCTTTCTTGATTGTTCCACTTTTGTATCAGAGTCATAGCCAGAATCATAACCTGACTCGTATTTCTGCCTTATTCTTTCTACATTAGTACCGGAAGTTTTTCTAGTATTAGCCTGTAGTTCTTCTTTTCGACCTGTTGTTGTATTAGCTTCTGATTTACGTTTGTTTATTTTTTCTTCCCATTGATTTTTTCTATCTTTTACTAGCCCATGATAAGTGCCAGAATCAGTTTTTATAGATTTTGCTTGCCTTTCTAATCTCTTTGCAGCAAGATCCACTGTAGCGTATATAGGTTCTTGCTTTGATGAACCAATTGATTTTTTCTGTGTTTTACACTCTTCCGCACTAACGTAAAGTTGGTTCTCACGCTCTCTAAAATTATCTATTTCCTCATAGATATGTTCATCATCTTGCTCCTGTGCCCCTTGTTTTGCAGCAAGAGCCACTGTAGCATATATGTGTGGTGAATCAATTGGTTTTCTCTGCACTCTAAGCTCTTTTATGCTAGAGTAGCCACTACTTAGTGAATCATCATCTCCAAAACCATCTACTTTCTCATAAATGTGCCTGTCATCGTATACAGGTTGTGTTTCAGTGTTCTTGGCAGGTATCTCTTCATAAATAGGCTCTGATTGCAAAGAGTGCCCTACATTTCCCTTTATTCGTGAAGCATGTTTTCCTTCAATATCCATGTTGTCTGTGATATAATACTCAGAACCTCTTACCAACAAAAATCGTACTATAGGGTGGGAAATTATTTCCTCTGGCAAGTTTTTTGATGGATCCACTGATAAACCTTTTGAGGTAGCCAGTTTTTCCACAGCGTGCGTTATAGCATTTTTGTTGTTTTTATCTAACGAGTTGACATCAGCTCCCGCGTTGACAAGTAATTCTACTATATCAGAATTGATATTTTCTATAGCAACCACAAGTGCATCGTTTAAGTGTTGATTGTCCTCCCTACTGTGGAAAGGTTCCTTTTTTCTAGCAGGCGAGAAGAGTTTACCCAATGCATCAAAGAGACCTAGAGTAAACTTCACAACTCTCTTGTTGTTATATTTAGTAGCTTGAACTAATAAGTTGCTTTTGATACCCATTGATTATACCTCACTGTTCATGGATTCTAGAAATATGTTACCTTACAGTGATTGACTTTTTCTTAAATTTGATGGTGTTTTGGTAGGTTGTATGCGCAGTTTCTACAAATTTTCACGTAATCTTAAAAAGATTGACAATGCTTAAAATATCATTTATCATTTTTTATAATAACATCTAGTGGGTAGCAAAATGAGTTTTGGTCAATATCTTAAAGGTGACACTTTAGTATTACCTTGCACTGTAAATATAGGCAAATTGGTAAGTTTTTTACGAAGTAACACAGACATTACAAAGCTTTCTTTACCATATCGTGAGATGAGTAGTAAAGAAATAAAAAAATTAGCTAAACTTACAAACCTTACTTCACTTTCTTTAAGGGGTAGTGGTCATGATAAAATGCTTACAGGGAGAGCCATATATCATAAGATAAGTGATCAAGACGTAAAAGAGCTAGTCAAACTCAAAAATCTTACTGAACTTAACTTACCATCTAATGAAATCACTGATGAAGGTGTAAAAGAGTTGGCTAAGCTCCCAAATCTTACTTCTCTCAATTTGTCGTATAACAGGATCGGTAATAAGGGTGCAGAAGAGTTGGCTAAGCTTCCAAACCTTACTTCTCTTGATCTATCATATAATCAGATCACTTATGAAGGTGTAAAAGAATTAGCTAAGCTTCCAAAACTTACTTCACTCAATTTATTTGAGAATCATGTCACTGATGAAGGTATAAAAGAATTAGCTAAGCTTCCAAAATTTACTTCACTTTCTTTAAAGCTTAACTATGTTAGTGATGAGGGTATAAAGGAATTAGCTAAGTTTCCAAACCTTACTTCATTTTTTTTTCGGAATCGCGGTATTAGTGATAAAGACATAGAAAAGTTAGCTAAGCTCCCAAACCTTACCTCATTTTCTTTACAGGATTACAGCATTTCGAGTTGGTTCACTCATATATATGAAGACATAAAAAAACTAGCTAAGCTTCCAAACTTTACTTCATTGTCTTTACAGAATTGCAACATCAATGATGAATGTATAAAAGAATTAGCTGAGCTTCCAGACCTTACTTTATTGTCTTTAGCTGGTACTAATATTGGTGACGGAAGTATAAAAGAATTGGCTAAGCTCCCAAACCTTACTTCTCTTGATCTATCATATACCAATATCACTGATGAAAGTATAAAAGAATTAGTTGGGTTTCCAAAGCTTACTTCACTTTCTTTAGCTGGTAATAACATTAGCAGTGAAAGTGTAAAAGAATTAGCTAAGCTTCCAAACCTTATTTCTCTTGATCTATCATATACTAACATCATTGATGAGGATATAAAAGAGTTACAAAACAAGCTTCCAAATTGTCGCATAGAATTCAAAGCAATAATAAAACCTAATACTGAAATACAACCTAATACCGACATGAAATACTATGTTGGCATCAGTGCAACAATTGGCTTATTGCTAGGCTTAAGCACAGCATATCTCGCAGGAGCTGCTGCTTTAACTCCTGTTGGTGCTGCTATCGCAGTATTTTTCGCAGCAGCAGTAGTCGGTGCATTAATAGGTTATGGTATTGGAAGATTTTGTCAGAGAGTGAGTGAAGAGAAACAAGAAGATCCTGATTTAAGTACATGGGATGCTGTTAAGAGCGTGATTTCTGATGCATGGACTACTGAATGTTCCCAATATTCGCGGGTTTAACTCAGGTCATTACAAGGAGGAAAACAGCCATGTCAGCTTATTTTAAAAAGTTGCTAAGTATATCTGTAAAGTTTTATAAATTTTAGTCTTGCTTCCACCTTACGTATAGGTATTTCTTCGCTTATGTTTTTTGAGTTTACGGTCATGTTCAACAGCTTTAAGTAGAATGTTGCAGCATTTTTGAAATCTGAAAGCTTATCTAGAATAACAGCTAGGTTATAGACATAAAAAATATTGTTTTGATCAAGAGAAACCGCAGCTACCATGTATTCCTTAGCTTTTGCATAGTCCTCCTTTTTTATATAGATCAGACCTAGATTTGCCAGTAAAGGAGCACAATTTTTGTGTATATCATACAACTTCAACATTTCACTTAACGCCAGATCAGGGTTGTATTGTGAAATTATCGTCAGAAAATTCTCTAATATATAAGAGTTACTAGGATATTCTTTTAATAGTCTTGTGTAGATCTCTATAGCCTTTTCGTATTCCTTGTTGGCGTAATAAATGTTTCCCAGTCCGATCAGAGCATTTTTATGATAAGGAAATTTTGCAATGGCTTGGTTAAGGAAAGAAATGGCTGCCTCGTTATCCCCAGATTCAAAGGAATCTTTCGCTTTTTTTAAAATGGAGTGTATGCTAAAATGCTTGCCAGAATTCTGTGCAACTTTGATATTAAACTTATCACTTTTTTTCTCAATAACGTCAAAGTCTTTATATTTTTCATCAGCTTTTATGTATTTAGCAACGTTATCAAAGACTTTTCGTATCTCCAAATCCTCGTTAGCATGAGCAGTGGGAAAACTTAGTAAAACTATAGAATAAATTAATATGCAGACAAATACAGCTCTCGGTGTTGTAGCATTGTAGCCGCGGGTTGATATCATTCCTGCACGTAACCAGCAAATCTTACTTTCCTGAGTTATGTACAACATAGTATAAATTTATAAATGCTGACTTAGCTATATCATATAATAATAAAGATAGTATTAATTAGAGGCAAACATGTATACTCCCCATTTTGCAGCATGTGCGCAATTAAACTTAACAAAAGAGTATAAGCAGCGATCTGCTAGCTAATTTTGCACAGCCCTATTGCAATTCAATCAATTGGCGTATAAGCTTTAAATAAAGCCTATGAAAAAAATGGAAGCTTGTTATTCGTTCGACGATATACTACTCTTGCCAGCCCATTCTAATATATTGCCTTGTGATGCAGATACGAAAACTTATTTAACAAATAGCATAGAGCTCAATATTCCTCTCATATCTTCTGCAATGGATACTGTTACTGAATCAGACTTTGCAATAGCTATTGCCCAACATGGTGGAATAGGTTGCATACATAAAAACTTATCAATAGATGAGCAAGTTTCAGAAGTCAGAAGGGTAAAAAAATATGAAAGTTGGATCGTGTATAACCCAATCACGATTTCTCCAGATAAAACAGTTGCGGAAGCAATTTCATTAATGAAAGAGCACAATTATTCTGGCATTCCTGTGGTTGATCAATTTAAGTTAGTGGGAATTTTAACTAACCGGGATGTGAGGTTTATTGAAGACCAGAACATGGGTGTAAAAGTTTCTGAAGTGATGACAAAAGACAAGCTAATTACAGTGCGGGAGCAGGAGGTGGATAGTGCCTCAGCAATGAAATTGTTGCATGAAAATAGAATAGAGAAGCTTTTGGTCGTAGATGAAAATTCTTGTTGTATAGGCCTAATTACGGTTAAAGACATCGAAAAATACAATAGGTACCCCAATTCATGTAAAGACAGTAAAGGGCGGCTCAGAGTCGCTGCTGCAGTTGGTACCGGCAAAAAGGATGGCATAGAAAGATGTGAAGCTTTAATTAGAGAAGAAATTGATGTGATTGTTGTGGATACTGCTCACGGTCATTCCGAAAACGTTATTAACACCATTAGAGAAATAAAAGCGATGTATCCAAACACGCAGCTAGTAGGTGGCAACATTGCCACAAAAGAGGCTGCTGAAGCATTGATTGATGCAGGCGTTGATGCAGTGAAGGTTGGCATAGGGCCTGGATCAATCTGCACAACTAGGATAGTTACAGGTGTTGGTGTACCACAATTTTCCGCAATTCAAAATGTTGCAGAAGTTTGCAAGGCAAGAAAAGTGAGATTGATTGCCGATGGTGGGATAAAATACTCAGGAGATGTTGCAAAAGCTATCGCAGCAGGTGCTGATTCTGTGATGATTGGTTCACTTTTTGCAGGCACTGATGAAAGTCCAGGCGAAATCATCATGTACAAGGGCAGAGCATACAAAGGCTATCGAGGAATGGGGTCTATCAGCGCAATGAAAAGAGGTTCAGCGAGCCGTTATTTTCAAGATAAAGACTCAAAACTAAAATTAGTTCCACAAGGAGTAGAAGGAAGAGTTCCATTTAAAGGTCCAGCTTCAGGGGTGATCCATCAATTAATTGGCGGGTTGCAGGCTGCAATGGGGTATACTGGTAATAGAAGTATAGAGGAGATGAAGAAAAACTGCAAATCCGTTACTATTACTGCATCTGGACTCAGAGAGAGTCATGCTCATGATATAATCATTACGCAAGAAGCTCCAAATTACGCTTATCAAGCATCCAACTTGCCAGCTGACCCAGAGTAGATCCTTTTTTCAATGTCATCCAAGTGGAATCTAAGCCATAGGGACGGGGCTGAAAATCGAATGCAAAAACTACTTGACAACCTTCGCCAACCCCCTTATAATGAGACTGAAGCTATTATTTATCTTCAGTCTGTGCAGATTAAATGAGAAAAAAACTTAGCATATTTGGCGTCTCATGTTTAATTTTTCGCACTATGTGCACCTTATATCTTTATTAATTTTACCTAGACTTCTAGGTTTTTTCCTATACAAGCTGAAACGCGCTTATAAGTCGTTTAAGACAGTATAGTACGCCAATTTTCAGGATTAGAGAGTGAGAACAATCTACCACGGGATTCTTTTGTCTTTTTTTCTGCTTAGTAAGTTTCTTAGCACTTAAGCTAAGGGTCTGTTGCAGTTTAAAAGTCGCTAAATTGCAGCGTTTAGGACTTAAAAAAACGCCAATACTGAAAATAGACAATGGCCAGGGCTTCTTTTGCTTTTTTTTCTATTCGGTAAAATTTTTAACGCTTTTAGTTGCAATTCGTGAACTGGGCAGAAGGTGTAATTCTGTCCATCCTTTATCACGCAACCTCATCAAATTTGGCATAAGATCAGCTACTTTCTATGATCACCGAATCAATTTGCTTGTGAACAAGCAAATTTTCCTGGATTCCAGTGTCGAGCACTGGAATGACAGGAGGTGGGCCACTTTCATGACATCGTCATAAAGTGACATTAGATCCCAGTGTCACGCACTGGGATGACACCATCATAAAAAAACCAGTGTCTGCTACTTGGATGACAAGAAAAGGCTGCTTGGATAACAGGAGGCTAATATGGAAAACATAAACTTTCTAAAATTCATTGAGTTATGCTTTAAAACAGTGATGCCGGGATGTGAGTATAATGATTATCAGTACATAAAAGTTATAGCAGACAGGCTAAAAACGGCAAGCGCTGGTGAAATGAGGCGAATAATATTCAACATGCCGCCGCGCTCGATGAAATCCATGTGTGTGAGTGTTGCATGGCCTGCATGGATATTGGGAAATCAGCCAACCGCGAGGATAATAGTTGCAAGCTATTCTCAGCGGCTGAGTGAAAAGCACTCACTCGACACAAGGTGCGTGATGCAAGTAGCCACTTTGGTGTCATTCCAGTGCTTGACACTGGAATCCAGTAAATTTATTTACTATATATGAAAGGTTATTATGTTTATATACTCGCAAGTGAGCGCAATTACCCCGCCAACAATGTTGCAAATTTTTCTTTTCTTCTCCACTATGTCCAGAAGAGTTTGGTAGCTCTTTTACACGAAATACCACATTTACGTCCTCAAGGTTAATTTCAATTCTCTTGACTAAAGTTCTGATAATATCACGTTTAGTTAGCCAGTCTGCGTTATCAAGGTTTGATCTAATATTGGAAGAAAAGTCTTCTAAATTGGTTACAACCAAAGCTAATTCCTGTTTTAATTTCTTTTGATCGAATATCCTTTTCTTCTCCTCTTCAATTGTTTTTAAGCTTTGTTTCATTGCTTTAATTCGTGGTTCAAATTCTTCTTGATTAATATATTCTTGAGCATAACTATCAATAAGTCTAGCAATACCACGTTTTAATTTCTTTTCTTGCTTCTCTAGTAAATCGCTTTTTTGATCCCATGATGATTTTTTAAGCTCTGAAAGTCTACGCCTGTATTCTTCTAAAACCCTATTTGGATTTTTCAATAAATGCTTAACCTCTTCCCACACGGCTGTTTCTAATGCATCTGTACGAATGTGTTTATTATCACAAATTTTATTACCACCAAAACGGTAAGAATCTCTACCAATACAACGATAATAAGCATAATGATCAATTTTTTCTCCTCGCTTATTTCTTACAGGACTTCCGTAATATGCATAACGACAACGCTTACATACGATTAAACCTTGTAGTAAATGTTTTGCTCCTCTTTCTCTTGTCCTTGCTATTTTTCTATTCTCAGCTAATTGTTCTTGAACTATATCAAATACATCTTCGTCCACTATATTTGGCACTTTAACATAAATCCAATTTGCTTTTTCAACAGAATAGGTAGAGTAATTATCTTTCGGTTGTTCACAAGAATGTTTCTGTGGTCTGATATGTTGTAACTTTACACCTACTTTTGTTTTACCAAAAGCCGCTTGTCCTTTGTAAGCAGGATTTTTTAACATACCCCAAATCACACTTCTATCCCAGCACTTTTTTCCTGTTCGTGTTATAATAGACATAGTGTTTAGCCGACGACACACTTCCCCAATACTTGTCCTTTCTCTTCCTACCCACAAAAATACTTTCCTAACAACATTAGCTTCTTCTTCGTTTATTTCAAATAAAGCTTGTCCTCCTCCCATATATTTATCTATATAACGATAACCATAAGGAGCTCCTCCCATTACGCTTACACAACCTTTATTAGCTGCGTAAATCTTTCCGCGACGACTTCGTTCCATAATTTTCGCTCGTTCATATTCTGCTATCATACCTTGCATTTGTAACAGTAACTGAGATTCTGGATTATCGTTAATCTCATAATTTAAGAAAACCGTTTCTGCTCCTGCTTTCTCAAATTCTTCAAGTAATACCATTTGATATGCATATTTCCTAGATAAGCGATCAGGTGAATGAATGTAAATCCTATCAATTTTACCTTCTGTTACTTTATCACGTAATTTTTCTAGATCAGGACGGACTAAATTAGATCCACTGTAGCCATTATCAATAAATTTATACTCACTTAATAATTTGTACCCATCCGTACTAATTTGCTTCTCTAAAGCTGCAACTTGACTTGCTATTGTATTTTCTTGTGCTTGTTTCCCTGAAGAAACTCTTGCATATAAACTCACTGTTACCATTTGATCCTCCTTGAATCCCATTCTTATGTTTTAAATTTTTTTGGCTTACTTGCTTTGACACGGCTTTTTCATAAGCATCTAACAAATACTTTTCTGCCAATCGGTTAGTTTCATAGCTACAGCTAATCCGTATAGCTAATCTCTTATTCCCCATGACCTTTCCTTGAAATAATATGTTCATATCATTCATTGAAACTGATGGTTAATTGATTGTTGGCACTATAAATAAATGGCACTCTTGTTTTTGGACATAGAAGTTTTCGAGAAATGCTTTTCTCTAATTTTACGTTTTTTGCAACATTGTTGGCGGGGTAACGGAACCCTATATATAGGTATAACGTCAAATTTGATTAAACGAATTTGGGAGCACAAAAACAAAGCCGTCTCTGGTTTCACATCAAAGTACAATGTCTGTAAATTGGTTTATTATGAGGAGTTTCAAGACATAAATTTAGCAATTAGTAGGGAAAAACTCCTAAAAAGTTGGCAGAGAAAATGGAAAATAAACTTGATTGAACAAACAAATCAAGAATGGAAAGATTTATATGATGGAATCATATAATTAATGCTGGATTCCAGTGTCAAGCACTGGAATGACACCCTTCCGGTGGTCTGCACCACTTGGGCAAAAGTGGGCAATAAGTTTTATTTACTCGATGTATATCGTGCAAAACTCGAGTATCCAAAGCTTAAAGAGCAAGTTCTGTCGCTGGCTGCAAGATGGACACCACACGCAATTTTGGTCGAAGCCAAAACAAGTGGTCAACAATTGGTGCAAGAGCTAAAGGCAAACAGTGATTTGCCAATCATCGAAATAGTACCACATGATGATAAACTCGCTCGATTCCATCAGATTGTTCCGATTATAGAGTCTGGAAAAGTTTTTCTGCCGCACCAGGCGATATGGCTCAATGATTTTGAGTATGAAATTTTAATGTTCCCAGAAGCACATCACAATGACCAAGTCGACAGCACCGTGCAATATCTGCAATGGATGAGAGAAAGCACCTCTCGGGTCGCAGCTATACGAACATTGTGATTTGAGCCTACCAGAGGGATGTCATCCCAGTACTCAGACACTGGCATCTAGGAACTTTATTAAGTAGGTGAGCATAAAAGTTATGTTAAAACACACCATTTTTATGAAAAACTGGATCCCAGTGGGCAACATGTCTAACTACAGCTCCTTATGAATATTCCACTTCTAAACTTTTCAGCAACCAATGACTACTTTATTTTCTTAATCACTTGCCTTTCTCTTGCAATTGCAAGGCTTTCCTTTGGTACATCTTCCACTATAACACTACCTGCTGCGATTACAGAGTCGTCGTGGACATTGAGCGGCGCAACCAATGAACTATTGGCACCAATAAAGCAATTGCTTCCAATATTTGTTTTATGTTTCCTTTTTCCATCATAATTACACACAACAGTACCTGCACCTATGTTACTTTCCGGCCCTATTTTAGTGTTTCCTATATAGCTTAAGTGCTTTATTTTAGTATTCATGCCTATATCGCTTGCTTTTGCTTCGACAAAGTTTCCCACGATTGCACTGTCACCAATTGTTGTGCCTTCACACTTGGCAAACGGACCGATCCTAGCATTAGACCCCACTTTTACCCTGGGACCGAAAAAAACGTATGGGTAAATAATCGAATCCATACCAACTTGTGTATCAAGAGAGAAGAAAACAGTCTCTGGAGCAACAAGTGTTACCCCGGAGTTGGTAAAAAATCTTCTTTTACTTTCTTGGAAGTAAAACTCAGCTTTTGCAAGGTCATTTCTGTTATTTATTCCAATTGCTTCTTCTTCGTCAGTAATAACGTAACCAACATTTAGATTGCTCTTTGCGGCAATGGAGATTATATCAGTTAAATAATACTCTTGTGTCAACTTATTACACTCTATTTTCCCCACCAATTCACGTAAATTCTTTGCATATGCAACCATTATCCCAGCATTAGCAAGAAATTCCTCATCATTATTCCCACCATTTTGTGCTTCCACGATTTTTTTTAGGGCACCATCCTCAATAATTAACCTACCGTACTCTTTATTGCTTGCCCTAAAACCTAGGCAAACTAGGGCCTTACCTTCTAAAGAGCTAACCATTTTAGTTATCGTGCTGCTTTTTATTAGTGGAGTGTCTCCATACTGCACAACAACTATACTCGAATCTGGCAATTTTGTCAGGCTTCTCATCGCAACTTTAACTGCATCTCCTGTTCCAAGCGTTGACTTTTGTGTAATTAATTGTATATCCTCAAGGCACTGCAGCTGCTCAATTAAGGGCAAATCAGCTACAACAGCTATATTTTCGGGACTTAACTGTTTTGCATTGTAAATGACATGCTCGAGCATAGAGAAATTGCCTATTTTGTGCAGAACTTTAGGTAAGCCTGAATTCATCCGCTTGCCATGCCCGGCAGCAAGTATAATAAATGTGCAAGCTTTATTTGTCACTTATCTTAAAGATGAAAAGTGAAAACCATAGTGGTTGAGCCAACTGATCTTGTTATCATAAAAGTTCCTTAGGTCACTAATTTGATACTTCAGCATTGCAAGTCTTTCTATGCCAATGCCAAACGCAAAGCCATTGTATTTAGTATGATCTATCCCAACATTTTGGAAGACATTTGGATGCACCATACCGCATCCAAGCACTTCTATCCATTTACTACCCTCATAACTTATATCCACTTCTGCAGAGGGTTCAGTAAAAGGGAAAAAACTGTTACGAAAGCGTATCTTTAACCCCTTATCTCCAAAAAACTTGTTAAGGAAGTGATGAATGGTAAATTTTAACTGGCCCATATTGACATTTTCATTGACATATAACCCCTCTATCTGGTGAAACATAGGAGTGTGAGTTGCATCAAAATCATTTCTGTACACCCTACCGGCAGCTACTATTTTAATTGGGAAAGTTTTTGCTTTTTCCATGGTTCTAATCTGCACAGATGAGGTGTGAGTGCGCAGCACCATTCTTTTGTCGTTTATTTTATTCTTTAAGTAGAAGGTATCTTGCTCCTCCCGTGCAGGATGATGACTTGGAGTATTCAGTGCATCAAACACATGAAACTCATCTTCAATGTCAGGACCATCGACTGCTTTGAAACCCATATGTGCAAAAATGAGTTTTACCTCACTTATAACCTTACTCAACGGATGAATCCTGCCAATTTTTTCTGGCCTAACGGGCAATGTGATATCAATAGCCTCGTTTTGTAATTTAAAGTTGATTTCTTCGGCTTTTAATATGGTTTCCTTGTTTGTTATAAGCTGGTCCAGCTTATTGCGTAGAACGTTAATAACTGCGCCCAAATCACGTTTTTTTTCTGCGTCTTCTATCTTTTTTAAGTCATCAAAATAAATTTTAATTACACCCTTTTTTCCCAAATATGATAGCCTGACTTTTTCCAAATCTTGCAAAGAAGAAGCACCCTCAATTTCAGAAACTGCTTTATCCTCAAGCGGAGGTATTTCATTCAGTAGCTCTTTATTCATCTTTGAAACGCTAGCTTAAACTTTCATTATAGTAAAATCTTCAATATCATCAACAATCTGAGAAATTATCCTACCTCAATTTATTGACTAATTATGCTTTTTATCTAATCTTATATTAAGAAATTAATAAATAAGAATATGCACAATGGTGATACTGGGACTGAGAGGAAGTATAAAATAGAGGATTTACCTAGGTTCTTTAAGAAGAGGTCTAAGGACATAAGTGAAGCATTTTCTAATGAATCGGTGGAGATCAGCACTATTCGCTCGAGGAGTACTAAAAACGATATGCAAGAATTCTCGTTTAAGCTAAGACTGTTGACAGCAACAGGTAAAGACACTTCTAATATGAGACCACTTCAAATAAAACCTTTAATTGATTTTTTTAAAACCTGCCTTTTTCAGGAGAAAAATTTCACAGTCAGCATAGAAGTACCGAAAGAAAGTGAGGAATTATATAACAGCCATAGCGAAGTTAATAATTTCAAAACTGTAGAAGAATTCATAAGTAATGCTCCTCTTCAAATCCTCCTGAAAGGAATCACAATTAAACTGCAAGCAAATATCAAAGACATTGACCTAGGTAATTTGCACAAGATTAAGTCATTCCTAAATAAGAAGCTAAAATGCGCGGAAAAAACTGAAAATAAAGACAAAAAGGAGCAGAGTGATGCTGAACGAAAAAAAGCACAAAATAGACAAATCGTACCAGGTGAAGGCTATTTTGGCTGCAATGTGACGAATAGCAGGAAGCAAGTTACACGTGCACCAGTAGTTGTTGCTGCAATGTATGACAATTTCACCTGGTTTAAGTCTTTTCGCCTACTCAACTTTTTTAGTACAGTACAATTCTTCTTTCAACAGCCACCAAGGCTGTCACAAAGACAGAGGGCTTTAACTTACCAACTACCCAAAGAGACAGAACCAAACGAGGTAATACAAAAAAATGAAGGAGAAGCAGATGAAACCGCAAAGCTTTCCGACATAGGTCAAACCAGGTCGCATACAGATTATTTTAAGGCTAATAGAAGAAGGAAATCGAAAAAGCAAACTAAAGCACTGTTAGAAGAAGAAAAACAATTAGCCGTAAGACAAGCACAAAATGATGCCAGAGTAGCTGTGATAGACAATCAAGCTGAATACAAGGAAAAAAAACTCGATAAAATATTTGTAGAAGTGATGAATGGATACAAAAATCATGATCCAGAAACATTTCACAATATTTTCAACTCGGTGTTCAATATTGTTTATTTCCAAGATAAACAACTACATGAAATATTAGAGCCAGGTGAAGTATTAGAAGTGTTACAGATACTCGAAAGGCCACAACCTTCTAATCACTCACTTTTAGGTAAAGAATATTTACAAAGGCAAGTGTGTAGAAAAAAAGAGCAATTACTCAAATTAGTTTCAGGTATTCCCATACAACAACCTTCTCCACAGCCTGAAAACGTTTCTCATGAAAGTGGAAATTTTTTACCAAATAAAGCCACAAGCCCTTCACCAGTAACAAGTACAACTCCACCAGCTACTAACACTGCTTTCAAACCATTGTTAAAAACTGTGTTTTCTTCGAAAGAGACTTACTTTTGTCTATTGTTGATAGCATCCTCTATATCAACGCTCTGCCTGTGGCATTTGCCACTAGGAAAAGTGTCAATTTTAAAGGGATTAGTGCCACCAGAGAAAAGAGAAAGTGTTGGGCTGGCATTGAACATAGGGTTACCAATACTAGCCATATTATGTGTTCTGAGTTTAGCTTATTTTATATATTCTAAATATTCGGTAGAATCTATTGAGCAGGTAGGTAAAAACAAGCTTCTTGCTCCCACTTAATGGATAGCTATTTTAAAAGATTTTTTGTGATAAAATCATTTATTTTACTGTATGTTTAAAGGAATTATTATAGATATTGGAACTGTAATTGATACCAAGACTTACTCTAACTCCGATCAAATCTGCCATATCAAAGCACAAAACTTACTCTCTATAAATAGAGGAGATTCAATAGCCTGCTCTGGTGTGTGTTTAACTGTCGTTGACATAATTAACGATGTATTCACAGTTCAAGTGTCTCAAGAAACCATGAAGGTTACTAACCTAAATAATTGGAAAGTAGGAAAGAAAATAAACCTAGAGCAAGCAATGAGATTGAGTGATAGAATCGATGGCCACCTAGTCCAAGGTCATGTAGATAAGACAGTACAAATTCTTGCAATCAACCAAAGTTTGGATTCTCATGAAATCAAGCTATCGTGCTCACAAGAGTTAATTAAATTTATTGCCAAAAAGGGATCTGTAACGCTAGATGGAGTTTCTCTCACAGTAAATTCAGTTACCAGCCAAGAATTTGTTGTTAATATCATTCCCTACACATGGCAAAACACAACTTTCCAGTATAACAAAGTGGATGATTATCTAAATTTAGAAATCGACATGATCGCTAGATATTTAGACCAGTTGATGCAGCATAGATACAATTAATTTTACAATTTCGTTGTTTGCAATTATTATATCTTGAAAACCATATAATATGTAGTATGCTCTTCGATTGTATAATTATTTTCATTATTGTTGTATGCGTAATAATCTCGGTAACTAGAGGCTTTATAAAAGAGTTATGCGCACTAATGTTTTTATTTTTGTCGGTTTTTCTGACAGCTAATCATTATGATTTCTTCGCTATAAATTATAGTAAATACTTTGATTCTAAAGCTACGCAGAACATACTTTCTACAATTTCTGTATTTATTATATTCAACCTTATATTTATGATAGTAAACAACTGGCTGATGTACATATTATCACCCATAAGGTTGGGATTAATCGATAGAGTTACCGGAATCCTTGTCGGAGCGCTCAGAGGAGTGTTGCTTTCTTATGTACTATTCTTTGCCGTGCACTTATATTGCTACACGGCGTATGACAAAAAAGAGGAGCAATCTAAAATAGAAGCAGAAGACATATTGCCTAATTGGATAATAAATTCGCACTCTTACCAGGCTTTATTTTCGACAGTAGAAGATGTAGTTGATGTATATATACCGGAGTCGTTGATACTAAAAATAAAAGAGATTGGCGAAGGAATGGTTGACCAAGAAAAGCCTGAAGGTGATAAAAAAGAAGAGTAATACCCATGCTTATAAGGCAACCTCTGGTGACTTTCGGAAACACTCTACATCTTTTACTTCCTCAAGTTTGGTACTAGGCTTTAAAACATTATACAACGCAAAACTCATGCATGCCAGCCCAACAATTCCTCCAACCACCGCTGTGATGTGCATCTTCAAAGCATAAGATGCAATACTACTCACTAATAACGCTGTACCAGCACCGCCAGCTATGATTGCTTGTCTTTGCTGCGTTGTTTTTGTTGATGATTTTTCTTTTTCGTTTACAACGTTTTCTTTTTTAGGCTCACTATGGGAACACGGTTTTGTTTGATCCTTTATTTTAGTAGGAGGCAAAGTATTGCCTTCATCTGCGCTGTTAGAAGCACTTAACCCTTGCGTAGCAGTTTCTGTTGAAGTAGTGGTATCCTTTTTGCTGCTCTCATATACAGGATGTTTCCTTGTATCATCACAATTTTCATTGTTAAGACTATTTTTATCGCTTCTGCGTGGTTTAGTATAGGTTGTAATAATTCCAGCATTAGTATCAATTTCTTGAGTCTCGAAAGTTTTTGTGCTCACTACGCCATTTTCATATTTAGCAGTACTATAAGTACGTATTAATTTTCCCTCACCATCTAAATATTCTGTGATAATTTTCTCATTAGAAATTTCCTCAAAAAGCTGGTGTTCTTTGGCTTTTTCAAAAATATCATTTATAGCTTTTTCATTGCCGTGCAGCATAGCATGATGTAGTAGTGTAAACGTTTCTTTTCTACCTTCGTGTTCGCGAACTATTTTTGTTGTTAGAATTTTTCACGTGTTATAACCAGATTTCTTGAATTTTTCAGCAATACCTTTTCCTTCTTCTATCTTTTTCACTAGCTTAAAAATCTTTTTTTTATCTTTCTCTGTTAACTCACCTTTATCATCCACTAATTCATAAGTTATATCATTTTTAGAATTTTCTAGCCTTACCATAGTGTGTTTCTTTTTCTACAATATCTGCTTTTATAAATTAGTTATGTTAACAACGTATGAATGCCAATTAAGGCACCAATCCATGGGGTTTTCTCAATTGTTTGCCCCCATAACTTCAGTATCTTTTTTTAGATTAACCATCTTTGGAAAAAAATTCGGCTACATCAGCCTATCCAAGAAGTATTTTGCCTTTGAACGTAGGAGTTGGAACATTATTTTTTAACATTGCTGCAAGGGCTGAAAATCCTGTAGTATATTAAAGCTCAAGGGTATCTTTAAATATGGAAGTTATTGCAGAAAATAGAAAAGCAAGGTTTGAATACTTCATCTTAGAAGAATTTGAAGCAGGTATGGTCCTACTAAGTAGTGAAGTTAAATCGCTGAGGAAAAGAAAAGCAAACATTTCTGACGCTTACGTTATCGAAAAAAACGGTGAAATATGGCTGCACAATATGCACATTGCAGAGTATAAAGCTGCAAACAAAAGAAACCATAAGCCGAAAAGGGAACGTAAATTACTTCTGCATAAAAAAGAGATAAATAAACTAATTGGCCAGATTAAAACTGCTGGAATAACTGTTGTGCCACTTTCGATTTATTTCAATGACAAAGGATTGGCGAAAACTAAAATTGCCATTGCAAAAGGAAAAAAACTCTACGATAAGAGAGCAACCATAAAACAGAGAGAGTGGGACCGTGAGAAAAGTAGATTGTCTAAGAATGATTTGTAGCAAGGTATGTCTTTAAATCCAGTAATTTTTAGCATCGGTCCTGTCTCTATATATTGGTATTCTTTGGCATATGTTTTGGGCATAGTGTTTGCATATTGGTATTTACACAAATTGGACAACCAAAAAATATTTACCAAGAGTTTTTACGATTCATTGTTAACAGCTACTATTGCAGGTATTATCCTTGGAGGCAGACTTGGCTACGTGTTGATATACGATCCAGTTTTTTATATAAGCAATCCTATCGAGATACTGAAAACCTGGGGGGGAGGAATGTCATTTCACGGTGGCGCCATAGGAGTTTTGTGTGCGGTGATAATTTCGTGCAAAAGACATAACATTCCTATATTTTACACACTGGATCTAATTTCCTGTGGAGTTCCCATAGGCTTATTTCTAGGTCGCATAGGCAACTTTATAAA
This sequence comes from Wolbachia endosymbiont of Ctenocephalides felis wCfeF, assembly GCA_028571325.1. NCBI lineage: Bacteria > Pseudomonadati > Pseudomonadota > Alphaproteobacteria > Rickettsiales > Anaplasmataceae > Wolbachia > Wolbachia endosymbiont of Ctenocephalides felis. Next base: position 524,503 of record CP116767.1, on the reverse strand, counting down.
CGGAGAGCTATTTGGCAGAGTTACAACTGTGCCATGGGGCATGGTATTTCCAGAAAGTGGTGATAATTTGCTACGCCACCCAAGTCAGCTCTATGAGGCGTTTTTGGAAGGATTGCTATTTTTTGCAGTTGTAAATTCACTGTTTTTTTTGACTAGAATAAGGCTATATCGTGGTGCATTAACTGGTATTGCAATTATGTGGTATGGAATAGTGCGTTTTATAGTTGAGTTTTTCCGCGAACCAGACTACCAAGTTGGCTATCTGTGGCTTGATTTGACCATGGGGCAGTTGCTTTCAGTACCTATGGTTTTGCTGGGAATAATCATATGTCTGAGCGCATTAAATTTGAAATTTGCGGAGAAATTGCAATAGTTCTTGCATAGTTTTCAGCAGCGTATATCACCCAATAGAAACAAAAAAAACTACTTGACAACCTTCGCCGTTACCCTTATCATATTATTGAAGCTATTTGTTTATCTTCGCAATCTGTGCAGGTTAATGACAAAAAACTTAGGGTATTTGGCGTCTCATGTTTAAATTTTTGCACTATGTGCACCTTACGTCTTTTTAAAACTTCTGGTTTTCAAGCTGAAACGCGCTTATAAGTCGTTTAAGACAGTATAGAACGTCAAATAGACAAGGGAGAATTTGAATACTAGCTGCCTCAGAGTTTTTTTGCCTTTTTTCCTGCTTAGTAAATTTCTTAACGTTTACAGTTTTGGTTATTTGCATTTAAAAATAGCTGAATCGTAGCGTTGAGGATAAAAACGCCGATATTTGAGGTACATATAAATAATTAGCTACCGACCGGGGTTTCTTTTGCTTTTTTTTATTTAGTAAATTTCTTAAATATTTATAACTAAAGTAGTATCTTGGATTCCAGTGTCTGGCTACTTGGATGACACCGTTGTTGACTGGTAAAACGGTACCTTTAATTTGTCCTATTACCGTTGGTATTGGACAATATACCGCGTAACCTACGCGAACTTTTGTTTATAGTAATTTAATACAACGCAAAATCAGCTATATTAGCCTACTTCTACCACGTTTAGGTACGAACCAATTTGCCTAACTTTGCTGTAACAATTTCAAGCTTCTATTTTCACAACCATATTTTTATGCGGCTTGTTCTCACAAATATAGGTACTTTTTTGCGGTTTTTGTAAAGAGTAAATAATTAAAAATTTTGTTGCACTAATTTGTAATATGTTCCTATTGCATCCACCTTATTGGTTAATACCAAGCTTCACTGGTAACGGAACAAATGAAAAAGGGCTCTTTTTGCCTATAATTGGGGAGTTAAGCAGATTTATAACGTTTTCCATTTGTCCTCCCAATAACAAAGGTTGGTATTAAATAGAATTAAGTTTATTAATACAATTACTATTCTTAAATTTGATCAGATTGATTGCAAAAAACAAGATTTTCAATAGGTTGCTTATATAGTTAGCCTTTCATAGGTAGCGATGCAGCAAAGCCACTGGGTTTACTTTACCTTTGCTGGAAGTGCTGGAATGTCTTTTTTAATGACAGATTCTGAAATTCTATATTATACGGCCTAGTCCCAGAAGACATCTTGATGTCTCACCCTCTTTTCTTTATACCGTTCGTCAGCGATTTTAGATAATTCTATATCTTCAATTTCCTCTTCCATTAACTCAGTCAATAGTTTTAAAACAGATTTGTTTTGAGACTGGGCTACACTAGTGAGCAAACTATTCAACTGATCTTCAGGATTTACACAAGCTTTAGAATCCATATCAATCATATACTATAACTTATTACATTTTAACATTTTTATGCAATTTTGTCAACTATATCAAATCCCTAAAACTGTTTGTAATAATGAGCATCAACTACACGCTTAAGCGTTGCTTTTTCAGCTGGTTCCCGACCAGCAAAATCAAGCTCTTTAAACGCTAACTGTTCGACCTGCTAATAATAAGAATTAGTATCATACTGCCACAAATGTATAGATCTTTTGCCTTATCGTTGTTATAATTAATACCTTGCTAAAAATTGAACATTAATAAATGAATGAATTAAGAAAGCTGAGCATTACAGAGATGCACGATGGACTTAAACGGAAAGATTTTTCTGCTGTTGAACTTGTTGAGGCGCATATCAGCGCAGTTGAAAGTGAGAAATTAAATGCATTTGTGACGAAAACTCCAGAAATAGCAATAAAAGCCGCTAAAGCCGCAGATGAGCATTTTTCAAAGCAAAAAAGTGACATGCCGCTCATGGGTATACCAGTTGGTGTTAAAGATTTATTCTGCACAAAGGGAATAAGAACAACAGCATGCTCAAAAATGCTAGAGAATTTCGTTCCGACTTACGAATCTACAGTATCTGACTTGCTTTTAAAAAGTGGGGCGGCCATACTCGGCAAGCTTAACATGGATGAATTTGCCATGGGCTCTGCAAACACAAATAGCTATTTCGGTCCTGTTGAAAATGTTTGGGCTAGAAAAAGTGATGGGGAAAAAGTTGTACCTGGTGGGTCATCTGGTGGATCCGCAGCATCGGTTGCTGGATTTTTATGCGCCGGGGCGCTCGGAAGTGACACCGGTGGATCTGTGCGCCAGCCAGCAGCTTACTGTGGAGTGGTTGGAGCAAAGCCAACTTATGGAAGATGTTCGCGTTTTGGTATGATCGCATTTGCAAGTTCCCTGGACCAAGCAGGGGTCATTACTCGTTCCGTTTCTGACTCAGCATTAATGCTGGAAACGATTTGTGGTTATGACAGCAAAGATTCAACATCGAGTAAAAGGCCAGTGCCTAAATTTTCTAATTTTATAAACGGTGATATCAAGGGTAAGCGCATTGGTATACCAAAAGAATATAGAATGGATGGAATTTCAGAAGAAATCGTTCATCATTGGGAAAAAGTTTCTTCCAATTTGAAAGAAAATGGCGCTGAAGTTGTTGATATTACCTTGCCACACACTAAATATGCAATACCAGTCTATTATTTAATTTGTTCTGCTGAAGTTTCATCTAATCTTGCTCGTTATGATGGTGTGCGTTATGGATTCAGAGCTGATGCTGATACCCTAGAAGAAATGTATTCACTAACAAGAGCAGAAGGTTTTGGAAAAGAGGTAAAAAGAAGAATCTTAATTGGTGCTTATGCACTTTCTTCAGGTCACTACAATGAATATTACGAAAAAGCACAATGTATTAGAGCATTAATCAGAAATGATTTTATAAAAGCATTTGAAAAAATAGATTACATACTCGTTCCATCTGCTCCAACAGAAGCTTTTGGCTTAAATGAAAAGCCAGATCCGCTAATTATGTGTATCAATGATGTCTTCACCGTACCAGCAAGTTTAGCTGGACTACCTGCTATCTCCGTTCCTGTTGGACTTTCCAATGAAGGCTTACCCCTTGCTTTACAAGTAATTGGAAACTATTATGATGAAGCTGGAATATTGAATGTAGCAAATGTGATAGAGCAAAATTGTGGCAGAGTAATTGAACTGCATAGCTAGTCGTTAGTATGCCTGCTCAAAAAGGAACAAGTTTAGTAAAAAATAATGATATTACTAGCGGAACGTAAAATAGTCCCACTGCAGTACTGATCAGAAGCAACAGAGTAGCTTTATCTGGTTGATAATTTAAAATATTAGCAAGTATTACACTGGATCCAGAAACTGGAATAATAGCTAGCAACATCAGCGCTTTATATATACTCTCATCGTATATACCTACAATGTGTTTGTCTATCAGGACAATTCCCAAAACAAATAATGGCCAGAATACGTACTTTGCTGTAATAGTGGTCAAAGCGAGTTTCCAATCTATTTTAAAATTTGTAATTTGTGCAATACTCACCCCAAGTAGCACCATTCCTAATGTAATAAATGTACTTCTAATATTCATCATAACATCTGTTAGAAAAGCAGGTACTTGTATATCGCACACACTCAAAAAGAAGCCCAGAATCATCGCATAGGACGAAGGAAGTCTGAACAACCTGAACATGCATTCTTTTGCGGTATATATACCATTTGCAGCTATATAAAACCCTAAGCTATTTTCAAACAGTGCCATTCCTATATAACAGACAACATATACAGACACTGAATCTTCATCAAATAAAGTCATAGCTATTGGCAAGCCAAAATAACCCATGCTTGTACTACCTGAGCTAAATGCCAATATGTTTTTCGTGTTGTCCTTAAATAAAAAAGAAGAAAGATAATACACCGATAAGGACATAGTGCTACCTATAAACCATATCAAAATCGGCAAAGAAATTACTTTTAAATTGACCTCTGTATGAGATACTCCATACAGAATCACTATTGGATTAGCTATATAAAAGAGTATTTGAGATATAGTGTTTCTATCAATCTTAAGGCATTTTCCTGCTAAATAACCAATAAGTATTGTAATATAAATAGGTAATATTTTGAGAAAAAGGGTAAAGAACATACTAGCCTAATTATAATCCTTCTTGATACTTTCAACTGATAAATTGACATTAGATCTTAAGACATTGTAAAAGTAAATAAAATTTATTTTCCAATTTACCCAACTCATAGTTATTTAAAAAGACCCATTTAGCGCTAAGAACCGCTTTTACAAAACATAAGAATGATATTTTTATGATAAAATTATGTTAAGTTTTTATAAAGCTTCTTGCATATCTTTCAATAGTGGTAACTTTGCTAAAAAGCAAAGTTTAGTTTCGCTTGGCTTTGTTGTATGCTTTCAGGTGATATAGAATACAAACCCCAACTACTTTTGCTGCAAAATAAGCGCCTTGTAGGCAAGTATAAACGATAGAACTAATTATACTTTTCCAAAGATGAGTGATGCGTTAGTGCCGCCAAAACCGAACGAATTAGAAAGCGCATATTGGATTTTATGCTCTTGAGCTTCAAACGGTACAAAATTTAAATCACATCCCTCTGAAGGTTTGTGCAGATTTAAAGTTGGGGGAGTAATTCCTTTATTTAACGCAAGAATGCTGAATATCGCTTCAACGCTGCCTGCAGCACCAAGTAAATGTCCTATGGAAGATTTGGTTGAAGAAACTGGTATCTTATAAGCGTAGTCACCAAATAACTGTTTTATTGCTATTACTTCGATTTTATCTCCAAGTGGTGTTGAAGTTCCATGCGCATTGATATACCCAATTTGATTTGGACTAATTTGTGCACTCTTTAAGGCAAGTTGTATTGCTTTCAACGCACCTCTTCCGCTCTCATGCGGAGCGGTAATATGATAAGCATCTCCCGTTAGTCCATATCCAGTAAGTTCTGCATATATTTTTGCTCCTCTTCTTTTTGCATGTTCATATTCTTCTAATACTAGTATACCTGCTCCTTCACCCATAACAAATCCATCGCGTTCTTCATCCCACGGTCTTGAAGCTTCCTCAGGCTTATCATTAAATTTAGTTGATAGTGCCTTCATAGATGCAAAGCCTGCAATTCCAACCCTACAAAGGGCACTTTCTGCCCCACCTGCAATCATTACGTCTGCTTCACCAAGTTTTATAGCTCTTGCTGAGTTTATGATTGCATGCGCGCCTGTTGCACATGCGGTTACCGCTGAATCGTTTGGACCTGTAAATTCGTATTTAATAGAAATATGGCCAGATATCAAATTTATCAAACTTGCGGGAACGAAAAATGGGCTGACACGCCTAGGCCCTTTTTCCTGCATAATGATTACGTTTTCCTGAATTGATGGAAGACCGCCTATACCAGAGCCAACAACCACACCAACGCGTTCTCGATCAATATTTTGACTTTCTAAGATTAGTGAATCGTTCACTGCTTGAATAGCGGCTGCAATGCCGTAATGGATAAAACGATCTGTTCTTTTTAGGTCTTTTTCAGAGATATAATCTAACGGGTTAAAACAGTGTTCAATGTTATCACCTTGTAGGGGAACTTGTCCTGCGATTTTGCAAGCAAGATCGGAAGCATCAAACCTGCTGATTTCCTTTATACCAGACTCACCACCTATTAACTTAAGCCAAGTGTTTTCAACATCTGCCGCCAGTGGAGTAATTGAGCCAATACCGGTAACTACTACTCTTCTGCTCATTGAATACTAATTATTGTTTTTTTTATTACTGATGTACTCAGCTATCTGCTCTACAGTTTCCATTTTTTGTGCATCTTCATCAGGAATTTCTATGCCAAACTCTTCTTCTGCCGCCATGATTATCTCAACTGCATCTAAACTGTCTGCGCCATGCTCTGAAAGCTTTGAGGAGCTGCTAAACTTCTCTACATCCTTACTAATGTGCTCCAGTACAATCTTTTTTACTTTTTCTTCTATGTCTTCTCTAGTGCTTTTTGCTAGTTCGCTACTCATTTTTTACCAAAAAATAACCTATTCTTTGATGTTATAAAAAATTTTCATGTTTGCAATATCTTTTATGATTGATAGACTATTACAAGATTTTCTATTGCCCTAGCTGAAATATACTTCAACATTATGTGCTGGGAAATTAACAAACTCAAAAATGCTAGATGAAATAACAAAGGATTTACTTATCGCAGAAATAAACAAATTTCTGCCTGAAGATAGCCAAAGCAAGCTTATATCAGCTATGCGTTATGTGCTTCTTGCCCCTGCAAAATATATACGTCCATTTTTAGTCACAGCTTCATCACGGGTATTTAATGTGGAAGCTGAGAAAGTAATACCAATTGCTGTGGCAGTTGAGTGTGTTCACACCTACTCTCTAATTCACGATGATTTGCCATGTATGGACAATAGCGATATTCGCAGAGGTCAGCTAAGTTGCCATAAAAGATTTGACGAAGCAACAGCGGTGCTTGCTGGAGATGCGTTGCTTACCCTCGCTTTTGAAATACTATCTTCGCTAAATGAGGATAGCAACAAATGCTGTGAAATCATAAAAGTACTCTCTCAAGCGATGGGAGCTAGGGGAATGGTAGGAGGACAGATTTTGGATATTGATGCAGATTTCTCTAAAATAAAAGAAATCCATTTATTAAAAACCGCAAAACTATTTGCAGCTTCATGTGAAATAGGCGCTATAATGGGAAATGCTACAGATGAGCAACGAAGAGCGTTACATGACTATGGAATAAACCTAGGGCTTATTTTTCAGGCCAAAGATGATATTGAAGACCACAAACAAGATGAGGTAAGTAACTTAATGTCTATACTCGGTAAAAGTGAAACAAAGAACTATATAGAAAGTCTCTTTAAACAAGCTTTGGATAATTTGAGTGAACTTTCAGGTGAAACTAATTATTTATATAATTTATTGAATCGGGTAAAAAACGATGGTTAAGAAAATTATATTGCAATTGCTCATTTCCATAGTAATAATTTTCACTTTAACTTCCGCTTTTGTGTTTACCATCGTTCAAATAAACAAAAGTAGGCCAGAAAAGAGGGACAAGCTTTATGAGTTAAATACTACGAATGATGGTTTGGTACAGACAATAGCATATTACCTAGTGAAGCCAATACTTGAATCAGCACTTGACCACTATATCGAAAGGCATGGGTTGAAGGAGTATTTGAAAGAAATAACACAGCAGGAGAGAGAGGAAAATTCAATAAACTTCTATGAAATTACAGAAGGCAGTGGCAGCAGAGCTCTATGTGGTCAAGAAGTCCTGCTGCAAATGTATAAAGTATCTAATAACCTAGCGGTACCACTTCCGAGTCAAGTCCCTAATGTTACTTTGAAAATAGGTCAAGATAATTGGAAAGAGGTGGGCCTAGGAATAATGGGTATGAAAGAAGGAGGAGAGCGCGTAGTTACTGTAAACATTGCCAATGACAATAAAACGGACTTTAACTCTTACTACGTCAAACTAATCGAAGTAAGAGATAAATACCCCGACTCAGTAAATAATATGATGATTTTCAATGACTTAATTAATAGGACTGGAAAACAAGTAAGATGTGGTGACGAAGTGTCAATTAAGTATAGCGTAATGGGGTACAGTGGTGAATATATAATCAAAGATCAAACAGTGCAATTCAAAGTTGGTGATAAAAAAGTCCCGCTTGCCATAGAGCTTGGAGTAGTTGGAATGAGAGCTGGTAATAACAGAACTATCATTTCTCCACCGGAACTTTTGAACGTTACTGATGGTATGTTAGTTGAAGATATAGATTTTGACGAAGAAAATGTTTCTATAATTAATCTCAGCTTGGATGCCAAAGTTTAAAGGCAAGATACTTTAAAATATTACTTGGTAACTGAAGAAAATAACAAAAGTACATACTGCAGTGATAACTGGTGGTAAAACCAGAAAAATAGGTGTCTTTTTAACGAAAAAATTCTTAGAAGGCTTTGAGAAAAAAGCATTGTAAATTATTGGCAAAAAGTACATAGCATTTAGTATAGTGCTTACTATTAATACAAGAGTAACAAATACAGAAAGTGCTACATTGCCAGAGCTAAAAACAGCCTGAAAAATGAGAAATTTACCCCAGAAAGTTGGAGCAGGTGGCACTCCGATCATAGATAACGCACCTATAGTAAATGCTGCCATAGTAATTGGCATATTTCGTCCTATGCCGTGAATTCTATCTACATATTTCTCACCCGTTTTCGTTATTATGCTGCCTGCAACAAAGAATAGAGTGATTTTTGCAAATGCATGACAAACTAACTGAAAAACTGCAACTCTTGCGCTAAGGTCGCTAAAAATTGAAGCGAATAGTATAACATATGATAATTGGGAAACGGTAGAGTAGGCGAGCAATTTTTTCAATTCCTTCTGCTTGAGTGCAATCAGTGAAGCAACAATGATGGTGAATCCTGCAGCATAAGGCAGCCATCCTCCAGCAAACCAATTTTGTTGTGCAAAGCGTTGCAGATTATCGGTGCCAAAAGTGTATAATATAACTTTTATAATGATGAAAACCCCGGATTTCACAACAGCAACAGCATGTAGCAGCGCGCTTACAGGAGTTGGTGCAACCATTGCTTTTGGTAGCCAAAAATGCATTGGCATTAATGCAGCTTTGCCTATTCCGTAAATCAGCATAGCAAAACACACTGCAATGAAAGTGACAAGCGAAGTGTCAAATTTAAATATTCCACCGCTTACAAAGTCTAAAGTATGAAATTTACTGTATAAGAAACCGAGAACTGGAAAAAATAGTACTAAGGAAGAAAAAAACAGCACACCAAAATAATAACGCCCAGCTATCATTGATTCACTTGTTGCGTTATAGGTGACAAGAGGATAAGTACTCATAGTCAAGAGCTCATAAAAGACAAATGTAGTAAGCAAGTCGCCAGAAAAAGCAATAAATATTGCACAACTGATCGATATTGAAAGAAAACACAGGAAATTTGAGTAATTACTACCAGGATAGTTATTCTGCATATAACATATTGCGTATACGCTGGTTAATATCCATAAGAATGATATTAATAAACTAAATACCACTCCAGTGAACTCTAGCTTTAAACTAATGTGCAAGTTATTGCCAAAATCCATAAGGATAAATTGAGAATAATCACCATATGCCCAATATAAAGTGCACAGACACGTATACGTAAATAGGAGTATAGAAGAGGCAACAGTAACGCCATTGCTTACTCTAGGCCATTTGCCGGTAAAAAGGATAATCACTGCGCCAAGCAGCGGAATCAGTGCAGTAATTAACAAATAATTTTCAGTAATTGCAAATGGCAAGGAAAGAGGTGTTAAAACATATTCCACTAAATAGTTCATCTTTTTGCTTGGGTAAAGCTAGAATTATACCCAAGTTACAGAAAAACTGCCACTTTTTTAATAAAAAAAAAGACATCCAAGATACTATTCTAAGGCCATGTATGGAGACTGTTTTTTTGTTTAACATATTTAAGCTTAAAAAATTAAGATTTAATAGAGCAAGTATAAAAAAGTTGAATACTTTTACAGAATTGTGTATAATTATTAATACTTTTTAAGTGAATTTCTCATGACTTTTTCTAGGTTTCTAGATCCAGAATTGGACTTAACATTCAAAAGAATATTTGGTAATGAGGACAATAAGAATATCCTTATTCACTTTCTTAATGATATTTTAGGGTTTACTGGCTATACAAGAAGTTGAATTTCTCAGCACCGTTATGGATCCAGAAATCGCCTCTGATAAGCAGAGCATAGTTGATGTTCTCTGCAGAGATGAAAATGGGGTGCAAGTGATAGTCGAAATGCAGGTCGCTAAAACTAAAGGCTTTGAAAAACGTGCTCAATATTATGCTGCTAAAGCGTACTCAAGGCAGGCCAATAAAGGTGATCAATATGAAGACCTCAAAGAAATTATCTTTATTGCCATTGCCGATTGTATCTTATTTCCGGACAAGTCCTAGTATAAATCAAAACACACTATTCGGGATGAGGATACCAATGAACATGATCTAAAGGATTTTTATTTCACATTTATTGAACTGCCAAAATTTCCCAAGACGAAGGAAGATCAACTGGAGAATATAGTAGAAAAATGGATTTACTTCTTTAAATATGCAGAGGAAACCAGTGAAAAGGAATTGGAAAGAATAATAGGAAGTGACGTAATAATCAAAAAAGCATATGAGGAGCTAAATAGATTTAACTGGTCAGAAAAAGAATTTATAGCTTACGAGCAAGAGATAAAGCGTATCCGTGATGAGAAGGCTGTCCTCGCTCAAAAACTTGATGATGCTAGAGAGAAAGGTATAAAAATCGGCAGACAAGAAGGCATCCAAATCGGCGAAGAAAGAGGCAGAGCGGAAGGCGAACAACAGGCTAAAATAGCTGTGGCAAAAAACCTGCTTAAAGCTGGTGTATCTGTTGACTTGATAGCTGAATCTACTGGTCTTCCTAGAGCTGAAATTGCGCAACTCAAAGAAGAAGTTACGAGTTAACCGCTTAGCTACCAATATATTTTGAAGTAAGCTGCCCAAGGGGCTTCTTTTGTCTTTTTCTCCATTTAATAAATTTCTTAAATATTTATTACTAAAGTAGTATCCTAGATTCCAGTGCCAGCTACTTGCATGACAAGAAGAAGGCGCTGGGTTGGCAGGAGGATGTCATCCAAGTAGTTGGTATTAACTATTTACCGATTGGATAATCACCAGTGAAACAAGCATCACAGTATTGTGGTGCTATGTTATTGCGTTTCTCTTCCTTAACAGCCCGATATAGCCCATCAATACTTAGAAAGGTCAAACTATCCACTCCTATACTTGCCTTTATTTCTTCTATGGATTGATTTGCAGCAATTAAATCCTTGCGCTCTGGCGTGTCGATTCCATAAAAGCAAGAGTATTTAATTGATGGACTTGAAATTTTTAAGTGAATTTCTCTTACTCCTGCATCTTTTAACATAACTATTATGCTTTTGAGTGTACTGCCACGTACTATACTGTCATCTATTAAAACTATGTTTTTACCTTTCAAAATGTGCTTATTAGCGTTGAATTTTAACTTTATTCTGACTTTACGTACTTCAGCAGTCGGTTGTATAAAAGTTCTTCCTATATAATGATTACGAATTATTCCCAGTTCCATAGGTAACCCTGAATGCTTTGCATATCCAATGGCTGCAGGTATTCCAGAGTCAGGTATTGGTACAATCATATCCACATTGTTTTTCGGTGGACTCTCTTCTGCAAGCGTTTTCCCTATTTCTTTTCTCATATCGTATATAGACCTGCCTTCCATTATGCTATCTGGTCTTGAGAAATAAACGTATTCAAAAATACAAAAGCTCGATTTTTGCTGCGCAAAAGGAAATGCTGAAGTTAGATGGCCATTATGATCAATAGTGACTAATTCACCTGGTTCTATTTCTCTGATAAACTCTGCATTTACTATATCAAAAGCACAAGTCTCAGATGCAAACACGTAAGAGCCGTTTAACTTTCCTAAAACAAGTGGTCTGATTCCTGCTGGATCGCGCACTCCAATAACCATCTCTTGGTTGATTGCAACAAAGGAATAAGCGCCTTGTATCTGCTTTAATGAGCATATAAAACTCTCTAGAAAGTTATCTTTTGTGTTGGTTTCTACTAAACGTACTACCACTTCTGTGTCGATATCCGATTGAAAAATGCACTCCTGTTTAATTAATTGCTCGCGTGTTGGAGAAATATTAATTAAATTACCATTATGTGCTATAGCAAAATCTCCAAACTTACTGCTTTTGCCAAGCATGGGTTGTGCTCCGACCTTACTGCCACTTGTTGAGTATCGAACGTGACCTATTGCATAATCTCCAGGCAAGGATTTCTTTATTTCATCTACGTCATCAAACACACTGCTCACTTGACCTTGAAAATGGTAAGAGTGCAACTTACCGTTATAACTTGTCACTACACCAAAAGACTCCTGACCTCTATGTTGCAAAGCATGAAGACCTAATATGGAGTCAAAAGCAGCGTCTTTATTGTAGCTTATACCAAATACTCCGCACTCTTCGTGCATTCCATCAAGCATAAAAACTATTTAGTAAAGTTTAATTCTACTTTAGCATAGGCAAAGCACAAGCATTTTATTTACTAGATGTTAAGAAGGGCTATAAAACGCAAAAATTTCCTATACTTTCCTTCTTGTACAGTTCCATGTATGATAAAGCATGAGAAAAAAAATCACATTCTGGAACTGTACAACTGCTACGTTTTCTTTATTTTGCTTATAGCTTCTACAAGCAATGCAAATATCAATGAAGAATATAAGTACTCTTTTGGTAGTTCTATGTGAAGTCCTTCAAGTATTAGGTATGCACCAACAAATAAAATAAATAGAATGGCGATTGTTTTTAAGCTAGGGCTAGATTTAATTAACTGAGCGGTATGACTTGATAAAAATATCATCGCTAGTATGGAAAACGTATATGCCATAGCAATTATTATCATGTTGTGAGTTAATGCTATAGCGGTTAATAAAGAATCGACCGAAAAAATTAAGTCTATTAATATGATTTGCAGTACAACTGAAAACAATTGCGATTTGATATCTATTCTTTTTTCGGTTTGCTTGTATAAAAAAATGTTATTCCATAGCTCCATAGAGCTTTTAACAATGAGAAATAATCCTCCCGCTATCATAAGTAGATCTTTTACTGAGATATCGAGCGATATAGCATGAAATATAGGTTTTTGCATTGACAATATATGCGATGTAAAAAACAGTGTCACAAAACGCATCAGTAGCGCTAGTCCAAGACCTATAAGGCGTACCCTTTCTTTCAGCGTGGTTGGTACTTTATCTATCGCTAGAGAAATAAAGATTAAATTATCTACGTTAAGTATAGTTTCAAGTAGTGTAAGTATCAGTAAAGTCCACGCTTCAGCTAACATTTTCGTTTCCGTTCTAGCTTCTTTACTTTACAATAGATATGTAAAAATTAAGTGACTTCGCTTAGGCAGAGCGTGGCTTTTTGTCAAGGTGAGAAATGATTGCCTTTTTGAATAGGTAGAGAGAGTGCTATAACAACGGAATGACGAAATTACACAGGTGATTTTCGCATATTCTCAGGTGCAACCCATTTTGCATTCTTATCTATCCCCATTTCAGTTTTAGGTTTTGACATCATGTATATGCCAGCACCAACAATAGTGCTTGCTATAAGCGCAGATCCTGCAACTAGTCCAATCATTGTTGGTATAGGTAAAGTAGTAGCAAATGTGAGTACAGCAGCAACTACCGCTGCGACTACAAAACCCACAATAATACCTTTTACAATTGCATTTTTTATAAGGTGCGTTTCTTCTGCTTTCTTGAGGAGTTGTATATCACTACGATCTGCTCCTTTTTCCAATAGAGTTTTTACTATACTCATGTAGCCGTTTTTGTGGGCAATAAGTAAAGGAGTCCATCCACCATTAGATTTTGCATTAATATTTGCTTTATTTTCAATCAAAATATTTACTATATCTGTGTAACCATTACAGACAGCAAAATGCAAAGGAGTCCACCCACAAGGTGCTTCATTAACATTTGCTCCGCTTTTTATTAGAGCCTTTACTACTTCTATACAGCCATTTGCAGCGGCAATACTTAACAATGTGTTTTGTGTTGTAGCTCCATATTTATTGGTAATAAGCTCAGCAAAAGGGTAATCAACATGAAAATCCCCCTTTTCCCACTTTTCGTATGTTTCTTTATCTTCCTCTTGTAGCTTAGTTTTTATTTGCTCGATTATATTATCCGCACTTAAATCTGGAAGAGCGTTTACTTCTTTAAGTATTTCTGCAAGTTTTCCTTGTGCATAACTTTCTCCTGTCCAGTTCAATTATTGCATATTTTGGTAAAAAAGTCAAGAGTTTAGTATTCTCTACCTCTCAATTTGACAGAGTTTATTGAACATTTCCTCAAGACACTGGATATGAATTTATAGAGGTAGGACCATTATTATCTTTCCTTAAAAAATCACTTGAGCTATACTGCAGATCATGAACCTTAGGCAAAAAATCAAGTTTTTTTCTCTGTCTTTTATAATACTGTTTTTCCTATGGATTGTATTGTCTGGTTATTTTGAGCCGTTTTTTGTTTTTTGTGGGATATTTTCCTCTATATTCACGTTGTTTATCTTTAAACGATTGATAGATGCTGAAAGTGCCTTCAGTCAAATCCTAAATGGTACGAGTAGATTGTCATTTTGTAAGTTGCTGGTAAGTTATATACCATGGTTGATATACCAAGTCATTCTGTCAAGTATCTATGTAGCAAAAAAAGTGCTACAGATCGAGCTTAAACTTGAGCCAATCACCATCCTAAAGAAATGTAAAGGACATAACGACGAAAGCATCACATTGTTTGCAAATTCAGTCACGATTACTCCTGGCACTTTAACTATCAATGTTGTAAGAAAACGACAAACTTACCTGTCTACCATATATTTGATAGATAAAAGTCTTGAAAGCGGCGTTTCTGAAATAGAGAATAGAGTCTTGGAAACGCTGCGTTCAATCAGGTAATTGCCTTAAATAAGTTAACAGCATCCTTATATTCTCTTACTAGGCTTTCAAGCATTTCTTTTGGAAGGCTATTGCCAACAACAGAGCATAAATAATTGTATAAATCTTCTAACCTTGATATGTTGTTTTTCTTTTTACTGTTGAACTTATGTGGAAAAATATCTTCCATAATTTCAATAGCAGCAGCCTTATTTAAAAATACATTTTCACTTGTCACACTTATTCTTGCCAGGATGGTGTTGATTTCAGGTTCATCACTTGCATAAAAATCTGACAACCGAGCCATTTTAATGACATATAAATTTACTATTTTTGACAGGCAATTATCAGCATATTCACAATTTTTTATTACTTCCCACTGAGTAACCTGAGATTTACTTATTTTTGCATTGTGTGGTAATTTGCTCATTAAATTTTCTCCGTTTAATCCAGTGAATAGATTATACTAATACTTTGTTAAATAAATAATAACGCGATTACAAAAATATATTCCTATATTGATATACCCATCCAGATGCTTCAACATCAGAGCTAATTTTAGCTGAATGTTGTCCAGCGAAACCTAAAATTAGAAGGTTCACTTATAACGGAAAAGCTGTACGCACCCTTTTCACTATAAAATAGGTTTTCCTTTTGAGCTGTTTTGTTAATATTGAATCTCACACTAAACTAACTGTGCTACAATGAAAAAAATAAAGCTCGGAATACTCATTTCAGGTAGGGGGTCAAACATGCAGTCATTGATAAAAGCATGTCAAGATCGCAGTTTTCCTGCAGAAGTTGTGTGCGTTATCACAAATAATGGCGAGGCTGCTGGCCTGAAAATAGCAAAGCAAGCAGGAATCTCAGCATTTGTTGTTGAAAGTAAACCTCTTGATGCTAATAAAATTCACGAAATACTCGTTCAACATAAGGTTGATTTGGTTTGCCTTGCAGGGTTTATGAGAATTCTAAAAGCTGACTTTCTGAGTAAATGGCACGACAAGGTTATAAATATTCATCCCTCTTTACTTCCATCTTTTAAGGGTCTCAATGCTCAAGAGCAAGCTCTGAAAGCAGGTGTAAAAATCACAGGTTGTACCGTACATTACGTCACTCCTGAAGTTGATGCTGGAGCAATAATCGCTCAAGCTGCTGTGCCAGTGTTACCAAACGATAACATTCAAAGCCTCTCAGAACGTATTCTAGCTGAAGAACATAAGTGCTACGTGGAGGCAGTGAGGTTAATAGCAGAAGGATTAACTTTTAGCGTTCCTTCCAACTTCAACAAAAAATAAATTTTCAGGATCTAGCAAAGAACTTGCCAATTTGTTTACTTCCTCTAATTTAACGTCATTAATAATATTCGTATAATTATTTATACGATTAACATCACGATCGTTTATCTGTATATCATCCAGCAGTGTTGCTGTATTTGTATTATTGGATAGAAAAAAGGCAAGGTTATTTACTAAACTGGTTTTTGTATCCTTAAACAATTGTTCGTCAATTCCCTCTTTTTTTACCTTACTCAATACGTCTTTCACCGCTGATATAGCTTTGCTAGCAGTAGAACTATCAGTACTCATAAATCCAAATATAGCACTTCCGTGTTTTTTGGGAATAATGCTTGCACTAATACCATAAGTAATGCCCAGATTTTGTCTTAATTCTTTCATGAGTATTGAATTTAGCCCCATACCACCAAGCGCATCAATTAAGACACTAGCGTTATAATAATGGGGGTCTTCATATGCCATACCTTTCTGAGCAAAAATTATGACACTCTGTGGTATATCCATGAAAATGTTCTTACTTTCTGCAGGCCCAAAATCATTTTTTACAGGTATTTTTTTTACTTTTGATCTTTTTGATGGCAATTTAGATAAATATTTATCCAGTAGCGTACTAATTTCTTCCTTTGTTGCGCAACCAACAACACTGATAACCATGTTGTCTTTAGCAAAATTGCGCTTTATGTATGTTAAAACATCGTCTCTAGTAATGCTCATTACAGTATCAAGAGTTCCATATCCGCTTTTTGAGTAAGGATGTTTTTTAAATAACAACGTTTCTAGTTCTTTTCCAGCAACAAAATAAGGATTTTTTTCAAGATTATTAAAAGTAACTTTTGCTTTTTCGAAAACTCTATTCAACCCTTCAGGGTCAATTTTAGGACGCATTATAGCGTCACTTAGCAACGAAACTGCATCCTCTAAATTCTCAGACAGAGTATTTAATGAAACCCTAAATGCTTCTAAATCGGCAATAAAACCTAAACTAATC
Source organism: Wolbachia endosymbiont of Ctenocephalides felis wCfeF (assembly GCA_028571325.1). Classification (NCBI taxonomy): domain Bacteria; kingdom Pseudomonadati; phylum Pseudomonadota; class Alphaproteobacteria; order Rickettsiales; family Anaplasmataceae; genus Wolbachia; species Wolbachia endosymbiont of Ctenocephalides felis. Next base: position 507,317 of record CP116767.1, on the reverse strand, counting down.
CCTTTATCTTCAAGCTTTTTCGCAAAATTTTTGGCATCATTTTTTCCTGCTCCCTCTTGAATTACAAGAGAAGTAAACCAAGTAAGCCCCTGTTTTTCCGCGTTTTCATACGCGTAGCCTGCATCTTTGAACGATATATTCAGTGAAACTTTTGGTAAATCGCAATTTTCAACAAATAAAAACTTAAATCCTTTACGGGTGGTAACCTCCTCTATATTTAGGTTACCACTTGCTTGTAAGTTAAAGCCTAGACAGAAAAAAAGTATAAATACAAGCTTACTTATCTTCATTATTACCTCCTTTTGGTAGCAAACGACCAACTAATTTGTTAGTAGAAAAGATAGTACGAATTTTGTTATTTACATTCTCTAAATTAACATCATTGATTTTACTATATGAAATATCTATCTCATCAAGTGGAATATCAAGTGCTAAATGTGGTATATAAAACATTGCTATACTAGTTAAGTCAGACAGCTTATCAAACTGTGCTGCTTTGTATTTAGACTTTGCACTTTGCAACTCCTCATTCGTTATTCCTTCAAAGATAAAGTTATCAATAGCGTTATCTAGCTCTCTTTCAATGACGTTCAACTTCATTCCGCTTTTTGGAGTTACCTCAATATCAATGTAGCTATCGCTGAAGGCTAAACTGCTATAATAAGTAGATACTGATACTGCCACACTTTTATCCAGAACCAAATCTTTATATAGTTTACTAGATTTGCCACCCCCTAACACTTCAACTGCCAGGTTAACAGCGGAGGTTTCATCCATGTTCTTGAATAAAGGAACACGATAACGAAAATATAAAACTGATTCTTTTACTTCAGTGCTTTCTAAAGTTACCGATAGATCTGCATTATGTGCTGGATCCTGATTTGGGTAATGCCTAATTGTAGACTTAGCTTTAATTTCCCCATATTTTTCTCCTGCTAATTCCACCACTTCGTCGAATTCCACATCACCAACAACCAGCAGGATTGCGTTGTTTGGGTGGTAATAGTTATCATGAAACCTCATTATGTCGTCCTGGTTGTAAGTTTTAATATCGCTTTCCCAGCCGATAACAGATCTGCCGTAACCAGTACGGTAAAATGCACTATTCATTTCTTCCCATAGCAAATTGTTAGGATTATTATCAAACCTCATCTTCCTTTCCTCTAGCACGATGTTTTTTTCTCTATCTATTTTGTCTTGAGTAACATTAAAATTGCCCATTCTATCTGCTTCAACTTCCATTGCCAGTGGTAAGTCTTTTTTGAGGACTAGTTCGTAGTAACAGGTGTATTCCCTAGTGGTAAATGCGTTAAATTGCGCTCCAATGCTACTCATAGTCGATTCTATGTCTTTAAATTTTCCTGTAGTTTCAAACATTAAATGCTCAAAGTAGTGAGCCAATCCTGCTTTGCCGATTGGATCATCCATTCCCCCAACTTTATATATTACTGCATGTAAAACGGCTGGGATCCGATGATTAGGTACAACATAGATATCTAGCCCATTACTGAGTTTGGCGTGCTCTATACTGTGTTCTATATTTGCAGCCTTCAAAGAGATTGGGCAAGTAAAAAACAATAAAGGTAATATAAAGAAAATAAAAAATCTGTGGAGCATTGTTCTAACCTATGAATTCGAAACAACAATTTTATTCCTCATTTTGTTTAGAAATGAATCTGTCATATATGTACCACTTATACAGCAATACAAACATCCCGCAAGCTATATATATATCTGCTAGATTGAAAGCTGGCCAGTACCAACTGCCAATATGAAAATATATGAAATCATATACAGCTCCCCAGTAGATCCTATCAACTACATTACCGATTGCTCCACCAATCATCAGAGAAAAACCAAAACAAGTTAATTTATCGCTAGATTTGTATATCAAGTATGCGAGTATGCTAATTATTAGTGTTGAAAATGTTGAAAAAAAGAGATCGCTATATGGTAAAGTGCTAAACATTCCAAAACTAATCCCAGAATTCCATACTTCAACTAGCTTTATAAAGCTAGCAACTTCGATTGACTCTCCTTCATCAATTAACGAGTTTATGTACAATTTGCTCATCTGATCAGTTAATGCTATAACTAGTATAACAATTAAGCATAGTTTTTTCATAAATTTGTCCTCAACTGATAAGCCTCAAGTATATCATAATTTATCTGTTTTGCTAATTCGTCAATACTATGGAATCTTTTTTCTGACCTGATAAATTTTAAAAGTTGTATATTAACCTTATAGTCGTACACATCTTTATCAAAATCAAATATATGCATTTCTACTATGGGCTTTTTCAAATCCTTAAACGTAGGTCTCATACCAATGTTGACTACTCCGTATAGCCAATTTGAATTATTGTCAGGAAATGCCGCCTTAGCATAATATGTACCAAACTTTGGTTTTATCATGCAGTCTTCTATCGGAATGTTTATAGTTGGAAATCCTATTTCTCTACCTCTACATGCACCTTTTGTTACAATACCAGAGACTTGATAAGGTCTGCCGAGCAATTTATTAGCAATCTCTATTTCGCCCTTCTGTAAATACTCTCTGATTGAAGAAGAAGAGCAAATTTCTCCATCGATTATCAATGGTTCTAATTCAGTTAAGGAATATCCATACATTTCGGAATATTTCCTTAGGGTCAATGTATTACCCAGTCGTTTGTGACCAAAAGTACAACTTTCTCCAACGACTATGTGTTTAGCGCTATATCTACCTATCAAGATCTTACTAATGAAGTCATTGCAGTTAATTTGGGAAAAGCCTTCATTGAAATTGATAATATATAGGTGATCTATGCCATAGCTGCTAATCAGTTCCTTTTTTTGTTCTTGGTTTATCAATCTAAAGTTGTTTCTGCCAAATAGGACTGTTGATGGGTGGGGCTCAAAAGTTAAAATTGCAGAGGGTAATCCTCTTTCTTGCGCTACTTTCTTCAGAGTAGAAATTGCAAGTTCATGCCCTAAGTGAACACCATCAAAATTTCCAAAGGTTAACGCTACGTTATTTTCTATCTCCTGTTCACAATTATAAATAATTTTCATACAATTTGATATATTATACATATTTCTATATATAATAATTATATTTTATAAACTATGGAGATAAATCATGAAAAATATTAAAGGAAAGGTTGTAATATATGTAAAGCAGTACTGTCCTTTCTGTAAGAGAGCAAAGGAGTTGCTGGATGCAAAAGGTGTGAAATATGAAGAAATTGATGTGCTTAAAAGCCCGGATTTGTTTAATGACATAAAGTCAAAATATAACGTTAGAACAGTTCCGCAAATTTTTATTACTGATGAAAATGGCAATTATATACATCATATTGCTGGATGTGACAAATTGATGGACCTTGAAAGAGAAGGGAAGTTAGATGATATATTAAGTAGCAATTATGATAAAACTGATGTAACAACTTACCCGAGCAGCAATCATGAATATGAAGAATGTGTAGCATCACATGACGATTTTATGTGATTTTCCTTACTTTTATTGCCATGTAATGCACGAATGAAGGGCTGGTATGCTCATTTTAAACAAATTTTAATGGATTAAAAATACAATTCATTTAGTTAGTTTTTTAGTGAGCGAAAATGACACAAAATATTTCAATTGTTAGCAAGGACTTAATTAGTATCGAACTAGTTGACAAACAAGATTTAGAGAATTTCATCAAAATTTTTACAGTACTTGATAAGCACATAGCAGCAAAAACACTTTTTACAGAGGAGGTGAGAATAGAGTACAAACAACACAACAACGTGGAGATTGTTGATTTACTGAAAAGTTCAGGCTTTACGTATCATGATGTTGAAAATGTATTACATCACTTGAGTAAGCATGGAATGAAGGTGCCAAGCAACGTTATAGCACACACTCTCTTTTCTGCATACAATAACGCACTTGAATCTAAGGATATAGCGTTTTCCCTTTTTGAGGGCTCTCCACAGTATAACATCAGAGTAAATAAGAACACCTTCGTAATAACTCCTATGAGTGAAAAGGATTTGGAGCTAAGCTCTCAAAATAGCAGAATGTTCATAGAGTTGCTAAAGAGCGAGAAAAGCATTTATAATTGCATAGTAGAAGAAAATACTATTAATGTTGTAGTACATTCTGAGATACATCAGGCTATAAATTCGGTTATAAAATCACTGATAAAATCTAGCCTTTTAGCACAAGAGGAAGAAGCAAAACTCAAAGAGAAATTGAGACAACTTGCTTTTAAGGATCAAGCTTTTGTTGAGTATTCCAGCATCAAAACCATTAATAGATATCCACACAATCATCCTTTGAGAAAGTATGAAAACATTACTAAGGGTATAGAAAACATTCTATGTGATTTTATAACAAACGAGAATAGTGAGTCTGCTATAGAGCAACTAAATAGGCTTAATTCGAAAGTTTCTCCAGATACTCCAAGAATCATTACTAAGACTATAGATAAACTTGTTAAGTTCCACTAAGGTATTTTGCATGTTATTCTCGTGCGCAGCACGAGAATAACATCAAAGTTAGAAAACCTTGAATCGCCAAAATTTCTCTTTACCTTTACTAATTCCGACTCTTGGGGTGCAAATGTAATCTGGTTTGAGGTGAGATTCGTAAACACAAAATTTGTGGCTTATAGTGAGGTCTTGTTTGTTGTGTTCTTTGGTAATATTCAACCTTTTGCACAGTATTCCTGTCCACCTAGATTTGCTTCAAGCGGTTCAGTGAGCTTCAATCCCCTTATTAACACTGCTGCTGGAAACCCCTCTGCTTCTGTTACGATGTTTAAACAGTAGTACATTCCATATATAAAGTATACGTACGAAAACCCCGGCATACCAAACATTACCGAGGTTCGATCAGTATAGCCTCGTGCTGCATGGCAAGCCGGATCATCCATTCCAATATAGGCTTCAACTTCAGTTATCATTCCGCTAAAGTTGGAAAATTTGAGGACTTTTCCCAATAACTCTCCAGCTACAACCAAAGTCGGCCGCTCGTAGAAATTTCTTGGTAGTATTGTATTGTTCATCATAGAAGTATAAGTTACTTAAATTTACAAGCAACTTATACCGATCCACTACACAAAAAGCGGGTAGACAAAAGTGGAAAAAAGCTATCCAACAAAAACAAAAAAAACTACTTGACAACCTTCGCCGGTCCCCTTACAATAGAGTTGTGGGTGTTTTAGGCCTAAAATTTATCTTTAATCTTGTATTAAGTGACAAAAGCACAGTATAAAACAAGGCGTGTTATGTTTTATTTTTGCAGCATGGACACTGCATGTTTTTATAATTTTTTGTCTACATTAGCTGAGCCTCGCTTACTAAGCGGTGTAAGAGAGAACCGGACGCCAAGTTTTTGAGAGAACAGTAAACAACTCACATTGCGGGGTTTCTTTTGTCTTTTTTTTAAATTAGTTAAAATCTTAACCAATCTCATTTTTTTCACAAAAAAATTGCTTGACAAGTTTTGACATTTCCCTTATCATAAGATTATGGGTATTTACAACCCCAAGGTCAGCTACTTGTCAAGCGTATAGAGCATTAACGCCAAGTTATTAAAATAGATATTGACCAGGGCTTCTTTTGCTTTTTTTCTCGCCTGGTAAATTTTTTAATATGATTGCAATTCAAGATGAGGCTTGGGTTCGTATGCCAATACATCCGAAACAAGAAGATTGAATACTTTTACAGAATTGTGTATAATTATTAATACTTTTTAAGTGAATTTCTCATGACTTTTTCTAGGTTTCTAGATCCAGAATTGAACTTAACATTCAAAAGAATATTTGGTAACGAGGACAATAAGAATATCCTTATTCACTTCCTGAATGATATCCTAGGCTTTTCTGGTTCTGATCAAATAAAAGAAATTAAATTTCTTAGTACTATCATGGATCCTGAAATTGCCTCTGATAAACAAAGCATTGTTGATGTTCTCTGCAAAGACTCTATAGGAAATAGATTTGTAATTGAGATGCAGCTTGCTCGCGATAAAGGCTTTGAAAAACGCGCTCAGCTCTACGCTGCTAAGGCTTACTCAAGACAATTGGATAAATCTGGTAATTACATTGATCTTCAGAAAGTCTTCTTTATTGCTATTTCCAATTGTAACTTACTGCCTCAAAAAGTTGACTATATCTCTACTCATAATATACGAGATATAAAAACCAATGGACATTACTTAAAAGATTTTCAGTTTGTCTTTATTGAGCTGCCTAAATTCCAAAAGAATAAAGTAGAGCAGCTAGAAAGCACAGTAGAAAGGTGGTGTTTCTTTTTCAAGTATGCAGAGGATACTACAGATGAAGATCTAAGAGATATTGCAGAAAAAGCTCCGATAATAAAGCTAGCATATGATGAGTTGGACAAGTTTCGTTGGAATGAGAAAGATCTAATAGCATATGAAGAAAGATTAATGGACCTACGCAAAGAAGAGGCTATCCTTGCATACAGACTTGAGACTGCTGAAGAGAAAGGCATTCAAATCGGACAAGAAAGAGGCAGAGCAGAAGGCGAACAACAGGCTAAAATAGCTGTGGCAAAAAACCTGCTTAAAGCTGGTGTATCTGTTGACTTGATAGCTGAATCTACTGGTCTTCCTAAAGCTGAAATTGCACAACTTCAGGAAGAAATAGCCTAACAACCAAGGCGCCTTGGGAACGTTCCCTATATGACACAGACTGGATAGAGGAACAACTGTCCCTCTATCTTTTCCACCTTCTTATATTTGACCTAAACAAATTTTTGCACTTGCTCATATGTGCATTCAACATGTCTTATAATTGAAACAATGTGCATCAAACCATCAACTATTTTTCAATAGCTTTAGTTTTACCTTCCGCTCTCACTTCTTCCATGCAGCTTTTAGGAGGCAATGATGGTAGCGGCCTTCTGCTTAAATTTGCATTTTTCTTTTGTGAGTCACCTCTTAATGCCTCTTCACGAGTCTGAAATATAGGCTCCCCATCATTATAGTTTCCTCTCACAGAGTTTGAATCTATGCCTTTCTTTTGCTGCGAATGATAGCCAAGCTCTTCAAGGCTCTGAAATATAGGCTCTTCATGGTTTACTCCTACAGAGTTCGGACTTATATTTTCCTTTTGCAAATCAGCGTTCAATAATTTCGATATCTCCTGCTCTAACTGGTTACCTTTATAATTATTGCCAAGATTTTTAATTTTCTCCGTATTCTCTAATATTTGACCGAGAGACTCGTTAACAACATCTCTGCGTATTTTTGAAGCATATATTGGTTTATTGCTGCTAACAATAATATCATCATTTCCCTGTTCACTGCTTACCGCATAGTCTTGTCCTTTGAGTTTTGTTACCACTTCCCTCTTAAATAAATTGCACACAGCATCTATTATTTCCTTAGCACAACCTGTAAAAAAAATTTTAATCGAGCGGATTTCCCTAAGTAAGGAAAAGGTTTGAGTATGTGCGTATTTTTCACCTGGCGATGACTCTTCAGTGTTCTGAAGTGCAGATTTTACTTGCTGAGGGTCAAGTATCATTGCATGACGTCTTGAGCGTGTTGGCTTTGCTTGTGTTTCAGATGATGACATATCCTTAATATCTTGTTTTTTATTCTCGCCATCAACAACAATACCATCACTTGATTTCCTCTTTTTAGGAGGCAACGGTGGTGATAACTCTTTTTCAGATGATGATCCATGAATACCCTGATGGTATATGGGATCTTCCTTCTTTAAATTTTCATGAATTGATTCTTGCACTAAGTTGGCACTAATAAACTCCTGTATCCTTTCTAGATAACCAACATTTTTGTCTTCCTTGGGCACTTGCACACCTTCAAATTTGATTTTTTGTATATCTTCAATACTCAGTCCATTTTCTTTAAGCCATCCCTCTCTTTTGCCCATTGATTCAACAAACTCATCAATCTTTTTAATGTTGTCTGTACTATCATCAACCAACATAACAGTTTTTGGTAACTGGCCATTGTGTTTATTCTTATATTCCACAATCGCTCTGCAGATGTGCAAATTTTTTCCAACTTGATTTTGTTGCTCTTTAACATTTGACCTTGGCAACTGGGTATCATAATCTGCTGGAAATCCACCAAATACAGAAATACCGCCTGCTTGCTTTTTAGATAAATCCAAATGATTTTCTACAACCCTTTTCACAGCATTTGGATATTTTGTGTATGACGCAATATTAACTTCCATTCCGCTTGAAAGCGCAGATTGCAACACAGATTTTAATGTCTCCTCATTTTTTATTCCACCTTTTTCCTTCATAAAACCTTTTATGTCGTTATCAGTCACTGCATATTCCGCACCAGAATTAAAATCACTTTTATGTTCTTTAGAAAAAGCATTATGCATGTGCTTATTAGTAATAGTGTTATCAAAATCGAATATTAACAGGGAATTATTTTCTTTAGCCATATCTTCACCTCATAATTTTTATTAATTAAGAATAAAGGCTAATACTAATAGATTAATTATTTACTATAGTGCTTTTAAAGTTAATAAAAAGATAATAAGAAAGAAAAGCTAACAGCGTGGAAAGAAGACTTAAGAAGAGACAAGGTTACAGCATTCCACTAACCCAGTTACTCTTCTCTTGATCTAACCTATCATCTAATATTGACTGCCTTATTGATTCCATCAGCTTATTCATGAAGAAAACGTTGTGAATGGTGATGAGAGTGTAGGCTAGCAGTTCTTTAGCTTTCAATAAATGGTGTATATAAGCTCTCGAATGTTTTCTGCAGGTAAAACACAAACAGTCACTTTCAATTGGATCATTGTCCAGCTCAAATTGTTGATTTCGCAAGTTAACATGCTCCTTGCACTTTGAAGTAATAGAATTCCTATTTTTCACTTTAACAAGCGCGCCACCATGTCTTGCCAGGCGAGTTGGATGCACGCAATCAAACGTGTCAATTCCAAATTCCACTGCACGAAAGATATCCACAATCCCACCAATACCAAGCAAATGAGTAGGCCTATCTTTTTTTAAGTGCTCCATAGTAAAAGAAACTACATCATACATCTGCTCCTTACTCTGACCAAGTGATCCGCCTATTGCTTGACCGAAAAATGGTAAATCGTTGATAAAATCACAGCTTTCTCTGCGCAGATCTTGATATATTCCACCTTGGCTGATTCCATACAGTGCTTGTTTGCCATCATTACTTTTTTCAAGTTCATTTAAAGAACGTTCAGCCCACCTGTGGCTCATGAGCATTGATCTTTGTGTGTATTCTTTGCTGACGTGGAACGGGGTACATTCATCTAAAACTAGGATTAAATCCGCACCTAATTTTTGTTGAATTTGTATAGATTTTTCAGGAGTTAAACAATAAGTTTTACCATTGATGTAAGAACGAAAAATTGCCCCATCCTCATTAATTTTGATCAGAGTTTTTTGTTTCTTTCTTATTCCCTTTATTTCTTCTGAAACTGATCCGTGCCCCAGGCTAAATATTTGGTACCCGCCAGAGTCAGTTAGCATCGGTCCATTCCACCCCATCATCTTGTGCAGACCACCAAGTTTTGCTACGGTGTCCTCTCCCGGTTGAAGCATGAGGTGATAGGTATTGGAAAGTATTATTTGAGTACCTGCTTCACTGATTCTCTCAATATCCGCAGCTTTAATTGCAGCTTTGGTTGCACAAAATATAAATGCTGGTGTTTCTATGCTTCCATTTGGAGTTTTAATTGCGCCAACTCTTGCAGAACCTGATTGCTTGGTTATCCTAAATGAGAACTCTTCTTTCATCTATTTGCTTGCAAGTTCTGCTATGATATTTTCCACTTTTTCAGGAGTAAGATCTTCATAAAAATCGTCATTGATCTGCACAACAGGAGCATTAACGCACGCACCAAGACATTCAACTTCTTTTAAAGTAAACAGATTATCTTTGGTAGTCTCACCTATATTGATCCCAAGCTTCTTTTTAAAGGTATTTAACACTTCTTCGCTACTGCATAACCAGCAAGGGGTTGTCCTACAAACTTGTATCAGATATTTACCCACTGGTTTTAAATTATACATGGTGTAAAAATTTGCCACTTCGTATACGCGAATATGTAGAATATGTAGCATATCAGCAACGTAGCGCATGGCAGACTCAGGAACCCATCCACATTGTTCTTGAACCAGATATAGTAAAGGCATAACAGCACTACCTTCTTTACCTTTTGGATACATCTCTATAAACTTCTTTGCTTTCTTGAGGTTTTCTGATGTAAAACTAAACTGCTCTTCTTTTTCTTTCATCTGTAAGGTCCATGTAAATCTCAACAGATTATACTTAAAGGGTCAATAATTGCAATTAGACTTCTTACATGAAAAGGTAATTATTTTTGGCGTTTTTTATGCGCCCTTAAATTGCCTTAGCTACAAACATTAAGAAATTTACCAAACAGAAAAAAAGCAAAAGAAACCCCGGCCATTGTCTATTTTTAGTATTGGCGTTTTTTAAAGTCTTAAACGCTGCAATTTAGCGACTTTTAAACTGCAACAGACCCTTAGCTTAAGTGCTAAGAAACTTACTAAGCAGAAAAAAAGACAAAAGAATCCTGTGGTAGAAGTTGCTCACTCTCTAATCCTGCAAATTGGCGTATTATACTGTCTTAAACGACTTATAAGCGCGTTTCAGCTTGTATAGGGAAAAACCTAGAAGTCTAGGTGAAATTAATAAAGACATGAGGTGCACATAGTGCAAAAATTAAAAAATAAGACGCCAATCTTGTTATAATCCTGTCATTTAATCTGCACAGATGAAGATAACTGAATACCTCCAATATCATGGTAATGGAATTGGCGAAGGTTGTCAAGTAGTTTTTTTGTTTCAATTGTTGGTCTTTTAGAAATGGCGTTTTACAGTATCATACTATCTGCAGAGTGATATTGCTTATTCAGCCAGTCTGCAAATTCCTTACTGCTGCTTATTTCCCATATTTCGCTTTGTAGATCATGGTGACACTTATAATCTCCTTGTCCAGTACAGTGGAATTGTTTGACAATCGTCTTAGGATGCCGATCGCTTAAGAACTTTGATACTACAATTCCCGTTTTATAAGGATTATCGCTTGTTTGATCGTAATAACCATAATATATATTATATAAACTCAAGTTCTCAGACTTCACTTTATCGATTCCCTGCTTAAAACGAGCCTCACAGACGGAGTTTTTCTCGAGTCCATCGCATGTTTTTTCGCATGCTATAAAGTCTGCACTTCCCTCAAAAACTGGCAATTGAAGCTTTGGCGACAAACCTTCAATGACTGGCTGGTAAAACTTAAGAAACTGAATGCAATGGGCAAATTCATGGGAAATATGATACTCAATAGCATCGTCAGAAAAGGGCGTGTTAAAAAGCAATCCATCCTTTTCATTAAAAAAGAGAAATACATCTGAAGCTGAGAACTTTGAAAGCTCTCTATACTGGGGGTGGTTATTGTTGACTGTGAGTCCAGTCCAAGTTTTCGGTGGATCAAAGTTGTGTACTTTTTTCAAAACTTCAGCAAGCTGATCCCTATTTTCCAGCATAAAAATGCGAAAATTTGCGTAATCATCAACCTGAACATCAAAAAACCTACAGCACCTCTTTAAAGTGTCATTGGTGGTTTCTTCGATGTTTTTTAATCTTTCACCGCTAAGATTCTTATGAAATACCTCTACTGTCAAATTACTTCCTTCAACACTATAAACATGCTTATCAGGAAGGATTCCACCCACCTCAACTTCAAGTTTATCTCTAGGCTCGTAGTTTGGCTTACTAGGACCAAAGAATTCTTTAATGCTGCTAAAAAGGCTCATACAATTTTATGGTGTTGATATACCTATTATAGCATAATAAATGATTTCCGTCAAGGAGTACAGCTAGCTCAAGCTATGTAGCCGTTTACGGAAGCTTTAAGCAGTTTTGGTTTTATTGATATATTACCTCAGGATATAAAAAAAATTAATTTATTAATATTTTTGTTGACATTAGTATGTTAAAATAGCTATAATAACTTTTTATTGAGATTTTAAATAAAATTATGTTTATATTAAATAAATTGCTCGAAGTTAACTCAAATACGCTAAAAATTAAAGAAGCGACAGGTTTCAACCCAGCAAACATAGCGCTCATTGAGAGCAATGGAGTTGCTTATGGACTTAGCTATCAAGATAACGGCAATGGAACCAGTAAAGTAAAATTACTCATTAGTCCACTATATCAATCAAAAACATACGAGTGCGATACAGGTGTCAACGTAGCGAATGAATTCAAGGGCCAATTATCTCTCACACTAATAGAAAATTCAGCTGAAATAGATAAAGTTGGAATAATCTTTCCTGACAAAGGAACTAACAAAGAAGGAAAAAACCATATTAAAGGCCTAACATTCAGCACTTACAAAATCAAGCATTCAACTAATGCTCCTTCAGTTGAGCATTCAGGTAAAACTAAATTGCAAAAAAACGCTAACGATGGCAATCCTGCAAATAAAGATAACAGTTACCTTCAACCAAAAGCAGTAAAGGTTGATAATGGTAATGTTATTGTAATCGCCCATAATTTAAAGGATCAAACCCTAGTTTCTTGGTACTTAGAGTCAAAAGAAGGTGGAAAGTTCAAAGCTTTGCGTGTAGCAAACGGTGTCATAGAAAGAAAATTGTTCAAATTTGATAATCCAGGACAATTGGTACTGAATGGAAATACGGTGCTTTATGCGCAACCGAGTAAAAGGATTACCGAGGTGAGAAAAACACAAATTTTTAAATTTAGCGTAGCCAAAGTAGTCCAGAGTTTGAAAGACAGAAAGGAAGCTAACGAATGTCTGCTTAGTAAAAAAGGGGGTCAGATAGATAATAAAGCACTATCCCTTTCTAGTAAACATGAGATAAGCTTTTTACAACATGTAAAGCAAACAAAGGGAAATGATCTAGTTGCTTTTCTTGCAAAAGGCCAATCTTCTAACACGCAAGAATTGCGTTTAGCAAGCCTTGTTAAGAATGGATCAAAATCGGACTTTGTTATTCATAAATTTGAAGATCCTGTAGATCAATTGTATGTTAAAGACAGTGGTCAAGGTTGCTTTATCACAGCTGCAATAAGTGGAGAAAATATCATAATTTTTAATCACAGAAGATTCGAAAAACCTTCTGAGGTAACAATAATACCAGCAAATACTATCAACACTTTCAGTGATTTTGTAAATATCATTAACGGCCGATTGACGCCTAGTATTATTTCTAGCAGTACCGTAGCTCCTATAACTAACACAGAGAAAGTTGAGACTTCTACGAAAACGTCAACCACTGCAATTACTGATACAACAAAAACTGACGCTGTGGAGACCACTTATTCTCCAACAGCGGAGTTAACAACTCAAACAAGTACAGTGTCTACAACAGCAACTACTACTTCAAAAGCGACCACGGTCACTACAGAAGCCGGAACAAGTACTGCAAAATCTACAACAGCAAAGCCAACAACAGTCGTTGTCACAACTGCCACTCCAAAAGCAACCACGGTTACTTCGAATACTAAAACAAGCACTGTAGAGCCCACAACGGTGAAATCAACAACATCCGAAACAGCCGTTACTTCAAAAGCGACCACATTCACTACAGAAGCTGGAACAAGCACTGCAAAATCTTCTGCAACAGCGAAGCCAACAATGCCTGTCACTTCACAAGCGACAACAGTTGAACGAGTCACAACACCAACTCATGAGCCAATTACAAGCTCAGAAGAAACTACACACACAGCATTTACTATACTAAGCACCAGAACAAGAGAGTTGACAACTTCTGCGTCTATCACAACTTTGCCTACTCAACAAACTTCTTCTCCGCATCCAGTTCAACATGTTATAACGGGTCCTGAGGCAGGAGTAATAGCAGGATCTGTACTTGGAGCAATGGGCATCGTTATTGGAATTATAGGATTCATAGTGTATAAATATGTTCAGAAACATCGTCGTTATAATGCTGCTCCTGTGTTGGAGCTATCTGATTTAGAGTCACAGAATAGCAGTAGTGGAGAACTTTTTATCAGTAACAGTCCTGAAATAGTGTTAGACAGCGTATCAGTGGAAAGTGGTAGCGGATCGAGCAGTCCATCACCCGAAGGTAGTATAAATTCAGGATCCAGAAGATCATCTTTGAGTAGTAATACCAATTCCCACTACACAGAAAGCGTATAGATAACAGTGGAAAAAAGCTATAACGTCATCCAATAGAAACAAAAAAAACTACTTGACAAATTCCTCCGTCACCCTTATAATGAGACTGAAGCTATTTGTTTATCTTCGCAATCTGTGCAGGTTAATGACAAAAAACTTAGGGTATTTGGCGTCTCATGTTTAAATTTTTGCACTATGTGCACCTTACGTCTTTTTAAAACTTCTGGTTTTTACCTATACAAGCTGAAACGCGCTTATAAGTCGTTTAAGACAGTATAGAACGTCAAATAGACAAGGGAGAATTTGAATGCTAGCTGCCTCAGAGTTTTTTTGCCTTTTTTTCCTGCTTAGTAAATTTCTTAACGTTTACAGTTTAGGTTATTTGCATTTAAAAATAGCTGAATCGTAGCGCTGAGAATAAAAACGCCGATATTTGAGGTACATATAAATAATTAGCCACCGACCGGGGCTTCTTTCGCTTTTTTCTTCGCTTGGTAAATTTCTTAAACATAAAAGTTATACCGATTTTCGGTACCTGGGAGTCAAACAAGATGCATAATAAATTCGCTAAATCTCTAATCGCAAGGAAACTTTTTAATTTACCATTAGGATTTGGTATAATGATGTACCAAGACATTACCTTTAGCTGTTGCCTTATGTTTGATATGCAGGCCATTGATTAGCAGGGAAATTGTTTTACTTTTATGATTTTCATGTTAGAGTATAACCCTAGGTGAAATAAGTAGCTGCTGTTGTGTGATAAGCACAACAGAGGAAAGTCCGGTCTCCAAGGAAAAATAGTGACGGGTAACGCCCGCCGGGGGTAACTCCAGTTATAGGGCTACAGAAAATTACCGCCTAAAGTATTTTAGGTAAGGGTGAAAAGGTGTGGTAAGAGCACACCATAACAATGGCAACATTGGTAGTCGAGTAACCAACACTAGGAGCAAGATTAAATAAGAGTAGATCTTATGTTTTTCCTCATATCTACTCGGGTAAATCGCAAGCAGTAAATGGTAACATTTACTCCAGATAAATAGCTACATAAACAGAACCCGGCTTATATTTCACCTAGACACTCACATAAATATCAATTATGCCGTATTCAAATGTATAAGCACTTTATGCATTGTCTTTTACTTGTTCTGCTTGATAGCCACCACTATTCTCACCTACATTGGCATTAGAATATTCCTCTTCATCAACATACTCCTTCAGAACATACCCTCTGCCCCAAACGGTCTCTATATGGCTTTTTCCATCGTTTGCACTTTCAAGTTTCTTACGCAACTTGCACATAAAGACATCAACTATTTTGTTATCTGAAGGTTCGTCTAAACCATTGTAGAGATGATTTAAAAACAT
The DNA here is from genome assembly GCA_028571325.1 of Wolbachia endosymbiont of Ctenocephalides felis wCfeF. Lineage (NCBI taxonomy): Bacteria > Pseudomonadati > Pseudomonadota > Alphaproteobacteria > Rickettsiales > Anaplasmataceae > Wolbachia > Wolbachia endosymbiont of Ctenocephalides felis. The sequence continues at coordinate 491,784 of CP116767.1, read as the reverse complement.
TTCCTTTGTTAGTACTGTTCCTTTACGTAATGCTAGCAACTCTATCATAGAATATTCTTTATTAGTCAGATGAACCGTTTTACCTTTTACCTCAACAATTCTATGATCAAAATTGATATTTATATTACCAATTTTTATCACTGATTCAGGATGACCTTTAGTACGACGTACTATTGCCTTTATTCGAGCAAGTAGCTCACTTTTATGGAATGGTTTAGTTAAGTAATCATCAGCACCGTATCCAAGTCCCTTAGCTTTCTGATTAACGGCTGATATGCACGAAAGTATCAGGACAGGAACTTTAATTTTTGCACTTCTTAGTCTTAACAATATATCATATCCATCAATATCACCGGGCAAGTGTATATCTAGAATAACTAGGTCATAGTGATCTCCATTTGAGGAAACCATATTATTGTTGTAGTCTTGCGCAGAAGTCACAACATCACAAAAGTGCCCATCAGAAGTTAAAGCGTTAACCACAGTCTTTGCACTTACTTGATCATCTTCAATTAGTAATATACGCATATTTTACACCCCGTAAGTAATTTATAATTTTAGTAATATATATAACTAAGGAAAGTAACAAATCAAACTTTTATTAACAAATGGTCAAAACTACTAGTAATAGATATACCATTCCAAAATTATATAAATAGATCTAAAACATAATAGATATACTATATATCATAAGAATAACATTATTTTTAGTAAATATTGAGTTAAAACTATTATTACTAGAAGAATACTTAGGTTAATAAATATTTAACTATTTTATATATCTGTGTTATATTTTTAATTTACTTATCCTACTATTCTAAAGTATAAGTAATACTTTTCAGGGGCATTGTGTGACGATATCAATTTTAGGCGCTGGTGCATGGGGTACAGCAATTGCAATTTCACTAAGTGATAAGCAAGATGTGATTTTGTGGGCCCGTAATAAAACTACTTTCGAATCAATCAATAGAACAAGAGAAAGTGACAAATTACTTGGTTGTAGAATTTCTGATAGCGTATCAGTAAAATTAGCTATTGAGGAAGTAGTTAATGCTTCAGAAATAATCATCGCTGTTCCTACCCAATCTCTAAGACAGGTATGTCAGCAATTACATGATTGTGGCTTAAAAAAAGATGTAGCAATAATCTTAGCCTGTAAGGGAATAGAAAGATCTACATTAAAACTACCTAGTGAAATAGTAAATGAAGTTTTACCTAACAATCAAGTTGCCATTTTTTCAGGTCCCAGTTTCGCTATAGAAGTTGCAAAAAAACTACCCTATTCAATGGTTCTTGCATGTCAAAACAGCACATTAGGTCCAAAGCTGATATCAGAACTACAGCAGGAAAATGTTAAACTATACTTTAGCAGGGACATCATAGGAGTACAGATTTGTGCAGCACTAAAGAACGTTTTTGCTATAGCATGTGGAATTATTTTAAGTAAAAAACTCGGATGCAATGCTCACGCAGCACTGATAACAAACAGTATGAATGAAGTAAAGACTTTATATCTAGCAAAAACAGGCAACGCTAATATAGACACGCTACTTGAACCGGCATGTTTGGGTGATCTGGTTATGACATGCACGTCCTTGAATTCAAGAAATCTGTCCTTTGGGTTTAAAATAGGTAGTAGTAACGATAGCTTTAACGTTCAGCAGATTCTGTCAGAAGGTAAGTCAGTGACTGAAGGTTTTAGTACCGCTCAATCTGCATTTAATTTAGCAGAGAAGCTAAAGATAAAAATGCCTATATGTGAAGCGGTCTATAGATTGTTGTATGAAAGCGTATCTATAGAGGATACTATTTCTGCTCTTGTAAATTAATTTTGTAGTTTGGTGTACTGTGGAATTTTTATATAAATTGATATCAACATGGTGGCTATCTGGCACAGTAAAGAAAATGCCAGGTACTGTAGGCAGTTTAGCTGCTTATCCAATTGTTCCTCTAATACTAGGTAGCAAAATTTTAGGTGCAGCAATTATCCTTTTCTTATTCTTAATCGGATTGTGGTCCACAAGTAATTACATAAAACATTATCAGACTTCACATGATCCAAAAGAGGTAGTGATTGACGAAGTAGTTGGTCAATTGCTGACAATATTTCTAATTTCAACATTGCTAAACCAAGAAGTGAATTATCCTTTATTACTGTTGTGCTTTTTTTCCTTTAGGTTTTTTGATATAATAAAAACGTGGCCTATAAATTTGATCGATAAAAATATCAAAGGTCCTCTAGGCGTTATGCTAGATGATATTATAGCTGCAATTTTAGCCTGTGTTCTCATAGGGGCCTTTTATTGTTTATTGTCTGTGTATGCAGGATAAAAAAATTTATTATTCAAGCTTGGTTACTAAAAATCTGAAGGATTATATACTGTACACAGCAAACTTATCTCAGTGGGAAGTGCATGATGAATTTGATAACATCACATTTACAATAAATGGCACTAGAGAATCATTATTCAATTTTGTATTTTGTGAAGACCAATGTAACGAGCTTTCTGTACAAAGAACTCTAGATTATCTTAGAGCAAGAAATATAGAAGCAACATGGGTAATGGATTCGCATGCAAAGACAAAGGGCATTTTAGAAAAGTGTGAGATAAAACACGTTAGCACACCAAAAAAAGCTTTACTTAGCATGAAAAACTACCTCTTACCTGCCGATATTGTTCCAGATTTGAGGTTGAACGCTGTAAATAATAGCAACCTCTTAGAACAGTTAGATTTATGTACTTCTAAGATCTTTTATCACAACGTTGGAATTGTCAGCACGTTTTTTCGCGGATTATCGAGTTATAATGATAAAGACTCGGGATTAAGATTTTTTCTTGCAACACTAAACAACGAAGTTGTTGGAACATGCGGCTTTTGCATTCAGGACAACATAGCTGGTTTCTATAGCGATGGAGTTTTACCGACTCATAGAAACCGTGGAATAGGTACCCAAATGGTTTTAGAAAGAGTCAAGATAATTCAGCAGCTTAAGTGCAAATATATAGTAGCGCATTGTATGAAACCTTCCGTCAACCTCTATAAAAGATTGGGCTTTCAGATATTAGGCAATCTTTACTTGTACACTTCTTCAGCGTAACTTATACATACCCTTGTTGAGCGGTTATAAATTTTTACGTCTGTTTTAAAAGTACTATGTTTTTTTTGTATGAAGTAGTTTTACTATTAATTTTAATATTATTCTTTCTTTCTTATTCCAAATTGAAAGTGGATAATAAAATTAAGAGCCTACAACATCAAAATATTATAATAAGTAACTTAATTGATACTGTGGATGATGGGTTTTATATTTGGGATGCAAAAAAACGTATAGAAAAGTTTTCTCCTAACTTACTAATTTTACTTAATACTGTTTTTTACTCATTTAATGAGTTCGTCAATTTTTTTGAGCAATCGGAAAGCTTAATTAAAAATTTTACTGAGGCAAAAAAAGTAAATAAATCTTTTACTCTGGACTTGAAGTCAAAAGACGGTGAAGTTTACTGTATATGTTATGGCAGAAGCATAATAGACAACTCTAATAGCGTAATTGGTGTGCTGTTGTGGATAAGAAACGTCTCAGACTACAAGATAAAAGCTAACGAACTGGAGTCAGAAAATAGTAAGCTTAAACAAAAAGTAGAGAACTACAGGAGCATTCTTAACTCTCTGCCGTTTCCAATACTAAAATATAATGAAAATAGAAAAGTAAAGTTTTGCAACCTATTTTATGATAAATATATCAATAGTTCCCAGAGATTGGCTGTTACTGATAGTGTCCACAGCACCAAACCAGGAAAACATGTGATAACTTGCAAAAACGAACGCAAGGTTTTTGATTTTATTAGAATTCCAATACAAAATTTTGGTGATGCGGTAATATATGGAAAAGATATTAGCGATGCAGAGGAGTTACGTGCTAGACTAGATAGTTATTTAGCTGCACAGAAAAATTTACTCGAGGAGTTACCAATTGCTATTGCAATGTACAGTAAGAATCAAAAACTGAAGTTTCATAATAATGCTTTTGTAAAAACCTTTCAACTTGATACAAAGTTTTTGGCATCCCATCCAACTTATCATGAAGTCATGCTTTACCTATTCGAATCTCAGAAGCTTTTAGAACAAAAAGATTTTCAAACTATTAGCAACCAAAGGCATGAATTATTCAAAAGATTGTTTGGACCGCATAATGACACAATCCATCTTACAAATGGAAAAATGTTCAGGATATTGATAATACCCTATGCTTCAGAAGGTTTACTCTTTTCCTATGAGGAATGCAAAAGATAGCCTCAAACTCCTTCCCTTCCTACCATAAGCTGCTTCATTTTCGCTATTGCTCTTGCTGGATTAAGCCCTTTAGGGCAGGTTTTCGTGCAATTCATTATTGTATGACAACGATACAACTTAAACGGATCATTCAAGGCATCAAGTCTCTCATTTGTCTTATTATCACGGCTATCAGCGACCCATCTGTAAGCCTGTAGCAGTATTGCTGGTCCTAAAAATTTATCACTGTTCCACCAATAGCTTGGGCAGCCAGTTGAACAACAAGCACACAATATGCAATCAGAAAGTCCATCCAGTTTTTTTCTATCTTCAGGAGATTGTAAATACTCTTGATTTGGTAAGTCAGGTTTATCTGCTTGTAACCAAGGATTAATTGACTTGTATTGCTCATAAAATTGACTCAGGTCCGAAACTAGGTCTTTTATTACATACATATGAGGTAATGGATATATTTTTACGTCACCCTTTATATCGTCTATGGATTTAGTACATGCAAGAGTGTTGGTTCCATCAATATTCATAGCACAAGATCCACATATTCCTTCTCTACAAGAACGTCTGAAAGTTAAGGTTGAATCTATTTCATCCTTTATTTTTATTAATGCGTCAAGCACCATAGGGCCACAATTATCCATATCAATGAAGAACGTGTCTACTCTAGGATTTTTCTCGTCGTCAGCAGACCAACGGTAAATTTGAAATCTTCTGATATTTTTTACTCTAGCAGGAACAGGGTAGACCTTACCTTTTTCATTAATTTTAGAATTCTTCGGCAGAGAAAACTGGACCATATTGCTTACCTTTTATCGTCTATAGCTAAAAACCCTTTTGCTTTGTAGATAACATATTTTAGCATTCTCTACTATATTTTTTATTAAATTCCTTTTAAATCGCGCTCATATTATAGCCAAGCGAAGTTAAAATTTTTCTTTCTAGGTCTTTCATTATAGTTTCCTCATCTTCTTTTTGGTGATCGTAATCAAGTAAATGTAGCAATCCATGCACTAACATATGTGCAACGTGAGCTAAGATAGATATATGGTGTTCATTTGACTCTTTTTGTATTGTATCTATTGAAATTGCTATGTCTCCTAAATCGCACTTGTTAGATAATTGCTCACACTGAAATGATAACACGTTAGTTGGCTTATCCATTTTTCTAAATTTTAAGTTAAGTCTATGTAGTAAATCATCATCAGCAAGAGCTATCGATATACTTGGTTTATAGTGGTCTATTTTTAATTCTTTCAGAGAAGTATTTATAATATCCAATACAAAGCTCTCTGGATCCCCTGTAATGCTGCGCCATCTCTCATCAAGAATATTTACTTCTAACATTCACTCATTCTTATTATTTCATTCCATTCAGCTTCCGAGATTGGAGAAACCGATAAGCGCGGTTGTTTTAACATGGCCATGTTTTTTAAAAGTGGATTTTGTTTTATATCACTTAGCGTTACTTGATTACTTAGAGGCTTAGAAAATTTCACGTCTACCAGTCCAAACTTGGAGCCGTTAACGAGGTAGTATTCTTTAAAGACCTCAACTATTCCAAATACCGCTTTTTCTTTACCTGTATGATAAAAAAACGCAGAATCACCTAATTTCATAACCTTCATATAGCTTTGAGCTTGATAGTTGCATACACCATCCCACTTAGCTACCTTCTCCTTCTCCATTTCTTGCCATGAATACTCACTTGGCTCTGACTTAAGCAGCCAAAATTGCATTATTTCTTTCTTCTTAAATAAGCTGGTATATCATAGATATTGTTGCTCCACTTAACTCCTTCATTTACTTGTTCATCTGGTTTTGCTTCTGGTACTGGAGTTTGGCTATAAGACCACTTGAACTTCTCTTTTTCTGAGGTCTCGCTTTGATTCACAGACGGAGTTTCTGACTTGTCATCACAAACAGTGCCACTATCAATACCAGTTGCAAGAACAGAAACCCTAACTTTTCCTTCCATTGCTTGATCAAAGGTAGCACCAAATATTATATTTGCGTTTTCATCCACTTCTTCACGTACTCTATTTGCTGCAGCATCAACTTCAAATAAAGTCATATCTCCGCCACCTGTAATATTAATCAATATTCCTTGTGCACCTTTCATTGACACATTATCAAGCAATGGATTAGATATTGCAGCTTCTGCAGCACTAATTGCTCTGTCTTCTCCCTCTGCTTCTCCAGTACCAATCATTGCCTTGCCCATTTCGCTCATCACTGTTTCTATATCAGCAAAATCAAGATTAATGAGCCCCGGCATAACCATTAAATCAGTCACTCCTCTGATACCAATATGCAGGACATTATCAGCAAGTTTAAATGCATCAGAGAATGTAGTTTTTTCATTGGCAATTCTAAATAAGTTTTGGTTTGGAATGACAATGAGAGTGTCTACGTATTTTTGTAATTCTTCAAGTCCAAGTTCTGCAATGCGCATACGACGCACACCTTCAAAGCCAAATGGTTTAGTTACAACTCCAACAGTCAATATCTTTTTTTCTTTTAATGCTTTATCCTTAACTGCAGCTCTTGCTTCTCTTGCTGCTTTCGCAATTACTGGTGCTGCACCTGTTCCAGTGCCACCACCCATTCCTGCCGTGATGAAAAGCATATGACTATCTTTTATATGCTCCATAATCTCATCAATTGATTCTTCCGCCGCACCTTTGCCGACATCTGGCAAAGCACCAGCCCCAAGTCCCTTAGTTAAGTTAATACCTAGCTGAATTTTTTTATCACACAATGACTTCTCTAGCGCTTGAGCATCAGTATTTGCTACAACAAAATTCACCCCTTGCAAATTGGATTGGATCATGTTATTCACAGCGTTTCCGCCAGCACCACCCACTCCCACAACGGTAATCCTTGGGTGCAATATAGGTAATTCTGGCAGGCTAAGGTCAATTGACATTTAAATTTCCCAAATTTAGTGAATTCACTTGATAATAAGTTACTGCTTTTTTAACAATATGCAAACACTTTTCACTTCTATAGACATAAACAGTAAATAAGATTTACTTATTCTTAACTTTATAAGTACCGTAGATACAACGATTACTAGACTTTCAGATAGCGTTATTGGACCAGCTCAAGAAATAAAAAACGTTTATAAAAAGGGATAGAGACCTATCCCTTTTTTTGTTGAAACTACCCTATCAACATGGTTGTTTTGCTTCTGGCACCAGTTTAAGTGGTGCTGCAATGTTATTCAATAACGTTGACGCATCAATACCATCATTCGCTTCTAACTTGCCGTTCTTTACTTCAAGCTGACCATTATCAGTTTTTTTAGAAGCATCTCGTATAACTTTTTCTACTTCCGTAATTTGGCTTGCTTTATTACAGTTCGTGTATATAAAAGCACATACAGTAAACACTATTGCAGCAGTTAGCAGACCAGTAAATACCGGATTAGCCACTGCAAGTGCATATAATCCCTTACCTCCAGCTATCATACCAGCGTAAGTTGATGCTGCTGTTGTATTAACAAAACCTGCATAAGCTGGACTTAAAAAATAAGCAGCCATAAGCGGAACTGCTACAACTACGCCAACAACTGCAGCTGTTTTCCATTTGTTATTTTTAGCGTACTCACCAAACCCACCAGCAGCACCTGTAATTTTCCAGTGATTGTCAGCCGGATTTTTATACCCTTTTGAAATAGCATGAAAAACACTATCCCCTTCTTTATATTTATAATTCGTTAATGCCATAACTCTACTCCTAAAACACAATGTGTTAAATCTTTATTTATTAAGGGTAATATATAATAAGAAAAACCTTCTGTCAAGCAAATTAATTTATTAATACGCTCTTATTCTGTAATTGAGAGCTTCAGCAATGTGCGCTCTTTTTACTTCTTCACTTTTTGCAAGGTCTGCAATGGTTCTTGCAACTCTTAATACGCGTGTGTAACCTCGATTGGAAATATAGTTTTCTTTTAGCACGTGCTTTAGTAGCTCTAACCCTGCTTGGTCTGGCTTAGTGAACTTATTCAATGCTTCACCACTTACTTCTGAGTTACAACTGATACTTAGTTTGCTATAGCGCTCAGCCTGAATTCTCCTTGCTGCTATTACTCTTTCTCTGATTCTGTCAGTACTCTCTCCCTCTGAATAAATTTCAGGAGAAAGTATGCTGACATTTGGCATTTCGATGCATATATCTATTCTATCAAGCAATGGTCCTGATATTTTATTCCTATAATCTGTGCCACATCGTGGAGCTTTGTTGCACGATCTACTTGCATTTCCTAAGTAGCCACACCTGCAGGGATTCATCGCAGCGATTAGTTGAAAATGTGCTGGGTAAGTAATGTGGGCGTTAGCCCTTGCAATAGTAACTTTTCTGTCTTCAAGTGGTTGGCGTAGGGAATCAAGCACGAGTCTTGGAAACTCTGGCAATTCATCAAGGAACAGTACTCCATTATGAGCCATAGTGATTTCCCCAGGTTTCGCATTTTTCCCTCCTCCTATCATCGCTGGCATGGAGCATGAATGATGAGGTTCACGAAAGGGGCGAGTTACCTTGAATATCTCATTGCCAGCCTGTGTTATACTGGAAATAATATTTACATCAATCATTTCACGCTCAGTTAAATCGGGCAGCAGCCCTATAAATCGTTTGGCAAGCATCGACTTTCCAGTACCGGGAGGTCCAACAAGAAGCATGTTATGTCCGCCTGCTGCTGCAATTTCAGCCGCTCTTTTTGCTACAACTTGGCCTTTGATATCCTTCATATCTGGTACTAATCTTTTTTCTTTCGGTTTATTAAAAATCACCGACTCAATTGACTTCTCACCTTTGAAATGTCTAATAATATCGATCAATTTCTCTATAGCCAAAACCGAGACATTCTTTACCCATGAAGCCTCTACTCCATTGCCCCTTGGGCAGATTATGCCTTTGTTTTTCTGTTTTGCATTGATTACCGCTGGCAAAACCCCTGAAACTGAAATAACCCTGCTGTCAAGGGCAAGTTCACCCATAATGATGTAAGGCTGAACTTTTTCAACTGGTATAACGTTCATCACAACAAGCAGTCCAATAGCAATAGCCAAATCATAGTGGCTGCCTTCTTTCAGCAAATCTGCAGGAGAAAGATTAATTGTGATTCTTTTAGGAGGGAGCAGTAGATTAATTGAATTTAGTGCTGCTCTAATACGTTCTCTGGATTCTGCAACAGTTTTATCCGGCAATCCAACGATATTAAAGGCCGGAACACCATTTGCCATGTGAATTTGGACATTAACATTCACTATATTAATTCCCTGAAGTGCAACGGTATTTATATTTGCAATCATAATATATTTTGTAAAATTATTAATAGAATATATTAAAGGGGTTATGAAGTAAAGGCTTTGAACTCCTTGACTTGGGCTGTCACCAGACTTTTTGCATAGTTTTTAGCAGCTTATATTACCTAGTAGAAACAAAAAAAACTACTTGACAACCTGCGCCAACCCCCTTATAATGATACTGAAGCTATTATTTATCTTCAGTCTGTGCAGATTAAATGAGAAAAAAACTTAGCATATTTGGCGTCTCATGTTTAATTTTTCGCACTATGTGCACTGCATGTCTTTTTAAAACTTCTGGTTTTTTACCTATACAAGCTCAAACGCGCTTATAAGTCGTTTAAGACATCAAAAACGCCAATATCATAAGATAGGTAGTGAATAACTAGCTACTCGGGGTTTCTTTTGCTTTTTTTCTGCTTAGTGAGTTTCTTAAACGTTTATGGCTAAGGTTAAGTTGCATTAAAAAGCAGCTAAGTCGCACTTATTAAGCGTTTAAGATAAAAAAACGCCAACATTTCGACACAAAAGTAAATAACTAGCCACCACGGGGCTTCTTTTGCTTTTTTTTTGTTTGGTAAATTTCTTAAATATTTATAACTAAAGTAACACCGACAACCGTCATTCCGCTACGCGTTAGCGGCTGAGACCGAGGCGGTATGATGTGATCTATATGGGAATGGTTAAATTAACTCTGGAATAGTGCGAATAATTACGTTGTCGTACTCTGTTAGGTAAAACTCACTGTCTGTATCTGTTACCTGATATTCTTTATCAATTTCAGCGGAAGTATAAGAGTGGCATTTCGTTTCTTTATGGTAATTGCAATGCATAAATACGCCATTTTGATCAAAATAGCCAAATTCATCGATTAATGTGGCCATTTTTTTGCCTTTTCCATTACGCGTTAATTCGAACACAGCAGCTGAATATTTATCTGAATTTGGTTCAGCAGGTCCTTCTGTAATGAAAAACGATGGCCGGTGGCTAAATAACTCGCTGAGATTGGGGTTATATTCTTTTTTCGCACAATTTAAACTTATGAACTTATATTCATCCGGAACATTTGAATACTGAGGATCATATTTTTTATACTCAAAAAACTCATTACCGAGTACATTACAAAAGGTCAATTTATAATCACCACTGCTAAAACCACTGCCAAATTTAATAACTTTTAAATAATGGAAATCCCTGGGAATAGCCACCTCCTCTTTCGTAACATGATTATGCATGACCAACTGATCATTGAGCATGTAGTAACCTATTTTTGGTAGAGCAGCTATGGTCTTACCATCTGAAACAATATTTGCCTCATAGGTATCGTCCAGTAATTTTTCTCCTTTTTGCAAAATAAATTTCTGCTGTGTGTTGTTTGCCTTTGTTAAGCTGGCTATTGTTGCTCTTAGAACCTGACTACCTGCTATAGCTTCTTGTAAATCTTCGTTACTTGCAACTTCAGTTACTAGCGTATTTTTATTATTACTATCAGTAAGTAGTTGAGTAGCTACAGCGCCAGCAGATGGACTTTTTCCATCTTGACCAGGGTCTCCCTGCAATCCTTGTGGACCTTCTTTTCCCTGAGGACCTGGCTCACCATCTTTACCAGGTCTGCCATCTTCACCTTTAGGTCCCTGAGGACCTGGCTCACCATCTTTACCAGGCTTACCCTCTGGACCCTGGGGACCTTCCTTTCCCTGAGGACCTGGCTCACCTTTTACGGTAGTTTGAAAGGTTTCGTCTTTCTTCAAATTAATTGTTACTGCATTTCTTAAATCTTGATTGCCTGCTACAGATTTCTGTAGATCTTCGTTACTTGCAACTTCAGTTACTAGCGTGTTTCTATTATCATCATTCATTAGTTGAGCAGCTACAACGTTAGCTGATGGACTTTTTCCATCCTCACCTGCTTGACCATGCGGACCTGCTGGACCTGGATCTCCTTGTAGACCCTGTGGACCTGGCTCACCTTTTGGTCCTTTTGTCTTTCCGGGATTTTCTCTTAACTTTCCTGCTACTCCTTCCTGTAAATCAAGGTTGTTTACTAAGATTTCTTTACCTTTATCATCCCTTGCTTCTAGAACTGCTTGTCCTAACTCATTTGCTTTGTTAGTGATTAATTCTTGAGCTACAGCATCAACTGATGGACTTTCTCCATCTTTACCAGGATCTCCTTTTACGCTACCCCTAAAGCCTTCATCAGATTTTAGTACATCTCCCACACCACTCTTAAATTTGCTATCTTGTTTTAGCAAATATTTTACAGCCCTTTGAAAGTTTTCGTTGTTTACAATTTCTTGTGATATCATATACCTCTTGCTGCTATCATTAGCCCAATTTCGAACAACTTCTTCGGGGTTAGCATCTTCACCTTTTCTACCCGGAGGACCTTGTTCGCCCTTATCACCTTTGTTTCCCTTTACATTACTTATAAATTCTGGGTCACTTTTTAGTAAATCTCTTACACTATTTTTAAAACTCTCATCTGTTGCAATTTTTTGAATAGTACTTGTTTTATTAATCCAACAACTTAATTGCCTTGTATCCAAATTTACGTTGTCATCAATCTTCAACTCAGGCAGGACTTCTCTTATATTTGAATTTTCAAGCAGTGCCGATTCTAAAAATTTATTAAAATATTCAAGATTGTCCGCACGAACTCCTGCTTGATCAGATAAATAGATTGAAAGTTCATTGTTATCATTTCCTTCGACAGCTAACCTATAATCCCTAAAATTCTCCGAATCTGTTCTAATACCGTTAAAAGGCACAACTACAGCAATCTTCTCAGAGCGATCATCAAACTCTAAGCAAACAGGGATACTTCTAGATGCTAATTCACAAACTTTATCTCGACCATGCATCACATAATTACGTCCACTTGACTGTGATAGACTAAGATCTTTATTGTAATATTTCTTCAGATCATCATAGTTGATGTACGACAGCGATGACCTAGGTAAAGTAATCCATTCGTTATTACCGAGAGATAAAGCAACTTGATATTTACATTGGTTGTCGAGTCTTACTTGTACTCTAATTGATTCGAGATCGATAGGATCAGATAGATAAACTTCTTCACCTATATCGTCATCTCTTGTTCGATGTACAAAAAGCTGAAACTTTTCATTGCTTTCCCCGTCTGGTTTAAAAATATAATAGGATCCAAAGTAAGAACCATGAAATTCTATTTCTTTAGTATTGTCTTCGCTTACGAGCTTTACCTTTTTTATTTCAGGATTTTTACTATTACCACTGAATGGCAATTTTTCACTGCAGGCGAATTTGAAAATGTGTCTACTATTCCCCATAATCAAGACTCAAAGACACTTGCGTTCTAGCGCGCAACACTTAAGAAAAAGCTAACTGACCTAGGAAAAGTGAAGAGAAAGTTAGGAATGTTTTTACAAAAAAGACAATACGAATAAAAAGGTCTTACTTAAAATATAAGATTATTATAAACTTATTTCCAAGAAGCTATGCAAGAGATATAGTGAGTAGCTGGAGCTAGCTTGAATACATCTCACCCGTCTGTAATTCAATGAACCTGAAAGAATCAATGTAGCTATCAAAATTGTTTCGATCTACGTCAGTTATCCAAGTTTGGCATTGAATACTTAATACTTCCTCTATCAACATCCTCCTGTAATGCTCATCCAGATGAGACATTATATCGTCAAGAAGGAGAAGCGGTGCCTTATTGTGGTGAATACACCTTGCTTTTACACTGGATAAGATAATAGAAAGCAGCAATAACTTTTGTTCTCCAGTAGAGCACAAATTTATTGGTATATCTCTTCCTTGGCAAAAAACTTGAAATTTGTCATTGTTTACACAAAAGGCTACTCTACCAGTTAACGAGTCTTTTTCTCTATTTTCCTTTAGACGATTCTGAAAATATTCTGCAGTATCGCTTGAAGTTAACTGGTTACTGAGTTTTAGACTCGCTTTTGGAAAAAACTCAGTGGACTGGTTATTAATTGTATCTTGCAATGTTTTTAAAACAGATAGTCGCATACGTAATATATTGACTGCATTAACAGCCATAATGTTTTCAAGGCTAGAAAGCCAGTTCTCGTCCAAAATGTTTTCCCTTAGCAGTTTACTCCGCTCGTGTTTGGCTTTCCTATATTTCATGTAGCAATAAGTGTAATTTTCCTCAAATAGTGAGACGATGCGGTCTAAAAATTTCAACCTATCACTTGGAGAGCTAAGAAGAATGTAGTCCATTTGCGGAATCAGCCATATCACATTGGATATTCTATACAGCGATGAATAACCTGATTGCATTTTCCCATCAATTTGTATTAGTTTCTTATCAAAGTTCTTTGCAATACCGATTGAATTGAAATCTACTCCATTAAAGAAACCATAGTGCACTGTCCAATTTTCATTACTGAACTTGTTTTGCATCTCACTAGCTTTTGCTTTTTTCATTCCATTGCTTTTAGCAAGCAACGAAATCGCTTCAAGTATGTTAGTTTTACCAACACCATTCTTGCCAGTTATCACAACCGAATTGTCACTTAAGTCCAGTTCAAAATTTGAATGGTTACGAAAATTATGTAATTGCAACTTTTTTATGTAGCAATGGGTAGCCATTAGCCTAGGTGTTTTTCTAATTTATATTCTTCTTACTTCCTCTAGAACCTCATCAACATGTCCACTAACTTTTACATTTTTCCAGATCTTCGCTATTTTACCCTTTTTATCTATTAAAAAAGTAGTGCGTTCTATTCCCATATACTTTTTACCAAACATGCTCTTTTCTATCCAAACACCATATTTTTCTAACATTTCAGCATTTTTATCAGAAATTAGATAAAATGGTAGAGAATATTTTGCTTTGAAGTTAGCGTGGCACTTAACACTATCTCTTGATACACCGATTATCACTGTATCAAGGGAAGAAAAGTCATTTATTTTATCTCTAAAGCCTTTTGCCTCCATAGTGCAACCTGGAGTATCGTCTTTAGGATAAAAATAAAGAACTACATTTTTTTTATCAAAAAAATCACTCAACGATAAATTTTCACCAGAATCTGTTGGTAAGCTAAAATCAAGAGCATTATTTCCTACTGCTAATTCCATATTCCGCTCCGTTAATAATACTTGCATGGTAGTATATTATAGTCAGAGCTTCTCAGAACTCCAGTTAAAAATCAATCAAATCCTCACACGTTTGCTCTTCATAGAAGAAGTTTAACGTTATCGTAGTACCAAGTTTTGCTTCACTTTTAATATCGAAAGTTCCACCCATTAGCTCTACTAGTTTTTTGCTGAGTGGCAACCCAATGCCCGTGCCTTCGTTTCTATATCCTGAGTCTGCTTGACCAAAGACAGACATAACTTTATATATGTCTTGCTGCATTATTCCTATTCCATTGTCATGGAACTCAATAGTCAATAAGTTTTTTTCTATATTCTCTTTAATCACCATTCTTATTAGACCGTCTTTAGGAGTAAATTTGATTGAATTTGACAATAAGTTTATTATCACTTGTTTCATCCTCTTGGGATCTGCAATAACCAGTAATTGTTTATTAGGTATCTCCTTTTTTAAACTAATTCCGGTTTCTTTTAATTTGGGTGATAGCATATTCAAACATGAATCTATTATTTTGTTCAGGTTAAACTTCACTTTTTCTACTGTTAAACTGCTTGCTTCAGCTTTTGAAAAATCGAGCACATCATTAATTAAAGCAAGTAAATGCGTCCCTGCATTATATATATCATCTGCATACTCCTTGTATTGAGAATGATCCATCGAACCTAAAGTTTCATTTTTGATCAACTCTGCAAATCCAATAATAGCATTAAGTGGCGTGCGCAGCTCATGTGTAACGCTTGCAAAAAACTTTAGCTTGTTTGCATTTTCTTGCTCTAACGCTTCTTTCATCTGTTGTAATTCGATATTAGTTTTATGTTGCTTAGCTAGCACTTGGGTATTGGAAAAGTGCAAATAAAGCATTATTAGTATTAAAATTACTAATAATAAGCCCACGAACGTTAAAAATAGGCTATATACCATGACATAAGAGTTATTATGGTTTTGAATGATCTTTAAAAAAAATGATGGTTTAATGTCACCTTCATGAAATATAGGGAAAATAGAAACTAGTTTATTTCCTGTGGTATAAAATATCTCTTGGTTGTCTAGTAGCCTATCGATTTCATCGTCTGTAAGTAACTGTTCATAATCATGATCTTGGGTGTTAAAGTGACTGAACATTATTCTACTATTTTGATCATATAGTATTAAGCTCAAGTTCTTTACTTCGCTAACTGATTGTAACAATTCAGCACGTAGCCTTATCAGTTGGTTTATATAATCAAAGTTCCTATATTTAATGTGGTGCTTTTCTATTAGTAAGTAGTGATACTTTTTTATTATGCTATTTTCCAGTACACTTTTTAAGCCTATACTTGAGTTACGGTAAGAAGAAAGAAAGTTATTCCTTAGTGAATAATTACAATATATCACACTAAATAAAATCACAAAAATTGATGAGAATAATGCGATAACTTTTGCGTATCTATTTTTCTTTAGTGCAGAAAGTGTCAATTTACTTAGTTTATACATATCCTTCTCATTGCGAAATAACGACTTTTATGTTATTAATTAAAATTTAGCATACCATACTTTTATGACAATTTCTCCTATCTTGCCAGTTTATTCTCCTATTAATATAAATTTTTCTTATGGCAAAGGTATTTATTTGTATGATGTTAATGGCAAGCGCTACATAGATTTTCACTCTGGAATAGCTGTTAGCAGCTTAGGTCATGCCAATCCGCAATTAATTAGCGCTCTTAAACTGCAAGGGGAAAAGTTATGGCATGTATCAAATACCTACAATATACCTGCTGCCAACAACTTTGCAGAAAAACTAAAGGACAACAGCTTTGCCGATACCGTATTTTTCACAAATTCTGGATCAGAAGCAGTAGAGTGTGGGCTTAAGATTGCTAGAGCCTATCAAAACGGAAAAGGCAATAAGGATCGCCATAGAATTTTAACATTTCACGGTGCATTTCATGGAAGGACATTTTTAACTTGTGCTACAAACGATAGACAGAAATTTTCTGAATTACTGAATCCCTATATTGATTGGTGTGATAACGTCGAGCCCAATATTGAGAGCGTAAGAAAAGCAATTTCTAACGGTATAGGCGTTATATTGATAGAACCAATACAAGGACAAGGTGGTATTAAAGTAATGGGTGAAGTCTTCATGAAAGAGCTAAGGAAGTTGTGCGATGAAAACGACATATTGCTATTTTTTGATTGTGTACAATGCGGTGCTGGTAGAACAGGAAAGTTATTTGCATATGAACATATAGGAGTAGAGCCTGACATATGCGCTCTTGCAAAAGGAATAGGGGCAGGGTTCCCGCTAGGGGCTTGTCTTGCAACTGAAAAGGCTGCTAAGTACATGAAAGTTGGCATGCACGGTTCCACTTTTGGTGGCAATCCACTTGCAACTTCAGTAGGTAATGCTGTGGTTGATGAGTTACTCAGCTCCGGCTTTTTAGAGAATGTTGAAGTTAGAGGCAAGTATTTAAAAAATAAATTAGAAGATCTAGCAAGTAAATTTCCAATGATAGAAGAAGTAAGAGGAAAGGGGCTGATGCTTGGGATAAAAGTGAAAATGGATAGCCAAAAGTTTGCAGAAGAGCTAAGTTATCGTGGTTTACTTACTGTTGGAGTAACATCAGATAATGTTGTAAGAATTTTGCCCCCATTAATCATCACTGAAAAGGAAATCGACGAAGGCATTGAGATTCTGACTCAATATTTATCTGATACCAATTCCCGTTCCCATTACATAAGGAATGGATAGACAAAAGTGGAAAAAAGTTATAACGTCATTCAATAAAAACAAAAAAAAACTACTTGACAACCTTCGCCAGTCCCCTTACAATAGAGTTGTGGGTGTTTTAGGCCTAAAATTTATCTTTAATCTTGTATTAAGTGACAAAAGCACAGTATAAAACAAGGCGTGTTATGTTTTATTTTTGCAGCATGGACACTGCATGTCTTTATAATTTTTTGTCTACATTAGCTGGACCTCGCTTATTAAGCGGTGTAAGAGAGAACCGGACGCCAAGTTTTTGAGAGAACAGTAAACAACTCACATTGCGGGGTTTCTTTTGTCTTTTTTTTAAATTAGTTAAAATCTTAACCAATCTCATTTTTTTCACAAAAAAATTGCTTGACAAGTTTCGACATTTCCCTTATCATAAGATTATGGGTATTTACAACCCCAAGGTCAGCTACTTGTCAAGCGTATAGAGCATTAACGCCAAGTTATTAAAATAGATATTGACCAGGGCTTCTTTTGCTTTTTTCTCCACTTGGTAAATTTTTTAATATAATTGCAATGCAAGATGAGGCTTGGGTTCGTAGGCCAATACATCCGAACAAAAAGATTGAATATTTCTTCAGAATTGTGTATAATTCTTAATACTTTTTAAGTGAATCTCTCATGGCTTTATCAAAATTTCTCAATCCAAAACTGGACTTAACATTCAAAAGAATATTTGGTAACGAGGGAAATAAGAATATCCTTATTCACTTTCTTAATGATATTTTAGGATTTACTGGCTATACAAGAAGTTGAGTTCCTCAGCACTATAATGGATGCTGAAATTGCCTCCAAAAAGCAGAGCATTGTTGATGTTCTCTGCAGAGATGAAAATGGGGTGCAAGTGATAGTCGAAATGCAGGTCGCTAAAACTAAAGGTTTTGAAAAACGTGCTCAATACTATGCTGCAAAAGCGTACTCAAGGCAGGCCGATAAAGGTGATCAATATGAAGACCTCAAAGAAATTATCTTCATTGCTATAGCAGATTGTATTCTATTCCCTGATAAGTCTGAGTATAAATCAAAGCATACTATCCGGGATGAGGATACCAATGAACATGACTTAAAAGATTTTTATTTCACATTTATTGAACTGCCAAAATTTCCAAAAACAAAGGAAGACCAATTGGAGAGTATAGTCGAAAAATGGATTTACTTCTTTAAATATGCAGAGGAAACCAGTGAAAAGGAATTGGAAAGAATAATAGGAAGTGACGTAATAATCAAAAAAGCATATGAGGAGCTAAATAGATTCAACTGGTCAGAAAAAGAATTCATAGCATATGAACAAGAAATAAAGCGTATCCGCGATGAGAAAGCTGTCTTCGCTCAAAAACTTGATGATGCCACTGAAAAAGGCAGAAAAAAAGGCAGAGAAGAAGGAAAAATTGAAGTGGCTAAAAACCTACTCAAAGCAGGAGTTTCTATTGATATCATAGCTCAAACTACTGGTCTCCCTAAAGCTGAAATTGTGCAACTCAAAGAAGAAGTCACGAGTTAACCACCTGCTACCAATATATTTTGAAGTAAGCTGCCCACAGGGCTTCTTTTGCCTTTTTTTCCGCTTAGTTTAGGTTATGCAAACAGTGGCGGCACTTCTTTTGTATTGCCATCTCTGTCTACATTGCCCACACCAGCACCTGTCATACCTTTTCCACCTTTTCCACTGATTTCTACATTCTTTAACTCTCTCTTATAAAGATGTGTGATCAGTCCACTTCCTGCCATCAAAAGAGTGATGCCTACTAAACCCAAAGCGGGTCCAACAGCAGGATGTAGGAATGATGCTAATGCTATTAACATTATTCTCCTTATTAACATTATAGAAGAACCAGCAAACATTAAACTAGCAGCAGACATATTGTTAGTCTTTTTCTCAGATTTTTCATCGAGGTTAGAATTCTCTTGCCCTTTGTCTGCCTCATGTTTTTTGCTCTTTTTGTACTCACAATAGAAGAAATTAGCGCTTGCCACAAAATAGAATAAGCTAGAAATTGAAAAGGCTACGTCTTCTATTATTCCTAGTTCCAATGCTTCGCTAACTATACTAGCTACAATAACTAATATAGTTAAAGCAGCATCAGCGTAGTTAAGGTAATCATCAACAGTGTAAGGAACATCTCTCTTCTCTTTTTCTGCCACTTCGCCATTTTCAAGGTCCTTCAATTCCTGTTTCTTTTGAGCTATCTTCCTATTATTGTAAATTAAATATAGCGTACAAATAAGGGATAAAGCTGTGAAAGGTAATATAGCGTGGCTTAGTACACCACTTATAACACCAAGCAATACCTGATCGCTACATATTTTTTCCAGCTCAACAGCCATCAGCAATGCAAATGGGGCCATTGTTGCCAATGACACGTATTGTCTATATAGCTCTCTTTTTTTCAGTGTTAATAGTTCTTGTTCGAGCTTCTCCCTTTTTTTGGTTTCTTCTTCAATTAAAGACCAAAAATCCTGAAAAAAATCCTCCATTTCAGAATCTTTTAGTCTTTTAGAAAACTTAGTACCAAGGTTATTTGTAATACTAGCCATATAAATCCTATTGATTTAGGAACTAATATATTATACAGGATTTCAATTACTTAGTCAATTTTATTGAAATCTTAACCATTTGTATATTAATTGTTTCTCAAGGAATTTAGTCAATCTGCTTGATGCCAGCTATGACATAATTATAGCCTGACCACATAGTTATAATGGCTGCAACCCACAGACAAATTGCACCTATGTATTGGGTTATTTCGTAGTCGTCCATTATTAGTGCCACTACAGCAAGCATCTGCAGAAATGTTTTAATTTTTCCAGCTTTGCTTACAGGTAGGCTAACGTTTGTAGCGATCAGAAATTCCCGCAAACCCGAAACTAACATCTCCCGACAAACGATGATAACTGATGGTATTATCGTGTAATCGTTGATCTTATGTTTATAAACCAGCATCATTATTGTTGAAACCACTATTAGTTTATCAGCAATTGGATCAAATAACCGGCCAAATTTTGATTGAACTTTCCACGCACGTGCTAGGTAACCATCAAAAAAATCTGTAATGCATGCAAATATAAAGATTGATATTGTTATCAAGTTTGCATATTTGTTTTCTATATAAAAACTTAATATTATTGCTGGTACTGCAAGCGCACGAGAAATTGTCAGTAAATTAGGCAAGTTTTTCTTAAACATGCAGTGTAACTTTAGTGCGGTATGGTAAACTTATACAGGAGTGGAGTGCAATTCACAAGCTAATAGTTTGCAATTGAACATTTATAAAAATTCCATATACTTAAAAATTCACTAGCCATGGGCTCAAAATATAAGGATATAATGATGAATGACGATTTAGATCATACCACAAAACAAGAAGCGCTTAAGTATCACAGTGGAGGCAGTAATCCTGGTAAAATATCTATCTTGCCAACAAAGCCCTTATCTACCCAGTATGACTTGTCACTTGCTTATTCCCCTGGAGTTGCAGCTCCATGCCTTGAAATAGCTAAAAACTCTGATCTAGTTTATGATTATACGGCAAAGAGCAACTGTGTTGCTGTTATTTCAAATGGCACTGCAGTGCTTGGACTTGGCAACATCGGACCTCTTGCTTCAAAACCTGTTATGGAGGGAAAAGCTGTTTTATTCAAGCGTTTTGCTGACATCGATGCAGTCGATATAGAAGTTGGCACAGAAAATGTGGAAGATTTTATCAACACAGTAAGATATCTTGGACCAAGTTGGGGAGGGATAAATTTAGAGGATATAAGATCTCCCGATTGTTTCATAATAGAAAAACGCCTGAGCGAATTGATGGACATTCCAGTATTCCACGACGATCAGCATGGAACTGCAGTTGTTGTTGCAGCTGGCATAGAAAATGCTCTTGATATTGCAGGAAAGAAATTAGAAGACGTTAAGATCATCATGAATGGTGCTGGGGCAGCCGGCATTGCATGTTTGGAAATACTGAGGTCCATGGGCGCTAAAAACATAGTGCTGTGTGATAAACAAGGGGTAATATATAGAGGCAGAAAAGAGGACATGAATGAGTGGAAGGAAAAGCATGCAGCTGACACCAAAGAACGTTCTCTACTTGATGCAATAAAAGGCGCTGACGTATTTATCGGGCTATCTGCAAAGAATGTGCTAAGCGAAGAGATGCTGAAGAGCATGGGTAAAGGTCCGATTATTTTTGCTCTTGCTAACCCTGATCCAGAAGTAAGGCCTGAGTTTGCAAAATCCGTAAGGTCAGATGCAATAATCGCAACTGGTAGATCAGATTACAACAATCAAGTCAATAATGTGATGGGATTCCCCTATATATTTAGGGGAGCACTTGATGTACACGCGACAACAATAAACAATGAAATGAAAATTGCAGCTGCAGATGCAATAGCAAAGCTTGCTCGTGAGCCAGTGCCTGACGAGATATCCGCAGCTTACGGTGGTCGTAAAATGAGCTATGGATGTGAATACATAATACCTACTCCATTTGACCCAAGATTGATTTCGATAGTTTCTCCTGCCGTTGCAAAAGCCGCAGTGCATTCAGGTGTTGCCAAAAAGGCAATACAAGATTGGGGTGAATATGAAAATCAATTGAAATCTCGTCTTGCGAGTGCTCTCAGCACGCTGAATTCATTGTCTTCACGATAATTCAGTTGCGCAAAGTAATTTTAGATTTATAATAAAAGTATTGTGATTTAAAGTAAATTAATGGTTATCGCAATTCATGAATTAGAGAAAATCATCAAACAATCATTTCCAGGTGCTGATATAGAGGTTAATGATCTTGCTGGAGATAATGATCATTACCATTTGAAAATAACCTCCAAGTGCTTTCTTGGAAAGACAAGGATAGAGCAGCATAAAATGGTATATAAGGCGTTAGAAGGCCAGTCTATACATGCATTGCAATTAGAAACTAGTGCTTAAAATTAAGGTGAACTTATGAACAATTTTGAACAAATAAAAAAAGATATAGCAGAAAATAATGTGGTGCTCTATATGAAAGGCACTTCTGACTTTCCTCAATGCGGATTTTCTGGACTTGTTGTGTCAATTCTCAAAAACTTGAATGTAAAGTTTAAATGCGTCAACGTGCTAGAAAATGATGAAATACGTCAGTCCATAAAAAAGTTTTCTGATTGGCCAACAATTCCACAATTATACATAAAGGAAGAGTTTATTGGTGGCTGTGACATCGTTCGCGAGATGTATGAAAAAGGCGAGCTGCAAAACTTGTTAAAAGAAAAAAAGATTATGGCAGAGTAAGATTATCAGAAGAATGTTATCCCAAAAGTTCTACTGGTCTTTTTTGTGAGTTAAATCACAACATTCGTACAATCAGTAGACCTAAAGCCATACCTTTTTCCTTTCTCCTGACACTAAAATCCATATACTTAGCCTTAGAAACTTCGAAATAAGATGCGATCTAATATTAGGCAATTATTTTGCTATATAAAGCCCAACCTACATTACTTCATTGTAGCTTTTATTGCAGTCTTATTTTCAGCTTTAACAATTCTTCTTTTCGGTAGAGGTTTGAGCAGCATAATTGATTCTGGCGCAGAGCATGACTTTACTACTAAACTAGTAGTTACAATATTTATAGTTTTAGCTGTTTCTCTTACTGCGTTCATTAGATTGTATTTCATTGGCATTGGCAGCGAAAAAGTTATTGCAAGAATGAGATATGACTTATATAGCAATGTTACCGACTTGCAACCAAGTTTCTTTGAGAACACTGGTGTCCAAGATGTCATCTCAGCACTAATTACTGATACCTCTGTGTTGCAATCGATAATAAATAGCAGCCTACTCACCATATTGCGAAATTTTGTAATTTTGATTGGTAGTGTTGCCATGTTGTTATATACAGATCTGCATCTAACTGCATATGCGGCCGCGATAATACCCATACTACTTATTATCATGACTTTCCTTGGGAAAAAAGTGCGCAATCACGCACGCTTTGCCCAGAGTAAGCTGAGTGAGCTTGCATCACTCAGTGAGGAAAATTTCAGATCCATAGTAACCATCAAGTCGTTTGTATTAGAGGAAAATGAAAAAATCCGTTTTAAGGAACATCTAAACTCAGTATCAAAATCATACATAAGATTAATACTCTTGCGCGCTATTTTGGTAACTTTGGTTATCTCATGTGTGATAGGTTCGCTGGTCGTTTTAATCTTTTTTGGTATTAAAGAAGTCTTGAGTAATAATATAACTATTGGGGAGCTATCTTCATTTGTATTTTATTCAGCACTTGCAGCAGGAGCTGTAAATAATCTGAGCGATAATATCAGTGACTTACAACGGGGTCTTGGGATAGTAGAGCGTTTATTTGAATTTAAGAATATGAAAAGCTCTATAGCAGATGCTGATGATCCTATAAAAATTTGCAGTGTCCGAAAAGGAATTTCGTTTAACGGCATAACGTTTTTTTATGAATCTCGGCCTGGTAAGCCAGCGTTAAGTAACGTATCATTTTCCATAGAAGCGGGCCAAGCAGTGTCAATTGTTGGACCATCTGGCAGTGGTAAGAGCACCATTTTAAAGCTTCTGCTCCGTTTTTATGATCCAAGCAAAGGCAGCATTACTATCGATGGGTATAATATTAAGTCAATTGCGCTAAGTAGTCTCAGGTCATTATTTGGTTTAGTGCCGCAAGATCATATGATATTTTCCTGTTCAATAATGGAAAATATATTATACGGCAAACCAGATGCCGAATATGAGGAAGTAAGACGAGCAGCCATCAGTGCTTATGCGATGGAATTTATTGACAAGCTGCCCGATAAGTTTGACACATTTGTAGGGAAAAGAGGATTAAAACTTTCCGAAGGACAAAAGCAACGTATTATAATAGCGAGAGCCATACTCAAAAATCCTCAAGTCTTAGTGCTGGATGAGGCAACCTCTGCCCTTGATTACAAAAGTGAAAACTTCGTGCAAAAAGCACTGAGCAAGTTAATGCAAAACAGAACAACGATCATAATCACACACAGGCTATCAACTGCACTCAAAACTGACAAAATTATAGTAATTAATCACGGAGAAATAGAAGAGGTAGGAACTCATGAATCTCTAATAAGCAAAGATGGACTATATGCAAAATTGGTAAAGATACAATAGATATGGATATTATATAAGTAAAAAGAAGAACTAAGTTAGCTGTTATGCTAGATTTGAAATTAAAATTATTAATTTTTTAATTATTTTAACTTATAATAATTTAATATTATTTTTTAAAGGACTATTATGATTTACACTCATGGTTTTTTACCACAACAACAATGTATGACTTCTCATTTACCAGCACCAGTTTTTCCAGTGCATACACCTTGTACGCCTGCACACATGCCTTATGCTGTTAATTCATGTCATAACCATTTTAACTCATGTCATAACTATTATGATGCATATCACAATCCTTGTGATGTATTAGGGCTTGTTTACTAAAAGATTGTTTTAAACAACTTATATATGCACGTAGTGCTACTTTAGCACACGTGCTATATGCCCCTTCTAAAAGCGCATGGGCATTATTTAAATAATGCCCATGCATCTTTTTGCTTGATAAGGAAATTCATGAGCAATAGCTTACTCATACCAATTCCCATTACATAGGACAATAACGAGGAAAAGGCTCATACTGAAGCAAATAGAATAGCGCGGTAAAGTGGCATATCTGCTCCCTGTGTAATGGAAATTGGTATAAAAACCTTGAAAAGTTTATAAAGACATGAGGTGCACATAGTGCGAAAAATTAAACAATAGTACGCCAAATAAAAGAGTTTAAAAAATCTAGTTATAAGGCGGGAAATGCCAATTCTTAGGCGACAATGTGAATACTTCAACACCATCTTTTGTTACCCCAAGCGTATGCTCAAACTGCGCAGAAAGTGAAAGGTCACGTGTTGTTACTGTCCATCCATCTAGCTTGCTGAGCAGAGTTTCATGTTTTCCAGCGTTGATCATTGGCTCTATTGTAAAAAACATGCCTTCCTTTAAGACAAGATCTTCATCTTTATCATAAAAATGCACCACATTTGGCGGAGCATGAAAGACTTTTCCTATACCATGTCCACAATAGTTACGTACGATAGAATAGCCAAAATCTTCAATATATTTCTCTATAGCAAGCCCAATTTCATTTAATTTATTACCAGGTTTAACTTGCTTTATCGCTTCCATTAGTGCGCCATAAGTAGCATCACACAAGCGTTTTGCTTTTATTGACGACTTACCAGCCCAAAACATACGACTTGTGTCGCCATGCCAGCCATTTAAAATTACCGTGACATCGATATTGACAATATCTCCATCCTTAAGCGGCTTATCATCAGGAATGCCGTGACACACAACAGCATTTTTTGAAGTGCAAATCGATTTGGGATACCCTTTATAGTTCAATGGTGCTGGAATTGCGCCTGCTTTGATTATAAAGTCATGACATAAATCATTTAACTCATTAGTTGTTACTCCTACTTCTACATGCGGTGCAATGAAATCAAGAGTTTCAGCTGCTAACCGGCCAGCTTTTCGCATAAACTCAAAGTCTTCCTGTGAATGTACAGTTATGTCCATATTTTTCATATATTATTGTAATTATCATACACATTTTTGTGCAGAATTAACAGCTTTGTTTATGGTCTGCCATGCCATCAAAGTAGTCCCCATAGGTTCTAGTGTCAAGCGTATAACTGCATGAATATTGCAATTTGATCCGGCCGTTACTCAACAAAAACAAAAAAACTACTTGACAACCTTCGCCAGTTCTGTTATCATGGGGTTGGAGGTATTCAGTTATCTTCATCTGTGCAGATTAAACGACAAGAGTATTAAGATTGGCGTCTTATGTTTAATTTTTTGCACTATGTGCACCTTATATCTTTATTAATTTTACCTAGACTTCTAGGTTTTTCCCTATACAAGCTGAAACGCGCTTATAAGTCGTTTAAGACAGTATAGTACGCCAATTTTCAGGATTAGAGAGTGAGAACAATCTACCACGGGATTCTTTTGTCTTTTTTTCTGCTTAGTAAGTTTCTTAGCACTTAAGCTAAGGGTCTGTTGCAGTTTAAAAGTCGCTAAATTGCAGCGTTTAGGACTTAAAAAAACGCCAATACTGAAAATAGACAATGGCCAGGGCTTCTTTTGCTTTTTTTCTCGTTTGGTAAATTTCTTAAATACTTTCTTGAGTTTTATAGCTACCAGTAGACACCCCTCCGGTGAGAGTTGCTCTCAAACTACAATATTCGTACAGTTGTGGGTACCACGGCATGAAGTAAAGTGAATAGCTTAACCATGGAGGTGACAGAATTTTAAGAAAGCCCTATTATGGATAAACAATTTTACACATGTATGAATCTGAATGAGCAACCAGATGTGCTGGCCTTTCTAAATGGCAAGCTGGAGAATATACCTAAGTTTCATTCCACAATATTGCCTAAACTTTGTGGCGGAGACAGAGTAATGGACCTGTTGTTTTACAGGCCACACAGTTATGTGGATAGGAGTAAATCGCTACTTGATGCTCGAGTTGGAGAACTTACAACTTTCACAGCAAAAGTTCATGAACATCAGCCACCCGCTTTTAGGGGTAGACCATATAAAATAGTCGTTGAAGGCGAAAGTCAGTATATATTCATAGTCTTTTTTAATTACTCAGTTAAATATTTATATAAATCATTTCCAATTGGGGCCCATGTAATCATCAGTGGTAAACTTGACAAATTTGCTGGATATTGGCAAATTACTCACCCAGATTACGTATCGCTTAACATCGACCAATTTGAAGAGATAGCTCGCATAGAGCCGGTTTACCAGTTATGTCGCGGCATTACTAACAAGAGCATTAAAAACATAATAAATTCCAATCTAAAAGAATTGCCTGATTTGCCAGAGTGGATAGATGGTACGTTAATCGAGCAAAAAAAATGGTTGAGTTGGAGAGAAAGCGTTATAAAGCTGCACAGACCAAGGTCATTGGCAGAAGCGGAAGTTTGTCGGAAAAGGCTTGCCTATGATGAATTGTTTGCGTATCAACTAGCACTAAAACTTGCAAGAGAAAATCACGTAAGAAAAGGGAGAAGAGAATTTACAATATCCAATAAATATAAAGAGCAAGTTTTAAATGGATTGTCGTTCCAATTAACAAACGATCAAATTCGTGCAATAGATGAAATTTCAGAGAGACAAAAATCCAGATACCGCATGGTAAGCTTGCTGCAAGGTGATGTCGGTAGTGGCAAGACCGTGGTTGCACTTTTTGCGATGCTGAGTGTGGTGGAAAACAACATGCAGGCAGCTCTAATGGCACCAACTACTATCTTAGCAGAGCAGCATTATAATTGGATCGAAGAGGCTTTATCTTGCACTGATATAAAAGTTGCTCTGCTTACTGGTAAAACTACACGCAAAGAAAGAAAGACTATCATGAACGAACTTGCAAGTGGTATTTTAAATATAGTGATTGGCACTCATGCGCTGTTTCAAGCTAACGTTACATTTAAAAATTTAGGGCTTGCAGTCATAGATGAACAACAGCGGTTTGGGGTGATGCAGAGAAACCGTTTGGTAGGAAAGGGAGAAAATACTGACATACTTTTCGTTACTGCCACTCCTATCCCAAGGACTTTGCAGCAAGCCATGTATGGTGATGTTGAATGCTCGGTTTTGAGGGAAAAACCAAAATCCAGGTTGCCAATAAAAACTGTCATTATGAACATTAAGAGAGTACCAGATATTATTGAAAAACTGAAGGGTGCTATAAGCAGGGGCGAAAAAGCGTATTGGATTTGCCCATATATAGAAGAAAACGAAGAACTAAATGTTGCTGCAGCAGAGATGCGCTTTCAGGAATTGCAAAAAACATTTTTTGATAGAGTTGGGATAATACACGGAAAACTAACTCAAGATCAGAAAGATCAAGCTATGTTTTCTTTCAAAAGAAATGAATTTTCCCTCCTAGTTGCAACAACTGTGATAGAAGTTGGTATAGATGTACCAGATGCAACCATTATGATTATAGAAAATGCAGAGCAATTTGGGTTATCGCAATTACATCAGTTGAGAGGCAGAGTAGGACGAGGAAGTAAGCCATCTTTTTGCGTATTATTATACAATAATCTAAGCAAAAGCTCATCTTCAAAGTTAAAGATCATGTGTGAGTCACAAGATGGATTTCACATTGCTGAGAAGGACATGATGCTGAGAGGCAGCGGAGATATCTTAGGCATAAAACAATCAGGATGCATGGAGTTTAAATTTGCTGACTTATATAAAGATAGAGAGCTACTCAACCTTGCATACAATAATGCGAAAGGTGCAATTGCTGAGAATAAATCTTTTGAACTACTACTTGATATATTCGAATATAGAAGTAGATTACATTTTTCAAAATTTCAGTGAACTTCCCACACAGCCATATGAAAAATTAGTATCCACTCTCTATGTCATTCTAGCGCTCGACACTGGAATTCAGTTTTCCATAAAAATGGTGCATTTTAACATAACTTTTATGCTCACTAACCTAATAAAATTCTTAGATTCCAGCGTCACGCGCTGGAATGACAAGGTTATGGGTGTTATCCCAGTATCTCCTTTTTTGTCATCCAAGTAGCTCATCCAGGATACTACTTTAGCAATAAATATTTAAAAAATTTACCAAGCAAAAAAAAGGACAAAGAAATTCCGAGTGGCGAGTTTTGACTCTATAATACTTTAAATTGGCGCTGTAATAATTTACTGACGCTTAGTTCAAGCGCGATTTGGCTGAATGTAGAAAAAATGAAAAAGACATGCAGCCGCTATAATTTGATACAATCCGCCAAAAAATATCTTGAGTTTTTTACTGAATTTTGTCATTGAGCCTGCAGATCAAAAACAAGTTTTGAGTCAGAAATACCCTTATTGTTATAATAATGGATTTGTGGCAAAAGTTGTCAAGTAATTTTTTCGTTTCATGATACACGCTGCCATGCAATAAGTTTATTGACTTTATAGCAAGAGTTACTTTAAATTAGTAACTGTTGTTGCAGTTAAATATTAATGACTTTTTTCTTTTATTTTTTTGCAATTCTTAGCATTTTATCCGCTGTTTGTGTGATCAGCGCAAGGAATCCTGTGCATGCAGTATTATTTTTAATTTTCACTTTTGTTAACTCCGCAGCTCTTTTTATCCTCCTTGGAGCTGAGTTTATTGCTATGATGGTGCTGATAGTATATATCGGGGCAGTTGCAGTGTTGTTCCTTTTTATAGTTATGATGCTCGATATTGACTACATAAGATTGCATCAGGGTTTTGCAAAGCATCTGACTGTTGGTTCTATATTATGTGTCGTGTTTTTTCTCATTATCAGTTTTGTAATCCGCAGCTCAGCGCTGAATATAAGTAATGTTATAAACTATAATGCCAATAATGTGAAAGCCATCGGTAATTTGCTCTATACTGACTATATGTATGCTTTTCACCTTTCTGGCATTTTGCTACTCGTTGCAATTGTGGGCGCAATTGCTCTTACTTTGCAGGATAAGAAAAAAGGAATCAAAAGACAGAATGTATTAAAGCAATTGACGCAATCCTCATCTGTAAAGTTGGTTAAGGTTAAATTTGGAAAAGGAGTAGAATGGAAATAGGATTAAATCATTTCTTGGTAGTCGCCGCTATTTTATTCACTATTGGAGTGTGCGGTATTTTCATCAACCGTAAAAGCATAATTAACATATTATTATCAATAGAGGTATTGTTGCTAGCAATTAATATCAATTTAGTCGCTTTTTCTGCTTTTACAAATGACATAATTGGGCAAATTTTTGTCATGTTTGTGTTGACCGTTGCCGCAGCGGAGTCAGGAATAGGACTTGCAATATTGGTTGTATATTATAGAAGCCGTGGCAATATAGATGTTGAACGAGCGAACTTAATGAAAGAATGAAGGTATGACTGATATACTAAAATTAATAGTGTTTTTGCCACTTTTTAGTTCATTATTTGCAGCGCTTTTTAGAAGAGATATTTTTAGTCAGTTAATAACAACTGCAGGAATTGGAATATCTGCTGTTTTATCCTGGTATGTTTTTTTCACCTTCTCCCAAAATTATCACTTGAGTTTATTTCCTTTGTTTTCGTTGAGCGTCCTAAAAGTAAATTGGGCGATTAGTGTGGATGCTCTTTCATCTTTGATGCTGATTGTAATTACCACCGTTTCGCTGGTAGTGCATCTCTATTCTATCGGTTATATGAAACATGATAAGGGAAAGTCTAGGTTCTTTTCTTGTTTATCGCTGTTTACGTTTTGCATGATTGTACTGATTGTAAGTGACAATTTTGTGCAGCTTTTCTTTGGCTGGGAAGGAGTTGGCTTGTGCTCTTATTTACTCATAGGATTTTGGTTTCAAAAATACTCTGCAAATAATGCAGCATTCAAAGCATTTGTTGTAAATAGAGTAGGAGACTTTGCGCTATTAATTGGAATTTTTCTTATTTATTACACATTTCATTCTTTGAAGTTTGCTGAAATTTTTGACACAGCTGATATTCTCGGTACACAGAGCATTAGGGCGTTCTGTTGTGAATTCAGGGTGGTTCATATAATATGCATATTACTTTTTATTGGCTGTATGGGAAAGTCTGCTCAGCTTGGCCTACATGTTTGGTTGCCAGATGCAATGGAAGGACCAACTCCTGTTTCTGCACTCATTCATGCAGCAACTATGGTAACGGCAGGTATATTTTTAGTAGCAAAATGTTCTCCGTTGTTTGAGCTGTCAAATGTAGCACAAGAATTGATAGTAATTGTTGGTGCGCTTACTGCCTTTTTTGCAGCTACCGTTGCGATTACTCAGAACGATATAAAGAAAATAATTGCTTATTCAACTTGCAGCCAACTTGGTTATATGTTCATGGCATGTGGCCTTTCTGCTTACAATGTCGCTATTTTTCATTTAATGACACACGCCTTTTTTAAGGCTTTATTATTCCTCAGTGCAGGTAATGTAATTCATGCAATGCATCATGAGCAAAACATTCAGAAAATGGGAAATTGCTGGAAAAAAATTCCTTGCACTTACGCTCTCATGTGGATTGGATCCCTTGCACTTTCTGGAGTATTTCCATTTGCAGGTTTTTATTCAAAGGACCTAATAATTGAGCATGCTTATAGTGCTGATAGTTTTGCTTTCGTAATAAGCTTGGTTGTTGCGTTCTTTACAGCGTTTTATTCTTGGAGATTATTGCTTCTTGTATTTCATAGCCAAAAACAAAGTAAAATTAATATACATGAAGCACCTAGAATTATGCTCATACCACTACTAGTACTTGCTCTTGGGTCGGTATTTTCTGGAATATGGGGAGCAAATGTTTTGAATATAACTAGTAATGCGTTTTGGAAATCAAGTTTAGTAGTTGTTAATGAGCATGAAATCCATAATTTCTTTATAAAGTTACTACCAACTCTAGTGAGTCTAAGTGGAATAGCGCTTGCGTACTTGATTTACCGCTATCAAAAATTTCAGCAGATTAAAAGTAAATTTTTACTTAAATTTTTGCAGAATAAATGGTACTTTGATGAGGTATATGATTTTGTCATAGTTGCACCGATGAAGTTTATATCTAGGTTTCTATGGAAGTTTGATGTTAAAGCTGTTGATTCATTTGGACCAAATGGTGTGGTAAGTTTGGTTAATGAGTGTTCAAAAAGTTCTATAAAGTTACAGACAGGTTACATATTTGATTATGCGTTTATTATGTTTGTTACTTTAATAGTCGGTGCTTTGTATATTATTGGAATTAAATAGAAAGTGTTGTTACTTAGTATATTCTTGCTTCCACTAATAGGAGCGTTGATTTTATCTCTAATCAAGATCAATCATAAATCCATATACCTAAGATTCCTCTCTCTATTTTTTGCTGTACTGCCATTTTTACTTAGCATTGTAGCTTGTATAGGATTTGATTATAATAATGCGGACTTCCAGCTCGTTAGCTACCCAATTAGAAACGCAGGAATAGGGGTGGATGGTATATCACTACCTTTCCTTCTACTCACAACTTTCTTATTTGTTATTTGTATACTCTACAATTGCAAAATGAGTTATACGACTCTCAAGCCGTATATGGCATTATTTTTGCTGCTTGAAAGTTTTGTGGTCGGTTTCTTTATTTCACTGAATGCCATAAGCTTTTATGTGTTCTTCGAAGTTGTTCTAGTACCAATGTTCTTCATTATCGGCATTTGGGGAGGAAAGCAAAGGGTATATGCGGCATTTAAGTTGTTTCTCTATACGCTTGCCGGTTCGTTGTTGTTTTTGCTTGGGTTAGTGTACGTATATAACGTCTTTGGAACATTTGACATACAAAAATTAGCCACGTTAATGCCAAATCTTGATCTTGGGGTGCAATCATTGTTGTGGATTGCATTTTTTGTCTCTTTTGCAATAAAAGTACCGATGTTTCCGTTCCACACTTGGCTCCCTGATGCACATGTACAATCGCCGACTTCTGGATCGGTAATTTTAGCTGGCCTGCTTATTAAAATGGGAGGATACGGATTTTTAAGGTTCTCTATTCCAATGCTTCCTCAGGCAAGTTTCTATTTTTCAAATTTCATTGTTGTGTTAAGCGCAATTGCAGTAATATATGCTTCACTAGTTGCATTTGCTCAGAACGATATAAAGAAGCTAATAGCTTATTCTTCAATAGCGCACATGGGAATCGTAACTGCTGGCCTCTTTTCATTTTATGAGGAGGGAGTACTTGGTGCTGTGTTTCAAATGATTAGTCATGGCCTTATTTCTGCTGCTTTATTTTTATGCGTTGGGATGCTATATACTCGAACTGGAACTTTGGAGATTGCAAAGTATTTTGGCATAGTAAACACAATGCCAAAGTTTGGTTTTATGTTTATTTTATTTTCAATAGCTTCGATTGGGTTGCCTGGAACGTCTGGGTTTATAGGTGAGTTTTTGGCTATGATTGGAATGTTTAAGAGCATAGGATTTTTTACAGGGTTTATCGCACTTGGTACTATTTTAAGCGCAGTTTATATGCTGAATTTATGCAAGCAAACAATATGGGGAGTCAGCTATTCTAAATTATTGAATAACCGTCTGGATGGCATAGAATTTTTTGTTTTAATTCTGCTTGCAGTGCTTGTTATTTTGCTTGGATTTTACCCAACTCTTGCACTAAATTATTTAAAGCCATGTATGGCAAATTTATTAGTCAAGTATAACGCCCTATGAGCTATATACAGATATTGCCAGAAACGTTCTCTATTGTTTCCTCATTAGTATTGCTGCTGCTTGGGATCGTGTTCAACCGCCGCACTATTAACTTGCTAGCACTAGGCTGCACAGCGATTACCTTGATTGTTTTAGTTCTCTTAGCAGAAAATAATGAAGTTTTTTTCTTCAATTCATTGTTAAAACTCAACTTATACATCAGATCGGCCCAAGGGTTGATCCTGATCGTGGGGGTTTTAATACTCTTGCTGCTGAATTTATCAAAATATGACTATAAATATGAATTTTCAATACTGATTCTTTTTGCGCTGTTTGGCATGATTACTCTGGTTTCAGCAAATAATTTAATTTCTTTTTATTTAGCTTTTGAATTGATGAGTATACCTTTATATGTTCTTGCAAGCTTTAATAAAGATTCAGTTTATTCATGCGAAGCAGGAGTGAAATATTTTACGCTCAGTGCGTTATCTTCCTGCATCATGTTATACGGAATGTCGCTACTTTATGGATATACAGGGCAAATCGATTTTTCTCAGTTAAGTTCGTTTGTACAAAACCATCAGATAACCTATGGAATAGTTTTTGGGTTGGTCTTTATCCTTATTGGTTTGTGTTTCAAGATTGCTATTGTTCCTTTTCATATGTGGGCTCCAGATGTCTATCAAGGTGCACCTACCATAGTAACTGCGTTTTTTTCTACTGCTCCAAAAGCTGCACTTGTAGCATTTTTAATCAGACTGATGAATGAGGAATTAGTAAATGTCAAAAATTATGTTCAACCTGTTCTTTTATATGTTTCAGCATTATCTGTGCTTATTTCAGCTTTTGGGGCTTTACGACAAAAAAACCTAAAAAGGCTGCTTGCTTACAGTTCAATAGGTCATGTTGGCTTCATATTTGCTTCGCTTTCTATTTTTACGCGGATGGGAACAGACAGCTCTTTGACGTATTTGATGATGTATATCGTTACAAGCATAGGATTGTTCTCATATTTCATACAAATTGACGATGACGATTGCAATATTGCAAATTTATCTGGTGTGGGGAAAAAACACCCGGTTTTAGCATTTCATCTTTCTATACTATTGCTTTCTATGGCGGGAATACCACCACTTGCAGGGTTTTTTGCTAAGCTGTTTATATTTAAAGGTCTAATAAACTCAGGCTTTATCAGTCTATCTTTGATCCTTGTAGTAGCAAGTGTTATATCATGTTACTACTACCTAAATATCATAAAAGCTATGTATTTTGATAAGTCTAGTGGTAATAAGATTACTTACCCTAAGGGGCTATTCATCATCACTTCAGTGGCTTCCTTAATCAATATCATTCTTTTTATATATGTAGAGGATTTATACTCGCTAATTCATTTAGTAACTAAAGGATTATAAAGTGATTCTTGAGATATTCGAGGGCTTTCATATTCATCATTACAAAGAAGTCTCTAGCACTAATAGGGAAGCATTGGACTTAATTGATAAAGGGATATCAAATGAAACCGTTATTATTGCCAATGAGCAAACAGATGGTAGAGGGCGCACCGGAAAAAGCTGGGTTTCTCCAAAAGGCAATTTTTGTGCAAGTTTAATTACAGATCTCTTACATAATCGTTCTGGTATCATTCCAACGCTGGATTCCAGAGTCACGCACTGGAATGATAGAGAAAATCTAAGTGAGTTAACAGAATTGACTTTTGTTACTGCTGTTGCTGTTGGCAATACATTATCATTATTTATAGGTGATAGTAACATTCAATATAAATGGCCAAATGACATTTTGGTAGATGGTAAGAAAATAAGTGGAATATTGCTTGAAAAAAAATCTAATTCAAATTGGTTAGTTATAGGGGTTGGAATTAACATCAATCATGCACCACTTTCGGGAGCAACGTGTATTAGTAATTATGGTGAGTCTGTGTCTAACACAGATCTATTAGAAGAATTAATAACAAACTTTAATAAACTAAGGAAACAGTGGATATTTGACGGGTTTCATGCTATAAGAGAAATGTGGCTGAAGAGAGCGTTCAAAGTGAATGAACAAATCAGCGTAAAGTTAGCTGGCAAATTGCACGAGGGGATTTTTATTGATATAGATAAAAGTGGTAGATTGGTATTGCAGCAAAAAGATGGAGGTTTAATTTATTCTGATGCAGGCGAGTTATTTGTTGATAGTGCATTATGAATACATATGTAATTTTCGCTTACCTTGTTGGCTTTGCATTGATTGCTGGAGAACTGATTTTTACTATTTCTTGCTATATCAAAAGCAAAAAAATCTTAGAAAGCCTTAAAAATAATAATGAAGAAAAAACATAAGCGGTTATTTATAGCTTCAGGAGTTTTCTTCTTTTTAAATTGTATAGTTTTTCTCATCCTAACAACACTCAAAGAAAACATCTCATTTTTTTATACAGTGAGTGAAGCGGTAGTTTTACCAAACAATCAAAAGCCAATCCGTATCGGTGGAATGGTTGTTGAGGATAGTGTGATACGCAACGAAAGTGAAGTGGTTTTTCAAATGACAGATTTTAACAAGAGCGTTGTGGTAAAATATCAGGGAATACTTCCACCAATGTTTTCAGAAAAAAGTGGTGTTGTTGTACAAGGTAAAATGCTCGGCAGTGGCGCCTTTTTGGCAGACACAGTGTTTGCAAAACATGATGAAAATTATATGCCTCGAAGGCAAGTAATAAAATAGAGAATTTTTTATTTCGTACGTACGTAGCGAATAAATTTTCTTACATATTCATTTTTAGTATTTTTTATTTCTTGAACAGTTCCATGGGAAATGATGCTTCCCTCATATAATACTGCTATTTTATCAGCTATTTTAAATGCACTATGAATATCATGTGTAATTGTGATAATCGTAGAATTAAGGTCTTTAGACAGCTTCATTATTATCTCGTTTACTGTATCTGACATAATTGGGTCTAGTCCTGAGGTTGGCTCGTCCAATACAATAATTTCTGGGTTGTGTGCAATTGCTCTTGCAAGCGCTACCCTTTTTTTCATTCCACCTGATAGCTCTATCGGAAACATATCTGCTATGTTTTTCTCCAGCCCGACATCACTTAACTTTTCAATTGCGAGTTGCTTTGCCTCCTTTTTGTTGATATTGAAGCGCTTTGTGTAATTAAAAGATATGTTTTCCCAGACTGTAACATAGTCAAATAAGGCGGAATTCTGGAATAAAACTCCAAATTTATTTTTGCTTTTGCTATTTATTTTAATGGACCCTGAGTCTGGTGTCAGCAAGCCAATGATTGTTTTTGTTAATACAGATTTGCCACTTCCTGAACCACCGAGTATGACTAGTGATTCTCCTTTGAATATATCAAAACTTATGTTGTTTAATATCGTTTTATCATCAAAAGATAGGCTTAAGTTCGATATTGATATTATAGGACTATGCATGTATCAAAGTAATCATGTAGGTTGCTAGAATAATCAGTATGGATGATAAAACAACAGTTGATGTTGTAGCAATGCCGACTCCTCGAGCACCCTCTCTGCAGTGGTAACCGTAATAGCAGCTTGAGACGGAAATTATGACGCCAAAAGCAGTTGCCTTTATTAGTCCAGTGATAAAATCGTCCATATTGAAGAATTGAGCTGTATATTTTACGTATATATTCACATTGTGGTTAAATTCAAAAACTGCAGTGATATATCCCCCAAATATTCCTATTAGGTCTGCACATACTGTAAGTATAGGGAATACTATAACTGACGCTAAAATCCTTGGTGCAATTAAGTATTTGAAAGGGTTGATGTTCAAGGTTGTAAGTGCATCTATTTGTTCGGTGATGCGCATAGTGCCAATTTCTGCCGCAATTGATGATCCAACTTTTCCTACCATTATTAAGCTGATTAAAACTGGCCCTAACTCTTTAATGATGGTGATCGTGACAAGCTTGGGTATTACCTGCTCTTGACTAATCAATGGACCACTCAAGCTGCTTTGCAGGACTATCACTGCTCCTATAAAAACCCCTGTAAGTCCAACAATTGGCAAGGAAAGAAAGCCTATCTCTATAATTTGTCTTGCTACGTTGCTTAAATAGTATGGCGGTGTAAAGCAGTGATATAGAGATTGAATAAAAAATATGAATGCGCTACCAAGCCTCAACAAGAGGTTGATAAAGCACCTACCGATTACTCTAATGCCATTTATATTAAAAAAGTTCACTTTGCATTTGTCCCAGCTAAAAATCAGTTTTACTGAAAATTTTTGTTAACTTCATCGCAGAGTATAGCTAAGATATGTCCTAAGTTCAATATACTTTAGACTTCTCGCATAACAAACCAGTCTTGGCATGTACGAAAAAGACTACTTGACAAATCTCACCAAACCTATTATCATAGTACTGAAGCTATTATTTATCTTCAGTCTGTGCAGATTAAATGAGAAAAAAACTTAGCATGTTTGGCGTCTCATGTTTAATTTTTCGCACTATGTGCACTGCATGTCTTTTTAAAACTTCTGGTTTTTTACCTATACAAGCTCAAACGCGCTTATAAGTCGTTTAAGACATCAAAAACGCCAATATCATAAGATAGGTAGTGAATAACTAGCTACTCGGGGTTTCTTTTGCTTTTTTTCTGCTTAGTGAGTTTCTTAAACGTTTATGGCTAAGGTTAAGTTGCATTAAAAAGCAGCTAAGTCGCACTTATTAAGCGTTTAAGATAAAAAAACGCCAACATTTCGACACAAAAGTAAATAACTAGCTACCACGGGGCTTCTTTTGCTTTTTTTCTCGCTTGGTAAATTTCTTAATGTTTATAGCTGAAGCAGTTCAAGAGACCGTGAAGGGTGTCATTCCAGTGCTCCGACACTAGGATGACAGGAGGAGGAAGCACTGGGATGAGTGTGCCGTAGAAGCGATAAGCTGAAGCTGCACAATAGATGAGCCTCGGAGCCGGTTTACAAGAGCAGGCTTCAAACAACCATAAGCTGCTTTGGTAAAGAGCCAAGGTAGTGAGCGTTATGGAAAAGGCGCAATTATGCGTCATGTGTGAAATAGAGAGGCGAATGAAAATGAACCACTGAAGAAGTGTCGAAAGGCTTTAGACGACGTCAAAACCAGGGGCTTCATCCTAACCTGGGATAAATCTACCGGGAACTTGTTTACTGGG
The DNA here is from genome assembly GCA_028571325.1 of Wolbachia endosymbiont of Ctenocephalides felis wCfeF. NCBI lineage: Bacteria > Pseudomonadati > Pseudomonadota > Alphaproteobacteria > Rickettsiales > Anaplasmataceae > Wolbachia > Wolbachia endosymbiont of Ctenocephalides felis. Next base: position 452,933 of record CP116767.1, on the reverse strand, counting down.
TAGGTGGCGTCCGGCATAGAGGTGGCGCGAATCTATTTTGGGGCTATTGTGTAGAACTACGGGAACCTGTCGTTTCGATGATAAGGGAGAAATTCAAAGAGCTGATCTCTGAGAATGAGAGTACCAATGCGAAAAACAGGGGCGCATAGTAGTGAAGAAGTCTCTGTAATGGAGATGGAGCGAAGGGACTGAGTCATTTGGATTTTAGTAACCGAAATGGGAGGAACAAATAATTAAGGTAATACCAAGCCTCACTAGTAACGGAACAAATGAAAAAGGGCTCTTTTTGCCTATAATTGAGGAGTTAAGCAAATTTATAACGTGTCCCATTTGTCTTCCCAATAACGAATGTTGGTATAAGTCTTTGATATAAAGGCTGAAAATGACAAGAGCTGTGTGAATCGAGAGGTTCATGCACAGTTCTGTGAGGGGCTGGTGGGGAAGTTCCACCGGTCTACTCGACCAAAAAAGGGAATACTTGAATGATATCGTCACAAAGGAACCAGTGTCAGCTACTTGGATGACACTCTACTCTCTCAAGCCTTCAGTTCCTCAAATACTTCGCTTGCTCTGTCCAGTACAGAATCAGGAAAGCCGGCGAGTTTTGCTACATGTATGCCATATGACTCATCTGCAACACCCTCAACAACTTCATGGAGAAAGATTACCTCTCCGTTCCATTCTTTTATTTTCACACAAAAACATTTCACGTTCTTCAAGTACTTGCTTACTTTAGTTAGTTCATGATAATGAGTTGCAAAAATGGCGCGGCACTTGTTTACATTGTGGATATGTTCAATCACTGCCTGAGCAATAGATAAGCCGTCATATACCCCTGTGCCTCTGCCAATCTCATCAAGTATCACCAAGGAACGATCTGTTGCCTGATTGACTATGGTTGCTGTTTCAATCATCTCTACCATGAAGGTAGAATAACCAGCTGTTATATTATCTGTTGCACCAACCCTGCTGAATATCTTGTCAATCACACCAATATGTGCACTATCTGCTGGCACAAATGACCCCATATGAGCTAAAATTGCGATGAGAGCGTTTTGCCTTAGAAAAGTGCTTTTTCCGGCCATATTAGGCCCAGTGATTAGATGTATACCAGCTAAGTTGATGTTATTTGCGATGAATTTGTCATTAACTTCAACCACTGGGTGTCTTCCGCTGCAGATATTGAATTCTTTACTATCGTCAATGATGGGTTTTACGTAATTGTTTTGCATTGCAAGCTCTGCAAACGCAGTTCGGATATCAAGCTTTGCCAAGGCATTTGCAGCAAGAGCAATCTTCTCAGATTCTTTGGCGATTTTACCACATAGTTCACTGAAAATTTTCATTTCCAAGCTGATTACAGCATCACGTGCCGTGAGAATCTTATTCTCCAGTTCTTTCAATTCATTAGTAGTGTAGCGCATGCTATTTGCTAAACTTTGCCTGTGAATAAATATGTCCGAGGTTAATTTATGATTTGCTGACACTTCAATGTAATAACCAAGGATGTTGTTGTGCAATATTTTCAGCGCGGCAATGCCAGTTAGATCGCGATAAGATTCTCGGAGCTTGGTTATCAATTTGTTGCTATTATTCAGCACATAGGATAACTCTGATAATTCTTGGTTATACTTTGGGTTGATAAATCCTCCTTCTTTTGCGGAACTTAGGTTATTGTCAAGCACAGCGTCGTTTAGAAGCTCAAACAGTTCTTTGTGATTGCCAAAGCTTTTGTGTATTGTGCTAAGTTCACTCTCGTCACTGCTTGCTATCTGAGCAGTAGACATTGGTTCTTTTCCCTTTGATTCTACTGTCAAGCACTGGAATGACATCTGAAGGTCAACTGCTGATTTTTCACTTAAGTGATAACTATGTAAGGTGGACAGAAACTCGGACAACTCTAACGTTTTCCCAAGGCCTATTTTTAGTAAGTTCATGTCCTTTGGTGAGCCACGCCCTAACATTAAACGTGATAGTGACCTTTCAATATCTGGAATGTTAGATAATATCTCCCGTATTTTTTTGCGTGCTTCATAGCTGTTTACAAAAAATTGAGCGGTGCTGAGCCTTAAATTAATCGCCTTAGGACAAGCAAGTGGTGATGCAAGCATTTGTTTGAGCAGGCGTCCACCAGAAGCTGTAACTGTGTGGTCAATAACTGAAATCAGTGAACCCTTCTTTTCACCAAATTGAGTTGAAAACAACTCAAGATTTCTCCTTGCTGAAGCATCGATAAGCATGAAACTTTGTTGCCTGTAGGGCTTTGGCAGCTCAAGCCTTGGAATGGAGCCTCTTTGCGTTACTCTGACATATTCAAGCAGCGCACCGCATGCTATAATCTCCACTTTGCTGAAGTTCCCTATAACTCCAAGCTCTCTGATTTTGTAAAATTCGCACAGCGTTCTGTGAGATTTGTTATACTCAAAAAAACTCTGGGCATGCTGCGTAATTGATATTTTATAATTTTTTAAAATTGACCTGATTTTTTCATCCTCAGTGAGCTTCTCGGAAATTAATAATTCTTTTGGTGATATACGCAATAAATCACTATCTAGGGCTTTCAAATTCGTTAAAGTGTGAAAAAATTTTCCCGTTGATAGCTCAAGCCAGCCAATAGCATACTCTCCATTTTGTTCAACTATGGATGCAAGGTAGTTATTACTTTTATCCTCCAGCAGCGAATCTTCGATAATTGTGCCTGGAGTGACAATTCGCACTACGTCACGTTTTACTATAGATTTATGGCCCCTTCTTTTTGCTTCATCGGCAGTTTCTAACTGATCGCAGATTGCTACTTTGAATCCTAAATTTATGAGCTTGTGCAGGTAAGATTCACTACTGTGTGCTGGCACTCCACACATTGGTATGTCTTGCCCGCATGAATTACCTCTCTTAGTAAGCACTATATTCAGCAGCTTTGCAGCTTTAACGGCATCATCGAAAAACAATTCATAAAAATCTCCCAGTCTATAGAACAACAGATGATCCTTATATTGAGCCTTCAGGTTTAAATATTGCTCCATCACAGGAGTGTTTTTTTCTCTTACGAAGTTCATAATGTTTTTTATACGTTGATAACTTCAGCTTTATCGTATGGATAACATAAAATCTAAATAGAAGCCTACACAAAAGCAAGATTGCTCGTTTCTTTAGAAAACTGTACATGTATAATGGATCTTTTGCAGCCTCTTCTATAAGCTATATCAGCCATGCTAAAATTATATGGAATTTTGACTTTTTGAAAAGTCTAAACTGCTATTCGTGAAAGGTATGTATGATTGCATAAATTGATTATGCAAAAGATCTATTAATTGCAAAATTTAATATAAGTGTTAAAATATAGCTACTGAGTAAAAAATATATGCTAATTAGTACAACGTCGGATCTGGGAGACATATGTGAGGAGTTGACAGCAAAAAAGCCAAAATTTATAGCAGTTGACACAGAGTTTCTTAGAAACAATTTAACCTATTATCCAAAATTGTCGTTAATTCAAATTTCTTACGGAAGTAAGAGTTTTGTTGTAGATGCACTAGTGCCAGAAATTGATTTATCACTTATTAAGAAAATAATGCTAAATCGCGAGATAATTAAGGTGTTTCATAGCTGCCGGCAGGACATAGAATCTTTATTCACCGTATTCAAATGTATTCCCACCCCCATTTTTGATACCCAAGTTGCTGCTATGTTTTGTCATTATTATCACGACTTCATTGGTTACTCAAAAGTGGTGGAGCAATATCAAGGGGTGGTATTAGATAAAATTAAAGCTAAAAATTCAGACTGGTTAAAGCGTCCACTTTCTGAGGACCAATTAGACTATGCAATAAGCGATGTGGTGCATCTATATGACCTACACCAGATATTGCGCAATAAACTTGAAGAAAAGAGTAGAATAGGCTGGTTTCAGGAGGAGATGGAAGCAGTGGTTGATATAAACAAGTATTTGCGTAGTCCAAAAGACGCATGGAGAAGGATTAAATTTAATTACGAAGCAAATCCAAGATTGATATTAACTGTTAAAGCGGTTAGTGAGTGGCAAGAGACCTTAGCACAGCGCTATAATGTGAATCGTAATAAAGTAATTAATAATGCTGTAATAGCTGGCTTTATTGAAAAAAACGTGGAGCGTGTTGACGAGATTTTAGAAGATCTCAGAAAGAACACGAAAAATATAAAAGAGGAAGATCTATTAGAATTTATAGATATTTTCAATGAGAATGAGAAAGACTTTATGCAGCAAGATTATACTCCGTCAAGCAGTTATGATAGATCTGTGCTTGATATACTCTCGATTGTTCTAGAGAGCGAATGTAAGGAAAACGGCATATCAAGAAAATTGGTTTCGTCAAAAGATGAATTGGCTGGGTCAATATCTGGGCAGACAGATAAGCTATTTAAAGGGTGGAGGTATGACTTTTTTGGCAGGTCAATTGAGTCATTTTTAAACGCAGGCTCAAGGTTTGAAATTTCATTAGTGAAATCCACAAATAATACAACCAAGATTCGAAGTAATTTGGTAAGGGCAAATTGTAAGTTGAAATCAACTGCTGAGGTTTAACGAATCTACTATATCTTTTATTTGAGAAAGGACGTGTTCTTTACTTGCACTGTTGTCGATGGTAAAGTCACTCATCAGCCTTTTTTCTGCAATGGGTAGCTGGATATTGGAAATTCGATCCAGCTTTTCTTTATCTATATTACGTTCATTGAGTCTTTGAGCTTGCACAGCACTATCTGCATGGACGAAAATGATAAAGTCGCAATATAAACGAAATCTCGTTTCCAGCAAGAGTGGAATGTCTAGAACTAGAAGTTTTCTATCGGTCTTTTTTTCCTGAGCAATGAAAATTTCTAGCTCATTTCGCACAGCAGAGTGAACTAAAGATTGAAATTGCATCCAATTTTCATCATGGACTAAGAAATATTCAGACAATACCTCCTTGTCTATTTCACCATTTACTACTGCTCCGGGAAAATTTTCTTTTGCGTAACTCATTATGTTCTTATCTACTTTATAAAGCTGATGTACAACAGAATCAGCGTCAAACAAAGCAGCACCAAACTCTTTAAAACAATTGGCTACAAAGCTCTTTCCTACTCCAATTCCACCTGCTAAACCTATAATCATAAGCAAAAAACACATAACTACATCTATAGTAGCTGCTCTTTGTTTACATGTCTATTTAAAATTCAATTTTGGCTATGGAGGTTCTGACGATGTCAAGAGAAAATAAACAGCTATTATTTTTTTAGTAATTAAGTAAAATAGAATAAAAGATTATGAGGAAGTTTTGAAAAATAAGATAAAAAAAATAATGATTTCAGGAAAGGAAGTGTGGCCAATCATCGAAGGCGGCAAAGGCATTGCGATTAGTGATGGAAGATCAAGTGGAGCATTTGCTGCAGCAGATGCTGTGGGTACATTTTCTGGTGCAAATGCTAAGCTTATTGATGATAACGGCGAGTTAGTACCACTGATTTATAAAGGCAAAACAAGAAATGAAAAACATGAGGAATTGATTGAGTATAGTATCAAGGCTGGAGTTAGTCAGGCAAGAATAGCGAATGAAATATCAAAAGGTCATGGAAGAGTACATATGAATGTGCTTTGGGAGATGGGAGCAGCAGAACGTGTACTCCATGGTATATTAGGAAAGGCAAAAGGCTTAGTTCATGGTATTACCTGCGGTGCTGGCATGCCTTACAGGCTCGGAGAAATTGCAGCCAAATATCAGGTTTATTATTACCCTATTATTTCATCAGTACGCGCTTTTAAAGCATTATGGAAGCGCGCTTACCAGAAAGTATCTTCTTTTTTGCTTGGTGGAGTAGTGTATGAAGATCCATGGCTTGCTGGAGGACATAACGGACTCAGTAATAGCGAGGACCCAGAACTTCCGCAAGCTCCATTTGAGAGGGTTGTAGAACTTAGATCTTTCATGAACGAGATCGGTCTTTCGGAAACGCCAATTGTTATGGCGGGGGGAGTGTGGCATTTGAAAGACTGGGAACACTGGTTTGATAATCTACAAATTGGACCAATAGCTTTTCAGTTTGGCACTCGTCCACTTTTGACAAAGGAAAGCCCAATTTCTACGGAGTGGAAAAAGAAGCTACTCACTTTAGAAGAAGGTGACGTATTTTTGAATAAATTCAGTCCAACAGGATTTTACTCATCTGCAGTGCAAAATAACTTCATACGCGAGTTACAGGAACGGAACTCACGTCAAATAAAATTTTCAGAGAGTGCCAGCGAAGAATTCAATAGTGAATTTGCAATGGGTAGCAGAGGTAGAAAAATTTACCTCGCTGCAAAAGATAAAGAACTTGCAGACACGTGGACTAGGGCAGGATATACAGAAGCAATGAAAACTCCAGATACAACTGTGATTTTTGTGACACCAGACAAATTTGTGGAGATAAGGCAAGATCAGATCAATTGCATGGGATGTTTGAGCCATTGTCTGTTTAGCAATTGGAAAGATCATGGTGATCATTCAACAGGACGAAAGCCGGATCCACGGAGTTTCTGTATACAAAAGACACTACAAAACATTATACACGATGGTGATATTGAGAATGAACTCATGTTTTCCGGACACAACGTGTATAAATTCAAGCAGGATCCGTTTTATGAGAATGGCTACGTACCAACGGTAAAAGAGTTGGTGGAAAGGATACTGACTGGATATTAAGTCAGCGGCTACTGTAAAAATCTTCACCTTATAAAATTTCACTACCTGCTTTAGCAAGTTTTTCTGCCATACCCTGATTTGGATTAGGACCAAGCTGACAAGAAGGCGTAAAACTACACAGAAAAATGAGCACCAGTGGTAGAGAACTGTTAAATTTCTATTGACTTGTTTATAGATTATGGTAACTACTCAGGAATTAGTGAGTATAGTTATATAATATGAATATTGAGGTAAAAAATAAGCAACCACGTATAAACAATGCTTTCGGTTTTCAGGATCCTCTCGAGAAATTGCGTCCTAAAGTGCCTGATAATTTGTCAGATGGAGTTGATGATAAAAAAGCTTCTAATAAGAATCAGGCAGAAGGGAATGGTAGTCAATGGAACCCTCGGTTAAAAGTAAAACTGGAAAGTGACATTACAGATGGGGGTAGTAACCCACAAAAAAGACCTTGTATAGATAGGGATTGGTTAAATGTCAGTGATAACCAACAAACTTTTGGTAGTACTTGTTCAGGGCGATCAGAGACCGATAACTACACAGACAAAAGTTGTGATCAGGAACCAGGTAGCACAAATGTGTGTAGTACAGAAACTAAGGAGAGTGATAGATGGGGTTCATGGCGCGTTAATCAAGAAACTCGTTGGTCAGACGAAGATGGCGAGGGGCTAGCTAGTCCTAATTCTGAAGGGTGGAGCCCGTCAACAGATACTGGTTCTAATTATAGTGGTTGGGGTTCGCTGCCAAATGACGATTCAATGAGCGACCGGTCAAACGAAAGTAATACTGATACCGATCCAAGTGATTCCGACTCAGAGGGAGACTCGAGCAACAGCTCAGTTGATTCTTTTCTTTTAGAAGAAGGCCCACCGTTAGCAGAAATACCATTAACTGCAAAAGAAAAGAAGCTGATAGGTGAGTTTTATGGGGAACTGGAGGGTTTGTGCGACGGAAATATCCAATCATGTTGTATAGGAGTAGAATCCTTATTGGAAACATATTTGTCAGAAGGGATAAGGTTAAATTTATCCTATGATAATAAACCTACTGTGTTGGATTTAGTATTGAAGAAAATAGAGGATGCTTTGGCAGGTACTGTAGAATTAACATCTGGACTTCGCAAGAGAGACTATCGTATGGAGGAGTGTCCAAGCGAAGGTGAGTTGGATGACGAGAATAACATAAAAGCTGTAGTCAGTGTCGTTCGTAAGTTGTTTTTCAAAGGTGGGAAAGTAGAGTTGGATATGTACAATAATGAAGACGGCCATGGTAGATTGTGTAGAATGGTGTGGGAGTCTATGGATAAGTTTAACGAAAAGCGTGAACAAATCTATGGTGTCCTCAAAAGTGCAGCATATGAGGGTATAGTAAATAAGGATACACAGGTTCAAAAAAACGATCTAATAGTGGATGTAGACAACTGTTATTTTTATACAAAATATCCGCAAGATAGCACTATTGAGGTTGCAAAAGCTGTAAACGGTCTAAAAAAAGCTGTAAATGATTTCAAAATAGAAGAGTTAAATTTTAAATACTATATATTTCATATTGGAGAAAGTATAGTAAGATTTGAAGAAGACAAAGATGAAAAAAGAAACTATACAGATGTCTTACAAGGTAGCATTGAAATGTCTTTTATTACTAAGGTGGGGAAGATCAGTATCCATTTATACCCCAGCAGTACAGAAACTGAGGATGGAAAAACAGAAAATAGGGGAATAAAAGTAGAGATTGATGAGGAGAGTAAAACAAGATTCTCTCAGTTAGAAGATGAAGAGAAGAAAAGCTTAGGCAAAAACTGTCTCCTCGAAGGACAAAGCGTTGCAGGTATCATAGCCAAGAGTCTTGAGAAAAATGGCGATGTACCTGCAAGTTTTGCAAAAGCATCAGGTGGTCCTTCTGATTCTATGAAGCAAGTTCTCTTAAGCCTGGTTCAAGAGGCAAATAAAAGAGCCCATGGGTATAAGATATGTTTATGATACCTTACTCCGTTTAGTTAAGAACATATCCACCCACCGCCGACAACTTGGTCATCTTTGTATGCTACGCAGGCTTGGCCGGGGCTGATGCCAAAATAATCATTGTTTAAAATAACACAAGCTTTATTTTGTTCTGCGGCTGGGTATATTGTCGCTAAGCTCCCCGTGTGTGATGACCGGAGCTTCACAGTGACTTCCATGCCTTCCTTTGGTTGCTCTAGCCAATTCAGCTCCTTGACCAACACTTTCCTTTGCATTAGTGCGCTGATTGGACCTACTATAACCTCATTATTTTCTGTGCTAATTTTTATCACATAGAGAGGTTTGCTGTGTGCAATGCCCAGACCTTTTCTTTGCCCCACTGTGAAATTTACTATGCCATTATGCTCGCCCAGCACTTTTCCATTTACATCTACAATTTTGCCTTTCTGCACAGACTGTGGAGCTAACTTAGCTATTGTTTCACTATAGCTTTCAGAAACGAAGCATATATCTTGACTGTCTGGCTTTTCAGAGATTTGCAAACCAAAATGCTTTGCTAATTTTCTTACATCACTTTTATAGAACTTGCCAAGTGGAAACCTCAAAAGCTTCAACTGCTCCTTTGTTGTGGCAAACAGAAAATAACTTTGATCTTTACTTTTATCGATACCTGTGCACAATTTTACCTCACCATCCTTTTCCAACCTTCTTACGTAATGCCCTGTAACTAGCACATCTGCACTAAGATTTTTAGCAACTTGCAGTAGATCACGGAACTTTACCGTTTGATTACATTTTACGCATGGTATAGGAGTTTCCCCACGCATATAGGTATTCGCAAAATCCTCTATCACTTCCTTTTTGAATATTTCTTCGTAGTTTAAGATATAATGAGGAAAGCCAGTACTCTCAGCTACGCGCTTGGCATCATAAATATCCTGTCCGGCACAACATGCACCCTTTCTCGCGTTAGCATTACCATCACTACCATATAGCTGAAGAGTCACACCAATTACTTGGTACCCAAGATGATGTAGCAATACTGCTGCAACAGAGCTATCAACTCCACCAGACATTGCAACCACAGCTTTGGTTTGATGTGGAGATTTATCTTTTAGCAGAGGTTCAATTTCAAATTCTTTTAGCATAATCAACTTAATTTATGAACGCAAATCTTGTGTCATTCCAACATGTTACTGCACAAATGTTTTAATTTAGGAGCAATTTACATAGCAGACAATGTTATGCAAGTAGATGACACTGGGATGACACCCTTTATTGTAAACTCACTTTTACTCTATGATCACCTTTTTAGAGCATCTTGTCTATCTCATTTTACCATTCCGCTGCAGCAAAACAAATGTTGTGGGTAGGGTCAATCAATAGACCTACTTTTCCTGTGATCTTTTAAGCCTTTCTTTGTTTAATATGGAACTTATCTCTTCTACACTTTTATCAATATCATCATTGGTTATTACATAATCATATTTATCGCTTTTGCTTATCTCCTTTTGGGCTTCGGCTAATCTGCGTTCTATTTCACTTGCACTGTCAGTGTTACGCTTTTGCAGACGTAACCTAAGCTCTTCCATTGAAGGGGGAAGTATAAAAACACTTACAACTTTTTTCCTCATAAGCTTAAATAAATGAAATGCTCCTTGCCAATCTATACTCAGTAAGACGCTTATTCCACTGCTTAAGTTCTGTTCTATAAAATTTCTCGGTATGCCATAAAAATTCTCAAAAACTTTGGCGTACTCAAGCATTTGACCGGCTTCGCATAACCCGTGAAACTTTTCCTCGGTAACAAAAAAATAGTCTTTGCCATTTATTTCACCGGGGCGAGGTTTACGCGTGGTCATAGAAACCGATCTAACTAGGTCAGTCGATCGCTCAAGTAATCTCTCTAATATGGTAGTTTTGCCAGCTCCAGAAGGAGAAGATAAAACCAATAGTACACCCTCACTTTTTATGGTCATTTTTCTTTTCTAAGTAATTCAACAAGCATATCAAAGAGTTTCTCATTTATTAGACTTTGAATTTTCCAATATGGCGCTCTTCAAATCAGATTTTAAAAAACTAGAATTATCTAAATTAGAATCTGATAAGTTGGTATCAATAAGGGAAGAATTGTCAAAAACAACATGACGCAAATCAGCTTTTTTAAGATTCGCCTTATTTAAATTAACATTTATAAACTTTGCTCTGCTCAATATCGAATTAGAGAAATCGGCATTCTCTAGGTTCATATCCTTAAATTCAAAATAAGCATAATTCACATCAAATTTTTCACCCTGTGATATCTTTTCTTGCAAATCTTCAATTGAGGTTATAGCACCCTCTAGGCCTGTGAGTCTTTCCTGTCCTTCATTGCCAATCAGAATTGAATGATCAAACTTGCAATCTGTTAAACGAGCATCAACAACCGAGCCTTCATATAAGCTCGAAGAGCCAAAAGATGTATTACCAATCATTGAATTATTGAAATTGCTGAGAAAAAAGCCTGTTTTTTTAAAGGTATTATCATGAAGTAAGGAAGATCTGAAATCGCTTTCAATAAAATTCGAATTAGTTACTTTTAGATTAGACCAGCTTGAGTTATCTGCTATTAAATTAAAGAATGTTGAGCTCTCCACCTCACTAGAGTCGATGCTATGGTAAGAGAGTTTGCTATTATAAACTTGAGAGTCTTGTATTTTGACCTTGTACATTGAAGCAGCAGAAAGATCTGTTCCTTCTATCTTTGCAGAGGTAAATAGTGAATGGTCGAAAAACGAACCGCTCATGTTAGAATTTGTAACTTTAGTATCATGAAACTTTCCGTGACGAATGTCAGAATCAGAAACATCAACTTGATGCAGCTCGCTAAAACTGAAATCAATATCGGATAAGTCGGCATCTTGAAAACTGACTTTAGAAGCATACGAATGTTTTACCTTGGAACCATGCAGTATAGATTGAACAAAACTTGAATTATCACCACTTACATAGGAAATTTGCGTGTTACTTAAATTAGTTCTATTAAAGTTACTTTCAATTATAGCAGAAGAATTAAGGCAGGCATTAGAAAGATTGCTGCCTGTGAAGTCTGACTCTCTTATTTCTGCACCATATATATTAGCGTTCTCCAACGAAGAAAATTGTATTTTTAGTTTATATGAATCCACTCCAAAAAAATTTGCATTACTAAGATTGCTTTTCTGCATAACAGTATCGTTTACTTCACTATCGCTAAAATTTATATAACTAACATTCGAATTTAGTAAGCTAGAAAGATTCATTTTCACATTTGAAAAATTAGTACGTAAACCAGTTATATTATGCATTTTTGCCCTCTTAAGATCAGAGCTGATAAACTCAGCATAACTAATATCAGACTGATCAAATATAATATCTGTTAAATTTGCAGAAATAAATTTTGCAAAACTCAGATTTGTACCTTCTATTCTTATACCTTGCAAATTAGCATTGGAAAAGTTGGCCCCACGCAAATCAGCGTTAATAAAGGATACACCTGACAAGTCAGTATTAGAAAAATCAGCACCAATTAGACTGACTCCATTAAAAATAGATCCATTGAGGTATAATCGACTAAAATTAGCTCCATTTAAGCCAGGACCAAAACCTTTTCCAAAGTCTTCTGGCACGCCTTCTTTGTGGCACTGTACTAGAAATTCAGCAAAGTCTTTTTTACTGTAAGACACATACTTTGTCTTATGCAGGGTATCCAAAAAATCACTGACCGGATTCTTCTTATCATTTACTCCACTTCCGTAACACAAATGACCAATTAAGATTAATATCAAAAATCTAATCATCTTTCTTGATCTTCATTGCACTGCAATTCGTTATCTTCTTTTGTTTTCACAGCCCAATCATACATTTCCAGGCTTTCTTTGTTGTCTATTCTCTTATGCTCCAAAAGATATGGTATCATTTCAGTAATTGCATTTATCATATCAACTCGTCCTCTTTCGATTGCTATATCAATAGGAGATTGAAGACCATTATTAACTGCTTTAGGATCAGCACCTTGTAATAAGAGAAAGCGTACTATATCTACCTCACCTTGCTTAACGGCATAAATTAGAGGGGTATCTCCAAGCTTATTTCTAAGCTTCAGCACCTCTTGAGTTATTAATCCAAGCTTTTCCAGCTTACTTATTATCCCCCTCAGGCAAACTAAATTGTTCTTTTTAATACAGTAAAAAAGCTGCTTGCTATAGTCATCAATAAATACGGTTGTTGGAAGATGCTCATTAAGCTTATCATATTGTCGCTTATATACTGACTTGCTTTGTGCGTTCTTTTGATACCATTCCTTTATTGCTTCTCTGTCTAACTTTGTCCATCTTTGTAAATTTTTCTCTTCCTCTTGCTTGTTTTCTTCGTCTCTTCTAGTGATAGGTTTTATTCGATTTTTTCTACTGTGGTCCTCAGCTAATTTTTTCACTTCTTCTTTTTCAGCTTGATCTTCCTCTTTTCCTTTTTTCTCTCCTAATAATTTGTCTGTATTATTTTCTGAAGGCTTATTCTCCTCAATATCAACCTTTTTATCAACTTGTAGATCTTTTTGCAGATCGGCTACATCTTCATTTAGACCAGCGCTTGGAGGCAAAACTAAATTTTCGTTCACTTCCTTATCAGTCACACTTGGCAAACTTGGAGTAACTTCATCTTTACTTTTTTCTGGTAGGTTATTGCCAAAATCTTTATTACTCTTCTCACCTCTGCCAATAGTTTTTTCAACTGCAGGAGCTTTGCTTTCATCGTGTTGTGGTTCTTTTTTATTGATCGCTCCTTCAGTCTTGGTACCCTGTGCTTTTTCAACATTTAACTTATCAACGTCCGTAGGGTCGCTTTTGGAAGACCCCGGCTCAGTCCCTTGAGCGGTGCTTTCCGGTGCATCTTGTTTTAGATTTTTCCTTATACCTACATTTTCATGCACAGAACTAACCGATTCACCTGCATCAGTTTTTTTTCTTTCAACTTGCTCCACAGCAAACAGGTTCGACGAGCCAAACACGACAAATAACAATGTAAAGTATAAAATACTCCTCATAAATATCCCAAGCACAAGCTTAATTAAGATGATACTATAATCAAATAATTAATCTATAGTAAAAAATGGGCATGGGAAATAGAGGTTGATTAAGGTCATCACGCCAATAACACGCGGAAGGAGAGGGATTCGAACCCTCGATACGACTTTTCAATCGTATAACGGTTTAGCAAACCGCCGCCTTCAGCCGCTCGGCCACCCTTCCAAATCTTGAACTTCAAAGCAAACTCTCTATATAATACCAAGACTTCGCAACCTGTCTAATGCTTTTAATAGTAGCATTTCATGTTATTAGATAGCAGAATCTCTTCTAAACCAGTCAATAACTGTAATTTTACTATAATAAACAACCTAAGCTAATGTGCATCAATCTCCACTTTTAATAGCGTTTTCAATAATGCTTTTTGCTTCTTTCATACCAACCCACTTTCCAACTGTTACTGTTTTTCCCTTCTCTAAGTCTTTGTAATGTGAAAAGAAATGAGTAATCTTATCAAGTAGGTTTTTAGGCAAATCAGAGCAGTCCTTCACATCATCATAATAGCTATCAACACTGGAAACAGGTACAGCTAATATCTTTTCATCTTCTCCTTTTTCATCCTTAGTAAGCAGAGCACCTATTGGACGTACCGATATTAAAACACCAGGTGTTAGGGGGAATTGAGTTAACACCAAAACATCCACGGGATCACCATCACCTGCACAGGTATTTGGCACAAATCCATAATTGCAAGGATAGGTCATTGAAGTAGATAAAAACCTGTCAACTTGCAGCAATCCAAGCTCTTTATTAAATTCATACTTTATAGGCTCAGCATTTGCACCTATTTCAATTATCACACTCACTGCATCTGCTGTCGCAGTTATTTTACTCAAATCCATAAATTACCTCTTACTTTAAGAGTAAGTATTATACAACATACACTTCTTAGTTGCCACATTTATATCTTTATGAACAAAAATCTGCCTGAGAACCAGCTAAATCAACTTGGACAAATAAATGGCAGCTTTGCAGCCCGTTTTTATGAATGAAGATAAGATATTGTAACCAAATGCACCTTCAGCATTGTGCTCAATTGCAATGTCTCTGTGCTCTAACTCTTCATCGCGAAACTTACTTATAGTTTCTCTTAGTTCTCCATCTTCTAAGTGCGAAACTTGCTCTTTATAGTGCTCTCCGATCACTTCCTCAACTGCAGCAGTGCAAGCCATAGCAGCCTTCTTGCCCATAATGGCAGTTGCAACACCAAGTGACACTCCCAAAACACGCCAAACTGGCAACAAAACAGTAGGGCGAACTTTTTGCTCTTTGATTTTCTCATTGAAATAATGAAAATGCTTTTTTTCCTGCTCTTCCATTTCAATTATTTCCTTGATTATAGAAGACTTTTTAAGAATAAATTTCTGACCAGAATAGATACAAATAGCTCCATATTCTCCAGCATGGTTTACTCTAATTGCTTGCTGCAAGAACTTACTGCCGCTATACCTTAAGTTATTTAAATTTCTTTCTCTCTCCACAATACACCTTACCTGACATAAACAGAGCTGCTATGAGATAAATTAAATTCCACGTTGCTAGGGAAACGCCTAGAACGTAATGGGGTCTGTCACAAGAAGGAGAATAGTTAGGGTTTAAGAGATTGTTTCTCAGCTCTTCTACGCTAACGTTACCGCTTGCTTGTTCTGTGCATCCTAAAACATCATGGAATAAGCGGAGTTCAAGACCTACATGATAAAAAGATATTATCGCACCTACAAGATAACTGCAAAACATCGCATAGACTAAAATTTTGTTGTCTTTGATCATGTGCGCTACTGCAAGCAACCCTGCAACATAGTAAACTATCCGCTCGTATATACATAACTTGCATGGCAGCATATTAAAAAAATACTCTAGTACATATGCAAAAATTAGAGCAACGGCGCTTGACAGCAGAAAGATTGTAGGGACCTTGCAACTGTTGTTTGTATTAGAGCTATCTGACATAATTAATGAGTTACTACAACAATTGTAAAAAGTCAACTATTGTTTGACAACATTTCATATAATCAAGGAGTGCTGTATAAAATATATTTAATGCTTTTAGTGATACTCGTAGCTATCTTTCCTATGCCTTATTACAGTAATTAGTACTACATAATCTCGAGCTTTTATTTGGTAAATTATACGGTAATCGCCAACACGTAATCTGAAGTATCCTTTAAATCTGCCAGATAATGGCTTCCCTAACTTAGTTGGATTAACTCTAAGACGTTCCTGTATAGCTTTATTTACTCTTGATTCTATCGTTACCGGTAGAGCTGGGAGATCTCTTTCAGTAACATTCTTTAAAAATTTAATTTTGTAATGCTTTATTTCCACTTAACGTCTTTGTGATCAACATCTCCACTTAACGTCTTCGTAATCAACTGTTTCTGCATCTGGAGTATTGCGTTTAATAGAAAGCTCAGCCAGCGCAATGTCTTCCTCATGTTCAATTGCTTCCTGTATGAACTTCTCCGCTAGCTCTTGAATGGGCTGGTCTTTTATTTTGGCCAGGTGAGCAAGATCCTCTAAAGTTTCTTTGCTGAGAGTTATACTAGTGCTTGAATCCGCCATAGGTTTTGCTAAAATCTACTACTGTAATAATTATACAACATTTTTTATAATTTTTCAATAAAGAAAGTTGCTGATATATAAAAAGGATTTTATGCACCTGCGTTAACAAACAATTATGCCAGTTCCCACTACACAGAAAGCGGATGGACAACAGTAGAAAAAAGCTACCCAATAGAAACAAAAAAACTACTTGACAACCTTCGCCGTCATCCTTATAATGAGACTGAAGCTATTATTTATCTTCAGTCTGTGCAGATTAAATGAGAAAAAAACTTAGCATATTTGGCGTCTCATGTTTAATTTTTCGCACTATGTGCACTGCATGTCTTTTTAAAACTTCTGGTTTTTTACCTATACAAGCTCAAACGCGCTTATAAGTCGTTTAAGACATCAAAAACGCCAATATCATAAGATAGGTAGTGAATAACTAGCTACTCGGGGTTTCTTTTGCTTTTTTTCTGCTTTTGGCCTTGCTATAATTCTTGATCGTCAGCAAAGCATTAAAGCTATTTTAGATGCAGCTATAGGACAAGGTATATTAAAAGAAGTTTTTGCCGGTATAGAAAAAGATAATCGTGGAAAAATTAAGACTATCTTAAAAGAAGCTGGAAATCAGAATGTGCTAGACAAAATTTCTCAAGTTGAAAAGGATATATCTGACAATAGAGCAGAGAAAGGAAATCCAACTAGTGACGAAAGTGCGACAACTGAACAAGCAACTAATAAAGCAATAATATTGGTGTTGTTTGTGGCGTTATAGCTGGATTAGCAGTAGGTATTGGATGTGGTGTTGCCAACGTTGGATTATCAATGTTAGTTATAGCTAGCATAGCTGTAGTTGCTGCGCTAGCAGTTGGTAGCGCTACATATATGCTGTCAAAACCTAACACCAAAGTAGACGAAACAAAAGTAAATGGCAATGTGCAGGAAGTCCTGGTTTGAGCATATAGTTCATAAAACCCCACTATCACTACAAGCTTATGTATGGCCTATTTCCGTCGTGTGCTACTGTGTTGCTCTATAGACAATATGCCACCATCGCCAGAGAGCAAAGTGCGTGCTGGCTCACTTTGTCTGAGGCGCTCAATTGCTTGCTTTTTGTCAGCTTCAGTGCGTGTATTAAAACTGCATTGAAGGTCTACGCCACCTTCAATAAGGCTACATTGCAAGCCAAAACCAGCAGCAAAACCTTCTGTTTTATCAGGAAGATTTCCAGCAATGATTCCCTTTATAGTAACATTTTGGTCATTTGCAGTTGTCCGTATCATTCCTTTGCCGTCTTTGATATCGTCATCTGCAATCCTTGCTACAACAATCCGATCTATGGCTTGTTTATCTTTCATTACTCGGGATATTACTTCTATATCTGGTTGACCCTGATCTGTATCGTCCTGTTGCTCCAATTTATTAGCTTCTTCTTTTATGCGTTTTTTGTACTCTTCTTCACTTTTCACTTTGATTTCATTTACTTCTATGCTTGTATCTTCTTGATTGAAGAAATCCCTATTGATGTAATAAAAAATAAGCGCAGGTATCAGTGAAGTCATTAGATTTGATATAATACACGGGATTAAAATTATAGCAGCAACAGTATAGATGAGGACTCTAGCTATAAACTTTAGTATTTTGGATAGTTTAGAATCGTTCTTGTGAGCGCTAACAGCATTCAAAAAAAGGTAGACACACACAATTGACGCTATTGTTGCAGCAATAGGTATGATAATTGGAACAAAGAGCGTTTATTAACTTTTTCCAGGTACTAGTTGGTTTGGCGCTACTACTTAGCGATGCAAGATAGTTTTGGCTAGCATTGGCAACCCATTTTGTACTTGATAAGACTCTCTCACTATTTTTTTTAGATAAATTAACTTTCATTGGCTTTACCATACTCATGATTATGCCAATTATACTAACAACAAATATAGTAAAATCAACATAAAATTTTTACTTCTGTATTTTTTGTTATTACGGAACAAAAAACTACTCGACAAATTCCTAGATTCCAGCGTCACGCACTGGAATGACAAGGTTATGGGTATCATCCTAGTATTCCTTTTCTTGTCATCCCAGTACTTGATACTGGGATCCAGCCTTTCCATAATGATTCAATGGTGTGTGTTTTAAATTAAGATTAGCTACTTTCTATGCTCACCAAATCAGTTTGCTTGCTTACAAGCAAACTTTCCTAGATTCCAGCGTCACGCGCTGGAATGACAAGGTTATGGGTGTCACCCAAGTAGCTGGCACTGGAATCCAAAATACTACTCTAGCTATAAATATTTAAGAAATTTACTATATGAGAAAAAAAAGCAAAAGAAGCCCTGGTCGGTGGCTAATTATTTATATGTACCTCAAATATCGGCGTTTTTATTCTCAGCGCTACGATTCAGCTACTTTTAAATGCAAATAGCCCAAACTGTAAACGTTAAGAAATTTACTGAGCAGGAAAAAAGGCAAAAAAACTCTGAGGCAGCTAGTATTCAAATTCTCCCTTGTCTATTTGACGTTCTATACTGTCTTAAACGACTTATAAGCGCGTTTCAGCTTGTATAGGTAAAAACCAGAAGTTTTAAAAAGACGTGAGATGCACATAGTGCAAAAATTTAAACATGAGACGCCAAATACCCTAAGTTTTTTGTCATTAACCTGCACAGATTGCGAAGATAAACAAATAGCTTCAGTATCATTATAAGGGTAATGGCAAAAGTTGTCAAGTAGTTTTTTTGTTTCTGTGAATTATTTAGCTTATGGCTGACAATGTTTGCACAAGTGTACTTATTTGTATTTAACTGCTATAACATTTAACATACTGCCTTTGCAATTCATGTGTCGAAGTTCTTCGGTCTCTTATATTCGTATAATAAGCCACAGAGCTATATTTGAAGGGATTCTATGTGGACAAAAAACAAAGTCTTTAACCGCAGAGCATTTATATTAGGTGGTACTCAGCTTACCATTTCTACAATTTTTAGTTATAGGCTATATAACCTACAAATACGGAATAGACAAAAATACGAAGCGCTGTCTAGCAATAATAGGATACGGATTGCCAGTATTGTGCCCAGGCGGGGCAGAATTTTAGATAGAAATGGCGTCGAACTCGCGGTAAACAAAATCATGTTTAATGAGCAGAAAATTTCTGGTAAAGAAGCTGATTTGCAGGTGTTATCAGAAATTGAATCTAACGTAGCAAGACCGTCAAAAGCAGAAATAACTGCTCTTTATAAACGTTACTACCCATTCGGTTCGATGTGTTCTCATGTACTTGGGTATACGAAAAAACAGCAGGAAATAAGCGAGGTAGGAGTAAGTGGCATTGAGTATACGTATGATCATATATTAAAAGGTGAACCAGGGAAATCTGAGCAGGAAATAAATTCTAAGAAGCGTGTTATAAGAGAATTGTTGAACATACCACAGCAAGACGGGCAAGATGTGCAGCTAACAATTGATATTGATCTGCAGAAGAAAATTGCAGAGGTATTTCAGGGTCACAAAGGCTCTGCAGTGGTCATTGATGTAAATAACGGAGAAATTTTAGCGTTATACAATTCACCTTCCTACGATAATAATCTCTTCACTAGCAGATTATCAAATGAGACTTGGGAGAGTCTAAATGCTCCCTCATTACCGCTTGTAAATCGGGCATTATCGTATCAAATTCCACCTGGTTCGATATTTAAAGTAATAGTTGCACTTGCAGGCTTAAAGGACGGAATAATCACACCAGAAGAAAAATTTTCGTGTAGGGGCTATATGACAATAGGAGAGCGGAAATTTCGTTGCCTGAAAAGCAAAGCCCATGGATATGTATCTTTAAACGAGGCAATGACTTTCTCATGCAACACTTACTTTTATAATATAGGAAAAAAAATCAGTATAGACTCTCTAGTAGAGATGGCCAGAAGATTTGGTATTGGCAGTGGGCCACTAATTGGAACGTTTAAGGAGGAAGCTCCAGGGTTATTGCCTGATAGAGATTGGCGCACGCGTAAGCTATATTCGCAGTGGTATTTGGGTGACACTATCAACTTGGTTATAGGACAGGGATATTTGCTTACAACACCACTGCAGCTTGCAGTTCTTGCAGCAAGGATTGCAACAGGGAAGGAGGTAATTCCCCACATTGAGATGAGCAAAACGACACAAGATTTTCCTGACATTGATGTGGATCATGAGCACCTTGACATAGTTCGAAAAGCTATGTTTGATGTGGTGAATTCTAAAGCTGGAACCTATAGAAAAGGACTTGAGTTTATACAAATTGCCGGCAAAACCGGCACACCAGAGATAAACTCCAGGGGTGAAAGCCATAAGTTATTTATTGCTTATGGCCCCTACCATGGCCCGCGCTACGCAATCTCTGTGTTCATAGAACACGGCAAAGCTCCACGCCAGGATGTTGCTATAGCGAATGAGATACTGCGATATATGCTGAGAAAATGATTCTATAAATATTATATGACTCATTATGCATAAACTGTTGACAAAGGTTAATAATTCAGTTATTATTAATATTCTATTATCTAGCAAGGTAAAAATGCGTACATCCAATCTTGGGCCTTTAATTGCTGTTTTATCATCATCTGTATTAAGTTTTATAGCCGGTCAATATCTTCCTTATGTTATTGCAGCATTTTCTGGTGCGATTGCAGTAGTTCCTTTGGCAATTTTTACTGTTTCTGCTGTTGTTGCACTGGTTTCAGTAGCATACCTTGTTAAACTCGCCGTTTCTAGAGTTGGTAATAAGAAAGAAGTAGGTCCTAGTAAAGAAGAACCTGAGCAGCCAACAAAAGAGCCAGCAGGAGGATTTGTGCATGAAAATAGTACTAACCTGGAAAGTAAGTCAACTGGCAAAGAATCCAATAAGCTTGTTAAGCAAGATAGTGGAACACAGACGGAATTTGATGGTAATGCTAATCTAAAGAATGAATCAGGTATACATACTCCTGCTCAACCTCCAGTAACGCTTGGTACAGCCATCTCGCAAACTGGTGCTGCAGCGTCCCAATCACTACACAGTGCTGCTCCACCACCACCTCCTCCTCCACCTCCACCCCCACCTTCGGGTTCTCAAAATTCACCAACTCAACCGTATAATGCTAATCCACTTGCAGGAATAAGAGATGTAAAACTGAAGAAAACTAATGGTCCCGAACAAAACAAGCCATTATCTGCGGGTGCTGATGGCAAATCAGTAAGCTTTGCCGAAGAGTTAAAAACAAAAGTCATTAAGGGTGGTGCCAAAGACGAAGGGTATATTGCACAAGTTGAGAGGGAGCAAGAAAAGAGAAAAGAGAAAAAAGAAGCAGAATGAGGAAAATGCTAAGGGTGTAGCTTCGATTCTTGCAAGGAGAAAGGTAATTGAATACTCAGAAAGTGAAAGCGAACGTTCTGATCACAGCGATAGTGAAGATTGGACCGGTAATGAGGGGGATAAGCAGAAATCTAGCGATAGTCGTGATTCAGATCGGAGTGTAGATGGAAAAGAATCGAGAAAGAAAAAGTTGAAAAAACGCAGCGAGAGGTCTACACCTCAAACCCATCAACCAGACAATAAAAAAAGAAGTGAAAGTCCTGACAGTGGTTGTGTATCTGATGATGGTGCAAAATCTGAACCACCTCCATTACACTCTGCACCAAAGGCAGGAAAGCCACAGGTACCACCTAAGCCTGCTAATTTACACACAAAATCTAAAGCTCCTCCCGAAACAAAAGTAGACGGTGGTGTAGATACATCTGGGGTTTCTTTTAAAAAAGCCCGTAGTATGTTTTTATAGACAGGTTAAAATACAATATTAAAGGGGAGTACCAAACACTTCCCTTCTATTTCAAAATAAATTTGCCTATAGATCTGATTGTACTAAAATTACTCAGTACGATCAGATTTATTAAATGCGCCTATCTAAATATTACCTACCAACTTTGAAAGAGATCCCGGCTGGTGCTGAAATTGCTTCTCATCGATATTCGTTACGTGCGGGCTTAATCAAGCAGACAGCGTCTGGCATTTATTCTTGGTTATCGCTCGGTCTGCGTGTGCTTAAAAATATTGAAGACATCATCAGAGATGAAATGAATAAAGCTGGTGCGATTGAGGTATTAATGCCTTGTGTGCAACCAGCAAGCCTTTGGCGAGAATCAGGACGATATGATGATTACGGCAAAGAGATGCTGCGCATTAAGGATCGGCATGAGAGTGATATGCTTTTCGGGCCAACACATGAGGAGGTAGCAGCTGATTTGACTAGAGGTACAGTAAAGAGTTACAAGGATTTGCCACTTTGTTTATATCAAATTCAGTGGAAGTTTCGTGATGAAGTAAGGCCTCGTTACGGTGTTATGAGAGGCAGGGAATTTTTGATGAAGGATGCATATAGTTTCGATATAGACTACGAAAATGCACTGAATTCATATAATTTGATGTACAAAACTTACATAAAAATCTTCAAACGCATGGGACTTACTCCAATTGGAGTAAGAGCAGACACAGGGCCAATTGGAGGAAATTTAAGCCATGAATTTCACATATTGGCAAGCACCGGTGAGAGCACTTTATACTACGACAATAAATTTTCTGAATTACTAGAAAGCGAAGATATTGAAAGTCTAAAGAGCATATATGCAGTTGCAGACGATATGCATGATCCTAAAACTTGCCCTATACCGCAAGAACAGTTAAGCGTCAGTAAAGGTATTGAAATAGGGCACATTTTTTATTTTGGCGATAAATATTCGAAGCCAATGAATGCAAAAGTCACCTCACACGATGGAAAAAATGTCAACGTGCATATGGGTTCGTATGGCATTGGGGTATCAAGGCTTGTTGGTGCGATAATAGAAGCTTTTCATGATGATAAAGGGATTATCTGGCCAGAGGCAGTGGCTCCTTTTAGGATTGGTTTAATCAATTTACAAACAAAAACTAGCGAATGCGTGGAAATTGCAGACAAAATATACAAAGCTTTGAAAAGCGATGAAGTGCTCTACGATGATACGGAGGGAAGCGTAGGAGTGAAATTCGCTAGAATGGACCTAATAGGCTTACCGTGGCAAATAATTGTTGGAAAGAAAGCAGCAAGTGAAAATATAGTTGAAATAAAAAATAGGGCAACTGGAGAAATTGAGAAAATGCAGGTTGAAGAAGCAATAAATCGCTTCAGTGCAAAATGATACGCGGTATCGGCACTGACATAGTATACATACCAAGGGTATTGAAAATACTGCAGAAGTATGGGGAAAAATTCCTCAATAAAGTCTACACTGAGCGGGAAATAGAGATAAGCAGAAAGTACAACAGTCAAGAAATACGGGCAAAGTATTTTGCTAAACGCTTTGCAGCAAAGGAGGCTTTTGTTAAAGCACTGGGCAGTGGATTCAGCCTAGGCATTACAATGAAAGACATAGAAATATACAGTGATATAAGAGGAAAGCCGCATCTAGCCATTGGTAAGGATTCTATCTCCAAGGACCACATAATTCACCTCTCCCTAAGCGATGATGGGGATTACGCTACTGCATTTGTTGTAATCTGCAGCTAGTTTTACAACTATTGTGATTTAAACGGGCCAAAAAAAACTACTTGACAAACCCCTTCAGTTCCCTTATAATGAGACTGAAGCTATTATTTATCTTCAGTCTGTGCAGATTAAATGAGAAAAAAACTTAGCATATTTGGCGTCTCATGTTTAATTTTTCGCACTATGTGCACTGCATGTCTTTTTAAAACTTCTGGTTTTTTACCTATACAAGCTCAAACGCGCTTATAAGTCGTTTAAGACATCAAAAACGCCAATATCATAAGATAGATAGTGAATAACTAGCTACTCGGGGTTTCTTTTGCTTTTTTTCTGCTTAGTGAGTTTCTTAAACGTTTATGGCTAAGGTTAGTTGCATTAAAAAGCAGCTAAGTCGCACTTATTAAGCGTTTAGGATAAAAAAACGCCAACATTTCGACACAAAAGTAAATAACTAGCCACCACGGGGTTTCTTTTGCTTTTTTTCTCGCTTGGTAAATTTCTTAAATATTTATGACTAGAGTAGTATCCTGGATCCCAGTGGGCTTTGTTGCATGGCAACCGAAAAAGCCTAGTGGTTACCGACAAAATTCATTATAAAGTAGCTATTTAACTACTGAAGAAAGAATATGCCACAGAAAATGAGAGTCAGTAACCAAAAAGAATATAACAAATTTCTCCAGGAAAGAGGAAATATTTTTCACCACATTAATGAAGCTATCGAAAATTGGTACGATAGTAATCCAAAAGTACAAGGCGGCAACTATATTTATAGCGATAAAGTGGTGATTTTAGTGCATATAATCGCCAATCTTTTCAGAATTGGATTAAGACAAACGGTGGGGTTTATAAAAGGATACCTACAACAAATAGGGAAAAATTTGGCAGTCATTAGCTATTCACAAGCTTCAAGGAGACTTAACAAACTTAATATCAAGATCAATGATTGCAGAGCTGACAAAAGCAACATGGAAGATATTGAAATTGCCATAGACAGCACAGCATTTATAACAACACTCCTAGCCACAGTAAGGAAAATAGCGAAGATAGAAAGTATCGCGGTTATGAGCAGGTAAGGAAGCTGCATGTAATGTTGAACATAAACGATAAAAAAGCTATAGCTGCAAAACGGCGTATACTCTGATCACTATGGAGCTTGCAATTTGATTGAAGAAGCAGGTTTCAAACATGCTATAAAAACACTGTGTGCAGATAGAGCATATGATAGACACAAGCTTTATAAATTGTGTAAGGAATATGATATAAAGACAAAAGTTCTACCAAAAAACGGTGCAGCAGAGCATTCAAAAATAGATTACATGTCTGACAGAAATGCTGCTATTAGGTTGATAAAATTATACGGTGAAGATGGTGTGAAGGAGTGGAAAAAGAGAGTAAATTATGAGAAGAGGGCTTATATAGAAGGGTTTTTCTCAAGGCTGAAGCGAATATTTGGATTTAGCTTGAGGAATAAATCTGAGATAAATCGTGAAAAAGAACTGCTAATCAAGTGCTACTTGCTCAATAAATTTACTGACATTGGCATGGCTAAGTTTGAAATAGTTACATGAATTTGTCATAAATCACCACAGCATAAGTTGCCATGCAACAAAGCCCACTGGAATCCAGGAAAATTTGCTTGTTCACAAGCAAACTGATTCGGTGATTATGGAAAGTAGCTAATCTTGTGCTAAAAACATTCTTGGTGAGGTTGCATGGGAAGCTGGATTCCAGCGTCACGCGCTGGAATGACACCACTTGCTGTAAAAATAAATGTTTGTTTATGAATTGCTTTAATATTTACCAAATAGGAAAAAAAAAGCAAAAAAAGCCCTGGTCAATATCTATTTTAATAACTTGGCGTTAATGCTCTATACGCTTGACAAGTAGCTGACCTTGGGATTGTAAATACCCATAATCTTATGATAAGGGAAATGTCAAAACTTGTCAAGCAATTTTTTGTGAAAAAAATGAGATTGGTTAAAATTTTAACTAATTTAAAAAAAAGACAAAAGAAACCCCGCAATGTGAGTTGTTTACTGTTCTCTCAAAAACTTGGCGTCCGGTTCTCTCTTACACCGCTTAATAAGCGAGGTCCAGCTAATGTAGACAAAAATTTATAAAGACATGCAGTGTCCATGCTGCAAAAATAAAACATAACACGCCTTGTTTTATACTGTGCTTTTGTCACTTAATACAAGATTAAAGATAAATTTTAGGCCTAAAACACCCACAACTCTATTGTAAGGGGACTGGCGAAGGTTGTCAAGTAGTTTTTTTGTTTTTGTTGGATGACGTTATAGCTTTTTTCCACTTTTGTCTATCGGCTTTCTACGTAGTGGGATTTAGTATTACATAACCTGTTTTCTGATTTAGCGTCAAAACTCGCTTCTGCTCCTTAAATGCTCCAACCTTGCTTCTATCTTTGTAATTAAGCTATAGCCTATAAATTTCTCATTGACATTCTTTTTATAGCAGAATATACTAATATTAAGTTAAGATAAGGTATGTGGTATGTTAGGTGAAAATAATAATCAACAGCAAGATAGAGCACGTGCTATGATAGAAAGAGCACGAAATGCCTATAACAATACTGGTAAAATCAGACGATTTATTAGCATAATTTTACTGGTAAGTATGGTTGTCCCATTTGCCCTTCTTGTACAGTTTCTTCTGTATTCATGGTTAGTAAATTATTTTTTGAAACCAGGAGAAAATGAAACGAGATTATCGGCTTGGCCAAAAAATATCATTAGGGTAATATTAAAAGCTGTTCTAGTCGTATGCATTATTGCCTCCTGTATACTTTTAGCATTGCCTGCATTATTCCTGTGGCTACTAAACCGGACGCTCGTTGAAGAAGTGCGGCAGTTTTTTAACTTAATGCAAGAAATTCCAGAAGAAGAAAGACCGCTTCTCATACATGGTTTAGCTGATGTCCTTCCTTTTGTTGCACAAACCACTCACGATCCAAACGCGGTTTCTAGTGTAAACTTAAGTGTTGATAAACTCATAGAAAAATATAGAGAGGACCTAAACAAGGAAGAGTTCTATATACAGCTAAATAGGGGAAATACAACTGATATTGAGGAGTACGTTAGACAGTCAAATGAGTTTAAAGCAGACGAAAAATCTCAAGCACTTGAATGCTTAAAGTTTATCAATAGAACAGGAAATAGTTTTAAAGATAACTATAGCCAGCTAACACTAAAGCAAGCAGCTATTTTGTGTTGGAAAGCTTGCAACGATAGAAACACGGGAATGGAAGGCCAAATAGTTCCTTTAAGTGATAAGGATATAAAAGCTAGAAAGGATATGTTTGTAAGAAGTCTTGTAGATGCAGCAACAACTTATGGTGACAAAGGTCAAAGTTGTGCTGGTGGAACATACAATAAACTATTTGAGTCTTTATCTGGTTTGCACCCATCAGTGGTTATCACGCTAGATGAAAAGGAAGCCAGTAAAATGGTATGAAGAAACAATTACTCAAGGATTACCTGCAATGGCCAGGGAAGTTCTAAGCAAATTTTCTGAAAGAGAGCAAGAAACGATCCGGAAGAGCTTTGCAGGCCCTTCAGAACTCTCAACTGAAACAGTAATGTTTATTACCGCTGTACGTGCAGCGCTCGAGGAAAAGTGTCAAAAATTCAGCAGTAAGCTGGATAGTGATAAACAGAAAGAAATATTAAAAACATGTATGAGCAACCTATCCTACGTTGAACTGGGAAACCCGAATCAAATGGCGAAATAGTTCACTATAGTCATTTATCTCGAAATATAAAGCAGGATTTTGTTTCAATTTGGGCTTGTACATTGAAACAATGCGTGGAAGTGGATGTTACCATTATATAGGCGTTGGCATGCTTTATACCTACGCACCACAACCAAAGATCTCCTCTCAGTTTAAAAATGTTGCTAATCGACATATACAAATGTAATATTAATTAATATTCATAAATAAAGCAATTCCATGGAAAGTAATTACAACGCTGATGCAATAAAAATCTTAAGAGGTCTTGATGCTGTAAGGAAGCGTCCAGGTATGTACATTGGTGATACTGATGACGGGTCTGGCTTGCATCATATGGTATATGAGGTTGTCGACAATGCGATAGATGAGTCTTTAGCTGGGTATTGTGATAAAATTGAAGTTAGCATAAATGAAGATGGCTCAGTATCCGTAACTGACAATGGTCGTGGCATTCCAACTGATATCCACGAAGAAGAAGGAATATCAGCAGCGGAGGTAATAATGACCCAACTGCACGCAGGTGGTAAATTTGATAGCAATACCTATAAGGTTTCCGGTGGATTACATGGTGTTGGAATCTCAGTTGTAAATGCATTATCAAGCTGGCTGGAGTTAACTATTTGGCGCAACAAGAAAGAACACTTTATGCGCTTTGAAGATGGTGAGTCCATTGAGCCTTTAAAGGTAGTAAATGAAAATACAAGCAAAAGGGGAACTAGAGTAACGTTCATGCCATCAACAGAGACTTTCAGTAACATTGACTTTAGTTACTCTACTCTTGAGAGTCGCATCAGGGAATTGGCATTTTTAAACTCAAATATCGAGATCACTTTGCGTGATTTACGCAGCAAACCACATATAGAATCTCACTTTAACGATGGTAAACAGTCTCAAGATAATTTTGGTACAGCAAATTTTGTGCGATATTTAGATAAAAATAAGACGCATGTTACCAAAATCGCCAGCATGAGAGGCGATACAAAAGATCTCGGCATCAGCGTAGAAGTATCAATGGAGTGGAATGATTCCTACTACGAAAATATGCTGTGCTTTACAAATAATATAAGACAACGAGATGGTGGTACACACCTAGCAGGATTTAGGTCCGCCTTAACTAGATGTATTAACAATTATGCAACTAGCGAAGGGTTTTTAAAAAAGGCAAAAGTGAATTTGACTGGGGAAGATGTCAGAGAAGGGTTAACCTGTGTTTTATCTCTCAAGATGCCTGACCCTAAGTTTTCTTCACAAACAAAAGACAAGTTAGTCAGTTCTGAAGCACGCACAGTTGTAGAAAACATAGTTTCTGATCAATTGAGTACAATACTTGAAACTGATCCAAAATTAGCAGCGAGTATAGTAGAAAGAGCTATCAGATCAGCTAAAGGAAGAGAAGCTGCAAGGAAGGCGCGAGAGTTAGTTAAAAACAAAAACACCATTGATATTTCCACTCTACCTGGAAAGCTTGCCGATTGTCAGGAAAAAGTTCCTGAGTTATCGGAGTTATTTATAGTAGAGGGTAATTCTGCAGGTGGTACTGCAAAGCAGGGGCGTAATCGTAAAACACAAGCAGTACTTGCTTTAAGAGGGAAAATTCTAAACGTAGAACGTGTAAGTTTAGATCGTATTTTTTCATCCGCGGAAATTGGTTCTTTAATTACTGCGATTGGAGCTGGAATAGGAAGTGAGCATTTTGATATTGGAAAAACTAGGTATCATAAAATTATCATTATGACAGATGCAGACGTTGATGGTTCACATATAAGAACTTTAATTCTAACTTTCTTTTTTCGGTATATGCGTGAGGTAATTGAAAGAGGGTACTTATATATTGCACAGCCACCTCTTTATAAAGTTACAAAAAATGCTAAAGATACTTACATTAAAGATGACGAAACTTTTGAAGAGTATATAGTAAACTCAGCGGTTAAAAGATTAACATTAAGTGGTACAGACAAAGATTTACGCTTTGTCTTGGACAAATGTCTTAGTATTTCAAACATTAGCAAAAATTATGACAGGGAAATACCACAAAATCTATTAGAGTCACTATTAATTCTAAGCAAAAAGAATGCCCTATCGTCTGCTGATGAGATATTGAAATATTTAAAGTTAATGTATAACGAATACAATTGGGAAGTAGAAATAAAAGATGAAGAAAGAGAAGTGCATATCTCTAAGTTATTTCAAGGACTGGCAGACAAATATATATTTCCGCTTAGCATGCTTGAAAGCAAGGAAATACGAAATATATTGAGTTCTCTTGATGACATAATTGACTTATTCAGTGGTGATTCATTTTTAAAGTCACAAGAAACTGAAATAAAGATTAAATCTCCGAGTGCACTTGCAAAAATAATAATGGACTATGGTAAAAAAGGGTTAACTCTGCAGAGATTCAAAGGTCTTGGTGAAATGAATGCCGATCAACTTTGGGAGACCACACTCAATCCTGAAACTAGAACTTTGCTCAAAGTTGAAATAAAAGATTGCGAGGAAGCTGATTCTATATTCTCAGTGTTAATGGGCGATGTAGTCGAACCACGCCGTGATTTTATCAATACCAATGCACTAAATGTGCATGATGTTGATATTTAACTTTTGGTTTAATCAAGAACATTTTCATTGTGATTAATGCTTCTAGTATGTATATTCATAAATCTTGGTTTCAATAAGTAATGAAAGTAATAATTGCTATGATAATGTTATTGTGTAGCAGTTACACAATGGCAAGTGAACGAATAACCTTAGTCGATAAAAAATTATCGCAAGGTTATGTGGCTCCAGTGCTTACAGAAAATAGTATCATTCTGGCAGATAAGCACGGCACTTTGTATTCCTTTGATGTTAATAGTTCAAGGGCTCTAAATTGGAAATTGCACCTTCCACACAGAAAAAAAATTGGTAACATGAGCCTATCGCACCATAGAGGAACTGTTTTCTTTATAGTAGATAACGTTCTGCATACAATAGATGCAAAAACCGGCGAGGTTCAGTGGGAAAAAGAACTGAGAGCTCCGGTAAGAGGAAAAGCAGCAGCAATAAATGATAAATTGGTAGTGTTAACCATTGATAACTATCTGTATGTGTTTGATATAAAAGACGGCAGCTCCGTTTGGACTTATCAAAATGGTATCAATGTGGTTCGTGGTTTATATTCCATATCACCCGCAATTTCCAATGATAAAATAATAGCACCGTTTTCAAATGGTGAGCTGATAGCTTTTAACGAAGATGGTAAAAAATTGTGGAGCCAAAAATTGGCTACAAACCTTTTAGACACACAGCTTACAGATGTGACCACTACACCAAAAGTGCTCGGTGATACTTTAGTAGCTATAAACAATTCTTATATTTATGGTATTGACGTGAAATCAGGAAACATTTTATGGTCAAAGCCACTGCAAGTAAAAAGTGTATCAGACATTGTATCATATTATAGTCCTCTCATCCCTGCAAAGGAACAAAGAGCCGGTGGTAGGATTTTTGTAATTACTAAAGATAATAAAATAATCGGTGTCGATATACAAAACGGAGAAACAGTCTGGACGGCCGATTTAATAGAAAATACGCAATTGTTTGCTCCAATTATGTATGCTCATACTTTATGGGTAACAAGTAACAAAGGGTTGGTGTTTGCTTTTCCTGGATCTGAAAACACAGGAAAGGCAATTGAAATACCTGGCAATGTGTTTCACACTCCAGTGTTTACCCATGATAAGATATATGTGACAACTGAGGGAAACGGTGTTTATTCTTTAAAAAATAGGTTTGTTTTTTATGACTGATTATGATCTGATTGTTATAGGTGGCGGTCCAGGTGGCTATAAGTGTGCCATTGCTGCTGCAAGGCTTGGATTGAAAGTTGCCTGCGTAGATAAGAACAGCATTTTCGGTGGTACGTGTTTGCGAGTTGGATGTATACCCTCTAAAGCTTTACTTCACTCCTCCTATCAGTATGTTCACACAAAAAATGACCTGTCAAAACTTGGCATAAAAGTTAAGGATACAAGCTTCGACCTAAAAGAAATGCTAGGGTATAAGGACGCCAGGGTTCAAGAGCTTGGAAAAGGCATAGAATATCTGTTCAACCTTCACAATATCACTAAAATCAACGGACTTGGAAAAATTACCGCTTTTGATCAAGGTAACCTTGAAGTTTCAGTTGAAGGCAAGACGCTGAAGACAAAAAATATAGTAATTGCAACCGGTTCTGATGTTAGTTCTCTGCCAGGAATTAATATTGACGAGAAAAATATCATCTCATCTACTGGTGCGTTGTCTCTAATTGAAGTGCCAAAAAAACTTGTCGTAATTGGAGCTGGGGCAATAGGACTTGAAATGTCTTCTGTATGGAAAAGGCTAGGGTCTGAAGTCACTGTAGTAGAGTTTCTTGATAGAATTGCTGCAGCAATGGATGGAGAATTAAGTAAATCTCTGCTCTCTAGTCTGCAAAAACAAGGAATAAAATTCTTACTCAGCACTAAAGTTGAGGAGATAAAGCAAAATAGTAATTCTCTCAGCGTAAAAGTTTGCTCTGCTCAAGATAACCAAATAAACACTATAGAGGCAGATAAGGTGCTCGTTGCAGTGGGTCGCAAGCCATGCACCGAGGGTCTTGGTATCGATGAGAAGATAGAAAAGGATAATCGTGGTTTCGTTCAAGTTAACAACAGGTATGAAACTAATGTGAAAGGAATATTTGCCATTGGTGATGTCATTGGTGGAGCAATGCTTGCTCATAAAGCAGAAGAAGAAGGAGTGGCAGTTGCAGAGACAATAGCAGGGCAGTCACCTCATGTTGACTATGGGATCATACCATCCGTCATTTACACTCACCCTGCGGTTTCTTCAATTGGTAAAACCGAAGAGGAACTGAAAAGTGCCGGTCGTAAGTATAAAGTTGGTAAATGCCAATTTGCTGCAAATGGCAGAGCAAAAATCACTGATGATGCCGAAGGATTCGTGAAAGTGCTAACTTGCAGCACCACAGATACAATACTGGGCGTACATATCATAGGAGCATATGCTGATACGCTAATTAACGAAGCAGCAGTTGCAATGGCATATGGTGCTGCAGCAGAGGATATATATAGAATTTGTCACTCTCACCCTGATATAAACGAAGCTTTCCGCGACGCGTGTATCGATGCCTTCTTTAAAAAGTAACCTTGGTTCAATCATTGAAAATTGGTATGAATGGCTGAGATGCAATAGATATTACTCATCTAACACTTTAGAATCATATATGAGGGACCTGAAGGATCTTATAAGTTTCCTCAGCGCTCACATTGGTGGAGAAGTAAGTATTGGTTCCTTAGAAAAATTGAGCATATCTGAGCTAAGAAGCTGGCTTAGTTTCCGTTACGCAAGAGGCGTAAATGCAAGGTCTAACACTCGCGCACTGTCAGCAGTCAGAAACTTTTTTAAGTACATGAAAAACAATTATGAAATAAATAATGAGGCTGTATTTTCCCTGTCAAAGCCAATTCAGAGAAAAACTTTGCCTAAAGCATTATCAATACCTGATATAAAAACTCTACTGAAAGAAATGAAATTATCTGACTTGGGTGAACCCTGGGTAATAAAAAGAGAAGTTGCGATTATTGTTCTGTTATATGGCACAGGCTTAAGAATTAGTGAAGCGCTAAGTCTTAGGATTAGTGATGTAAGTGGCGAAAATTTAATAATTACAGGTAAGGGAAACAAACAAAGGCAGGTATTTATTCTTCCGGTAGTAAAAAAGTGCATACAAGAATATATAAAAGCTTGTCCTTACCTTGGCATTGACGATGAAGCACAATATCTCTTTGTGGGAGTAAGAGGAAAAAAATTGGGAAGAACTTACGTTGCTAATCGTTTGCAGAAGATAAGGAGAACGTTAAACTTGCCAGAAATTTTATCTCCACACGCATTCCGTCACAGTTTCGCCACTCATTTGCTTCAAGAAAATGTTGACATAAGATCTATACAACAACTGCTTGGCCACTCAAGCCTGGAAACCACTCAGGTTTACACTCACTTAAATTATCAAGACGTTTTTAATATGTACAAAAATTTTCAGCAGAATTTGGAGAAGAAATAAAAATCCTTGTAACTTGAGGGTATCCGTTCAGCGGAGCGGTAGAAAATGCTTGAACAAGCAAAATTGTTAGAATAAAACGGGCTAAATACGGTGTAATGTGGTTGATTTGTTAACACTTTGCACGCTTTTAGGCGAAAAATAGATCATTTAAAGCCTTTTTGCTTGTTCCTCCGCCGGTCCCCTGAACAGATACACTTGAGGATTATCTGTAGCACTACCAGGTCCTATGTCTTTTTCATCTCCTTTGTATAAAAAATACCCTACTAAAAAAAGACCCAGCGCAACTGCAGCAAGACCAGCACTTATCTCTGGATAATCCACTATCGTTAAACACGCACCACCAGCACATATTCCACACAATATAAAAAACGTAAGAGCGTAGTTGTTTTGTTTTCCACCAGGAGAATTTGCTCGTCCATCACTTTTTTGATGAACCCTCTCATTTGACTCTTCTCTTGTATTGTTCAGTTTTCTATTCTTTTCTGTAGGTTGAGCTTTTGCTTGATCGAGTTCTCTCTTCAGCTCTGAAATTCTGTTTTGCTGTTCTCTAATTTCATTATTTCGTTTGTTTAGCTCCTGTCTCGTATCGTCCAATTCCTTTTCTTTCTCTGCAAGTTGAGCTTGCACGCTTTCAAGTTCATCTACAAGTTTTGGTACAATTTGCTCAAAACCTACTGGTGTACTATCCGTACTTGCTAAAGGCCGCTCCGCACTTGCAGGAAATTTTTTATTAACATTCCCCAACGCAGCAGTAACAATTGTAGGACTCATAAAGCAATTATCTTCTGCTGATCTCTCTATACCTCCCTTTGCAAGTCGAATTTTTGCATGATGAAGTTCTCTCTCTAGTTCTAAAATTCTGTTTTGCCGTTTTCCAATTTCATCGTTTCGTTTGTTCAACTCCTGCCTTGCATCGCTTAATTCCTTTTCCTTCTTTGCAAGTTGAGCTTTTGCCTTTTCAAGCCCGTCTACAAGTTCTTGTACAAACTCCTCAGTATCATTCACACTTACAGGGAATTTTTCATTTAAATATTTTTTAATAGGCTCAGTCGGATTATTAACATCCCCCAATGCAGCAATAACAACTGCATAATTCATGAAGCAATTATCTTCTACCAATTTCTTTACATCATCTAAATCTTTTCTGTTAATAACATCAGTTAATTGCTCTGTAATCGTTTGTGTAATTATTTGCTTCAATCTTAGATTTTTCTCTATAGCTTGTATTTGCTTTATTTGACTAAAATCTAGCTCTTTATGTTTTAAAAGTTTAGTCAGTACTTCTTCTTTATCTCTTGTTATTGTTTGTAAACATGATTTGATAATTAGGCTAAGTGGTGTTTCGATTTCTCCATTTTTGTTTCTTTCCCAGCAGTTAGGATTAAGATCTTGATTCAATAGAGTTTTCGCTAAGTAAATATTTCTAGAAAGGGCAGTTAATAACTGTTTTCCTTTTTGTGCTTTTTGTATTTCTATTATCAAATGTTCAGCACGATTTTGCCTAGCA
Source organism: Wolbachia endosymbiont of Ctenocephalides felis wCfeF (assembly GCA_028571325.1). Classification (NCBI taxonomy): domain Bacteria; kingdom Pseudomonadati; phylum Pseudomonadota; class Alphaproteobacteria; order Rickettsiales; family Anaplasmataceae; genus Wolbachia; species Wolbachia endosymbiont of Ctenocephalides felis. The sequence goes on along the minus strand of CP116767.1, from coordinate 417,750 downwards.
CACTCACTAGGACTTTGACTTTTCTTATTGGTTATATTAGTGTTTATGTTTGGGTGACTGAGCAAGAGTTGTAACGTTTTCTTTTGTTGAAAGCACATTGCTAAATGTAAAACTGTGTTGTCATTAATTTGTTCACAAATATTAACATTTATGTTCTGGTCCAGTAGAAGTAGTCTAACCATACTATGATATTTCTTTTCCGTCTCCATTCTAGGACATACAGACAAATTAGTAACTATAGTCATTAATGGTGTACATCCTTCATCAAACGCATTAACATCCGCACCTTTTGCTATAGCTTGCTTAAAATCTTCTAGGTTTGCATTCTCAATAGCCTGAAATAACTTTTTTGTTGACGCACTAAGTGGTTTTGGAGTTCTTTGATTACTTGGTACTCGATTAGCTCTTGACTCTTCATAGACAAAACTATATGTTCCATCGCTTCTGAAAGGCATGCTGCCCCTACCACTGACAATTTATTGATGTAATTATATTAAGAGAATAAAGAAAATGTCAAGAGATTTTCCAAATTCCAATCTAGTTGACAATGCACTCTAAAAACTTCTCTGCGTCGAGCGCAGCCATGCATCCAGTCCCTGCGGCAACTACTGCCTGGCGATATATTTTATCCTGAACATCACCTGCAGCAAACACTCCTGCCCTACTAGTTAAAGTTGTTCCAGGTTTTGTAATTATATAACCCTGCTCATCCATTTCAACAAAGCCCTTAAAAATACCTGTATTTGGTGCATGCCCAATAGCAATGAATACCCCATCCACTTTCAATTCTTGAATCTTTCCAGTTTCTGTTGATTTAATTGCAATGCCAGTAACTTTCTTTGGATTTTCTTCTCCAAGAATTTGCTCCACGGTATGGTTCCACATCACTTTTATCTTATCATTTTTAAAGAGCCTATCTTGCATTACCTTCTCTGCTCTTAATTTATCACGCCTGTGTATTAGTATAACTTCTTTGGCAAATCGAGTTAAAAATATCGCCTCCTCAACGGCGGTATTTCCACCACCAACAACAGCTACAACTTTATTTCTAAAAAATGCACCATCGCAAGTTGCACACGCTGAAACCCCATAACCTTGAAATTTCTTTTCACTCTCCAGGCCAAGCCATCTCGCTTGCGCACCAGATGCAATGATCATTGCATCTGAGTAGTAGTCATTAATATCACCAAAAGACCTAAATCTATATTCATTAGAATCCTCAAGCTGCTCAACGCTCTTTATTTCATCATCTATTATTCTTGCTCCAACCTTCTCTGCATGTGACCTCTTTTGCTCCATTAATTCCGGACCTTGTATTGAAATAAACCCGGGATAATTTTCAACATCCGTAGTAATCATAAGCTGACCACCAGGTTGCATTCCGGTTACTACAACTGGCTCTAAGTTTGCACGTGCTGCATATATAGCAGCAGCATAACCCGCTGCTCCAGACCCGATAATAAGAACTTTTGTACTAAGTTGCCCCATCTATAATTGTTCACTATATGAGTTTAGGTAGTCAGCTACTCCTTCATCACTTGCTTGCATTGCTGGTTTACCTTTCTTCCATCCTGCTGGACATACTTCACCATGCTCTTTGTTATGTTTAATTGCATCAACGATTCTAATGAACTCATCAATATTACGTCCTAAAGGTAAATCATTTATTGATTGATGACGTACAACAAACTGATCATCAATAATGAAAGTTGCTCTTAGAGCAATTGAGTCATCATACAATACTCCATAGTCTCTTGATATAGACTTTTTGATATCAGACACTAAAGTGTAGCTAATCTCTCCAATACCACCATCATTAACTGGGGTCTCTCGCCACCTATGATGTGAGAACTTTGAATCTACACTTACTCCTATAACTTCAACACCGCGTTTCGAAAAATCCTCTATTTTGTTACTAAATGATATCAGCTCAGTTGGGCATACAAAGGTAAAGTCAAGTGGATAGAAAAAAAGGACCGCATACTTATCTTTTACATGTTTGCTTAGACAGAAGCTGTCAACTATTTTTCCGTCAGAGAGAACAGCCGGAGCAGTAAAATCAATAGCGGACTTTGTAACAAGATTCATAATTTACCTATTCATTTTAAAACAATTTTAATTTTACACCTTGATAAGTTTACATGCAAGTTTTCTTTAGTTTTAGTTCTATAAAAACTTCCAGACCTATTGTGACTGTACGAGCATCAGATTTCTTGCATAGCCTAAGCTAAGCAGAAAAAAAGCAAAAGAAACCCCGTGGTAGCTAGTTATTTACTTTTGTGTCAAAATGTTGGCGTTTTTTTATCTTAAACGCTTAATAAGTGCGACTTAGCTGCTTTTTAATGCAACTTAACCTTAGCCATAAACGTTTAAGAAACTCACTAAGCAGAAAAAAAGCAAAAGAAACCCCGAGCAGCTAGTTATTCACTACCTATCTTATGATATTGGCGTTTTTGATGTCTTAAACGACTTATAAGCGCGTTTGAGCTTGTATAGGTAAAAAACCAGAAGTTTTAAAAAGACATGCAGTGCACATAGTGCGAAAAATTAAACATGAGACGCCAAATATGCTAAGTTTTTTTCTCATTTAATCTGCACAGACTGAAGATAAATAATAGCTCCAGTCTCATTATAAGGGGACTGAAGGAGTTTGTCAAGTAGTTTTTTCGCACATGCCAAAAGCTGTTTTTTATGCAAGAAGTCTACTTTCAGAAATTTGTTTATTTAGATAATATTTAGTCTATACTTTATTTTGACCAAAAAAACCTATGTATAAAACTTTAATCACGTGTTTTATTCTTCTGATTTGCTCCTTTGCGCAATCTTATGCGAATGATGATGTTCATCTCGAAAAAAGTGAAACTGAGCTATATGAGGAGGCAGTTAAGCTTTTTGACCAGAAAAAATATAAACAAGCCATCAGAGCATTTCAAAAAATTGAAGATTTGTACCCCTTTTCTTATTGGGCGATGAAAGCAAAATTATTATCTGGTATTTCTCACTACAATATGGGCAACTATAGCAGTGCTGCAAGTGATATGGACGATTACATACAGATTTATTCAAATGGTGAAGACTTACCGTATGTGTACTACCTAAGGGTATTATCTCATTACATGCAAATCAATAGAGTACAACTCGGGCAACAAACGGCATATAAAGCTTTAGAGCTAGCCGCTGAGTATATCAATCTTTTCCCAGGCAGTGAACATACAGAAGAGATAAAGGAAAAAGTAAAGCTAGTCACAGAACATATATTAGCAAAAGAATATTCTATCGGTAGGTTCTACATAAGGCGTGGTGAATATCTAGCAGCAATTAAGCGTTTTCAAAATGTAATAAACAGCAAGGATTCTAGTTACTTTCCTAGATCTGTTAACTATCTAATAGCGGCTCATTCAGCTCTTGGTCTTGATCTGGAAGCTCAGCAGTATGAAAGTATGCTAGCAGGAACCCTCAAAAGGAAAGACGAAGTTCCATGTGAGAACAGCAAATTTGAAAATTCGCTTTAGTTTTCTCTATGCTTTGATATATAATTTAGGTTTGTTAACTATTTGAATATGGCTGGTCATTCACAATTTTCAAATATAAAACACCGGAAAGGCGCTCAGGATGCAAAGCGCTCTCAAAAATTTACGAAGCTCATTAGAGAAATAACAGTTGCTGCAAAGCAAGGGCTGCCTGATCCTGAACTCAATCCACGTCTTCGTTCTGCTATATTTGCTGCACGCAAGGAAAATTTGCCAAAGGATAAAATAGAAACAGCAATAAAAAACGCAACTGGCAGTGTTGCAGGAGAAAATTATGAGGAAATACAATATGAGGGCTATGGACCTTCTGGCACTGCACTTATTGTTCATGCTCTAACAAATAACCGCAACCGAACTGCTTCTGAGGTGCGTTATATATTCTCTCGCAAGGGTGGAAATTTGGGAGAAACAGGAAGTGTTAGCTATCTTTTCGATCATGTAGGCTTAATCGTCTATAAAGCAGAGGGCACAAACTTTGAAGATTTGTTTGATTACGGAATCGAATTAGAAGTATTGAATGTTGAGGAAAATAACAAAGAAGAATTGTATGTTATAACCTGTGAAGTAAAAGATTTTGGTAAAGTGCGTGATGCTTTTTATGCAAAATTTGGGGAGCCAGAACTTGCTCGTCTTTCATGGCAACCAAAGGATCTGATTGAAGTTAGCGATAAGGAATTAATTGATAAATTATCTGCATTGGTCGAAGAGCTCGAAGATAATGATGATGTACAATACGTTGAAGGTAATTTTACTTTTGCTGGTGATAATTTTGCTGCTTAAGTTATGAAACTAATCATATTCATACTACTTTTTATCTTGCCACTGCATACCATCGGAGCATCAACAGATCTCTCAGTATCATTCCAGCACGGGATCAGGAAAAAAAAAGTCATGGGTCCAAGTAGTCAAGCTGTTCTGATAAAAGAAAGCAACGTAGGAAACTTAGTACATGACAAAAGGTTGTTATTCATATCTAGTAACATAAAATCTTCCTTTTTTGCTACAGGAATTGAACAAGGTTTGGCGCAAAATACAGTGATGAGATTAATCGACATATATAAAGATTGTGGTGTAGACTTTAAAAAAGATATCATGCCAGAGAGTAAATTAGAGGTTCTTTTTGAGAGATTGCCTAATAATCAGAAGGCTGAAGAAAAAATTTTATACACCTCACTGACAACAAACAAAAAAGCTACTCGCTTATATCATTATAAGTCGCAAAATGGCGAAGAAGGGTACTTTAACAAAGAAGGAATAAGCTTAAGAGGTAGCAAAGCTTTTACAAATCCTTTGAATGGAGATTATCGTATATCTTCGGAATTTGGGAATAGAAAGCATCCTATTCGCGGTAAAGTTGTTTTTCACAAAGGAGTAGATTATGCAGCTAAATTTGGTACTCCTATATACGCTGCTGCAGAAGGCGTAATAGAATATATAGGAAATAACGGAGGATATGGTAAGTACATCAAAATAAAACATAAAAATGGGTATTCAACCTGCTATGCACATATGAGTAAATTTAGTAGTGATGTGAAATTAGGTTCCAAAGTAAAGCAAGGGCAGGTCATCGCTTATGTTGGTAGCACTGGTGTTGCCACCGGGCCCCATTTACATTACGAGGTTATATATAACGGCAAACACGTTGATCCGCTTACAATAGCACATAAAAACAAAATGAGGTTACTTGATCACGAATTAAGGGAGTTTAAACTATTTGTAAATATGATAGATAAAACGGTCAACAGGGAGAGTTCAGGTGAAAAAGAAGTTTAAAGACAATATTGATAAGAATACAATAAATGATAGAAATTTAAGTCAACTCCGGGTTTTTCCCGTACTAATAGTACTAGGATTAATTTTATCAGTACTTTTTGTAGCATATGATAATACAATCGCACTTGGAATCGCTGCTATTTCAGTGTTGTTTTTTTCTCAAGGGTTTTTCATCAATAACCCCAATGAAGCAAGGGTGGTAGAATTTCTTGGTCATTATATTGGAACTTATTTTAAACCTGGGATGTTTATTACACTGCCATTTTCAACAAAACATGCTGTTTCTCTGAAATTTCAGAATATCAACACAGAAAAAATTAAAGTAAATGATGCAAATGGAAGCCCAATAGAGATTTCAGTAGTGATTGTTTGGAGGGTGAGCAGCCCCGCAAAGGCATATTATAATGTGAATAATTATTATGAGTTTGTTTTCGTGCAAAGTGACTCAGTAATTAGAGAATTGGCGAGCAATTATCCGTATGACAGCGAAAGCGATGAGGAATCTTTACGTAAAAATTCTGATAAAATTTCAGGTGAATTGCGTTCAATGTTACAACAAAGACTGGATATTGCAGGAATTGAAGTTACAGAAGCGAGAATATCGCATTTAGCGTATTCTTCTGAGATTGCACAAGCAATGCTGAGGCGTCAACAAGCACATGCTATTACCTCTGCAAGAAAGCATATAGTGCAAAATGCAATAGGAATTATCGAGGAGGTAATAGCCCATTTTGAAAAGAATAAAAGCATACAATTGGATGGAAAGCAAAAGGTTCAATTGATAAATAACCTGCTAGTTGCCCTTATTTCTGAACAAGATGCACAACCAACAATTAGCTTAGATAATAATTAGTACAGAAGCTCAACGAAAAAAAACTACTTGACAACCTTCGCCAGTTCTGTTATCATGGGGTTGGAGGTATTCAGTTATCTTCATCTGTGCAGATTAAACGACAAGAGTATTAAGATTGGCGTCTTATGTTTAATTTTTTGCACTATGTGCACCTTATATCTTTATTAATTTTACCTAGACTTCTAGGTTTTTCCCTATACAAGCTGAAACGCGCTTATAAGTCGTTTAAGACAGTATAGTACGCCAATTTTCAGGATTAGAGAGTGAGAACAATCTACCACGGGATTCTTTTGTCTTTTTTTCTGCTTAGTAAGTTTCTTAGCACTTAAGCTAAGGGTCTGTTGCAGTTTAAAAGTCGCTAAATTGCAGCGTTTAGGACTTAAAAAAACGCCAATACTGAAAATAGACAATGGCCAGGGCTTCTTTTGCTTTTTTTTCTATTCGGTAAAATTTTTAACGCTTTTAGTTGCAATTCGTGAACTGGGCAGAAGGTGTAATTCTGTCCATCCTTTATCACGCAACCTCATCAAATTTGGCATAAGATCAGCTACTTTCTATGATCACCGAATCAATTTGCTTGTGAACAAGCAAATTTTCCTGGATTCCAGTGTCGAGCACTGGAATGACAGGAGGTGGGCCACTTTCATGACATCGTCATAAAGTGACATTAGATCCCAGTGCCACGCACTGGGATAACACCATCATAAAAAAACCAGTGTCCGCTACTTGGATGACAAGAAAAGGCTGCTTGGATAATAGGAGACTAATATGGAAAACATAAACTTTCTAAAATTCATTGAGTTATGCTTTAAAACGGTGATGCCGGGGTATAAGTATAACAATTATCAGTATATAAAAGTCATAGCAGATAGGCTGGAAGCGGCAAGTGCCAGTGAAGTGAGGCGCATAATATTCAATATGCCTCCACGCTCGATGAAGTCCATGTGTGTGAGCGTTGCATGGCCCGCATGGATACTGGGCAATCAGCCAACTGCAAGGATAATAGTTGCAAGCTATTCTCAGCGGCTGAGTGAAAAGCACTCGCTCGATACAAGCAACGAACAGACAAAGTCTGTTAAACCCTGAAAGAAACTCCACTACTTCTGTTTTTAGCAGTCTTGAAGTATAATTTTGTGGAAGCGCTTTTGCAGTTATAACCGACCAGCACAATGGTGCCTTAAGTGCCCGTATACAAGCATGGTTTTGGAAGGAACGGTTAAACCATTGATGGAGTCCTTGTAGACTACCTCGTTTAGAAGATTGTATAATCTAACCGCTCCAAGCTAAAGTGCTTCTACATTATAAATTATATAGGGGGAACTTGATATGGCAAAAATAAAAAGTAAATTAGAAGTAATGAATCCTGATGCAGCGGGAATAGATGTCGGTTCATCTGTACATTATGTATGTGTACCAGAAGGAAAAGATGAACAACGCATTCAGAAATTTGGCTGCTTCACTAAAGACCTTCATAATTTAGCACGATGGTTGAAAAAGTGTAAAGTTACAACTGTAGCTATGGAATCAACAGGAGTGTATTGGATAGCATTATTTCAAATACTTGAGTCATATGAACTTGAGGTAAAGTTGGTAAATGCAAGGCATGTAAAGAATGTACCCGGTAGGAAGTCTGACGTTCAAGATTGTCAATGGCTCCAACAGTTGCACAGCTATGGATTGCTTCATGGATCATTTAGGCCGGATAATCAGATGTGTGTATTGCGTAGTTACGTGCGGCAACGTAAAAATCTTACTGAAAGTGCATCTACACATGTTCTGCGTATGCAAAAGGCGTTAATTCAAATGAATGTTCAACTGCATAAAGTCATAAGAGATATTACTGGGGTAACTGGTATGAAAATTATCAAGGCTATAATTGAAGGCGAAAGAGATCCTGAAAAATTGGCCGAATTCAGGGATGCGCGAATAAAAAATGATCAGTCTACTATAGCAAAAGCGTTAGCTGGTGACTACAGAGAGGAACACTTATTCACGCTAAAGCAAGAATTTGAACTATATAATATTTATCAAGAAAAAATAGCAGAATGTGATAGAAATATTGAGGCCTATTACAAAACGTTTGAAACAAAATCTGGCGAAAGTAAACAGCCGAGTAAGGAAAAGAATAAGAATAGCAAAAGTAAGCCAAACTTTGCTTTGCATGAGGAACTGCACCGAATAACTGGTATGGATTTCACTAAAGTTCCAGGACTTGATGTAGTAACCATACAAACAATAATTTCAGAAACAGGTATAAACCCAAATAGATGGCGGACAGAAAAACACTTTTCATCGTGGTTAGGACTCAGCCCTGCTAATAAAATCACAGGGGAAAAAGTGTTTAGTACAAGAACGCGTAAAGTCATTAATCGTGCTGCGAATGCGTTTCGAATGGCTGCTCACTGTGTGTCAAGAAGCAACAGTGGAATAGGTGCATATTGTAGAAGATTAAAGAAACGGCTAGGGGCACCAAAAGCGATTACTGCTACGGCAAGGAAATTGGCATGTATCTTCTACAGTATGTTAAAGTATGGACAAGAGTATGTTGAGAGAGGGATTGACTACTATGAGAAACTGTATAAGGAGAGAGTATTGAAGAATTTAAGCAAAAAGGCCAGTGAACTTGGTTATACTTTAATAAAAAAACAGGAACTAATAGAGGGAGTTTGTTAGAAGTTGATGATGACTTAACGCAAAATCAAAAAGTTGTTAAAGCTCTTTTTATAGGGAAAACACTCATTGGAAAATATAAAGGAAAAACATATGAAGTTGCAGTCAGCAATAAAGGCAAGTTTATCTATAATGGGAAAGAATATGACTCCCCTTCTGCAGCCGGCACAGGAATTACTGGTAAAAGTTGCAACGGTTGGGATTTTTTTAAAGTATGCCTTAACCCTGAAGAAAGACTAAGAACTCTGAGCTATCACCGTGCAGAATTTCTGTCGGCTCAAAATAGTAACGTTTAAACTGTATATTAAAGCGTTTAAAGAGGTCTTAGTTTACTTGCTCCATTATTTTCTTTATTATCAGAAATTGCTTTAAATAATATGGAGGAGCACGTTGTCAGCAATTGCTATTATTGATTTTGGTTCACAGTTTACACAGCTTATCGCAAGACAAATAAGAGAAATGAGCGTTTATTGTGAGATATTCCCGAGCAACATCAGTTTTGAAACAATATCGAAGTTCAATGGGTTTATTTTCTCTGGAGGACCACAATCCGTAAATGACAGTTGTACTGAGGCAAGTGAAGTAGTGCATGAAATTATAAAACTTAATGAGGCAACAAGCGTTCCTATACTTGGAATATGCTACGGGCAGCAACTCATTTGTCATTATTTTGGGGCAAAAGTAAAAAAGGAATTCAAACAAGAATTTGGTAGAACTAAGATCAAAATACTAAAAGAATCCCCCATTATAAAGGATACGTGGGAAGTCAATTCCGAAGTGGATGTGTTGATGAATCACGCAGACAGTGTTGAAACTATACCGCAGGGATTTACTGTTATTGCATCGGGTGTGATAAATCAAACAATCACAATAATTGCTAACGAACAGCGCAAAATATACTGTACTCAATTTCATCCTGAAGTGAGGCCCACAACAAATGGCAACAAGTTGCTCTCTAATTTCTTGGATATTGCAAATTGCGCAAGAGACTGGACAATGAAGTCACTTGTTGAAAAGCAGAAGGAAAAAATCAAAAATTTAGTAGGAAAGAGAAAGGTAATTGCCGCAGTAAGTGGCGGTGTTGATTCAAGTGTTGCAGCAACTCTCACATATAAAGCTATAGGAAAACAATTGAACTGTATTTTTATCGACACTGGGTTATTACGCAAAGACCAAACCATTGCTATGTTGAAAGAGATTCCGATAAACTACGTTGACAGATCAAACTTATTTTTGAGTAGGTTAAAGGGAATAACTGATCCGGAAGAAAAGCGAAAGATTATCGGCAATACTTTCATTGAAGTGTTTGAGGAAGAGGCGAAAAAAATAGGTGATGTGGATTTTTTAATGCAAGGCACCATCTACTCCGATGTAGTTGAGTCAGGGCATGCTTCAGGGAATGCTAGTACAATTAAATCTCATCACAATGTTGGTGGATTGCCGGAAAAGATGGATCTAAAGCTAGTAGAGCCTTTACGCTACCTCTTTAAAGATGAAGTAAGGCTGCTTGGAAAAGAAATTGGTCTTTCAGACGAGATAATATTTCAACATCCGTTTCCTGGACCTGGACTTGCAGTGAGGATCATAGGTGAAGTGGATGAAGAAAGGGTGCGAATATTGCAAGAGGTAGATGAAATATATATCAATACAATGAAAAATTACGATCTGTATGATAAGATATGGCAGGCTTTTGCTGTACTGTTGCCAATAAAAACTGTGGGGGTTATGGGAGATAATCGTACATATGGATATGTTTGTGCTTTGAGAGCTGTAACATCGTCTGATGGTATGACGGCTGATGCATTTCCATTTGAGAATAAGAGTCAATATTCGTTAGTATTTTGGGATTTTCTGCAGAACGTTAGTAGCATAATCGTTAATAACGTTTCCAGAGTAAATAGAGTTGTATATGACTTAACTTCCAAACCACCAGCAACTATTGAGTGGGAGTAATCATGAGCCAGTGCTCCGACATTGGTTTTCCAAGTCACAAGAGCTATAAAAACTACTGGCAAATTCTTTCAGTCCCCTTATCATAGTATTGAGGCTATTTATCTTCGCAATCTCTGCGGTGGATTGTACAGTCCAGTTTTCTGCTAGCTTTATTATTACAAAATTAATACCTCTAACCTTATAATTTTATTAGTTAATAGGTTTAGAGGTAAAAAAATGAATACTACAGTAGAAAAAAATAATCCAAAAATTTTTCCTAGAAATAAAAACTCAAAAGGCATGGTTGCCCCCGCCTGTTCCTCCAAAGTCTCACCAAACTAAATTTGCTGGAATGAAAGCAATTTTTGAGCGAAATGCACCTCATTTTCAAGCAAATGATAGTAACAAAACAGTGAGTAGCAATCTTGGAAGAACATTTGGTCCGACGATGCAAAAACTTATGAAAGATGGCGATATTAACATTCATGTAAGCGCTAGCACTTCCAGCAGACAACGCCGCAACTCGGGGGATAGTGGTATATCTTCACACAGTGATGTTAGTGGTCGCACTTCTGATGATGAAGATAGAGTGATAGAAAATATCAATGCATTTGATCAGGATAACCATCAGAAAAGCTTTGATTTACATCGAGTACGAGCAGCCGATGAATTAGAAACCATAAAATTTCTCAAAACACTCAGCAAGAAAGAAAGAGAAGACCTTGGTTTTTCTCCTAAGCAACAAAATAACCAGAAGGTTGAGACTAGCAGAAAAACTTACAATCCACTTGATTGGAACCCAATCTATCAAGGCAAAAAGCATTTTAGCTTAGATAACATGTCAAGTAGTTCGTCTTCATGTAGTGAAAAAAGCAATATTTCAGATATAAGCGATAAGTCTAATAATTCAAACGTTGTTAGATGTAATATTACTAGGAGTAACAGTAAACAAGACTTTCGTAAACCTGATGTTACGCATGATGACAAACCTACAGATAAAAAATTATCTAATGTTAAAGTGAGTGAATTAATTAGGAAATTTGAACAAAATAATGAAATAATAAAAGGGCGTTAATCAAATGTTACCCTACCTCTACATATGTAAAGGTAGGGTATCTTTTTAAAACATCATATCCTTTATAGCTTTGTTAATTTTTGATTCTTTTCCTGCAAAGACAGTTTCTAGAGAGATTTTGAGTCTTTCCCATTCTTCTTGGCCATTTGTGCGAGCTAGAATTAAAGATTTATATTCATTTTCAATTTTTTCTAATGCCTTCTGATATGAAGAACCTAGTTCCTCGTACGTATCAATATCTACCGATCGTAGTATTACCAAAAATGAAAACAGATTTGGAGCGGGTAATTCTTCCTTTGTGTAATTCAAAAGACATAGTTCTATTTTTTTCACACAGTATTTTATCGTTTCTAACGATAGTGAAAGACTTTCTGCATAGGATATAAAACTATCTATAATTGAGCTTTTTGATTTTTTCGGTAATTTGATATTTTGAAACAATGCTTTTGTAAATTTCTCTATCGGTTGTTTTGGCAAATGTAAGGAGAGATCAGTAAAAGACTTTAAGTCAAAATTTGATCCAAGTACTGTGCTAATAGCCTTATGGACATTACTCTTATCTCTACTGACAGAAATAATAAAGACAAGCCCCTCTATATCAAGCATATATTTTATAGATTCCAAAAAATCAACAATGAATTTAGGACGGCATATATCAAGGTTATCCACCATTATGTAGATGTTTTTGTCTTCTCTAATTCTATTAACTACTTTTGCTAATTGTGTTTTAAAGTCCTTAATACTTTCTTCTCTTCTCTGAAGAATGTTTAATTCCCTCAGAATAGCGCCAATGTCCTTTTTATCAGCCTCTTTTGTGGCTTCGAGCAATACAGAAAGCATAGCAAGTGGGGATTTACTAATTAATTTTCCCAGTGTGTTTAAAGAAAATAGCTCCTGATTTATGTTTTTGAACTGTTGTATAACTCCTCTTTTTACCTCATATGATGCAAATAAATCCTCAAATAGGAAATTTAAAAAAGAGGGCAGCGATTGATCCAATGCGTTGATATCCCATGCGCTATAATAAGCTGCAATTTCATTTTGTTGCTTTAACTCTTTTACCCACTCTTTCAGAAAAAACGTCTTGCCCCATCCGTCATATCCTTCTAAAGATATCATTGTAAAAGACTGATCAATTGTTTTAACTATAGTGTTGAACTTGCCTGAAAATTGCTTATAGTTTAGGAGATCATTTTCCCAAGCCACCACCTTAGATGGCGACACTGCTTCTTTTTTTCTGAAGGTTATTAGCGATATAAATTTTCTCAAGCACATACCTTATTTCATGTTCAATTCGTATTCTTGTCTTGAGGTGAGAGCCGCTTTTAGCGTTCCTTCATCTAGATAGTCAATTTCTCCACCCATTGGTATGCCGCAAGCGAGGCGTGATATTTTCACATCCAAGTTTTTTAGCAATTCAATTATATACTGTACAGTAACTTGACCCTCTAATGTCGGATTAATTGCGATAATGATCTCTTCAATTTTATACTCTGCGACTCTTTGAGGGATGGTATCAAGGTTAAGTTCTTTTGGACCTACACCGTTTATTGCAGACAACTTGCCACCCAAAACATGGTACATACCTGAATATATACTACCTTTCTCAAATGCCCATAAATCACCTAGCTCTTCCACCACGCACATTAACTTGTTGTCACGTTTTGGATTAGTACAAATAGAACAAGGTGATTTAGCATCAAGATTTCCGCAAACTTTACACTCTATTATAAGGTCCGCCAGCTCTCTGATTAAAGATGCAAGTGGTAGCATAACTTTCTCCTTATTTTGTAGTAAATGTATGGCTAACCTTCTTGATGATGATGGCCCTAAACTTGGCAATTTAGAAAAAGCATGAACTAAATTTTTTATTTTAATGTTCATTCAATAAATTCAGAATAGGCCATTAAAATAGTAACATCAAACCCTTTATATGGGAAGTAGTAAATTTCTCTTATCTCACTTTAGGTTAGCTATAAAAGGAATTTTTTACTCTATGAGGATTTATAGATAATATTTACTAGATTTTAACTTTTTGGGTCTATATTTTAATAAATATAGAGTAATAATTAATATGGATGATTCATTTAAGAGTGGTAATTATAACAAGAATCTCAATTCTTTGATACAAGCAACGAACAGACAAAGTCTGTTAAACCCTGAAAGAAACTCCACTACTTCTGTTTTTAGCAGTCTTGAAGTATAATTTTGTGGAAGCGCTTTTGCAGTTATAACCGACCAGCACAATGGTGCCTTAAGTGCCCGTATACAAGCATGGTTTTGGAAGGAACGGTTAAACCATTGATGGAGTCCTTGTAGACTACCTCGTTTAGAAGATTGTATAATCTAACCGCTCCAAGCTAAAGTGCTTCTACATTATAAATTATATAGGGGGAACTTGATATGGCAAAAATAAAAAGTAAATTAGAAGTAATGAATCCTGATGCAGCGGGAATAGATGTCGGTTCATCTGTACATTATGTATGTGTACCAGAAGGAAAAGATGAACAACGCATTCAGAAATTTGGCTGCTTCACTAAAGACCTTCATAATTTAGCACGATGGTTGAAAAAGTGTAAAGTTACAACTGTAGCTATGGAATCAACAGGAGTGTATTGGATAGCATTATTTCAAATACTTGAGTCATATGAACTTGAGGTAAAGTTGGTAAATGCAAGGCATGTAAAGAATGTACCCGGTAGGAAGTCTGACGTTCAAGATTGTCAATGGCTCCAACAGTTGCACAGCTATGGATTGCTTCATGGATCATTTAGGCCGGATAATCAGATGTGTGTATTGCGTAGTTACGTGCGGCAACGTAAAAATCTTACTGAAAGTGCATCTACACATGTTCTGCGTATGCAAAAGGCGTTAATTCAAATGAATGTTCAACTGCATAAAGTCATAAGAGATATTACTGGGGTAACTGGTATGAAAATTATCAAGGCTATAATTGAAGGCGAAAGAGATCCTGAAAAATTGGCCGAATTCAGGGATGCGCGAATAAAAAATGATCAGTCTACTATAGCAAAAGCGTTAGCTGGTGACTACAGAGAGGAACACTTATTCACGCTAAAGCAAGAATTTGAACTATATAATATTTATCAAGAAAAAATAGCAGAATGTGATAGAAATATTGAGGCCTATTACAAAACGTTTGAAACAAAATCTGGCGAAAGTAAACAGCCGAGTAAGGAAAAGAATAAGAATAGCAAAAGTAAGCCAAACTTTGCTTTGCATGAGGAACTGCACCGAATAACTGGTATGGATTTCACTAAAGTTCCAGGACTTGATGTAGTAACCATACAAACAATAATTTCAGAAACAGGTATAAACCCAAATAGATGGCGGACAGAAAAACACTTTTCATCGTGGTTAGGACTCAGCCCTGCTAATAAAATCACAGGGGAAAAAGTGTTTAGTACAAGAACGCGTAAAGTCATTAATCGTGCTGCGAATGCGTTTCGAATGGCTGCTCACTGTGTGTCAAGAAGCAACAGTGGAATAGGTGCATATTGTAGAAGATTAAAGAAACGGCTAGGGGCACCAAAAGCGATTACTGCTACGGCAAGGAAATTGGCATGTATCTTCTACAGTATGTTAAAGTATGGACAAGAGTATGTTGAGAGAGGGATTGACTACTATGAGAAACTGTATAAGGAGAGAGTATTGAAGAATTTAAGCAAAAAGGCCAGTGAACTTGGTTATACTTTAATAAAAAAACAGGAACTAATAGAGGGAGTTTGTTAGAAGTTATAAAGCTGAAGGATACAAAAAAAATTGATAAACAATATAATGAAACGGTAAGAGATTTATCTCAAGCTCTGAAGGATTTTACAAACAAGGCAGAAGATGTAGCTAAGTTTGTTATATATACTGACTTGAATAATTATGTAGAACCGGTGGATAAAAAGCCATTAGGCCTTTTTGGAGCATTAAAGAGAATATGGCTAGGGAAAGATGTTCCGGTTAAGAATGACAACATAAGAAATTTTGTTAAAGATAAGTTGCCGAATCCCGCTTTAGAAAAAGCAGCCGAATATACAAATATTTTGAGGAAAATTAACCTCTTAAAAGAAAGACTCGATACTTTGAAAGAAATTTTAGATTCAAGGCGGAGTGAAAAAGAGGAACATAAACCACATAAAGTAAGCTTGGAAAGCAGAACAACGTCAAAACAAAAAGAATCTGCTAGTAATCGCATGAAGAAAATAAAACGACCAACAACAGCGCCTCCACCACCTCCAACTGCTCCGAATGAGCTTAAACCTGAGCCTCAGAAAAAGGTTGCTACTACTGAGAAGAAGAAGGTGCGCTTTAAATCAAAACCAGAGATTATATCTTTTGATGATTCGGGATATGGAAGTTTATCAGATGAAGAATCTGATAAAAAAATATCTAATTACCAAGAAAAAGAGTCAATTTACGCAACAGTTCCTAAGGAACATATAGAAGCGAAAAGAGCAAGTAAACAGCAGCAACAATCTAAACCCCCAATACCGCCGAAACCTTCAGTGATACCGCCAGTGTCGAAGAAAATATCCGCTACCGATCAAGAAGCTAGGCAAAAACCTAAAAAAGATAAACCTGAAATACCGCCAAAGCCTAAAAGTGCTGATCAACAAGTGAGCATGAAACCAAGGATAGTAGGAGTGACTCCCAAAAAATCAGCTGAAAGTAAACCTACAGTACCGCTAAAATCTGAGAGTCAAGGCCGTAGGCAATCAGCACAAAAAGTTGCTGATAAAGCAGCACCAGCAGTAAAAGTGGTTGCTATGAAAGAAGAAGTAAATAGCAAGAAGGACGGCAGAGTAAAGTCAATGGTAGGAAAAATTGAGCAAGAGCAAGCTGCTGCAAGAGAAACCACTCCAGTAGCACAAGCAGATATCGGTGTGAAGAAAGATTCACCAAAAGCTACTTCCCAATCTCACTCATTTCCAGCGGGAAATGAAAGATCTGAAATGAACCCCATAACAGCAAAGTCCGATCCCAAGCCTCCAGTTAGTAAAAAGCCTCTTCTCACGCATGTCAGTGTAAAGGAAATAGCTGCACGATTTGAAAGTCATGGGAAGAAATAGCTGTAACCTATTGAATAAACCCTATAATATCCTTTATTTCTTTTATGTTGTGGTTTGCAATCTCTGCTGCTTTTTCTGTACCTTTCTTTAATATTTCATGTAAATAGGACTGGTTCTTTAAGAGGTCTCTCATTTTCTCACGTATAGGTGATACAACACTAATGATTAAATCAGCCAACTCTTTTTTAAAGTGCCTCATATCGTGCTTGTTCATCTCTTCACATACTCTTTCTACATCCAAACTACTCAGCACTGAATAAATATTTATCAAGTTACTTACTTCCGGGCGGCACTCTAAAGTGGGAAAATCAAAGCCTAGCATTGAGTCTGTCTTCGCTTTTCCTATTTTTTTTACAATTAAATCGTCTGTGTCGTCAAGGCTAATGCGTGAGTATTCTGAAGGATCAGATTTACTCATTTTGCTTGTGCCATCTCTTAAGCTCATTATTCTTGATGCGTAGTCCAAAACTAGGATTTCAGGCACAACGAAATAATTTAGTTTGTAGTGATTGTTGAAAGTGAGTGCAACATCGCGTGTGAGCTCCAAATGCTGCTTTTGATCATCACCAACAGGAACGTATTTAGTTTTATATAGCAGTATATCTGCAGCCATAAGCACTGGGTAACTATATAACCCTAAAGAGGCTTTTTGTTTATCGCTACCGGCTTTATCTTTGAATTGAGTCATGCGACTGAGCCAACCAACCGGTGTATAGCACCCAAGTAGCCAACCGAGTTCTGCATGACCGCTGACTGTGGACTGACTAAAAATAATGGACTTTTCTGGATCTATTCCGCAGGCAATGTAAGCTGCTGCTGTCTTAAGAATATTACTTTTTAATTCGCTGGCAGGAAGTTTATTGGCTGTGATTGCATGCAAGTCAACAATACAGAAAAGAGACTCATATTTATTCTGTAAGTCTACCCACTGCTTGATTGCACCAAGATAATTACCCAAATGCAGTATGCCACTTGGCTGAATGCCTGAAAAGACAATATTACGCATTATTTTGCTTCGCTAGTCGCTTCCGCAATCAGTAGATTTCTTGGAAATAACAACCATTGCAGGACGAAGCAATCTACTTTTAATAGTATAACCGGTTTGTAAGACTTCCACGATAGTACCAACTTCTTTTTCATTATCTTCTCTTTCCACAACGGCTTGGTGTAAATTACTATCAAAAGGCTCTCCCATTGGGTCTATTTCTTCTATTCCGTGTTTTTTCAGATCATTCATAATTTTTTGATGAGCTACTTTGATTCCTTCGTGGACAGGATCACCATCTTTTAAATTTTCCATCACTCTTTTTAAATTGTCGCACGAGTCGATCATATCACGTGCAAATTGTGTAACTGCATAGTCACCTGCATCGCTGATTTGCTTTTGCATTATACGTTTGACGTTTTCATTATCTGCAACAGCACGACGTAAATGATCTTCAAGTTGAGCTGCACGTTCTTTCAACGCGTTGAGATTTTCGTTAAAATCATCAGTGTGTTTGCTACTATCTTGTTGGTCTTCACTTTTTTGCTTATTTACCATATCGGTAAACTTCTTCTTTCTTTCTTTGCTACTATCTGACATATCATTAACCTTAAGAACCTAATAAATATATAGCAACTAATCTGAAAATATCAAGAACTAGCTAAACTTGTCTTTCTATACTTATATTCAAAAAGTCAATCAAAGCAGTTTTATAAGGAGAATCAGAAAAAGTGCTAATATCATTTAGCGCCATGTTAACATAGTGCCTTGCATTTTTTATAGAAAGCTCGATGGCATTGTGGTGACTAATATAGTGCAACGCCTGGTCAAAATTGCGCTCAGCCGAAGAAAAACATTTTTCCCAAAATTTTTGTTCTGCTAGGCTGCCTTTTTCGTATGCTATAATAGCAGGTAAAGTTACTTTGCCCTCAAAAAAGTCTTTTCCAACTTGCTTTCCAGAAGTGCTTTGATCAGCAGTATAATCGAGCATGTCATCAATTATTTGGAATGCCATGCCAAAATTAAAACCAAAGTTCTTTAGCCTTTCTGTTTCATCACTTGTGGCACCAGATATCACAGATGCGGCTTCACAACACGCAGAAAATAAAGACGCTGTTTTTTCTCCAATGATATCGAAATAATTTTTCCGAGTAGTGTGAGGGTTAAAGCATGTTGTCATCTGTTTTATTTCACCTTTTACCAGCAAATGTGACGCTCTAGATAAAATAGAGAGAACATTTAAATTTTCACATTCTATAAGCCATCTAAATGCTAGAGTCAATAATAGGTCACCAACTAAAATGCTCGATTTATTTCCCCAGATTTTATTTGCTGTTTTGACTCCATGGCGTGCTTCACTTTCATCGAGCACGTCATCGTGAAGTAAAGTAGCATTGTGTATAAGTTCTACTGATGCAGCAACTCTAACTCTGTTCTCCCCAGAGTAGTTCAGCATTTTGCATAAGATGAAGACGAATTTAGGCCTTATTTTTTTTCCACCTGACCCAACAAGATGAGATATAATATCAGCAGCAAGTTTGATGTTTTCATCATCAACGTTTCTGAAGATAAAATCTTTCATAGCTGATAAATCAGAAGATATAATATCATCTAATTTACCGTTATTTATTAAACCGGTGTTCAACATTAAAGAGACTTATGCCTCTTGTTCTTTCACTTTCTGTGTTGCTACTTTCTTTTCCTCTGTTTTTTTTACTTCTATCCTCTTCTTTTTTGTTTCTAAAGCGATCATGCCTTTTTCAATGAACCATAGCACTCTCTTGGTTGGTTGCGCACCCACATTTAACCAATGTTCTAACCTATCAACTTTTACCACAACACGATTTTTGTTGTCTTTTGGTAGCATCGGGTCATATTGCCCTATTCTCTCAATAAAACGCCCATCTCTTGGTGCCAGCGAATTAGCTACAACTATCCTGTAAAAAGGGCGTTTCTTTTTACCAAACCTTGCCAACCTTATTTTAACTGCCATGTTAACCTTTATTCATACGTTATTTACAATTTTATACAATAAGCAGTTTAAGTCAAATGAATTTTCTTACAGTAGACTGCTTGCATAACCTAAACTAAGCAGAAAAAGGCAATTTACTATCTGCCACTACCTGCAGATCTCATCCGCTAGCAAGCAGTGGGATAACGGTAGCTATAAATATTTAAGAAATTTACTAAACGAGAAGAAAAGACAAAAGAAGCCCCGGTCGGTGGCTAATTATTTATATGTACCTCAAATATCGGCGTTTTTATTCTCAGCGCTACGATTCAGCTATTTTTAAATGCAAATAACCTAAACTGTAAACGTTAAGAAATTTACTAAGCAGGAAAAAAAGGCAAAAAAACTCTGAGGCAGCTAGCATTCAAATTCTCCCTTGTCTATTTGACGTTCTATACTGTCTTAAACGACTTATAAGCGCGTTTCAGCCTGTATAGGTAAAAACCAGAAGTTTTAAAAAGACGTAAGGTGCACATAGTGCAAAAATTTAAACATGAGACGCCAAATACCCTAAGTTTTTTGTCATTAACCTGCACAGATTGCGAAGATAAACAAATAGCTTCAGTTTCATTATAAGGGTAACGGCGAAAGTTGTCAAGTAGTTTTTTTGTTTCTGTTGGATGACATACGCTGCTAAAAACTATGCAAAAAGTTCAATGTCTACGCAGACTCAAGAAGCATCGCTAGAGGATTCTCTATATAATGCTTAAAGGCGTTTAAAAATTTTGCCCCTAGTGCTCCATCAACTGTTCTATGGTCAACAGAAAGTGTTACCATCATTATTTCTGCTATCTCTATTTTTTCATTGATAACAATAGGCTGTTTCTTGGATGTACCAACAGCCATAATGCAGGACTGCGGCGGGTTAATTATAGCGCTGAAAGTTTTTATACCAAACATGCCTAAGTTGGAAATAGTAAACCCTCCTCCTTGAAATTCTTCAGGTCTTAATTTTCCAGATCTTGCTCTGCTTACCAGATCCTTCACTTCTTTTGATATAGATAAAATACTTTTTTTATCAGCATTTTTTACTATGGGGGTGATTAGTCCATCTTCAAGTGCTACGGCGATTGAAATATCTATATTTGCATATTTCAGTATCTTATCATCTATCCAGGAAGAATTTACATCAGGAAATTTCTTCATGCTGAAAGCCACAGCTTTTATAATTAGATCATTAATTGTTACTTTATTGTTTTCATCTGCTGAATTAATCTCGTTTTTGAGCGATATCAGCTTATCAACCCGGCAGTCTACAGTTAAATAAAAATGCGGTATATTCTGTTTAGACTCAACCAGGCGTTGTGCTATCACCTGGCGCATGTTGCTTGCTTCGACTATAAAGTCTTCGCTCGATCTTTCACGATTTTCAATTTGTACACCACCGTCTAAAAACTCCAATACGTCAGCTTTAATGATACGGCCATATGGTCCGGTACCTTTTAGTCGTTTTATATCCACATTTTCATTTTGAGCTATTTTCTTGGCTAGTGGGCTTATTTTTATTCTACTTTCTGTTGTTTTGGTATCTTCTTCTTTTCTGGATCCCAGTGTCAAGCACTGGGATGACATTGAGGGGTTGGATAACATTGAAGGATTGGATGACACTGAAGGGTTGGATGACACTGAAGAGTGTGCTTCAACTTCTTTCTTAGCTTCAACATTGGTAGTAGAAGCTGAAACACAGCTATCAAGTGCACTACTATCTTCTCCTTCCTCCAGCATTAGAGCTATTGGTTGATTTACAGGCACGCCACTTGCTCCCTCCGATACTAGAATTTTTGCTAAAACCCCTTCATCCACAGACTCGAACTCCATTATGGCTTTATCAGTCTCTATTTCAGCAATTACATCACCTACTTCAACTCTATCCTGCTCTTTTTTACACCACTTTACGATTTTTCCCCCAGTTTTGCTCATTGTCGGGGAAAGAGCAGGCATTAATATTTCTATGGGCATTTATTATAAATTAAAAATCTATTCAATTTTTAATTTACTCTTTATCTTATGTCAATCTAATCGTGAATTATGATGAATAAACCACTTACGTCATCCCAGTGCGTGACATTGGGATCTTGGTTCAGAAATAGATCTACTATTATCCTATTGTTTTTATTATTCAGTCCTAACTTGTTTGCCAGCAACTTTGTTTCAATAAAATCAAATAAAGTCAATATGAGAACAGGACCAGGGTTTCACTATCCTGTAATATGGATATACACTTGCAAAAATCTGCCCCTAAAAGTGATAGAAGAGTTTGAAAACTGGAAAAAGGTCTGTGATATAAAAGAAGACTGCGGATGGATAAAAAGTAATCTGCTCAGTAACAAGCGCTATGCGATGATAAAAGAAGATACTTATGGATATCAAAAACAGAATATGGACAGTAAGATTACTATGAAAATAGACGAGTCCGTTATAATGAGAATAGAAAAATGCAGTGAAAAATGGTGCTTCCTATCTTCCTCAAAACACAAAGCGTGGGTACAAAAAGAGTATATATATGGAGTTGATTAGGTTGAAAAAGGATCTTGATTGGTAGTAGTTTCCAAACCTTCTGTGGTAGGCTCTTCAGATAAAGCAGAGGGTACATTATTGATTTCTTGAGATTCAGGGGAGCTGCTTTCCTCCGCAGAGCTATTGCATTGCCCACAAAAACTCTGTAACATTTCCTCAGCAGATGAATTTAAAATTTGTATAATAGGTTTTTCACTCTGCTCTTTTAGCGATTGATCCATTCTAGAAATCAACTCAGAAATGCTATCTTCCTTTTCAGCTTCACTTTTTATTTTATTTCCTATACTTTCAATATTATCCTGGTCAATTTCCTCTTTTGTTATGTTGAATGAATTTGCAATGTCTTGATACTTGATCTTACATTCGCCACTGCCAGTTATACAAAGAGCAATGGAATCGGACATTTCACTTGCAGCCCACTTGTGTATAGCGTAAGCCAAATAGTTGTCATGGTTTTTAATGTTAAATTGTTGTTCTATTAGCCCAGAAATCTTATTACTTAGAGACATAAAACATCCTCCTGTTAATTATACCTTCTTATCAAAATACAACAGTTAAACTTAAATAGCAAATTGATACGTGATTTACTTTAATTAATTATTAAAGTAAGAGGTAAAATTCATGGTGTTAAGGCACTTTAAGCTACGATTTAGAACCTTTTTGCTCTGACCCTAACAATTCTTTTCTAATTTCTTCTTTAATTGTATCAATTATATCGGGATCAAGTTTATTTATTAAGGAATCATCAATTGTAATATCTTTTAGATTGTCTACCATCTCATCAATAGCAGCATTTATTTTACTTTCATCAATCTTGTTAAGCATAGGTTTAATCTTCACATAACCAGGAGAGCCTTTACTATAACTTCCATTATCTTTATTAACACAACCACCAGCACCATATGTCTTATTAGCATAGCTTTTATTGCATTCTGTTACCGCTTTATACTGTATTCCACTATTTTCTATATATGCTATTTTGTTATTCTCAGTAGATTTCAATTCATTTCCTTGTATAACTTTTTCTTCTAGCTTTAAATTTTGTTCATGAACTATTGTATCCTTATAATCCTGTCCACCGTATGTCCTATATTTACCACCACCAGCAATAGTAATTAATGGCTGGCAATCTTGCCTGTACAAATTACACATTTCTATCCAAGTTGGCCCTCCATCCTTGTTTGGTGGACTATCTTCTTGTCCACCTCCTCCTTCCGTAACTTTAACTTTAATTACAGGGTGACTAGGATCAATTTTTAGTTTAGCTTTAATATAATCTCCTGGCATCCCTGGTCTACTTTCAGTAGACTTAGCTTTACCAGCTATATGGCCAGCTTCGCCACCTCCCCACGCCTCTATTTCAACATAATCATATGGCGATAAGTCATCTGTATAGCCATCTCCAAGATCATAAGTTTTCCGATCCTTCTCTTCAATCTCTTGTTTCTTCTTTTCTAACTGCTTCTTGATTATTTCTTTCAATTTCGCTTTTAAACCTGCCAAGTCAAGCCTACACAATTTATCAGCATAAAAAACCTCTGGTCTGTTTGCTTTAACCAGTTGATCTTTCAATTGTGTGCACTTTCGTATTTCACCTTTTTCGTTTTTTAGTATTTCACCATCTTTATCTTTACAATCCACTTCCTCATATCTTAAGTAAAATGGCTCGCCTTTTTTGTTCAAGTATTGTGTTGAGCGACTACATGCTTCACCTGAGCAGAGACAGCCATCTTGACCTTGTTCACATTTTTCCTTACGCTCCCCATCTATTAATTTATATACTATCTTGCATTTGTTGCAATCCTGTTTTGTATCCATTTCGTCATCCTTTTCCGCAATGCAATTGTTTCTATTCGTATTTTCTTCAGGAATGAAAATATATCCCCGCTTATTGAATATTATTTTATCTAGCTCGCTCTGTGACTTTGCCAAAACATCAGTTGTTTCATTGCAAGGGAAATAATAAAGTTGATTCGACTCCTTTGAATAAACAGTATTGTACTTAATATACTTTGCTCCCATTGATTTTAATGATATTATCTTAGTTTCTCCTTCTTCACTTTCTCTTTTAAGTACAAATTCTTCTGGTTCTGGTTTCCAACCAGAAAGACAGAGCATTTTTCTTTTGGAGTTTGCTTGATTCTTTACTTTCATATACCTTACTTCTATTTTTGGTAGTCCCATATCATCTAATTCCAACTTAGTTGGCCCTTTTTTACTGGATTTGTCAGGATTTGTTATACTGTAATCCTCACCATTAGGAAACTGGATCCCAATATTAGGAGTAAGCCCATATTTTTCCAAAATTTCAAACTGAGGATTCTTTCTCAATATACCTTCTATAACACCAGTGATGTTACTTTCATCATTACTATTCTTAGTTGTTTTTTTAACTATTCTTGGTTTTACTACTCTAAAAGACCGTGGGTCAATTTTTTTCCTATCTTCACTAGCATTAAAACTGATCTCGAAAGTACAATAGCCATCACTATAACTTCTATTTACTTGTTTCATGCAACTTTCTCTGCTCATCTCTACTTTTATTTTTAACGTATTTTTACTTACTACCTCCACTACCTCAGGCTCTGAAACAGGTGGCACCGGAAAACAACGAGCAGGAAATTGCAATCTTCTTTGAGATTCCCCCTTTTCGGTACCGCGGTATTCAGTGCAGAGTTTATTTTTTTTTCTGTATGTTTCGAAGTAGTGTGTAGTACCATCTCTATCTAAGATAGAATGCTCCCTAACTTCACCCGGAGTAGGACTCTCCCCAGCCTTATCCTTTTTGTACCTTCTGGGAAAATCTAACTTTTCTCCGATTTCTCCGTCTTTTCCTTTTAGCTCACCAATTATTACCTTAACCTTAGGATCAAAGTAATCATTTTTTTCATTTGTTATAGGGACAATTCTAACCTGTGGAGGTGACATTGCAAGTTGTTCACAGAACGGAGGTGGGCCAGGTGCAAGTGGTACAGGAGCACATTTTATTTTTTGTTTCCCTTGACCCCACGAACAAGTATCACAAGCTTTTGCCATTTCTCCAGGGCGGAAAATATTTGCTCCCTGACCCCACCTAGCAAAAGTTGCAGAAGCACCACTCAGACAAGCGCTCTTTTGGCTACAAGCACATATTTTAGGAGAATTAGCAAATTTTACTTTTTCTTCATCAGTGACACCTTCTGCCCATTCCCATTCAAGACCCTGAGCAATTTCTCCTCCAGCTCTTGTTTTATCTCCTTCCCAGTCTATAAAAACTGCTGCTGAAACTCCAGCTCCACTTCCTTGTGTTCCATATATTTTTTGACAAGACGTCCCACTATACAATTCATGACAATTATCTCCTTCATAATCACATACTCTAATTTTCGGATTAAAGTAACCATCAATTCCTTGATCTTTTACTGCTTTGACTTTAATGTATTGCAATAATTTTTCGTCAAAATTTATATTACCCCAATCAAAGCTAATAATCTTCCAAAAGCCTTTACCAGCCTTACTCAAGTTTGCTTCAGCATGAGTATTAGTCCACACAAGAGATGGACACTCAGCATACCCCTGATACGAAAGACCAAATGTCAAGAGGAATATAAATAAAAAGTTAAGCCTTACACTTCTCATAAAACACCGGTAACCACTTTCTAACTTCTTCCCCTTTTTCTTTTATTGCTTCGTACATATACTTTATAGTATCTTTATTAGCTGAAAGTATGTGTATTTCTTGCATATCTTTCAAATCTAAATTTAAAGTTACTAGTCCTTTGTACTGCTTTATCAAAAATAAACCTTCTTGTGTCGGTGTTTGCAGGATTATGTTCAGTTCCTCTTTCGATAGAGAAAATGCTTTCATGTATAACCTATTTGCATTGACGTTCGGCATCAAAATCCTTGTATCAACGTGTTTATCCAGATATTGAGTAAATTTGCTAGCAAATGCCAGGTTTAAGTTCTCAGTACTTAGAATTACCACAACATTTAATTTTGTCATCCTGTGCATCCAGTTATCAAACTCTTTCTCTGTAGGAAAAATATTACTTATTTCCCATGCTTCATCCAAAACAAGTATTGCAGGCGAGCCATCACATTTTGCTTCAAAAGAGTATAAGAAATAGTAAAGTATCACGGACATACATTCCTTTCGTTTCGTAAGGTTTGCAGTATTGAGAGATATAGTTCTCATTTCCCATTCAATGTCCGATTCATCACCATCTTGAAATAAATAAGCAAACTCGCCATCATTGCACCATTTATTTATCTTGCCCCCAAGGAGTAAGAGCACTTCAGAAATTTGTGAAATAGAGCGCGATTCCCTTGGTATAGCAAATATAGAATCCACAATTTTTTTTATCTTCTCTTCCACATCCACCAAGTTTGTATCAGCCACCATTCTTTTGATCAGTTCAACTAGCATATTGCGATTGGAAGCACTATCTTCAATGTTTAGTGGATTAAATTTCAAGCTTTTATCTTTATATTTTGGATCAATTATGTAATATTTACCGCTCACCGCTTTAGTAAAAATTATTGACTTTCCGGTGTTGTCTAATATGACAATTCTAGGATCAAATTTTCTTGACTCTGACAACAGGAAATTAATTAGTGAAGTTCTGCCCGAATTCGGAGCGCCAAGTATCGTAGTATGACCATTGTTTTTCTTTCCATGAAAATTAAAAAAGTAAGGGCACCCTTTTTTTGAGAAAAAGACCGTTACTGCTTCCTTCCACCTTCCTCCTTTTAATGTACCTGACGTAAAATCATGTAGCATAGCAAAGCTGCAGGCATATTTTTTTAATATATTTTTCGGTTGTGTAACAAAAGTAAAATTGCCTGGAAGTTGTGCCCAAAAATGATCTTCCATATGTAGATCAGCTCTAAACATCATCAAACCGACTAACGACATTACGGCGGACAAATCGCTGATGTTTTCAGCTAATCTCTTTCTATCGTCAGCAAAGATTGTAAAAATAATTTTCTGCTGACAAAAGTCTATAGCAGAAGTTTTTTCAAGTTCTATTATTTCTTTGATTTCTGGGTTTTGAAGCAAGGTACCATCCTCACTGACTTGCAGCATATTGATTTGTTTTTTGAATTCTTTGACTGCTTTGTTATTACTAGTGAATATTATTATTTCTGTAATAATAAACTCAGAGTCAAGTTGTAAACACCTATCTATATTTTCTAAAGGGATTTCCCGATATTCCTTTATACAAAAAATAGAACCAAATTTCTGTTGATTTTCAAATGTTGTTTGAAATGTGTTAAAACCAAAAGCTACCTTTAAGTTTTTGACATGTTGCGACAGGTCCCTTTCACATATTGGGTAGTCTTTGTGTGTTAACGTAACAATATAATGGAGAAATTCCATCATTTCAGAATACATTTTACACTCACTAAACCTTAGACCCAGCTTTTTAGCTCCGAAAGGCTCCAAATCACTTTGAATTAAATCAGTTACCCTTTGTAATTCCCGATGGTTTTCTTGTAGAGACAGCTTATGCTGATTTTTTATTCTACTAAGAAAAAATGAATTATTAGTATGCTCGCCAAAATTGCTAAATAATACCACGACGTATAACTCGTTTGTATACTGCAGTTTACTACCTGTAAGTTTATTAAGCCACGTTGAATGTAGCTTATCAGAAAAGTCTCCAGTTTTATTCCATTTTAAGCTCAGTTTATTGCGTTTTCGGGCAGTATGAATCCAAACGGTGAAATATAAGCTATCGATATTTTTTGATATGCTTTTTCTAATTTCAGTTCTAAGGTCGCTGTAGTTATCAGCAGAGGAATAATCTTCTAACTTGATTATTTTTAATAATTCTCCCTGTTTTGTTAGTATGGTTTCTTCGTCATAATGACAAGCGTAAGGGATAAAATCTAAATCAATGCTTTCTAATAATGCTAAATTATTCTTTTTTTCAAGCTTAGTGTTAATTGCTGGTATTTTTGGCTGCATACAACATCATGTGCGTTTAATAAAGGCAGTGATACTTAATTTTTATCTTTTTCGTTGTCAGGTTTTACTTTTACAAAACTAAACTTCTCTTTCAAGTAGTCAGTTGCCTTTTCTGTGCTACCAAACATCATGACCAGTACACCAAACATTATCATGAAAAAGATCAGACCCCTAAACAATATTGCAAGTATCACTGCAGCTATACATAATCCTATGATTGTCGAAGGACTCATATTTTCTAAGGTATCCTTAACTGAAAATGAAGAAATAAAATTTTTTACCGTTTCTTGTACGTCCTTTAATTCATTACCCACTGGAATCGCCTCGCTCGAGTATGATGTAAAAATGAAGCTTAATAGGGCTATAAAAACTAAAACTCTATTCAATTGAATGTGCATCAACTAAATACCTTTTAAACACCATCTGATTATAACAACTTTCACATCAATAGGCAAGAACTGAATTCGCTTGTTCACTATGAGTAACATATATTTAATTTTTACCGCTGTTTACCATCATCAATAAGAGGACTCAAATCGGTGGATGTTAATTCACTTGAAGGAGGGGTTAAATACCGTGTGACTGCTGCTGCTATAGCAAGCACTACAGACATAACCAACAATCCTGCCCCTACCATCCCCAAAGTTACTACTCCTGCAATAAGACATCCTATTGCTGAAAGAGCACAACCTTTTGCAAGTGCAATGCGAAAATTTCTGTTATTGGGTTGTTTCTCAGGTGGAATATATTCGCTATTATTTTCATTTTCTTGCTTCTTTGGCTCTTCTTTTGCAGGCTGCTCCGATTGCACTCGACCTTTGATCCATTTAGAAGGGAGTCTCCTTCCAATTGGCCCTTTTGGTCTTGTTTTAGTTGGGTGTTCTAATTTTGTTTTTTCTTTATTCTTTATTTGTGAATCACTATCTTTTTTAGCATGGTTTAATGTTGGGTTTACACTGCTCCTTATTGGTGATTGTGGTGGGCTTTTCTCACTCGGTACGGGTGAACTTGCTCTACTACCTGGACCGTCATTGAGCTCAGGAGTACCTGCGTTATCTTGTCTACTTATTTGACTATTTCTAAGACCGTCTGAAATTTGTATCTCCGTAATTATTTTTTCTATTTTTATTCTTTTTATCTGGCCTAGCTCTTCTGATTTTGTTATTTCTTTTTTCAACGCAGAAAGAAAGTCCTCGATATAATACTCATAATCTTCTTTTTGTTTTTCTAGTGATTCTTTTAATTCATCTGGTGTTTTAGGATTATTTACTTGATTGGACTTTATAAGTTTTGCGAGAGCTTCCTCATCTTGTCGTGCTCTCAGTACTTCTTCTAATTCAATTAATACATTAGGATCAGCAGGATCTTTTTTTTGCTTGAATAACTGTTTGCATTTTTTGGCACTTTCTTGCACAGCTTCTCGATTTTTCGTTACTGTTTCGAATATAATGTCGTACACGCTTTCAGGCTTTTTTAAAAGATTTCGCATAGCATTCCTCCATACATAACAAAATGTATAGATACCTCATCGGCGTTAATTTTACATTAAAACTGGGCGATTATGCCCTATTATGGACGATTACGGTGATTTTGCTTATTGGCTGATATTTGCTTTGCTAATGATTGAGTTTTCCACTTCTACAGATTTGTTTTCGATATAATTGTTCGCCTGTTGAATTAACATATCTATCACTTCTTTTACGGGTCTTTCCCTATCAACCATGCCAACGCTTTGACCGGCCATTAAAGATCCTGTTTCAATATCTCCTTCAATCACTGCTCTTCTTAGAGCTCCAGCCCAGAACTTTTCTATTTCAAGTTGTCCGTCTTCTTTTGAAATCTGTCCTTTTTGGTACTTATCAATAACTTCTCTTTGGTGCTTCACAAAGTCATCACTTGCTTTGTTAGCTATGGCTCTTACTGGAATTACAGGAAAATCAGCACTTATTTGTACAGAAGAAACCGCGTTACGTGCAGCTGACTTAATAAACACCTCCTTAAAATTTTTGTGGGCAATCGACTCGTTTGTGCAGACAAATAATGTACCTATTTGACAGCCACTTGCTCCCATTTCTAGGTAATTCACTATCATTTCGCCCCTTCCTATTCCACCTGCAACAAACACTGGTGTTTGCTCATTTTTAAAGTAAGGCAATATCTCTTGCGCGAGAACAGAAGTGCTAACTGGACCTACATGCCCACCTGCTTCCATTCCTTCTATTATTAATGCATCCACCCCTATTTTCACTAGCCTTTTTGCAAGGCTCAATGACGGTGCAAAACACATAACTTTAGTGCCCACATTCTTGATTTTTTCTATACTAGGTTTTGTCGGTAACCCACCGGCAAGAACTATGTGGCTTACTTTTGCTTCAATACATATGTCTATCAACTCACTCAAGTTTGGGTGCATAGTGATTAGATTGATGCCAAATGGCTTATCAGTTAGTTTTTGTGTCTCTGTGATTTCTTTTTTCAGCAATTCTGGAGACATAGCACCACACGCAATTACACCAAAACCACCAGCGTTTGAGATTGCTGAAACCAAGTTCCTCTCTGAGACCCAGCTCATAGCACCACCCATTATTGCAAACTCACTACCAAGAAAACCCGTTCCTTTTTTCCAGAGATTGCTTAACATATAATCTATATAATGCGTTTAAAAATGTTTTGCTTATCTATTAATGTGTGTTTTAAAGCAGCAAGTATATGCAAGACTATAAGGAATATTATAAAGTACGCAAGTATTGAATGTAGCCCATTGGCAGCACTCGCTAGTTCTTTGTTTTTACTGATCAACAAAGGGATATGAAAAAAATACTTGATCTTTTTGCCAGAGGCAGAAGACATGACATAACCAGATAATGGCATGAGTATCATCAAAGAATATAAACCAAAGTGTACTGCTTTACTCGCATTGATTATAAGCCGAGAAAAATTTGCTGGAAGTGGCGGAATGCAAGTAAAGGCGCGAAAAAATATGCGTATTACGGCCAATCCAAAAACAGTGACTCCGCAAGCCTTGTGAATAGCATATATGCTGAATTTAAACTCATTGCTAGCTGGCAAGCTTTTCATATAAAACCCAGAGCAAAGCATACCAATAATAAAAACAGCCATCAACCAATGGATAATCCTTAAACCTAAGCTATATTTATTGTCTTCCATTTTGATTACTCTAAAGTAGCATTTATATAATAGAGAAACTATTTTTCAATCAAAATTTATTAAAGCAACTTAGGTGTGACGACAATACAGCTATACAAGTGTCAAGCACAGGGATGACACCATCTGTTACGCAAATTACCTGCTAATTGCAATGTTCGTACAGTTGTGTGTTAGCTATTACCACTTTTGCTTCAATATTCACCAAGCCCTTGAATAGATACAAGCAACGAACAGACAAAGTCTGTTAAACCCTGAAAGAAACTCCACTACTTCTGTTTTTAGCAGTCTTGAAGTATAATTTTGTGGAAGCGCTTTTGCAGTTATAACCGACCAGCACAATGGTGCCTTAAGTGCCCGTATACAAGCATGGTTTTGGAAGGAACGGTTAAACCATTGATGGAGTCCTTGTAGACTACCTCGTTTAGAAGATTGTATAATCTAACCGCTCCAA
The DNA here is from genome assembly GCA_028571325.1 of Wolbachia endosymbiont of Ctenocephalides felis wCfeF. Classification (NCBI taxonomy): domain Bacteria; kingdom Pseudomonadati; phylum Pseudomonadota; class Alphaproteobacteria; order Rickettsiales; family Anaplasmataceae; genus Wolbachia; species Wolbachia endosymbiont of Ctenocephalides felis. Next base: position 385,754 of record CP116767.1, on the reverse strand, counting down.
GCTAAAGTGCTTCTACATTATAAATTATATAGGGGGAACTTGATATGGCAAAAATAAAAAGTAAATTAGAAGTAATGAATCCTGATGCAGCGGGAATAGATGTCGGTTCATCTGTACATTATGTATGTGTACCAGAAGGAAAAGATGAACAACGCATTCAGAAATTTGGCTGCTTCACTAAAGACCTTCATAATTTAGCACGATGGTTGAAAAAGTGTAAAGTTACAACTGTAGCTATGGAATCAACAGGAGTGTATTGGATAGCATTATTTCAAATACTTGAGTCATATGAACTTGAGGTAAAGTTGGTAAATGCAAGGCATGTAAAGAATGTACCCGGTAGGAAGTCTGACGTTCAAAATTGTCAATGGCTCCAACAGTTGCACAGCTATGGATTGCTTCATGGATCATTTAGGCCGGATAATCAGATGTGTGTATTGCGTAGTTACGTGTGGCAACGTAAAAATCTTACTGAAAGTGCATCTACACATGTTCTGCGTATGCAAAAGGCGTTAATTCAAATGAATGTTCAACTGCATAAAGTCATAAGAGATATTACTGGGTAACTGGTATGAAAATTATCAAGGCTATAATTGAAGGCGAAAGAGATCCTGAAAAATTGGCCGAATTCAGGGATGCGCGAATAAAAAATGATCAGTCTACTATAGCAAAAGCGTTAGCTGGTGACTACAGAGAGGAACACTTATTCACGCTAAAGCAAGAATTTGAACTATATAATATTTATCAAGAAAAAATAGCAGAATGTGATAGAAATATTGAGGCCTATTACAAAACGTTTGAAACAAAATCTGGCGAAAGTAAACAGCCGAGTAAGGAAAAGAATAAGAATAGCAAAAGTAAGCCAAACTTTGCTTTGCATGAGGAACTGCACCGAATAACTGGTATGGATTTCACTAAAGTTCCAGGACTTGATGTAGTAACCATACAAACAATAATTTCAGAAACAGGTATAAACCCAAATAGATGGCGGACAGAAAAACACTTTTCATCGTGGTTAGGACTCAGCCCTGCTAATAAAATCACAGGGGAAAAAGTGTTTAGTACAAGAACGCGTAAAGTCATTAATCGTGCTGCGAATGCGTTTCGAATGGCTGCTCACTGTGTGTCAAGAAGCAACAGTGGAATAGGTGCATATTGTAGAAGATTAAAGAAACGGCTAGGGGCACCAAAAGCGATTACTGCTACGGCAAGGAAATTGGCATGTATCTTCTACAGTATGTTAAAGTATGGACAAGAGTATGTTGAGAGAGGGATTGACTACTATGAGAAACTGTATAAGGAGAGAGTATTGAAGAATTTAAGCAAAAAGGCCAGTGAACTTGGTTATACTTTAATAAAAAAACAGGAACTAATAGAGGGAGTTTGTTAGAAGCGTCTGTGACTGCGGGTGGAGAAGAGCGACCTAACAAAACCTGCTCTTGCGGTTCTTACCATACACTTGATGAATGCTTTTTATTATGTTACTACGGGCAACCGTTTTTTCTTCACCTAGATCCATATCTTTAATCTTTAAAGTTTTGCTGCTCAGTTCTTCATCACCAAAAATAAGTGCAACTTTAGCATCCGCTTGATTTGCTTTTTTCATTCGGGTTTTGAGAGTTCCGCTATACTCATAGATTACATATAAACCATTTCTGCGCAGCTCATTCGCAAGTGTCAGAGCATGCTTTTCAGCCTCTTTGCCAATAGGAATTAGATAAACAGCTCTTTCCTCTTTCACGAAACAGTTGGCTAGTTCCATTATGCGCTCAATACCTCCTGCAAATCCTGTTGCCGGAGTATGTTTCCCACCTACTGAAGATACTAGATTATCATACCTTCCCCCTGCAAAAACTGCTCCTTGGCTACCTAAATCTTCTGTGACAAATTCAAACACTGTGTGGCAATAATAATCCAAACCTCGGACCAATTTATCGTTTACAGTATAAGGTATATCAAGAATTGTTAATCCATTTAGTATTTGCTCGAAGAAACTCAAGGACTCTTTCGTATAATAGTCACTGATTTTAGGTGCGCCAGAAATTATTTCTTTATCTGTCTTGTCCTTGGAATCTAATATTCTGAGTGGGTTCTTAACCAATCGATTTTGGCTATCTTCTGATAGGTCGTTTTGAAACTTTTTAAAATATGATATCAAGGCTTCTCTATACTTACTTATTGTTTCACCATCGCCCAAAGAATTAATTTCCAGCCTTACATTTTTATCGATACCAAATTCAGTTAATAGATGCTGAGCAAGTGTAATCAATTCAATATCTGCTTTTGGATCTTCTATGCCAAAAGCTTCAAAATTTATCTGATGAAATTGTCTTTGTCTTCCCTTTTGCGGTCTTTCATAGCGAAATGCAGGTCCCGTCGAGAATAATTTTATTGGTGTTTGCAGTTTTTTTTCAATCAAAAGCCTGACAACCGCTGCGGTGAACTCAGGACGTAAAGTTATGCTCTTGCCTCCTTTATCATTCAAGGTATACATCTCTTTATTGATGATATCTGAGCTATCACCTAAAGTTTTTGTGAAGACTTCTGTATATTCAAATATTGGAGTTTCAGCAGGCAAAAAGCCATATAAACTTGAAATTTCACTCGCTGTTTGTTGAACATATTTAAACCTATACCATTCATCAAACAGAAGATCTTTTGTTCCTCTAACTGTTTGATTAATCATAGTATAGTTTCTATACCCGAAACTTCTGGTATGTGATAGCACAGCATATTTTGCACTCCTTGTTTGAGAGTAATTGCAGCACTTGGACATCCAGAACAAGCTCCTTGCAGCTCAACGTAAACTATTCCGTCTTTATAGCCACGAAACTTGATATCACCACCATCTTGAGCAACTGCAGGTTTAATATAGCTTTCCATCAACTCTTTTATCCTGTTTACAATTTCTATATCACTTTCATCAAAAAATTCTTCGTCTGGTATATTATTATCATTCGCCCCTTCCTTATCAAGTGCTTTTCCACCAGAAGTAAAGTGATCCATAATCGTGGTTAAAATTTCCACTTTTAATATGTCCCAATTAATACCATCTGGTTTTGTAACTGAAATAAAATCATGACCAAAAAATACTCTCATCACATGTTCTATTTGAAAAAGGTTTGCTGCTAGTTTAGAATTTTTTATTTCATCCGTATTTGAAAAATCAGCCGTTTCTCCTTCGTTTAAAATTGCAAACCCAGGAAGAAATTTTAGCGTGTTTGGGTTTGGTGTCTCTTCAATTTGAATGAACATGTTGTTTACCATGACGACTATAATTGTTACTATTTAATCACAAAATGATAAAAAAATATACATGTCATTCATCTTTTTTCTTTTTTTGATATTCATAGTAATTACTTTTGTCTTGCCTAGCGTTGTTGTATTTTTTCTCTTCTTAACAAAAAGAAATAACATAGGTTTCATGATGAATTCTATATTGAGTAGATTTTTGAATGAATTTAATGGCAGTAGAAGTTATACTAAAAATGAAGCCGGTGATAATATGTCCACAGATGAGGCACTGAAAATATTGGGGCTAAATCCTGAAGCAAGCAAAAATGAAATCAATAAAGCATATCAAAATTTAATGAAGTTAGTTCACCCAGATAAAGGAGGCTCAGAATATTTTGCACAAAAGTTAAATGCAGCACGTGATAGGTTGCTGAGGAGATAATAAATCCCTTGCATAACCTAAGCAGAAAAAAAGCAAAAGAAGCCCTGGCCATTGTCTATTTTCAGTATTGGCGTTTTTTTAAGTCTTAAACGCTGCAACTTAGCGACTTTTAAACTGCAACAGACCCTTAGCTTAAGCGCTAAGAAACTTACTAAGCAGAAAAAAAGACAAAAAAATCCCGTGGTAGAAGTTGCTCACTCTCTAATCCTGAAAATTGGCGTACTATACTGTCTTAAACGACTTATAAGCGCGTTTCAGCTTGTATAGGGAAAAACCTAGAAGTCTAGGTAAAATTAATAAAGACATAAGGTGCACATAGTGCAAAAAATTAAACATAAGACGCCAACTACGTTATAATCCTGTCATTTAATCTGCACAGATGAAGATAACTGAATACCTCCAATATCATGATAATTGAACTAACGAAGGTTGTCAAGTAGTTTTTTGCACATGCCAAAGCTGATTTGTTATGCGAGAGATCTAGTGAAAATCGGCATGATGTCTCTTGACATCTAATAAGTCTATGAATAGTCTGGAATAGTTTTGTGTTAACTTAAGGAGTTATTATAACGTTCGTTAAATTACTTAATAGAGAATTAGATGATTTGCATTTATTAAAACATCAGTTTTACCAATCCTGGAATGAAGGAAATTTGAGTCTTGAAGCTCTACAAGTTTACGCTAAGGAATACTATCATCATGTTGCTGCATTTCCTCGTTATATTAGTGGTATACATTCTTTGTGCCCAAATCTGAAAATGCGACAAGTTTTGCTTGGTAACTTAATAGAAGAAGAACAAGGCGATGAAAATCACCCAGAGTTATGGCAACGTTTTGCTGAAGGGCTTGGTGTCTCACGGTCCGATCTGCGTGAAGATGCACAGATTAAGGAGACACAAGAATTGGTCGATGGTTACTTCGATATTGTACAATCAGGCTTTGCAATGGGCCTTGGGGCTCTTTATGCCTATGAACGTCAAACTCCAGAGGTTTCTAAGTCTAAAATTGAAGGTCTGAAAAAGCACTACTCAATAGATGACGAGCGTTCTCTCCAATTTTTTACGGTTCACATGAATGCTGATGAATGGCACTCTGAGGAGTGTGCAAACCTTATTACGGATTTAAATGAAGAAGAACAAGGGAAAGTTATGCAAGGTGCTAAAAAAGGAGCAAAACTTTTATGGGGTTTTCTTGATGGAATGATGAATGCTAACGTGTGTCATTAGTTGTAAGTAGATTAAACTCAATGGTGTAATGTCTGCATGCAATCTTCTTATATCTGATTTACGGCTTTGGGTTCATTTAGGCTGTAGTACAGAAGAGAAGTTTCATTCCCAATTAGTGAGTATTAACGTTGATTTTACCTTTAAGTCTCCTCCTGTAGGGCTTATAACTGATCGGCTTGAAGACACTATCTGCTATCTGGAGGTAGTGCAGAGTATACAATCGCTTGCTCAAAGCAAGCAATTCAATTTAATCGAGCATTTCACTCATGACGTATATGTAACCATTAGTAACCTTTTGATGCAGAAAAGGCAGATTATTTCTTCTATAAGAGTAACTACTCACAAAGTTGCACCACCCGTTCCCGATGTACATGGAGGTGTTCTCTTTACCTATTGCAATGTACTGCAAGAACAGGAAGATAACTAATGATTTATATTTCTATTGGCTCAAATATAGGAAATCGCCTTTCTAATTTACAAAAGGCTGCTCAGTTACTAAAGGAGCGCTATTTTAAAGATCTAAAATCTTCGATTGTCTTAGAAACTGAGGCTATTTTACCAAGTGGTGCTCCAACTGAGTGGGACAAGCCATTTTTTAATATGGTTGTGTATGGAAATTGCTCTGTTTCTCCTGAAGAGTTATTAAAAGGCCTAAAACAAATCGAATGTGACATTGGCCGTCCACAGATTCATGAAAAGTGGGCACCTCGTATTATCGACTTGGATATTTTATTATGGGATGATCTAACGCTCGATACACCCTACCTTAAAGTTCCTCACCCAGAATTGTTAAGCAGACCATTTTTGCTTCACTTGATGGCAATGCTCAGCCCCATGGGTAATATTCCAACAACTAACAAAACGTTTGGTACTGTTGCTTACGGCACTCCTAGCGTTCAAGGCTGCTTTTTAAAAAGTTTTACGCTTTCACCAGAGCTTGTGGGAATTGTCAACGTCACTCCCGATTCATTTTCAGATGGTGGTCTCTATTATGAGGCAGATCAAGCAACTAAGCAGGCATTGCAACTGGTATCAGCTGGTGCAAGCGTAGTTGATCTTGGTGCTCAATCAACAAGGCCTGAATCTTCGATGCAAACCCCAGAGGAAGAATATGCACGTTTAAAACCAGTACTTGACAATCTTAGTCATTATATGAAAGCTGGCGATATTAAAGTCAGTATTGACAGTTTCTGGCCGGATGTTATTTTAAAAGCTTTGGAGCACTATAATATTGCTTGGATAAACGATGTTAAAGGAGATCTAGATAATAATACCTTAAAAGCGATTGCTAGCAGTGGGTGTAGCATCGTTATTATGCATTCACTCTCTATACCACCACATAAGGACAACATTCTTCCAGGTGACACTGACCCCATCAATACCATAAATCACTGGGCAGAGAAAAGTATTGATAGATTACTAGCTCTAGGCTTTGACAAAAGCTCAATAATTATTGATCCTGGTATTGGCTTTGGAAAATCTCTATATCAGAATATCTGGATTTTGCGCAATATAGAAGCATTGCAAAGCTTCGGCTGTAAGGTTCTAGTTGGTCACTCTAGAAAGTCATTTATTTCTTCTTTTTCTTCAGAACCTGCCTTTAACCGAGATTTGGAAACAATTTCTACGTCATCTGTATTACACAATAAGGTTGATTTCCTTCGAGTGCATAATGTGCGCGATCACATGAGATTTTTTGTAGCCCAAGCTGCATTACAGGGATGATGATTATCGGAGTTATGGCAGTTGATCCTCAGGGGGTAATTGGAATAAATAATGGATTGCCCTGGCATTATCCAAGTGAATTGGAGCATTTTCGCCAGGTGACTGACAAACAAGTTATTGTTATGGGAAGAAAGACTTTTGAAACCATGCCTCAAAGCATATTGAAGGATCGTGTTCCCATTGTTTTTTCTCGTAACAAGCTAAGTTCGTGTTTTAATAGAGGTATAAAATGTACTATTGTTTCTTCTATGCAAGAATTTCTATCGATTCAGAATAGTTGGAATTACTCCAAAATCTTCATGATTGGCGGAGCGCAGATAGCGCATCTTTTTTTAGAGCATGATCTAATCTCAGAATTTATCATAACAGAAATTCACAAACCTTATAAAGGTGATGTACATTTCAATTTAGCACTCCTTGATGGGTGAAATAAAACTATTCTCACCGAAACAAAAGATTATACTATATGCAGGCTAATATATGCAAGTCGAAGCAATTTACACCCACCGCATTGAATGCGGTGAAGCATTAGAGAGGACTCTTGATCGCTATGCTTCAAAATTGTTGAGGGAGGAGGTTGTGCTTGCTATCACATCAAAAATCATTTCCATTTGCCAAAAGCAAGTAGTTCACAAAACTGCCTGTTCTAAAGAAGAGCTGATTAAAAGAGAAGCTGATGCGATTGTTGATGTAGATTGCAATCTTTGCGGTGTCTATTTGACAATTAAAGATGATATTTTAATTCCATCTGCCGGTATTGATGAATCAAATGGTGATGAAGTGTATATTCTATATCCAAAAGATGTTCAGAAGACAGCTATATCAGTGTGGAACTACCTAAGGACAAAACACTACATAAAGCATCTTGGTATTTTGATTACAGATAGCAATATAGCACCTATGCGCCTTGGGGTTACAGGAATCGCTCTTGGTTGGTGTGGGTTTGAGCCGCTTTATTCTTATATAGGCAAGCCAGATCTTTATAGTAGGCCACTCCAGGTGACACAAATCAATCTTATTGATGCGCTGGCAGCATCCGCTGTTTTAGTCATGGGAGAAGGGGCAGAACAAACGCCAATGGCAGTAATTAAAGATGTACCAAAAATCCGCTTTCTTACTCGTCCACCGACTATAGAAGAAGAGAGAAGTGTTAAGATATCGGTGGAAGAGGACCTTTATTCCCCTCTGCTCATGAAAGCCCGGTGGTTGAAGAGTGAGGAATGAATTTGAAAAATATCATACATTAGATCTCTCACGTATCAAACCAGCTTTGGCATATGCAAAAAAACTACTTGACAACCTTCGCCGTTACCCTTATAATGAGACTGAAGCTATTTGTTTATCTTCGCAATCTGTGCAGGTTAATGACAAAAAACTTAGGGTATTTGGCGTCTCATGTTTAAATTTTTGCACTATGTGCACCTTACGTCTTTTTAAAACTTCTGGTTTTTACCTATACAAGCTGAAACGCGCTTATAAGTCGTTTAAGACAGTATAGAACGTCAAATAGACAAGGGAGAATTTGAATACTAGCTGCCTCAGAGTTTTTTTGTCTTTTTTCCTGCTTAGTAAATTTCTTAATGTCTACAATTTTGGTTAGTTGCATTTAAAAGTAGCTGAATCGTAGCGCTGAGAATAAAAACGCCGATATTTGAGGTACATATAAATAATTAGCCACCAACGGGGTTTCTTTTGCTTTTTTTTCTCGTTTGGTAAATTTCTTAAATATTTATTACTAAAGTAGTATCCTGGATTCCAGTGTAACGCACTGGGATGACAGGAGGAGGAAGTACTTGGATGACACCCTTTGTTGTGAGCTCACTTTTACTCTATGATTACCTTTTTAGAGCATCTTGTCTATCCATTCTACCATTTCGCTGAACAGATACACTATCTCTTCCCTAACTTGACTATATGGCTTTTGAATGCTTCCAAGTAAACTTTTCATCCACTAGTAAGGAGCTAGTATAAATTCATTAACTCAAATCCGTTTGTTACCCGACAACAGTGCAGTGCACTTAGCTGACTAATAGGTGGTGCTGCATATCTAATACCGGCAACGCCTCCGACTATCAATGCAGCAGTTACAGCTATGCCAACTATAGCCAATATTGATAATTGAGCGCCGACACAACAAAACATCCAATACCTACTGTCAATGCAGCTATAACACCACAAACAACACCAATTTTTATTGCTTTATTGATTGTTTGTTTATCTTCTGCCTCTTTTAGAAACTGTACCGTACTTTCACTTCTGGCTGTGTCTCTTGGAATGTTATTATACTCACCCTTTAATAAAGGATCAGCACCTTTTTCATTTATAAGGTATTTAACTGTATCTAAGCGATCGAATCCAGCAGCAAGGTGTAAAGGGGTGCTGCCATAACCATTCCTTACATCAACATCAACACTTTTTTCGTTTGTAAGGTATTTAACTACTTCTAAGTTACCTTCTCTAGCAGCCCAATGTAAAGCAGTGTTGCCACACTTGTCCCCTACATTAAAATCAACCCCTTTTTCATCTATAAGGTATTTAACTATGTCCAGGCAACCGCTTGCAGCAGCAAAGTGTAAAGGAGTGCTACCACAATTATCTCTTACATTAAAATCAACCCCTTTTTCACCTATAAGGTATTTAACTGTATCTAAGTGACCGTTTTCAGCAGCCCAATGTAAAGGAGTGCCGCCCCAATTGTCCCTTACATTAAAACCAACCCCTTTTTCATCTATAAGGCATTTAACTACTTCTAAGTTACCTCCTTGAGCAGCCCAATGTAAAGGAATGCCGCCCCAACCGTCCCCTGTATTAACATCAAGCTTTTTCTTATCTACAAGGTACTTAACCATACCTAAATGCTTACTGTAAGCAGCTACATGCAACAACGTGCCACTCCTTATCTCACCAGATCTAGATTTAGATGGTAAAAAGAATCCTTTGTAATCTATGCTAAATTGACCCCTCTCCCAACACTTATATATTTTTTGATCTTTTTCTTTTAACTTCTCTTTTATTTTTTCAATTACATCACCTTCAGCATTTATTGTGCTGAATATCTCCTCCCACCATTTTTGATGCACAACCCACCTCAATCGAAAAACAACATAATTTTAATTATTACATACCTTGATACAGAAGTCAACATATATTCCTGTGAAGTTTAATTATAGGTTGTTATTTTAGTTCATTGTATCTTGATCAATAAAGGTTAAGAAAAAGTAATTCATGAAGAACGTACCATAAACTAGCATCGCAAAAAATCAAATTATTTACTTTTTGCAAAAACTGCAAAAAAGTACGTATATTTGTGAAAACAAGCCGCGTAAAAATATGGTTGTGAAAATAAAGGTGTGAAATTTTTGCAATAAAGTTAGGCAAATTGGTTCGTATACAAATCTAGTGAAAACAGGCTAGTATAGCGGAACTATAAATAAAAGTTCGCACAGGTTACGAGGTTAGAAACAACGCCTGCGAGTAAAATTTCACATTACTACTTTTATGTGTTATAATAAGCTTAAATTTATAAGAAAAACAAAGTTGGAAAAGTTGGAGGAACTAAGAGAAAATTGGGTGGCAAGAACAGGAAGGTTTTTATCTTCATTGTTTTTTTTACTACTGATTGCGCTATCAATACGTAGTTTTTTATTTGAGCCATTTCATATCCCTTCTGGTTCGATGAAAAGCACTCTGCTTGAAGGAGATTATATTTTTACTAGTAAATATTCATATGGTTACAGTAAGCACTCCTTTCCATTTTCTCCTAATATTTTCAGCAGCAGGATCTTTTATACCCCTCCAGAACGTGGTGACATAATAGTTTTTAAACCTACGAAAAACGATAGCATCAGATTTGTTAAACGAGTAATAGGAATACCAGGCGATAAAGTGCAAATGATAGAGGGAGAATTATACCTAAATGATCAGAAGGTAAAGCGAAGGCAAATTGAAAGTTTTTTTGATTACGAATCAAGTCGCAGTATACCAAGGTATATAGAAACACTTCCAGATGGAAGAAAACATGAGATTTTAATAGATAATGTTTCCAATAAGCTATCGTATAATACTCCAGTTTACTATGTACCTAACGATCAATTTTTTGTTATGGGAGACAATAGAAATAATTCTTTTGACAGTAGATTTCCTGAAATTGGTTTTGTACCAATGGAAAACATAATTGGGCGCGTGAGCATAGTTGGTTTATCGTTTAAATTGGGAAAGGTTGATTGGTTGCCATTTAATTTCAGAATACCTGTTGCACTGAGATTTGACAGGATATTGCACAAGGCTGTGTAAATACCCCGCCAACAATGTTGCAAATTTTTCTTTTCTTCTCCACTATGTCCAGAAGAGTTTGGTAGCTCTTTTACACGAAATACCACATTTACGTCCTCAAGGTTAATTTCAATTCTCTTGACTAAAGTTCTGATAATATCACGTTTAGTTAGCCAGTCTGCGTTATCAAGGTTTGATCTAATATTGGAAGAAAAGTCTTCTAAATTGGTTACAACCAAAGCTAATTCCTGTTTTAATTTCTTTTGATCGAATATCCTTTTCTTCTCCTCTTCAATTGTTTTTAAGCTTTGTTTCATTGCTTTAATTCGTGGTTCAAATTCTTCTTGATTAATATATTCTTGAGCATAACTATCAATAAGTCTAGCAATACCACGTTTTAATTTCTTTTCTTGCTTCTCTAGTAAATCGCTTTTTTGATCCCATGATGATTTTTTAAGCTCTGAAAGTCTACGCCTGTATTCTTCTAAAACCCTATTTGGATTTTTCAATAAATGCTTAACCTCTTCCCACACGGCTGTTTCTAATGCATCTGTACGAATGTGTTTATTATCACAAATTTTATTACCACCAAAACGGTAAGAATCTCTACCAATACAACGATAATAAGCATAATGATCAATTTTTTCTCCTCGCTTATTTCTTACAGGACTTCCGTAATATGCATAACGACAACGCTTACATACGATTAAACCTTGTAGTAAATGTTTTGCTCCTCTTTCTCTTGTCCTTGCTATTTTTCTATTCTCAGCTAATTGTTCTTGAACTATATCAAATACATCTTCGTCCACTATATTTGGCACTTTAACATAAATCCAATTTGCTTTTTCAACAGAATAGGTAGAGTAATTATCTTTCGGTTGTTCACAAGAATGTTTCTGTGGTCTGATATGTTGTAACTTTACACCTACTTTTGTTTTACCAAAAGCCGCTTGTCCTTTGTAAGCAGGATTTTTTAACATACCCCAAATCACACTTCTATCCCAGCACTTTTTTCCTGTTCGTGTTATAATAGACATAGTGTTTAGCCGACGACACACTTCCCCAATACTTGTCCTTTCTCTTCCTACCCACAAAAATACTTTCCTAACAACATTAGCTTCTTCTTCGTTTATTTCAAATAAAGCTTGTCCTCCTCCCATATATTTATCTATATAACGATAACCATAAGGAGCTCCTCCCATTACGCTTACACAACCTTTATTAGCTGCGTAAATCTTTCCGCGACGACTTCGTTCCATAATTTTCGCTCGTTCATATTCTGCTATCATACCTTGCATTTGTAACAGTAACTGAGATTCTGGATTATCGTTAATCTCATAATTTAAGAAAACCGTTTCTGCTCCTGCTTTCTCAAATTCTTCAAGTAATACCATTTGATATGCATATTTCCTAGATAAGCGATCAGGTGAATGAATGTAAATCCTATCAATTTTACCTTCTGTTACTTTATCACGTAATTTTTCTAGATCAGGACGGACTAAATTAGATCCACTGTAGCCATTATCAATAAATTTATACTCACTTAATAATTTGTACCCATCCGTACTAATTTGCTTCTCTAAAGCTGCAACTTGACTTGCTATTGTATTTTCTTGTGCTTGTTTCCCTGAAGAAACTCTTGCATATAAACTCACTGTTACCATTTGATCCTCCTTGAATCCCATTCTTATGTTTTAAATTTTTTTGGCTTACTTGCTTTGACACGGCTTTTTCATAAGCATCTAACAAATACTTTTCTGCCAACCGGTTAGTTTCATAGCTACAGCTAATCCGTATAGCTAATCTCTTATTCCCCATGACCTTTCCTTGAAATAATATGTTCATATCATTCATTGAAACTGATGGTTAATTGATTGTTGGCACTATAAATAAATGGCACTCTTGTTTTTGGACATAGAAGTTTTCGAGAAATGCTTTTCTCTAATTTTACGTTTTTTGCAACATTGTTGGCGGGGTAACCTCACCTATTTGTCAATTCACACAACTCTAAGGAAGAGTTTTCTAATTTGGCAATAGCATTATTGATTTCACTCAAATCATTTCCTTGTAAAGCTTTTTTTGCGTTTTGCAGTAGATTTTTTAACCTTTGATCAGAGGAAAGACTATTATCGCCTTCAATCAAATGTATGAGTTTGTTGCCATTAATTTTAGCTTCTGCGAGAGAACGAGCCTTCATATCTTCATCAAAGTTGTTTATTGACTGGTTAACCATATCTTGAACATCGGCTTCACTTAAGCCAAAACTTGAATTTATTTCAACTACTTGCTCAATCCCAGTGGTTTTTTCTCGTGCAGTAACAGTCAATATTCCGTCAACATTAACTGTGAACTCTATTTCAACTCTTGCAGAACCTGCAGGCAGTGGCGGTATACCTTTGAGCTCAAATTGCGCTAGAGATTTGTTATCTTCTATCATTTCACGTTCCCCCTGACAAACGTGGATTTTCATTGCCGTTTGCCCATCGACGTAAGTTGTAAACTCTTTTGTTTCTGAAACCGGCAATGGCGTGTTTCTTGGTATGATTTTTTCAACTATTCCTCCCATAGTTTCTATGCCAAGTGATAAAGGCAAAACGTCTAAGAGAATGTTCCTATCTTTTGAGCTTGAAGTTAAATAATGAGCCTGCAAGGCTGCCCCAATAACAACTGCTTTATCTGGATCTACGTCATTTAATACTTTATTTCCAAAGAGCTTGACTAGTGAGTCGTGAACTAATGGCACTCTAGTTGCACCACCAACTAAAATTACTCCTTTTATGTCATCAATTTTAAGATCTATATCGTCTATAGTACGAGTGACTATGTTGATAGTCTTATTAACCAAAGGGCTGATTGCTTGCTCGAATTCTTCTTTGGTAATTTTGCATTCAAACAATTTGTCGTTAATATTGAATTCAAAAGTGCCAGAAGCATTGCTGCTAAGGTATTCTTTCACGGCACGTAGTTCAACGAATGATAATGGCCCTGTCATGAAAGTAGCTGACGCTGAAACCCAGTTCTTATTATATAACTTTTTGGTATGTTCATTTGCAATCAAGTTCTCTGGATCCCAGTGTTTGGGCACTGGGATGACACTTTCGCTTGAACCTACCTGTTCTCTATACTTATCAAGCACGATTGAGCTTAGCAGATGGTCAAAATCATCGCCACCAAGTTTGGTATCACCACTGACCGCAAGGACCTGAAACACTCCTTGGTGTAACTTCAATATTGAAATATCAAACGTTCCGCCACCGAGGTCATAAACTGCATATATCCCACTGTTGTTGTTCTTTTCAATCGAGTAAGAAAGCGCAGCGGCTGTTGGCTCGTTAATAAGGCGCAGAACTTCTATGCCAGCTAATTTCGCTGCATATTTGGTTGCATTGCGTGCTGAATCGTCAAAGTAAGCTGGCACAGTAATCACTGCTTTTTTTACTTCTATTCCCGTAGACTTTTTTACCCTCTCACATAGAGCTTTCAATATTTCAGCAGATATCTCAACAGGAGTGAGATATCTATCCTCTGCACATTTTACCCTAATAACTTTTTCACTTTCGTCGTCTATTTCAAAATTGATACCTTCTTTGCGCAAGTCTTTGACACTTTTACCCATTAAACGTTTTATCGAGTAAATTGCACCTGAGCCAACATCGTAGCCGGTTTTCAATATGTTGTTTTCACATGAAAGAGCAGAAGGTAGCAGTTCTCTTCCTTGTTCATCTTTAAATATCTCCACGTCACCAGCTTTATTCACTATAGCAATTAAAGAATTGGTAGTGCCGAGGTCTATACCAAACACTGTTTCATTTGAATTTGGTTCAGAAATTTGAATTAGCTGCATTTTTCTTCATCTCCTCAAATGACTTATATAAATATTTCAGTCTTAAAACCTGCGTATTAGCTTCACCAAAATTCTTTGCAGCAAAAGCATTGATTAGGTTTTTAGTGCAACCCTTTATTTTTTCATCAATCATCCTACTTGCAAATTGTAGATCATCACAGTCTAGCAAATACTCTCTTATTTCCATTGATTCATTTAATATCTCAGAATTTAGGTGATCCTTTTGGCTTTTTATCCCAAAAAGATCCAGCAAATGCTCAGCACGTTTTAGTGGCGACTTGAGCACTTGATAAGCTTTGTTGATATTCTCCATGTTTTTAGACTGTTTTTCATTTATATCAGCTCTGCTGAGCTCAATGTATTTTTTCTCTAGCTCATCAAAGCTGATATTGAAACCAGGTTCAATTTCAAACAATGCAAAATAATTGCTAGACATGAAAACTCTCTCCACAACCACATTTTCCTTTCTCATTAGGGTTTTTGAAAACAAAACCCGATGAGAGTTTTTCCTCTACGTAATCCATTTCAGAGCCAAGGATAAACATGACAGATTTTGGATCGATCAATACCTTGACTTTTTGGCCATCACTGCAGCTTTCTTCAATTACCGATTCTAAAGGACGAATATCGTAGGCGTATTCAATATCATATTTTAAGCCGGAACATCCCTTTTGTTTAATTAGAACTCTTATTCCTATTGCTTCTTCTGATTTCTCAAGGTTAGTATGCTGTTTTCGATCCAATAAACACCTTATCCTTTCCACTGCATTTGCAGTGATAGTGATAAGTTTTTTATCTTTTTTTGCAGCATTTGCTCCTTGATATTTACTCATAGCTATTTTTGTTTACTTTGGTAATCATGAATAGCAGCTTTTATAGCGTCTTCAGCAAGCACCGAGCAGTGTATCTTTACTGGAGGCAAAGACAATTCTTCCACTATTTGCGTGTTTTTTATCTTTGTTACATCTTCAATAGTTTTTCCTTTGATCATCTCTGTGAGCAAAGAGCTCGAAGCGATAGCAGAACCACAACCAAAAGTCTTAAATTTCGCGTCTTCAATAACGCCTTTGTCATTGACTTTTATTTGTAATTTCATCACATCGCCGCATGATGGTGCACCCACTAGGCCAGTGCCAACATTTGGATCATTTTTATCCAGAGAACCAACATTCCTTGGATTTTCGTAATGATCTAAAATTTTCTCATTATAACTCATAGAATTACCCGTAAACCATTACTTACATTATAACATATTTAGGTTAAAAACTAAAGTAAAATACACTCAAAAACGGTATATTTTACTCACAGAATAACACAAAAGTGAGTGTATTTAACTTTACAAATACACGTAGTGCGTGTCATTCTCTATATTAAGTTTGTAATTTTAAAAGGAGTACTCCCTTGAGTTTGTTTGGTAATCTTTATAAAGGCCTGTTGAAAACCTCTTCGCGCTTTAGCGATGGAGTAAAGAGTATTTTTTCTGGCAAAAAAAAATTAGATCAGTCGCTTCTAGATGAGCTGGAAGAGTTGCTAATTAGCATGGACATCGGTCATAAAACTTCTAAGTCGATTATCGATAGGCTCACAAGCATCAAGTTTGACAAGGAAGTTGAGCATAACATTATCACACAGCAGCTAATGAGCGAAATAGAATCGATATTGAACCCTGCTGTGCAACCGCTAATTTTAAACAAAAAACCACATATAATAATGGTATGCGGAGTGAATGGTAATGGTAAAACCACAACAATAGGCAAGCTCGCGTACAAATATAAGGAGATGGGAAAATCCGTTATGCTTGTTGCGTGTGACACATTCAGAGCTGCTGCTAGTGAACAGTTAAATATTTGGGCAGAACGTTCTGGTTGCTCCGTTGTTACTGGAGAGTACGGTAGCGATTCCGCAAGCGTGGCATATAGAGCTGTAAGCCAAGCTATAAAAGAGAACGTTGATGTTGTTTTGATTGATACAGCAGGCAGGCTACAAAATAACGTGAATCTTATGGAGGAGTTATCAAAAATATATAGAACGATAAAGAAGTTGGATGATACTGCTCCTCATGATGTTATTTTAGTTCTTGATGCAACCACCGGCCAAAATGCTTATAGCCAACTAGAGGCGTTTAGTAAGATGGTAAATGTTACTGGGCTAATTGTAACAAAGCTAGATGGTACTGCTAAGGGCGGAGTAGTGATTGGACTTGCGGAAGCTTATAAGGTAAAGCTGCATGCTATAGGAATTGGCGAAGGTATAGAGGATCTTAGGGAGTTTACTAGTAAAGAATTTGCTGAAGCACTATTTAACTGTGATTGAAGATATCTCTTAACTCCTTTATGTGACCAAGCCTAATTATTTCAATATCGTGAGAAGAATAGTTGCCATTTTTAGGCATAATCGCTTTTTTAAACCCCAGTTTTTGTGCTTCTTTGAGCCTCAGGTCAGCATGTGAGATGTTTCTAATCTCGCCTGAAAGTGCAACTTCGCCACAAATTATTGAAGAAGTTGGCAGCGGTAAATTTACTATGCTTGAAAAAAGGGAAGCAGCAACAGCAAGATCAGCCGATGGCTCTTGTATTTTCAGTCCTCCCGCGATGTTCAGATACACTTCTTTTTTGTGTAAAGACATCTCACAACGAGCATTTAATACTGCAATGATCATGGCTAATCGATTAATATCCCATCCAACCACTGCTCTTCTTGGATTTTCCATGTTCGTTCCTGCTATCAATGCTTGAACTTCCATCAAAATTGGTCTTGAACCCTCAATTCCTGCAAATACAGCACTGCCAACAACTTTTCTATCATCAATATTTCCTGCTAGAAATAATGATGATGGATTATCGATAGGTACAAGTCCTGCTTCAGACATCTCAAAAATACCAATTTCATTTGCAGGACCGAATCTATTTTTAATAGCACGCAAAATGCGGTATTGATTGCTATTTTCACCTTCAAAATACAGCACTGTGTCCACCATATGTTCCAAAGTTTTAGGTCCAGCTATTTGCCCATCCTTAGTTATATGACCAACTACTAAGAGGGAAACACCATGTTGTTTTGCAAGAATAGTTAATTCATGGGCACAAGTGCGAACCTGATTCACAGTCCCTGGTGCTGATGTAATTTTGCTATCATACATCGTTTGTATGGAGTCAATAATTAAGAATTTTATATTTCTATTTTCTCTTATCGTTGTCACTACATCAGCTAAAGATACTGTAGACAAAAGCTTAATTTTAGGCTCATTTATCTTAAGGCGTTTTGCTCTGAGGCTCACTTGTTCCAAAGATTCCTCGCCAGATACATAGAGACACTCGAGAGAGGAAAGTTGTGCAACGCTAGCTGCAATTCTAAGCAAAAGGGTAGATTTCCCAATTCCAGGTTCGCCACCAATTAAAATGCTTGCACCTTTAACAATACCACCACCAAAAACTCTATCCAACTCTTCTATTCCCGTCAAAAGACGATCCGGGGTAACAATTTCATCATCCGATAACGCCTTTATTGAAATTGGCGCAGATGTACTTTTTGTTTCTGTTCTTACGACTATTTCCTCAACAACCGTATCCCAATTATCACACGCAATGCACCTTCCTACCCACCTGCCAGTGCTATGACCACAGGATTGACATACATATACAGTTTTCATAAAAGCTAAAGTTGTTTTTTACAACTGTAATAAAGATTAGTTAAATATGTGATAAACATCAAGTCTTAGATGTACAGTCCCAGAGATCGTGATGGTGCTCTAAATCTTTTTACTCAGGCTAAACAAAAAGCTCCAACTTTGTGTAAGTTTTTTGTTGGCCAAGGATACACAGGCAAATTACAAAACTGCTGTTTATTAACAATCGCCAGGAAATTAGTTGATACAGGATTCAAGGTAAACGTTGGATTATTGAAAGAACGTTTGCTTGGCTTTCCAATTTTAGGCGCATGAGCAAAGATTACGAGCATTCTTCTCTCACTTCAAAAGCTAATATTTACTTTAATATGATTACCATTATGCTTGCTAAATTGGCGCTTAACTCCTTTCAAGACAGGTTCTTGGATGTCAATACTGTGCAAACAGGTTAAGAATTTGCTGTTGGTTATTGGTCTTCTACCTAAAAAATTTGATTTTAAGACATGTTTCGAATAAAAGAGCTTATCAACCTTGCTTAAAATAGACAGAATCAAAATATATAACATTGTCGCGGGAATTTAAGCAAGTTTTAACACAAAAATTGCTTAGTTTGGTGTAAACTTTATCGGCATAATATCTGCATTATATTACTTTTGTATTGTGCTGATAAAATGCAGATAATGCAACATTTACAAACAACTCTTTCAAAGCAACTCTGATTTCTTCAATTAATGCTTCGGTTAGTTTGAGATCAAATCTTCATATTGCTTGCTAAGCTTGTATTTTCTTCCTCTGTTGGAAAAGTCTACAACTTCAATAAATCCCATTTCTACCCACTTTTTACAAAGTTGCGCACTAGTACGAGGTTTAAAATTAAATAATTTGCCTATTTGACTAGCTGTGATAGTGGAAAATTCCCCGAAGAGCTCAAGAGCTCTACGCTGTTTAGGGTCAAGCTTACGTATGAGATCAGTCTGGTCAGTTCTGTACCCTTCTTCATTTATACGCTGCAACACGTTCTCAAATGAATTTGCCATTCCTTCTATAAAATAATCCACCCACTTAGTAATATCTGCTTCAGCTCGTCCCATATAGTAGTTATGCGATGGGCCTATACTGATTGCTTCGTAATACGCCCCAAGATTTTTAGCGTAATATTCTTCCAATGAGTAAAGTCCCTTTAGGTCATATCCACCAAGGTGTAAAATTAATGTAGTCAGCAATCTCGCAGTACGACCATTACCATCATAGTAAGGGTGAATTGTTACAAATTGATAATGCACGATACCTGCAATAATTGGGCAAGGCACTTGTTCACTGTCACGGATCCAATCTACCATACTGCTCATGAGCTTTGGCACATCCTTTGCTTCTGGTGGCATATAAATTATTGCACGTGTGCGACTGTCACGAATAACATTTTGACCATCTCGATAAGGGGTTGATTTCACCTTAGGTTTTCCACCTGCCATTACTAGGGCATGCAGTGTTTGGATAGTTTTCTCAGTAATAGGTATTTCCCTTGCTGCCCATTGTTCAATTTGAGTTAAAGCTGCATAATATCCTTTAACCTCATTTTCATCTCTCTGATACTTTGGGAAGTGACCTTTATGTTTTAAAATCTCTTCAATCTGTTTAGGCTCAAGTCGGTTTCCTTCAATCATAGTGGAATAGTGTGTGGTATAGAGCTGTGCAGTTTCACGAAGAGATGAAAGCATTGATACAGTGAGTGGCAAATGCAACACTTTTTCTTTTGCTGCTTCGATTCTCATAAGACAGCTAGCAATCTTGGAGGTAATTGCATAGTTTGGTGCAAACTTCATCGGCATAATATCTGCATTATATTATCCTTATAGTATGCTGATACAATGCAGATAATGCAACTTATGGATCTGACGATCACAGACTTGAATTCTATAATATTTCGTGTCACATTACTTAGGGATACTGCACCTAAGAAATTTTAATAGCTACACACATGTTAATCAAAATAGGTACCAGAGGAAGCAGCCTTGCGATTGCTCAAGCTTTAGAGGCAAAACAAAAGTTGCTGGGCTCTTTTCCTGGTTTATCTGCTGAGATCATTGAAATAAAAACTTCTGGTGACAAGTATACCAATACAAACCTCGCCGAAATAGGAGGCAAAGGACTGTTCCTCAAAGAAATTGAGAATGAACTACTTGAGAATAATATAGATATGGCAGTTCATTCACTAAAGGATGTGCCTGCATTTTTCTCGAAAGATTTAGCAATTCCTTGTGTTTTAGAGAGGCTAAGTCCATGCGACACGTTTATTTCTAATAAATATAATAGCCTTGAGTCTTTGCCACAACGAGCATTGATTGCAACTTCCTCAATAAGAAGAAAAGTTCAGCTGCTAAATTTCAGACCAGATCTAAATATAGTGCCACTTCGTGGAAATGTGACAACTAGATTGCAAAATCATAGTTTTGATGGAATAATTCTAGCTGAAGCAGGGCTCATAAGGTTAAAAAAGCATCACTTAGTTACAGAGGTATTATCACCAAAAATCATGTTAAGTGCAGTAGGGCAGGGGGCGATTTGCATTCAATGTCGAAAAAATGATGTAAAAATTATCGATCTTTTAGAGAAAATTAATAATAATATGTCTTTTATAAGGGCAAAATCGGAACGTAGCTTCATGAAGACAGTAAATGGTTCATGCTTTACACCACTTGCAGCTTTGGCAGAATATGTGAGTGAGAATATGCTACATCTTCGTTGTATGTTAGCAGACGAAAAAAACATATACTTTACTGAGCGCACTTCATTTGCAGAAGATGCAGAAAAAATGGGTATGGATGCAGGATTAGAGTTGAAATCAAAATGCTTATAAGCTTACCTAAAGTACGTGGAATCTATCGCTATAATGTTCCGATGTCTAAAATGACGTGGTTGAATGTCGGTGGACAAGCTGATGTATTGTTTAAACCACGTGATATTGAAGATTTAACATACTTGATTAAAAATACTGAATTGCCAATTAACGTTGTCGGTGCAACATCCAACATAATAGTGCGAGATAGTGGCATTCGAGGCATAACAGTGAAATTGGGTAAGGAGTTTGCGTATATTAAATGTAAAGGTAGCAATTCTATTGTTGCAGGTGGTGCTGTGCTACTTGGCAATCTCGCTTACTTTGCCGGGGAGCAACAAATTAGTGGACTTGAGTTTTTGGTTGGAATTCCAGGCACAGTTGGCGGTGGCCTAGAAATGAATGCAGGTGCGTATGGTAGTGATATCGCAAGTGTTGTACAGTCGATAAAAGCAGTGAACTTAGAAGATGGAAATCTATATGAATTCTCCAGCGAAGAGATGGGTTATTTTTACCGTGGGCATAATTTGAGAGGACGGTGGATTTTTGTTGAAGCTGAGTTTAAAGGGGTAAGTTCAGAGCACGAGATTATATTGCGTAGGCTAAAGGAAATTATCGATAAAAAAAACAAAAGCCAACCAATAAGAGGGAAAACTGCTGGTTGCATATTCAAAAATCCAAAAGACTACCAAGCATGGGAATTGATTGATAAATCCGGCTGTCGAGGGTTAGATAACGGTGGAGCTAAAATTTCTAAGAAACATTGTAATTTTCTGCTCAACTACAATAATGCAACTGCATCTGACTTAGAAAACCTTGGCAACAAGGTAAGAGATGCAGTGAGAGATAAGTTTAACGTTGAACTTGAGTGGGAAATAAGGGTTTTAGGTAGCTACTAGGCGGTTTTTGCAGCTACTGTATTTCTCAGTTGTTCAACACTATCTATCTTAATTTCTAAAGTGTTTTTTATAAATTCATTAGCTTGGTCTTTGCTCATAAAAACTGTACGCTTGTTGGGCATTGATTTCTTTATAATAGCTATGTCTTTTTCATCATTTGTATATTTAAGAAGCACATCAACTGCTTTCTCATCTTGATGAGGTGTGCAAATATAGTTATGCTTTTTAAGATCTAGAAGTTTGATAAATTCATCACAATCATCTTTGTAGCGAAAAATTACATTAACACCCACAGCTTCCTTTTCATTATATTGAATATCAATTTTTGGTTTATGGCCATAATTTGCACCAATGATCTTTCTTATTGAGTGTTCTACTGTCATTGTTTTCACTTTGGGACTTTCATCGAACTCTTTCAAAAATTTAAGGTGTAAATTGATATACTCAGAGTACTTCAACTTGTGCTTTTTATGCATAGTTGGTTTATAAAGCGGTTCATTTGTAGGTGACTTATAACTTGCGATAGACAACTTTTGTTCATATTGTTCATTACATTCTTTTACCCTCTTAAAATACCTCTCATATTTAGTCAACCCGTCTTTTCCTTTCTGCTCCATCCTACTTAGGAATTCCTCTATCGGTTCTTGCTTAGTTGGAACAATTTTACGTACAAGCGGAATTTGTTTTTGTAAGCTGACCCAATATGGTAAACAAACAACTTTTGCATCTTTTGCAAATAAACCTTCTAATTTTTTCACTGCCTTGTATAAATTTGCTGGCTCTGGTTTATAATGTCCGCTGTTGTTGTCTATATAAGTTATCTTACCATCTACTACTTTCATTAAACCAGAGCACAAAACTGGCTTACCACCTGCAAGAGTTGAATGACGGCAAGCCAATTCACCTTCATTGACATTAATATGTTGACGAGTTACTAACTTTCCATCAAGTGTGATTACATAAGCTACACAATCTTTCTCTCCTTTACTAATCTCACCGGCTGTATCATATGGTCTGCCCTTAAAGCCTTTCAACTTATTGCCTTTCGTTTCTGGAATTAAGTCTGCATACAATCTTCCTTTGTAAGCAATTTTAGTATGCTCCGCCTGCTCTTCTGGAGTGAAATACTTAACCCTTGCATTACTTCCAAAAATCTTCCTTTCTTTAGTTCCTATTTCTGAAGAATAGTCATAACGAGGGAAGAGGTGTTTGAATGTGTTCTCTAACCAATTCAAAACCTTATTTACAACGCCGAAAATTTTTTTATTACCCAAATCAATAGAGAGCTGCTGCTCCTTGGGTACTGCTTGGTGGTCAGATCGAGTACCAGCTTTACCAAATTCTCTGGCAGCATATTTGAATTTTTCTATTAAATCTTTCTTGTGTTCTTCTGACACTGATTTGGGTTTTCCTAATAAATATTTCTTAACTTTTTCAAATATTAACATTGTTTCCTCACTATCTATTATTCAATTTTATATTATTTTAGGTACAAAGTCAACTTTTTTCTTAATATATTAATAAAAAGAAAAACAGGAATTAGATAAGTGAGAAAGATGCATATAAATATTTAAAAAATATAAATCTTGCCTGTGTTAATTGAATATGAAATCACCATTCATTACAAAATTAGTAAAAATTCTGGTTTACTTAAAGCCCGTTAATTGTTATTTTTTAAAAGATAGTATTTACTATAGCGCCATATGCTTAGGATTTTTTCTGAAGTTTTATTGATATTAATGTTTTTGGGTTTTAGTCTTTTTGTTTCACATGATACTGAAGCTAAATCTAAGGTGAAACTTAGTAAGAAATATGTACCACAAGGTAATCCTGGCGGTACAAACTTTCATGAAGATGAGGATTTTGCTGAGTCATATAGACTATATGAAAAGCGCAGGGAACTTCTAAAGAAAAAAAAGTTGCAAGGCCGAGCTAATGCTAACATAGACAAAGAAAACCTAGCCAAGAAACTAAAAGAAAAAAAAATTGCTCTCCTTAGTAATAAACCAAGCGACATGGAAGCTTGTATAGTCGAAGATGAAGAGGATGCTATGGTAAATCAGCATGGCATCAACATCACACGCCTGAGAGGGGCTGTATTCATAGACCAAACTCAATATGAAGGCGAGCAACTTGAAAGCAAACGACAGGAAAGAAAGAAGGCTACTACAACACGAGAGAAAAAAATTTCCCCTATAAATGTTACTATAAAAGACACTCCATCAAAAAAAACATGCTCACGTGATTCCATTGCCGATCTAAATAACGTGACGCAGCACAGCTTGAACGGTTCGGATTCATTTGGAAGTGTAGCTGATACAGCAAAATAGGTTAGTCGTTAATGACATGTTGAATGAGGATTTGGTAAATTATAACTTGAGTAATGAACCCATCTCTCGACATAAGACTCATACTGTAAAAGTTGGACAAGTGAAGGTAGGTGGAAATAATCCTATAGTTGTTCAATCCATGGCACTTGGTGTACACATAGATCCTGACAACATAACAAGCAGTGCTAAGCAATATGCAAAAGAAGTAATGGAACTAGCGCATGCGGGTTCGGAGTTGGTAAGAATTGCTTTGAATTCAGAGGAAGTAGCAAAAGCAATACCTTATATAGTAGAGGAGTTGAATAAAGAAGGCTTCGACGGTAAGATACTGGTAGGTTGTGGGCAATATGAGCTTGACAGGCTGGTTCAAGATTATCCAGACAATATCAAGATGCTGGGTAAAATTAGGATAAATCCAGGCAATATAGGCTTTGGCAACAAACGTGATGAAAAATTTGAAAGGGTTATAGAGTATGCAATAAAGCACGACATTCCGATTAGAATTGGAGTAAATTGGGGCAGCCTTGATAAGTACCTTTCACAAAAACTAATGGATGAGAACTCCTTGTCTAGTAATCCAAAACCTTCTGATGTTGTATTGCGCAAGGCACTTGTAATGTCAGCTCTGAGCAGTGCACAGAAGGCTGAAGAAATTGGCCTCAGCGCGGATAAAATAATCATTTCGTGTAAGGTTAGTAGGGTGCAAGATTTAATCTCAGTTTACACAGCGCTTGCAAAACCCTCCAATTATGCTTTGCACTTGGGCTTAACTGAAGCTGGTATGGGCAACAAAGGCGTGATAAATACTACGGCAGGGCTTACTTACTTATTACAAAATGGTATTGGAGACACGATACGTGCTTCTTTAACTCAACGCCCTGGCGAATCACGAACTAACGAAGTGACAGTGTGTCAAGAAATATTGCAATCCATAGGCTTACGCCACTTTAATCCTCAAGTCAGCTCATGTCCTGGATGTGGGCGCACAAATAGTGATCGTTTTCGGATATTAACCGAAGAAGTAAATGATTACATAAAAATTCGCATGCCGACTTGGAAGAAACACAACCCAGGTGTGGAGCATATGAGTATTGCTGTTATGGGATGCATTGTAAATGGCCCTGGAGAAAGTAAACACGCAAATTTGGGAATCAGCTTACCTGGATATGGAGAAAAGCCCGTTTCAGCAGTTTATAAAGACGGCAAATACTTTAAAACTTTACAAGGCAATAACATCTTTGGAGAATTTAAGACAATTATTGATAATTATGTGAAGGAGCATTACACATAACTATCCAATGGTGTCATGCCAGCACCCTCTTCTTGTCATCTCAACGTCTCCTTTTTTTGTCATCCGAGTAGCTGACACTGAGATCCAAGATACTACTTTAGCAATAAGTATTAAAAAATTTACCAAATGAAGAAAAAAAGCAAAAGAAACCCCGTGGTGGCTAATTATTTACTTTTGTGTCGAAATGTTGGCGTTTTTTTATCCTAAGCGCTTAATAAATGCGACTTAGCTGCTTTTTAATGCAACTTAACCTTAGCCATAAACGTTTAAGAAACTCACTAAGCAGAAAAAAAGCAAAAGAAACCCCGAGTAGCTAGTTATTCACTATCTATCTTATGATATTGGCGTTTTTGATGTCTTAAACGACTTATAAGCGCGTTTGAGCTTGTATAGGTAAAAAAACAGAAGTTTTAAAAAGACATGCAGTGCACATAGTGCGAAAAATTAAACATGAGACGCCAAATATGCTAAGTTTTTTTCTCATTTAATCTGCACAGACTGAAGATAAATAATAGCTTCAATACTATGATAAGGGGGTTGAAAGAATTTGTCAAGTAGTTTTTTGTTTTTGTTGGATAGCTTTTTTCCACTTTTGTCTATTTACTTTTTGTGTAGTGGGATTGGTATAATAATGGGATTTGGTTAAGCACAGAAGGCGGGTTAGAATTAATCGCCTTTTCTATCGCTTTAGCTTGTTCACGGTCTTGACTTAAGAAATATATAGCTAGTCCAACCGCTATTCCAGCAATGAGAGTAAATACTGCTGCTGCGCCCAATATGATAGCCATCGAAGGACCTGCCAAAGCACTACCAACACCCAGCCCAACACCGAGAAAATGCCAGGTATAACGCCAAATGAACTATTACATACAGCGCTCCACTTCTTCGAGTCAGCTTGTTTTTTCATACCTTTAACAAGCGTTTCTCTTGTGTTTTTTATTTGAGCTAAATCTAATGGAATTTCACCTTTTTGGTTCTTTATCAAAGGATTGATATCATAGTTAAAAAGGACCTCTATTGCCTGAGTGTTATTATCTATAACAGCTTGATGTAATATTGTATTTCCTCCCTCCCCCTTAAAGTTCATGTGAGTACGAAGTTCCTCATCTTGATTCTTTATTGGGTTGTTTTTTTGGAGCGTCATCCCCCGTATTGCTGCGTTCAAATGCTCTATCACATCTTCTAGCGATTGCCCACCATGATTTTGTACAAAATGAAGCAGAATTTCGTGCATCTTTGTTTCTTTCGTAGTTTGTGGTTGCTTTAAAACAAGTGCAAATATGCCTTGATCAATCTTTTCACCATTCTTTATTTTTTGGATTATTGAGTTCGAAATACCAGTCATACGATCCTCCTTATTTTGATCATATAGTGTATTAATAATACAACAAATTCTGCTGAAAGTCAAGCTTTTGGTTAAAAAGTTAATACAATTTGTGATAGTTTCTATGAATGTTATCCAAATTTAAATTAACGTTCTGCAACAAACCTGTTAAAAAAAACTCACAGGATCAACATCTATTGTTACTGCAATGCTCGAACTCAAGTTATAACTTTTAATCCAGCATTTCAGCTTTCTCTGCATGGATAGACTATGTTTATTGTGTATCTTTAGTAATATCCTATACCGATACTTATTATTTAAGAAATTTATTGCTGCTGGCGATGGACCAAGAATTTCGAATTCTTTTAAACATTGATTATGCAAGAATCTTGCTATTTCATTTGCTGCTTTTTGTGTTGCAATTTGATTCTTACCGCAAATTATAAGCGCTATTAATCTGCTAAAAGGTGGCATTTTAGCTCCGCATCTTGACTTAAGTTCAATTTCATAAAATGCGTCCCTCTTTTGATGCTGCAATGCTTTTATTATTGGACTTTCAGGGTTATTAGTTTGCACTATTACTGTTCCTTTTTCGTTGAACCTTCCAGATCTCCCTGCAACTTGGTGCAATAACTGATATGTCTTTTCTGCTGCCCTCAGATCAGAATTTTCGAGGCTCAAATCCGCATTTACCACACCAACCAAGGTCAATTTAGGAAAATTGTGTCCTTTAGCAATTATTTGTGTGCCGATTATAATATTCACCTCTTCCTTTAACACTAAGTCAATGACGTTGCTAACCGACTTCTGATCGCTGCTTATAATTGCAGTTTTTGCGTTTGGTATTAGTTTGACCATTTCTTCAAGCAACCTTTCAATTCCTACACCATAAAGGGATAATGACTGCTCACTTTGGCAATTAGAGCATTTTTCTGGGAGTTTTAATTGATAAGAACAATGATGACACAAAAGGGCGTTCTTTTTCTTGTGGTATGTAAGCCAAATAGCACAATTTGGGCAGGAAATTTTGTATCCACACTTTTTACAAACTGCAAGTTGCGCATATCCTCTGCGGTTTAGAAAAAGCATAACCTGCTGTTTTTTCTCTATGGTTTGTTTTATGCACTCGAAAAGCTCATCAGAAATCCATTGTTTGTTGTTTCTCATGTCCACTACTCTAATGAGTGGCAATTCCGCACCACCGAATCGCTTAGTTAACTTCACGTGATTGTAATTTCCATTTTTAACATGATGAATCGTTTCAAGCAGTGGAGTAGCTGACGACAGAATTATTGGAATATTTTCAATTTTGGCTAAGATTATCGCCATATCTCGAGCATTGTATATAATCCCCTGCTCTTGTTTAAAAGATGAATCGTGCTCTTCATCAACGATAATCAATTTTAGGTTTTTATAAGGTAAAAAAAGTGCTGATCGCGCCCCAATAATTATTTGTACATTTCCATTTGCTATATCAAGCCAGTTATTTCTGCGAGTCTTTGGAGTGAGCCCCGAGTGCCACTGAGCTAGGTTTCTTGATATCTGACCGCGAATACGATTTACCAATTGTGAAGTTAAAATAATTTCGGGCAGGAGAATTAAAACTTGAGCGTCGTTTACAGTGTCAACTAACTTCGCAATCACAGAGAGATAAACTTCCGTTTTCCCAGACCCTGTCTCACCGTCAAGCAAAGTCACTGAGTATTCGTTCAAATTGCTTATTATTTGGTCACTAGCTATCTGCTGCTCAGGGCTTAATTGGCAACTTACTTCACTTATTTCCTGATCTTTTTCAACACAAACCAGTTTGTCTATTTGGTTTACTTTTAACACTCCTCCCATTATTACTTTTGCAAGCATACCAATAGGTATTAAATTATATTGCGCAACCCACTCTGCAAATGCGATCAATCTTGGTCTAACGCTTGGTAGATTGATCCTTTGCTCGATAAATTTTAATTCTCGATCACTCTTGTCACTGCATTTCCAAACTATTCCAATCAAGCGTTTTTTGCCAAACGGCATCACTACGTAATCCCCAATTGAAATTTCAGTGTTTTCTTCAACTGCATATGAAAATAACAGGTCAATTGGAAGTGGTAGTAATACGTCAACTGTCTTTGTCATGGCAGTCTCAGTTTAGCACTGTTTTTGCAGGACTGTAATCTTTAACAATACAGATAAATTGGAAAAACTATACATAGAAAAAAGATCTTAATATTTAACATATTTTTCATAGTACACACCATATAATTGATAAATTAATAGATTTATATAATTTGTGGAGGCCATTTATGGTTGACGATAAGATTACTTTGAACTTTGAGATAGAAAGAGGTGAGCCTATAGCAGGTCAATCCCACTTTTCTGCACGTATAAAGCTTACAAATGAAAGTAAAAATCTTTTGCGCGGGAAGCTCAGCGATACAGTTAAATTTGATAACCTGGATAGCTACTTAGACCTCAATCATGAGAATTTTTATATCTATTACAATGAATACGGTGGGTATTACGGTAGAGATGAGCTATATGTTAAAAGTGATGATGGCAGATCTTTAACTTCTAACCTTCCACTTAATCACTACGGATTTTCAATGGAGCTATCATTGGGTGAAGGAGCAATCGCAGACTATGGCTTTTATCCTCTGGCTGTAATTTATAATCCAAGTCACTATGATAAGGCAAAAGAAAAAGTATTTGATGATCATGGTGAATTGTCACCAATTGCATCAAACGTGTTAGATAACTTTCTAAGCAACACAAACGGCTTGGCTATGCAAGACATACTTTTAAAGATGCAAAATAAAATTGCTGAGAAAGAGGTAAAGCTAGTAAGAGAGAAAAGACAGGCGGAAGAAGAATTAAATCAAAAGAACGAAGAGTTAAAAGAACTTATAGAAAAAGGTGAGATTAAAATATTTAAAGTGATAAAAGGTCATGATATAGGTGATGGACGTTCAGCAGTAATTTTGCAGTTCACTGGAGAAGGTAAGGGAACAAAAGAAATCACCCTTGATTCCAAAAAATTCTATATAGCAGATTATGAAGGCAATGAGTACCTACATTGTGTTAGTTCTGGTTATGATATGTTGCTCGATTACAGCGATTTATTTTTTGTGCTGAACGAAAGTTCCTATTCTGATCTTGATAGTAGATTTTATCCAATGTTTGACTTCAATTCTTATGCAAGCAACTTAAGCACTAAGAATCAGTATTTTGGTGATAGTCAGTTATCTGAAGAATTATCTCATAGTCTAGAGAGAAATGATAGCCGGATGAGTCAATCAGATACTGAAGCTATAATTGATAATGAGCAAATGAACGAAGAAGTTATAGTAGAAAGTGAAGCCAAGCCTAGAAAGAAAAGAGCAATTGAAGAAGACGATAATGATATGAAAGATAGTGATAACTCACAAGCAAAAAATGAGGACCAAAAATCAACGACCATGGAGTTTCAAGAAAATTCTGTACCGCAGGAGTTAATAAAAAAGCTATTTCCAAATAAAGAGAGTGTAATAATAAACGATAAGCTTACGATAGAAGTAAAATATGGTGAGCTAACTAGTTACACACCTGATTATATCAAGCAAACTGTAAAAGATGCTTATGAGGCTTGGTCTGAAAATTTCTATTCACAAAAAAGCAATCATAGTAATCCAGTAAAATTGCAGCTTTATGTGCTGAAAAATTATGACGATTATAAAGCTCATATAAAGGAACTTTCGGGTGGCAAAAACCATAACGAATTATGGGGTGGTGGAACAGTAAGAGCACATGAAAATGATGGTACGATAGCAAAAACCTTCATTATTGGAGATGTAAATAGCTTACTTTGTGCAAAGTCTAAAATTTTAATGGAAAAGATGAGCGATGCATTTCTTGAGTACGCCACTGGTAATCTCAATGAAGTACCTGAAGTTTTACGCACTGGTATGAAGCTTTTCATGTGGAGCTATGATGCAGCTAAAAAGGAAAGCACTCGCGATATGCATTACACAAAAGAAGCATACAGTAAAATGCAGGAATTTGGGTATGATACACCGTATAAAATAGCAAGTATGTCTAACGACTATAGAATGTCAGATTGCTTGGTAACATTCTTGCAAGAAAAACATCCTCAATTTATCAAGCAATTGCTCACTACAACACCTTTTGGTAGAGCACAAGCAATATCAGAATTCAAGCGTCTTTTAGATGACTCAGAAATTGAAAAAGAATTTAAGCAGTGGATGGATGTAAAAAGTGGCAATAAAATTATAGAAGATCTTGTACCAGATAGTGAAGTTATGACTCTCGGCGAACACAAGCTTCAAATAAATATAAAATATGATAATGAGGAATTAACTCAGAGCAAACTGAGTAGTATAAAAAATACCATCGAGAGTACTATAAAAGATTTTGACTCAGCATTTGGCATTAATAATTCTCAACCTTGGCACAATATACCAAATAAAGTCAATATCTTCATATTTAATACAAAGAGTGACTACGAAAATTATCTAAAAGAATTGAGTATTGGTTATCAAGGTAATTCTGGTTTGACGCTTCAGGGCCGCGGTTCAGATGTTCATGTTTATTTTTACTTGCAGGATGAGTTCAATGACTCATGTAAAACTTTAAAACATGAACTGGGACACGCTTTAACCGTCATTAATTCCTATTACGGCACGGGTAGTGTTTTATCTAAAGCTATGCATGAAGGAATTGCTAACTATATGGCAAGTTTGGAAGACGGTCAGCATGTCAATGATCACGGAGATAAAGAGGCCTTAATTGCAATAAGAAATAAAGATCTCAAACCAGATGAGATACTACGCAATAATATTATAAATAATAAAGGGGAGCATTATCATTCAGATGCTGAACAAGTGATAAAATTTCTTGAAGATAAACACCCAGATATGATCGATAATTTGCTAAAGAGTCTCTCTACACATGGTACAAATGGACCTCAAGGTAATAAATTAGTTGAGGATTTTTTGGCTAAGTTGAAAGATTATGATCAAGAGTTTAAACAGTGGGTCAAGGTTCAATTGAGTGGTGAAGAGTACCTGAAGCGTGAACACGAAGTATCAAGTACGCAAGAAGATAAAACTGAACACCCTACTAATGAGGAAAGAAAAAGGAGTAAAAGATCGCTAGAAGAAGATGAGGATAAACAAGAAGAAGTTATCATAACAAGTGTTATAGACAGTATGAAGGACGACAAGGAGGAAGATTATCCACAATATCCCTTAAAAATAAAAACAGGTGAACCTATTGCAATGGGAAAGTATAAGGTGGAATTGCAAGTGACATACGACGATGTAAAGAATTTTTATGATACCGTACGTAACAAATACCATATGAGCAAAGAATATAGCTATGAGCAAGTTATGGTTTTATATAACGAAATTGTTAGTCCAGCTCACAACCATTACTACGAACCATTTACTCTTGATAAAGCATATGTTATTGATGATCATTTGTTTATCAATGACCAGGATTTTGGAACTTTAGATGATTTTAATGAGATGTTCTATATAAAGTGATGAGTTAGTGTAATATAAAGGGCTAGATTCAACTTGGCGGACGAGAATTATAAGGAATTAGATTTTCTACTGTCATCCCAGTACCCAGACACTGGGATCCATCCTTTTTTTTTACTAGATTCCAGCGTCACGCGCTGGAATGATACCATTTAAGTTTCGTACAGATGTCCATCACGCACTATGTAAATAACAACTATGCGACAGATTTTTATCTTCAAGATTATTTATCAAGTATCAACATCAGCTCGTCCCATTCCCTTTTACCAATTCCGCTTTCTTCTCTAGTAACATTTTCTCCTTTAATTAATTTACGAACTACCTCTAGACCAGTTCTTGAAATACAAACCGATTCTAAGCAATATTCAACGAAAGCGCCGTAGGCCATTGGGACCCACTTCTTTATTATATCCAACATAACTTCTGCATAGACTCTAATTTCATACTGAGCATGCTTGTCAGCTCTAAGCTTCAAAAAATGAAGAAGATTATGTAGATCTATCTTCCAATAAAATTGCGTGTAGTAATTAAGCATTAGATTGGTTCTGGCAATTTCTCTTGCAAGCCCCTGCTGAATAAATCTCTCATAATGAGAATATACTAAATTAGAGTCATTTGTCAGAGAATCTATTATTTCTTTCGATGTATGTGAGTCAAAAGCTTCACCACTGCCTTGTTTATTATTATCAGATTGTTTTGCAACCTGTTCTGGCTTTGGTATGTAAAATTCGTTATCAAGTATTGAGTACCTCGCTGAATACTCATTCACATTTGCAGTTCTATGCCTTATCCATTGTCTTGCAACAAAAATTGGAAGTTTCACGTGAAACTTAATTTCACACATCTCAAACGGAGTTGTGTGGTGATGCCTCATTAAATACTTTATAAGCGCTTCATCTTGACTTATCTGCTTTGTTCCTTTTCCATAAGAAACACGAGCAGCTTGAACTATAGCGCTGTCAGAGCCCATATAGTCCACTACTCGAATAAATCCATGATCTAATACCTTATGTTCCTCATATAGAATCTCATCTATTTCTTTTACTGTAATTCTCTTGGTTGAATAACGTTCCTCGTTCATAAAATATCCTCAAGATGAAATGGAGATATCAGCTCCACACGAATTTAGTTTTTCGTGCATTGCTTCATACCCTCTCCATAAATGATGTGAGTTATTTATTGTAGTTTCTCCACTAGCTACCAAAGAAGCAAGCACTAAGGCTGCCGTTGATCTTAAATCAGTAGCATATAGATTAGCTCCAGACAAGCTTTTTACTCCATTTATAACAGCTTTGCTTTTCTCGATGCTAATATTAGCACCTAGCTTTCTCAACTCATCTGCATGTGCAAACCTGCTTTCAAAAATGTTTTCTTCAATTACTGATATCCCATCAGCGACGCACATTGCAGACATCAGTTGTGGCTGCATATCACTAGGAAAGTTAGGGTATGAATCTGTTGCAGCGTTAGCAGATTTAATAGAGCCATTTTTTCTAGAAATAGCAATACCTTTGTCATTCGGTTCAATCACAGCTCCTATAGCTTCCAATTCATTTGTAATACATCTTATATCAGATAGATTTATTCCTTCTAACATCAATTTACCACCAGTTATTATAGCAGCTAGTGCGTATGTACCGGCTTCTATGCGATCTGATATTATTTTGTGGACACATCCGTTTAATGTCTC
Source organism: Wolbachia endosymbiont of Ctenocephalides felis wCfeF (assembly GCA_028571325.1). Classification (NCBI taxonomy): domain Bacteria; kingdom Pseudomonadati; phylum Pseudomonadota; class Alphaproteobacteria; order Rickettsiales; family Anaplasmataceae; genus Wolbachia; species Wolbachia endosymbiont of Ctenocephalides felis. The sequence goes on along the minus strand of CP116767.1, from coordinate 351,488 downwards.
AACTCCTTTTATTGTTATTAGACCTCTTGCAAAATTCTTTGTCATTCCAGAAGCGTAACACAGGGATTCATCATGGATTCCAGCGTCACGCGCTGGAATAACATCAGAGAGATCTATTTTATTATCATGAATATTAATATCAGCACCCATTTTCCTCAGGAACTCTATTAAATCCAGAACCTCCGGCTCTGTTGCAGCATTGTTTATTATTGTTATTCCTTCTGCAAGTGTTGCTGCCATTATTATGTTCTCCGTTGCACCAACACTTATTTTTTCGAATGTAATCTCTCTCCCTTGTAGCTTTCCTTTCACCGTTGCAATTATATTACAGCCGTCAATTTCAATTTTAGCCCCCATTTTTTCTAACGCTTTGATGTGCATGTCAACAGGACGTTTTCCAATGTTGCACCCACCAGGAAATGCTGTTCTCGCCTTGCCGAACCTGCTAAGCATTGGACCTAGCATTAAAAAAGATGCTCGCAGTTTATTAGCAGTTTTATGCGGTATCACATGATTGTTAATATTGCTACAGTTAATTTTTAAAGTATGATTTGCTTTATAGTCTTTGTTGTACACAAAGTTTACTTTTGCTCCAAGACTTTCGAGCAGCTCAGACATCAGATGCACATCAATTAGATCAGGTACATTATGCAAAGTTACTGAAGAACTACTCAATAGGCTTGCTGCTGCTATTGGTAAAATAGCATTCTTTGAACCATTAACCTTAATTTTCCCAACTAAAGGTTCACGGTTACTCCTTACTAATATTTTATGCATTTAATCAAACTAGATCCTACCGAATAAGTATAGTGAATTGGCAGTAAAAGGCAAACATAGCCTCTTGATGAGTATAGTAAGCCAACGTCAAACGCTTCCCAGTTTTACTTGGCTTAAGAAATTTACTAAATGGGAAAAAAAGCAAAAGAAGCCCTGGTCAATATCTATTTTAATAACTTGGCGTTAATGCTCTATACGCTTGACAAGTAGCTGACCTTGGGGTTGTAAATACCCATGATTTTATTATAAGGGGAATATTGAAGTTTGTCAAGCAATTTTTTGTGAAAAAAATGAGATTGGTTAAGATTTTAACTAATTTAAAAAAAAGACAAAAGAAACCCCGCAATGTGAGTTGTTTACTGTTCTCTCAAAAACTTGGCGTCCGGTTCTCTCTTACACCGCTTAGTAAGCGAGGCTCAGCTAATGTAGACAAAAAATTATAAAGACATGCAGTGTCCATGCTGCAAAAATAAAACATAACACGCCTTGTTTTATACTGTGCTTTTGTCACTTAATACAAGATTAAAGATAAATTTTAGGCCCAAAACACCCACAATTCTATTGTAAGGAGACTGGTGAAGGTTGTCAAGCAGTTTTTTTGTTTTTGTTGGGTAACATTTGCTTTCTGTGTAATGGAATTGGTATTACATTAATTATGCTATAATATATATTGTTTATTAATAAATCTATACTATAATAGTCATTTTTATTAAGGTAGTATTATGACATATCACTTAACATTTACATTCCCGAAGGAACAATATTCCATAGACAAGGGTAGTAATGAGTTCTCAGCAAAAGATAAAGAAGGCAACAGATTTATCATTACTGCAGATAGCAACCAAAAAGGAAAATTTTCTTTTTGTAAAGATGACGGTAGTGAGTGTAAGTTTACACAACACTATGCAGTTAAAGATCCAAAAATATGCAACAAGCTTTCTGATATTGACAGTGCTGACTATATAAACGTTATTATGGAAGGCTATGGTGAAAAATATTTCCAAAGCAGAATATTAGGTGGACTAAATAAGTGTAATATTGATTACGCAGTAGTGGATGATGGCAAAACGCAGGATGCGCTGCACAGCCCATCAGTGGATGACTATACAATACAGGAAGATGCCAATACCCCGCCAACAATGTTGCAAATTTTTCTTTTCTTCTCCACTATGTCCAGAAGAGTTTGGTAGCTCTTTTACACGAAATACCACATTTACGTCCTCAAGGTTAATTTCAATTCTCTTGACTAAAGTTCTGATAATATCACGTTTAGTTAGCCAGTCTGCGTTATCAAGGTTTGATCTAATATTGGAAGAAAAGTCTTCTAAATTGGTTACAACCAAAGCTAATTCCTGTTTTAATTTCTTTTGATCGAATATCCTTTTCTTCTCCTCTTCAATTGTTTTTAAGCTTTGTTTCATTGCTTTAATTCGTGGTTCAAATTCTTCTTGATTAATATATTCTTGAGCATAACTATCAATAAGTCTAGCAATACCACGTTTTAATTTCTTTTCTTGCTTCTCTAGTAAATCGCTTTTTTGATCCCATGATGATTTTTTAAGCTCTGAAAGTCTACGCCTGTATTCTTCTAAAACCCTATTTGGATTTTTCAATAAATGCTTAACCTCTTCCCACACGGCTGTTTCTAATGCATCTGTACGAATGTGTTTATTATCACAAATTTTATTACCACCAAAACGGTAAGAATCTCTACCAATACAACGATAATAAGCATAATGATCAATTTTTTCTCCTCGCTTATTTCTTACAGGACTTCCGTAATATGCATAACGACAACGCTTACATACGATTAAACCTTGTAGTAAATGTTTTGCTCCTCTTTCTCTTGTCCTTGCTATTTTTCTATTCTCAGCTAATTGTTCTTGAACTATATCAAATACATCTTCGTCCACTATATTTGGCACTTTAACATAAATCCAATTTGCTTTTTCAACAGAATAGGTAGAGTAATTATCTTTCGGTTGTTCACAAGAATGTTTCTGTGGTCTGATATGCTTGTAACTTTACACCTACTTTTGTTTTACCAAAAGCCGCTTGTCCTTTGTAAGCAGGATTTTTTAACATACCCCAAATCACACTTCTATCCCAGCACTTTTTTCCTGTTCGTGTTATAATAGACATAGTGTTTAGCCGACGACACACTTCCCCAATACTTGTCCTTTCTCTTCCTACCCACAAAAATACTTTCCTAACAACATTAGCTTCTTCTTCGTTTATTTCAAATAAAGCTTGTCCTCCTCCCATATATTTATCTATATAACGATAACCATAAGGAGCTCCTCCCATTACGCTTACACAACCTTTATTAGCTGCGTAAATCTTTCCGCGACGACTTCGTTCCATAATTTTCGCTCGTTCATATTCTGCTATCATACCTTGCATTTGTAACAGTAACTGAGATTCTGGATTATCGTTAATCTCATAATTTAAGAAAACCGTTTCTGCTCCTGCTTTCTCAAATTCTTCAAGTAATACCATTTGATATGCATATTTCCTAGATAAGCGATCAGGTGAATGAATGTAAATCCTATCAATTTTACCTTCTGTTACTTTATCACGTAATTTTTCTAGATCAGGACGGACTAAATTAGATCCACTGTAGCCATTATCAATAAATTTATACTCACTTAATAATTTGTACCCATCCGTACTAATTTGCTTCTCTAAAGCTGCAACTTGACTTGCTATTGTATTTTCTTGTGCTTGTTTCCCTGAAGAAACTCTTGCATATAAACTCACTGTTACCATTTGATCCTCCTTGAATCCCATTCTTATGTTTTAAATTTTTTTGGCTTACTTGCTTTGACACGGCTTTTTCATAAGCATCTAACAAATACTTTTCTGCCAACCGGTTAGTTTCATAGCTACAGCTAATCCGTATAGCTAATCTCTTATTCCCCATGACCTTTCCTTGAAATAATATGTTCATATCATTCATTGAAACTGATGGTTAATTGATTGTTGGCACTATAAATAAATGGCACTCTTGTTTTTGGACATAGAAGTTTTCGAGAAATGCTTTTCTCTAATTTTACGTTTTTTGCAACATTGTTGGCGGGGTATGTATACCTCCTTTAGAGGATCTTACAATTTAATCTTCATTATACTATTTGTATACGTAAGAGCTTTCCTGGTTCCAGTATCCGTTACTCGAGTGATACCTATCATCCCAGCGCGTAACGCTGGCTACCAGGAATTTTATTAAGTTGGTGAGTATAAAAGTAGTCTTATGTAAAAACACAAAGTTTTCAATGGGATTGAATGAGGGCTGGATTCTAGTGCCATCTGCTTGGATGACAGGAGATAACGCCGTTGATTATATAGGTTCCGTCTGTTATATATAATCTTTTTTAATACGAAGAAAACTGATGAGTGAGTATGATGTTACGGTTATAGGTAGCGGTCCTGGTGGTTATATAGCAGCAATTAGAGCAGCGCAGCTTGGGTTTAAAACTGCAATTATTGAAAAAGAAAAGAATTTAGGTGGTATATGCTTAAATTGGGGGTGTATACCAACAAAATCTCTGCTTAGAGCATCTGAAATTTATAGGTTAATAAGAAGATCAGAGGAATTTGGTATAAAAGTAAAAGATACAAGCTTTGATATCCAGTCGATAGTAGAATACTCAAGGAACGTTGTTGATAAGTTATCAAAAGGTGTTGCGTATTTGATGAAGAAGAATAACATCAAAATTCACCAAGGCCTTGGTAAACTTGCGAGTAACCATACTATAAAAATCTTCAATAGTAAGGAAGAACAAGAAATTGTTTCTAAGCATATTATCTTAGCAACAGGTGTAAGAGCGCGAAATCTACCTGGAATAGAGGCGGATGGAGAATTAGTATGGAATGCGCAACATGCTATGGTTCCAGATAAATTACCAAAATCGCTACTAATTATAGGGTCTGGCGCAATTGGAATAGAATTTGCAAGTTTTTATAGTACTTTGGGAGTTGAAGTAACAATTGTAGAAGTAAAAGACACTATTTTACCGCTGGAAGATAGAGAGATTTCAAATTTAGCGCAAGAAATACTTACAAGACAGGGAATAAAAATATATACAAACAATAGTGTAAAAGCTTTTACTAAAAATAAGGGCTCTACTCAAGTACAACTAAGTAGTGGTGAGAGCAAAGAATTCGATAGGATAATTGTTGCAGTTGGCATTCAGGCAAATACTGAAAATATAGGGTTAGAAAATACAAAAATTAAATTAAGCCCTTCTGGTTTTATTGAAACGAATGAATGGTATGAAACGAGTGAACCTAACGTGTATGCGATAGGTGATGTAGCTGGCCCGCCATGTTTAGCGCATAAGGCAAGTCATGAAGCTGTGATCTGCGTTGAAAAGATTGCTGACAAAAGTCCTCATAAGTTAAAAAAAGAGTGCATACCAAATTGCACTTACTCTCACCCGCAAGTAGCAAGTATTGGCCTCACTGAAGAACAGGCAATAAAAAATGGATATAATATAAAAATAGGAAAATTTCATTCTAATTTTAATGGTAAGTCCATTGCACTCGGTGAAACTGAAGGGTTAGTAAAAACAGTGGTTGATAAAAAAACAGGCGAACTTCTTGGCGCTCACATGATAGGAGCAGAAGTAACAGAGTTAATTAGCAATTTTGCTCTTGCAAAGCAACTAGAAGGAACAGACTCCGACATAAAGTCTACGATCTTTCCTCATCCAACCATTTCAGAAATGATACACGAATCGGTTCTTGCGGCAGACGATGAATCGTTAAACAGTTGAATTAGCGTTCCATTGCCTTGACATCATCAACATCTTGAGTTGTAGCTTGACTGGGTACTTCAATTCCGACAGGTTGATTACCAGCACCAGATTTCTGTAACCTTTCTTTTAACCCTTCAGCTGCTTTTTTCACTTGCTTTTGATCAAGATCCTCTGGATTTTTTTTATCCCTTTGCTTAACTGTTGTTTCAGTACTCATATCTTTACCTTCTTGCTGATTGTAATTTTTACATTGCTCTTGCTGAGGTAGATCAACGACCGAATTGAAGAGAGCTTTTATTATGTTTTTTAACAGTCCTACAAAACCTCCGCTTTTGCCTTCTCCTTGTTCTTGAGGCCTATTTTTCACGTGAAATTCTTTTTTACTATTATTTTCAGACATTTTTGATTCCCTACCATATAAAGCCTAGTAAAATTTTACGTGCAAATTGTTAAGTAATGGTTAACAATCTAGTATCAATTTGCTATACACAGATGGATATCATTCTAGCAACAGGTGGTACAGGCGGACACATTTTTCCAGCTATAACCTTAGCAAGAGCACTAAAGATACAAGGATATAATAGCACATTATTTACTGATAAAAAAACAGATAAAAATACTGACGTGGAAAGTTATACCCTGCCGTTATGTAAGCCAAGCAGCAACAAATTTAAGTTTTTCCTTTTTTTGATATGTGGTTGTGTGTTAGCACTATATCAAATAAGAAAATTGAAACCAAAACTAGTCATTGGCTTTGGTAGCTATGCTTCTTTTCCAACTCTTCTTGCAGCAAAGATTCTCTCTATACCTATAATTTTGCATGAACAAAATACAGTTTTAGGAAGAGTGAACAGATTCTTTTCCAAAAGTGCAAAATTAATTGCAACCAGTTTTCCAGAGACTAAATATGCGAGGAATAGTAAGTGTGTTTTTACAGGGAATTTCGTTAATATAAAGGCGCAAGGCTATTCTTGTACTGAAAAAACCCTAAACATATTAATAATAGCAGGTAGTCAAGGTGCAAATTTTTTTGATGATGTAGTAAGTGACGTGATTTGTAGCTTGCCTACTGAAATGAAAGGGAAAATTAGAGTAACGCAGCAATGCACGAAGAAAAATATGGATAGAGTTAGGGGTCTATATGAGAGTGAAAGGATCTATTGTGAATTAAGTGAGTTTTTTAACGATATGGAAAATAGGTTGGCAAGTGCTCATTTGGTAATTAGCAGAGCAGGAGCAACCTCGATAGCGGAAATCACTCTTGCTGAGCGTCCCACTATATATATTCCTTATCCTCACTCAAAAGATAGTCATCAATTTTATAACGCAAAATATATCGAAGATTCAGGGGCAGCTATAATAGTTGAGCAAAACAGTGAAGTGAAAAAAAATTTAAGAGAGTTGCTAGTTGATCTATTACAAAATTGTCAAAAATTGCGTGATATGGCTAATAATACTAAGAGAACAAAAATAAGGAATGGAGTTACTGAATTTATTAAGGTAATAGCTCAAGAATTTAGCTGACGGATATGGTTGCTTGCTTTTTCTTCGAATGTATCCCAAAGATTTTTTTCTAGCAATGTATTATATAATTTGTTGACGTAAACTACTCCCGTGGGTGAAGTTGTGTTAATTTCGAGAAGAAAGTCACCTATAATGTCAATACCAACAAATATTAGTCCTCTTTTCTTTAATTCAGGACCAATTTTATTACATATTTCATTGTCTCTGTCATTCATCTGAGCAGGTTCAAAGCTTGCTCCGAGCCGCAAGTTTGTTCTGATCTCTCCATCTCTTGGAACTCGTTTCATTATTCCAATTGGTTGGCCATCGAGTAACAGTATTCTTTTATCTTTATCTATATTTTTGCAAAATGCTTGTGCAATCACAGGACACTCATATTTTGCAATCATGAGTTCAGCTACTACTTGAATACTGTTTTCATCTTGTATTCTTATTACATCGTTTCCTCCATAGCTATACAATGGCTTCAGAATAATGTCTCTGTAATCATGGTAAAAATCTCTAATCATCGATACATTCTCAGTAATTAAAGTTGGTGGAGTTAGTTCTGGAAACAGTGAAGTAATTAGTTTTTCGGGACAGTTTCTTATCTCCGTTGGATTATTAATTACCAATGCGCTAGTTTTTTCTAAAATATAGGTGGTTGTAATATAACGCACATCAAAGGGTGGATCCTGTCTGATAAATATAATATCCATTTCACTCAAATTGATGGTTACATCTTTTTTAGAGATGAAACTAAAATCGTCAACGCTGACTTTCTGAGCAAGAGCGATCGGCTGATTTAACTTTAGTGCTAAATTGTTAGGGACATAGAAGAAAACCTCGTGCTCCCTCCTTTGTGCCTCCTTTATTAATGCAAATGTGGTGTCAATTTCAAAGTTTATATTCTCATCCATTTGAAAAGCTACTTTCATTTGCACATCACCTTTGATATAAAATTGTAACTGGGAACTAAATTTCCATTAATGGCGTAATTTGCTGTGTCTATATCGTACATAACTTACAACTTGTTTTACCCCTTTTACTTTTCTTGCAATTGCTATTACAGCTTTTAGTTCCGCTTTATTTTGAGCTATACCCATCAAATAAACAACTTTATCAACCGTATTAACGCTATAATTAATTGACTTGATATTTCTTTTCCCTAAAAGTCTTGTTCTTATTTCCGCCGTTATCATACCGTCTACTGTAGTGTCAAGCATGGAAGTTGTTTGTATTGGTGTTACTCTTATTTCATTTATTACTTCTTTAACTTCTTTTTGTTGCCAAGCTATTTTCTCTGCTGTGAGTTGCTTTTCAGGGGTATCAACGTTTCCAATGAGCAATACTCTTCCTTCGCTTACTTTAACCTTTATAGATGAAAATAGTCCATGCTTTAGTAGCCCCTTATTGATTCTGATTACCATAGTTGTATCATCAACAATATTTCCCAAAGATTTATCTTGTGTTGTTATTGCTGTTGCCGTTGCTGTAGCCACTACGCTACCTATTATAAGTGGTGTACAGCCACTCTGTGTAATCAGAAAAATTCCAAGTAAGAAGCTTGTTATTAGTCTCATTATTGATTTTCAGAGTTTAGAATTTTCATTAAGAAATGTTAATAAGCTTTTTTGACTGTGTAAATACTATAAATTAAATAAGACTTTAGACCTTGAGTATTTTTAAGACGGTACTTATAATGGAATGATAGGAATAGTTTGTGTTAGCTATAAGTTACTGAAAAATTCTTGCGGATATGGCGGAATTGGTAGACGTGCCAGGTTTAGGTCCTGGTGAGCTTGCTCGTGGGGGTTCAAGTCCCTCTATCCGCACTCAAAATCATGACTTGGGTTTAAAAAAAAGGTTTATAATTACTAAATACACTCTAAATGTTTGTGTAAAAACTCGTTCTTAAGGATTGTATTTCACCGAGATTCTGGTAAAATGGCTTTATAAGAATATAAATTAAAACATTGATAAATGGGTTATAATGTCTAGTAACATACCTCAAAATGCAGTCGAAGTAGATACATCAAGTAATATATATACCTATAAGAAGCTTAGTGTAGATAAACTAAAGCATGAGTATGAAATCACAGTTAGTAGTGATTATATAGAACAAAAGATGAATTCTAGATTACAAGAGATAGCGAAGAATGCAAAATTGCCTGGATTTAGATCCGGAAAGACGCCTTACGATCTTGTTGTTAAAAATTATAAAAGTGAAGTTTTGGAATATGTAGTGAATAATACGATTGACTATTGCTCAAGTGATTTAATGAAAAAGATTGAAGTCAAGTCTCACATTCATCCTAAGGTTGATATTATATCATTACCAGATCTGGATAAAAAAGATGAGAAAGGCGATTTTGTGTACAAGCTGTCTTTTGAGTCAATGCCAGAAGTACCAACAATAGATCTTGATAAAATAAATTTGAAGAAAATTGAGGCAAAAATTGAAGAGGGAGACATAAAAGAATTTATTGATTCTATAAAAACAAAATTTCCTAATCTTATCTCTGTTGATGATGATTCTTACCAAGCGAAAAATGGGGATAAACTGATAATTGACTTTGAAGGGCGGATTAGAAATAAGCTCTTCCAAGGCGGAAGTGGCAAAAATTTTGCTGTTAATTTAGGATCCAGCGAGTTTATCAATGGTTTTGAAGATCAATTAATTGGCGTGAAAAAAGGAGAAACAAAAAGCTTTAAGTTGAGGTTTCCTGAAGATTACCAGGTAATTTCCCTTGCGGGACAAGAGGCTACTTTTTCTGTCCGAGTTAATGATATTGAGATTGCAGAAGATTTTGGCAGTGATGATGGAGTAGCTAGGAGGATTGGTTTTGAAGATTATTCTTCGCTAATAAATCATGCAAAAGAAGTAATTGGTGACCAGTGTAAAGAAATGGGAGACCTCTTAATTAAGAAGGAACTATTTGATTGTTTGGATGCTAGTTACAGCTTTGATTTGCCTACAGACGTAGTAAAACAGGAACAGCAGAGAGTAGAAAAAGAGTTGAACCCTAAAGATGACTCTTGTAAAGAAGCTGAAAGACGAGTAAAGCTTGCAATGTTGTTTATGAAGTTCAGTACAGAACATGAAATATCATTAACTCAAAATGATGTTTTAAATGTTATTCTGAATCAGTATGTCAATGAAGATGCACCGTTTAATAGAGCATTAAAACATTTTAGCTCAAACAGGCAATTTCAGGAGTTAGTTAGAGGGCAAGCTCTTGAGCATAAAGTTACAGATTATATAATAGAAAAAGTCAATAAAGAAGAGCAGATTGTTTCTGTGAAAGGGTTAAAGGAATTATTTGATAATATTTAGTAGGAAAAGGTATGACTCTTATACCAATTGTAATTGAGCAAACTAGTCGTGGTGAACGTGCCTATGACATATATTCGAGGTTAGTGAAGGAAAGAATAATTTTTGTAACTGGTCCTATTGAGGACAACATGGCCAGCGTAATAGTAGCACAGCTTTTATTTTTAGAATCGGAAAACCCCGATAAAGACATTTATATGTATATTAACTCTCCAGGTGGCATTGTAACTGCTGGTTTGTCGATCTATGATACAATGCAGTATATAAAACCAGATGTTTCAACTTTGTGTATAGGTCAAGCTGCATCTATGGGCTCTCTATTGCTTGCAGCTGGCACAGAAGGTAAGCGTTACTCTCTACCTCATTCAAGAATTATGATACATCAGCCGTCTGGTGGTTATCAGGGTCAGGCAACTGATATAGAAATACATGCTAATGAAATTTTGCGAATTAAGAAAAAACTAAATCAGATTTATGAAAAGCATACTGGAAGTTCACTGAAGCAAATTGAAAGAATGATGGAAAGAGATAAATTCATGGATCCTGAAGAAGCAAGGAAAATTGGCTTGGTTGACAGAGTGATAGCTGAGCGTAAAGATATTAAGATTGAAAGTATTAGAGTTGGACAAAAGGTGAATTGATGGATAACAATGATGATTTACACTACTGTTCTTTTTGCAACAAAGCACAAAACGAAGTAGATAAGTTAATTACTAATTCTTCAGACGGGTTGAAAGTGTTTATTTGCAATGAGTGCATAGAGTTATCTCATAGAGCAATAAGCCAAAAGAAAAGTGGGGCATTTAATTCAGATTATATGTCTGATGTGAAGTTACTACTAAAAAAACCTGAAGATATAAAGAATTTTCTTAGTAAGCATGTTGTTGGTCAAGAACATGCACAACATGTTTTGTCTGTAGCGATGTATAACCATTGTCAGTCTATGGCACAATTTCACTCTATAAGTGATGTTGAAATCGAAAAATCGAATGTAATGCTCATTGGTCCTACTGGTTCTGGTAAAACCTTGCTAGCAAAAACACTCGCTAAAGTTTCAGATGTGCCGTTCGCTATGGCTGATGCAACAACTTTGACTGAAGCAGGTTATGTAGGTGATGATGTGGAAAGCGTGTTATCGCGTCTATTGCAAGCAGCAAATTATGATGTTGCAAAGGCACAACGTGGTATAGTGTTTATAGATGAAATAGATAAAATCACAAGAAAATCTGAAGGTACTTCGATAACGCGTGACGTTTCAGGTGAAGGAGTCCAGCAAGCTCTGCTTAAGATTATGGAAGGCACAGTTGCTTATGTTCCTCCACAGGGAGGACGGAAACACCCGCAACAGGAATTTGTACAAGTAGATACTAACAATATACTGTTTATTTGTGGGGGAGCTTTTGAAGGTTTAGATAAGATCATTGAAGCAAGAAAGAAAGGAACATCAGTTGGCTTTGGAGCAGATATCAGTCAATCCAAAGAGCAAAGGAAAAAAAATGCTTTACGCGATGTTCAACCCGAAGATTTGATTAAATTCGGTTTGATACCGGAGTTCGTAGGGCGTGTTCCAATAACTGCTGTTTTAGATGAGTTAGATCACGAAGATTTAGTACATGTATTGATAGAGCCAAGGAATGCACTAATAAAACAATACAAAGCATTACTTGCGTTTAGCAAAGTAAATCTTGAATTTTTAGATGACGCAGTATCAGCTATTGCTGAAAAGGCTATGAGTTATAAAACAGGTGCAAGAATGTTACGTGCTATTTTAGAGTCACTTTTGCTTGATGTTATGTATACAGTTGGAAACGGGGGTTTTGAAGGTAGTACAATAGTAGTTACTAAGGAGATGGTGGAATCAGGAAAAGTAGTGATCGATCATAGCAACAAGGGGGATATTGTAGCAGGAGGTTAATGATTAATTTGAGCATGTATTATGAACATTGAGTATGCTATAGACTCTAATTTTGCTACATTGCCGGTATTGCCTTTAAGAGATGTAGTAATTTTTCCAAGTGTAGTGGTACCTTTATTTATAGGCAGAGAAAAATCTATTAATGCATTAGAGTATGCAATTAATAATAGTAGTCACCAAAATAAGATTTTTCTTGTGACACAGCAAGATGGCTCTATTGATAACCCAGAGCCACAAGATCTTTATGAAGTAGGTGTACTAGCAAATATTGTACAACCATTGATAAAATTGCCTGATAATGCGGTAAAAGTTGTAATCCAAGGAGTAAGCAGAGGAAGAGCTGTTGAGTATATCGACTCTTATACTTTATTACAGGCTAGAGTAGAATTGGATAATTATCATGAATACGAGGAAGATGAGGATAATGTCGATCTGGAAGCTTTAAGGCGATCTGTTATAGGTGCATTTGATAGTTGGTGTAAACTGAACAAGAAAAACCAGCCTGATATTATTGTCAATCCCGTTGAGCAGATCAAAGAAATTGATCTGCTTGTAGACACGATAGTTTCATATTTGAATATAAAAGCATCAGATAAACAAAGCATACTTGAGACTTATGGTCCGGGGGAACGTTTAAGAAAGACTTTTACTTTTATTGAGAGAGAAATCAGCATTTTAAATGCACAAAACCGTTTATATAAAACAATTAAATCACAAGTTGAAAGCACTCAGAAAGCTTACTATCTCAATGAGCAATTGAAAGCTATACAGAAAGAATTGGGCGAATTTGAGAATGGAGAAGAAGGAAATGTAATAAATGAATTTGAAAAAAAGATAGATGAAACAAAGCTTTCTCAGGAAGCAAGGGAGAAAGCTATAACTGAGTTGAAAAGATATAAGAAAATGAATCCCATTTCTCCTGAAGCTACAGTTATATCTAATTATTTGTATTGGTTGCTTGATCTGCCATGGGGAAAATACAAGGATGCAAAAATTAATTTAAGTGCAGCTAAAAAAATCTTAGATGAGAATCATTATGGCATAGAGAAGGTAAAAGATAGAATAATAGAGTTTTTGGCAGTGTTAAAGAGAGTAAAAGAGATCAAGGGTCCTATACTTTGCTTATTGGGACCACCTGGTGTTGGTAAAACTTCTTTAGCTAGGTCTATGGCAAGGGCAGTAGGAAGAGATTTTGTTCGCATAGCTCTTGGTGGTGTGCGTGATGAATCTGAAATACGTGGCCATAGAAAAACTTATATTGGTTCAATGCCCGGCAAAGTCATTCAACACATGAAAAAAGCTAATTCGTGCAACCCACTTTTTTTACTTGATGAAATAGATAAGATGGGTTCTGATTCGCGTGGTGACCCTGCATCTGCGTTGCTTGAGGTTTTGGACACTGAACACAATAAGCACTTTACGGACCATTACTTAGAAGTTGAGTTTGATCTTTCAAGTGTAATGTTTGTGGCTACAGCAAACAGCTTGAATTTACCACACCCTTTGCATGATAGGATGGAAATTATACAATTATCTGGTTATACAGAAGATGAAAAAATTAATATTGCTAAGTATCATATAATTCCCAAATTAAAGCAAGAGCATGGCTTGCGCCAGAAAGAATGGAGTATAACTAACGATGCGCTGTATGAGTTGATACGCTTATATACACGTGAAAGTGGTGTTCGCAGTATGGAAAGGGAGCTTGCAAAGCTCATGAGAAAGGCAGTGAAAGAAATACTAGAAGGTAAAAATAAGAAAATATGTGTGGGAGTTAACGATTTACAAGGTTATTTAGGAGTGCGTAAATATACCTTTGGTATTGCAGAAAATGAGAGTTTAGTAGGGGTAGTAACTGGACTAGCCTACACTGAAACAGGTGGTGATATTTTAATGATAGAGTCAGTTTTGATTCCAGGTAAGGGGGAAATAAAATATACGGGGAAGCTTGGAGAGGTTATGCAAGAATCCATAAAGGCCGCGTATAGTTATATTCGATCAAATTGTCTATTCTTTGGCATAAAGCCTGAAAAATTTCAAAACAATGATATACATTTGCATCTACCTGAGGGCGCTGTACCAAAGGATGGACCTTCTGCTGGTAGTGCAATATGCACGTCCATTGTTTCTCTTATGACAAACATACCAGTTGACAAAAGTGTTGCTATGACAGGTGAAGTGACACTGCGTGGTAGAGTTTTAGCTATTGGAGGCTTAAGAGAAAAGTTACTCGCAGCACTCAGAGTATCAATTAAAACTGTGATTATACCTAGCGAAAATGAGAAGGATATGCAAGAAATCCCAGCAAATATTAAGGAAAAGATCAACGTAGTTTTTGTCAAGAACATTGATGAGGTTATAAAAATTGCTTTGATACAGCCTACTATTCCAATTGAAAGCGATAATGGAAGCAATGCACCATCTTCCTCTGTAAAGAATGAAGACGATAATTTTTCTGGCTTAGAGACACTAAAGCATTAGCATACTGAATATCATTTTAGTAAAAACTACTTGACAACCTTCGCCGTCATCCTTATAATGAAACTGAAGCTATTATTTATCTTCAGTCTGTGCAGATTAAATGAGAAAAAAACTTAGCATATTTGGCGTCTCATGTTTAATTTTTCGCACTATGTGCACTGCATGTCTTTTTAAAACTTCTGGTTTTTTACCTATACAAGCTCAAACGCGCTTATAAGTCGTTTAAGACATCAAAAACGCCAATATCATAAGATAGATAGTGAATAACTAGCTACTCGGGGTTTCTTTTGCTTTTTTTCTGCTTAGTGAGTTTCTTAAACGTTTATGGCTAAGGTTAAGTTGCATTAAAAAGCAGCTAAGTCGCACTTATTAAGCGTTTAGGATAAAAAAACGCCAACATTTCGACACAAAAGTAAATAACTAGCCACCACGGGGCTTCTTTTGCTTTTTTTCTCGTCTGGTAAATTTCTTAAATATTTATAACTAAAGTAGTATCCTAGATCCCAGTGTCGAGCACTGGGATGACAAAAAAGGGTTACTTGGATGATACCATTGTTGACTGGCAAAACAGTACCTTTAATTTGTCCTATTACCATTGGAATTTGGTATGAGAAACCATAGTAGATCTCTTGCATAACCTGCTTTCTGATTTTGCGTCGAAACTTGCTTATGTTTCTCAAATACTTCAAGTATTCTGCGGTGCTAGTCTGCGTTTCTCCTAAAAATTCCTTACCATAATGTAAGAGTCTAGTGCAGAATAGATGCAAAAATAGCTTATTTTGTGTGGCACAAATCGTGCATTTTTTGATATGCCTTTTGAAAACCAAGTAGGGAATAAGTGTCATCAATGGTTGCTGCTTTTGTTTTTCCATTGACCACCATTGATAATCCTTGCTTCATCCTGAGAATTAACTCTTGGTCTGTTTTTGTGTGCTCTGCCCACGCGAGACTCCCCTGTATTATGGGCAATGTATATTTAACTTTTTTATCGACATTAAGAACTACAGGTTCCTTATCATACTGAAAACCAGAGGTAACGCTGACCTCGTCTGCTTTTTTATCGACATAACTGACCATTACATACGGCTTACGATCAGCTGTATAATGTTCACTTTTCTTCTTAGGATAAGACACGATGTAGCACACTTTTTCCCCATCTTCTAATGCAGCATACACAAGCCAATCTTTATATTTTTCTTTCAATTGCACATCACTAACCGATGCGAGAGCGCCTACTGAAAAAAATGTTAAAAGTACAAAAAACCTACGCATGCAAGCCAAATTTCAAACTCTCCGATTGTATATGTTGTCTTACCTTACTCATCGCCTGCTCAGCTAGCTGTCTTATTCTTTCTCTTGAAACACCATATTTTTTACTAAGCTCATCTAGAGTTTGAGTATCTTCAGACAAATATCTGCTGATAAAGATGTCTCTTGACCTTTCATTAAGACTTGCCAGTGCATTGTTTAAAATTGTTTCTTTTAATTCTTTCTCTTCATAATTTTGGTAAGTTACTTCTTGACTAATCGAGTTACATGGAATCATATCTTGTAACTCCTTTTTAGAGTCATCACCTATCCTTATACACTTATTTAGCGACTGATCCTTACAAGCTAAACGGTAACTCATCTGTACAACATCTCCTTCAGATACAGAAAGCTCATTGGATATTGCTTTTATTTCTTCATTGGTTAAAGCTTCTCTGTTTGTATACTGTAAAATTCTTTTTTTTATTTTACGCAAACTAAAAAATAGCTTTCTTTGCGCTTGCGTTGTGCCTATTTTTACAAACGACCAAGACTTCAATATAAAGTCTTTTATTGAAGCTTCAATCCACCACACCGCATAAGTTGAAAAGCGAAACCCTAAATCAGGATTAAACTTTTTCACTGCATGCATTAAACCCATGTTCCCTTCCATGACCAAGTCCATAAGCAGCAGTCCATAGTTTTTGAACTTCATTGCAATTTTCACTACCAAATTCAAATGACTGGTAATCAGCTTATGAGCAGAAGAAATATCTTTGTATTGGTGCCAATTTTTTGCTAATTGTACTTCTTCTTCTTGGGAAAGCATAGGAAATTTTCGCACCTCAGCAATATACTGCGTGAGATTAGTGCTACTGTTAATACATAAGCTTGCTGTTGGGATTAACATAACAACTTAAATTAAAACTCCATACATATAATATATTGATTTTCCAGCAAAAATTCAAGATTTAATTTAAAAAAGTATGTATATCTCTGCACTCAACTAGGGCTTCAGATGCCTTAGCACTGGCTGTCAACACACAACTGCAAACTAAAGCAGCCAAAATAAATGATGCCATTCCAGTGCTTAAAAACACTGGAATCCACATTTCTTTTTTCTAGGTCCCAGCACCAGTTACTTGAATGACAAAACTGGGACAACAAGAAGAGCTGCTAAGATGGACTAGAAGTTAAATGCTACTCCAGCTTCTGCACCAATAGTGCTGTAAAGAACCTTTATTTTACCATCATCCTTAGTTGTTGCATCAAACTTAGCACCATAAGAACCGAAATAACGAGCTCCAGCAAAGAGTTTGATTTCTGGAGTTACGTCATAACTAACACCAGCTTTTGCTTGATAAGCAAAACCAAATCCTTTCTGATCCTTAACTGCGTCAGCTTTAGAAGGATTACTGAGATATGCTGCACCAAGACCAACACCAACATATGGAGTGATAGGCATATCTTCAATTGCCACATCGTAATACACGTTAACTAGTCCTGAAATTGCTGTTAAATTGTCTGCAGCATCTGGTGTAAATGTTGCATCTTTAATATCGTTCTTGCTTAGCTGCGAATAGAGCCCTTCGATATCAACTCTGATATCATCCATTTTATAACCAAATGCACCACCACCAGCTATAAAAGATGCTTTCAAAGGATCTTGATCTTTATCACCTTTTTTATACTCAATACCCTTGATTTCTGTTTTAAAAGGTAAAAATTCGCCATTGTACTGCAGGCGAATGTAGTAGCTAGTTTCTTCATCAGCTATTGGACCAACAGGATCTGAAAAAGCAGCGTTTGATAAACTTAGCAACGTCACTAAAGCGGTTGCTGAAAAAAACTTTTTATAATGCATAATTGCCCTCGTTAAAAAAAAATTAAAATTCCACTTTAGCAATTTAAGTAAAAACTAAAGTTAAGTCAAGTACTAACTTAATAACATAAAATATTTGACATTTAAACCAATTTTTAAGGGTAAGGTAAAAATTTTATTAATAAAAAGACAATTATATAACTTTTTACCTTCGATTTTTTGGTATTTTCTTACTGACTCTAGTATTTCTTTGCTTTCTGCATCACTACTGCGATTTCTTTCATCTTTGCATGACATTTCAGGTACAGTATATGAAACAATGCTAGTACCAGAGATACTAAAGACTTGCTCAGCAATACAGAGAATTTTTAAAAGGGAAGTTTAAACCCAGGTGGTAACCCCATCATACCTGCAAGATCAGAGGTTGCATTTGCCATGTCTTCCTCTGCCTTTTTAATGGCATCGTTGAACGCTGCTGTTACTAAATCTTCTACTATATCTTTCTCCTCGTTTCTCATAAGCTCTAAGTCTATGCTTACTTTCTTAGCTTTATAACTACCTATTTTTACAACTTCCACCAACACAGAAACTTTGCCACCCCCGGAAATACCTTGAAACTCTTTCCCAATGTACTTCTCTTGAGCTTCTGCAAGCTTTTTTTGCATCTCTTGTGCTTGCTTCATTATTTGACTAAAATCCACAACTTACTCCTTATTCTCTATATTAACTACCTTTGCACCCTTAAACGTATCAAGTATATTCTTGACTGCAGGTGCATAATTTAAATTACTTACTTCCCTGCTCATATAGCCTGCATCAACTGTGACAACCCATTCTTGCTGAGTTACTTGATTTAAGTAATTTTTCAAGTCATTACAAAAACTGTTGTCTAACCGAGATACGGCTCTTAATTTTAAATACCCAGGTTTGCAATCCACTAATTGTAGATTACTACATAGCTGTTTGTAAAGATAAATTTGGTTATTCTGTCGTAATAGTTGCAGAATCTTATCAAAATCGTAATTTTTTTGCTGTGCGCTCTCTGCGTTACGCATATTCCTTTGCTGTGCATTCTGCGTAAGAACTTTTTTTACTACTTGCTCGGGAGAAGGTAAATCAGAAAGATAACAGAGGCTAATTAACATCATTTCAGCAGCAATATCGTTACATGTTGAAGTTTTTATATCCTGAACTCCCTTGAGCAACATCTTCCACAATCTCGAGAAAAATATTAAAGACTTCTTTGCACTTAAGTCTTTTATCCTGTTCTTTTCACATTCTATAACTGAACCGTTGATTTCTTTTGTAATCAAATAACGGCATATTAACTGGATTGTTTGCAATAGACCCTCGAAGACACTGAGTGGGTTTGCTGTCTTTATTGCCTTGTCGAATACTGATAGAGCCTTCTGTAAACCACCATATAATATTGCTTCCAGTAGATCAAATATAATATCTTTATCCACCAGACCGAGTATTTCTATCACATTTTTGATGGATATTGTGCTATCTTTGCTATATAGCACTGCTTGATTCATTAAAAATAAAGCGTTACGCATCGAATTGCTACAGTGGTGTGCAATTAATTCTGATACCCCATTTTCAATGAGATAATTTTCTTTTTGTGCAATGTCATTCAACCGTTCCACTATTTTAGCTGCAGGGATATTATGCAAATCAAACCTTTGACAACGTGCAATAATAGTTATCGGTATCTTTTTTATCTCCGTGGTTGCCAGAACAAACTTTACACTGGATGGTGGTTCTTCTAGGGTTTTAAGCAATGCATTAAATGCACTGCTGGATAACATGTGTACTTCGTCTATAATATAAACCTTGAATTTAGAGCTTATAGGTGAATAGCAAATGTCTCCTAGGATTACTTTGATATCTTCAACGCTAGTGTGACTTGCTGCGTCAATCTCTATCACATCTGGATGACTTGAATTCTTTATCGCCAGACAATTTTCACATGATCCACAAGGTTCAAAAGTTGGTCCCATGGAACAATTCAAACACAAAGCTATTATTCTTGCTGTGGTAGTTTTACCAACTCCGCTACTACCAGAGAGTAGTATAGATTGTGGGATTTTGTTGAGAGTAAAAGCGTTTTCTAATATACGCACTAATATATCTTGACCTATTAGATCTTTGAAGCTACTAGGACGATATTTTAATGCTATGTTCATAACTTACGATAAACAAACAGTTCAATAGGTATGCAACCCAAAAAGATTCTGATATGGCTGCTTCATCTCTGACCTGACCAAGTTACAGAGTTTTTGCCTGCATACCTTGTAAAATATTATACTTTTTTTTTTATTTAGCAAGGTATATCCTATGGTGGTTTACGATTAGTTGGGGTTGCACAAGTTATATATAGAAATTAATTATGATTTTATATCACTTCCCTCTTTGTCCATTCTCGCGAAAGGTTAGAGCTCTTCTCAAGGAGAAAAAGTTAGGTTGTGATTTAGTACACGAGAACCCGTGGGAGAAGAGGAATGAATTTATGGAGATTAACCCAACTGGACAAGTACCAGTGCTCGTGGATAATAATTTTATTATAACAGACAGCATTGCTATTTGTGAGTATCTAGAAGAAACTTACAGCAGCGATATCAAATTGCTCGATTTGTCTACTGTTGTTAAGCCTAAAATACGTGCTTTGGTTAATTGGTTTGATAGCAAGTTTTACAACGAAGTTACTAAATACATTATAAACGAGAAAGTAATAATTAACCGCAGCCCTGACTCTAGGTTTCTTCATGCAGCTCAGCACAACCTGTCTTGCCATATAGAATACATTGAACACTTAATTAGCAAAAACGTTTGGCTTGCAACCGATAAGTTCACTTTGGCTGACATTACTTTAGCGTCACATATCTCTGTAATGGACTATGTAAATAGTTTTCCATGGGAAAAAAGTAGAATTTTAAAAGAATGGTACTCTATTGTTAAGTCAAGGCCTTGTTTTCGTGAGATGTTATTAGAAAGGGTTTCTGGATTAACTCCTCCTAGGCATTATGCCAACTTTGATTTTTAACTCATGTTAGCTTTAAGGCTACAGTCATCCCTTCATCAGTTGGAATCAACATAGAGTAATATTTTTCTTCGTCTGATAATCTACGATTAAATTCTCTCATAGCATGCCATGATTTTTCTGATACTTCCTTTGGAGGTGATTCTAAAAAAACTGTGTTAAACAATAGAGTGTTATCTGCAACAATGAATCCATCTCGTTTAATATGCAGCTCTGCCCAATCTAAATATTTAGGGTAACCACCTTTATCGGCATCAATGAACATCATGTCAAACGGTGCTTTTGTTAACAACTCATTCAGTTTTTCCAATGCGTCGCCTTCTATTAAAGTAATTTTATTGTCCAGATTAAAAGCACTAAAATTTTTTTTTGCTATATTTAAGTGCTCAGGATTGTTCTCTATTGTGTATATATGGCCATATTCGGGTAGAGCTTTTGCCATACAAATCGATGAATACCCATATAATGTACCAACTTCAACGATACTTTTTACTTTACGAATTTTTATAAACAAACTGAGCAGTTTTCCTTCTTCAGCGCTAATTTGGATGTGTTTTTTTCTTTCAAAAATACAGTATTCCTCTATTTTTTTGTACTTCTTTGCGAATAAATCTCTTATGTATGATAATTTCATGCTAGAGTTGTTGCGTGCCATGTCTTGTATTAACGATTTAATTTATATAAAATTTATATATGTTAGCTTAAAATAATAAAAACGTTTATTTTAGGTTATTATTTTTTACAGCGTAAAATTTTAAGTGACAAAAATTATTATATATAATATTATAATTAACTAGTATAATAGTCGATAGATTGTCATACTAGAGTTTGAGGAAATGCTCATGGGCATTTCTTTTTAGTTAAAATATAATTTTCATAATCAATTAGAGGGGGTTATATGTCTTATAATATTGCTGGTGAAGTTGAAACGTTAAGCAAAAAATCTAACAAAGATGAAGGGGTTACATTGTTACATAACCCAGCTTATCGTGAGAAATATAGGGAACGTTTTGATGAAGCCCAGAAAAAAGTTATGGATATGGTTCAATTTTATGATGGAACAATAATATTAATAGAAAATAAAATTGCTATGTATTATTACGCTTGGCACAGTAAAAAAAGAGAATTTGAGCGTAAGAAACAACAAGCAGTGGTAAAAAACGATAGCTCAACGTAGGGGTTTTTTTATGATAAGCTACAGTGGTATCATTTCACTATAGCTTTTTCATATAGTTTATCTATAACATTAGTGAAGTATTCTAATGTTTTATATCCCTCGTGTTTAATTTTATTATATTCTGTATGTGATTTACCGCTGTTAAGCTTGATAAAAAATATTGGAGTGGCCGTAATACCAAGCTTATTTATTGCCAGTGATTTATCGTTTATAATTTTGTTAAACACTTCCTTGTTTTTCTTTTCATCGATGCATTGGTTAAACAGGTCTTGCTTTAAGTTACTTAGTGCAGCAATCCTTTGTAGTACAGTTAAATCACTTAAATCAGAGTAGTTCCACGAGTCTATTGAATTAAAAACAGCTTTGTTAAAATTAAAATAGTCTTCTTCTTTTTCATAGCAATAGCTTAGCATTGCAGCTTTTAATCCTCTATAATCCAGAGGAAAATGACGGAATATATATAACATTTTGCCCGTATCTATATATTTCTTTTTAATTGCAGGAAAAACCTCCTTATGAAAAAGAGAACAATGATAACAAGTGAGCGAAGCATATTCTACCATTAAAATTGGCGCTTTTGGATTACCTAGTGATTTGTCATCAGGCAATGGTAATAATAGTTCTTCTGCTGTTATTTCATCAGTTTTTTGAGTGTACTGGTTGTTGGACAAGTCTTGTTTAACAGCTGCATAAGAATTAACACTTATAAAAATTAGTAAAAGCAATAGTCTGAAAATCATTACAATATAAACACTAAAATTACTAAGAAAATTACGTATCTATATTAATAATGTCAAGATAACTTTTACTTAGCAAGGTTCTCAACTCTTTCTTTAAATGCAGCAATTATTTTACTTTGTGTATATTTGTATACTGAGTTTAATAGAGTTGAAAGCGAGCTAGATTTAAACTCAAATTCTATGTAAAACTTTACCATGGTCTTATTTTCACCTATAGGAATGAATTTCCATTCATTGTATAAATGTTTGAATATTCCGTTTGATGATACAGCTTTTATCCAACCTTCGTTTGTTCTGCTTGGAGAAAGAAAGGTTACTTCTGATGTATATCTTCCTTTAATACCATGAAAAGCTGCTAGGAGATCCACAACCATTTGACTATCGATTTTTTCTTTTATATAAACAGCTTTGCACCAAGGAACAAAATCAGGATACTTCTCAACATCAATTACAACCTGAAATATCTCATCAGATGAACAGAGAAAAGTACCTTGTTCTTTGTATCGGTAGAGCATAAATCTAAATCAACTGGAACAGGATCCGTATCTACCGTCAGTCTTAGTAGATTCCTGAGACCTAAAGTTAAAGTGGGCATCACGTATTAATTTCAACGAAATTAATAGAGGCAATTCCCTTGACTAGAAATTATCGCTCGGGAAATTTAACTTAACTCATAACGTATAGAACAGACCCTTATAATTATAGCTAGTTTACACAAGTTGTGTCTATATGTATATTGCAGTCAACAGTAAAACTAACTATCTTTATTAAACTTTGTATTTTGAATGCTGTGATCAATAAGTGTACCCTATGAATATTACTAAAGCTTTAATCATTATTGTTTTTGTTATAATTTCTTCAGGTGCTTACACCAGTTGTGCAGATCACAAAATTTTTGTGCATGCTATGAAGCAACAAGTGGATAGCATATATACAAAGGAGAAGAAAAGAAATCGGGAATATATATATATAAAGCTTCAGGAGATCATTCAAAACAATGTTAATCTCAAAGAAATATCCCGATTTGTAATGGGAAAACATTGGATTTTGACTACCCAGGAAGAAAGAGAAAGTTTCTTAAAAGAATATGAGGTGTATCTTACGCGTTTGTGCGTCAAAATTTTGTATAAATACATGAATAATAGCGAAATGACTATAATGGGCTCAAAAGCAGGTGATGATGGAACTTGCTTGGTTAGTGCAAGATTTTCCTACGGCGACGAAGAATTTACAAATATTGACTTTAAAGTTGCTAAAAGTAACAGTTCTTTCTTAATAAATGATGTTGTAATGAATGGGATAAGTATTTCTATTAATCAACGTTCTCAATTCAGTGAAAAAATCGATACATATGGTATAGCGAGTGTTATAGATGAATTAAAATGTAATAACAAGCTATGATATACATGCCTCACTGGCCTAAGCCACTTGGCAGAAGGCCAAAAGACTTCTCTCTCGAGCGCATGAAAAGCTTTCTAAGTAAGTTAGGCAACCCTGAAAAAAAGATGCCTCCAGCAATTCACATAGCTGGAACTAATGGAAAAGGTTCAACATTATCTTTCATAAGATACATAATGCAGTCAGCAGGGTATAAGGTCCATGCATATACTTCTCCACATTTAGTTAATTTTAATGAGAGAATAGTCGTTGCAGGAAGTCATATCGACGATAATGAATTATATAGTTTATTAGAAGAATGCCGCAGTGCAATTGCAGATCAACCTATCACTTTATTTGAAGCGGCGACGATTGCAGCATTCTTAGCTTTTTCTCGTCATGAAGCCGATGTGACCTTAGTCGAAGTAGGGATGGGTGGAAGACTTGACGCAACGAATGTTATAGATAATCCGATTTTAACAATCATTACTTCCATCGCACTTGATCACATGGAATATCTTGGTACTACTGTAGAGATTATAGCAGGTGAGAAGGCTGGAATAATGAAACATAATGTCCCTTGCGTAATAGCGCCACAAGAAAAGTCTATAATGAATACGCTAGAGCAATATGCAGTCAATAAGAAATCTCCTTTATATAGAGGTGGGGTTGAGTGGAATTGCAGTAAACAACTGTCTGTCATCCAAGTAGCTAACACCGGGATCCAGCAAAAAAATGAGTGGATTCCAGCGTTACGCGCTGGAATGACATCAACTCAAATGATTTTCCAATCGGCTATTCAATCAATAGAATTTCCTTTGCCTTCTTTGAAGGGCGATCATCAAATAATTAATGCAGGAAATGCTATTGCAGCATGTAGCATTTTGAGTGGAAAGTATGGATTTGATATTGGAGAAGAGGATATCACTTCAGGTTTACAACACACCTACTGGCCTGCACGACTAGAGCTTATAAAAGAGGGCAACTTAATTTCTTTGTTACCGAAAGATTGGCAATTATTTTTAGATGGTGCGCACAATAACGATGGTGCCAGAGTATTAGCTGATTGGGTGGAAGATAATTTTGCTGAAGGCATCTATATGATTTTTGGTGTTACTCGTAACAGAAACGTGGAAGAGTTTTTGGAACATTTAAAACCATATATCAAGTTATTATGTGCGGTTTGTGTTAAGTCTGAGCCTAAAGCAACAAATACAGGTCTAATCAGAGAGGGAGCAAATAATATAGGAATAAATGCTATTGAATGTGAATCGATCGGTGATGCCATATTAAACCACATACTAAAAGTTCCTCTCCAGAACATCAAAACCATACTGATTTGTGGTTCGCTATTCCTAGCTAGGGACTTTGCTATGGAGAATAACTGAGTCTTTTAAAATTTATATCAACTAACGCTATATTTTTTTCTGGAGGAAGGCTATATTGTAGCTATGGACAATATAATCATAAAAAAATTTGGTGGGACCTCATTAACTGACTTAAACCGAGTTGCAAATTTGATAAAAAAGGATGTTGAGAGAGGTTGTAACGTAATCGTCGTTGTATCCGCCGTTGCGGGATTTACTGATCAAATGGCTTTTCAGGCTAGACAAATCTCAGGTTTAAGCTGCAAACGAGAGCTGTCGGAGTATGACGTTATACTTTCAGCAGGAGAGCAGATTTCTTGCGGCATGTTAGCAATCACTCTCCAATCTATTGGAATAAATGCTAAATCGTGGCTCGCCTGGCAATTACCGATTATAACAGACGATCTTTACTCCAAGTCTAAAATAAAAACAATAGAGATTGACCATCTGAAAAGGTCTTTTACTGAAGGGTATACTGTGGCGATCATTGCTGGCTTTCAGGGTATACATGATGATAGAATCACCACTTTTGGAAGAGGAGGCTCTGATATATCAGCAGTTGCTTTAGCGGTAGCTTTTAACGTCAAGGCTTGCGAGATTTTCACTGATATCGATGGAATATATACGGCTGATCCGAAAATTGTTCCAAAAGCACGCAAGCTCAAATCTATCTCTTACGATGAAATGTTGGAAATATCGTCATCTGGTGCTAAAATACTACATAATCGTTCAGTACAACTTGCAATGAAACATAACATTAAAGTACAAGTGCTGTCCACCTTTAAAGAGGTGGAAGGAACTGTAGTACTGCATAAAAAAGATGTACTGGAGAGATACACAATTACTGGAATAACTTATAGCACCAATGAAGCTCTTGTAACTTTTGCTAACCTTGCAGATACCTTGCGTATTTTAAGGGATATTGCAGGGGTAAACATTAGAATTAACATGATACACGGATCAAGTTTTGTAATTTCCGAATTTGATATTAATTCAATGAAAAAGCTACTAAGTGGGAGCTATATCATAAACAACAACATAGCTAGAATTTCAATAATTGGTATTGGCGTTATGTCTAATACTGAGGTGATGCATCGCATACTCAAGGTCTTGAGCGAAAAAAAGATAGAAATACTAGCTATCACAGCATCTGAAACCAAGATCAGTATAATCGTTCAAGGAGAATGTGCTGAAGCCCTAGTTAGGGATTTACATACAGAATTGGTATAGATAGCCTTATGCCATACAACTTAGACTTCTCGCATAGCTTTTAGCAGTACGTTGGATTCAATAAAAACAAAAAAAACTACTTGACAACCTTCGCCGTTACCCTTATAATGAGACTGAAGCTATTTATTTATCTTCGCAATCTGTGCAGGTTAATGACAAAAAACTTAGGGTATTTGGCGTCTCATGTTTAAATTTTTGCACTATGTGCACCTCACGTCTTTTTAAAACTTCTGGTTTTTACCTATACAAGCTGAAACGCGCTTATAAGTCGTTTAAGACAGTATAGAACGTCAAATAGACAAGGGAGAATTTGAATGCTAGCTGCCTCAGAGTTTTTTTGCCTTTTTTTCCTGCTTAGTAAATTTCTTAATGTCTACAATTTTGGTTAGTTGCATTTAAAAGTAGCTGAATCGTAGCGCTGAGAATAAAAACGCCGATATTTGAGGTACATATAAATAATTAGCCACCGACCGGGGCTTCTTTTGCTTTTTTCTCGTATAGTAAATTTCTTAATATTTATAGCTAATTGCAATGTTCGTACAGCTGTGCGTCACGCGCTGGAATGACAACATTGTTGACTGGCAAAACGGTACCTTTAATTTGTTCTATTACCACTTGGTTGAAATTTCACTACTTGGCTTTGGCAGCAGGAGCTTGGTGTTGTTGCGGTAGCGTGTTTATGTCTGCCAGTTGCGGTAAAACCTTCACTGTTTCAGTACTTTCCGGTTGTGTCTGTTGCAATTGTGATGCTAATGCTTCATATAAAGATTTTGGTTCACGTCTCTTGCCTACTTTCACTTCTTTATTTGCGCGTAACTGTTCTTCAGTAACACCGTTGCTTTCAAGAAGCCTTACACCATTCTTATTGTCAATATTAATTTTAATTTTACATTCTTTTCCATCAACATACCACTTTAAGGTCATTTCATATAACCCGCTAATTATTTCATAAACTCTTTCCCCATTATCGTTAATATAGCAACATGCACCTCTCTTTTTTTCTTGATTAGGATGACAAAACGTAATTGTTTTCACATTGTACTTTTTACATATATTACCACTCAGAAGTTTAGCTATATCTACTCCTTCTTTACTAGCATTCAACACAACTCTTACAGAAGGGTAAACAACATTCTCTTCCCTTTTGCCTTCTTTTATCATTATGGACCCTATGGTATTATTTTTCATACCTTCAGATATCTCCGATTTAATTTGGTCAGCAATTTTGCCTACAATCTCTTTGCCGCGATACTGAGTTTCTCCTTTCTTCGGAGAAAAAGGTTTTTGGTTTGTAGTATTGGTAGAAGGGTTGTTCTGTAACTTAAAGAATTCATCCCATTCTTCATCGCTTTCCAACTCGACACGTCCACGCTCTGGTGTTGATTTAGGTGCATTCTGAGTGCTTAAATCAACAGAAAGCCCTTCTGTTGCAGCCGTACCAGCTTGCTCTTGCTTCACTTCATTATTTAGAAGGATAAGATGCTCTTCTGGCTTTTTTTCACTCGGCTTTGAAGTTGTGTTATCAGCAAAAGGCTCTTCGACCATAGGTGCGTAAGAACTTTTAACTTTATTCCTAATTGCGGAATAAATAGCTCCACAGAATTCTCTGATCTTGTCTAACATATACCCCTCCATTTTCAATGCACAACATCAGCATATAGCATTATATCAATTAGTCAACAATAATTATGGCAGAAAAGCTATTTAATATTGAAGGCTCAAACACTCCTTTGCTTGATCGGTTAAAACACGTCCTCTTGGTGTGCGCTTTACAAAACTAATTTTTATTAAATAAGGTTCTACTGTTTCTTCAATATTGCCAGCATCTTCAGATAACGCGATAGATATGGTGTCAATTCCAACAGGTCCTGAGGTGTTGAATAGAAATCTTAGATAATCTATATCTAATTTATTTAATCCCATCTTATCTATGCCCAATTTTGATAGCGCAGAGTCAGCAATTTCGTAGGTAATTTTTTTATCATCTTCCGCTTCAACAAAATCTCTTATTCTTCTGAGTAACCTCAAAGCAATTCTTGGAGTGCCGCGTGCACGGCAAGCAATTTCCCGTATGGCACCCTCTTCGATTTCAGCAGAAAGAACTCTTGCGCCTCTTTTTATAATATCAACCAGTTCTTCAAAAGAATAAAATTCAAGGTGCAAAGGGATGCCAAAACGATCCCTCAGCGGTGCAGAAAGCAGCCCAAGCCGCGTTGTTGCTCCAATCAACGTAAATGGTGGCAAATCTATCCTTAAAGTGCGAGTGGATGGGCCTTCGCCTACCAGTATGTCTAGGCAAAAGTCTTCCATAGCGGTATATAAGACTTCTTCAATGCTGCGATTTAATCTATGGATTTCGTCGATAAATAAGACATCTTTTGCATTTAAAGTGGTGAGCACTGCAGCTAAATCTCCAGCTTTATTAAGTAAAGGACCAGAAGTTGCGCGAAAGCTAACCCTTAACTCCTTAGAGACAATTTGTGCCAAGGTTGTTTTGCCAAGCCCTGGAGGACCGTGTAGTAAAACATGATCCAAAGCTTCAGTTCTCGTCTTTGCGGCATTTATAAATACTTTTAAATTTTGTATTAAATCTTTTTGCCCAACAAAATCATCAAGTTGTTCAGGCCTGATGTTTACATTACGCGCATCTTCAGCATATTCTTTGCCACATGATATTGACTTCATAATGTTGAAAGCTCCTTAAGTGCCATGCGAATAATTTCCTTAGTGTCCAGGTTTGGCCTGTATTTTTTTATAGTATCATAAGCTTTCGTTTTTTCATATCCAAGATTGATCAATGCTGAAAGGGCATCTTCATTAATTGGATGGAAATTGCTGTTATTTATTTCTAATTTACTCACTTTGCCACTCAGTTCTGTAATAATTCGATTAATGAGTTTCAGGCCAAGCCCGCTTATCTTGAGTGTTACTTTATCTTCATTCATAATTGCCAAAAACAACTGCTCTGGGGTTAATTTACTCAAAATTGACATCGCAGTTTTATAGCTAACGCCGCTTACTTTAACAAGCAAGCGCAGGCACTGCTGTTCTTCTCTGCTTATGAAGCCATATAGCTGAGTAATGTTTTCTCTATTATTTGCGTAGGTTTCAATAAACAATTTGATTTTACTTCCAGTGGAGCATGCATTTAGAGCTTTGGCTGAAAGGTATACTATATAGCCAACATCATTTACATTCAGGATTATATGATCGCTATGGACTTCGTCAACTATTCCGCTTAGGTTTCCTATCATTTTCAGCACTGTATAGAGTTCAGTTTAAAAGCTCCTGGATTCTAGGTCAAGTGTTGGTCTGAGATGTGTCCTTTTGAATTTATAGCGCTCCAGAATCTAACCATCACACCCTCCATATACTACTTATAACTCACTTTCACGCAATATCGGTCGTTCTTAAAAAGCAATCTAACATTTTTTATGCCTTGATTGCGAAGCTTTGATGCAGCTGACTTGGCAGTCTGAGCATTTTCAAAAAATGCGACATATCCCCTACTTTCTGCACTGTTTTGTTTTGGGTGACGTTTCTGCATTTCTTTTTCGTACTGCTTTTTATAATGAGGGGTTTTTTGTATTAGTCGCCTTGACATTTTTTTTAGATACGTAATTTTTACCATAGTTAATCCATCTTCATGGAATCCTAAAATTTTCGCTGCTTTTTCTGAAAGATCTATTATTCTACCCTTAACAAATGGCCCTCTATCGTTAACTCTTACGATAAGTTGCTTTCCATTTTTTAAGTTAGTGACAAGAACAAAGCAGGGTAGAGGTAAAGTCTTGTGCGCTGCGGAAATTGAGTTACGGTCAAACACTTCACCGTTTGCTGTAAGTGTACCATGATCTTCCATCCCATACCACGATGCTACTCCTACTTCTTCGTGATGGTTACAGTGCTTGGGATGATAAGTTACTCCATTTACTGTGTAGCTATTGCCAATTTTATAATGGCCTGCGGCATCATTACACCTGCTGCGAAAACTGCAACTACTTATCAAAACAAATATTAGGCATAAAAAAGCTAGATTTTTTATCATTGTATTCAGTGAAAGGGTTCGATACCATGAGGATTTTAAATTATACTATAACAAATTTAGTAATCAGTAAACGTCTACTGCTAAATATGAACAATACTCGAAAAGAAACAATACACATAATTGGTATAGGTGGAATTGGAATGAGCGCAATTGCTGAAATTCTTCATAACTCTAATTATAAAGTCCAAGGCAGTGATACGCAATCAAATGACAATGTAGATAGGTTACAAAAGTTAGATATAGAGGTTTATATTGGTCACAATGCTGATAACATCAGGCAAGCCCAAGTGGTTGTGCATTCTTCTGCGATAAAATCCGATAATGTGGAGTTAGTTGCCGCAAGAGATAACAATAAAACCATTTTGCATAGGTCAGACATACTCGCTGAGATTATGAAAGATAAATATGTGATAGCAGTTTCAGGTTCAAGTGGAAAGACGACAACAACGGCTATGATTGCCTCTATTTTTGACCACTCTGGTACCGATGCAACTGTAATTGTGGGAGGGATATTAAACTCCTACCGAAATAACTCAAAACTTGGCAAGAGTGACATTTTTTTGATCGAGGCTGATGAGTCTGATGGAACTATGTTAAAAATCCCTGCAAATATTGCTGCCATAACAAGCATTAACGACGATCACATAGACCATTACGGCACATTTGACAATCTCAAAAATGCATTTTCTCAATTTATAAACAGGGCAGACTTTGCAATTCTGCCTGATTCTGCAGACATCAATTGTGATGCAGGTAATTTTATAACGTTTGGGTTTGAAGATGTGTCTCCTTCTGTCATCCAATCCTCCTTTGTCATTCCAGTACCACCTCCTGTCATCCCAGTGCTTGACACTGGGATCCAGAAAAAAAAATCAGCGTCACACTCTGCAAAAGCAAGTAATGTTAGAGCTGCAAACATCAAACAACACAATAACAGCATAGAACTTGATGTATTGATTGACAATAACCACAGAATAAAGAATATAGTACTATCAAACGCAATAGGTATTCACAAAGTCAGCAATGCCCTGGCTGCAATATCGGTTGCGGTAAAACTTGGAATTAGCAATGCGGACATTAAAAAAGGTCTTTTGGAATTTAAAGGAGTAGCAAGAAGATTTTCTTTAATTGCTGACATTAAAGGCGTTAAGTTAATTGAGGACTATGCCCATCATCCAAATGAAATACAGGCAACTCTGGCAGCAGCACGCTTGATCACTAAAGGAAAGGTAATAGGAATTATCGAACCGCTCCGTTTTGCTCGCATTCGTAATTTTTTTGATGAGTTTGTACAAGTCTTTATGATGTTTGACTATGTCATCCTCACTCCTGTTCATCCTCCAGAAGATGAGCCTATTCCCGGTTGTGGAATTGATGATATACAGAAAGCTTTAATCAGCAATGGGTTTAGTAACGTAGAGATTATGAATAATGCTTTGCTCATCTCACATTTCATCAATGATTCGACAAATTCAGGTGATGTAGTACTATTTATTGGTGCTGGTGGTAATATAGCTAAGCTAGCGAAAGAAACTGCAGCACTTATGTCGGAAATAGAGGTTTAACATGATGAAAAAGATAATTAACAATGTATTCGCAAGAGAAATTTTAGATAGCGGGGGTTACCCAACCGTTGAGGTAGAAGTTGAACTCTGCGATGGAGCAACAGGTAGAGCGTCTGTACCTTCTGGAGCTTCAACCGGTAAACTAGAAGCCTTAGAACTGAGGGATCAAGATGAAAAAAGATATTGTGGTAAAGGAGTGCTGAAAGCTGTTCAGTCTGTAAATGGAGTGATAGCAAATGAAATTGTTGGCATGGATGCAGCAGACCAAAGTATAATTGATAAAGTATTAATCGAATTAGATGGAACGAAAAACAAATCAAAACTTGGAGCAAATGCAACTTTAGGGGTGTCCCTTGCCGTTGCAAAAGCAGCAGCAAACAGTTTCAAAATGCCACTATATAGATATTTGGGAGGAGAGCAGGCAAGTGTTATGCCGTTTCCAATGATCAACATAATTAATGGTGGAGTACATGCAGACAATAAACTTGATTTTCAAGAATTCATGGTTTTTCCTATTGGAGCTGAGACTTTCAGTGAAGCGATCAGAATGTCTGCAGAGGTGTTTCATAATTTGCGCAGCATTCTCAAGAAAAAGGGTTACAGCACAAACGTAGGAGATGAAGGTGGTTTTGCACCGAATATCGAAAGCACCGAAGAAGCACTTGACTTAATTATAAATGCTATGGAATCTGCCAATTATTCAGTACAAGATCATTTTGTACTGAGTCTTGATGTTGCTGCATCCACTTTTTATGAGAATGGAATTTACAAATTTGAAAATAATGAGCTTACTTCGGACGGATTAGTTGAATACTATTGTGATCTTGTAAAAGGATACCCAATAGTTTCTATAGAAGATGCGATGAGTGAAGACGATTATGAAGGTTGGAAGTTACTTACTGCAAAATTGGGGAGTGAAATTCAATTGGTTGGAGATGATTTGTTCGTTACAAATTGTGAACTAATACGTAGAGGAATAGAGGAAGGAGTGGCAAATGCTGTACTAATCAAACCGAATCAGATAGGAACATTAACAGAAACTTTTACTGCTATTGGAATGGCAAAATCAGGTCGTTATAAAACTGTTCT
Source organism: Wolbachia endosymbiont of Ctenocephalides felis wCfeF (assembly GCA_028571325.1). Taxonomy (NCBI): domain Bacteria; kingdom Pseudomonadati; phylum Pseudomonadota; class Alphaproteobacteria; order Rickettsiales; family Anaplasmataceae; genus Wolbachia; species Wolbachia endosymbiont of Ctenocephalides felis. Next base: position 318,015 of record CP116767.1, on the reverse strand, counting down.
GTCTCACCGATCAGGTGAAACAGAAGACACGACGATATCTCATATAGCAATTGCGTCAAATTGCGGGCAAATAAAGACTGGCTCACTATCACGTTCTGATAGGCTTGCAAAGTATAATGAGCTGCTAAGAATAGAGGGCACGTTAGGAAGAAATGCCAAATATTATAGTGGTTTGCCATGGACTTTATAGACGAAGTTAGATTGTATCTAAAGGCTGGTGATGGCGGTGATGGCTGCGCGAGTTTTCGTCGAGAAAAATTCGTTGAATTTGGTGGTCCAAACGGTGGTAATGGAGGGAAGGGAGGAGACATAGTTTTTGTCAGCGATGCAAATCTCAACACTTTGCTTAATTTTCGTTATAGGAGACACATTAAAGCAAACGACGGAAAAAGTGGTGCAAGTAGAGATAGATCTGGCACAGCGGGAAAAGATGTCATACTTAAAGTTCCAGTTGGGACACAAATAATCGATGAAGAAAGTGAGGAAGTGATAGTAGACCTTGATAAACCTGAGATGGAATTACAAGTAGTGCAAGGTGGAAAAGGTGGACTTGGAAACACCAATTTTAAATCTTCTACTAACAGGGCGCCAAGACATTTTACTTACGGCCAGCCTGGCGAAGAAAAATATGTATTATTAAAACTAAAAGTTTTATCTGACGTTGGCATTATCGGCATGCCAAATGCAGGTAAATCGAAATTTTTAACTCGCTGTTCAAATGCAGATACAAAAGTAGGTGATTATCCATTCACCACGATAAGACCACATTTAGGTGTAGCAAAAGTAGATGATAGCGAAATTGTAATAGCAGATATTCCAGGAATAATCTCTGATGCTCACCTTGGAGTTGGGCTTGGACATAAATTTTTGAAGCACATAGAAAGGTGTAAAATTTTACTGCATTTAATTGATGTAACTCACGATGATGTCATTTCAGCGTATGATTGCACACACAATGAGTTGGAGCTTTACAATAGTGATCTTGTTAGAAAAGAGGAAGTTGTGGTGTTAAACAAATGTGACTTGTTGGAAGAAGCAGAAATTCTGGAGAAGAAGAAACACTTGGCTAACTATCTTGATAAAGAAGTACTATGCTTATCAATCGATGATGATTTACAGCCCATTTTGAGGTTATTAAGTGAAAAATTGAAAAAGAACAACCCTAGGGAAACTGATGTATATGATCCTTTTAAGGCATGAGTTTCCCGTTCAATGGCCACGTATAAACAAGTCCGATATTACTTCCGCCGACTTGAGCAATTTTCTGTTAAGAATGTGATATTTTAGACATAAAATCCCCTCATGTAAAAAATTCAGAAAAAATGCAACGCACATACGACAGAGATTAAGTACGTGTGTGCACCCACGCACACTGAAGAAGATACGCTACATCTTTTACTGAGTTTGGTTGTTTAATCTGCAGACGGAGATAGATTTTGAGCTCTCTAAATATCTCTACTGTAATTATAGTAACACTGGATAAATAGGCGAAGTAATTTTTTACTGGAAATCCATTTTATGCAAAATCTTTTTTCTCTATTTAATAGATTCCTTAAATATTTTCTTGAATTTTATAGCTAACCACCGGTCAAGTGCTGGGATGACACCGTTGTGCCTTATAAAAAGTATCTAATCCTTAATCTGCGATATAGCAACTAGTCCAATCAACGCACAGGAAATCATGTAAAAGCTTGCTGAAGTTTCTTGTCCTGTAATCTTAATAATTGTTGTGCATATAAATGGTGCAAGGCCGCCAAAAAATCCAGCAGCTATATTTCTTGATAAACTAAATCCGCTATACCGCACCTTTGTTGGAAATAATTCGCACATAAGTGCACTGACAGGACCAAGTGATGCAGCTATTGGGATTATAAAAAGAACGTGTGCCACTATGGTTAGCAAGTTATCACCTCTTAGTATCATAAAAAAAACTGGATAACTTACTACTATGAAAGTCATAAATGCAAATTTCATGACTTTTTCTCTTCCTATCTTGTCAGAAAGTATTGCAAATAATATAGTCAATCCTCCGAGCGCAATTTGACTCAGTATTTCCACCATGTGGTTAAAATGAGCATTTACTTTTGATGTAAGCACATTGAAAAATACTAAATATATATAAAGGGATGAATTTTCGACTATATCGACCCCTACCGATATCAGAAAAGGTTTTTTATAGCTGTTTAACAACTCTTTTAACGGCAATTGAGGTGGATTTTTCTGCTTTTTGTACTCTGGGCTCTCATCAAGTATATACCTTGTATATATACTGATTAATCCCATCACTAAACTGAAAACAAAAGGTAATCTCCATCCCCAAGATTCAAAATCGGATACTTTTTTGCATATGAGTACTGCTATAAGACTTAGTATTGAACCAAGAATTGCACTGAGTACCTCGATACTGCCAAAGAATCCTTTCTTGTCCTTAGGAGCGTGCTCTATTAAAAACGGGGCATTTCCTGCTTCTCCTCCAAGGGATATACCTTGCAATAACCTTAAACATACCACCAGTATTGATGCAAGTATTCCAATGTTTTGATACCCCGGAACAAAGGCAATGAGTACAGTTGATAGAGTCATTAATACAATGGAGAGCAATAGAGCAATCCTTCTTCCATATTTATCACCAATATGGCCAAATATGGCAGCACCGATTGGTCTCATCAGGAAACCCACTGCAAACACTCCAAAAGCCTTCAGTATGCTAACCAATTGATCATCTGATGGAAAAAACACACCGCCGATTATGCTGATCAGGTGACCAAAAAGCATATGGTCATACCACAGTAAAGTGTTACAAATTAAACTTGAAAATATTACTTTCGTTATTTGTTGCATAAAATCTTCTGTAGTTTACTTGATATAATAGTGATGTTCCTTACTTTTTCAAATATAATAAGAAAATGTGAGCATTATGTGAATATTATATTAATAATGATATCTCATTAAATCTTAATATTTTTATACCATTGACTATATCGAGTATTCTTATATCATATATTTCACCATGTTTTAGTGAGGAAGCCATTTTTATCTGTATACACAAAGTCTTTTGATAGAACGCTATGACACATATTCCAGTTTTGTTAAAAGAGATGCTATTACAACTTTCACCGCAAAGTGGTGGTGTATACGTAGATGCTACATTTGGAGCTGGGGGATATAGCAAAGCAATATTGGAATCAGCTGACTGCAAAGTGTATGCAATTGATAGAGATGAAACGGTTGTTAAATTTTATGATGATTTAAACATTAAGTACCCAGGTAAAATAAAGCTATTTATTGAAAAATTTAGCAATATTAAAAATATCTTAGATAGCTTTGTAGAGCCCTCTGTCATCTCACAATCCTCTTCTGTTGTCCCGGCTGGAGTCCAGGAAAAAAATGTATGGTCAAGCACTGGAATGACACCAGACAGATCTAGGATGACGCCGGGCAGATCTATTAATGCTGTAGATGGAGTTATATTTGACATTGGAGTCTCATCTATGCAGCTTGATGAGGGAAATAGAGGATTTTCATTTTTACATGATGGTCCGCTCGATATGCGTATGGATGGCTCTTCCCAAATCAACGCTTCAACGTTCGTTAACGCTCTGCGCGAAGAAGAAATCGCCAATACTATATACAACTACGGAGGAGAACGTTATTCTCGCAAAATTGCAAGGGCGATAGTAAACACGCGGAGAAAAAAACCTATCAAAACTACATTTGAACTCGCAGACATTGTACGTTCCGTGGTATTTCGTGGGAAAAGCAAGATTGATCCTGCAACTAGGACATTTCAGGCGATCAGAATATGGGTAAACGATGAGCTTGGAGAACTTGAAAAAGGTATTAAGGCTGCATCTGAAATTTTAAATAAGAATGGCAAACTAATTGTCGTCACCTTTCATTCTTTGGAGGATCGTGTAATCAAAACTTTTTTTAAAAATCTATGTGAGCAAAGATCTAGCGATTGTAAGGCCTTCTCTCTTCTGAACAAAAAAGTGATCAAAGCGAGTGCGGAAGAAATAAATGCAAATCCACGTGCGCGCTCAGCAAAACTAAGAGCTATACAGAGGTTATCATGAGAACTTTCTGTATTATCTCAATAGTTATGTTTTTTTTCAGTATTACAGGACTATTTAAGGTAAAATTACACGTTCAGTCATTAAATGAAGAACTAAAAAAAATAAAACGAGAAATTAGTTTAGCGCAAAGTGACATAAAAATTTTACAAGCAGAGTGGAGTTATTTGAGTAATCCAAAGAGACTTGCAAAACTCATGGATAGGCACCTGAAAAACAACTCTTTTATATTAGCCAGCCAGGTTAAAAACCTTGACTCCCTAAGTGGCCGCAGTGCGCTAGCACAACCTGAAAATCAGGATTAATGGCAAAGCTACACTTAAATATAAAGCAAGTTTTCCAGCATGGCCTTAGTTTTTTTATACATTCTATTTCTTTCTCTATATTTGATTATAGGCTTAAAAATAAATGGTAATCCTAGAATTGTTAAGCTTAAAGCCAGGGTTGAAAACATGCAAGAAGCTTTGTATTTACTATGTAGCTCTTTCAGGTAAAGTATTAAAAACCTACAAAATTTCTTGTAGTTTTCGTTGATGTCTGCTCTGCCATTAGCTTTGTTGATAAACATGTCTATTGCAGAGTAACCGTCTTTGCACTTAATGCTAAGGTCTGCTCCTTTCTCTATTAATAGCTGGGCTATATCAAAGTAATTCCTTTGGACAGCAAGATGCAGAGGTGTATAACCCTGTTGCTCGCAGATATTCATATTGGCTTTAACTTCCAGTAACATTTTCACAATCTTTGTATGACCTTTTTTAACTGCTAGCAGCAGGGGAGTTCTGTTACATTTGGTGACAGCATTCACGTTTACTTTAAGCTCCAATAAGAGCCTAACTGCTTTAGTGTCACCATTATAGCTAGCTTTATGTAACCGGGCATTACCATTGAAATCTTGATCATTTGCGTCCATTCCCTTTGAAACAAGAAATGTTACCATTTTCCTATTGTTATGCTCAACAGCGCAATCCAATGCATCAAAACCATGACTGTTTTTTGTACAGATAAATTCTTTAAAGTTAGCTTTTGCTTGCTGTTTTTTTACAATAAGCTTCACTATTTGCATTTTATTGTTATATGCCGCTAGGAAGAGCGTAGTATTATTCTCCGCGTCTTTTGCTTCTATGTTCGCCCCTTTTTTTATCAGATATTCTATAATTTCTTCTCTACTCTCATAATGTGCGGTGCACTGATAAATGGTCAGAAATAAAGGAGTGTGTAAATTATTATCTTCGCATTCAAGATTGGCTCCACTATCAACTAAAGTTTGGGCGCTTTTTTTGGAACCGTATAGTGAAGCTATGTGAAGAGGAGTGTAGCCTTCTTTAACATCTCTTTCATTGATTTTTGCACCTTTTGCGATCAAAAAACTTATTAATTCCGTATCATCTTGTAGCGCAGCAAGGTGCAGCGGAGTAAATCCATTTTTATCTTTGGAATTGATTGTCAGTTGGTTGACAAGAAGTTTAGCAATTTTCTTATGTCCATGCATAACAGCATAGTGCAGTGGATTTCTATTTTCGCTGTCTACAACATTAAAATCTGCCGCATGCTCTAGCAATGATCTTACTCTAGCTGCATCGCCTTCTTTTGTAAATTTATGCAGAAGAGTGATTCCATTTACATCTTTTGAGTTAATATCAAATCCACTTTCTACTAATTGGTTTATGTCTTCCTCATGCACCATACCGCTTAAACTTCTAGTGAAACCCTTTTCGCATCAATAATACTCCTACTTGATTAAGTTTGAGTGAATCTACAAGAGACATACTGATTGCTCATGCGGAAGGTGGTGTTTTTTTTGTACGCCAAGAAGTTCGTAAGGAGCAGTTGGTGAAACAGGTACCTGGATTATGCTGCGCAAGGTGCAAAGCAAGTGGAATGACACCATTTGTTGTAAAAACAAATATTCGTTCATAAATTGCAACCAGCTATAAACATTAAAAAATTTACCAAACGAGAAAAAAAGCAAAAGAAACCCTGGTCAATATCTATTTTAATAACTTGGCGTTAATGCTCTATACGCTTGACAAGTAGCTGACCTTGGGGTTGTAAATACCCATAATGTTATTATAAGAGGAATGTTGAAGTTTGTCAAGCAATTTTTTGTGAAAAAAACGAGGTTAATTAAGATTTTAACCAATTTAAAAAAAAGACGAAAGAAACCCCGCAATGTGAGTTGTTTACTGTTCTCTCAAAAACTTGGCGTCCGGTTCTCTCTTACACCGCTTAGTAAGCGAGGCTCAGCTAATGTAGACAAAAAATTATAAAGACATGCAGTGTCCATGCTGCAAAAATAAAACATAACACGCCTTGTTTTATACTGTGCTTTTGTCACTTAATACAAGATTAAAGATAAATTTTAGGCCTAAAACACCCACAATTCTATTGTAAGGGGACCGGCGAAAGTTGTCAAGTAGTTTTTTTGTTCTGTTTCTATGAGCTACCTGAATGACATTGAAAATAGGATTACTTTGCACAATTACTTAGATATTCCCGGCTTCCTGGCTTGGTTACAGGCAGTTTTTTCAATTCTTCAGGAAGCTCTGATTCGCTATAGTTTTTGATATTCAGCTCAAGCAAAGATATAACAGGAAAAGGCAATTTTGCTTCACTATTCCTCTTGATTAGAGCAGCTTCAGCAACGACTTTACCCCCCATATCTTCTGCACATTTCACAGCTTCAAGCGAGGATTTACCCGTAGTTATTACATCTTCGATCAGTAATATTTTCTCACTCTTTTTAATCTCAAATCCGCGGCGCAATTCAAACTTGCCATTAACGCGCTCGCAGAACATTGTCCTCATTCCAAGCTGCCTGCCAATCTCATAACCCGCGATTATTCCACCAATTGCGGGAGATAGTATTAAATCTATTGGGCTACTTAGCTCTTTTCTTATCTTGTTTGCTAATAGCTCGCAAACTTTCATGGCTCTGCTTGGATTCTCAAAAATTTTAGCGCATTGTATATATGTATCGCTATGCAGCCCTGATGACAGGACAAAATGCCCGTGCAAAATCGCTCCAGCTTCCTCAAATTCCTTCATTATCGGGTTATTTTTATCTAACATCGTTTTTTAAGTTTCACCCTTACATTCTTTATTGATTATTTGAGTTACGCAAACATCAGACCACACATTTATTGCAGTTTCACACATATCGATGATCGCGTAGATAGGCAAAATCAGTCCCATAATATACAAAGGAACGTTCATTGATACAAGATAACTAGTTGCCATAAAATAGCATCCCATAGGCACTCCAGCGTTGCCAATTGCAGCTCCTGTAGCTAAAAAAATCCATATAAACATTTCGCTTAAGGAAAATGTGTGCCCATTCATCTCCGCAACAAACATTACTGTAATCAAAATAAACGCAGCACATGCGTTCATATTGATTGTTGTGCATATTGGTAAAATAAAGGACGACAATTTCTTTGGCACTTTCAGCTTATTTTGCACACAGTCTATGGTTGTCGGCAGTGTTGCACTGGATGATTTAGAGAAAAATGCAAGTGTGAGCGCCGGTATAACTCCCTTCAGCGTTTGAATTGGTGATATGCCTTTATACCACATAAGTAGCGGTAAAACCAGAAACGCTTGCACGAGATTTGCAGACATTATGCAAGCAAAATACCACAAAAGACTATGGAACTCGCTGCCGCCTTTCAATTCGTGCAAAAAACACGTGATAAAAGACCAAACAGCGAGCGGAATAAACTTCAGTAGCCCTTGAGCAATTTTAAGTAACGCATCAAAAAGTGCAGAAAACACTTGATGTAACATATCCTGTTTTTCTCTTGAGAGTGAAATAACAGCTCCACCCATTAAAAAAGCGATCAATATGCTGCCAATAACGTTATTTTCAAGAAAAACTTGCACAAAATTTGAAGGAATGAGTGATTTCAAGTATGAAAAGTAGTTGTAATTGCCGTCATTTACGCTTTCTATCGTGTTACTTATGAAATTTTTTCTCACTGGATCCATAAGTAAATAGAAAGATAGCGCAACAAACGCAGCTATAATGGTTGTAAGCAGCGTATAGAACAGTGTTTTCTTAAGTAAAGTTTTGATTTCAATTGAGTCTTTAAGTCCTGAAATTGTAGACACTATGGATAGAAAAACCAAAGGTAAACTGATCAATTTGAGCAAGCTGATGAATATATCACTAAATAACTTTGCTACTTCAAATATGACTTCATTGTTTAAGTAGTACGCAACTATTGCAAGCAATATAGAAAAGAGTATCGCAAACCTATGCATTGGAAATAAAACTCAAAAGTGACATTATACAACAAATTCGTTGTTTTGGAATTAGTAACTTAAAGCACCAACTTCTTCGGATCTACGCACAATTCTATCAGGAGTTTTGTGACTGTGATTGCGGAGAACATTGAGCATAAGATGCCTATTGACAAAGTAACAGAGAAGCCTCTTATCGCTCCGCTGCCAATGGCAAACATTATTCCCGCGGCAATTAGTGTGGTGAGATTTGAATCGAGGATTGTTTTTATTGCGTTTTTAAAACCCTCTTCAATAGCACGGACTGTTCTTTTTCCTGATTTCATTTCTTCACGAATGCGTTCAAATATCAAAACATTCGCATCCACTGACATACCAACAGTTAGCGCAATACCGGCAATTCCAGGTAAAGTCAGAGTTGCCTCAAGTAGGGTAAGAATTAATAGTATAGAAATCACGTTAAAAAGTAGTGCAACAGAGGCCAATAAGCCTAACTTGCCGTAGATAATCATTATAAATAAAGCAACAGCTACAATAGAGATTATTGCTGCTATTTCTCCTGCTTTTATTGACTCTTCTCCAAGACTTGGGCCGATATTTTTCTCTTCTATTATTTTAAGCGGTGCTGGCAATGCGCCAGATTTTAGGAGTATTGCAAGCTCACTCGCTTGTTTTTCAGTGAAATTACCACTAATTTCTCCCTCTCCATTTAGGATTGGTTCACGTATTGTTGGCACAGTTAGAACTGTGTTGTCGAGAACAATTGCAAAGGGCTTTCCCACGTTTTCCTTAGTGATTTTTGCGAATCTCTTACTTGCTATGCTGTCGAATTTAAAATGTACTGTGGGTTTACCAAGCGAACCGAATCTAACTGACGCGTTAACCAGCGAATCACCACCTATTTCAGTCTTGCGGAATATTGGATAAGAGTTGCCTAAAGAATCTTTGAGTATGACAGTAGTTTCGTGGTCTATATCCTGCATTTTGGCCACATTAGTGTTTGCCAAATGGAAAGCCAGCTTAGCAGTTTTGCCAAGCAGAGATTTTATTTGTTCGGTATCTTCTACTCCAGGCACTTGAACTAATATCTTGTTCTGCCCCTGTTTTTGCACGCTTACTTCCCTTGTACCAAGCTTATCCAGGCGTCTTTGGACGTTATTTATCGACTCTGAAACTACTTCATTGATTAGGGAATTTTTATAATGGGGCTTATATGAAATGAAAATCGAAGAATCCTTCCTGTTTAGCTCTAAATTTGGGTTTATTTTATGGACTAACGTTGAAACTTTCTTATGGTCATCGATATTATTTAAAGTTATAACCACCTGTTTATCGCCTTGTACGCGGGATTCGATGTTTTTTGCCAGTAGGCTTTCTTTTATTTCATCGGCTAACATACTCAATTTTTCTTTGAAGTAAGAATCCAAATCTACATTAAGAAGCAGAGATGACCCACCTTTCAGGTCGAGCCCTAGGTTTATTCTCTTTTTTGAAACAAGAAGCTTATTATCAAAGAAATTCGGCAGTATTACGTATAAAGCGAGCAGGAGGATACACAGTACCGAAAAAGATTTGATTATAAGCCTATTGCGCATAAGTTATAGGTTTAAAATTGTAGTGTAAGTTAAAAATGGATTTTTGTAAAATTCTCTAAATAACCTACTGCGTCATCCAAGTAGCTATACAGATTAAATGCAAAATTTACTTGACAACTTTTGCCGTTACCCTTATAATGAGACTGAAGCTATTTGTTTATCTTCGCAATCTGTGCAGGTTAATGACAAAAAACTTAGGGTATTTGGCGTCTCATGTTTAAATTTTCGCACTATGTGCACCTTACGTCTTTTTAAAACTTCTGGTTTTTACCTATACAAGCTGAAACGCGCTTATAAGTCGTTTAAGACAGTATAGAACGTCAAATAGACAAGGGAGAATTTGAATGCTAGCTGCCTCAGAGTTTTTTTGCCTTTTTTTCCTGCTTAGTAAATTTCTTAACGTTTACAGTTTAGGTTATTTGCATTTAAAAATAGCTGAATCGTAGCGCTGAGAATAAAAACGCCGATATTTGAGGTACATATAAATAATTAGCCACCAACCGGGGCTTCTTTTGCTTTTTTTTCTCGTTTGGTAAATTTCTTAATGTTTATAGCTGAAGCAGTTCAAGAGACCGTGAAGGGTGTCATTCCAGCGCGTGACGCACAGCTGTACGAACATTGCAATTTGAGCCTACCAGGAGGATGTCATGCAAGTAGCTGACACTGGCATCCAGGAATTTTATTAAGTTGGTGAGTATAAAAGTAGCTGTTTTATGATAAAATACGACGTTTTTGATGATTATGGAAAGGCTGGATCCCAGTGTTGGAGCACTGGGATGACACCGTCTGTTGCGCAAATTACCTGCTAATTGCAATGTTCGTACAGTTGTGCGTCACGCGCTGGAATGACAGGAGAAGGAGGCGCTGGGATGACACCGCCATAAAGTGAAATGAGATCCCAGTGTCACGCACTGGGATGACAAGAGAAGGAGCACTGGAATGACAAGAGAGGGTTGCACCTATTTCATACCAACATTCGTTATTGGGAAGACAAATGGAACACGTTATAAATTTGCTTAACTCCCCAATTATAGGCAAAAAGGGCCCTTTTTCATTTGTTCCGTTACCAGTGAAGCTTGGTATCAGTAGACAATGTTCGCACAAAATTTCAATCCCCTGCAAATTTTTAACCTAAATCAAGGAGGCATATTATGTCAAACAACTTCAATTTCAAAGAATTTTTTCACCATTACAAAGCAAATAGTATGCCAGATGACATACAACGGTATCATATACTGTGGAAATCAGTAATAGGGCAGGCAGTAATTGATGCAACAAGCAACTGTAAAAAAACACAAAGCTTGGTAGAAAAACAGAAAGCAATTTCCTGGTTATCAGATTTTAGTCAAGATTTTGTGCACACATGTGTATTGGCTGATTATGACCCGGTATATGTAAAAAACAAAATACAGCCAATTCTAAAAAGCCATACTCAAAAAACTAGATAAAGCTTTTTTAGTGAGACTTGCTCCTTCCACCGAAAAAGATATCATTTAGCCTTTTATCTATGGTTTCCTCTATATCCTTGACTAATAGTTGCCTTATCATGGCCACTTTTTGCCTTTCTTGAGCATGGCGTTCATCATTGTAACCATAATGACTGCTACTGCTGTAGCTATTTTTGCTGCTATAGTTATAACTACTACCATTTGCTTTACTGCTGTAACTTGCTTTACTACCCCTTTTGCCTTTGATCATGAACCTGAGTATCTGCATTATTTTTCCCTTTAAAAAAGATTTCCAGCCGGTACTAAGAAGTAATCTATAGAGAAAATGCGGAGCAAGAAACGCTACTAATATTCTAAAATAAACTCCATAACTGAGGTCATTTTTGTTATCGTAATACCACTTGCAATATTCAAATAAATGGTTAAATGCACTTTTGAAAGAGCCAAATTCTACAGCATACCAAAAGCCATTGCTGAGAAACATGAACGTAACGCTGGATGCATAAAGATATATTATAAGGAGGAATAGCTTGACAACTATGTCCTTTAAATTGCTCAGTATATAACTTAATAACCTTAATCTATAGAAAAGTGATATCATTTCACACCCTCTTCAATATGGCTGGGGTGGAAGGATTCGAACCTTCGCATGGCGGTATCAAAAACCGCTGCCTTACCGCTTGGCTACACCCCAATACTGCTTACATCAATAACATTATTAACCCAATTAGTAAAAGATTTATTTGCTTTTTCTATAGGTATTATTATAACAGCAGGTTGATCATAAGAATGCATTGCTTCGATTTTTTCTACAACCTTATTAACTTGATCGTTCCTGCTTTTCATAATTGCTACTATTTCACGACTACTATTAATTTTACCTTCCCATAAATAAAGAGAATTCACCTCGGGAAATATGTTTACACAAGCAATTGATTTCTCGTTCAACAATTCTTCAGAAACGGTTTTAGCCTCCTTTAAACTTGCAAAAGTTGTATAAATCAAAACTAAACCACTCATTAGAATCTACATAAACGCATTGCTACTATACTTTACTTAGATTTATTCATCAAGAAAAAATAGAAAGGACGTTACTCATTGAGCAACGTCCTTGTGGGGAAGTGGTAGTTTTACTTATTATACATTACTCCTTATACATTACTCCTGGATTGACAGGTTCTACACTAGGTTGATCTACAGATGCACGTCGTTTCTCTAACTTTTCCTTGAACTCTTTGTCATTAAGAATAGGACTCCGTTCTGTTGGCGTAGAAGAACCAGAAGGATTAGGTGAACTTCTTCCACTACCATAACCACTGGTTGGACTTTCAGGCGCCTTTGGTAGAACAGCTGTAGTAAGCACAGGCAAGCTACTAGATGAAGAGTTTCTTCTAGGACGAGCAGGATCAATTGTTGCAGACGGCATTGCGCCATCTTGTTCAGGAAGAACTTGATACTTAACTTCAGTAGCTTCTTTTGCTTCCTTCGGTGCTTTGTTTCTTCTGAACAATGATGACATTTTGTTCTTAAAAGCAGGTGCTTTTTTATGCTCCTCAGGATTTACCAATCCTGCTGTGCTACCATCAGTACTATTAGAATTCAGTGAACTCGTTGAACTGCTTCTTGATAAGCTAGATGTATCATCACCATAAAACATGTTACTACGCATTTCACGTGAACTCTTAAGAATGTGATCTTCTTTCCTTTTTGCAGCAGCTTCTTTAACTTCACTTCTATCTTCATACTTCTCTCTATCATCATATATTGCTACAGCAAGTGCATTCCTTGCGTCTGTTATTCTATCACGTACAAGGTGAGCTTCTCTCTTCAGTGAATCTACTGAATGTTCATAACCTTCTTTCACTGAATCCTTAACATACACAGCACCAGCTTTAATTTTCCCGGCAGTATATTTCGCCCCTTCCCATGTCTTCTCTGCTGACCATTTGAGCCCTTTATATCCATATTCAACTGCTTTCACAGCAAAAAATAGAGTAAGAGCAACTGCTGCACCTGCTGCAGCAACTGGTAAAGCAACTGCCACAACTGGAAGCAATGCACCAAATATCACACCTACTGCAGTTACTGCAACCATTTGTTCTTTTGCAGGCCAGTTAGAGAAATTTTTTATATCTTTCAGTTTATCCTGCAAAGTTCCCATAAAAGTGGAACTTTGTTTAGAATCTAAATTTGTTTCGTGATTCGTCATCATTTTAAACCTCACTATTAATTAAACATATTAATATTGTACATCTTCAATTCTTAAATTAGTGTTAATTTGACTGCCAGTGTACATTTACCTGTAAATAATTTTGCTTGACGCTGGTATAACAAGGATGAAGATGCTGGAATTGTATGAGGTATAGAAAAAGATTGTTTCTTTTACTGGCTGCTGTAATTTTAGCGATTCTATTATTAAAAGATTATAGTGGTTCTCACGAAGACATAGTGCACCTCAAAAGCGACAACAAGGAGTTTAAAAGAAGACCAGAAAATTCCATAGAGTCAACCATATTACATAGAGAAAAGGAGGTGTATGATCATGTCCTCCAATCTGATAATTAATTCGTAAATAAAATAGTCTTGCATTTTCCTACTAAAGAAGTAATATTAGCGTATTAGTTATAGAATTAATCATTATGTTTGATGAGAATAATCCTTGGAATCTTGGAAAGAAACCAATAAGGAATAAAACTCCTAATAATGAAGATATTTTAAGTAAAATTATATCCGAGATAAGGTGCTTTTTTAATGTCTTAACAAGAAACAGTGGCAAAAAACCTTATTTAATTATTTTTGTTATTTTGTTCTTCTATGCTTGCACTGGCTTCTATATTGTCCACCCAAGTGAGGAAGGTATAGAACTTACTTTTGGCAAATATTCTAACACAGAAACACCTGGTTTGCGCTACCACTTCCCTTACCCTATTGGCAAGGTCTTTAAAGTAAACGTCAAGGAAGTAAATCGTGAAGAAATTGGGGTCAGCAGCTCTTATGGACGAGACACAGACCGCGGTGAAGGTGTGATGCTCACTGGAGATGAGAACATAGTCAACGTTAATTTTGAGGTTCAATGGCGCGTTAGAGACGCTAAGGATTATTTATTCAAAGTGCGTGATTACACACCTGGTTTTAGTGTTAAAAATGCTGCAGAGAGTGCCATGAGAGAGATAATAGGTAAAAATACGATCTCTTTTGCACTCGAAGGTCAAGGCAGAGCTGAAATTTCCAAAGACACTAAAGCTTTACTGCAGCAGATTCTTGATGGATATCAAATGGGCATAGAAATCTTATCTGTCCAAATGAAAAAAATTGACCCACCAGAAAAAGTAATTAGTTCATTTAGAGATGTGCAAAGTGCTCGTGCGGATAAAGAGCGTACTATAAACGAAGCATATGCTTATAGTAATGATATTATACCGCGAGCAAAAGGTGAAGCAATAAAGATAAAACTAGATGCAGAAGCATACGAGAATGAAATAATAAACGAAGCAAAAGGTAATGCAAATCGCTTTTTGTCTCTCTATGAAGAATATAAGCTAAATCCTTCTCTCGTTAAAAATCGTATTTATCTTGAAACTATGGAAAATATTTTCAGTAAAGTAGATAAATTTGTTGTAACTGATGATCTGAAAGGTATGTTTTCTTATTTACCTCTTGCAAATTTGGGAAAATAGTTATGCGCAGTAACATTAAAATTGCTTTTATTTCTGTATTCGTTGTCGTGTTAATCGCCTTGTTTAATTCAATGTTTGTGGTGCAAGAAACGAAGCAAGCAATAGTTATACAATTGGGTAAAGTGGTAAGAGACATTAAGAAAAGCGGTTTATATTTTAAGCTGCCATTTATAAATAACGTAGAACTTCTTGATAAGAGAGTTTTAGATTTAAGCCCTGATAAAACTCCAAGGGAAGTAATAACTGCAGACCAAAAACGCATCATAGTAGATGCTTATGCAAAATATAAAATAGTGGACCCTATAACTTTTTACCAAACTGTGAGAAACGAATCAGGGTTAGTGAGAAGACTATACCCAATCATGGAAGCTCATATAAGAGAAAATATAGGAAGATTTTCATTAATTAGTTTGCTGAACGAAAAGAGATCAGAAGTTATGCAATTAATCCAGCGTGGAGTTTACTCTGAAGCTGGGAAGTTTGGTATAGAAATAATAGATGTAAGGATAAAAAGAGCAGATTTACCAGAAGAAAACAGCTCTGCAATATTCCGCCGTATGCAAACTGAAAGAGAAAAAGAAGCAAAGGAAATCAGAGCAGAAGGTGAGCAAGCTGGGCAGGAAATTAGATCAAAAGCCGATAAGCAAAAGAAGGAAATCATTGCTAGGGCAGTAAAAGAGTCACACGAAATAAGAGGTCGTGGTTATGCTGAAGCAACTAGAATTTATAATGAGGCGTTTAAAGTTGATGAAGAGTTTTTTAATTTTTATCGTTCTATGAGCGCTTACAGCAAATCATTCGCTGGAAATAACACTAAATTTATACTTTCACCAAATAATAATTTCTTAGATATTTTGAACAAGGGATGGAAATAGTTTATGAGAAGTAAAGTTTTATCTATATTTACATGTTTTTTGATTTCGTTCTCCTCGTATGCTAACATGTTTGACTGGGGTGCAAAAAAGGCTTCAGATACCAGCACTTCTGTATGCAACTGTAATCAAGGACTTGCTGACCTGGTAGAAGAACTTATTCCTGCAGTTGTAAATATCTCGAGCGAACAAATCATTAAACAAGAAAGTAACAATCGAACTAAAATCCCTTTTACACCAAGAAATAATTTTTTTGATGATTTCAGGGAGTTTTTTGAGCATTTTGATCAATTTTTTATGGACAGGGGTCCAAGCATCAATAGAGAGGTAGTGCTGCTTGGGTCTGGATTTATTATTGATAAAAGTGGAACTATCGTAACTAATTATCACGTTATTAAAAACGCCCAAGATGTCACAGTTACTATGAACGATAATACTTATTTCAAAGCAGAAGTTTTAGGTTATGACGCAAAAACTGATCTTGCTGTGCTTCAGATCAAAGCTGACAAAGACCTTTCTTTTGTAGCATTTGGTGATTCTGATAAAGCAAGGGTTGGTGATACGGTCATGGCAATAGGTAATCCATTTGGGTTGGGTGGCTCTGTAAGCACAGGAATTATATCTGCAAGGTCCAGGGACATCAGTATTGGCACCATGAATGAATTTATTCAAACTGACGCTGCAATCAATAGAGGCAACTCTGGAGGACCACTATTTGATTTAAATGGAAAAGTTATAGGTATTAACACCGCCATCTATTCCCCATCTGAATCTGGCGGTAACGTGGGTATAGGCTTTGCCATACCGTCTAATCTAGCTGTATCAATCATTGACACACTAAAAAGTGGCAAGAAGATAAAGCACGGTTGGCTTGGTGTGCAAGTTCAGCCTATAACAAGAGAATTTGCAGAGTCTTTGGGTTTAAAAGATACAAAAGGTGCATTAGTTGCAGACATAGTAAAGAACAGTCCAGCAGAGAAAGGTGGTATTAAAGTAGGTGATATATTACTAGAATTTGATGGCAAAAAAGTTGAGAGAATGACACAACTACCTCAAATGGTTTCAAGAACTGAGCCTGAGAAAAAAGTGCAAATTAAGTTACTGAGAAGTGGCAAAGAAGTTAACATTAAGGCCATTATCGGAGAATCTACAAGTGACAGCCAAGGTAACAACCAAGAAGAAAATGAATCAACATCTGATTATATAACTGGTTTAACTGTCTCAAATCTACCACAAGAGTCAAAAGAGAGCAAAAATGACGTGCCTACAAAGGGTGTAATAGTTACCAATGTAGATGTCAACAGGAACGTTACGTTGCGTGGTATCAAAAAAGGAGACATTATTATGCAAATAAATGGAACTTATATAGAAAACGTCGAAAGTTTCCAAAATCAAATAAATTTAGCAAAAGGGAAGGATAAAGAAAAAGCAATAATGTTGCTTGTTTACCGCAACGGAAATCAGTTTTTTACTTCAATAAAGCTAAAAAAGTAATTTCGTAAATCATTTACCAAATTCACAAAATAGCAACGTTGTAAGTTTGTCGCTGTAACACTTTAGCCCAAGCTAAAACCGACCTGCTACATGAAAAACTAGCCTACCGTTATTCCAGCTCTACCAGGATACTGCTTTAGTAATAAATATTTAAGAAATTTACCAAACGAGAAAAAAAGCAAAAGAAGCCCTGGTCGATATTTATTTTCAGTATTGGCGTTTTTATGCCTTAAACGCTGCAATTTAGCTGCTTTTAAACGCAACTAGTCTAAGCTATAATATTTAAGAAATTTACCAGACAGGAAAAAAAGACAATAAAACCCCGAGGTAGCTAGTTATTCCACTCTCTATTTTAAAATCCGGCGTTGGGTGATGTCCTAAACGACTTATAAGCGCATTTCAGCTTGTATGGGTAAAAACCCGAAGTTTTAAAAAGACATGCAGTGCACATAGTGCGAAAAATTAAACAATAGTACGCCAAATACAAGTTCTCTTGTCATTTTAACCTGTACAGATTGGGAAGTTAAACAAATAGCTTCAGTATCATTATAAGGATAACGGCGAAAGTTGTCAAGTAGTTTTTTTCGTTTCTGTTGGATGACGTTATAACTTTTTTCCACTGCTATCTATCCGTTCCTTGTGCAACGAGGATTGGAACCTCTTGTTTTTGAGGCAAAATCCGCTATACACACTGTTTTTGAGCAAATGTTCGTACGATTGTGCATGTAACGTTGAGGTAACAGATACCGTAAAATTTGACATTAACCGCTAATAATTGGAATATTAGTAGGGTAGGAATTACTCAAGAAAGCATGCATAAATATGACGTAGTGGTGGTAGGTGGCGGTCATGCCGGGTGTGAAGCAGCTACAGCTGCAGCTCGCCTTGGTGCAAGCACACTACTTATAACCCATAAAATTTCAACTATAGGAGAAATGTCCTGCAATCCAGCAATTGGGGGAGTTGCAAAAGGTGTTGTAGTCAGAGAAGTCGACGCTCTTGATGGAATAATGGGAAGGGCAATCGATCAGGCAAGCATACATTCAGTTATTTTAAATAGCAGCAGAGGCGCAGCAGTATGGGGCCCTCGTGCACAAGCAGACCGAAAATTATACAAGCAAGCGATACAGGAAATTATCCTAAACTATAGTAATTTAGCGGTAAAAGAAGAATCGGTTAACGATTTTCTTATCGAAAGTAATAGCAATGGAGAACCGCACATCAAAGCTGTAATAACAAGCTCAGGGGAACATATATTAACAGGCAAAGTCGTTCTAACTACAGGGACTTTTCTGTGTGGTGTGGTTCACATAGGAGAACAAACAACCCCTTCAGGAAGAATGGGAGATAAGTCCGCAATAGGGCTTGCAAATACGCTGAAGAAATATGATTTTAAACTAGGTAGATTGCGCACAGGAACTCCACCGAGGCTCGATCGTGGCACTATAAATTGGCCAGTATTACAAGAACAAGTTGGTGATAATCCACCTGCACCGTTTTCTTATCTCACAGAGAAAATTAACCAACCTCAGGTTTCATGTTTTATTACTCATACTAATGAAAATACACACAGAATAATTCAAGAGAACCTTCACAGGTCAGCCTCTTCATATTTAGATGATGTTGTTGCACCAAGATACTGTCCGTCTATTGAAGCTAAAGTTAAAAAATTTGCAGAAAAAAATAGTCATCAAATATTCCTAGAACCAGAAGGGCTCGATGATGATACTATATACCCAAATGGAATTTCAAACTCATTGCCCATCGAAGTGCAGCGTGAAATGATAAATAGCATCAAGGGGCTTGAAAACGCAGAAATATTAAGACCTGGATATGCGGTTGAGTATGACTATATTGATCCACGAGAGCTATTTCATACCCTCGAAACTAAGAAAATTAAAGGTCTATATTTTGCCGGCCAAATTAATGGCACCACCGGATATGAAGAAGCGGCAGGGCAAGGGATTATTGCCGGAATCAACGCAGCACTCTCTGCATCTGGAAAAAAAGAAAGCTTTGTTCTTCACCGCACAGATTCGTATATCGGCGTAATGATAGATGATCTAGTCACTAAAGGAGTAACCGAGCCTTATAGATTATTTACCTCACGTGCAGAATATAGGCTAGCAATCAGGTCAGATAATGCGGATAGGAGGCTCACACAAAAAGGTTATGATATTTCTCTTGTGTCATATGAGAGGTACTCTGTTTTACAGAATAAACTTAAATCCATTAAACAGCTTGAGGAGAAGTTGGAGAGCCTGAAAATTACTCCTGAGCAGCTCAGATTCTATGGTATTAAAATATCTTATGATGGAATAAGGAAAACAGCGCTAGATCTACTTAGCTACCCCAATATCGATTGGAACAAATTACAAGAAATATGGCCGGAGTTAAACAGCGTCACACGCTGGAATGACACTAGAATGGATGCAGCTAACTCTCCTGTCATCCAAGTAGCTGACACTGGGATCCAGGAAATAATCGAAATCGAAGCAAAATACAAGCCTTACCTAGTCAGACAAGAAGCAGATATGAAGTTTCTACGAGAGGAGATTAACACTCAAATTCCAATCAATTTCAACTATTCACAAGTTAAAGGCTTGTCAAGTGAGGTAATAGAAAAGTTGCAGACGATAAAGCCAGCAACGATCGGCGTTGCAAAACAAATACAAGGCATCACTCCAGCAGCGATAGTGAGCATATTGGTGTATTTGAGAAATAGGAAAATGAGTAAAGTGGCCAATTGAAAATTTTGCTTGACAGAAATCACGATAATAATTACATTATTATAGTAGTGTAGGGAATTACCCTTATAGCATACCTAACTGGGATATTCAAGTTTATTAAAATAGGTATATCTGTGGTTATATATTAACCAGTGTACAATTCTTGAATTCTAATATGATATAGTTAGCTTGCTTACAGGGACCCACAATAGTTAAAGTATATTTGTTTTCAAAAATAGGAGGAGTCAATGCTCAATCAATCACTTAATACTCTTGGCAGGTTAGCTAAAGGATCCAAAGCTTATGCTACTTCTGCTTATTCTTCTGTTTATGCTGCTGTTGCTTCTGCTTATGCCACTGTTGCCAATACTGCTTCTACTGCTACTACCGTTGCTTTTGCTGCTCCTGCTGCTATTACCTTAGGCAGTCAGTTGAAAGGGTTTGCAGACAAAATCAATGACGGTAGTGTTAATAGTCAAGACCTTAAGAACCTCATAGAAGCTGTTCTACAAGATAACGGCGAGGTAGTTAAGGCGCTTATAGATCCTATCACTTTAGATTGGGTAAGAGACTCTATAAACAATAGTATTACTGATAAAAACCTCAAGGCGCTCGCAGGCGCTGTTTTACAAAACAATGGCGAAGTGGCTAAGAAATTTATAGATCTTATCGCTTCAGATAAGTTAAAAGACTCTATAATCAAGAGCATTGATGATCAAAATCCTGAGGCGCTCGTAGACGCTGTTTTACAAAACAATGGCGAGGTGGCTAAGGAATTCATAGATCTTATTGCTTCAAATGATCAGTTAAAAAACCTTATAAACAATAGTATTACTGATAAAAACCTCAAGGCGCTCGTAGACGCTGTTTTACAAAACAATGGCGAAGTGGCTAAGAAATTTATAGATCTTATCGCTTCAGATAAGTTAAAAGACTCTATAATCAAGAGCATTGATGATCAAAATCCTGAGGCGCTCGTAGACGCTGTTTTACAAAACAATAGCGAGGTGGCTAAGGAATTCATAGATCTTATTGCTTCAAATGATCAGTTAAAAAACCTTATAAACAATAGTATTACTGATAAAAACCTCAAGGCGCTCGTAGACGCTGTTTTACAAAACAATGGCGAAGTGGCTAAGAAATTTATAGATCTTATCGCTTCAGATAAGTTAAAAGACTCTATAATCAAGAGCATTGATGATCAAAATCCTGAGGCGCTCGTAGACGCTGTTTCGCAAAACAATGGTGAGGTGGTTAAGGAATTCATAGATCTTATTGCTTCAAATGATCAGTTAAAAAACCTTATAAACAATAGTATTACTGATAAAAACCTCAAGGCGCTCGCAGGCACTGTTTTACAAAACAATGGCGAAGTAGTTAAGGAGGTTATAGACATTGTTGCTTCAGATGCTCAGTTAAAGGACTCTATAATTAAAAGCATTAATGATCAAAATCCTAAGGAATTAGTCATTAGTGTTTTACAAAATAAAGGTGAAATAATTAAAAAGGTTATAGATCTTAACAATGGTGAGGTGGTTAAGGAATTCATAGATATTGTTGCTTCAAATAATCAGTTACAAAACTTTATAGTCAATAATATTGATGATCAAAATCTTCAGGAGCTCGTAGGAACTGTTTTAAAAGATAACGGCAAGGTGGCTAAGAGAGCTGTAGAAATTGTTGCTTCAGATGGTCAGCTAAAAAATGCTGTGTATAAGGATATAAATGAGAATCCGGGAAAAGCAGTTGAAAGGATTATGGGTGCTGTTATGCAAGCAATTAATGACATCGAAAATGGTGAAAAACCTTCAACTCAAAACAAACAAGCCCCTTCTCAGGCAAGTAATGGCGGAAAACCTTCAACTTTCTTAGGCATATTGAATGAACACAAGGGAAAAGTTGCTATTAGTGTATTATTCATCGGTGGTGCTGTTACAGCTTTTGTGCTGGGTCAGCCTATAATTGGAACAATTGCAGCTGTAGTAGCTGTTATAGCAGTTGGTGTTTTAATAAGCGAAGTTTATAAACAACAGAGTGCAAGCAAGGAAAGTGTACCAGAGAACAACAATAAAGTTGGAAGTGTGTTAAACGGTATGACTTCTGAGCCCTTAAAATCTGCGGGTCAACGGATTTAAATTCTTGCGATATAGTGCTTGTAGTTACAAGCACTATACTGCAGTATTTTCAAACTCAGTTTTCTGATATTTTTTCAGATCATCTATGTCCAAAATCGAAGAGTTTCGCTGTTTTATGCGTGAAATAAATGTTGATGCATTTATGTTGCATACCAGAGACGAATATTTAAATGAGTATTCAGAGGAGCTAACAAAGCTGTGTGGCTTTACAGGAACAAATGGGCTACTTATCGTTACAAAAGACAATAAGTGCCCATTTTTTACGGATGGACGCTATATCACACAAGCTCGTAATCAGCTCGATCAAGGTAGTTTTCAAGTATATAATATACAAGAAGAGGATCCACGCAAATGGGTAAAAGCAAACATAACATTGACCACCTCACTAGGTTACTATTTGCAATATTTTACCGTAAAAGAGATAAGAAAATATGAAGATATTTGTAAATTGGTACCCTATTCAATTAAAAAAGAAATTAGCCGTAGAGAACAAAAGATAGTTTCGCATGCATCCGGTGAAAGTAGTAAGAACAAATGTGAAAAAGTCGCTAAAGGCATAGATAAAGAAGCTGAGGCAGTGCTTTTGACTGATCCAAATTCAATTTCGTGGTTATTAAATTTAAGAAATGAAAACGCTAAATATACCCCATGTATATTGGGCCGCGCTGTATTATATAAAAGCTGCAATGTTGATTTGTTTGTTCAAGATAAAGAACATTCAACTATAGAAGCAAATTTGGATAACCATATAAACGTTTTTGATGTTAGTGAGCTGGAAAGTTTGCTGTGCAAGCTGAATTCGATAATGATAGATCCAAGTACAACTCCAATGAGTATTATGACTGTAATACAAAATAAGCAGGTAGCTGAAAG
Organism: Wolbachia endosymbiont of Ctenocephalides felis wCfeF; assembly: GCA_028571325.1. NCBI lineage: Bacteria > Pseudomonadati > Pseudomonadota > Alphaproteobacteria > Rickettsiales > Anaplasmataceae > Wolbachia > Wolbachia endosymbiont of Ctenocephalides felis. The sequence goes on along the minus strand of CP116767.1, from coordinate 294,880 downwards.
AGAGGATCCTTGCTTGATTCATAAAGCAGTAAAAAATCAAATTGAAATAACTGGGGCTATAAACGCACATATCCGAGATGGAGCAGCAGTTACAAACTTTCTATATTGGCTTGAAAATAATATTGGCAATGAAGTAACTGAACTTAATGCTGAAGAGAAGCTCTTAGAATACAGAAAAGAGCAGGACTTGTTTAAGCAACCAAGTTTTCCAACAATTTCTGCGTTTAATGAAAATGGAGCAATTATTCATTACCGTGCAAGCAGTAAGACGAATAAAGCAATTCAGAAAGATGGACTATACTTGATTGACTCTGGTGGCCAATACCTTGACGGCACAACCGATGTTACAAGAACTGTAGCAATTGGTAATCCAACCAATGAACAAATAGCCCACTATACGATAGTACTCAAAGCTCACATTGCTGTGGCAAATGCCGTCTTTCCTCTTGGCACTACTGGTGGCGAATTGGATATCTTGGCACGTATTCATCTATGGAAATTTGGAATAGATTACATGCACGGTACAGGGCATGGAGTAGGAAGCTATCTATCAGTGCACGAAGGGCCACAGGCAATATCAAAAGGAAATAAAGTAAAACTTGTGCCAGGGATGATACTTTCCAATGAACCTGGTTATTACATTCCAGGAAAGTATGGAATAAGAATTGAAAATCTGATGTACGTTGAAATGCAAGAAAACGGCTTCTTAAGCTTTAAACAATTGACCTCCATTCCGTATGATAGAAGGCTAATAGATGTGCAAATGCTTGCTCAAGATGAAATTAAGTGGATAAATAACTACCATCAATTTGTCTATAAAAACTTAGAAAATAGTGTCAAAGATAAAGAGTGGTTAAAGGAAGTATGCAGTTCTTTATGAGCAAAAGAGCTGCCTTTTCATTGTTTAACAAAGTATTAATGTAGCTGTGATGGGCATTTTGTATTGTTTTTTATTTGAGAACGATGTATAATAGAAAATACGTATTTTAAGTAGGTGTAATTATGACAGATAAAGCGCAAGGCGATGAATTTATGAAGCAGTATATGGATACTTGCAAAGAGCAAATAGAAAAATTAGCCAAGGATCCTGAATTGCTTAATCAGACCTTAAAGCCATTCATGCAAATGTCTCAGCAGCTTATGGCTGGTGGTATGTTAGACGGAGCTATGCCTGACATGATACCTAGTTTAGGCAGTATGGATATTAACAAGATGATTGCTCAGATGAAGGAGATGATTGACTACATAAGGGGTAATTATAAGGAGCTCATGAAAAAGGATAACTCGCAGATTCAAGAGCTTGATGAGTCCAGTAAAAAGCTGAGAGGTTTGGTCAAGAAATTGATAGAGAAAATTGAAAGTAACAAGTAGTAATAGCTGAAGTTGTCAGTAGCGCAGCAACACAGAACCCCAGGTCAAGCCTGCACCTATTGCAACCAGTAATCCCAGACTCCCTGGTTTTATTTTTGACTCTTGTATTGCATAATCAAGTGCTAGCGGGATCGATGCTGCTGAAGTATTTGCGTGTTGACCAACTGTATTAGCTACTTTTTCCATAGGAAAATCTAATTTCTTTACTACAGCTTCAATGATACGGATGTTTGCTTGATGGGGAATCAGCCAATCAATATCAGCGATTTTCAAGTTATTGCATCTTAGTGTTTCTTCTATTGAAGCTGTTAACTTATCCACCGCATGTTTAAATACTTCCCTTCCATTCATGCATATTTTTCCAGAATCGCCAGTTGAAGATATTCCTCCACTGGTACACAATACATCTACATTGCCATCAGAATATAGGTTAGCTGATATTATACCCCTTGTGGAGTTCTCTGTTATTTCATCACAATATGCTGCGGACTTTATTACCACCGCGCCTGCGCCATCACCAAAGAGTACACAAGTTGACCTGTCTTTCCAATCAACAATCCTAGACATTATTTCTGCACCTATAACCAGTGCATATTTAATTCTATTGTTGGCTTTTATAAGCGAATCAGCAGCTGTAACTGCATATATAAAACCAGAGCATGCTGCTTGCACATCAAAGGCGAATGCGTTTTTACATTTTAACTTACTTTGCACAATAGTTGCGCAGCTAGGAAAGGTTTTATCGGGTGTTGTTGTTGCCACTATGATTAAACCAACTTCATCTACTGAGATTTGAGCTTTTTCTATAGCATTTTTTGCTGCACTGACAGCTAGATCTGACGTTAACTCTCCTTCATCTGCTATATGCCTTTGAGTTATTCCTGTTCTCTGTCTAATCCATTCATCACTTGTTTCAACCATTAATGCAATTTCGTCATTACTCAATGTTTTTTTTGGCAGGTAAGATCCAGTGCTTAATATCAAACTTTTATTCAACGTGACTTACCTCACTAATTATCTTCTGATTTAAATTTTCACTAATGGCATTTACTGCAAATTTTATAGCATGAGCAAAAGAAATAGCATCAGAATTTCCATGACTCTTAATGACTATACCATTTAGTCCTAAAAACATAGCACCACTTCTAATTTTAGGATTAAAACGCATTAATGCTTTATTTAACTTGGGTTTCAACAATATGCCAACAAGCATTTTTGCTACCCATGAATTGAATACCCCCTGTTTTATTAGATTAATGAGAGTACTAGCGGTTGCCTCAGCCGTTTTAAGCATTACATTGCCAACAAAACCATCAGCAACAATCACATCTACATTACCCTCTAAAAATTCACTTGCCTCTATATATCCTTTGAAGTTAATACTTGAAGCATTTTTAAGTAACTCAAAAGCTCCTCGTACTGAGTCATTGCCTTTAACTTCTTCTGTACCAATATTTAGCAGAGCGACCTCAGGATTGTCAACTTTTAATGCTATTTTTGCAAATATACTCCCCATTAATGCAAATTGAAATAATGAGTCAGCATTACAATCAACATTTGCACCAAGGTCAAGCAATGCAAAGCTTTTTGTCTTAGTTGGACAAACAGATACGATAGCGGGACGATAAATGTTTGGCAATGTTCCTAAAACAAATCTGGAAATTGCCATTAACGCTCCGGTATTGCCTGAGGATACTATCCCAGAAGCCTTACCTTCTTTCACTGCCTCAATAGCCGCTTTCATACTTGAGTCTTTACGATGCCTCAGTGCAAAAGATGGCTTATCATTTGCAAGAACATTATCAGAGCAGTGAGTAAACTCAGAGTCGTTACTTACTTTCTTATATTTTGAAAGCAAAGGAGATACTTCTTTTTGATCCCCATAAATATGAAAAAAAACTTTAATACCTGGGTCGGCAAGGTTATCTAAAAAAAAACTAGCACCTTGAATCACTGAGAGAGGTGCAAAATCACCTCCCATAGCGTCAAGTGCAATGACTATGTTATTGTTGACTGTGGGCAACATATCATGATAGTTATTCTGCCTGTTGTTTGATGAAAACCCGTTTTCCTTTGTAACTGCCATCAACTGCTGTATTGTGAGGTAACATAAATTCCCCAGTTGTTGTGCATACCACAATGTTCTTAGGCTGAACAGCATGATGAGAACGATGCATATCACGCCTTGACTTTGACTTTTTTCTTTTTGGAACTGCCAAAACTTCCTCCGTTATCTACCAAAAATTCTACCAATCTACTAGTAACATGTTTTTTACAAGAAGTAAACAGTGATAGTAAAATAAGTAAGGTTTATCTATGTCCCTAAGCTTTAAACTGGGCATCTCAGTCAAAAGACCTCTTGCATTATGGTTTTAGGAGAAACGCAGATGAGCATAGCAAAATACCCAGAGTCGCTGCGGGATGACGGTGTCTTCTGTCAGACTCAAATCACAGTGTGCGTATAGCTGTGACCCTGGAGGTACTTTCTCTCATCCACTGCAGATATTGCACGGTGCTGTCGACTTGGTCATTGTGATGTGCTTCTGGGAACATTAAAATTTCATACTCAAAGTCATTGAGCCATATCGCCTGGTGTGGCAGAAAAACTTTTCCAGACTCTATAATGGGAACAATCTGATGGAATCGAGCGAGTTTGTCATCATGTGGTACTATTTCAATAACGGGTAAATCACTGCTTGCTTTTAGCTCTTGCACCAATTGCTGACCGCTTGTTTTGGCTTCGATCAAAATTGCGTGTGGTGTCCATCTTGCAGCCAGTGACAGAACTTGCTCTTTGAGTTTTGGGTACTCGAGTTTTGCACGATATACATCGAGTAAATAAAACTTATTGCCCGCTTTTGCCCAAGTGGTGCAGACGCTGAAGTTGCTAGCGTTGCTTGTTGAAACCGCAGTATCCCAACTTTGGGTTACATGCGAGAGATCATCAGGAAAATTTCTATAGCGCTTCAACCACTCTAGTTTGATTATACCACTTGAAAGCGGCAGAGGGTTTTGTTGATATTGCGCAGCAAAAGCATAGCTCCCAAGTTCAGCCTTTATCATCTCAACTTCTTCTTTCCCTCCATAAAAAGGATATAACAACTGACCTTTTTCTCTTGAGTATAATATCACTGCGGGTGCAGCGCATGATGCTGGGATCCAGCTTTCATTGCTGGTGTGCCCATTTTTAGTTACTTGAATGACAGGAACAGGGTGCGCTGGCTTTTTAATTGAGTAGATAGTCTCTTTATTTTCAGACATTATTGGCAAACAAATATGATGCCATATGTTTTTTGGTTTGGAGAGAAGGTGTTCGGTTAAGTCTCCCTGATGCAATCTGTGCATCACAAGAACAATTACTCCTTTTTTTCTATCGTTAAGCCTGCTTACTAAAGTCTGGTCGAACCAGTTTGTAGCACGCTTTCTAAGTGTTTCGCTCAAAGCTTGAGTGGAGCTTAGTGGATCGTCCACGATGATGAAATCACCACCTTCGCCGGTCAATGTTCCTCCAACGGACGTTGCGATTCTGTATCCTCTCTGCACTGTTTGAAATTTGTATTTAGTGTTTTGTTCTGTGGATAGCTCTACCTCTGGAAACAGCTCTCTATACCAAATGGACTGCATTATACACCTTCTAACAAACTCCCTCTATTAGTTCCTGTTTTTTTATTAAAGTATAACCAAGTTCACTGGCCTTTTTGCTTAAATTCTTCAATACTCTCTCCTTATACAGTTTCTCATAGTAGTCAATCCCTCTCTCAACATACTCTTGTCCATACTTTAACATACTGTAGAAGATACATGCCAATTTCCTTGCCGTAGCAGTAATCGCTTTTGGTGCCCCTAGCCGTTTCTTTAATCTTCTACAATATGCACCTATTCCACTGTTGCTTCTTGACACACAGTGAGCAGCCATTCGAAACGCATTCGCAGCACGATTAATGACTTTACGCGTTCTTGTACTAAACACTTTTTCCCCTGTGATTTTATTAGCAGGGCTGAGTCCTAACCACGATGAAAAGTGTTTTTCTGTCCGCCATCTATTTGGGTTTATACCTGTTTCTGAAATTATTGTTTGTATGGTTACTACATCAAGTCCTGGAACTTTAGTGAAATCCATACCAGTTATTCGGTGCAGTTCCTCATGCAAAGCAAAGTTTGGCTTACTTTTGCTATTCTTATTCTTTTCCTTACTCGGCTGTTTACTTTCGCCAGATTTTGTTTCAAACGTTTTGTAATAGGCCTCAATATTTCTATCACATTCTGCTATTTTTTCTTGATAAATATTATATAGTTCAAATTCTTGCTTTAGCGTGAATAAGTGTTCCTCTCTGTAGTCACCAGCTAACGCTTTTGCTATAGTAGACTGATCATTTTTTATTCGCGCATCCCTGAATTCGGCCAATTTTTCAGGATCTCTTTCGCCTTCAATTATAGCCTTGATAATTTTCATACCAGTTACCCCAGTAATATCTCTTATGACTTTATGCAGTTGAACATTCATTTGAATTAACGCCTTTTGCATACGCAGAACATGTGTAGATGCACTTTCAGTAAGATTTTTACGTTGCCACACGTAACTACGCAATACACACATCTGATTATCCGGCCTAAATGATCCATGAAGCAATCCATAGCTGTGCAACTGTTGGAGCCATTGACAATCTTGAACGTCAGACTTCCTACCAGGTACATTCTTTACATGCCTTGCATTTACCAACTTTACCTCAAGTTCATATGACTCAAGTATTTGAAATAATGCTATCCAATACACTCCTGTTGATTCCATAGCTACAGTTGTAACTTTACACTTTTTCAACCATCGTGCTAAATTATGAAGGTCTTTAGTGAAGCAGCCAAATTTCTGAATGCGTTGTTCATCTTTTCCTTCTGGTACACATACATAATGTACAGATGAACCGACATCTATTCCCGCTGCATCAGGATTCATTACTTCTAATTCACTTTTTATTTTTGCCATATCAAGTTCCCCCTATATAATTTATAATGTAGAAGCACTTTAGCTTGGAGCGGTTAGATTATACAATCTTCTAAACGAGGTAGTCTACAAGGACTCCATCAATGGTTTAACCGTTCCTTCCAAAACCATGCTTGTATACGGGCACTTAAGGCACCATTGTGCTGGTCGGTTATAACTGCAAAAGCGCTTCCACAAAATTATACTTCAAGACTGCTAAAAACAGAAGTAGTGGAGTTTCTTTCAGGGTTTAACAGACTTTGTCTGTTCGTTGCTGGGATCCAGTTTTCCATAAAAATGGTGCGTCTTAACATAACTTTTATGCTCACTAACCTAATAAAATTTCCAGATTCCAGCGTCACGCGCTGGAATGACACCATTTGTTGTAAACTCACTTTTACTATATGATTACTTTTTTTAGAGCATCTTGTCTATCTCATTTTACCATTCCGCTGAACAGATACATACCCAATTTATGGTAAGAAATTTTCAGGAGAAACGTTTGGAAGTTACATGACAAAGTAAAAACACATGTGTGGTGTGCCCGGTAGGATTCGAACCTACGACCCACAGCTTAGAAGGCTGTTGCTCTATCCAGCTGAGCTACGGGCACCAACGTATATAAAATGCTTCTTAACGCGCATGAAGTCAAGGTATTTCATGTAAATACGATGTTTATAGTAATTCTTACAGACCTTATCATTCCAGCATGGATGCAACTTTTTCTGTGTTTTATGGTCAAGGTGACAGAATTTAAAAAATAAGTTATTTTTGTTTTTTAATAAGAAGACAGCCCATGGGTATTAAAATTGCACCTTCTATACTTTCAGCAGACTTTGCAAAATTAGGGGAAGAAGTAAGAAAAATTAGCGATTTAGGTGTAGATTATATACACATAGACGTTATGGATGGAAACTTCGTTCCGAATATTACAATTGGTCCGGGTGTTGTTTCTGCAATACGTAAATATAGCAATCTTCCTTTTGATGTACACTTAATGATTAAATCTCCTGGTGACCATATTGAAAGCTTTATAAATGCTGGCGCTGATATTATTACTATACACGCAGAAGCAGAGGTACACCTTGAGAGACTGGCTAAGAAGATAAAGTCATACAAAAACGTAAACGATACAAAAAAAACAATTCAAGTTGGAGTTTCGATCGTTCCTTCAACTTCTCCGAGTGTGCTTGAGTATATAATACATGAATTAGATATTGTGCTGATTATGACAGTCAACCCTGGATTTGGGGGACAGAAGTTTATCCATTCGCAGCTACACAAGATATCTGTTGTGAAGAAAATGATACAAGAGCGTAACCTTAAAACGCAAATTTCAGTGGATGGTGGAGTGAGCACCCTAAACGCAGCCGATATAATAAAAGCAGGTGCAGATACCTTGGTCGCTGGGTCAGCAATATTTAGAGCTGCAAATATGAAGAAAGCTGTGAACGATCTCAAAAACCCGTTGCTATAGCTTGCCTGAACCTCTAGTTGAGAGACAAATCAACAACCGATATCATCCTAGTACCTGGGTACTAGGATGAAGGAGGTAATACAAGCTCAATAAAAGCTCGATGATGAATCATCACTACCAAATTGTGGTCTGTTACTCTTGTTACTGAAGCCAGAACGAGGGCGAGTAGGTCTCTTACGATGCCCAGGTTTTCTATTGAATGAACTACTATAATAATCCCTATCACTTGAACCATCTTTCTTTTCTTCATTATAGAGCTCGCCTTCAAAAAATTCGCCTGTTTCTTGATCAACGCGACGCCTTGACAATTTTGGGCATCCACCTTTTTCAAAATCAATTACCAGCGCTTTGAAAATATCGCCCTGTTTAAGGATATCCTCAATAGACTCTATATGCTGATTAGCCACTTCACTTATGTGCATTTTTCCTTTTCTTCCATTGAGAAGTTCAAGCTCTACAATAGACTTATCTATTTTGATAACTTTGGCATCAACTATTGCACCTTGCTCTAGTTCTGTTATTGAATCAATCAACATATTTTTTGCAATTTCAGCTTCAGTGCTACTCATGGCAAACACAGAAACTTTGCCGTCATCCCCTATCTCAATTTTTGCATTACTTCTTTCACACACACTGCGTATATTTTTTCCTTTAGCACCAATAGCTGCAGAAATTTTATCTTTATCTATGTAAAATGATACCATTCTTGGTGCATGACTTTTCACGTCATCGCTATGTTCTGAAATCACCGCATTCATTTTTTCTAAGATATGCAACCTTCCAGCTTTTGCTTGTTCTAAAGATTTTTCAACAATTTCAAAACTTATACCAGAAATTTTCATATCCATTTGCAGTGCTGTAATTCCTTCACTAGTTCCTGCTACTTTGAAGTCCATATCGCCAAGATAATCTTCATCACCCAGGATATCGGAAAGTATTGTATACTCATCTTTATCTTTGATGAGGCCCATAGCAATTCCAGCAACGGGAGCCCTTATCGGCACGCCTGTATCCATTAAGGCAAGGGAAGTTCCGCAAACTGTTGCCATAGAAGAAGAACCATCTGATTCCATAATTTCGGATACTACTCTTATTGTGTAAGGAAATTCAGATTTATCGGGTAAAACAGGATGAATTGCTTTCCAAGCAAGTTTACCATGACCTATTTCTCTTCTTCCTGGTGCACGTATAGCAGAAGCTTCTCCAACAGCAAATGAAGGAAAATTGTAATGCAACATGAAATGCTCACGTCTGTCGCCTTCAATGTCATCTACAATTTGCTCGTCTTGAGTAGTACCAAGAGCAGTAACAACCAGTGCCTGAGTACTGCCCCTTGTAAATAGTGCAGAACCATGGGTTCTAGATAAAATGTCAACTTCAACCTCTATCTGACGTATTTCATCGTGCTTACGGCCGTCTATCCTCATACCTTTCTTTTTAATTATCTCGCGCACTAAGGATCTTTCAAAGCTTTTTATTGCATATGTAATTAATTTCTCATCTTTTCCAGCTTCCTTAAGAGTGTTTAATATATCACCTCTGAGCGCTTCTAAAGTTTGAGCTCGCTGCTGTTTTACTGTTTGTGAGTACGCATTTTCAAAATCTTTACTGTACTTTTCAAGATCCTGCATTATGTCTGACATATCAATAGGAGCAAAGCTCTCAGGTTTCTTGCCAATTGTGCCAGCAAACTCTTTTATAAGCTTAATGACGGGTTGAAGGTGTTCATGACCAAATTTTATTGCGCTTAGAACATTTTCTTCAGAAATCTCCTTTACCTCTGATTCAACCATCAAAATTGAATGCTCGTCACCAGATAAAAACAGATCTAAGCTGCTTGTTTTCATCTCTTGAACAGAAGGGTTGAGTACATAGTTGTTATTTTCATCACAACCAACCAAAGCTCCAGCTATGGTAGAGTAAAAAGGAACACCAGAAATTGCAAGGGCTGCAACAGTACCAATCAATGCTGGCACTTCAGGAGGGTTGACCGTATCATAAGTTAATAAATTGCACACCACGCTGACTTCATTGTGAAAACCTTCTGGGAATAGAGGTCTTATGCTCCTATCTATTACCCTTGAAATTAGAGTTTCCCTATCAGATGGTTTGCCTTCTCTTTTAAAAAAGCCACCGGGGATCTTGCCCATGGCATAGCTTTTTGCAATAAATTGTACATTTAGAGGCAGGAAATCAACATTTTCCTCCTTCTTTTTACGTACAACAGTTACTAAAATGGAAGTATCCCCATAATTTACAACCACTGAACCATCAGCTTGACGTGCTATTTTTCCAGTTTCTAAGGATAAGGTACGACCACCCCAGTCTATAGATTTTTTTATAATTTCAAACATACAAAATTCCTCGATTATTTTCTAATGCCTAACTTCTCTATTAACCCCTGATAGGCTTCATTACCAAACTTACGCTTTATATAATTTAAGTGCTTGCGTCTTCTACCTATTAATATAAGTAAACCACGCTTAGAGTGATGGTCATGCTTGTGCACTTTAAAGTGCTCAGTTAAGTTACTGATCCTTTCGGTTAAAATAGCACATTGTACAAAAGATGAACCTGTGTCATTTTCTTTAATTGCATATACATTTATTAAATTCTTTTTCTTTTCTGATGTTATTGACATCTAAACCTCATTTCAAACATTAAAAACACGAATAGGTTTTACACAACCATAAGTAAAACTGCAGATTGCAACGGGTACATTACCCACTATCGTACAGAAAATATCATAATTCTTTAAATTACGCAAGTTATTTAATACGATTTCCTGACCTTTTCTAATTTTCTCCGCTTCCTCTGCGGAAATTTCAACCTTGAACATTGATTTTAAAGCTGATGCAATGGGGATAATTTTATCTTTTTTTGTAAGCAGTTCAATTGTCACTGATTCGGTTTCTCTAAAACTGCCTACCATGGTTCTTCTTAATCGTGTAATATGTCCAAAGCAATTTAATGCAATTCCAAGATCTCTCGCAATTGACCTCACATACACGCCACTACCGCACAGCATAGAAAAATCAGCACTGTTGTTTATGGTATTAGCAGAGATCAATTTAAGTTCATATATTCGCACTAAGCGGGGCTTTATATTCGCTTTTTGCCCACTTCTTGCTAATCTGTATGCCCTTGTCCCATTGATTTTTATTGCTGAGAATTGAGGAGGAGTTTGTGCTATCTCACCAACAAAGTTCTTGATCGCGCAGTTTATTTGGTTATACTCAGGTTTTATGTTGCTAGCTTTAATAGTATCACCATCTAAGTCGTCTGTGGTTTTTTGTTCTCCCCATTTTATTGTGAAATTGTATGCCTTTGAATCACAAGATAAGTACGGTATAGTTTTTGTTGCCTCGCCAAGGGCAATTGGCAACACACCAGAAGCCAAGGGGTCAAGTGTTCCCAAATGACCAGCTTTTTTAATTCCAAAAACCTTTTTAACTTGGGCTACAGCTTGTGCAGAACTAATCCCTATTGTTTTGTCGAGATTCAGCCAACCATGTATCATATATCAATTGTACATGATTAGTAGCAATTTAGGAAGTAACTCAGAATATACTTATTTTATTAAATTATTATAAAAAAAGACTTGACTAACATGTGTTATTAATATATACTTAATTTTTTATTATTCATATTTTAAGAGGTTATTATGCCAAACGATGAAAAAAATCAAAACACACCAAGCATATGGGCGTGGAAAAACACTGCACATATCACAAAAGTGGGTATCGAAGGTACAGTTGCAGTTGCATCTTTAGCAACAGCAATAACAACAATATTCATTGCTACTGGTGCAATTGCTGGACCTGCATTTTTAGCATCTGTTGCTAACCCTTTTGGAATTGTAGCTTTATTCGTTGCCGCTGTATACTTTACCGCAGCAGCTTATTCTTCATATCAGCAAATGCATAAGAATGAGGAAATAAGTGGAGCTGTAACAAAAGCTGAAGGTGCTCAAGAAGCAGCTAAGGTTGGAGCTGAAGAAGCGGCTAAAAAAGCTGAAAATGGTGCTGTAGGCACAGTATTAAATTACTTAAGCATACCTGCTAATGTAGCTACATTTAAAGGCAAACTTGGAATTGCATAGTATAACCAGAGGTAGAGATCTAGATCTCTACCTCTTTCCCTCAACTATATCCCCATCAAAATCTATCGTCTCTGCCTTTTTTTAAAAGATGTCATCCAAGTAGCTCCTTTTCCTGTCATGCCAGTGCTTGACACTGGCATCCAGTTTTTGGTAGTCTCATTGAAAATGCTGTATAGTGCTCTTGTTTATGATCAGTTTTGCTGGATCCCAGTGTCTGGGCACTGGGATGACATCCTCCTGGTAGGCTCAAATTGCGATATTCGTACAACCATGTATCAGCTATTTACATGACACCACTTTTGCTTCAATATTCACCATGCCTCTGAATAGATATTAAATATGTGACTTCAACTCTTCAGCGTATAAGCTTTCCAACCCTACCTTATAGTTAGGGTAAACTAGAGAGATGCCAAGATCTCTTTTAACTTTAACATTGCTTACTTTTTTTGATCCTAAATAAAAACTCTGCGCACAGTTAGGCAAGGAAGAAACCTCCACTGGCTCTGGAGCACTAATATTCAGAAGTTTTGCCGCGTATGCTACCACTTCAGATTGTGTAGCGGGTAAGTCGTCCGCACAATTGTATATTTCACCGGGTTTTATGCTTTGCATGGAAGAAAATAGAATATTCGATATATCTTCAACATGAATACGAGAAAAAAAATGCCCTTCTTTTCGTACATTTCTTGCTTTACTGAGTTGCAAATCAACCAATACGTTTCTACCGGGACCGTATATTCCGGCCAAACGAAAAACATGAACAGGTAAATTGCTATTTAGCCATTTCTTTTCAGATCTAAGGCGACTTTCTCCTCTGTGTTCTGCAGGTTTTGTTTCAGATTCTTCTGTAACCCAATTACCAGCGTGGTCGCCATAGACACTAGTTGCAGACAGATAACCAAACCATTTGACATTTTGAAAGTAATGGCCATACCTCTCCAGCACATCATCACCATCTGGCGGGATGGAAATTAAAATATGTGTTACGTCTTGAAATGTATCTTTGCTCACTTCATTGTAATTAAAGAGGCTAACACTTCGTACATCTTGATTTCTTGAAGTGCCGCTAACTTTCCAACCTAAATTCAGCAACTTTTTCGATAGAAACCTAGCTACATATCCATAACCGAAGCAAAACAAGTGCATGAAAATTAGTTTTTGAAATTTTTCTTAATAAACTCTACACCCAATCTTATTCCTTCTTCATTGATAATGTGGCCCAATGCGTGAATTGGGTGCCCCTCAACGTTTATTCCATTTTCCTTCAGAGCTTTAACTGTCAAGTCAAGAGAAGAAAAAGGTACTACATCATCAGCATCACCGTGGATAATGCACATGTTGGGCTTTGATTTGATCTCTGGCGCAACTTTTGAAGGCGAAAGAAACCTACCAGAATATGCAACAACCGATGCACAAGATTGAGAGCGGGTAAGAGCTGTGTGTATTGCAAGCATTGCCCCTTGGGAAAACCCAATCAAAGAAAGCTGTGCATCATTTAAGCTAAGCTCTTTTAACTTCGTATCAATAAAATGATTTACTATCGATACAGCACTCTTTACTCCATTATATAGCGCCTCTTCACTGCGATCCTCTAAGCTGAACCATTGATAACCATCACCTATTTCCCTTTCAAATGGAGCACTTGGTGCTATAAAACATGAATCAGGTAAAGATTTGCCCATAACTTTAGCAAGATGAACAAAGTTATCACCGCTTGATCCCCAGCCGTGTAAACAAACAATTAAATTTTTCTTATTTCCACTCGCACAAATTTCTGGACCTTTAAGTTCAATCATTTTTTTTCTTTTTGTGTTTATACCTTTATTTAACACTGATTTTTGAATTTGTAAAAACTATATTGTTCCATTATAAAGAGAAAAGAAGCCCACGTTAATTGTTTGTACAGGGATTTATTTAGGTATATATTTTAGTTTATTTAGCAAAAGCCATGAGCGTTGATGATAGAGTAGTTTTTAAGATTTACAAACCAACAAGAACTGCAACACAATCAGGCTTAGGTAATACTCACTTTTGGCACCTAAGAACTGAACCTGATCCTTACTATATTGAACCTCTGATGGGATGGATTGGCTCAAAAAACCCCAAAAAACAGATTGTATTAAAGTTTGACTCCCTTGAAAAAGCGGTATTCTACGCAAAAAGACGCAATGCTAAATATATAATTGAAATGCCGAAAGATATTAAGAGACGTCCAAAATCTTACGCGAGTAATTTCATACCTAAGTAAGTTCTGTTGTTACCCTCTTCTTGTCACCCCAGCACCCCTTCTCCTGTCATCACTGCCATTAAGTTAAGAAAAGTTGGGTGCTACGTCTTTTGTCCCAGACAGTCTACAATTGTTATCAACTATGTTTTTTAAAAATTTTTTTATTTGTGTAATTTTGCAAATTATATGGGCAATAAAAACCCATTTTTGTCATAGAAATAGAATTTTATATCAAACAGCTACCACAGCAATTTCTGCTTAAGCCAATGAATATGTGCTTTAAGTCTGTGTGAACGTACTTATTCACAATATTCATTGCAGTTACTGCTGTGTAAGTTTTTAAACATTTAAATTAATTGCTTCTTTAAGTCTGTATGGTCCCAGGGTGTGATGGTATGGATTTAGTATAAATAGTTCAGGAGCACTGTAAACATATAAATTCAAAAGGAGTAAGACCGTTAAGAGTTTTGAGTCTCTTTGCATAATTGTAAGCCATGACAAAATCATAAAGATGATTTGTGAGTTGCTGATGTGATCGGTAGTAGTATTTTTTAACAGTAGCATTTTTTAAAGTTTTGTTCATACGCTCAACTTGGCCATTTGTCCAAGGATGGCTAACTTTTGTCAAACGATGTTCAATGCCGTTTTCTTCGCATACTCTATCAAATATGTGTTGAAAAGCGTGCTTATGGCGCTTCTGGTTGGTAAATTGTATGCCATTATCTGTCAAAACAGTGTGGATTTTATACGGTAAAGTTTTAACCAAATTACGCAAAAACTCAGCAGCTATGGGTTTTGTAGCAGTATTGTGCAACTCAACATAGGTGAATTTCGATGTTCTATTTATTGCAACAAATAGATACAACTTTCCTTCCTCTGTTCTGACTTCTGCGATATCAATATGGAAATAGCCTATAGGATATTGTTTGAATTTCTTTTTTGGTTTAACTTCACCATCGACATCTGGTAGTCTGCTAATGCTATGCCTTTGTAAACAACGATGTAGACTAGAGCGTGTTAGGTGTGGAATTGTAGACTGCAAGGCATAAAGGCAATCATCTAATGGTAGTAGCGTGTGCTTGCGAAATGCAACGATTACAGCTTCCTCTTCCAGAGTTAAGATAGTTGATCTTGGATGCTTTGGACCCATATCAGCATCTTTGGTAAATAAGCGTTTTCTCCACTTAACGATAGTTTTCGGATTGAGGTTATAGCACTTAGAAAGTTTTGCTATGCTCTCTTTACTATTTTGTATTGCTCTACGAATTGTCTCTGTTGTTCTGGCGCACCCATGTAATATTTGTCCCATAACTCCTCCTTCGATGGTATCTTTTTCTCATATTTTATCATACCATCACACCCTGGGACCATACATTCTTCTGTTTGTGAATTGCAACGACATTTTTAAATTTTCCGATGTCAATGCCAATAAAATTTTGATAAGATGTAACCATAATAAACCTCGATAGTTTTAGTTAATTTAAGATTGTAAACGGGTGCATATATATGTCCCAAACAACTATTCAAACGTATCGAGAGATAGGGCTAGTGTACCTTGATAACAACGGTTGTAATACCAATTTTTTCCCGGTCGCACACGCCCATGATAACTCTATTCCTATAGTGAGTAGAGTTATCTTTCTCTCTTGTCTCTTTTATATCACGTTTTTAACTTACAATTTTTTCAAATCTCTTGGATTTTATTTGCCTAAAAATTCATCATAATTACCCAATCACTTCAAATTTTTTGTCTGATCTTAACTCCTCTTTCCTTAACTTAATGGCAGTGATAACAAGAAAGGGGCTACTGGGATGACAAGGAAGGAGGCGCTGGGATGACGGGAGGAGAAGCTACTTGGATGATAATACCAATTCCCGTTACACAGAAAGCGAATAAACAATGATGCCACTTTACCACGCTATGCTACTTGCTTCAGTATGGGCCTTTCCCTCGTTATTGTCCTATGTAATGGGAATTGGTATAAGAAATGTGCTACTTTCATGATGCCCTTCCAGTGAGGGTTGCATTAAATAATTTTCAACTAATTAGTGTTATACTAAAGCAATTCTCAGAAATAAAAAAACAATTTGCTTTATTGCCTACAGCCGCAGCTTTGGGCAAGCCTGCAAGTCCCTTATTTGTCTAGCTAACAGCGAGAATTGACATAACTTTAATAGTGGAATGGTAATGATTAATAAAAAAACATTAGTGATAACAGTCCTTGTTTTATTGTTATCACAGCAATCTTTTGCAAATGGAACAGGAGGATTTTACCTTAGTGGTGGATATTATGGTATTGGTAGCATAGCTAGATTGAAGCTACAACAACTTGAAAAGCCTAGTTTCACAATGCATTTCAACTTTCAGGATGATAATAATAAGAGTGTAAATAGGAAGAATCTAAAAAGATCAGATCAGCTGAATGAACTGCAACCAAAATATAGTCCACTTTCTGCTGCAAATATGGCATTTGGCTATTCGATAAACAGCTACAGAGTTGAATTAGAAGGAATATATTCCGTTATGACAGCAAATAATCGTGGTTTTGAATTTAACGAAAGAACTTCATGGAAAACAGGACCTGTAAAGAAAATCAAAAGCGAATCTTTAATAGCAAACGTTTATTATCACTGGAGAAGTGATCGTTTTTCTTCTTCTCTTTACGTTGGGACTGGGATTGGTGCAACAAACATGAAAGTACTTGACGAGTCATCAATATGGCTTGCATATCAATTAAAAGCTGGTATTGATTACCACATACATAAATATGTGAGTATGAGAATAGGATATAGATATTTTGGCGCAACGACAATTTCTGAGGTTGTCACCCCATCGCCAATTAGCGAAAGTAACTTCAGTTGCAATGGATCATTTTCTACACGCGGTATTGAAGTTGGCCTTACTTTTCATTTTGCTAGCAAAACCAGCTCTATTGTATAGTGCTAGCAATTCTATTGATAATTTCACTATGCACTCGATTATCATCCTTAGTTTCAATTTCAGTGATAACATTGCACCTATCGGGTTCTTTTAGCGCTATTTCTTGAAATCCTTTTCGAACTTTATTATAAAAATTAATGTCCATCTCTTCGTATTTGTTTTTGTCCTTTGCTCTGCTTAGCCCAACTTGAACATCAATATCTAGGATAAATGTGATATACGGACGTCTAATTTTTACTAACCTATGCAGGTTCCCTATTAGCCCTAAGTCAACTCCAAGCCCATACCCTTGGTATGCAATAGTTGAATCAATAAACCGATCGCAAATCACTATCTTTCCTTCTTCTAGAGCTGGTAATATTAATTTTTCCATATGTTCATATCTCATTGAGGTGAGCAGCAAAAGTTCAGAGATGGGATCAATATTGTCCTTAAGTAATACCCTTCTTACCTTTTCTGCAAAATCAGTACCACCTGGCTCTCGAGTCAATATCACATGATTTTCGCCACGAATTTGCTTAAAATGATTCGCAAGTAACTCAGACTGCGTTGTTTTACCGGAGCCATCTATTCCTTCGAAGGTGATGAACATAAGTCCTATAACCGTAATGTCAAAAAAAGATATGCAAACAGTATACACAAGAACCATTTGACATTTAAGCAATAATATTATACGTTGTGTGTGATATACAATTCTCTGTAAGCTATGGTTGCACTGAATACTCCTAAGGTAGATTTTGACTTTACTGCAAAGGATTTCAATCTTTTGGGGGTGGATAGCAAACACTATATATTAAGTGACTGTCATGGGAAAAACGGTCTTATTGTAATGTTTGTATGCAATCACTGCCCTTACGTTCGATCAATTATTAGCAATCTAGTGAGCGATGTTGATTTGTTAAAAAAAGATTATCAGGTAAGTACTGTTGCGATAATGCCAAATGATGTAAATGAATATCCAGAAGACTCCTTTGAAAATATGATTAATTTTGCCAAGGAAAATAATTTTACATTTCCATATCTGATTGACAGTACACAAGAAGTAGCTAAAGAGTATGGTGCTGTTTGTACTCCTGACTTTTTTGGTTTTAATGCTAATTTAAAACTCCGTTATCGTGGACGTTTTAACGATGCAAAAAAAGAAAAGGTTCAAAACTATAAAACAGGAAGTAGTGATTTATTTCAAGCTATGAAATTTGTTGCAGAAACTGGTAATCCTCCGGCTGACCAAAAGTCAAGTATTGGTTGCTCAATTAAATGGTCTGATCCTATAGGTTAAATATCATGCACAGCAGCTCTCAGTATTTGTTTGATATTATAATTCTACTTTCCGCTGCTGTGTTTATAGTCATAGCGTTTTGGAAAATGAATATCAGCCCAGTGCTCGGTTACTTCGTTGCAGGCGCGTTGATTGGTTCTCATGGATTTAATCTGATACATTCAGCTGATGCAATGGATAATTTTGCAGAATTCGGCGTAGTTTTTCTATTATTCATTATAGGTCTTGAGTTGACCTTTGAACGCCTTATTGCCATGCGTATTCATGTATTTGGATTTGGTTCCCTTCAAGTTATAGTTACCATGGTAGCGATATGGTGCATTGCTCTTGCTTTTGGAGTGAACACTAACATGGCAGCAGTTATCGGCGGTGGGCTTGCATTGTCCTCAACGGCAATAGTGTTACAGGTTCTGCAGGAAAAAGGCTCCCAAGCAAGTCAAGTTGGTAGGTTGTCAATAGCAGTGCTACTAATGCAAGATTTTGCAGTGGTACCACTAATAGTATTAGTACCCTTACTTACTGATAATTCTACAAATAGTCTGATAAGCTCACTGGCAGGTTCATTAGTACAAGCGGCTATCGCATTAGTGTTGATATTTATAACTGGTAGGTTATTACTCAGACCCTTATTTTCGGTTATTGCTAAAATGGAAAGTAACGAGGTCTTTGTATCAACAACACTCTTAATAATACTAGGAGCAGCATTTATTACCGAGCAATTTCGTTTATCAATGGCACTGGGCGCATTCGTTGCTGGGTTATTAGTTGCAGAAACAGAACATAGGCACTCGGTGGAACACGCAGTGTTGCCATTTAAAGATTTATTTCTCGGCTTGTTTTTCATGACTGTCGGTATGTCTATCGATATTGACCTTTTACTCAACAAATTGCCGCTAATTACTTTATTGTCGATCATCCTTATTGTTTTAAAAACATCTATCATATACGTATTGTGTAGATTTTTTGGATTTAAGAGTGCACCTGCCATACAAGCTGGATTGTTGCTTGCACAGGGTGGTGAATTTGCATTTATCCTGTTTCGCTTAGCAGATGAGTTAGATGTACTACCAAGTGAAATCGCTCAAGTGCTTATGATGGTAACTACGGTAACTATGGCTTTCACTCCTCTTCTATCGGGACTTGGAGAGTGGATAGCAAATTCATTTAGCACTGAGAAAGTAATATTGGACGATGAAGCAATTGAGACAGACACACAAGATCTCTATAACCATGTAGTAGTTGCTGGATTCGGCAGGGTAGGATATATGGTAACAAAAATGCTTACCGCAGAGCATCTAAGTTACGTTGTTGTAGACATTCAATCAAAGATAGTCAAAGAAGGGAAAAGTGACAGCTTTCCTATATATCTTGGAGATGCTACGAGATATGAAATTTTAAAATCAGTAGGAATAGAAAGAGCCCAAGCTCTCGTAATTTCAATAAAGAACGAAGTTACTGTAAAGAAGATTGTTTCTCTAGTTGCAACAAATTTTCCACATGTAAATATTATAATACGCCTACCAGATCTGAGTAATGTAGAAGCCTACAAAGATCTAGGGGCTAGTAAAATTATTCCGGAGACATCTGAGATTGGGTTGCAGCTTGGTGGAGCAGCACTGAGCCTAAGTGGTATTAGCGAAAGCGGAGTTGAGTCCTTAAAAAGTAGATTTAGGAAAGGTAATTATAGTATGATAAAGGATATTAGCAGCGATATAGATGAATGATTATTTCTTCAGTTCTCTTTGTGTCCCAACTCGTAACTGTTGATGTCAGACACTTGAGTGGCATTTTTTTGTTTATAATAAACTGCACACCAAATCAAGGAAAGTGCAAACCAAGTTATCGCATATTCCAAGTGTTTCATCGGCTGTATAGTTAATTTATTGCTGAAACCTTTCTGCCACAACATACACTGCTCTAGCTTGATACCAAGTTCATTGGAAATTTCTTCTGTACTTAGAGTAAACCACGTGTTCAAAGCAGTATCATTTTTGATTAACCAACTTTTGCTTTTACTGCTATCGCAATATAAAACTCCACTCGCAGCTATTTTCTCAATTTTTGCTTTTTTCCCCTTTTTTTCTCTGACTATTCCTTTGTTCACTAGCATGTAATGTCCAGTAGTGAGCAGCACAGGAGACAGCACATGATAGCCGTGTTGCCCTGCAAAAACGTACAGCTCTATGTCACTTAAGATCCCATCAATCTTGACGTGTCTGTAGTTAAATTTTGCAAGATCATCATCGGGCAACAGATAGACAACTGGAAGATTCATATTTTTGATGATATTGTTCTTCCAGTTTAATCTAAATAATTGCCACAACCCTAATAAAAAAAGAAGTAAGCAAGGTATAATTAAAATAAATATTGTTTTTTTTGACACCTTACATTTGTGTTTTTTAGGTAATTTTCAACACCTATAAGTTCAATAAGATCAATTTGCTCTTCGATCCAATGGTAGTGCTCTTCCTCATTTTTCAATAATTCCTCCAATAAGGTTACACTAACAAAATCTCTCTCTTTTTCAGCAACAGAAATTGCTTCCCTATAGTCTTTTAAACCTTCTTCTTCTAATTTTAAATCATCTTCCAAGATTTTTCGTATTGTATCTTTTGTGAACTTCCCGTCATACTTTGAAATCTCATTTGTATCTTGAAAGTTTGGTACACCTTTAAGCAATAAAACTCTTTCTGCTAGCTTATTTGCATGTTCAAGTTCCTCGTCAAGCTCGTCTTTCATTTTTTCTGCAAGTTTATTGATCCCACTATCTTTGAGAATTGTAGAATGCAAAAAATACTGGCGTATAGAAGTCAACTCACCAGTTAATAATTTATTCAAATGCTTTATTATTATCTCTTTATTCATAACCTTCCTTTAGTTTAATCTATTAGTATAATCTATATGACAATGAGGATCATAGCAATAAATCTCTTGCATAACCTCTTTCCGATTTTGCGTCAAAACTTACTTCTGCTCCTCAAACTGACTATTCCTAGTTGTAAAGAAGGCAGTTGTTGCAGTAGCCCAGAAATTAGCTGCAATTATGCATAAAATGTTGGTTGATAAAACAGAATTTTGTTATTAAAAGATATAGGAGGAGCATAAATTTTACTCAAGGTAGTAATGCCGATGGAAAGGATAAGCAAGAGCAGAGTGAAACTTAGATTTTGTATTAGACATGTTGCCGTTCACTTCTGCCTAACAAGTATAATGCAGCTTAGGGGTATTTTGATTTATATAAAAATTATTGTTAGCTTATGTGCAGAGCCTCTGTTGTTCCAATGTCCTACCAATAGGTATATTTATGATTAGAATTACTTTTTCAGCTGAACAGAAAGTAGAAGAATACAGCGGCAGAGTTACTGGTTTTGACATACTACAACCAGACGTTTTAAAAGAAGCCGTTGCCCTAAAGGTAAATGGTGAGTTATATGATCTCTCACGTGAGATTGAATCTGACACAGAAATAGAGGTGATACAACTTAGTGACGAAATGGGTTTGGATATAATAAGGCATGATGCTGCTCATATAATGGCTCAGGCAGTGAAAGAGCTCTTTCCTAACACTCAGATTACCATCGGTCCAACAATTCAGGACGGCTTCTACTATGATTTTGCTACAGATCGTACCTTTACCACGGATGATCTTGTTGCAATAGAAAAGAAAATGAAAGAGATCATAAAAAGCAATCACAGATTTGTTCGAGAAGTTTGGACGCGTAAGCAAGCAATAGATTTTTTTAGCAGTATAGGTGAAAAATATAAGGTTGATATTATCTCCTCCATACCGGAGAGTGAAAATCTAACTGTTTATAGACAAGGCGATTTTGTTGACTTGTGCCGTGGTCCGCACTCGCCATCAACAGGTAGAGTCAAAGCGTTTAAACTTATGAAAGTTGCAGGAGCATACTGGCGTGGTGATGTTAAGGGTCCAATGCTACAGCGAATATATGGCACCGCGTGGCGAAATAAGGATGAATTAAACGCTTATCTTAAGCGTTTGGAGGAGGCGGAAAAACGCGACCACCGCAAGATTGCTAAGGATATGGACTTGTTTCACATCCAAGAGGAGGCTATTGGACAGGTTTTTTGGCATGAACAGGGATATACTTTATATAACGTTCTTGAGTCTTATATAAGGAAAAAATTAATAAACAATGGCTATACTGAGGTAAAAACTCCTATTTTAGTAAGCAAGGAGTTGTGGGAAAAATCAGGGCACTGGGATAAGTTTCGTGAAAACATGTTTATCGTTGATGAATCTGAAAGTAAAAAGCTAGCAATAAAACCCATGAATTGCCCTTGTCATGTGCAGATTTTTAACTCTCACACCAGAAGCTACCGCAACTTACCGATACGTATGGCAGAATTTGGCACATGCCATAGAAACGAAAGTTCAGGTTCATTACATGGACTGATGAGAGTGCGTGGTTTTACGCAGGATGATGCGCACATTTTTTGCATGGAAGAGCAGATTAATTCTGAGACTGTAAAATTTTGCGACCTTTTAAAGGAAGTATATTCAGAGCTTGGGTTCAATGAAATCTCCGTGAAATTTTCAGACCGTCCAAATGTTAGAGCAGGAGATGATAAAGTGTGGGATAGAGCTGAAAAAGCGCTGCTTGAAGCTGTCAGAGAAGCAGGTTTAAGCTATGAACTCAACCCTGGTGAAGGTGCATTTTATGGCCCAAAGTTAGAGTTCGTTTTGAAAGATGCAATAGGTAGAAATTGGCAATGTGGAACGTTGCAAGTCGACTTCATTTTACCAAAGCGTCTGGAGGCTTTCTATATAGGAGCAGACGGGCAAAAGCACCACCCTGTTATGCTACACAGGGCAATTCTTGGAACTTTTGAACGTTTTATTGGAATTTTAATAGAGCATTATGCAGGAAAATTTCCACTGTGGCTCGCTCCAACGCAACTTGCCATTCTAACCGTTACAAGCGAAGCTGACGATTATGCTATAGAAATCTACAACACTTTAAAAAAACAAGGTGTTAGAGTTAAAACCGATTTAACCAATGAGAAAATTAGTTATAAGATACGCTTGCATAGTTCAAACAAGATTCCTATATTATGGATTATAGGCAAAAATGAAGTTGCGAGTAAAACTGTGTCAGTGAGAAATTTAGGGTCAGAAAAACAGGAGTCTTCTTCCTACGAAAAAGCTGCTGAATTGCTATTAAAAAGTATTAACCTTAGTCAAGGGAGTTAAAATTTGCAAACCAAAAAACATAGAATTAATGAATCCATTACAGCTAAGGAGATACGCTTAGTTGACCAAAATGGTAAAATGGTTGGGGTTGTGGCAATAAAGCAGGCTTTGGAATCTGCTCAGAATATCGGCTTAGATTTGGTGGAAATTGCGCCTGACTCAATTCCTCCAGTATGCAAAATTCTGGATTACAGCAAGCAAAAGTACGATGCAAAAAAGAAAGCAAGTGAAGCAAAGAAGAAACAAAAAACGTTAACAATAAAAGAAATTAAGATAGGTCCCAATATTGGCGATCACGACTATGAAACAAAATTGCGTCACGTAAGGGATTTTCTTACACATGGACACAAAATCAAAGTCACAATGAAATTTAGAGGTAGAGAACTCACAAACACTGAGGTTGGACTGGAAAAACTAGAACGGTTAATTAGAGATACCGAAGATATTGCAAAGGTAGAATTAGCACCTAAACGAGAAGGAAATCAATATTTTTTAACTCTGGTTGCTAGGTAGCAAAATTTGTTCACGGTAAACTGGTTTTTGCTTGAATTAAATAAACTACATTTACAGTTCTAAAGTGTGATTAAAATATGAGAAATTACTATTAAAGGAAAAATTTCACCAATCAACTTTTTTATCTTTGGCTTTGATTTGAAGCACAGATATCAGGCTAATTAATGCGCAGGTAGTAAGATAAATGCCTGCTGCAAGTTTTGTTTCGGTTTTTTCTATCAGCCATATGCATATAGAGGGAGAGAGACCACCAAAAATTCCTGCAGAGATATTATGTGCTAGGCTAAAACCAGTACATCTAACTTTTGTTGGAAACAACTCACAAACAAGAGAATTATATACTCCAAAAGACGCACTTACTGGTATGGTTATTAGCAAATAAGTGGGCGTTATAATATAGTGGCTATTATAAGATAACAGTAAGAGCCCCGGTAAGCTGATGCAAGCTAAAGCTATCAATATAGGAATCATCACATTTCTTCTTCCAACTTTATCAGATAGCGTTGCAAACAGTACCGCGGACGTTCCGAATGTGATCTCACTTATAATCCTTACTACATTTTTAATATCGATGCCTGAGAGAATAAGTTCTTTTACAGATATGTTGTAAAACATGATTGCTGAATAAACAATTGCATTTTGGGCGATACCAAGCCCAATTGCTATTACAAATATCCTTTTATAGTCTCTGATTAATTCCAAAAATGGAGAATTAGATAAGCTTTTATTTTGATCATGAGCTTTGTATGCTAAGCTTTCTTCCATCATGTATCTTGTTAGAAAGCCTATTACGCCCATAACAGAGCAGAAATAGAAGAGCAGCCTCCAGCCCCAAATTTCATAATTTTCACCTGTAAGCTTTTTGCAAATAGCTATCATTACAAAGCATGTGATAGAACCGAGCGCGCCGCTGAAAGCTTTCATGCTACCTAAAAACCCTAGATCTTTTTTATTGCTTGAATGTTCTATTAAAAAGGCTGAATTGATACTCGTTTCTCCACCTGCTGCCATTCCTTGCGTTATTCTACACAGCAGAAGCAATATGGGAGAAAATATTCCTATCTCTTTAGAACCTGGTATCACCGCAATTGCAGTAGATGATATCGAAGCTAATATTACGGAAGTCAGCAAAATTTTTCTTCTGCCGTACTTATCTCCAATGTAGCCGAAAATAAATGCACCAAGTGGTCTAAATCCAAATCCAATTGCAAAACTGCCAAGGAACTTGATTTTTTTTATGTAATCACTTTCTGATGAAAAAAAAACGTCACTTATTACATGCGTCAAAACCCCAAATAGAGTTAACTCATACCATATAATCATGTTACAGATTATGCTCGATAGTATTGCTTTTTGGATATTATTCATGACTTCTCAGTTTAATATGGTTTAGGGTACTTAGTCAATGACCTGCAAAGACAATTCACGTAAATGCTTATTATCTACCTTGGAAGGAGCACCCATTAGAACATCTTCACCTTGCTGATTCATAGGAAAACAGATTACCTCGCGAATGTTTGGCTCGTCAGCAAGCAGCATCACCATTCTATCAATCCCTGGTGCTATTCCGCCGTGAGGCGGCACTCCGAATCTGAATGCACGCACAAGTGCACCAAATTTTGTATCAACTTCTTCCTTGCTATAACCTGCAATGGCAAAAGCTTTGTACATAATATCTAGTTTGTTATTGCGGATTGCCCCGCTTGATAGTTCTACCCCATTACAGACAAGATCATATTGGTAAGCGAGGATATCTAGTGGATTTTTTTCCTCCAAGTCTTTCAAGCCGCCATGAGGCATAGAGAATGGGTTGTGAAAGAAATCAATGCTTTTATCGTCGTATATGAAATATGGAAAATCAATAATCCAACAGAACTTGAAGATATTGTCATCTATCAGACCCAGTTCTGACCCTAAAAGAGTGCGCACTTTTCCTGCGATTGTTGCTGCTTCATTTTCTTGATCAGAAGCAAAGAACACACTATCCCCGGGCTCTATATTCGTTATTTCCCTTATGCGATTTAACCTATTGTCATCAAGGAATTTAGCAATTGGTCCTTTTGCAGTGCCATCTTTATCGAACGTTATATATCCAAGACCTTTAGCGCCAAATTCTTTCTGTGCGTGTTCTATCTTTTTATCAAAGAAGCTGCGTGGTTCCTCTGCTGTTTTGGGAGCAGGGATAGCTCTCACTACCATGTCGCGTTCAATATTGCTTTTGAAAATATTGAACCCTGAATCACGGAAAATTTCTGTAACATCGCTGATTAATAGTGGATTACGCAGATCTGGCTTATCAGAGCCATATTTGAGCATTGCTTCTTTGTATGTAATGCGCGGAAAATCTTTATCGACAGACTTGCGAGAAAATTTGGCGAACACTTTATATAAAGCAGATTCAATAACATCAAATATGTCCTCTTGAGTTACAAAAGACATTTCAAGGTCTAGCTGATAAAATTCCCCAGGAGAACGATCAGCCCTTGCGTCTTCATCACGAAAACACGGTGCAATTTGGAAATATTTATCAAACCCTGAGACCATGAGCAACTGTTTGAAAATCTGTGGAGCTTGTGGCAATGCATAGAACCTGCCAGGATTCAGCCTGCTTGGCACTAGGTAGTCGCGTGCTCCTTCAGGAGAGGAAGCAGTGAGTATTGGAGTTTGAATTTCTAAAAATCCTCGCTCTATCATGAGCTTGCGGAGTTCTGTAATGATTTGTGAGCGCAAAATAATATTGTTGCGGGCTTTTTCACGCCTTAAGTCAAGAAACCGATATTTAAATCTCATGTTTTCTGGGTATTCTTGCTCGCCGGTAATGCTTGCTAATATACTCCTTTCTTCTTTTGCTATTTCTTCATCAAGGTGGAACTCAACTTCCGACTCAACGTGCAAATTGTTGACTATCACCTCGATTTCTCCGGTAGAAATAGAGCTGTTTACCGTATCTTCAGTTCTAGCTTTGACTATGCCCGTAACAGTAATTACACTTTCTGATTTTAAATTTGATATTTCATCAAAAAAATCTTTATCGTTATTGAATACCAGCTGAGTAATTCCATAGAAGTCTCTTAAATCAACAAAGATCAGGTTGCCGTGGTCACGCCTGCGGTATAACCACCCAGATAGGGTAACTTCCTTTTCTACATCGTTCTTCCTAAGTTCGTTGCACGTGTGAGTTTTGTAGCAGTTCATATTTGTTTGGTCACCAGAGTTTTTTAGGAAGTATAGAAATAAACTTTACTGTATACAAGCTCATTTATCGTATATTTACACAACTTGCGAGATAGAGAAATGTTGCCTTGTGCTGCCTTTGCTCACACATAAGTTTGCAGAATTTCTATAATTGTGGTATAATAATAAGGGTATTTTCAATAAATCTGGATACGAAAAATGCCATTTGCACAGATCATAATATATAGCATAACATTACTTGTTGCGGTTGCAGTATTTTTCTTTTTGAGAAATATATACAAGAACCACGTTCGGAAAGTCATATTTCCTAAAAAAGTCCTTGAAGAAGAGTGGGAGGAAGACAGGAAATATAATGAGTTGTATCGAGAAAAGAAGCAAAAAGAGTTGATGAAACATCAAGAAATGCTACGCGAAAAGCAAAAAGATATACAGGTTTACAAAGAAGATCCAGAAATAGTTGACATAGCAAAACCAGTAGGCAAATGGACAAAGATGGTTATGATGGGTAATGGTTTAATGCAGCGTTTTGCACAATTGATACATAGAGAAGGTGGACAGAAAGGATTTTGGGAGCTATTTATAAAAGCTCAGGCTTCAACTAAAGGTAAGTATAAAGGGAAAGGCAGATAATGTATCCGTTATACAGTCTACTTTCTGATATTAAACTCCTTGAATTATGTTAAGTTTTACAGCCAGTGCTGCCTCAGACACAAGGATGTCATCCCAGTGCTTGACACTGGGATCCAGCAAGCTTTGCTTGCAAATGGGTTTTATAAACATTAGATTTCTTGTGTCATTCCACGTTGTTCCTATTTGGAATCCGGAAAAGTTGACGCTGTGTTTTAACATTAGGTTAATTACTTCCATACTTACCAATCTAGTGTTCAACCAGAATTCCTGGACCCCAGTGTCGGAGCACTGGGATGACACCCTCTTAGTGAAAGGAGTTCTCAAACCACAATGCTTACGTATCAAACACTTACTGTCTGTTGCACAAACTACCTACAAGTTGCGATGTTCATACATCGAAGTATCTAGGCTCCAGGTCCTCTTTGGAGGTCCAGTAAATGCTTGAATGTGAAAATTTATCCTGCGCCCGTAATAATAAAATATTATTTAAAAATCTCAGTTTTCAAGCTAAGCCAAAATCTAAGATCTTAATCACTGGTCCAAATGGTAGTGGTAAAACCAGCCTAATCAGAAGCTTATCCGGACTGTTGCCACCAGTATCAGGCAACATAAGGCACTGTGGAAAAGACATATATGATGACCCAAAGTCTTATATACCTTCTATGGTCTATATAGGGCATAAAAATGCCTGCAAAAATAGCCTAACTGTTGCTGAAAACATAGAACTCTGGGCAGAAATACGAGATACTAAAGAATTAATTATGGCCGCGGTTTGTTGTTTACAGTTACAACCTGTACTTAATATCAGATATGGTGAACTTTCTGCAGGTTGGAAAAGAAGAGTTGCACTTGCTCGTCTTTTAATCTCTAACGCAAACATTTGGCTGATAGATGAACCATTTTGTAATCTTGATAGTGCAACCTGTGAATTAGTGCTGAACCTAATCTCAATACGTTCTGAGCAAAATGGTATAGTAATTATTACAGGACATAGCTCTACGAAGCAATTATGTGATTTCACTACAATTGACCTTATACTTCTTGCGTAATTGAAGGTCCCACCCTTTTGCCCTTTACTTCATTGAGAATGCCACATGGTTTTTTTGCAGCATTTTCTCTAATGCACTTCAT
This sequence comes from Wolbachia endosymbiont of Ctenocephalides felis wCfeF, assembly GCA_028571325.1. Taxonomy (NCBI): domain Bacteria; kingdom Pseudomonadati; phylum Pseudomonadota; class Alphaproteobacteria; order Rickettsiales; family Anaplasmataceae; genus Wolbachia; species Wolbachia endosymbiont of Ctenocephalides felis. The sequence continues at coordinate 265,821 of CP116767.1, read as the reverse complement.
AACAGAATATACTACTAGTGCTAAACCGAGGGTCATAACAGTTAGCGTAATTAATACTGCTAATTGCACTTTTATCTCTAAACTTGTTTTTGCCCCATTTTCTTTTAGGAATTGAGTCATACTTTGATTGCTTTTCTGCCTGGCAAGATCTAAAGGAGTCAATCCCTTCTCATCTTTTGTATTAATGTTCGCTCCTTGTTTTAAAAGAAGCTCTGTCTTTTTTATATTACCTTCTTTCACTGCACGAAGTAGGCGGCTTTCACCATTTATCTTATTTTCAATGTCTGCTCCATATGATCTTAGTACTCCAATAACTCTCCTATTTTCACTATTAAGCGCAATATCCAAAGCATCCATTCCAGCTTTATTTTTATAGTTGATAAAGCTCTTTAACTTATTTCTGCCAAAGTTTTCTACATATTGCTCAATGATGAGTTTTACCACTTTCCCAGGGCAATTATTAGCAGCAGGAAAAAGTACTGTATTGTTATTATTGTCTCTTTTTGTTATGTCTGCTTTGAGTTCGTCTACCAAATATTTGATAACTTCTACTCTGCTATCATTCTCTGCTTCGGTGCACTGCCTGGTAGCCAAAAATAGGGCTGTTCGTCCATTATTATCTATATCTTCAATATTTTGCCCCTTATCAACCAAAGCTCGTATTATACTTTTGTTTCCATATAAAGCAGCAAAGTGGAGAGGAGTGTGTCCTTCGGTGCTTTCTCTTTCTTTAATTATTGCATCATGGTTAGCTAGTAGTTCTATAAATTCAGGCGTATCTGCAAAAACTGCCAGATGCATTGGTGTTAAATCATCTTTACCATGATTGTTGGTTTTTGCGTTAACATTTGCTTCATTTTCTATCAGCAATTTCGCTATTTCTAGTTGTTTGTGTCCGACGGCAATGTGCAGTGGTGTAAGATTGCGTTCGTAATTATCATTGACATTTGCACCATACTTTACCAGTAGCTTTGCAACTTCAGCATTACCCTCACAAATTGCAACATACAAAGGGGTACGTCCATCTCTATTATGCGCATCAAGGTTTGCCCTTGCATCAACTAAATTTCTAATTAATCTCTCAATTACCTCCAATTGAGCATTTTTATCTGGTTCGGCCCACTCTTTTTTTCCTTCTATGATATCAGAAAGTAAGTTCGACATACAGTAAGGATCTCTAAGCTTCTCTGAACTTAGCTTTATTTCTTGCGTCCCTACTCTAAGAGAATATTCTTCTATTTCCTCTATCATGCGAAGCTGCGAACATGTTAATTCATATATTGTTAAGGACTATTATTAAATTTTTATTAATATTAGTAATGATTGAACTTTTAGTCAAAATGAAAGCAGACTTCTCGCATAACCTAAAAAAAAGCAAAAGAAGCCCCGAGGTAGCTAGTTATTTACTTTTGTGTCGAAATGTTGGCGTTTTCTTATCCTAAACGCTTAATAAATGCGACTTAGCTGCTTTTTAAAGCAACTTAACCTTAGCCATAAACGTTTAAGAAACTCACTAAGCAGAAAAAAAGCAAAAGAAACCCCGAGTAGCTAGTTATTCACTATCTATCTTATGATATTGGCGTTTTTGATGTCTTAAACGACTTATAAGCGCGTTTCAGCTTGTATAGGTAAAAAAACAGAAGTTTTAAAAAGACATGCAGTGCACATAGTGCGAAAAATTAAACATGAGACGCCAAATATGCTAAGTTTTTTTCTCATTTAATCTGCACAGACTGAAGATAAATAATAGCTTCAATACTATGATAAGGGGATTGAAAGAATTTGTCAAGTAGTTTTTTTTTGTTTCACTACTGGAGCGCTGCCAAAAGTTTGTTATGTAGGAAAACTTTTTACAGGGCGTGTTTACCCTAAATTTTTCGCAACATCAAGTGCGGCATAGGTGAATATTGCACTTGCACCTGCACGTTTAAAGCTAATTAAAGACTCATAAATTACTTTGTCATAATCCAACCAGCCATTGTTTATTGCAGCTTTTATCATTGCATACTCACCACTTACTTGGTAAGCAAAAATCGGAAAATTAAACTTATCACTTGCTGTTTTGATTACATCCAAATATGGCATACCTGGTTTTATCATAACAAAATCTGCACCTTCGTTTATATCCATTTTGATTTCGCAAATTACCTCTCTTGCATTTCTATAATCCATTTGATAACCACTTTTATCAATAGAACTGGATGATACGCATGAACCAACAACTTGTCTGAATGGTGCATAGAAGCTGGAGCAATATTTCACTGCATAAGATAGTATTGATACATCTTGAAAGCCATTATCATCCAATGCTCTCCTTATTTTCCCTATTCTACCATCCATCATATCAGAAGGAGCAACTATATCACATCCTGCTTTTGCTAAAGCAAGTGCTTGCTTTAGCAACACTGACACAGTTTCATCATTTTCCACGTCTATCTGATTGCTTTTTAAAATGCCATCATGACCATGAGTGGTGTATGGATCAAGTGCAACATCTGCGATAATGCCAATGTCCGGCACCTTTAATTTTACAGCACGGATTGTCTTGCAGATTAAATTGTCCAGATTGTATGCTTCCTCAGCATTTTCAGATTTTAATTTACTGTCAACTACAGGGAAAATTGCAATAGCATTAATTCCCAAATCCTCAGCTTCTTGAGCTATGGAAACCAATCCATCTATTGAGTAACATTTTATGTCAGGTAAGCCAGGAATTGGTTCGGTTGTTTTTTCTCTATCATGAACAAACAGGGGAAAAATCAAGTCGTTTACTGATAAAATACTTTCACTTGTTAAATTGCGAAGCCATTTACTTGAACGTCTACGCCTTAACCGTGTGTTTGGAAAATTAAACATCGTATTTATTGTGCTAGATAAAACTTAATCTGACAGAAGAACTGAGGTAGTCAAAACTAATATCAGAGTCTTGTTTAATGCTATTAATATTTTTCCAAAAAGCAATATATTTGCTATCAAAAAATAGATCTCTCATACCAAATCCCAATGGTAATAGGACAAATTAAAGGTACCGTTTTGCCGGCCAACAATGGTGTCACCCAAGTAACCCTTCTTGTCATCACTGCCATTAAGTTAAGAAAAGTTGGGTGCTACGTCTTTTGTCCCAAACAGTCTACAATTGTTATCAACTATGTTTTTTAAAAATTTTTTATTTGTGTGATTTTGCAAATTATATGGGCAATAAAAACCCGCTTGTCATAGAAATAGATTTTATATCAAACAGCTACCACAGCAATTTCTGCTTAAGCCAATGAATATGTGCTTTAAGTCTGTGTGAACGTACTTATTCACAATATTCATTGCAGTTACTGCTGTGTAAGTTTTTAAATATTTAAATTAATTGCTTCTTTAAGCCTTGTATTAGCAATTACTATAATTTTACGCATTAGAGCTGTTATAGCCACCATCTTCTTCTTACCACTTTCAACAAGCTTAGAATAAAAGGCACCAAGTACAGATTTGGACTTTGCGGCAGCCATAGCGGCTGTAAAGAGCTTTGAACGAACGTTACTTCTACCACCTGTAATCCTTCGGTAACCAACAGCTTTACCACTTTCTTTTGGATGCGGTGCTACTCCGGCAAGACTTGCTACTTCTTTTCTGTTTAAGTAACCAAGCTCTGGCATTAAACACAGAAAATCTTGTGATAACTTTTTACCTATTCCAGGAACTGTTTTAAGGATTTTTTGACGTTGCTGTAATTTACGGCTTTTATCAATAATCTCTTGTACAGTATCATTGAGTTCGTTTATTTGACTATCGAAAAACTCAATGGTCTTTTGACAGCTTTCTTTTATATGATCATTTTCCGGTGCTTCAAGTCTGCATTTTTCTTGAGTTCTCATTTGCGTAATATCATCACGACGTTGACAAAGTGCAGCCAAAGTTGATTGTTCTTTAGAGGTAGGTACAAATAAAGAGAGAGTTCTATGGCATTCAAATCCATATTGAGCAAGAGCTCTTGCATCTGATCTATCAGACTTTGCTAAAGTTCCGTGAGATAAGATAAAGCTTTTTACTTTACGAGTATTAGCTCGGTGCACAGCAATATTTTTGTCGGTAAGAAAATGTGATAAGCCAAGTTCATATTTCCCTGTATTTTCTAAAGTCACTAAAGAATTAGGTAGAATATCCGAAAACTCTTGAAACAATTGTTGCCAACCAGAAGCATTATTATCAAATTCGATAGCATTCTTTTGTTTGTGAATTGCAACGACATTTTTAAATTTTCCGATGTCAATGCCAATAAAATTTTGATAAGATGTAACCATAATAAACCTCGATAGTTTTAGTTAATTTAAGATTGTAAACGGGTGCATATATATGTCCCAAACAACTATTCAAACGTATCGAGAGATAGGGCTAGTGTACCTTGATAACAACGGTTGTAATACCAATTTTTTCCCGGTCGCACACGCCCATGATAACTCTATTCCTATAGTGAGTAGAGTTATCTTTCTCTCTTGTCTCTTTTATATCACGTTTTTAACTTACAATTTTTTCAAATCTCTTGGATTTTATTTGCCTAAAAATTCATCATAATTACCCAATCACTTCAAATTTTTTGTCTGATCTTAACTCCTCTTTCCTTAACTTAATGGCAGTGCTCCTGTCATCCAAGTAGCTGACACTGGAATCTAGGATACTACTTTAGTAATAAATATTTAAGAAATTTATTAAATGGAGAAAAAAGCAAAAAAAGCCCCGGTTGGTGGCTAATTATTTATATGTACCTCAAATATCGGCGTTTTTATCCTCAACGCTACGATTCAGCTATTTTTAAATGCAAATAACCAAAACTGTAAACGTTAAGAAATTTACTGAGCGGAAAAAAAGACAAAAAAACTCTGAGGCAGCTAGTATTCAAACTCTCCCTTGTCTATTTGACGTTCTATACTGTCTTAAACGACTTATAAGCGCGTTTCAGCTTGTATAGGGAAAAACCAGAAGTTTTAAAAAGACGTAAGGTGCACATAGTGCAAAAATTTAAACATGAGACGCCAAATACCCTAAGTTTTTTGTCATTAACCTGCACAGATTGCGAAGATAAACAAATAGCTTCAGTATCATTATAAGGGTAACGGCGAAAGTTGTCAAGTAGTTTTTTTTGTTTTTAGATATCCGTTGAAACTTTAAAGTTATTTAATGTTGACGCTGTACACTTAAGTGCTAAAATAAAATGAGAAGTTTTTAGGAGTTCATATGGCAGCAGGCGGAAAAGCGAAAACAGCTAGTAAAAATAACCCTACTCAGCGTCAGAAAGCTAAGCAAAAAATGTATAAAGATAAACCGGTAAAACCAGTTAGATATATAGATCGCGACTCACGTATGAATTACATGTCCGCTGAATATGGGGATGGTAGTCTCGTTCAAGACGAAAGTGGTAATCCTATAAAGTGGGAAGCTGCATAGTGGGTTTAAATTTGTGGTTAAGATTACCGTTAACTCTAAGGAATGTGAAGTAGAGGCTGGGCTTACTATAATCCAAGCCTGTGAAGCTGTGGGCGTTGAAATTCCACGCTTTTGTTATCATGAGCGCTTAGCAATCGCCGGTAACTGCAGAATGTGTTTGGTTGAAGTGGAAGGCGGACCTCCAAAACCAGTAGCCTCTTGCGCAATACCAGTTGCAGAGGGTATGATTATTCACACTGATACCCCAAAAGTCAAAAAGGCACGTGAAGGAGTACTCGAGTTTTTGCTAATTAACCATCCGCTTGATTGCCCAATTTGTGATCAAGGTGGTGAGTGTGATTTGCAAGATATCACAATGGCCTATGGAAAGGGAACTAGCAGACTTGATGAACATAAAAGGGCTGTACCAAAAAAGCATTTTGGGCCACTTATTGAAACTGCAATGAATAGATGCATCCATTGCACTCGGTGCGTTAGGTTCTTGTCTGATGTTGCAGGGACAAACGAACTTGGAGGAATTGGTAGAGGAGAAAATGTAGAGATCAGCACTTACATAAAAAGGCATATTAGCTCTGAGTTATCTGGAAATATCATAGACCTCTGCCCTGTAGGAGCTTTAACTTCAAAGCCTTACTCGTTTAAAGCGCGCCCATGGGAACTATCACATTGCGAAACTATAGATGTGCTCGATGCTGTGGGAAGTGCGATCAGAGTCGATTACCGCGGTCCGGAAGTTATGCGAATATTGCCAAGACTCAATGAAGAAGTGAATGAGGAATGGATATCAGACAAAACTCGTTTTGCTTACGATGGACTAAAAGTGCAACGTCTTGACCAACCTTATATAAAGAAAGATGGTAAATTAATTCCGGTTGATTGGAATGAAGCACTAACTGTTGCTGCAAAAAAACTAAGAAGTACAAAGCCAAACAAAATAGCTGCAATTGCAGGTGATCTAGCAGATTGTGAGTCTATGCTTCTACTAAAAGAAATGATGCATAAGCTTGGCTCAGCAAATATAGATTGTAGGCAGGACGGAGCAAGGCTTATACAAAATAATCGTGGATCATATGTGTTCAATACCACTGCTCAGGGTATAGAGAATGCAGATTTATGCCTGCTTATAAACACAAATCCTAAAGTAGAGGCGCCAATTATTAATGCACGTATAAGAAAAAGATATTTACAAGGCAATTTTCCTATTGCAAGCATTGGTCCTGACATTGAATATTTATATCATGTTGAAAAGCTAGGCGATAATCCTGGCATTTTAAATGAAATAGCGAAAGGAAATCACAAATTTTGCAAGCTGCTAAGCGCTGCTAAAAACCCTATGCTCATCATCGGTCAAGATGCATTAACAAGAGATGATTCCGAATCAATTTTAGCTTTAGCTGGCACAATTGTAGAAAATTTTAACATGGTCAGAGATGACTGGAATGGTTTTAATGTGCTGCACAAGGCTGCAGCACGAGTTGGTGGATTAGATATTGGATTTGTTCCCAAAAAAGGTGGAAAAGACACTAACCAAATACTAAAGCAAGCAGAAAGTGGCGATATAGAAGCTGTTTATCTTCTCGGTGCAGATGAAATTGACACATCAAAGTTAGAAGATACATTTGTAATTTATCAAGGTCATCATGGCGATAGAGGGGCACACATAGCAGATGTTATTCTACCTGGAGCTACATACACAGAGAAATACGCAACTTATGTGAATACTGAAGGGCGAGTGCAGAGAACAAATTTAGCTGTATTTCCTCCTGGTGAAGCAAAGGAAGACTGGTTAATTATTAAAAATTTGTCGCAATATCTGGGCCTCTCCTTTCCATATGATAGTTTATTTGACGTGAAAAAAAAATTAGATACTATAGGCCCACAGTTTAGAAACGCTGACCAAGTGGTAAAAAACAAATGGATGCCAATTACCTGCGATGAGATAAAACTAAATAGCGCGCCTTTCGCCCTAAAAGAATACAATTTTTATATGACAGATTCCATAAGCCGCGCTTCAAAAATAATGGCAGATTGTACTAAAGCTTTCTATGAACACGCTAATTAACATTTTATTTGTTTTGGTGCCGTTACTGCTCTCAGTAGCATACTTGGTGTACTTCGAACGCAAATTTATTGGTGCAATTCAACTAAGACATGGTCCAAGCGTAGTTGGACCTTTTGGGCTATTACAGCCATTTGCAGATGCAATTAAATTACTGGTTAAAGAGCCGATAATACCATTTAGGGCAAATACCATATTGTTCATCATGGCTCCGATGCTCACCTTTATTTTAGCATTAATCGCCTGGGCAGTTATACCATTTGGTGCTGAAGTAATTATAGAAAACGGGCAACAGACAGTAATTCCTAAGGTGATAGCAAACATTAATGTTGGAGTACTTTATGTGCTAGCTGTATCCTCTTTAGAGGTATATGGCATTATTATTGCAGGTTGGTCAAGTAATTCCAATTACGCGTTTCTTGGCGCTATAAGGTCAGCTGCCCAGATGATCTCATACGAGGTTTCGATAGGCTTAATAGTTGCCACAGTTGTTGTTACAACTGGCACGCTAAATCTCGGAGAAATGGTAGTAACAAAGCATAATATGCCATTTTGGGTTGATCTACTACTCATACCTATGGCAATAGTGTTCTTTATCTCTCTTCTTGCGGAAACTAACCGCCATCCGTTTGATTTACCAGAAGCTGAAGCAGAGCTTGTCTCTGGGTATAATGTTGAATATTCATCAATGCCTTTTGCCCTCTTCTTCTTGGGGGAATATGCAAACATGATCTTAGCAAGCGCTATGGTGACAATATTTTTCTTAGGGGGATGGTACCCTCCTCTAGAGCTTAGTTTATTGTATAAAATTCCAGGTTTAATTTGGTTTGTCTTGAAAATAGCCTTATTGTTGTCCATATTTATTTGGATTAGGGCAACAATACCTCGATATCGATATGATCAGCTAATGCGTCTTGGTTGGAAAGTGTTTCTACCAATATCAGTACTTTGGCTAATACTCATCTCAGGAGTGCTACTCTTTACTGGGAATTTACCAGGTTTAGAGTTGTAAATACGCATGCTGATCACAATACTAAAATTTCTTTGATAAATTTTGCACTAAGGTTTCAAGACTTTTGTGCTATGGCTTTTTCTAATACCAATTCCAGCTACACAGAAAGCGGATGGACAACAGTGGAAAAAGCTATAACGTCATCCAATAAAAACAAAAACTACTTGACAACCTTCGCCAGTCCCCTTACAATAGAATTGTGGGTGTTTTAGGCCTAAAATTTATCTTTAATCTTGTATTAAGTGACAAAAGCACAGTATAAAACAAGGCGTGTTATGTTTAATTTTTGCAGCATGGACACTGCATGTCTTTATAAATTTTTGTCTACATTAGCTGAGCCTCGCTTACTAAGCGGTGTAAGAGAGAACCGGACGCCAAGTTTTTGAGAGAACAGTAAACAACTCACGTTGCGGGGTTTCTTTTGTCTTTTTTTTAAATTAGTTAAAATTTTAACCAATCTCATTTTTTTCACAAAAAAATTGCTTGACAAACTTCGAAATTCCCCTTATTATAGTTATGGGTATTTACAATCCCAAGGTCAGCTACTTGTCAAGCGTATAGACATTAACGCCAAGTTATTAGATAGATGTTGACCAGGGCTTCTTTTGCTTTTTTTCTCGCTTGGTAAATTTCTTAAATATTTATAGCTAGAGTAGTATTTTGGATTCCAGTACCAGCTACTTGGGTGACACCCATAACCTTGTCATCCCAGTGCTTGACACACAACTGTACGAACATTGTGATTTGAGCCTACCACTAGGGTGTCATGCAAGTAGCTGACACTGGAATCTAGGATACTACTTTAGTAATAAATATTTAAGAAATTTATTAAATGGAGAAAAAGACAAAAGAAATCACGTGGTAGCCAGTTATTTATGTTTGCTTCAAAATATCGGTTCTACTCGGCTAAGCGACTTGAAATTAACTCGTAACTTCCCCTTTGAGTTGCGCAATTTCAGCTCTAGGAAGACCAGTAGTTTGGGCTATGATATCAATAGAAACTCCTGCTTTAAGTAGGTTTTTAGCAACTTCCATTTCCCTTTCTTTTCTGCCTTCTTTTCTGCCTTTTTCAGTGGCATCATCAAGTTTTTGAGCGAGTACAGCTTTCTCATCGCGGATACGCTTTATTTCTTGTTCATATGCTATGAATTCTTTTTCTGACCAGTTGAATCTATTTAGCTCCTCATATGCTTTTTTGATTATTACGTCACTTCCTATTATTCTTTCCAATTCCTTTTCACTGGTTTCCTCTGCATATTTAAAGAAGTAAATCCATTTTTCTACTATATTCTCCAGTTGATCTTCCTTCGTCTTGGGAAATTTTGGCAGTTCAATAAATGTGAAATAAAAATCCTTTAGATCATGTTCATTGGTATCCTCATCCCGAATAGTGTGTTTTGATTTATACTCGGACTTGTCCGGAAATAAGATACAATCGGCAATGGCAATAAAGATAATTTCTTTGAGGTCTTCATATTGATCACCTTTATCGGCCTGCCTTGAGTACGCTTTAGCAGCATAATATTGAGCACGTTTTTCAAAACCTTTAGTTTTAGCAACCTGCATTTCGACTATCACTTGCACCCCATTTTCATCTCTGCAGAGAACATCAACAATGCTCTGCTTTTTAGAGGCAATTTCAGCATCCATTATAGTGCTGAGGAACTCTATTTCTTTTATTTCATCCTTGCCAGTAAAGCCTAAAATATCATTGAGAAAGTGAATAAGAATGTCCTTATTTTTTTCAGTACCAAAGATGCGACGAAACGCTACATCATTTTTAGGGTCGAGAAATTTTGAAAAAGCCACAACTATAGTGCTTAAAAATATTAATAATTATACACAATTCTGTAGAAATATTCAATCTTTTTGTTTTGGCCTACGAACCCAAGCCTCATCTTGTATTGCAATTATATTAAAAAATTTACCAAGCGAGAAAAAAAGCAAAAGAGGCCCCGTTCGGTATTTATTTTCAGTATTGGCGTTTTTTTAAGTCCTAAACGCTGCAATTTAGCGACTTTTAAACTGCAACAGACCCTTAGCTTAAGCGCTAAGAAACTTACTAAGCAGAAAAAAAGACAAAAGAATCCCGTGGTAGAAGTTGCTCACTCTCTAATCCTGCAAATTGGCGTACTATACTGTCTTAAACAACTTATAAGCGCGTTTCAGCTTGTATAGGGAAAAACCTAGAAGTCTAGGTGAAATTAATAAAGACATAAGGTGCACATAGTGCAAAAAATTAAACATAAGACGCCAACCTTAATACTCTTGTCGTTTAATCTGCACAGATGAAGATAACTGAATACCTCCAATATCGTGATAATGGAACTAACGAAGGTTGTCAAGTAGTTTTTTTCGTTTCTGGATGATATGCCTAGTGCGCTACTAAAAACTATGCAGGAAGTCTATTCTACCAGTATCTCTCTCTTTCCCGAATAGTTTGGAGCGCTGACAATACCTTCTTTTTCCATTCTTTCAACAATATTTGCAGCTCTGTTATAGCCTATTCTAAGTTGTCGTTGAATGTAACTAGTTGAAACCTTTTTATCTCTCTGAATGATAGCCACTGCTTGGTTGTACAGGTCGTTCTCTTCATCCTCTGTTTCACCGTCTAATTCTGCAGAGGAATTTTCATCTTCTTTGGTGATTTCCTCCATGTAGTTTGGCTCGCCTTGCATTTTCAAATGATCAACTATATTTTGCACTTCATTATCACTCACAAACGGGCCGTGAACTCTAATAATCTTACCACCAGAGGCCATATAGAGCATATCACCCATACCTAGCAATTGTTCAGCCCCCTGTTCACCGAGTATTGTTCTGCTATCTATCTTAGAAGTAACGGCAAAACTGATTCTCGTTGGGAAGTTTGCCTTTATCACACCCGTTATCACATCCACAGATGGACGCTGCGTTGCCATTATGATGTGTATTCCTGCAGCTCTAGCCATTTGCGCTAAACGCTGAATAGAGCACTCTATTTCTTTGCCAGCAACAAGCATCAAATCTGCCATTTCATCTACGATCACCACGATATACGGAAATGTTTCCATCTTGATTGGTATTTTTTCAAACAAGGGTTTGCCTGTTGTTGAATTAAAACCAATTTGCACAACGCGCTCCAATTCTATCCCATTATTCATCGCTTCTGTGATTTTTTGGTTATAGTTTATCACATTGCGCACGTTCAAATACGACATCATACGATAGCGATTTTCCATCTCTTTTACTATCCACTTAAGAGCAATAACAGCCTTTTTTGGCTCCGTTACCACTGGTGTTATGAGATGCGGTATTGCATCATATATTGAAAGCTCAAGCATTTTTGGATCGATCATTATCATCTTGCATTCATTGGGATTTAATCGATAAACGAGTGAAAGAATCATGGTGTTAATTGCAACTGATTTACCCGATCCTGTGGTTCCAGCGACGAGCAAGTGCGGCATTTTGGCCAAATCTGCAATAACTGATTTTCCGCTTATTTCTTTGCCCAGCGCAATTGGAAGATTTAAGTTTGCATTTTGGTATTCCGGCGATTCAAGTAAGTCGCGCAGCATGACAATTTCTCGCTCCTTGTTTGGCAATTCTATTCCCATGGCATTTTGTCCACGAATTATTGAAATACGCGCAGAGAGCGCACTCATTGAACGTGCAATGTCATCTGCAAGTCCAATCACCCTTGCAGACTTTGTGCCAGCCTGCGGCTCAAGTTTGTATAGAGTCACAACTGGTCCATAACATACATTGATAATTTTTCCTTGCACGCCAAAATCACTCAGAACCTGCTCCAGCGAAGATAAGTTCTTATTGCTCTCCATTTCGTTCAACTGTTTTCTCTGCAAAGACTCTTCTGCCTTAGAAAGTAAATGAATACTTGGAAACTCAAACCCACTAGAAGGTTTAAAAATCTCTCCAGTAACTTTTTTCTGTCTTTCTTTTGGTTGTTGTCTGGTAATAATTTGAGCTCTATGTTGTTCTTCTACTACTGATGATACAATAGAACGCTCAGCAGTTTTACGTAACCTGAAAAACAGAACATTTGCAAAAAGTGAAGCTATTTTTTTACACAAGAAGAATATAAAGTAAATTGTTCTCTTCCAACCAATTAGTCCCACAATACCTATTGATGTTGCTACTGTGAATATATAAAACGGGTAGTTACTAATTAGTACGTTTCCTATTATTCCACCGTGCATATACCTTGCAGTGATGCCGAGCGAAAGTTGTGCTAATATAGCGCATATTCCTAAATTGATTAATGCTAAGTAGGGAATTTTCAGCAACCTTTTTGATGGTCTGAGGGTCAAAAAATAAACTACAGTTGTAGCTATTGCAATACTGGTTAATCCAAGGAATTGAACTAATATATCAGCTAAATACGAACCTACTATTCCACCTAAATTTGTCACTTCTTCATTTGTAGCTGTGTTTAAGGATGGATCTTTATAGTTATAGCTAAAAACTGATATATATACATATATCAGGAGCAATAGGCATATTGCTGATTTCAGATATTTTTTTAGCATCTACTTAAAAGTAGTAATTTATCGTATATTTTACAAAGTGAATTGCTATTAGCAATATCATCACAGATAAATCTAATCCGTTGAATGGTCGTATATACCTTCTAATAACCTTTAGTGGTGGATGGGTAAGTCGGTTCAGAGTGTGCATTATGTTGCTCACAACTTCGTTATACATATTTACCACATTAAGCTTAATCAGCCAATTTAAAGCAATCCAACATATTAGAATGAAGCTATAAAGATCAAACAACGTGTTGAGTAAATATATTATTGGATGCATGCACGTTTATTACATGAAAATTATATATAAAGATAGATATTTAGGAATTCTAAATCAATCTCTTTAAGTAATACTTCCTCTATGCTTATTACTTGATTATACCACCTTTTTCCTCTCTCGCATGTCATGAAACTAGGTTTGCAACTACTGATCACGCAGTTGGTCTATGGATATAATACTGCCATTTGGCAGGTTTTCAGTATGTCTTTCACTGTTATATTCTTTGTCAGAATCGATACTGATCTTGTCAAATGTTAAAACATCTCCTGAAACTTTATCATGAAATTCACTAATAGCAAAAAATGGCACGGTAATTTGCTCTTGTTTTCCGTGAAAACTCAAACTTACGCTAAATTTATCCTCAAAAACTTTTAAATCATAGAATTGATGTTGTAATATAATAAGTACTTGAGTAGGGTATGACTTTCTTAGGTAATCTGGTACGATAACACCGTTAAAATAAGTGAAAAATAGTATTTCTAAATGAGGAGTGAAATCATTGCCTGATATGATATCTAAAGCTTTTTTAATGACTTGAAACTTGGCGAAATTGAGCGATTTCTTATAATCTGTCTTATCCATACAACTTTTGCATATGTAAATTTGGGGGGAACTTCTGTTACCCGGCGTTCCCTGAACCGTGCTTGTAGCAATGAAGTTATAGTGCTAAATTAAGCAGCTAATGCTACATCGCTGTCAGCAGCAAAATTATCGTTTGCATTTAAATTACGAACTCTTAACGGTGGTGTCTAACCGAGCAAAGTTACCATCTTTACTATGCATGTCGATCCTTATTCGCCCCCATATAAATTAAAAACATGGTGGAGGCGCCGAGTACTGCCCTCGGGTCCAATACACCTATTACAAGGTAATTTTATTGCCATAGTGTATAAAACACACATAGCCATTATATAATAATATTAAGTAAATGTCAAGATATTTAACTTTAAGTTAATCAGTAGCTTATATCAATCCCACTACACAGAAAGTGAATAGGTAGCAGTGAAAAAAAAGCTATAACGTCATCCAACAAAAACAAAAAAACTACTTGACAACCTTCACAGGTCCCCTTACAATAGAGTTGTGGGTGTTTTAGGCCTAGAATTTATCTTTAATCTTGTATTAAGTGACAAAAGCACAGTATAAAACAAGGCGTGTTATGTTTTATTTTTGCAGCATGGACACTGCATGTCTTTATAATTTTTTGTCTACATTAGCTGAGCCTCGCTTACTAAGCGGTGTAAGAGAGAACCGAACGCCAAGTTTTTGAGAGAACAGTAAACAACTCACATTGCGGGGTTTCTTTTGTCTTTTTTTTAAATTAGTTAAAATCTTAATTAACCTCGTTTTTTTCACAAAAAATTGCTTGGCAAACTTCAACATTCCTCTTATAATAACATTATGGGTATTTACAACCCCAAGGTCAGCTACTTGTCAAGCGTATAAGACATTAACGCCAAGTTACTAAAATAGATATTGACCAGGGCTTCTTTTGCCTTGTTTTTTCATTTGGTAAATTTCTTAAATATTTATTACTAAAGTGGTATCCTGGATCCCAGTGTCTGGGCACTGGGATGACATCCTCCTGGTAGGCTCAAATTGCAATGTTCGTACAGTTGTGCGTCATGCGCTGGAATGACACCATTGTTGACTGGCAATTTTATTTGTCCTATTACCATTAGGATTTGGTATAAGTTCCTTTCATCACTGCTTCTCATGGATAGCCATGCAACGAAGTCTTTACTACTATAAATCCTTATTTATCTCTTTTAGGCTATTATGGGAAGAGCTATAAATAACGGGGAAAGAGTCTTATTTTGTGAACATACCAAGAATTTTGTCTATTATTCCACCAACATTTGCTTCAGCTTGGGTATACTCTACTTTACCACCTTTCGAAATTAGTTTAGTACCTGACCCGGGTGATATGTTAACAAATTTACTACCGACAACTCCACTGCTAGTTATTAGAGCTGAACTATCAATTGGCAATTTTATGTCTTTACTTATGCACATATCGATTCGTGCTACATAAGTAGCTTTATCAAGTGATACGCCAGTTATGCTTCCAATATCTACGCCGGAAACCTTGACGCTATCACCAACTACTAAGCCATTAGCGTTAGCAAAAAGACCATATATTTTATAACAATCCTTATAGCTTTTTTTTATGTCAGATAGCTTATCAACAGCAAAGCAAACCAGAAAAATAGTAAAAGCCAACACAAATAATCCAGCAGTTATTTCAAGTATATTTGATCTTCGCATCTTTAGTTATTAGGATTCCAGCTTTTATAGTAATTTTTCACTTTTTGGTTTGGATAATACGCATCTTTTGTACCCGTCAAATTAGGAGTATGTTTTATTTTTTTCTTTTTATTATTAACTGGCACTGTATCATCAGTATAGTGAAGCCATATGTGCCACTTTGGAGGTACTGTTGTAGGTTCAGAGACACTGCTATACGTGACCCACCTTTTTCCTTTATTTGATTCATAGTAAGAGTTTCCATTTTCGTCTCTTCCTACAAATTTACCTTTTCTTCGTAATAGATGTTTTATCGCATTACAGATTTTAGATAACATAAGGGTATTAAAACAAAAAGTATTATATATACTAATACTTTAACAGTCCATTAACAACAATTTAATGCAATTGCCAATTTTACAAGTTATTATACCAATAATTGCATCGATGTTTTGCTTCCTTACTAGGAAACATAAAGTATCCTGGTTTATTTCTTTTGCCACAACAGCAGCTACTTTTTTTGTTTCATCGATACTACTCATGAAAACGTATAATGGTGAAGTTATAACTTATTACCTTGGAGATTGGGCTCCCCCGTACGGAATAGAGTTAAGAATCGATATATTAAACTCCTTGATTCTAACTCTAGTGAATTTTATAGCACTGATAAGTATGCTTTATAGCTTTTATATCAATGAAAAAGAGATCAGCAAAAACAAAATCACTGGTTTTTATTCTTTGTTTCTGTTGTGCTTAAGCGGGCTACTTGGGATTTTAGTAACAAACGACATATTCAATCTTTACGTTTTTTTGGAAATTTCGTCTCTTTCTTCTTACATACTAGTTTCAATGGGAAGGGATAAAAAAGCTCTGGTTGCAGCATTTGAATATCTGATTAGTGGAACAATAGGCGCAACGTTTTACTTGTTTGGTATTGGGCTTTTGTATTCTATGACAGGAACACTCAATATGTCTGACATGGCCGAGAGGATAGTACCGCTGTATGATAATAACATCGTAAAGCTTGGCACATTGTTCATTTTTGTTGGCCTCTCAATCAAAATAGCACTGTTTCCATTGAGTAGATGGTTAGTTAATTCATATAGTGAGGCGCCAAGTTTCATTAGTATATTCTTTTCAGGTACAGTGACCAAGGTGATGATATATGTTTTTATCAGAATCTTTTATACTGTTTTCCATCAAAACTTTTTTTTATTTAAACCGCCATTGAACAATGTGATAATTATCCTTGCATTTTGTGCTATCGTATTTGGGTCAATATTTGCAATGACCGCGAAAGACGTGAAAAGGTTGCTTGCTAACTCTAGCGTCAGCCAGATTGGTTATATAATTTTAATGCTGGGTTTAAACTCAAAAGCAGGCTTATTTGCAGCAATCCTTCACATAATAAACCACAGCATAATAAAAACATCTTTATTCATGGCTGTAGGATGTGTTTCTTATAAATTTGATTCAACAAAAGTAGAAAATTTGTCAGGACTAAAGAAATCGATGCCTCGTACAACACTTGCATTTACTCTACTTAGCTTGGCATTGATCGGTGTGCCTTTAACAAGCGGCTTTGTAAGTAAGTGGTATATGATGAAAGCGATTATCGAGTCTCACGCGTGGATTTCTCTTATAGTTTTTGCTGTTGGTTCTTTCCTTGCGCTAATATATATGTGGAAGATGGTAGAAAAAATGTATTTTGGAAATGATGCAGCATCACACGCTGAAATGGCGCCTGGATCGGTTGATAAAGTACCGCTACCTATGCTTTTCTGTCTGTTACTCATGGCAGCTTTAACAGTAGTAACGGGAGTATACAGTACTCCAATTTGGTTAGCAGTTGAAAAGTTGGCTTTTTGATTTTCATTTCTTATTATACTTCAAGGTTATAAAGTTCTTGTTGTGGGTAGGCCAAAGAAGATTTACTTATTGCTAATCATTAACATAATGGCGCTGTTTTGCGTTGGCATTGTTGTTCAATATTCTTCTGCTGGAGGAAAGTGGATGCCATTTGCGATTCATCAACTAGTTGTATTCTCTTTCTTTTTTCTATTAGCTATAGCTATGTCATTCATAGAGATAGATTTTTATTTGAAGTATGCCTACCTTTTTTATATAGCAGCAGTAACTTCGCTGCTGTTAGTAAACTTTTTTGGTTCGCACATAATGGGTGCAACAAGGTGGATAAGAATTGGGCCAATTAGTTTGCAACCGTCAGAGTTTGCAAAAGTAGGCTTAATACTTGCACTTGCTCGTTATTTTAATAAGCAAAGTGTGTATAAAATGATGGAGTTTCAAAGGTTATTTAAGGCATTTATAATTATTTTCTTACCTGTATTTTTGGTACTAAAGCAGCCTAATTTAGGCACGGCCGTGATAATGTTATTTATAGGAGCATCGATTATATTCACAGCAATAATCAAAAGATCTCATTTGATAGTTTTTGGAACGATTGGCATTCTTGTAATACCAACTATCTGGCCTTTTTTACGCTCTTATCACAAGCAAAGGATACTGTCGTTTTTGGATTCATCAGTGGATCCCCTTGGAATAGGCTATAATGCGCAGCAATCCCAGATAGCTATAGGTTCAGGAGGTTTGCTTGGCAAAGGCTTTGTTAATGGAAGTCAAACTCAGCTTGGGTTTTTACCGGAAAAGCGCACAGATTTCGCTTTTGCGGTGCTTGGCGAGGAATGGGGGTTTTTAGGTAGCATGGTTTTGGTTTTCCTCTATACTACGCTGTTTGCTATAATATTCTCTATTGCTTATAGATCAAAAAATTATTTTTCTAAGTTAGTGTCTATCGGCATTTTTGCCTTTTTTGGCGTTCATTTCGCCGTAAATATCGGAATGACGATCGGTCTTTTACCCGTAATAGGTGATCCGTTGCCATTCCTATCCTATGGAGGAAGCACAACTGCTGCAAGCTTAATATGTGTAGGACTGCTACTTAGCTCTATAACGTCTGCAAAAGACTTGAGGCTAAGCTCTCGATTTTATTCGCGAGAAGGTCTGTAGTTTGAGATCAGAAACAAAAAAACTGCTTGACAACTTTCGCCAAATCCATTACTACGATAGCAAGGGTATTTCTGACTCAAAACTTGTTTTTGATCTGCAGGCTCAATGACAAAATTCAGGGTATTTTTTGGCGGATTGTATCAAATTATAGCGGCTGCATGTCTTTTTCATTTTTTCTACATTCAGCCAAATCGCGCTTGAACTAAGCGTCAGTAAATTATTATAGCGCCAATTTACAGTATTATAGAGTCAAAACTCGCCACTCGGGATTTCTTTTGCTTTTTTTCTACTTGGTAAATTTCTTAAGCATAAAGGTTATACTGACTTTCGTTATCAAACAAGATACATAATAGGTTCGCTAAACCTCTAATCGTAGGAAAACTTTTTAGCTTGTCCTGTTACCACTGGGATTTGGTATAATAATGGGATTTGGTATTAATAAATTACTTATAAAAACAGATCTTATGGAAAGCAGGGCTAAAGCTTGGTTCGTTTGGTTGATTGGTAACTTGATTGTTATATTCAGCAACATGCAGATAATTTATACCTTTATAAACGTAGATCTTGAAAAAGAACTTGGGCTCACGATCGCGCAAGTTGCACTGGCCAACTCAGCTTATAATTGGACTTTTGCCATCTCACAGTTTTTTAGTGGGGCAATGTTTAATACTTTTTCCAGCAAAAAAATTTACTCCTTCTCATTATCAACTATGATCCTTGGGTTTCTTGTTCTCATTAATAGTGAAAACTTCTCCCATTTGATTTTATCTCAAGTGTTGATTGCAATTGGAGCGTCGTTTGGTTTTATTGGAGCTGCTCATATAAGTAGCACCTGTTTTCCCGTTACCCAGTTTGGGCTGATGTTCTCACTGGTACAGACAATTTCAAGCCTTTCTGCACTGGTAATTCAAATATTGTTCTCTAGCTTTCTCGCTGAAGGTATATATTGGAAAAATCTGATCATGTGCATAATACTACTTGGTGTGTCAATATTTGTACTTATGTTCTTCTACCCAGAAGCACTTTCAGAAAAAAGTTTAGAAAAATACACAATAAAAAGCTCCATGAAAACGGTAATATGTTCTGTGGTCACAGTGCTAAAACTAAAAGATATCTGGATAACCTCAATAGTGGGTGCTATTACTTTTGGAACATTTTTAGCGCTTAACACTTTGTGGGCACCAAGGTTGTTGCGCAATTCAGAATTTGATACAACAGAGTTAGGTATAGCAACTGCAGTGTTATGGCTTGGTCTTGCAGTTGGTGCACCGATTGCAGATCGAATCTCAAACCTATTTAAAAATAGAAAGCATGTAATCTCTGCTTTCGCTTTGCTACAAGGCGTTTCGATTATTATTTTACTATGCAACCATTTGACGATTAATATTGTGCACTTTTGTATGTTAATGTTTGGGTTTTTTGCAGGAGGACATATGCTTAATTTTACTGTTGGCAGTGAAATTGCAGAGCGAAAACACATTAGCACGTCATCATCTGTTATCAATGGGTTTATGTTTATCGTGGGTGGAATTATAGCATCAACACTAGCACTTTTTATAGATCATCAAATGGCGCTTCTTATAATATTTGCAGCATTGGCAACTGCCAGTATTTTAAATTATGCTACAAAAGAGACATACCCTAAAAAAAAGTAGCTGAATCTTGAGTCGATTGTTATATTATATTCACATATTATAATAAATTATGGATTACGTTACGACAAAAGATATGACAGTAACTAAGGCAACAATAGCTGAGGATATAAATCGAGAAATCGGTTTGTCAAAAGAAGACTCTGCTGCAATAGTAGACGATATATTGGATGAGATAAAGGCAGGCTTAGTGAAGGATGGAATAGTCAAAATATCATCCTTTGGGACGTTCTTGGTTAAAAAAAAGAAGGAAAGGCCAGGAAATATACCAAATACACCAAAAAAAGTAGTAGTTCAGGCAAGAAATTCAGTTTCTTTTAGGCCTTCAAAAGTGATAAAAAATTTAATCAATGAATAAGGAAAAATTACTCTACACGATCGGAGAGGTAGCTGAAGAGCTACATGTGGAACAACATGTTTTAAGATTCTGGGAAAGCCAATTTCGTCAAATTAAACCCATAAAACGTAAGGGAAGAAGGCTATATGATCATAAGTGTATAGAGGCTATAAAGAAAATAAAGTATATGTTATATGATAAAGGATATACAATAAAGGGAGTGCAAAAAGAATTTAATAATGATGTAAAAATCAATCGCGGTTCAAAGGATTTATTACAAGAACTTACCGACCTAAGAGACTATTTAATTAATAAAATAAATAGTGAAGAAGGTAATGAACAGCCGTAAGCGCAGTGCAGATGTATGTCATATAGCCGGAGGACTAATCAAGAAAGTGTGAGCTCACGTTAAAGAACGGTTAAAAAGGTACCCGTGTAAATTCCCAAACATCACGGGAACTCTCTTAATACGTAACTTGCGATTAAGAAAAAATCAATACATTCACAGTAGATTCAGCTTATATCTATGTTTTTTGTGTGGATGTTGGAATGGAAATTTACGCAGGCAAAGAAAGAAGAATAGCGAATGTAGTGACTCAGCACTGGAGTGAAATAAAAGGATCGGATAGAGACTGGCCAGAAAGGCATGAGATAGATACTGCCGAAATAATGGAATCTTGGCAGCATTGTTTTATTATTGAAGTTAATGACCGAGGTTATATCTGTGAAAATGCGGGAGAAAAGGCTATTGAGTTCTATGGTTTTGAAAAGAACATGTGTATTGATAGTAAATATGCGGTCGATGCACCATTTTTGCGGCTGTATAAAGTAGACGCAGTTATTGATAAACTTGATACTGTAGTAGATAGTAAGTGCCCAATCAACGAAGAAGAAGAAAGTGAAAGTGTTAAAATGAGGCAAGTATTGTTGCCGCTTGGAGATAGAGAAGGTATAACACATATATTGGGTGTAATTACATTTAAGCTCCTTTAATATGCAATTTTAGCTTGTATTGTAGCTTCAGATTACATATTATAGTAGTATTGTAGCTTGTAAGTTGCAATACTATTTGATTCTTTAATAAAGTTATTTATATTACTAACTAGTTACTACTAAAGAATTCAGTGATAATGTTTGTGAATTTATATGAAGAGAATGAAATTAAAAACCAAATCTTCCGTTAAAAAGCGCTTTAATCTTACAGCTAAAGGCAAGGTTATTTCTACTCAGTCAGGCAAAAGGCATGGCATGATAAAGAGGAGTAAATCCAACATCCGTAACCAGCGTGGTACAACGATTCTTGGTAAATCTGATTCGCGTATAGTTAAGCTTTACATGCCTTATGGTATTTAACAAAATGGAGGTAAAATAGAATGGCTCGAGTAAAACGTGGGGTTACTACTCATGCTCGTCACAAGAAAATATTAAAGTTAGCAAAGGGCTATAGAGGACGTGCAAAAAGTTGTTACAGAATTGCTTTACAAAGGGTTGAAAAAGCATTACAATACGCTTATAGGGACAGAAGAAATCGCAAGCGCGATTTTCGTAGCCTGTGGATAATACGTATCAATGCAGCAGTAAGAGAGCATGGGATTACTTATGGTAGATTCATGTATGGTCTCACGCTTGCTGGAATTGGTTTGAATAGAAAAGTCCTTGCTGAAATGGCTGTTAATTATAAAGATGATTTTGCAGAACTAGTAGAGACTGTAAGCGACAAATTAGCAGAAAATTCTTGATTTCTTTAAGCAAAGCAGCATGAAAGTTGTTTTCATGGGGTCACCAGAATTTGCTGTTGGTGCGTTGAGCTTGTTATTGAAGTCAGAGAATAAGATAATAGCAGTATATACCAAGGCCCCGAAACCTTCGGGGCGTGGACAGAAACTGACGAAATCTCCAATACATGTTGTTGCTGAGGAAAATGGTATAGAGGTGTGCATTCCTACCTCTCTAAAATCTTCGGTAGAGCAAGAACAGTTTAAAAATTTCAAACCAGACGTTGCAGTTGTTGCTGCATATGGGTTGATACTTCCAAAAGAAATTTTGAGTATTCCAAAATATGGTTGTATTAATATTCATCCTTCGCTGCTGCCTAGATGGCGCGGTGCAGCTCCCATACAGCATACAATTTTGGCGGGAGACCAGGAGACTGGGGTTAGCATTATGCAATTGAACGAAGGACTGGATTCTGGCCCTGTTTTAAAACAGAAAAAATTTCTGATTAAAAAAAACGACAATTACAAGACATTGCATGATAAACTGTCTGCGCTGGGTAGCAATTTACTGATGGAAGTGTTAAATGAAATTGAAAAACAGGTTCCTTTAGAACAAAACGATGATAATGCGTGCTACGCTGATAAAGTGGAAGACTATAAAATTTATGCGAGTGATATTTGCGAAGTTGCTTATAGGAAAGTTAAAGCATTTTACCCCAAAGCGTTCGTCAAGATAGAGAATAAACGTTTCAGGATACTGGATGCTGACTTTGAATTAAATGCTTCTTTAACTTCAGCACAAGGTGAAATTGTTAATGATAATATGCACATAAGTTTGAGGAGCGGCACTTTAATCCCCAAAGTTGTGCAAATGGAGGGAAGAAACCCCTGTAGTGTTGAAGATTTTGTTCGCGGATTAAAATTTAGCATGGTAAAAAAGCTTATAGAGTAAATAGAACCCCTACAGCCAGCTTGTAGTGGAAAAACACAGACAGGCAATGCGGTATAAGGTGAGCTACACCTGACGGCTTTGTTGTGGAATAAGTTTTCAATGTTGCTAACAATGAAGTCAGTTGTACTGTCAGCTATTCCATCTAGTTTTTCGTTTATGTCTTTACCTATTTCTTCATCTTTAAAACATCCGTATAGAACTAAAGCAGCTACAGCTGCACATGTTGCAGTTAAACCAATTTGCGCTATGGTGAATAGTGATAGCCCACCTACAAATATAGATAATAATCCAATAGCTAGGTTTATAATTCTGCTTTGTGTTGTTTGTTGTGTTGCTTGGTTTTGATCTTCCTTTTTATCTTCTGAGACTTTAGACATTGCTTTTAAAGCAACTTTCATCGCTATTACTACAACTGGAACTATAATTAGTCCTATAGCTATTTTTGCTAAAAGAAGAATTGACGGTAGCATCATTACAAATAATAGCGAGCCAGCTCCTATAGCCAACCACTTCCCATTTATTTTTTTAGATTGATTTTCATTATCAGGCATTGTAATTCTCCACTTTGTTTAATAATTTATATTTAACACGAAGTGCGAAGGTGGTCAAGATATATTTTATGTGAAAGAATGTATTGAAAGGTTTTTTATGTTATTCTCTGTTAACTTATAGTCAAGTTTAAAATTTTAGAAGGAGTTACGTATTGTTTAGAATCTTTATATACTGTTTTGAATCAGTGAGAGAAAATTGAGTGCAAGATGCGATTTTAGTTTTACAAGATGGTAAGTGCTTTTTAGGAAAATCAGTAGGTAAGAAAAGCAAGTGCATAGGTGAGATCTGTTTTACCACTGGTATCACTGGTTACCAGCATACTATAACTGACCCCTCTTTTGCCGATCAAATTATAACGTTCACTTTCCCTCATATTGGCAACATTGGGATAAACAACAAAGATAATGAAGGAGGAAAGAAAATTTTTGCAAGTGGCGTGATTATGCGTGAACTTTCTTCTGCCTCTCATCCTTCATCATGTATCAGTTTAAATGATTGGTTGGAGAGAAATAACGTAGTTGGAATATCAGGAGTTGATACTAGAGCCTTGACAAGATATTTGCAAAAACATCGACCCCAAAGTGGAATTATATGCCCATTGACCTGCTCTCCGATGTGTGACGCTGGAATCTATGATGACCAAACTACTCTTGTAATAGAGGATTTGCTGGATGAATTGAAGAAATACAAACCTTTAAATGGAGTAGAGATAATCAATAAAGTCAGTTTAAGTAATAGCTTTAAAAACGATCTTAATGCAAAATACAAAGTTGTGGTGATTGATTTCGGTGTAAAAGCTAGTATAGTTTCACGCTTAACAGAACTTGGTTGTGCAATTAAACTGATTAAGCCAAATAAAGGTTTTGCTCAGAAAATATTAAGCATGGATCCGGATGGTATAGTACTTTCAAATGGTCCTGGTGATCCACAAGAAATAGGAGAAAGTATGATTCTAGAGATAGACGTTATTATAAAATCTAAAATACCAGTCTTTGGCATATGCATGGGTCACCAATTGCTTGCAATTACTTTAGGAGCAAAGACCTTCAAGATGAATGTTGGTCACCGAGGAAGTAACCATCCAGTTTATAATGTGAGTAACGAAAGAGTTGAGATCACCAGCCAAAATCACGGGTTTGTTGTTGATCCATCTTCTCTGCCAAGTAACGTTGAAGTTACTCATATTTCTCTGTTTGATAATAGTATAGAGGGAATAATGATGAAGAATTACCCGGTTTTTTCTGTACAATACCACCCAGAAGAAGCTCCAGGTACGCATGATTCACATTATCTATTTAGGCACTTTATTAACAGTATTGAATTGTGTAAAATGAAGTCTGCATAATTTTAACCTAGCAAGGTTTTATTGCTTGATTTTTTAGTTTTAGACATTTAATATTAAATATAATAAAAGATTAAGTTAAGATACTGGGGTAGTGCTCTCTTAACAAATTTTGTGGAGGAGTGACCGAGTGGTTAAAGGTAACAGACTGTAAATCTGTCCGCGAAAGCGTACGTAGGTTCGAATCCTACCTCCTCCATTGTGCGGGTATAGCTTAATTGGTAGAGCTCTAGCCTTCCAAGCTAGTGGAGTGGGTTCGAATCCCACTATCCGCTCTTTTTTTTGTTGTATTTTTATAAAATCAACATATTATTTATTTATGTATTTGTATTTTAGGTAGAAAAGTTTAAGTTATGACACAAGTAGTAGAAGCATTTGGCAAGCCGCATATGAATGTGGGGACAATAGGGCATGTGGATCATGGGAAGACGACATTGACAGCGGCAATAACGAAATATTATGGGAATTTTGTAGCATACGATCAAATAGATAAAGCACCAGAAGAGAGGAAAAGGGGGATAACGATCGCAACAGCACACGTTGAATATCAGACGGAAAAGAGGCATTATGCACACGTCGATTGTCCTGGGCATGCTGACTATGTAAAAAACATGATAGTAGGTGCAGCGCAGATGGATGCGGCAATATTGGTAGTGTCAGGGGTTGATGGGCCGATGCCACAAACAAGAGAACACATATTACTGGCAAAGCAAGTTGGTGTTAAGCATATTGTGGTATACATAAATAAAGCTGATGTTGCTGATCACGATATGATTGGTTTAGTGGAGATGGAAGTCAGAGAATTGCTAACGAAGTATGGCTTTCCTGGAGAAGAAGTACCAGTTATTGTGGGTTCGGCATTGAAGGTGCTGGAAGGTGACGAAGATAGTGAATATGGAAAGAAATCAATGGATAAATTGGTGAAAGCATTAGATGAGTATGTGCCAGATCAGCCGAGGCCTGTGGATTTACCATTTTTAATGCCAATAGAAGATGTATTTTCGATATCTGGGCGTGGAACTGTAGTAACAGGAAGAATAGAAAAGGGAGAAGTGAAGATGGGTGAAGAGATAGAAATAATAGGTCTAAAAGCAACGCAAAAGACGATATGTACAGGTGTTGAGATGTTTAAGAAGTTACTGGACAAGGGATGTGCAGGACTCAATGTGGGGATACTGTTGAGGGGGACAAAGAGAGAAGAAGTGGAGAGAGGGCAGGTGTTGGCAAAGCCAGGGACAATAACGCCACACAAGAGGTTTAAGGCGGAAGTGTATATATTGAAGAAAGAAGAAGGAGGGAGGCATACGCCATTTTTTGCAAATTATCAGCCACAATTTTATATAAGGACGACAGATGTAACGGGGAGTATAAAATTGCTGGAAGGGAAAGAAATGGTAATGCCGGGAGATAATGTAAGTATAGAAGTGGAATTGCAAGTATCAATAGCGATGGATAAGGGATTGCGTTTTGCAATAAGAGAGGGTGGTAGAACTGTTGGTTCTGGTGTTGTTTCCGAGATTTTGGAGTAGAAAGTTTTAGTCATAGGAGTGTAGCTCAATTGGTAGAGCGCTGGTCTCCAAAACCAGAGGTTGTAGGTTCAATTCCTATCGCTCCTGCATTAATGTTGTGGTAGAAATGTTAAAAGGTTTAAGTGTCTTTTTGTGTGATATCAAGCAGGAAATACGAAAAATTGCCTGGGTGAAGAAGCAAGAAGTGTTATCGTCTTTATTTGTTGTAGCAGTTGTTATATTGTGCTTTTCAGTTTTCTTTCATTTGATAGATTTTACGTCTCTTTACGCAATTAAAGCTTTATTTGGAATTGTTTATGGAATATAAATGGTACATTATTAAAGTTGATTACGGGCATGAGAGGCACGTACGTGAGTTAGTAAACAGCAGTACTTATTTCAAGGAGGTATTTATTCCTTATCAAACGGTAAGTGATTCAAAATCTGGCATAAGGGAGTTGTGTGAAGTGTACGTATGTATGCATCTATGTGATGAGAGTAGGGATATTCTGAATCAAACACCTGGGTTCTGCAGTGATGAGTCTGGTAATTTTGAAGTAGTTTCAGATGATGAAATGAGTTTAAAGCGTAGAGAATTCGACAAATACAAATGGTATATTTTGAGGGTTGCTTCCAATTACGAAGAAAAGGTGTGTCAACACGTGTTAGAAAATTCTATGAGATTAGGAGTTAGCAATTATTTTAAGGAAGTTTTTATCCCATATGAAGAGCCAAGTGAGGCGGAATTAAGGTCTAAAAAAACTGTTACACGAAGAAAATGCTTTCCTGGTTATGTTTTTTTATATGTAAATTTATGCGATGAAGTGTTAAACTTTGTTAATAATATACCAAAGTCTCTTAAAGTTTATGGGTTCTTAAAAAATGGTAATGTTCCCAAGGTGATTTTGGATGATGAGATTCGCTCAATGTGTAATGCACTTTATAATGCTCAAGAGACGAAAAAGTTAAGTCACGGTTATGAAAAGGGAGAAAAGGTGAAAATTAACGATGGTCTTTTTCAAAATTTTACTGGTAAAGTAGATATGATTAACGATGAGAAAAAAATTATTAATGTAGAAGTGTCAATTCTAGGTAAGCCAACAATAATAGAGTTAGATTTAGCTCAAGTAGAGAAAATAGAGGATTAATTATGAGTGTCGTGGTTGCTAAGATTAACTTATTAATGGAAGCGGGGAAGGCAGTACCTGGGCCAAAAATTGCTTCAGTGCTTGGTCCGCGTGGTATACCCGTTCCTAAGTTCTGCGAAGCTTTTAATAAAGTGACTAGCACGGCTAACGCCAACTATAAGGTAGGTGATTTAGTAACAGTACGAATCTCTATAAAGGATGATCGCTCTCACGATTTTACTGTCAGTGGTCCGCCTGTTGCTTATTTGCTTAAGCAGGAAGCTAAATTGACCAAAAGTTCCAATAATCCAGGTAAAGAATTGGTGGCGAAGTTGCCTATGTCTGCTATAATTAAGGTAGCAAGATGTAAAATGGTTGACATGAAAGTGGATAATGAGGATTCAGCAGTGAAAATGGTTATAGGCACTGCCAAATCTATGGGTATAGAAGTTATAGAAGGTTAGACGCATGAGTACATATCACGACAATCCCAAGCAATGTTTAGAAAAGATTATTGAGTCCGCTTCAGCAAAGTTTAACGAGTCAATTGATGTTGCAGTTAATTTAGGTGTGGATTCACGTAAATCTGAAGAACAGGTGCGCGGTACAGTGATTTTGCCTAAGGGTATTGGAAAAGATATTAAAGTAGCTGTTTTAGCCCAAGATAAGCATTTATCAGAAGCTGAAAAAGCTGGTGCTGATATTGTAGGAGGGGAGGATTTAGTTGAAGAAATAAAAAAGGGTAGAAAACTAGATGTCGATTGGTGTATCACCACTCCTGATTTTATAGCAAAAATTACCCCTATTGCGAAAATGTTGGGTGCCAAGGGATTGATGCCTAATCCCAAATTTGGTACCGTAACTTCTAAAGTTGCAGAAGCTGTTAAAACCATTAAATCTGGTCAAATAAAATTTAGGACAGACAAAAATGGTATTATCCACGGTAAATTAGGAAACATCAAGTCCGGTGTTGATGATTTGCTAGAAAATTTGAAAGCCTTTCTTAAAGTCATTAAAAATAGTAAACCTGTTTCTGTTAAAGGAGTGTACTTTAAGAGTGTCTTTTTAAATTCAACTATGGGCAAAGCTTATAAAATAAACAAAGTGGAAGATATAATTTAAGGGAGTAATACTGTGAAGCGTGAAAGTAAGGATGATTTTATACAGAACATAATGAATGTGTTTGTAAATAATGATTTCTTAATACTGGTAAATTTTAAATCTATAAATGCTAGTGACTCATTAGCCCTCAGGAATGGCCTAAAGGCTGTAGCAGGCGGAATGCTAGTAGTTAAAAATACTCTAGCACGTTTAGCTTTGGAAAGAACTGATAGATTTTCCTATTTATCAGATAGATTTTCTGGTCCTGTTGCTGTTATATACTCTGGTGGTATAGT
The DNA here is from genome assembly GCA_028571325.1 of Wolbachia endosymbiont of Ctenocephalides felis wCfeF. NCBI lineage: Bacteria > Pseudomonadati > Pseudomonadota > Alphaproteobacteria > Rickettsiales > Anaplasmataceae > Wolbachia > Wolbachia endosymbiont of Ctenocephalides felis. Next base: position 236,655 of record CP116767.1, on the reverse strand, counting down.
AGAGGCTGCAAAGCTGATAGTTGATTTCGTTGATGCTAATAAAAAAAAGATGTCTGTGATTTGCGCAGCTCACTTAAATCAATTGCTTACAGTAGAGGATGTTAATAAACTGGCTAAGTTACCTTCTCTGGATGAGTTGCGTATTAAAATTATGCGTTTAATATCTTATAATATTCCTGCTCGGTTGGCGTTATCTATTAACTCACCTTCCATGAGGCTTATAAGAGTGTTAGATTATTATAGTTCTAAAAAATAAATTTGTTGTTAAGTAAGGTAGTAGTATGAGTAATGTAACAAACGATTTGGTTGATAAAATATTATCTTTAAATCTATTAGAGGCTTCTGAACTTGTAAAAGTTCTAGAAGAGAAGATAGGGTTACCCGCTGGTTCTTTTGTTGGCGGAGTTGTTGGTGCTAGTGCACCTACTAGTGATAATGCTGCTAGTTCTGCTTCTCAAGAAAAAACTGAATGCAAAGTTGTAATTAAAGAAATTGATGCAAGCAAAAAAATGGAAATCATTAGAATGGTTAGAAAGGTTAATTCTACATTAGGCTTAAAAGAAGCAAAAGAGTTAGTTGAATCCTTGCCTAAGGATTTGACTGCTAATATTCCTAGAGATGAAGCAGAGAAAATAAAGCAACAACTCATTGAAGCAGGAGCAACCAAAGTGGAACTTGAATAAGATGCTTACATTTAATATATTAATTTTATATTGATGCAGCGCTTTTAGTTAGTTTGGGGTATTTTAATGGTTGATTCTTCTTATATGTGTGTTTCTGATGCTTTTGTTCCTAGGGTTTCTTATTCCAGGTCAATTGATTTAAAAGATTCTTTGTTAGACTTAGTTAAAGTTCAAAAAGAGTCATACAAGTCATTTACTCCTGGAAGTCATGATAATGAAAGACTTGAATCTATTTTTCATTCAGTCTTTCCAGTAAATGATCCTTTGCACAGAGCTACTATTGAGTTCATAAGCTGCAGAATAGATGATCCCAAGTATGATGAGTCTGAGTGTATAAAGCGCGGTATAACTTTTTCTGCTCGAGTTATTGCTTCTATACGTCTTGTTGTTGTACAAGATGGTATTTCTCTTGATGAATATAGATCGATTAAAGAGAGTGGGGATCGTTCCAAGCTTGCGACTATTGTAAAATTTATAGAAGAGCAGGAAGTCCACTTTTGTGAACTGCCGATGATGACTGATAAAGGCACTTTCATCATTAATGGGGTGGAAAAGGTTATTGTTTCACAGATGCATAGGTCCCCTGGTGTATTTTTTGATAGCGATAAGGGAAAAACTTATAACTCCGGTAAGTTAATTTATTCTGCTAGAATTATTCCTTATAGAGGTTCTTGGCTTGATATTGAGTTTGATGTTAAAGACCATTTGTATTTTCGTATTGATAGGAAAAGAAAATTACCAATCTCAGTTTTATTAAAAGCGTTGGGCCTGTCAAATAATGATATACTTGATAAATTTTATGAAAAGATAAAGTATGTAAAATACAAAAATGGTTGGAAAGTACCTTTCATTCCTGACAAATTTAAGGGAGTTAGGTTACCTTTTGACTTAATGGACGTTGAAGGTAATGTGCTACTTAAGGCTAATGTTCGTGTTACCTCAAGGCTAGCTAAAAAGCTATATGACGATGGATTAAAAGAGTATCTAGTGCCTTTCGATTCTATATGTGGTTTATTTCTTGCAGAAGACTTAGTAGATGGTGTTAGCTCTACGAAAATTTTATCTGCTGGTGAGTCTATAAAAGTGGAAGACGTAAAAAAGCTTGAATTACTATCTGTGGGTGAAATATCAGTCTTAAACATCGATAATCTATATGTTGGGCCTTATATATTAAATACACTTTTTCTAGATGAAAACATGTCTTATCAGGACGCGCTGTATGAAATATATAGAGTCTTGCGCCCTGGTGAAGTTCCCGTTTTAGAGATAGTAGAAGAGTTTTTTCATAATCTTTTCTTCAACCCTGAGTATTACGACCTGTCTAATATTGGTAGGTTGAAACTCAATTCTTATCTTGGGTTAAATTGTGACGAAGATTTAACTGTTTTAACACATGAAGATATTATTGAAATTGTAAGAAAAATAGTACTGTTACGTGACGGTCAAGGATCTGTGGATGATATTGATCACTTGGGAAATAGAAGAGTAAGATCAGTTGGAGAGTTTATAGAGAATCAGTTTAGAGCCGGGCTACTAAAATTGGAACGTGTAATAATTGACTCTATGTCTACTTCTAGTTTAGACAAAGTTTCTCCATCTGATTTTATTAATCCAAAAGTATTAACTAATGTCTTAAGAGATTTCTTTAATTCTTCTCAATTATCCCAGTTTATGGATCAGACTAATCCATTATCTGAAATAACGCATAAAAGAAGGTTATCAGCATTAGGTCCTGGCGGTTTAACAAGAGACCGTGCAGGATTTGAAGTGCGTGATGTTCATCCAACTCATTATGGAAGAATTTGCCCCATTGAAACCCCTGAAGGGCAAAATATAGGGCTAATCAACAGTTTGGCTATATATGCACGTGTTAATAAATATGGTTTTATTGAAAGCCCTTACAGGAAAGTAGTAAATAGGGTTGTCGCTGATCAAATTGAGTATCTATCTGCAATAGATGAAGGTTCGTATTATATAGCTGATACCAGTGCAAGGCTTGATGAAAATAACCGTTTTGTTGATGACATGCTATACTGTAGGTATGCCGGTAGTTTTACCATGGTAAGTAGCGATCAAGTGAGTTACATTGACGTATCTCCTAAACAGGTAATATCAGTTGCAGCTTCCTTGATCCCATTTTTAGAAAATGATGACGCCAACAGAGCATTAATGGGTTCAAACATGCAACGCCAAGCTGTACCTTTATTGAAGCCTACTGCTCCTTTGGTTGCAACTGGTATGGAGTCTTTTGTTGCTTCTGGTTCTGGTGCTGTAGTTTTGGCAAAACGTGATGGCATAGTTGATAGCTCTGATAGTAATTCCATAGTTATACGCGCCTTTGATGAAGAAAGGGTTAACTACCTGGGTGTAGATATTTATCATTTAAAGAAATTTCAGCGTTCCAATCATAATACTTGCATTAATCAAAGGCCACTAGTACGTGTTGGTGATTATGCTAAAGAGGGTGATGTAATAGCTGATGGTCCTGCAATTAATAGTGGTGAGCTAGCACTTGGTAAAAATTTGCTGGTCGCTTTTATGTCTTGGCAAGGTTATAATTTTGAAGACTCTATTATCATTTCCAGTGAAGTCGTTAAAAAGGATCTATTTACTTCTATCCATATAGAAGAATTTGAATGTGTTGTACATGATACTCCTTTAGGGTCAGAGAAAATAACTCGTGCTATACCTGGTGTTAATGAAGAAAATCTATACCACTTGGATGATAGTGGTATAGTAAAAATTGGTACGAGAGTGGGTCCAGGCTATATTCTAGTAGGTAAAGTTACACCTAAACCTTCTCTTTCATTACCTCCTGAAACAAAATTGTTGATGACAATTTTTGGTGAAAAGTCATTTGATTGTGCAGATTCCTCTTTGTACACATCTCCAGATGTTGAAGGAACAGTAATTGATGTAAGAGTCTTTACACGCAGGGGAGTTGAAGAGAACGAAAGGGCATTGCTTATTAAGCAAAAAGAAATGGATGATTTAGAGAAAGAGCGGGATTATGTAATCAATGTAGCTAGTGAATATTTCTATGACGAACTAAAAAAGCTTCTCGTGCATTCTTGTTCTCAAGATCAAGAAAAACTTAACGCTATTGAACGTGAACAATGGTGGAGTGTAGGGTTAAAAAACAAATCTATTTCTGAACAAGTTAAGAGTTTAAAAAAAGACTTTGATGAAAAAGTATCAAATGCAATAACACAGTTTAAGCAAAAAGTGGAAAAATTAGATGAAGGTTATGACTTACCTCAGGGTGTGTCGATGTCAGTAAAAGTTTTCATTGCTGTAAAGCACAGTCTGCAGCCGGGAGATAAAATGGCCGGTAGGCATGGAAACAAAGGGGTGATCTCTCGAGTTGTACCAGTGGAGGATATGCCTTATTTAGAAGATGGTACTCCTGTTGATATTATTCTTAATCCTCTAGGTGTGCCATCAAGAATGAATGTGGGACAAATATTAGAAACTCATGTAGGTTGGGCTTGCAAAAAATTAGGAGAAAAAGTAGGTAACATTCTTGATGAAATCAACAAAACTAAAAGTACTTTCTGTAAGAAAATTAGGTCTCTTGACGATGATAACCTTGCAAAATTTGTAGCAGCGTGTCTTGATAACAGAAAAATTGAAGAAGTTAGTGATGAAGAAATAGCGGCTTCTATTTTTAATATATCTAATAAAAATGCACTAAATGACGAGCTGAACACATTAGTGGAAAACTATTTAAACTCTTGTAAAAGCGCACACGACAACTTACGTAACTTCCTTATTGAGGTGTATAGTTGTGGTAGTGATGTATCAATCTGTAATAGTATTCGCGAGATTAGCGATAGTAACTTGATCGAGTTTGCGCATAAATTACGTGGTGGTGTTCCTGTTGCTGCACCTGTATTCGAAGGTCCAAAAGATGAAAAAATAACAAAATTACTTGAACTCGCTGGTTTAGATAACTCTGGACAAACTGTATTGTACGATGGTTGCACTGGCGAAAAATTCGATCGTAAGGTTACGGTTGGTTATATGTACATGCTTAAGTTGCACCACCTAGTTGATGATAAAATTCATGCACGTTCAGTAGGGCCTTATAGCTTGGTTACTCAGCAACCTCTTGGAGGAAAATCCCATTTTGGTGGTCAGCGTTTTGGTGAAATGGAATGTTGGGCATTGCAAGCCTATGGTGCTGCCTATACTTTACAGGAAATGTTAACCGTGAAGTCTGATGACATTAATGGTAGGATTAAGATTTATGAATCAATAATAAAAGGTGACAGTAATTTTGAGTGTGGAACCCCTGAATCTTTTAATGTGATGGTAAAAGAATTACGCTCTTTATGTCTAAATGTAGCTTTAAAGCAAAATGAGATAGTTATTGAAGACATATCTCATACTAATATTGCACAGTCTTTTGATAAAATTAGTATATCAATTGCTAGTCCTGAAAGTATTAAATCTATGTCTTATGGTGAGATAAAAGATGTCTCAACTGCAAACTATCGTACATTTAAAGTTGAAAAAGGTGGATTGTTCTGTCCTAAGGTTTTCGGTCCTGTCAATGACGACGAATGTTTATGTGGAAAATACAAAAAAAGAAGGCACAGAGGTCGCATATGTGAAAAGTGCGGAGTAGAGGTCACATCTTCTAAAGTGAGAAGAGAAAGAATGGGCCATATAGAGCTTGCATCTCCTGTTGCTCATATATGGTTTTTGAAATCACTTCCTTCGAGAATTGGAGCATTACTAGACATGTCTCTAAGAGATATTGAGAACATTTTATATAGCGATAATTACATTGTAATAGATCCTCTTGTTTCACCTTTTGAAAAAGGTGAAATTATCAGTGAAAAAGCCTACAATGAAGCTAAAGATAGTTATGGAACTGATAGTTTTGTGGCTATGCAAGGCGTTGAAGCTATAAGAGAGTTGCTGACTCGTCTTGATTTACACGAAATTAGAAAGGATTTAAGATTGGAGTTAGAATCTGTTGCTTCCGAAATAAGAAGAAAAAAAATTATAAAGAGATTACGTATTATTGAAAACTTTATCAAATCAGGAAACAGACCTGAGTGGATGATACTTACGGCTATACCTGTTTTGCCACCTGATTTACGCCCTTTAGTATCGCTTGAAAGTGGCCGTCCTGCAGTTTCTGATCTGAATCATCACTATAGGACTATTATTAATAGAAATAACAGGTTGAGAAAGCTATTAAGTTTAAATCCTCCTGAAATTATGATTCGTAACGAAAAAAGGATGTTACAAGAAGCAGTTGATTCTCTTTTTGACAATAGCCGTCGTAATACTCTGGCGAATAAAGCTGGTGCTGTTGGATATAAAAAATCTATTAGCGATATGCTAAAAGGAAAACAAGGTCGTTTCCGTCAGAATCTATTAGGAAAAAGAGTGGACTACTCTGGACGTTCTGTAATAGTTGTTGGTCCAACTTTAAAGTTAAATCAGTGTGGATTGCCAAAAAGAATGGCTCTCGAATTATTCAAGCCTTTTGTTTACTCAAAGCTCAAGATGTATGGTATGGCTCCAACTATTAAGTTTGCTAGTAAGCTAATAAGAGCAGAGAAGCCAGAAGTTTGGGATATGCTTGAAGAGGTAATAAAAGAACACCCTGTGTTGCTAAATAGAGCACCTACTCTGCATAGGCTTGGTATTCAGGCTTTTGAACCAATCCTTATTGAAGGCAAAGCAATACAACTGCATCCGCTTGTCTGTACAGCGTTTAATGCTGACTTTGATGGCGATCAAATGGCAGTGCACGTGCCGATTTCATTAGAAGCTCAGCTTGAAGCTAGAGTATTGATGATGTCGACTAATAATGTTTTAAGCCCTTCTAACGGCAGACCAATCATAGTTCCTAGTAAAGATATAATACTTGGTATACACTACTTAACTTTGCAGGAACAAACCGATGAGGAAGATGATGATTTACCATTCTCGAGTACTTTTGGTGAAATTGAACACTCTCTGAGTAACGGTACTTTACATATTCATTCTAGTATAAAGTATAGGATGGAATATACAAGTAGTGACGGCGAAATTTGCTATAAAACTGTTCGTACAACTCCTGGTCGCCTAATATTATGGCAGATCTTTCCTAAACATGAGAATTTGAGCTTTGATCTTGTAAATCAGGTCTTAACAGTTAAGGAAGTAACCAATATAGTTGATTTAGTATATCGTAACTGTGGTCAAAGCGCTACAGTGGAATTTTCTGATAAACTAATGGTACTTGGCTTTGAGTATGCTACATTTTCTGGCACTTCTTTTAGTCGTTGTGATCTGGTTATACCTGAAACTAAAGCCACACATGTTGATCACGCTAGGAATGAAATTAAAAAGTTCTCTATGCAATACCAAGATGGGTTAATCACCAGAAGTGAAAGGTATAACAAGGTTATAGATGAATGGTCTAAGTGTACGGATGTGATAGCCAATGATATGTTAAAGGCGATATCTATATATGACAGAAATAGTAAGTATAATTCAGTGTATATGATGGTTAACTCTGGTGCAAGGGGTTCTACTTCACAGATGAAACAGCTAGCTGGAATGCGAGGACTCATGACTAAGCCTTCTGGTGAGATTATAGAAACACCTATAATCTCCAACTTCCGTGAAGGGTTAAACGTATTTGAGTACTTCAATTCTACTCATGGTGCACGTAAGGGTCTTGCTGATACTGCACTTAAAACTGCAAACTCTGGATACTTAACTCGTCGTTTAGTTGATGTGTCTCAAAACTGCATAGTTACAGAACATAGCTGTAAAACCAAAAATGGTCTTGTTGTAAGAGCCACGGTTGAAGGAGGTACCATAGTTGCATCTTTAGAGAGCGTTGTGCTGGGCAGAACAGCTGCAAATGATATATATAATCCAGTGACAAAAGAACTATTGGTGAAAGCAGGAGAATTGATTGATGAAAGTAAGGTAAGGCAAATTAACATTGCAGGTCTTGACGCTGTGAAAATTAGATCACCTTTAACCTGTGAACTAAGCCCAGGTGTATGTGCTCTATGTTATGGAAGAGATCTTGCAACTGGCAGAATTGTTTCAATAGGTGAGGCAGTTGGTGTGATAGCCGCTCAATCCGTTGGAGAGCCAGGCACTCAGTTAACGATGCGTACTTTCCACATAGGTGGAGTAATGACCAGGGGCGTTGAATCTTCAAATATTATAGCTTCTATTAATGCCAAAATCAAATTGAACAACAGTAATATAATTATAGACAAAAATGGAGATAAAATTGTAATAAGTCGTTCTTGTGAAGTTATATTGATTGATAGCCTCGGTAGTGAAAAACTGAGGCATAGTGTACCTTATGGTGCCAAGCTTTATGTAGATGAAGGTCAGTCAGTAAAAATTGGCGACAGAGTTGCAGAATGGGATCCTTATACATTACCTATTATCACGGAAAAGACTGGTACAGTGTCTTATCGAGACCTAAAAGATGGAGTATCAATCACTGAGGTCATGGATGAATCTACCGGAATATCAAGTAAAGTAGTGAAGGATTGGAAATTGCACTCTGGTGGAGCTAATTTGCGTCCTCGTATAGTATTGCTTGACGATAACGGTGAAGTAATGACACTCGCAAGTGGCGTTGAAGCATGTTATTTTATACCAATTGGTGCAGTATTAAATGTACAAGATGGCCAGAAGGTTCATGCAGGTGACATCATTACAAGAACGCCAAGAGAATCAGTCAAAACTCGTGATATTACTGGTGGTTTACCGAGAGTCATAGAATTGTTTGAAGCACGATGTCCTAGGGAGCATGCAATTGTTAGTGAAATAGATGGTCATGTAGCATTTTCTGAAAAAGATCGGAGAGGGAAGCGCAGTATATTAATTAAACCTGTGGATGAGCAGATTTCTCCAGTTGAATACCTGGTATCAAGGAGCAAACACGTAATAGTCAATGAGGGTGATTTTGTACGTAAAGGTGATCTATTGATGGATGGTGATCCTGATCTTCATGATATTTTGCGTGTACTTGGACTCGAAGCTTTAGCACACTATATGATTTCTGAAATACAGCAAGTCTATAGATTGCAGGGTGTTCGCATAGACAACAAACACCTAGAAGTAATATTAAAACAAATGTTGCAAAAGGTAGAAATTACTGATCCTGGTGATACTATGTACTTGGTTGGCGAAAGCATTGATAAGCTGGAAGTTGATAGGGAAAATAATGCTATGAACAATTCTGGCAAGCGACCTGCTAGTTATCTTCCTATCTTGCAGGGAATTACGAGAGCTAGCCTTGAAACTAATTCCTTTATTTCTGCTGCCTCCTTCCAAGAGACAACGAAAGTGCTGACAGAAGCAGCATTTTGTGGAAAGGAAGATTCTTTGAGCGGGCTAAAAGAAAATGTCATAGTAGGAAGATTAATTCCTGCTGGTACAGGTTTGATTATGAGCAAGATTAGAGCACTTTCACTTTGTAATAATATAGATAAATACGAAAAATATTTTGATATTGAAACTTATGACGAAAAGCTGTTAGGAGATAATAGTTGTCATTCACATTTTGATGAGAAAGAAAGTGTAGTAACAACAAATTATGATCAGCCAAATTGAATGAGCTAGCGAAGAGTGGCGTTTATACCATCTATGTACCCGTCCGATGCAAAACGGGTACACCTAATTCTCACTACACAAAAAGCGGGCAGACAAAAGTGGAAAAAAGCTACCCAACAGAAACAAAAAAAACTACTTGACAACCCTCACCAACCCTGTTATTATGAAACTGAAGCTATTATTTATCTTCAGTCTGTGCAGATTAAATGAGAAAAAAACTTAGCATATTTGGCGTCTCATGTTTAATTTTTCGCACTATGTGCACTGCATGTCTTTTTAAAACTTCTGTTTTTTTACCTATACAAGCTGAAACGCGCTTATAAGTCGTTTAAGACATCAAAAACGCCAATATCATAAGATAGATAGTGAATAACTAGCTACTCGGGGTTTCTTTTGCTTTTTTTCTGCTTAGTGAGTTTCTTAAACGTTTATGGCTAAGGTTAAGTTGCATTAAAAAGCAGCTAAGTCGCACTTATTAAGCGTTTAGGATAAAAAAACGCCAACATTTCAACACAAAAGTAAATAATTAGCCACCACGGGGCTTCTTTTGCTTTTTTTTCCATTTAGTGAATTTCTTAAGCATAAAGGTTATACTAACTTTCGTTATCAAACAAGATACATAATAAACCTGCTAAATCTCTAATCGTAGGGAAACTTTTTAATTTACCATTGGGATTTTGTATAATAATGAGGTTTGGTATAAGACAATGCTTCAGTTTGCAGGTGCTTGATCGTTAATACAAGTATATATTGAATGGAAAAAATTAGACTTTACGTTGAGAAGGCGTTATCACAAGGCGTTAGTTTAGAGCTTAGTCCAAGGCAAAGTCACTATGTTTGTAACGTCATGCGACTTAAGAAGAATGCCAATATTTCTTTTTTTAATGGAAAGGATGGAGAGTGGTTAGGAGAAATAGTTGATACATCACATAAATTAGCAAAAGCTACACTTAAAGAATGTACCAAACAACAGCAATATGAAGAAAATTCGTATCTATATTGTGCTATGGTAAAAAATGCCGCTTTAGGCAACATAATAAGGCAGGCAACTGAAATGGGGGTAACCTGCATCCAATTCACTTTGACGGAGCATACAGTGGTAAAAAATGTTAATCTGGGTAGAGCAAAATTACAGGCAATTGAAGCGGCAGAACAATGTGGTAGAACAAGTGTGCCAGAGATTTTACCTCCTATTAATTTTCGTGATTTACCTGACTCTCAGGATAGAAGTTTTATTTTATGTGATGAAACAGGGCAGGGAAAGCCTCCTAATGAAGTTCTGAAGAACAAAAAAAATATTGCTATTATTGTTGGTCCTGAAGGTGGTTTCTCACACAATGAACTTAGCTTTGCTGATAAGTTCTGTCAGAAATTAAGTCTAGGGAAGAGAATTTTAAGAGTAGACACTGCCGTAGTTGCTGCGCTCACTTTGGCCAGTGTAAGCACTATTCACCTGTACAGGGTTGCTGACGAGACTTAGAGGTGAATGACAACGATTATTATAACTTTCCTTACCGCTATCATATCCGTTGTCAATGCTCAAAGATCTGGATAGTTTTCTCTTCTTTAATGGAACATTATCAGGATCATTAAGAACATCTGCCGTTATTGTATATGCTTGATTGAGGTCAATTTGTTTACTGGCGAGTAGATGAATGTCTTTTCCCAGCGCTTTTGTTTGATTACGGAAAATTTCCCCTTCTTTCTTGTTTTGTAATTCGCCCTTCAGATTTTCAACTTCCTGAACTTTATCTTCAATTATTTTTTTCAAATCATTAATCTCTATATCTTGTTCTTCTAATAACATATGATATTTTTTGCGCGTTTTCCTCTCATTCTCTAGCTCGGGTTTCAAATCTTCAATTTCATACGCTAGTTTTTCTATTGTACATATATAATGCTTCTCTACTTCTTGATTTTCCTGTTTTAATTTCTGCAGTTGAGCATGCAAGCCTTGCATAGTTTTATGATTTTCACTTATTTCTAGTTCTGCGTCTTCATATGTTTGCTGTTCTGCTCTTTTTGATTTTTCCAGCTCATCCTTTAACTTCTTGTTTTGTGCGTTAACAAATTTTAACTTTTCCTCTAGTTCTTTATTTTTCTCATGGAGCTCTTGATCTTTCTGCTCTTGCTCTGCATTAAGTTGGATTATTTTTTCATATATTTTGCCCATTTCTTTTTTGAGTTTTTGTTTCTCTTCTTTATACTCAGCTTGTAAACTACTATTCTCTTCCCCTAGTTTTTCAATTTCTTGTCTGGCTTTTATAAGTTCCTGTTTTGATTTTATTCGTTTTTCTACACTGTTGCTTAATCTATCACTTAATGCTTGCTTTTCTCCTTCCAATGATAGTTGCGCTTCTTCCAAACCTAATATCTTTTGTAAAAGCTGTTCTTTTTCTTTCTCTAGCTTCTTATTGGAGCATTCTAACTGATCGTTCTCGTCCTCTAATTTATAATTTTTCTCTTTAAGTTGATTTAGTTCCTTTTGCAATTCCTTTAATTTACTTATCAACTCTTCCTTTTCTCCACGCATATTTTCAAGTTCTTGTGTTTTCTCCTGCAGATTTGCTGATATACTTGCTAACTCTTCATTTTTTTGTGTTAGGTTAGCTTGTAGTTCTATATTTTTTTGCCCCTCCTTTCTAAATTCATTTTGTAAATCATTATTATACTTCTCTAACTCTACATTTTTTTGCTTCTCTTTTTCAAGCTCACTTTGTAAGTTGCTGCTTCCTCTCTCTAACCATTCAATCTTTTGCTTCATTGCTTCAATCTTCTCATTTAATTTCTCTACTTCTTCCCTAGACTCCTCATGTATTTTATTCTTTTCTACTTGTAAATTTTCAATCTTTTTCTCTTGTGCTTCAATTGCTTGCTTAGCTCGTTCGAGTTCACGTTGTAAATCATCCCTCTGCTTGTTTAATTCTTTAATTTCTTGCTGAGTTGCAACCTGCCGTGAATCAACCTCTGTTTGAGTTGATGCATCGCTATTAGTAGGAGAAATAGGGTTATTGTCAGCATCATGTCCAGGGTGTACCTCTTGTTTCTCTATTTCCTTGTCTTGGTTGCTCCTTATAGGTTCACTATTTCGTGAGTCATTATCAGCAGTGGGTACAACATCGGGCAATGGTGCATTTTTATTTCTTTCCAATAATGCTTTCACAGCATCATATAAGGAGAGACCTTGAATGTATAATTCCTTATTCAGTCCTATTAATTCCCAAAACTCCCTCGATGGTGATTCAAAATCTCTACCATCAAATTTCAGTATTTCAGTGATGCCATCACTACTTACGTTCATAACCATGGTACACATAAAAGTTTTCCCAGATTTATCTGTCGCAGGCCAAGTGCTTATCATCTCATAATATGCACCCTCTTTAAATTCATAGTATCTTTTTTTGTTTTTTCGATAAGCGTATATATCGTGCTTTTTATCGCAATATACATTCAATTTACTAATATTTTTTTCTTGCTGTAAAATATCACTGATTCTAATTGGTTCATTTCCATCATGGTTAGCAAGATTAATGTTTAAAATTCTATCAGCGTCATTAGTTTCTGTATAATAAGCCTGAAGCTCTATGTCTTTCCTTTCAAAATATTTACTTACAGCTTTTTTTGCCTGGTTTGCTAGTTCTATGTAGTGATCAAAATCTTTCTGACAGCTTTCGTTGAAAGATTTGTCTATACACGCTTGATTAAAATCCTCATTATTCATTAAGTCTCTTAACAGATCGTAAAATTCCCATTCATCCTGACAATATTTCCTTAAAACAGTAATGCTGTTTTTTCCTTTTAGTTCTGCTAATATTTCTTTTAACGTCAGAAAATTTGTTGGCATAGTATACCTCCTTTACTATATCCCCCTGAGAATAGCTAGACTATTAAAGCTTTTTCTATATTAACATTTGTGATTAAATTCGAGCTTGACTCTTTCGCTTTTGTTACATACTGAACTTACCTTACTATATCTACAGTACTACTTTAATAATAGCATTATACCTTAAGTTATGCAAGGATTTTCTTGGATATAAGAACTGATAAGGGTGCTGTGGAGACACCCTTCAAAAAATTTGGATATCTATTGAGAACAGTTAAGATTTTTCATTCATTCTCAGATATCTAGCCACTTTTCAAATCACTTTTTCTTACTTTTTATATTTGAATTTCTAAAAAATAGAAGAATGTACATTTTGTAGCACTCTGCTTCTCTCTTTGAAAGTATTGATCCTTTTCTTACCATATTTAGCTTTCAGTGCACTTGGTCTTTTAAAGGTTTTTTTACTACTACGTTTTTTGAATTGCACGTTGGAATCAAAATTTAACTCTCCTTTTTTGTCTACAAGTGCAGGTAGCCTTCTCTTATCTTGAGGTGTAATGAAAGATAATGCGTATCCTTCAGCTCCAGCGCGTGCAGTTCTACCTATGCGATGAATGTAGTCAGCTTGCGATTGCGGTACATCATAATTGATAACGTGTTGTATGTGGGGAATATCAAGACCACGAGAGGCAACATCCGTTGCAACCATGATTTGATTGCGACCGCGACGAAAGGAATTGATGACTCTTTCGCGCTTGTGCTGTCTTAAATCACCATGAATTGCTAAAGTGCTATAGTTATCTTCACGCAATTTGTTAGCCAGCTGATCTGCTCCTTGCTTTGTTTTGACAAAAATAATGATTGATCCTTCACGCTGACATAATTGTGTAACAAGTTTGCCATACTTTTCTGATTCTGATGCATAAATAATTTCTTGCTTGATTTTCGTAGAAGTTGTAGCTTCATGCTCAACAGAAACACGTTCTGGCTGACTGAGGTATTTCTCAGCAAGCTTAACTATATCACCAGGAAGAGTTGCAGAGAACATTAGAGTTTGCCGTGTTTTTGGCAGATATTTCATAATCTCTTCAATTTGAATTCCAAAACCCATATCGAACATACGATCTGTTTCATCAAGCACAAGAGTGTTGATATTGTGAGTAATCAAAGTTTTACGTGCAATATGGTCTATAATACGACCAGGAGTACCTATTACAATTCGCGGCTTTTTCCGAAGCTGATTTAGCTGCTTGAAGATAGGCTCGCCACCAATTAGTAAGGCAATCTTTAACACGGAATTTTGAAATAAGAGTTTTCTTACCTCATTCGTTACCTGCTGTGCTAACTCTCGGGTTGGTACTATAACTAAGGCTGAACCAGCATTAGACTCATCTAATAACTTAGCAACCAACGGAATAGCAAACGCCAAAGTTTTTCCAGTTCCTGTTTGAGCAGATCCGAGAATATCTTTACCCTGTAGAGCTAAAGGAATTGCCTGTGTTTGAATCGGAGTTGGAGCGGAAAGATTGTGTTTGTCTAGAGCTCGCCTGAGCAAAACTGGAAGATTCATCTCCTGAAAGCTGCTCACAAAAACTTTTACCATCAAAATACGATTAGTCTTCTAGCAACTTTAAATTTATTGCAGATTTTTTCTCTTCTCCATTTCTACCTCGCTCCTCTTTGAGCTCATAGCTTACTCTTTCTCCTTTTATTCCCTTCTCCTTATTTTCTCCTCTAAGTGAATCAGGTCTTATTCCTGAACGTTCTAACGTACTGATATGTACGAAAACATCACTTCCTTTAGCCTCTGGCTTAATAAAACCATAACCTTTTTCGGCATTAAACCACTTTATATTACCAAATTCCATTTAAACAACTCCTAAAACTATTAACTAACATTACTAATGTGATGAAAAACTTTGAAATTATAATTGGGAATGCCCGAAGCTTAGCCATTGAAACTAAACTTCTATACTCCATAGTCTATCCTAACATTACACAGCCATAGTACACAATTATTGTACCTGATGCAACTAAATTTTCTAATTGTTAAGCGAGCCTGCAACTGTCATTTCACTAACTTTAATCGTTGGTGAATTAAATTGCCCACAAAAAGTTAAATCGCTTGCAACAACTAAGTTGCTAAACATATCTTTTAAATTGCTGGCAACAGTAATCTCGTGTATTGGATACGTTATTTTTCCATTTTCTATAAAAAATCCTGATGCGCCTTGACTGTAATCACCATTGATTAGATTAACACCAAAACCAAATAAATCAGTTATGTATATCCCCTCTTTCACTTCCTCAATTAATTCCTCAAACGATATATTGCTATTTTCAATATAAAGGTTACTGGCTGCAGGAACAATTGCGGCATTACTTGTGCGAGTTGCATTTCCTGTTGTTTCCAAGTTTAATTTTTTAGCCGAATATAGATCCAAAATCCAATTTTGTAGTACTCCATTCTTTACAAGTGTATTTTTCCTGCTGGTTATTCCTTCTCCATCAAATGGTCTTGATTCTATACCCCTTGGCAATAATGGGTCATCAATAATGTTGATTCTATCGTTGAAAATCTGAGTATTTAAACTATTTCTCAAGAAAGAGCTGTTACTTACAATGTTACTGCCATTTATAGCAGAAGCGAAACTTTTCACTAACTCTTTTGCTGCTCTTTTTTCAAAAATGACCGGAAATTTACCAGTTTTGATTGTGCGTGAATTCAATTGATCAATAGCTCTTTTTGCTGCCTCTTTTCCTATTAACTCTGGTGGCTTTAAATCGCCGAAATTGCACGCTACATCGTAGTCATAGCCAATTTTCATTTCACTTTCTTCTCCAGCAACAACGGAAACTTGATTAACAAAGGTTGATTTGCTAAATGAGCCAATAAAACCAGAAACGGTAGATAATGCTGTGTTTACTACGGTATGTGAAGAAGAGGCCCCCTCGGAGTTAATGATATTTTTATGTGCAAGAGCTGAATTTTCTGCGGCTTCAGCAATCCCTTTTAAATTATCAATAGTTACAACATTATTGTCTAAGATACCTAAGTCTGCAGAAGAGATATAATTATCTCCACCTATGGCAAAATTAATGTAAGGATCTTCTGGTGCGTTCTTTGCCATTTCTACTACTTGATTAACCGTATCATCAAGGTTGTTTAAATCGTTTGTAGAAATATACGCAGCTTTGGTCTTGCCTGCTATAGCTTTAATTCCTATTGTGCAATTCTTAGATTGTGATATTTGTTCAATTTTTGATAGCCGTTGAGAAACCGAGATTTTGTTGGTTTCATATATTATAACTTCTGCATCTTGGTTCTGCTTTTTTATTAGTTTGATGATATCTGCTGCAATATTTAGTACATTCATTTCTTACCCCTTAGGTTTCTATAAAGATTCTGCACCACCTATGACTTCGATCAAGTCAGTTGTAATTGCTGCTTGACGAGAGCGATTATAAAGCAATGCCAGCTTGTTCAGCATCTCTTTAGTGTTTCTATTTGCTGATTCCATTGCAACCATCCTGGCACTATTCTCGCTTGCTGCGCTCTCAAGTAAAGCAGAGTAAAGGGCAGCTATAACGTGACTTTGAATCAAAGATCGTAAAATAAATTCAGTATTTTGTGGCTCATATTCATAGCTGTAATCTGTTGTTGGATCAGCCAAAGAGTTATCAATCAAGGATGAATCTTTACTCCATGGTTTTATTGTTTCCAACGTTGGTTTTTGTGTGAAGGTATTATAAAACTTGTTATAGAAAACCTCAATTTTATTGTACTTATTGAGATCCATATTATCAATCAAGGATTCTATATGCCTTAGCGTAATTCCCTTGCTGTTTTCAATTTTTAAAATACTTTTAGAGTCAAACCTATTTTTACCTATATCAGAGGCTTTTTTACCCCAAAATACAATATCTACCCTCCTGCCATTTGCGATTAGTTTATTTACATGCTCTTGACTAAATTTGACAATGGAAGAATTAAAGTTGCCGCACAAGCCGCGATCAGATGCAATAATAAATACTAGGTGAGGACCATCATCACTAGTGTTTAAAACTTTTGCCAGTAATTCTTGATCAACCGCTAACACTAATGAAGAAACAATGCTATGCAGCTTAGATATATACAATTTTGAACTTGATAGCTTTTTTTGGCTCTGCAATAACTTTGCTGCAGAAACCATTTGCATTATTTTTGTAGTTTTCTGTACAGACCTAATATTCTTAATTCTTAAGGATAATTCCTTTAAGCTCTTCATTCTATATACAACTCTGATTTATTAAAATATACAATTGTTCGTATCAAAAAACAAGTTCTTTTGATATGAAGAAGATATAATACCAACCTTTGTTATTGGGGGAGGCAAATAAAATATATCACAAATTCACTCAAACCTGCCAATTGTAGGCAAAAGGAGCGCTTACAGAGTTCTTCCTTCTCCATCTAATGCCTAACATTGGATGCTTTTGACAAGATACTACTTTAGTAATAAATATTTAAAAAATTTACCAAATGGAGAAAAAAGCAAAAGAAGCCCTGGTCAATATCTATTTTAATAACTTGGCGTTAATGCTCTATACGCTTGACAAGTAGCTGACCTTGGGGTTGTAAATACCCATAATGTTATTATAAGAGGAATGTTGAAGTTTGTCAAGCAATTTTTTGTGAAAAAAACGAGGTTAATTAAGATTTTAACTAATTTAAAAAAAAGACAAAAGAAACCCCGCAATGTGAGTTGTTTACTGTTCTCTCAAAAACTTGGCGTCCGGTTCTCTCTTACACCGCTTAGTAAGCGAGGCTCAGCTAATGTAGACAAAAAATTATAAAGACATGCAGTGTCCATGCTGCAAAAATTAAACATAACACGCCTTGTTTTATACTGTGCTTTTGTCACTTAATACAAGATTAAAGATAAATTTTAGGCCTAAAACACCCACAATTCTATTGTAAGGGGACCGGCGAAGGTTGTCAAGTAGTTTTTTCGCATATGCTAAAACTAGCTTGATATGCGAAAAATTTATTGCATCTAGAAAACTTGTATGGATTTTCTCCACTTCTGTGGTATTATAAGCCTGTGGTCATAAATAAGCAAATATGGATAAATCAGCGTACGAAATCATAGAACATGAGTATGATGTAGTGGTAGTGGGCGCAGGTGGAGCAGGACTCAGAGCAACGCTTGGAATGGCTGCAACTAACTTTTCAGTTGCTTGCATTTCTAAAATTTTCCCTACACGCAGTCATACAGTTGCAGCACAAGGCGGAATTAGTGCGGCTTTAGGGAATATTGCTGAGGACGATTGGCGCTGGCATGCGTATGACACAATAAAAGGTTCAGACTGGCTTGGCGATCAAGATGCAATAGAATATATGTGTAAAAACGCTGCTAAAGCTGTCATTGAGCTTGAAAACTTTGGCGTACCTTTTTCACGTACAGAAGATGGCAAAATATACCAGCGTGCCTTCGGTGGAATGACAACTCACTTTGGTAAAGGAAAATCAGCGCAACGCACCTGTGCAGCAGCAGATAAGACTGGACATGCAATCCTTCACACTCTATATCAGCAGTGTCTTAAGTTCAACGCCGAATTTTTTGTTGAGTACTTTGTAATTGACTTAATCATGGATAACGAAACCGGTGCATGCTGCGGAGTTCTTGCCTGGTCACTGTGCGACGGCACACTACATAGATTTCGTGCACATTCAGTGGTGCTAGCAACAGGTGGATATGGGCGTGTTTATTTCTCTGCAACGAGCGCACATACCTGTACAGGCGATGGTAATGGCATGGTGGTAAGAGCTGGATTGCCACTTGAAGATATGGAATTTGTGCAATTTCATCCAACGGGAATATATGGTTCAGGATGTTTGATGACGGAAGGGTGTCGCGGCGAAGGCGGGTATCTCGTTAATTCTAGGGGCGAAAGGTTTATGGAACGCTATGCACCAAAAGCAAAAGACTTGGCTTCTCGTGATGTGGTAAGCCGGGCAATAACAATTGAAATCAGAGAAGGCAGAGGCGTTGGCCCGAAAAAAGACCATATATATTTAACTATAGCGCATCTTGATCCGGAAGTAATAAAATTGAGACTTCCGGGAATTAGCGAAACTGCAAAGACTTTTGCAGGGGTTGATGTCACTAAAGATCCAATACCGGTCATTCCAACTGTTCACTACAACATGGGTGGCATTCCAACCAACTATCATGGAGAAGTGATTACGCTGAAGAAAGGTAAGGAAGAAGTAGTAGAAGGATTGTTTGCGATTGGAGAGGCTGCATGCGTTTCTGTGCACGGTGCAAATCGACTTGGCTCTAACTCGCTTCTTGACCTTGTAGTTTTTGGTAGAGCTGCAGCGCTCAGAGCGAAAGAGAAGCTAAAGCCTCATGCACCGCACAAAAAATTGCACTCAGATTGCACAGACTGGATAGTTGATAGGTTCAATAAAATGCGATTTGCTTCTGGAGAGCTAAGGGTATCGAAAATACGCAGCGAAATGCAGCACACTATGCAAAAATATGCATCCGTGTTCCGCGTTGCTGAAGTTTTAGAAGAAGGTAAAAAAGCTATAAAAGAAGTAGCAAAAATGATGTCTAACATTGCAATTGAAGATCGCAGTATGATATGGAACAGTGATTTAGTTGAAGCGCTGGAGCTTGCCAACATGATTCCGCAAGCAGTTATCACTATGGAATGCGCGGCCAATCGCGAAGAAAGCAGAGGTGCCCATGCTCGTGAAGATTTCCCAGAGCGTGATGATAAAGACTGGATGAAACACACTATAGCGTGGCTCGAAGAAAAGAAAGGCAAAATCAATGTAAAAATTGATTACAAAAAAGTCGCCGAAAAAACTCTGAGTGATGAGATTGATTTTATCGCTCCGGAGAGGAGGGTTTATTAGTTGGCTGTAAGCCCTCGCGACTTCTTGTGAGGCTCAATGTGTGTGTCACTCATTCGATAATTTGGAGGGCTTTCAGAGTGTTTTGATTGATCTGATGACTTTTGTTGATCATTGTCAATAAGGTTCTTCACTTTGTCGGTTGAATCTCCAAAAAGTTTCTTAATACCGCTAAATCCTAAAGTTAAAGTAAGGCATATAACTCCAGCAACAGCTATGATAGGAATAGCTGCTTCAATTCCAACCTGACCCTGAAAAAATGCAAACGCCGCCATTGCAATTACAGTAACTGTTATTGTAATTGCTAACAGCTCGCGGGTTCTACTTGCTGGATCTATATATTTTGCAACAGCAGATAGTGCTTTTCTTGTATCAGATAATGTTTTTTCCACAGCAGAACCTGCCTTTTTAAAGCCAGACTGACATTTTTTTGAAGCAGTTCCACAGTGGTATTTTTCCTCAAGCTTCTCTTTTAGTTCTTTAGCTTTCTCTTGTGCTGTGTGTGGAGTCTTACGATAATCTTTTAAATCACGTAAAACTAGATAGTAACTGTCAGTATGGAATTTTTCATCTTTTAAATCCAGAGAATCAGGATTAGCACCATTTTGCAACAATTTTGCACAAAACTTTGTTGTATTGTCATAATTAATTGCTGAATCAAAAATTGTGTTCTTTTGTGAAAGGTGTTCGCCTTTTTCTGCCTTTTTTATTAGCGCTACTTGTAGGGGTGTTCGTTCTTCTTTATCAGTGGCACTTATAGCTTCACTCAGCTTCTCTTTAGGTACCGATCCTTTTTCCACTAAACTTGAAATCAACTTCAGGCATGTGACTTTTTGTTCTCCTTTGAATGAAGCAATATAGTGCAGAGCATTATTTCCTCTTTTATCCTGAATAGTAATATCAGCACCATTTCGTAGTAATATTTCTAGGGTTTTATACCTATTTGTTTCTTCAAATTTTCTATCTGTACATGATCGATCCTCACTCTTTTCTTTTATATGCTGAAGCAATTGGTGAAGAGGTGTTTCCTCCTTTTCGTTTTTATTTTTAGCATCCATAGCCTCTCTTAATCGATTGCCAGGTATTTTTCCTCCTTCTACTAAATCTAATATTAGATTCAAGCATGTAACTTTTTGCTCTCCCTTGAATGAAGCAACATAGTGAAGAGCATTATTCCCTTCTTTATCTTGAACAGTAATATCAGCACCATTTCGTAGCAATAGTTCTAGAGCTTGATACCTACTAGTATCTTTAAAATCTTTTTTAACTATATTTTGTATTTTTTTTCCCAATGAAGATTTTTTACTCTTTTCTTCTATACGCTGGAGCAGCTGATGGAGTGGTGTTTGACCGTTGCTATTTTTACCGTCACCACTTTTATCATTTTTGTCATTTACGGCTTTTATAAATTGTTCTTTTTGACCTACCTTCAGCAATATATTGAGGAATTTGAGCCTTTCTTCTTTCTTTAATTCTGTAACTATTAGATGTAAAGCGTTGCCATCTTTATCTTGATTAGTGATGTTATAACCGCTTTGTAAGAGCCTACTAAACTCCTCTTTGTTATTCTCTAAAACTGTTTTATGTAGTGGATAACCATCGTAGATAATTTCAGCAGCTTTAATTATTACCGAATTTTTTGTTTCTGGATCTAAATCAGACTTCCCTACTGACTTCACTATTTTTTTTAAGAATTTGCGATAATATGTCTTTTGCCTTTCATCTAGACTTTGTAACTCTTCTTTATGCAACCTTAAACCATTAGGACTGGCTCCATGCTTCAATAGTGTTACAAGGAACTTAAGCGTGTTATCGTTATCTTGGATTGTATGAGACCCATGTTTTCCTTTTTTTATCTTGTCAATTAGTGCCACCTGAAGAGGGGTTTTTTCTTCCTTATTTTTACTATCAACAAGTTTTGCTAAATCTTCTTCGGAAATTCTTTCTATCAGAAAATTCAAAGACCTGCATTTTTGCTTCTTTTTCAGCCGTGCAATAAGATGTAAAATATTACTTCCTTCCTCATCTCTTATATTTCTGATATCTACGGAGCTTTTTGTTTGCCACTTTTCAAATTTTCGCTTACCTTTTTTTATTTTTTCTAATGCTGTCTGAATATTTGTTTTGTTAATTACTTCTTCATCGCCAAATCCACTATCAACACTCACGCTACGAGTTTTTAGATAACTGACTTGTGAATGCTTCTGTCCTTCATTCTGATTTATATGCATACTAAACCCTCAATATTAAAAGCTATGTACTTTCTTGGTTGCCAGCATTGATGATTTTTCTGCTTAAACTGACAACTAAAATTGAATTAGACTTTTAAACTGAGCTAAATGTTATATGTGTAATCGAAGTATAGGTGGAAAGGTAAAACACTAGTTTCTATTGGAAAGTTTGCTATCATAATTAAACCTCACTTTAGCATTTATCTACTATTTTAACCATTTAATCTTAAAAAATAATAAATATAGCTAAAGTGAATTAGGAATACCCTGCAAAACATGTTCAGCCCCGCATCATACTCTGGGACATATATCTAACATTAAAAAAAAATACCTTCAAATCAATCCAAGCACATGAGCGTAGTATTACCGCCAAATGCTGTAGTATTGACACTTACAACTTTTTCTGTAGAAAAACGCTGTAGATAATGAGGTCCCCCAGCTTTTGGTCCAGTGCCGGATAGTCCCCTACCGCCAAACGGTTGTACGCCAACTGCTGCACCTACCTGATTGCGATTGATGTACACATTTCCAACTGATATTTTCTTGCTTATCAAATCGATCTGATTTTGTATGCGGCTTTGTAAAGAGAACGTAAGCCCGTATCCTGTATCGTTTATATCACTTATAACTTCATTTAACTGCGACTTATTAAAACGTATAATATGTAAAATGGGACCAAATACTTCTTGCTTTAATTGCGAAATCTTTTGTATCTCATAAATATATGGAGGAAAGAAATAACCATTATGAGAATTTGTATTCATGGGTACCTTGGATAAAAGGCTTGAATCCTTATCTCTTGACATTTTCTCCGTGTGCTTATTCAGCATATCAATAGATGCTTTGTCAATTACTGGACCAATATCAGTACTAAGTTGTATTGGATCACCAATCTTTAATTCTTGAACTGCGTCACATATCATTTTTATCTGTTTCTCTGCTATATCCTCTTGAATAAATAATACTCTAAGTGCAGAACAGCGTTGACCAGCGCTACGGAATGCAGAAACTAAAACATCTACAGTCACTTGTTCTAAGAGAGCAGAACTGTCAACGATCATAGCATTCAATCCACCAGTTTCAGCAATGAATGGCACAATAGGACCATCTCTGCTAGCAAGCATTCTATTAATTATTTGAGCAGTCTTTGTTGAACCAGTGAAAGCTACACCGGAAATTCTATTATCTGGTATTAATGTTTCACCTAAATACCGACCGTTTCCTGGAATGAGGTGCAGTGCGTCTTTTGGTATCCCAGCCTCGTGTAGTATCTTAATAGCTTCGTAAGCAATAATCGGCGTTTGCTCTGCTGGTTTTGCTAGTACTGAATTACCTGATGCAAGTGCAGCTGCAATCTGTCCAATAAAGATAGCGAGTGGAAAATTCCACGGTGATATGCACAAAAAAACCCCTCTGCCTTCGAAAAAGATAAAATTATCTTCACCTGTTGGACCTGGCAATCTTTTCCAGTTATTCAGTTCATTTTTTGCTATCATTGCATAATAGCGCAAGAAGTCGACTGCCTCCCTTACTTCTGCTATTGCATCGGATAAAATCTTTCCTGCTTCCACAATTAAAATATAAACCAGCTCTTTCATCCTTTCTTCAAGCAAATCGGCAGCTCTTTCAAGGTGCTTAGCACGCTCTTCTGCTGAAACATTCTGCCATTTAGCAAAAGCATTATGTGCTATTTCAAGAGCGTTTAAAACTTGATCACCTGTTGTATTTGACACTTCTCCGATTACGTTTTCCAAATGTGCTGGATTAACCACTTCGGTAAATTTAGTACTGTCAAACAGTGACTCTCCGTTAATTATCGGCCCAACCTGCCATTTCTTTTCACTAAATTCTTTTATATCGTTTGCAAATTGTGAAACTGTAACTGAATCACTAATATCCATCCCCAAGGAGTTTTTCCTTTCCTCTCCAAAGATATCTTGTGGCAATGGAATACTTGGATGAGGCTCATACTCTAAGCTTTTAGCTTTTTCCAATGGATCTGAAACTAACTCTTCAATTTTAACGTTGGAATCATTTATTTGATGGACAAATGAACTATTAGCCCCATTTTCAAGAAGACGTCTAATAAGGTATGGCAATAAATCACTATGTTTACCAACCGGTGCATATATGCGGCAATTTATACTTGTTGCGAGTTCTGACATTACATAATCATATAAGCCCTTACCCATTCCATGTAAGCGCTGAAACTCAAACCCAGGGTGATTTTTATCAGCAAGCTCTATTATAGTAGCAAAAGTATAAGCGTTGTGAGTTCCAAAGCATGGATAAAAGTGACTTGCTTTGCTTAAAAGTTTCTGTGCACAGGCAAGGTAGCATACATCTGTATAGCTTTTTCTAGTAAACACTGGGTACCCACTTAACCCTAATTCTTGTGTGTGCTTGATCTCTGAGTCCCAATACGCTCCCTTCACAAGTCTCACCATGATCTTATGCTTTGAACGAATAGCAACGTCTTCAACAAAATCAAGAACAGACAAAGCACGTTTTTGATACGCTTGCACAGCCAAGCCAAGCCCTTCCCACTCGGAAAGTGATTCATCAAGACGCAATTGCTCAAATAAAACTAATGACATCTCAAGTCTTGCTGATTCTTCTGCATCTATACATAATGAAATATTGTACTTTTTTGCTTCATGACAAAGCTCCAGCACCTTGGTTTTCAGTTCTTCAGCTATATTGCCAAATTGGCAGAATTCATAACGTGGATGCAATGCAGACAACTTGATTGAAATTCCATGTGATCTAAAGCAATCATTTGTGTCAGTGGATTCACCTATAGCTTTTATCGAATGCATATATGAATTAAAATATTCTTCCGCATTCTCAGCTGTACGAGCAGCTTCACCAAGCATGTCAAAGGAACATAAGAATTTGCCATGATCATCTGATTTTACACTTTCCAATGCTTCTTCTATATTTTCCCCAACAATAAAGTGCTTACCAAGCATCAACATTGCTTGTTTCACTGCCTTGCGGATTACTGGCTCCCCTAAATTTTTAAGTAATCTAGAAATAGCGTGATAGAATCTTGGATCTTCCTCACTGGTTCTTAATATACTACTGCCTATCATTAAACTCCATGTAGAAGCATTAACAAACAATGAAGAGGAACGTCCTAAATGTTTACTCCATTCTTGATTGGCAATTTTATCTTTGATTAGCTCATCTATTGTATAATCGTCTGGTATTCTAAGTAGTGATTCAGCAAGGCACATCAGCGCTATTCCTTCGTCATTGGAAAGCGAATATTGCTGCATAAAAGAATCTATAATATCTAATTTATTGCCCTTAATTTTTTCGACAACTTGTTTTGCAATATTGTAAATTCTGTTTTTTGAATCAGCCGAAAGTTCTGCTTTTTCTACAAGATAACGTACACAACTTTTTTCATCAGTACGATAAAATCCCTGCAAACGTTTTCGCAATTCGTTAGGCTCTTGTATAGAACTGATCATAATTATCTACAAAACACCCTTTACCATATGTAAGGTGAAATTATATCATAACTTTGCGTAGAATAAATTATTATTTAAATAAGGGGCCAGAATCGACTCAAAAGGCCTAGTTAATGACTTTGCTAGCTCAAGAGGACTGCGCAAGTATATAGCTCAACACTCCACCGCTCATTAAGTATTTCATCTCAGTTGCAGTTTGTACACAGCACTTGAGTTGAATGGATTGCTCTGAATTATTCTTTCTTTTGATGATACATTCTAAATTTCCATTTGGCACTATTTCACCTTTTATACTCATTACCTCACTACCGTCAAATATCTTTCTGGTTACTCCATCTTGAAATGCAAGCGGAAGAATACCCATACCGACTAAGTTGGATCTGTGTATACGTTCAAAGCTTTCTGCAATTACAGCTTTAATTCCTAGTAGCGCAGTACCCTTTGCTGCCCAGTCTCTGCTTGAACCTGTACCATATTCTTTTCCTGCAACGACAACTAATGGAACAGCTTCTTCTTTATACCGCATTGCTGCATCAAAAATTGACATAGTCTCTTGAGAAGGAATGTGTTTTGTATAACCACCTTCATTGCTCACCATTTCATTTCTTATTCTGATATTAGCAAAGGTTCCACGCATCATTACGTTGTGGTTACCACGACGGGACCCATATGAGTTGAAATCCTGTGGTTCAATTCCAAGACCTTTCAAATATATACCTGCAGGACTGTTTGAAGCAATATTTCCAGCAGGAGAAATGTGGTCAGTAGTTACACTGTCGCCAAACATTGCCAGTATTCGCGCACCCTTTATGTCGACCACGTTATTTTTATCATTCTCCGTCGATAAATCATCAAAATAAGGAGGGTTTTGTATGTAAGTGCTTTCCGTGTTCCAGTTGTAGATTTCGCTTTTTTCGCACTTTATCTTTTGCCAATGTTCGTCACCGGAGAAAACATTCTCATACTTTTGTATGAACATCTCACGTGTTACCACATTTTTAACACAATTTTCTATTTCATTGTTTGTTGGCCATATATCCCTTAGGTAAACATCATTTCCATCCTTATCTTTGCATATAGGATCTTTTGTTAGGTCAATCTGCACAGTACCTGCAAGTGCATACACAATAACAAGCGGTGGAGATGCTAAATAATTGGCTTTGACTAAAGGATGGATTCTTCCTTCAAAATTGCGATTACCAGATAAAACCGCAGCGACGGTTAAGTTTTTGCTTTTAATATCATTCTCTATATCTTCATCAAGCGGACCGGAATTTCCAATGCAGGTTGTGCAACCGTATCCAACTAAATTAAAGCCTAAAGCATTTAGACCTCTCTGTAATCCTGATTTTTCTAAATATTCCGTCACAACTTGTGATCCTGGGGCGAGAGAAGTTTTAACCCAAGGCTTTGGTTTTATTCCAAGTGTGATTGCATTGCGAGCTACAAGACCAGCAGCAACCATCACACTTGGGTTTGAGGTGTTGGTACAGCTAGTTATTGCTGCAATAACTACACTTCCATCTTGAAGTACATCACTTTCCTTTGACTCATTAACTGAAAATGATGTAGAAAAAGACTCTGCCACTTGTGAGAGAAAAACCTTATCTTGTGGTCTTTTTGGGCCAGCCATTACTGGCTCCACGCTTGATAAATCAAGCTCTAGTACGTCAAAAAACGCCAACTCGTCACTGCTTCGCCACAGTCCTTGCTCTTTTGCATAGACCTCAACCAACTTAATCAGCTCTTCTGGCCTTCCGGTTAAGCTTAAATAATCTAGTGTTTTCTGATCAATAGGAAAAAATCCACAAGTTGCACCATACTCTGGAGCCATGTTGGCCATGGTTGCTCTATCTGCCACAGATAAATAATCCAAACCATCACCATAAAATTCCACGAATTTACCAACAACACCTTTTGTTCTTAAGATATTTGTGACTGTTAGCACTAGGTCAGTTGCAGTTACTCCTTCTGGAAGTTTTCCAGTTAATTTAAATCCTATTACCTCTGGAATCACCATACTAATTGGCTGATCAAGCATCACAGATTCAGCTTCTATCCCACCAACACCCCAACCAAGAACCGATAAACTATTAACCATAGTAGTATGGCTGTCCGTGCCGACTAAGGTATCAGGATATACAACTCCATTATCGTTACATACAACTCGTGCTAAATACTCGATGTTTACTTGGTGGCAAATTCCCGTGCCAGGTGGCACTACCCTAAAATTTGTGAAGGATGATTCGCCCCACTTCAAGAATTGGTATCTCTCCAAATTTCTTTTTACTTCCAGTTCAACGTTTTTACCAAATGCAGAAGCACTTGCATAACTATCTACTTGAACAGAATGGTCAATCACAAGATCAACCGGTACAGACGGATTTATTTTGCTTGGATCACCTCCGCTTTTTTTCATATAACTACGCATTGACGCTAAATCGACAATAGCGGGAACTCCTGTAAAATCCTGCATCAATACCCTTGCTGGTTTGTAGCTAATTTCGTGATCAACGTGTTTCTCAACGCAACTTGCTAGTGTTTTTATATCATCCAACTTTACGTTCACTCCATCTTCGTTGCGCAATAAGTTCTCAAGCAATACCTTGAGCGAACAGGGTAATTTAGTTAGATCCATTCCTAAAAATCTACCAGCAGCGCTGAGGCTAAAGTAGCTATATGACTTTCCGTCAATGTTTAAAATTGTTTTTGAATTTAAAGAATTATTCATCATGTATAACCATTATTTAAATGAAAAGACCCACAATCTTACCGTTGCTGCAAAAACTTCAGGAATAAACATTCCGATTATCAGCAGTAAACTGGGATAAATCTGCCTAAATATTAATTATAAATACTATTTCATGTCAAGTTTGATGAAAGAAAAATAATTGCAGTACCGGCTGGATTCAGATTTTTTAGCCATAGAAACAGAACTAAAAAACTACTTGACAACCTTCGCCAGTTCTGTTATCATGGGGTTGGAGGTATTCAGTTATCTTCATCTGTGCAGATTAAACGACAAGAGTATTAAGATTGGCGTCTTATGTTTAATTTTTTGCACTATGTGCACCTTATATCTTTATTAATTTTATCTAGACTTCTAGGTTTTTCCCCTATACAAGCTGAAACGCGCTTATAAGTCGTTTAAGACAGTATAGTACGCCAATTTTCAGGATTAGAGAGTGAGAACAATCTACCACGGGATTCTTTTGTCTTTTTTTCTGCTTAGTAAGTTTCTTAGCACTTAAGCTAAGGGTCTGTTGCAGTTTAAAAGTCGCTAAATTGCAGCGTTTAGGACTTAAAAAAACGCCAATACTGAAAATAGACAATGGCCAGGGCTTCTTTTGCTTTTTTTCTCGTATAGTAAATTTCTTAAATATTATGGCTAAAGCAACTCGTGAACCAGGCAGAAAGGTGTCATTCCAGCGCGTGACGCTGGATGGCTTTGTTGTAAACTGACTTTTACTATATGATTACCTTTTTATGACATCTTGTTTATCTCATTTTACCATTCCGCTGAACAGATATAAAATATTTAATAAACTCCTTTTTTCAACAAAAATACACAGTGAATTTAGATCTTTTTAACTAAGATTTCGTTACCAGAAGCGTACACTATTAGCTCATCACCTTCTGTTACTTCCCCCGATAAAACTAACTTAGCTAGATTATTTTGAATACACTCCTGTATTACCCTTTTTAGCGGTCTTGCTCCATACTCAGGATCATAGCCAGCTTGCGCTATTAGTTTCTTAGCTTCCTCTGACAGATTTATACTTAGTTTGCGCTTAGCAAGTGTTTTTTGTAAATAAGAAAACTGGACATCTATAATTTTATAAATGTCGTCCTCGGTTAAACTGTGGAATATAATAATCTCATCTAGTCTGTTTAGAAATTCCGGACGAAATGCAGATTTAACTATTTGCATCACTTCGCTTTTTACAGAGTTAGCAGCTCCTCCTTCCGATGTCATTCCAGCGCGTGACGCTGGAATCTGCATTTCTTTTTTCTGGATCCCAGTGTCAAGCACTGGGATGACAGGGAGTATAGGTCTATTTTCTGCTTCCCCTTCCCCTTTAAGCATTATCTCAGCACCAAGATTAGAAGTTAAAATTAATATGGTATTGCGGAAATCAATTAATTTGCCGTGGCTATCGGTAAGTCTGCCTTCATCCAAAATCTGCAGTAATAGATTGAATATATCTGGATTTGCTTTCTCTATCTCATCAAACAAAATTACCTGATATGGTCTCCTTCTTACTGCTTCGGTTAATCTTCCACCTTGTTCATAGCCAACATATCCAGGAGGTGCGCCAATTAGCTTTGAAACAGAGTGCTTTTCCATATACTCTGACATGTCAAAACGCAGAAGTGCTGATTGGTCATCAAACAAAAATTCGGCAAGGGCTTTCGCAAGTTCCGTTTTTCCAACTCCGGTTGGGCCTAAGAATAAAAATGAACCAAAAGGCCGATTAGTGTCTTGCACACCAGAACGAGAGCGTCTAACTGCATTACTTATTGCTTCTATTGCATCCTTTTGTCCTATCACTCTTTTTCCTATTTCATTCTCCATGTTAAGGAGCTTTTCTTTTTCACTGTGCATCATGTTATCAACAGGAATTCCTGTCCATTTTGAAACAATATTTGCAATATCATTCTCAGTAACTTCTTTCTTTAGGAAGCTATCAGTAACTTCCTCCTGATCTTTTAGCTCATTTTCAAGCTGAGGAATTACACCATACATTAGCTCTCCTGCCTTTTCTAAATTTCCACTGCGCTGAGCTAATTCTAGTTCTTTTCTAGCGTTATCTAATTTTTCAGCTGTTTCTTGTATTCTAGCTATTTTATTCTTTTCCATCTGCCATTTACTGTTTAAGTCAGCAAACTTACTGTTTAGGTTTTCGATTTCTTCGTTTATCCTCTTTAAACGCTGCTTGGAGTTTTCATCACGTTCTTTTTTTAGAGCCTCTGACTCAATTTTTAGCTGTATGATCTTTCTCTCAAGTTCATCAATAACCTCGGGTTTGCTATCCATTTCAATTCTCACCCTACTTGCCGCTTCATCAATTAAATCAATCGCTTTATCAGGTAAAAACCTGTCTGTTATATACCTATTGGATAGTGTTGCAGCAGCGATTATTGCACCATCTGTAATCCTAATACCGTGGTGTACTTCGTATCTTTCCTTCAAACCCCTCAGTATTGAAATGGTATCAGTTTCAGTTGGTTGAGAAATAAACACAGGCTGGAAACGCCTTGCAAGTGCAGGATCTTTTTCTATATGTTCGCGATATTCATCCAAAGTTGTGGCTCCTATACAGCGAATTTCTCCACGTGCAAGAGCAGGCTTTAGCAGATTTGAAGCATCCATTGCACCACTTGTTGCTCCTGCTCCAACTAAAGTATGTAATTCATCGATGAATAATATAATTTTTCCCTCTGCTTTTGAAAGCTCATTAATAACCGCCTTTAGCCTTTCTTCAAACTCCCCCCTGAATTTTGTTCCGGCAATCAACGCACCAAGATCCAGGGCTAAAACTTTTGCATCACGCAAACCAAGCGGCACGTCGTTTGCAACGATTCTATTTGCAAGTCCCTCAACTATCGCTGTCTTTCCAACACCCGGTTCACCTATCAGCACGGGATTATTTTTTGTTCGCCTTAGTGATACCTGCATAGTTCTTCTGATCTCCTCATCACGACCAATTACAGGATCAAGCTTTCCTTGCATAGCAAGCTCTGTAATATCTTTTGTATATTTTTTTGCTGCATTTAGTTTTTCCTCGCTATTTGGCGAGTCCGCATTGTTGCCCTTTCTCATTTCTGCAATGACTGAGTTCAACTTTTGTGGAGTCACACCATTTTCCATTAAAATTCTACCCACAGTATCATCTTTTTGTGCAGCAAGACCCTGCAATAAACGCTCAATGGTAACAAATGAATCTTTATTTCTCCTTGCAATACCAATTGAATCTTCAAAAACTTTTGCAACCTCTCTTGAAAGTTGGAGGCTACTACTTCCCGGACCTTCAACTACTGGAAGCTTTTTTATTGCACCATCCACAGCATCGGAAATATTCTGCACATTTCCACCACAAGTGCCTATCAAATCCTGGACTAAACCTGATTCATCTTCAAGCATCACCTTTAGTAAATGCTCAGGCATGAAAATCTGATGCCCAGCTCCCAATGCTTTTATTTGGGCACTTTGAATTAGGCTTTTCGCTTTTTCGGTAAATTTATTTAAGTCCATAATATAAGTTTAACTCGTATTTGTCGGTATATATAGCAATTGCTTCCTTAATTTCAAGCTAGAAGCCATTCGTTGCTAAGCAGAATTCATATTGCAGAGGTGGTGGCATAGTATAAATAATTCTGGAGGTTATGCCCATTGATCGCTAATTTCGCTATTAGACTTCTCGCATAGCTTTTAGCAGTACGTTGGATTCAATAAAAACAAAAAAAAACTACTTGACAAACTCCTTCAGTCCCCTTACAATAGAGTTGTGGGTGTTTTAGGCCTAAAATTTATCTTTAATCTTGTATTAAGTGACAAAAGCACAGTATAAAACAAGGCGTGTTATGTTTTATTTTTGCAGCATGGACACTGCATGTCTTTATAATTTTTTGTCTACATTAGCTGAGCCTCGCTTACTAAGCGGTGTAAGAGAGAACCGGACGCCAAGTTTTTGAGAGAACAGTAAACAACTCACATTGCGGGGTTTCTTTTGTCTTTTTTTTAAATTAGTTAAAATCTTAATTAACCTCGTTTTTTTCACAAAAAATTGCTTGACAAACTTCAACATTCCTCTTATAATAACATTATGGGTATTTACAACCCCAAGGTCAGCTACTTGTCAAGCGTATAGAGCATTAACGCCAAGTTATTAAAATAGATATTGACCAGGGCTTCTTTTGCTTTTTTCTCCATTTGGTAAATTTTTTAATATGATTGCAATGCAAGATGAGGCTTGGGCTCGTAGACCAACACATCCAAAACAAAAAGATTGAATACTTTTACAGAATTGTGTATAATTATTAATATTTTTAAGCACTATAGTTGTGGCTTTTTCAAAATTTCTCGACCCTAAAAATGATGTAGCGTTTCGTCGTATCTTTGGTACCGAAAAGAATAAGGACATCCTCATTCATTTTCTCAATGATATCTTGGGCTTTACTGGCAAGGATGAAATAAAAGAAATAGAGTTTCTCAGCACTATTCAAGATGCTGAAATTGCCTCTAAAAAGCAAAGCATTGTTGATGTTCTCTGTAGAGATGAAAATGGAGTACAGGTAATCGTCGAGATGCAGGTTGCTAAAACTAAAGGTTTTGAAAAACGTGCTCAATACTATGCTGCAAAAGCGTACTCAAGGCAGGCTAATAAAGGTGATCAATATGAAAACCTCAAAGAAATTATCTTCATTGCTATAGCAGATTGTATTCTATTCCCTGATAAGTCTGAGTATAAATCAAAACACACTATTCGGGATGAGGATACCAATGAACATGATCTAAAGGATTTTTATTTCACATTTATTGAACTGCCAAAATTTCCAAAAACAAAGGAAGACCAATTGGAGAGTATAGTCGAAAAATGGATTTACTTCTTTAAATATGCAGAGGAAACCAGTGAAAAGGAATTGGAAAGAATAGTAGGAAGTGATATAATAATCAAAAAAGCATATGAGGAGCTAAATAGATTTAACTGGTCAGAAAAAGAATTCATTGCCTATGAACAAGAGATAAAGCGTATCCGTGATGAGAAAGCTGTCTTCGCTCAAAAACTTGATGATGCCACTGAAAAAGGCAGAAAAAAAGGCAGAGAAGAAGGAAAAATTGAAGTGGCAAAGGCAATGCTGGCTGATAACGTTGACGTCAACACTATTGTCAAATTTACTGGTCTTTCCATTAGTGAAATTGAAAGGATTGCAAGATTGAAAGACACTCAGCCTAACGCGATACAGTAAGTGCTAGAATGACGAAAGAAGAGTGCACTACTGGTTCTCATACGGTTATACGAGAATCTAATGACTGATATAAATAAACGTGCTTATACGGTTATTAAAGCTTTAACCAAAGCGTTTACCCATTAAGCACGATAAAGAAAATCATTTATAATTGCTATGGCAACTAGCGTTGAAACTTGACGAGCCTTGTGATTTGATAAATAGAGATTTTTATCTGACTTCACAACAAGCGCTTCTGGATGACTTTGAAAGTAAATATTACCATGCTTATCTTCAATAGCCTCTATTACCCCATCACTGGAAAATGCTGCAACTTTATATCCAAGTAACTCTAACTTTTTTCTGTTTTCCGGCGTATTATTTACTGCTCCTGAATGAGCATCTGGAAAACATGTTGAAAACCAGCCATTTTCATCGGGTGGTAAAAATTTAGCTACCACCT
Organism: Wolbachia endosymbiont of Ctenocephalides felis wCfeF; assembly: GCA_028571325.1. Taxonomy (NCBI): domain Bacteria; kingdom Pseudomonadati; phylum Pseudomonadota; class Alphaproteobacteria; order Rickettsiales; family Anaplasmataceae; genus Wolbachia; species Wolbachia endosymbiont of Ctenocephalides felis. The sequence continues at coordinate 202,524 of CP116767.1, read as the reverse complement.
CTGCTAAACGACTGTTTGGAACAATTTTGATCTGCTGGAGAGGTACACTCTCTTGCTGTGGATTAGGTGCTGATTTTAAATGAGATCTTTGCTTCTCTTCATCACTTACAAGATTTGCCACACTCACTACTTCAATTCCTTTTGCATTCATGATACCTTGTAAACCGCCACATATGCCAAGTAAATGAATTGCAGGATCATCATCTACTATTTTCACAATTGCTTCAGTAACAAGCTGGCGACAAGGAGTAGGAGGAAAAGGTTCAGAGTGTAAATTATAGTAATTTCCTGGAATAAATATTCTATTTATTTTGTGCTCTTTAATAAACCTTGCAACTTCAACTTTTATTCTGTCTAATGTCAGCTTCCTTGCCAATATTTCATCTTGTTTTGCAAGATTAAGTGACTCTGCCTGAATTTTTTTAAGGCTAATTATTTTATTATAATCAATTAGTACAGTTTTGACTCCCCAATTATTAAACATCTCATAGATATTTTGAGATAAGCCAACCTCATGTGGATATGTTTCTTCTTCTGTTTTCAATAAACCAACAACTATGTCACCATTTATTGAATGCAAATTTTCACTAGTGTCTGCATAAGCAATGCTGCTGAATAACAGAATTACACTTAATAAGATATTAAATACTTTATTATAATATCTATACAACATAACTTACTACACTAATATTCATATAAATATCATAACACATAATAGAGTATTTTGCAACAAGAAGGTAAATTTATTAAGAAAGAAAAAGTGGCCTGAGCAGGAATCGAACCAGCGACACAAGGATTTTCAGTCCTTTGCTCTACCAACTGAGCTATCAGGCCAACCATATGCTTTCATTTTTAGATAAAAAATGTTATTATGTCTATCAAAAGTTTTTAAAGTAATTTATATAAAAATAAAGGATGAACATTAATAACAGAATAGGAATTTACCCCGGAACATTTGACCCCATAACCTTTGGGCATATTGACATAATAAAAAGAGCATGTAAACTAGTTGATAAATTAATAATCGGTGTTGCAGAAAATGTTAATAAGTACACTGCCTTTGACGTAAAGTTGCGCACAAGTATGGCTGAAAATGAAATTAAAAGACTAGGAATTGGCGCAGATGTTGTATCTTTTAATGGGCTGTTAATGAAGTTTGCCAAAGAGCAGAATGCCTCTGTCATTATTAGAGGACTCAGAGCGGTATCGGATTTTGATTATGAGTTTCAAATGAGTTGGGTAAATTACAAACTTCTTCCTGAAATTGAAACTATATTTCTTCCTGCCTCTGAGGATACCCAATTTATTTCATCAAGTTTTGTAAAAGAAATAGCAAGGTTAGGGGAAAGTGTTAGCAAATTTGTGCCAGAGGGCGTTCAGAAGGAATTGATTAATCTGAGCAGGATAAGAAGTGAAGAATAATGTTTATTTTCTATTCCCAAACATGTATATTCAATACATAAAACGTTATAAACTAGAGGAGCAATATGACAGTGAGGGATAATGATATAATAGTTTGTTGTCGTGGTGACGAGAACGATGATGGTTCTGGTCATCCATTAATATATTTGTATAAAGAAGGAAGCGAAACATTCTGTCCTTACTGTAATAAGCTAATGAATGAAGAATTTAAATTTGAAGAGTCTGAAGGATCTGAAAAATTTAAATCCAACGAAGAATCTAAATCTGTTGCAGGGTGCATTGTGAAAGCAGTTAATGAAAAGAAGAGAACCCATGGCTGAAATAGCACTTCATTCTTTTTAGCTAGCTTATATAGATAGCAATAAGGGGAGCAGTGAAAATGAAACTGTCCATACGGTCGAGTACTCCTCCATGGCCAGGTATCATACTTCCACTATCTTTAACATTGTAAACTCTTTTAATGAGTGATTCAGTGAAATCACCAAGTTGTGCTAAAATAGCAATTGCGAGACCAACTATTGGAGAATAAAAGACTGAAAATAAACCTAAAAATATTGATCCGAAAATTGTACACACTATTCCAGCTAGGATTGCACCAAGAAGTCCTGACCAAGTTTTTCCGGGGCTAATAATTGGACAAATTTTAGCTCCACCAAAATTCTTACCAAATAGGTAAGCAGTGATATCAATGCTCCAAATGGTTAAGATGAGCCATACTAATGTATACTTTCCCTGTGGCAGATTGTATAGATATATCAATGAGGCATTTGGTAGCGCAATCAATAGTAATGCGAAAACATATAAGATTCTGTTCCCCTGAGTTAGGTTATACCATTCAAAAGAAGATAAAACTGCTATCGAAAAAATTAGTAGATAAAACGATAAATCACTGAAATATGTAGCAAAAGAGAATATAAGCAATATTACTATTGAAGACAGTATTCTAATCACAAAATTATTATCTGCCATATCTTTTTTCTCTTTTCGTATAATCTTCTAATGCTTTACCCAAATCTTGACAAGAAAAATCAGGCCACAAAGTATCACAAAAATACAATTCAGCGTAAGCTGCTTGCCATAATAAAAAGTTACTTAACCTTTTTTCACCGCCAGTGCGAATTAACAAATCCAGCTTCGGCAAATCTTTAGTATATAGAAATTTTTCAAATTCGTCTTCTGATATACGAGCAATATTTTCTTTCATAATATTGCTTATAGCGTGTATAATTTCTTGCTTTGCCCCGTAGCTGACCGCTACAGTAAGTAATAAACCGTTGTTCTTATGTGTCATTTCCTCTGCTTTTCCAATTTGGTCAAGTATTCTTTTTGGTAACAAGCTTAAATTGCCAATAAAACTCAACTTAATATTATAATTGCAAATAAAATTGATTTTATCCTCGTCAGTTAGAACAGAGTAAAATAAATCAAATAGATGGTCAGTTTCTTCTTTAGGCCTAAGCCAATTCTCCATGGAAAATGCGTACAAAGTCAAATAGGGTATGGCTAAGGTTGTGCAATACTTAGCAATATCATATGCAACCTCGCTGCCCTTTCTATAACCATCGATTTTTACTCTCCCTTGGTTGTTTGCCCACCGACCATTGCCATCCATAATGATTGCTAAGTGTTTTGGTAGAGATTCAACGTTTAATTCGTTTATCATTCAGTGATTCAGTATATCTTTTTCTTTAATAGATAACTCGCTATCAATCTTTTTGATATTATCATCAGTAATATTCTGTATTTCCTTTTTAGCACTATGAAGATCATCTTCTGAGATTTCTTTACTTTCCTGCATTTTCTCTATTTCTTCCATAATATCTCTACGTATATTTCTAATGGCAACTCGCGCATTTTCAGCAAACTGGTGCAATAATTTCACTAATCTTTCACGAGTTTCTTGCGTTAAATCTGGAAGGGTTATACGTATAGTATTACCTTCGACGACAGGATTTAAATTTAGATTGGCATTCAATATAGCATTTTTTACTTCACCTACAACGCTAATGTCCCAAACTTTAATTGATAATGTTTTATTGTCCGTAACTGAAACACCGGCAACTTGATTCAGTTTTTGATGTCCGCCATAGATATTTACAACTATGCCATCAAGTAATGATGCACTAGCTCTACCGGTGCGTATACCTTTAATATCATCGTGAAAAGACTGAATAGTTTTTAGCATCTTTTCTTTTGTTTTAGCTTTTACTTCATTCAACATAAATTACCTATCATTTATAATCTGAAACTATAGTATAAATACCACGACCCTTAACAATATTGACTATTTTCTCTTCTTTCAAAGAAAAAACTATAATTGGAACGGAATTCTCACGCGCAAGTGAGATCGCTGATGCGTCCATAACTTTTAAATCACGAGTCAACAAATCCATATAAGAAAGCTTATCATACATTACAGCATCCTCATTTTTTTTCGGATCAGCGGAGTATACACCATTTACTTGTGTACCTTTCAAAATAACATCACAATTCGTTTCAACAGCACGTAAAGCTGCAGCTGTATCTGTAGTAAAAAATGGATTACCTGTACCTGCCGCAAAGATTACTACTCTACCTTTTTCTAAATGACGAATAGCTTTTCTCCTGATATAAGGTTCGCATATAGTAGCCATGGGTATTGCAGACAGCACCCTAGAGTCTACTAAATTTTTCTCTAAAAAATTTTGTAAAATCAAAGCATTAATTATAGTTGCAAGCATTCCAATATAATCACTGCTTGCTCTTTCACGACCGCTTAAAGATGCAGATGCGCCACGAAAGATATTACCACCACCAACAACAATACATATCTGAACCCCAAGCTTGTGAACATCAGCTACATCTTTGCACAATTGATCTATAACTTCCATATCATGACCATAAGGCCGTGATCCCATCAAAGCCTCACCAGATATTTTAAATAACACCCTGTAGTATTTTATTTCATCTGTTGAGGCAGTCATTTTCAACTACTTAATCTCTGCTACCTAAAATAAGTAACTTATAATCAGACAATTTAACAGTAGAGTTTACACTCGACTCGCTTAATTTTATAAAATCAGAAATTTTCATTTTATCATCCCTTATAAACTTCTGTTCTAATAAAACAACTTCTTCATAATATTTAGCCATTCGACCATCTACTATTTTCTTTGTCACTTCTTCAGGTTTATTTAAGCTTTTCACCTGTTCTTCAATTATAGAACGTTCATTGCTTAGCTTTGCTTGATCTAAGTCATCTATAGAGAGAGCCTCGGGCTTCATAGCAACTACGTGCATCGCTATTTGTCTCCCAACTTCTTGCAACTTTGACTTATCACCGGATGATTGCAATGCTACTAAAGCACCAGTTTTACCTAAGCCACACACATCACCATGTACATAACCAGCAACAATCCCGTTCTGAGCTTCCAGGTAACAAATCTTGCTCAGCTCTAATTTTTCACCAAGGACAGATGTGCCATTTATGATAGCTTCCTGCACTGTACCAATGCCTTCATATTTGGCATTTTTTAACTCATCAACGCTAGCACAACGTTCTTGATGGGCAATTGATGCTAAATTTGAGATTAGTTCTATAAATTTCTCATTTCTTGCAACAAAATCAGTTTCACAATTGAGTTCAATCAATACGCCACGATTTTCAGCCAAATACATAGCAATTAGCCCATCTGAAGTTACTCTATCAAATTTTTTGTCAGCCTTAGCAAGCCCTATTGTACGTAACTTATCAATGGCCTTTTTGATATCACCATTACACTCTTCTAACGCTTTTTTACAATCACTTAAACCAAGCCCTGTTCTATTGCGTAGTTCCTTTATGCTATCTGGATTCATCTTCATTCGTTACTACCTCCTTTTCATCTTCTTTATAAATTTTACCGTGTCCCTTTTTAGTCTGTACAATATTATCTCCTTTTTCTTGAATAAACTCATCACCCTTTATATCACCAACCTTAACTCCAGATCTTGCTAAGCTAGATTCTATTCCAGTCAATATAAAGTCTGCAGCCAACCTACAATAGAGTTCTATTGATTTTCTTGAGTCATCATTCCCTGGTATAGGATAAGTAATATCATCTGGATCAGAGTTAGTATCAAGTACTGCAACTATTGGAATTCCCAATTTTTTCGCCTCTTTAACTGCAATGTGCTCTTTATTAGTATCAATGATGAACAAAATATCCGGAATTGCTCCCATCTCTCTAATGCCACCTAGCGCCTTATCAAGCTTTTGCCTTTTCTTTTCAATATTCCCTAATTCTTTCTTTGTTAAAACGCTATTTTCATCATTTAGTATTTTTTCATATTGAATTAGTGTTTTTATTGAAGAAGAGACAGTTCCCCAGTTAGTAAGCATACCACCAAGCCATCGATAATTTACATAATATTGACCACAACGAACTGCTTCACTTGCAATAATATCCAAAGCTTGAAATTTTGTACCAACAAATAAGATGCGACCACCTTGAGATGCAACTTCATATAAGGCCTTCATTGCCACCTGTAGTAATGGCAACGTCTTTCGCAAATCAATTATATGTATACGATTTTCTTGATGCACCCCATATATGTATGGAGCCATTTTTGCATTCCAGCGACTAATTTTATGACCAAAATGTACGCCAGATCCAGCTAAATCACGTATAGTGACCTCGGGTAGGTTTACCATATTCATTCCTCCAAATAGTTTATCCTCCATGGCATAACCCTAACAGGACTATTTGTATAAGCCATGTGTGAAATCAAATTATTTATATAGTAATATAAAAGACAACAAAGTGCAAACAAAAAACGTTGACAAAAGACAACATGTTTATTAACTTTAAAGTCAGAAACGCTAAAAGGAAATGGGGGTGTAGCTCAGTTGGTTAGAGCGCATGCCTGTCACGCATGAGGTCGTGAGTTCAAGTCTCATCACTCCCGCATATAACTTCTAGCACAATCTAAATTCGTTATGCTAGTCTTTATTTTACCCTATCCTGGTGTATGGCAGCACAATGAATTGCGGCATAATGTTGAAAAACCTCATTGGACTTTCTGCATAACCTAAACTAATACCAATGGTAAATTGAAAAGTTTCCCTACGATTAAAGGTGTGGCGAATTTATTATGTATCTTGTTTGATAACGAAAGTTGGTATAACCTTTATGCTTAAGAAATTTACTATACGAGAAAAAAAAGCAAAAGAAGCCCTGGTCAGTGGCTAATTATTTATATGTACCTCAAATATCGGCGTTTTTATCCTCAACGCTACGATTCAGCTATTTTTAAATGCAAATAACCAAAACTGTAAACGTTAAGAAATTTACTAAGCAGGAAAAAAGGCAAAAAAACTCTGAGGCAGCTAGTATTCAAATTCTCCCTTGTCTATTTGACGTTCTATACTGTCTTAAACGACTTATAAGCGCGTTTCAGCTTGTATAGGCAAAAACCAGAAGTTTTAAAAAGACGTAAGGTGCACATAGTGCAAAAATTTAAACATGAGACGCCAAATACCCTAAGTTTTTTGTCATTAACCTGCACAGATTGCGAAGATAAACAAATAGCTTCAGTCTCATTATAAGGGTAACGGCGAAAGTTGTCAAGCAATTTTTTTCGTTTCTAGTAGCCGGACCTCCTAGTAGGCTCAAATTACAACAGCTATGCGTTAAGCACTGGAATAACAGGAAAGGAGCGCTAATTAGATCGTTTAACAGCGGTCTAAGATCTTTCTTCAATCCAAGCTACTTGAATGGCTTCGAGTATTTTTTCGTTACAACGTTTTTCATCATCGTCGAATCCTTCTAAACTCGAGACCTTTTTTTTAAGCTCAGTAAACCTGATATTAACTATATCTTCGTCTGGAAATTTTTCCTCTAAAGCTTCTGCGATGTCTTCTATATCAAACCATTTCATATTTTTTGAACACTCTGCCAAACTAAATTGGTGCCCATGGGGAGACTTGAACTCCCAAGGTCGCAAAACCCACGGATTTTAAGTCCGCTGCGTCTACCGATTCCGCCACACGGGCTCTTTTTTTTATTTTACCTAGAGTAGAACTCTACTACTAAATTAACTTCCATATCCGCTGAGTAAGGAACTTCAGAATATTGAGGCACTCTTAAAAACTTCACTGAATGCTCTTTACTGTTTGTTTCTAAATAGTCTGGAGCCTTGCGTTCTTGTTTTTCCACAGCCTCTACTACTACCGGGATTTTTACTGCTCTCTCTCTTATTTTTACTATATCACCAGGTTTTACTCGATAGCTCGATATATTAACCACTTCATCATTAACTGTAACATGCTCATGAGATACGAGCTGTTTTGCTGAATAAATTGTTGGTACAAGGCCAGAGTGGTACAAAACAGAACTTAACCTTGATTCTAAGATACCAATAAAATTATCAGCTGTGTAACCTTTCCTGTTATAAGCATCTAAGAATATACGCCTGAGCTGCTTACTTGAAATTGCATAATAAAACTTAAATTTCTTATGTGCAGCGAATTGCTTACCAAAGTCAGATAATCTTTTGAACCCAAGAATACCGTGCTGACCTGGAGGATATTTCCTTTTGTTTACTGGATCTTTTGCTCTACCCCACAAATTTATACCAAGCCTACGGCTGATTCTATACTTTCTATTGATAACAGTTGTCATATAAAAACTCTCACAATCTAACTCTAGATTATTAAGGATTTTAGCATTAAGTGTCAACTTGTTTTTGCCAGTTTAATTTCTTATACTTCACTTTTAAGTTTTTCTATTGACATATGAACCATCTACCTTTGGAATCTATGGCAAATGCTATCCGCTTTTTGTCAATTGATGCAGTGCAAAAAGCAAACTCTGGGCACCCAGGTATGCCACTTGGCATGGCAGATGTTGCAACTGTTTTATTTGCTAAATATCTAAATCACAACCCTGATGATTCTAAATGGCTCAACAGAGACCGTTTCGTTTTATCAAACGGCCATGGTTCAATGCTGCTGTACTCCATATTATACCTCACAGGCTACGTTGGTATAGATGAGTTAAAGAACTTCAGGCAACTCACATCCAAAACTCCAGGCCATCCAGAGTTTGGCTTGACTCCTGGCATAGAAGCAACAACAGGCCCACTCGGGCAGGGGCTCGCCACTTCAGTTGGCATGGCACTTGCTGAGTCAATCTTTGAAAAGCAGTTTGGAATTAAGCATTACACTTATGTAATGCTAGGGGATGGCTGTCTTATGGAAGGGATAAGCCATGAAGCGGCATCACTTGCTGGACATCTTAAATTGAATAAGTTGATAGCCCTTTTTGATGATAATGACATCTCTATAGATGGTGCTACTAGCCTCTCTTGTTCTGATGACGTGGAAAAGCGTTTTTCAGCTTATGGGTGGAATGTTAACAAAATTGATGGTCATGATTTTAACTCCATATCGCTTGCAATAGAGCAAGCGCAAAAATCTGACAAGCCGTCGCTTATTTGTTGCAAAACCATCATTGGGAAATTTTCAAGCCGTGCCGGTACATCTTCCGCTCATAGTGGTACTTTTACGGAGGAAGATATAAAAAAGATGAGAGAGAAATTAAATTGGAACCACGAACCATTTCATGTGCCAAAGGATGTGAAAAATGCCTGGATGAAGGCAGTTGAGAGAGCAAAACAAAACTACGTGTCCTCGACCAGTGAAGAACTGCAAAGAAGACTTGATAAGCGTTTACCAGATAATATCGAGAGCGATTTGGCTAACCTAAAGAAACAAATACACGAGGCAATGCCAAACGAAGCTACACGGTCCTCTTTTGGCAAAGTAATGGAACTCTTAACTAAGTCCATGCCGGAATTAGTTGGTGGGTCTGCTGACCTTACTGGGTCAAATTGCACTAAATATAAGCATATGGAGGTAATAAATAGCAGTAATTATAGTGGTTCTTATGTCCACTATGGAGTGAGAGAACACGCTATGGCAGCTTGTATGAACGGCATGGCTCTTCATGGCAGAATTCTTCCTTACGGTGGCACTTTCTTGGTGTTTTCCGATTATTGCCGCCCTGCTATACGTCTTTCAGCCTTGATGAAACAGCAGATTATATATGTAATGACTCACGACTCAATTGGAGTAGGGGAGGATGGTCCAACTCATCAGCCGATAGAGCATTTAGCCTCTCTTCGTGCTATACCAAATTTGTACGTCTTTAGACCAGCCGATGCAATCGAAACTCTGGAGTGTATTAGCATTGCACTGGAAAAAAAAGAGTCACCTGCATTGTTTGCACTTTCAAGACAGAATGTAAATTACATGCGCAAATTTCACTTTGACGCTCACCAATTTGCCAACCTATCGAAGTTTGGTGCATATACCCTGTGCGAATATTCAGGGAAGCTAGAAGTAACGATATTTGCCACCGGATCTGAGGTTGAAATTGCAGTTGAAGCAAGAAAAAAATTGCAGGAAAAAGGTATAGGCACAAGGGTTGTTTCTATGCCATGCTGGAGGCTTTTTGACGAGCAAAGTGATGAATATAAAGAGACGATATTAAATAATGACAGCATTAAAGTTGCCATTGAAGCTGGAAGTGAAATGGGCTGGCATAAGTATATAGGCTCAAATGGTATATTTATTGGCATGGAAAGCTTTGGAGAATCAGCGCCTTATAAAACACTTTATGAGCATTTTAATATCAGTGCTGACCATGTAGTAAAGTGTGTATGCGAGAAATTGGTTTGCGCTCAGTAGACCCTACATAACTATATGAAATTCGAGTATCTGAATGCCGGAAAAAAAGAACCTGCTTACTATATAATCAGTCTTTTGAATATTTTTCAGTACATCTGAGTAGGCAGTATATAAGAACCGCGATTGTAGAGCATATTATTGTTAATAGTAAATTTGATAAAATACCGTAAGAAAAGAATTTCCCTACTATATATACTCCGATGGCTCCGAACATCATATTGCAGAATGAGAGAACTGCACTGCCAAGCCCTATACTTTTGGTTGTTTCTAACGCAGAGGTTACGTTGTTGCTTATTACGAGTGCAAGACCTATATTGCTTGGAATCCAAACAGTCTGAAGAACAAACACGTTTAATTTGCCTATGGAGTAAAAATATACCAGCAAACTCTCAGGTATTATTGGCAACATCAAACCTATTATTAACATCCGGCTAACCCCTATTTTTGGTACATATCTTCTGTTAATCAAGGTTCCAATTATGTAAAATATAACTATGATTGATATTAGATAACCAAAATATTGTACTTCAACACCCATAGACTCAAATATGAAAGGGTAGTTAGCAATATACGCCCAAAGCCACATGAAAGTTAACCCATGGATAGCTGCAAACCCAAGGAAACGATGATTTCTAAATATTGATATATATTGTTTAGGAATACTGACCATTACACTAGTTATACTGGTTCCACTCTTACTTATAGTAAGTGTTTCTTGTAACTTAAAGTAAATAAAAACGAGCATAACAATTGCTGCGAATGATATAATAAAAAACAAAAATTTCCAACTGTACCCACTTGAAATTATATAACTGCCTACCACTGGAGCTATTCCAGGTGAAAGCGCTACTACCATATTTAACTTTGAAATTACTCTTGAGTATTCACTACCTGAGTACATATCCCTTATTGCTGCATACCCAACTACGCTTGCAACACCAGCCCCTATTCCTTGTATAAAGCGAATGAGTATTAAGAGTGCAATGTTATCAGCTATGTAACATGCAATACTTGCCAAAGTAAAAATTGCCATACCGATCAACATGATTGGACGCCTACCATAATGGTCAGATAGTGGACCATAAATTAATCCGGATATCGCAATTCCAACTAAGTTTAAGCTGATTGTAAGCTGCACCACATGGCCTTCTACTTCAAAATAATGGGCAATGCTCGGTAATGCAACTGAATACAGGTCAGTTGCCATATCGGCAATTGCTACAGATAATATCATGATAAGAGAGATAATATTTTGTATTGCCACTTAATGGATTCGCTGAGCTATAAAAGTTTTATTATAATACATTTTCCTCATTGGTTACATTAATTTAACCAAGTGATCGACATCTCCACTTAACATCTTCGAGCTTAATTCTTTCTGCACCTGGAACGTCGCGCTCCTTGATAAGGCCAGATAGCGTAATTTCTTCTATCTTATCCTTCTATGATTAGTTGTTTTGCCAACTCTTGAACAGATTCCTTGGTAACCTCAGCTAGTCTAGTAAGCTGATGTGAAGTTTTTGAATCAAGTGCTACGTTAATGCTTGAATCTGCCATAAGTTTTACCAAAGTCTAATACTATAGCGATTATATAGTATTTTTTTTAATTTTTCAATAAAGAAAATGGATCAGGAAAAGAGGCTGTATATGAATATATTTAGTATTTACAAATTATTTAAAGTTTTTTTGTTAGTGTTCGAATCTGTCACAGGACATTTAATCTTCATATATGTATTCTCTGTGTTTTATTCCGATGATCATTACTATGTGTTCTAACTTGCTTACCTGGTAAACTATGCGATAATCGCCTACTCGTAATCTACGACGCCCTTTAAGTTCACCTAATAGAGGCTTTCCTGCTTTATCAGGAAAATCTGAAAGACGTTCTTTTATTGCTTCTTTAACTCTCAATCTTATTGTTTTAGGAAGAGCTGGAAGGTCTTCGTAGACCACATCTTCCTCATAATAAATTTGGTACTTATTCCCAGTTGATGTCTTCATGTCTAATTAATTTTGCATTCCGGGTGTCACGTTTAACAGCAAGCTTAAATAACGCTATATCTTCTTCACGTTCAATTGCTTCTTGTACCAATTCCTCTATTAGCTCTTGAACAGGCTGTTTTTTTACTCTAGCCAAGCGAGTAAGATCTCTTAAAGTTCCTTCGCTGATGTTAATCCCTGAGTTTGCCATAAGTTTTACCAAAGTCTACTACTACAGCTAGTATACAGCATCTTTTTTAATTTTTCAATAAATAAAATGGATTAGGAAAAGGGGCTGTATAAATATATATTTAAAGCTTTGTTCGTAGGTTTAATAATCCTGTCTGCTTATAAACATTATCTCTATGTCCTATTGTAATGATAAGTACTTTTCGTTTTGAGGTATTCACATGATAAACAAGACGATATTTATCGAAACTTAATCTTCTAAACCCTAGTAATTTACCACGTAATGGCTTACCAGCTTTGTTTGGATTAACTTTGAGTTCCTTTTCTATGGCTTTTTCAACATAAGACTTTATTTCTTCTGGTAAAGCTGGAAAATCTTTTTTAGCGTACCTCTTTGAAAGCTCAATTTTGTAGATACTCTACCCCCGTTTGAAGTCCTCATAATCGATTGTTTCTGCACCTGGAGCAGTACATTCCTTAACAATGTCAGTAACTGCAATCTCATCTATCTCACACTCAATTCCTTCTACAACTAACCTTTTTGTTAGTTCTTGAACGGATTCCTTGGTGATTTCAGCTAACTTAATAAGGTTATGTGAAACTTTTGGATCAAAAGTTATACTAATTCTTGGGTCTGCCATAAGTTTTACCAAAGTCTACTACTGTAACAAGTATACAGCATCTTTTTTAATTTTTCAATAAAGAAAGACGATAGTTTTTTAGTATTTTGCTGATATACAGGAAGAATTTTTGCCTGTTTCAATAAAAAACTTCAAATGTACTTGAGTTGACTTAACTTATAATAAATGGCACAAAATTGAGTATAATATTGCAAGACACGATTAAAAATTAAGAAGGTATTCTAGCAGCGGAATACTGGATGTATTTTTATGATAAAAGGCGTTCAACGATTTTATGTAATGCCTAAATAAAAATCGAGAAGGGTATGGATAAATCACAATTGGTTAAAGAGGTGTTCGATTCCGTAGCAAATCGCTACGATGTTATGAATGATATAATGAGCCTTGGAATGCACAGGCTATGGAAGGACAAGATGGTAAATAGTGTGCATTTTACAGAAAACTCTAAGGTTTTGGATATCGCTGGAGGAACTGGAGATATAGCAATAAGAATAGCGAAAAGAGAACCAAGTGCTCAGGTCACAATATGTGATATAAATCAAAATATGCTGAGCAGAGGCCGTGATAGAGCTATAAATGCAAACCAGCTTAATTTTAACTGGGTGTGTGCAGATGCAGAAAGTTTGCCTTTTGAAGATTTCGAATTTGATTGTTGCACAATAGCATTTGGCATTCGAAACGTTTCCGATCGCAAAAAAGCTTTAAGTGAAGCTTACAGGGTATTAAAACCAAATGGGCAATTTATCTGCCTGGAGTTTGCCCCTATGCACTATCAGAATGAAATGTTCACCAAATTTTATGACTTATATTCATTTAAAGTAATTCCCAAAATTGGCAGCATAGTTGCTAAAGATAAGAGTTCCTATGAATATTTGGTGAAAAGCATCAGAGAGTTTCCAACTCAGGCTGAGTTTAAAATTGAAATTGAAGAAGTAGGCTTTAAGAATGTTGAGTTTCATAATATGAGCTATGGAATAGTGGCATTACACATTGGAACAAAATGAACATTAAACTCTGGTATAGAACACTAGATTATTATCTCATTATTCCAGTAGTCCTTTTGCTGACTATAAGCTTCGTTCTTGTTCATTCGGCAAGTCCTGTAATTGCACAGCGTCTTTCTTTACCGCAAAATTATTTTATACAGCGCCATACAGTTTATATAGTTCTGTCACTGGTTACCCTAGTAACATTTTCTTTTCTCAATATAAAAACCATATTTAACCTCTCGTTTGTGGGTTTCACTCTGTTTATTATTCTAATGGTAGCTGTGGTAATACTTGGCATGGAAGCAAAAGGGGCAAAACGATGGTTATATATTGTCAAAATTTCAATTCAGCCATCTGAGTTTGTAAGGCCATTTTTTTCTGTTATTATAGCTGGTGTCTTGGCTAGCGGAATGAAGTTTAAAATTCACATGTCAATCATAGTATTTCTGTTGGTTTTTACATTGTTACTTTTACAGCCTGATTTCAGTATGTCCATGCTTTTGACATATTCTTTTACTGGCCAAATGTTTATTGCGTGTATACCACTTTTATACTTTATGTGCATAGTAGGAATAGTCACAACTGGAATTGCGACGGCTTACTTGTGTTTTCCGCATATAAAGCAAAGGGTTTACAATTTTCTCTTTTTTACACAGCGTGATAATTTCCAAGTCGTAAAATCATTGGAAGCATTCAAAAAAGGCCAGTTAACCGGTGTTGGACCTGGCGAAGGTAGCGTAAAAATCTCTCTTCCCGATAGTCATACAGATTTTATATTTTCTGTTTTAGCAGAAGAATTTGGTTTGGTTATGTGTTTAGCCACATTGATGTTGTTTGGCACCATTTCCGCTCGTTTACTCTATGTTGCATATAGAGAAAGTGAATTATTCAATCTGCTGGCAATTCTCGGTATTTCGATTCAATTTATTGCACAATTTATAATAAACATAGGGGTAACGTTAAGCATTTTTCCCACCACTGGTATAACTTTGCCATTACTTAGCTATGGCGGCTCTTCCCTTTTATCTTCAAGCATTGCTCTTGGCATAATGCTGTCTTTTAGCAGAAACCAAGCTCTTACACTAAAATTTCGTAAGCGTATTGCGTTTAGAAATATATAGACTAGTGGTCAAGACTGCCCAACCTGCATAGCTTACAGCTGAATGGACATTGCGATCCAAGCCTACCAGGAAGGTGTCATCCAATTAGCCCTTCGTTGTTATCCAAGTAGTCTCCTCTCCTGCCATTCCAGCGCTTCTTTTTCTTGTCATCCCAGCACGTGACACTGGGACTCAGGATACTACTTTAATAATAAATATTTAAGAAATTTACCAAACGAGAAAAAAAGCAAAAGAAGTCCCGTGGTGGCTAGTTATTTACTTTTGTGTCGAAATGTTGGCGTTTTTTTATCCTAAACGCTTAATAAGTGCGACTTAGCTGCTTTTTAATGCAACTTAACCTTAGCCATAAACGTTTAAGAAACTCACTAAGCAGAAAAAAAGCAAAAGAAACCCCGAGTAGCTAGTTATTCACTATCTATCTTATGATATTGGCGTTTTTGATGTCTTAAACGACTTATAAGCGCGTTTGAGCTTGTATAGGTAAAAAACCAAAAGTTTTAAAAAGACATGAGGTGCACATAGTGCAAAAAATTAAACATGAGACGCCAAATATGCTAAGTTTTTTTCTCATTTAATCTGCACAGACTGAAGATAAATAATAGCTTCAGTCTCATTATAAGGGAGTTGGCGAAGGTTGTCAAGTAGTTTTTTTGTTTCTGTTAGATGATACTAGAATTCAGGAAGAAAGAAATTAGTTATGTTCTTCATCTTGTTTCACGACAATGCATCTTTTCATTCCCGCCAAGTCATATACATACTCCTGAAAAAATAACCCATATGAGGAGATTATTCTGTCGATATCGTTTTGATCTTCGCCTATTTCTAATATCGCAAACCCATTCTTTTTAAGGCACTTTTTCAATATTGGAAAAATGCTCAAGTAACAGCTCAAACCGTCAATACCGCCATCAAGGGCTATTTTCGGTTCTTTTTGCACTTCTGCTTGTAGGTCTTTTAATTTACTGCTTTTGATATATGGAGGATTGCTAATTATAAGATCGAACAAGCCTCTGCACTCTGTCCACGAACTCGGAAGTATCCTAGCTCTGCTAGGTAGATTATGCTTTTTTACGTTCTGACAGGCAACTTTATATGCTTCCAAGCTTTTTTCAAAACCTATACCAACGGCGTGTTCATACTCGCTAAGTACGGATATCAGCAAGCAACCTGTACCTGTGCCAAAATCTGCAATTTTTAGTTTCTGCCCTCTGTTTGGGTAATATTTTAACACTGCCAAGATTATTGTTTCACTGTCTGGTCTTGGGTCCAAAACATGCTGATTAACTATGAAATTTTTGCTCCAGAATTCGCGATTACCTATTATTTGCGATATCGGATACCTTTCTGCTCTTTTTTTCGTTAATTTCCAAAATAGCTGTTCTTTCTCTATCGGCACCTGATCAGCATAGTTCATAATTATGAATGGTCTTTCTACGCCAAGAACGTGCTGCATGATGATTTCACAATTTAGGCATGGTGACTCAACTTTATGCGATAATAATAGTTCTGATCCCTCTTGAATTAGAGTGCTGATAGTTTTCATCGTCTCAAAAATTTGGCTTTCTCAGCCAAGAATAGTGAGGTAAAAACCCCTAGTTTAGAATAACTGCATCAGATTCCAGTGTCAAACAGATTACAACCTATTTACTTCAGTTCTACTCTTGACGTGTAAAGCTTCTTCCAGCTCTGTTGAAGGATTTTCCGTTCTTTCCAGTTGAGTATCTAACTTGCTTTGTATATTCGATAAAACCAAATCAAAGTTTTCATCAACCTGCTTTGCTTCATGCATATTATCCATTGATTCCTCGAATTCTTCCACACCACATAGACTTCTCGTTTCTTGTGGCATGCTTTTGAGTATTTCTCTTATTTGGGTTAAGTTTTGACAAATTTTCTCCTGATATCCAGCAATTCTTTCTTGATATATATCGATCATTTTCTGGCATGATTTACTCCTAAATGGATGCTCCTCTTTTTCCTTTATGTAAGAGTTTTGAAAGTGTTTACAGTTAAGGATTGCTTCTCTATATTTTTTTACGTCGTTGATTGTTTTGACTAGCGACTTGCCTATTTCCTTTAAGTTTTCTTTCCATTCTTTTCTTTCAATTATACCCTTGGATTCATTCTCCATCTGGTTCATTCTATCATATAGGTTTTTGCACTCTTTATAAGACGCCAGTGGCTGTAATACCCCTTTTTCTACGCTTTTATCATAAAAATTCTTCAACTCATTATTTGATAATATTGCTACAGCATCTTCTCTTTTGCCGTGTGATTTAGGGTATTTTTTTCTCAGTGGGTCAATGTAATTCAGCAGAAAAATCTTAATAGAGTGTTTTTTGTATTCCCTAAGTTCCTCTAACGTAATTCCAATAGCTTTTTCTTGCGATTCTATGTACCCTAAAGCGTCTTCAAAATCCTGCTTGTTAGAGGTCAGAGGTTGAGCTTTCTTCAATTTTTTAATATCACGCTCTTTTGGATGTATACCACTAACTTCAATTACACGTGCAGCACTATCAGGGTTAATTGCATTTAACACAATACCTTGATCATTTTGATCTTTTAGAAAGCTTTGTAGCTGTTTTTTAAATTCCAATAAACTATCTAGTTTACTTCCAGTAGTCTTAGATTCTTTGATAGTATTATTGATGTTCTTAGCTGCTTTATTATTTCCTTTGTCACCTTTTATTTTCTTTTCGAATCTATGCCATAGCTTATCTTGTAGTTTTTTAAGTTGCTTCTCATCATTATTAAACGGCTTACTTGTCTTATTTTCAAAATCTTCTCTGCCTTTAAGGCCTAAAATAGTATAGAGATTTTTTTCAACTGTTAGTTCGTCATACTGTTTTGTTATTTTATTACTTCTGCTAAATATAAATTTACTAATTTTGATTGCACCCATAATGTTACTCCAATACTAACGCTACACAGTAAAAGTATAAAACTTAATATTTAATTTTTACTTACTATTAATGCGGTCAGCTTAGCAAAATATGGAGGTACCACACTAGCTTTGCTTCTATATTAAAACTTTAACTCCTAGCTCGTTATTAGTAATATCATTATATAAATAACTATAGTTTATGCCTGAACTTGGGAATATATTGCTATTGGTAGCCTGCTTATTGTCTTTAACATATTTATTTCTACCGCTCAGTTCCTATCGGTTTATCGCAACTGCTACGTTTTCCTGCGTATCGGTATCAATTGCTGTTTTGGTTTACTGTCACATTACAGACGATTTCTCACTCGAAAACGTATATTACTACTCTCATACAACAAAGCCTTTGGTCTATAAAATCTGTGGTGTTTGGGGAAATAAAGAAGGGTCTATGTTGCTTTGGACCTTAGTGCTTGCCTTTTACTTGTTTCTGATGAGCATTTTTATTGATAATGACAGTAAATTGAAGAAGGTATCCTTGATCACTCAAGGCTTGATTTGCTTTTGTTTTTTGTTGTTCACTTTATTTGAGTCTAATCCTTTTACTAAAATGCCAAGCATTGAAACAGATGGTCTTGGTTTTAATCCAATATTGCAAGACATAGGCCTTGCTATTCATCCGCCGATATTGTATTTGGGGTACCTTGGGTTTAGCGTTCCTTTTTCGCTTTCTATAGCTGGGTTAATTACAAACACTGAAGGAAATGTTTGGGCTAGAATTGTCAGGCCTTGGGTACTTATTTCTTGGTCGTTACTTACTTTGGGCATTAGTCTTGGTAGTTGGTGGGCATATCGTGAACTTGGTTGGGGTGGATTTTGGTTTTGGGATCCGGTGGAAAACGTTTCTTTGATGCCGTGGCTAGTTGCAGTGGCGCTGACACATCTGCTACTTGTGGTACGAAATTTCAATGTTTTAAGAAACTTTGCCATTTTGCTCACGCTTACAACTTTTATACTGAGCGTAACTGGAACATTTTTAGTCCGCTCTGGAATACTTGCTTCAGTGCATACATTCGCTGATGATCCAAAGTATGGACTGTATATATTAGTTCTACTTGGTGTAATTACAGTCTGTAGCTTAGCAATATTTGTAGTATTTACGAGAAAAAATCACACATCTTCAGTATCATCCCAGTGCTTGGCGTTGGAATCCAGAAAAAAAGAGACGAGCAGTCAAGCCGCTCAAATGACAGAGGGTAGGGGATTCTTCTCTCGTTTTACGATGATATTGATAAACAATTTATTGTTCATCACTGCTTTTTTCGTCGTATTCGTTGGCACTTTATACCCTATGATGCTTGAATATTTAACCGGCGAGCTTATTTCAGTCGGAGCACCGTATTATAATTCCTTATTTAACCCTATTGCACTGGCTATTCTAGTCCTTACGATAATTGGGCAATACTGCCGTTGGCAGGGGAATAGCCTGTTGCCAATATTTTGTGAATATAGATTCTCATTTTGTAGTGCTGCGGCTATTTTGCCGTTTATTTTTCACATGGAATTAATAATAGTATTGTCAATTACCATCGCCATAGCACTATTAGTCTTTGTTTTGGAAGCATACAGTAAAAGAATTCGCTTATTTAAGGCTGCATTTAGTGAATCAATTTTACTCGCAAGAAGGGTTTCCAAGTCTTACTATGCAATGATGCTAGCTCATGCCGGAGTGGCAATTTTGGTGCTTGGTATAGCCTATTCCGTTGGTTGGCAAGAAAAAAAGGAGAATTACCTTAAAATAGGGGATAGCATAACAGTCAATAAATTCAAAGTTACTTTGCAAAATATTGAATTTATAAAAGAGAAAAATTTCCATGCAGTGAGAGGAACAATGGATATCAGGAATTTGCTGAATAGTAAGGTAATAGGTGAAGTAACTCCTGAATATAGATTTTACCTTGTGGAGGGTCAAAAGAACGTTGAGAGCAGTATTTACCACAATTTATTTTTTGATATTTATGTTGTAATTGGCGAGATTGATAAGAGTAAGAGCAAAATCGCCACTAAAGTGCACTATAAACCTGGGATGCCTGTAATCTGGCTTGGATCCTTCCTCATCGCTTTTGGTTCGTTTCTTGCTGCTTTACCTTTATTGAGAAGATTTTAATAGGACTCCTTTATACCATCACAAAAAAACTACTTGACAACCTGCGCCGTTACCTTTATCATAGAACTGGAGGTATTCAGTTATCTTCATCTGTGCAGATTAAACGACAAGAGTATTAAGATTGGCGTCTTATGTTTAATTTTTTGCACTATGTGACCTTATGTCTTTATTAATTTTACCTAGACTTCTAGGTTTTTCCCTATACAAGCTGAAACGCGCTTATAAGTCGTTTAAGACAGTATAGTACGCCAATTTGCAGGATTAGAGAGTGAGAACAATCTAACACGGGATTCTTTTGTCTTTTTTTCTGCTTAGTAAGTTTCTTAGCACTTAAGCTAAGGGTCTGTTGCAGTTTAAAAGTCGCTAAATTGCAGCGCTTGGGACTTTAAAAAACGCCAATACTAAAAATAAACAATGGCTAGGGTTTCTTTTGCTTTTTTTCTCGCTTGGTAAATTTCTTAAATATTTGTGGCTAAGATAACTTAAGAGCGAGCAGCGTTATGAAAAACGCCAATATTGAAAATGGACAGTGACTAACACTAATGTGGAAAGTGTTGAGGTAAAGATAGATGGGCAACAAAAATGCTTATGTAAAAAATTATTGCTAAAAGTGGGAAAATCATGAACAAAGAGCATAAGTTTGCTCCTAAACTACTAATGACTGCTGAGTGAACTTAAGATCCAATATAGACTGCTTAGCCTTTAATACTTGCTCTTCACCATGAACAATGCGTTGATAAATAGTTTCTAACTCTTCCTTTGAGCGTTCCTTTTCTAAGAACCTAAAAGCAGATGCAGCAAGGTATTCTCTATTTTCTTCAAATGCTAACCAGCAACGGTCTTCTTGCTCACACACAAAACCTGTTGTGTTAGAACCAGCAAAAATATCTAAAACAACATCTTCTGGTTGTGTTAGAAACCTAATAAAAAATTGAGGTAATTTAGCAGGGAATCGAGCTGGATGCTGCTTTATACCTAGTTTCTTACGTGCAGCAAGATACTGGTTGTTGGATTCTGAATTGGGAATTTGTAAAAGATTTGATGGAACAGCTCCTCCATTATCTTTGCCAAAGCTACTACCAATATTGTGCCCTGATGGCCGTTCTTTTGGAGTATAATAAGCCTTTGGGTTCTCGATAAGTTTTTTCATGCGTTCACTATATTCCACTAGCACCTTTGTAACATCTGCTTTAGGCCACTCGGTTTTGCTGAACCACCATACTGTATTAACGGAATCTTTTGCTCTGATTTTTTTCTTATTTACCCATTCAATTGGACTTGGCAATTTAGAAGGATTATACCAATAGAAATCTTCTGCAAGAAAGAAGCCTATATCGTCACAGAAGTGCATAAGCACTCTAAAATTATATAAACTTCTCGATGGCACGCCTTTTTCATAAGCCCCACCTAGATCAAGTACGAAACTGCCAGTATCTTTGAGTTTGCTATGTACTAACTTTGCAAATTGACTAAGCCATGCAACATATTCCGCTTGGGACTCATTTCCGTATTCTTTTTTTCTTTGCAAAGCAAACGGTGGACTGGTTATTACGAGATCCAAGCTATTATCTGGTAATTGAGGCAATAAGTTAAGAGAGTTTCCGCAGTATGCAGCTCCCATATCTGTAGTATATGTAGGTTTATTATTAAATTTAAATTTTTCCAATGCGGTTACCATACAAAAGATACTTATAGTCTGTAGACTTATAATTGTCAACTATTACCTTGTAGAGATGACGAAAGTAAAAAGGCAATCTCTACGGTTACTTCTTTCTCAGAATATACGAAGGCTAAGAAATATAAAAGGACTTTCCCAAGAAACTCTTGCTGATTTATGCAAATTACACAGGACATATATAGGCTCCGTTGAACGTGGTGAGCGAAATATCTCTATAGATAATATTGAGCGCATAGCAGATGCGCTCGGTGTCGTACCTACTGCACTTCTAAACCCGGAGGGAACTTATCAAGATAGAAAACTTCTGGAAGAACTATTTCCCCATATACGGAAGTATCAAGAGTTTGCTGTTAAGTATGGTATAAATGATATATTTCAGGACAACGGTGGAAAAATCCTACAAGTCTTATTACTAACCGGACTCACTATTCTTCCGACACGCGAGGGAAACGATGCCGTTGATGAGTATGGTAATGAATATGAGCTTAAATCAGTAAATGCTCTTCTTGCAAAAAGCTTTTCTACTCATCATCATATGAATCCTACAATAATTGCAAAATACCGAAGGGTGGACTGGATATTTGCTATTTATGAAGGAATAGAGCTGAAAGAAATATATAAATTAACGCCGCAGGACCTTGAGCCATATTATATTACGTGGGAAAAGAAATGGTATGATACTGGTGGTAAAGACATCAATAATCTCAAAATTCCTTTAAAATACGTCAGAGATAAAGGTAAGCTTCTTTATCATTGTGATGAAGGAGTATGTGACGTCTGAACCGCCACTAACTTCCTCCATCCCAGGTTGATTTTAAATTGTCTAGAATTTCCGGAATGCTGAAAACCCTAACATTTAACTCTCTTTTGATAAACTTGTTTATTTGCTGTTTATTAAAATTTTCACTTCAAAATTTAGGCAGTATAGACATTCAGCACAATCTGGGACTTGCACAGTTAGGTATTTCTATCGATATTATCTCCCAAGTAACTGGTTTATCTGCTGATGAAATTGAGTAACTCCAACCATAAAATAAGCTAGTGAATCTTTTGAAAAGTATATAAAATTTAAGTTTAAGCAAAGAACATGGCAGTTAGACTTATTCCAGATAACCTCGATATCAAATTTAGTAAATATAGAAAGTTGACTGCACTCATTAGTATTATTCTGATCATTTTTTCGATACTCACTGTTGTGTTACGTGGAGTGAATTTAGGCATAGACTTTACGGGAGGAATCTTGATGGAAATAAAATCTTCAAGTGAAGACCGTACTATTCTTGATGTATTGAAAGAAAATGGCTTTACGGTGCAGAGTTCAAAAGCAGGTGACAATTTAGTCATGCGCTTTAAAGAGGAAGGAGATGAGGATAAAATTAAAAAGATAAAAAGCATACTAGAAGGAAAGCTGGGTGGTTCGATAAGCTATCGTAAGATAGACTATGTTGGTCCACAAATAGGCTCAACACAGATATTTGAAGGAATATTATCCATGTTGATTGCAATCGTTGGAATATTTTTCTACGTTTGGCTCAGGTTTAATTGGCAATGTGGGTTTGGTGGAATAATAGCACTGGTCCATGACGTGATTTTAACCGTCGGTTTTATTAGCTTGACTGGCATTGAGTTTAATATTTCATCGGTTGCAGCTCTCCTCACTGTAATTGGTTATTCAATCAATAATTCAGTAGTTATATATGATCGAATTCGAGAATATCAAAAAAGTGGTAAAGACAGACATATGAGTGAAATGGTAGATGCAAGTATTAACGCTACATTGTTTCGCACTGTCTTAACCTCGGGTACGACCCTGCTCGCTGCTCTTCCTTTGACGTTAATTTGTACAGGTGCAGTCAGAGACTTCAGCTTGATTATCTTTTTTGGTATTGCAATTGGCACTTGTTCTGCAATATTTATCTCTGCTCCTATATTGACCTGCAGAGCTTTAATAAGCAGATTCGCGATATAATACCAACTTATTATCTCTTATAGTAAAGTGAAAATACCTTAAGAAACTCATTCCAAGTAATGAATGGGACATAGAATGAGTGTTAACGCTGGCCTGCACATCATTGATCAAAAAATTTCCTATTTTAACTTGAGGTATTTGAACCACTCCAGCTCTTATTTGACCTTTTGCAGTTTCATATATTTTAAAATCTTGAATATTCTGCAGATTAATACCAGCATTTACTGCATCTTTTTGCGATAGAACAATATCGGTTGCACCGGTGTCGAGCAAGAACGTTATGTTACAACCATTAACTTGAGCTTGAATATAAAAGTGTCCATCATATGATTTCGTAAATTCGATACTTCCACCATTTTGGATCCTTCCCTTATATGGTAAAAAAGTGCTGAGAAATCTGTTGCTTAGTTTGTCTCCTTGTGAATCGATAAACATTGCGGTGATAACTATTATCAGTAGCCAAATAACTAGATTTTTTACCGCGTTCATATTGTTAAAATTTGAAGCTATTACAATAAATTTTAAAGATTAGCGTTAAAAGTTATTATTAAAAATAAGTAAATTTTATTGTTTTAGTACAATATTTAATATACACTTTAAGGAAATGCATTTAGCTTAAATTTTATGTCAGAAGCAAGAAATCTAATTTTGGCAGCTGTCCTTTCAGTGTTAATTATGGTATCTTGGCGTGTTATTTACGATAATTTTCTTAATACAGACCAGGATCATCCATCAATTGAAAATATTGAACACATAGAATCTTTTAACGATCTTGCTCCTATAATACACCAAAACCGTTCCGAAATTATTAATTCTACTCGAGAACAAAGGATTAGCTTAACCAATAGTATGGTTAAAGGGTCGATTTATTTAAAAGGTGCCAGGTTTGATGACCTAATTTTAACTAATTACCATCTAGAACCAAATTCTTCTTCTCTGCAAGTGATGCTACTTTCACCTGCTGAATCAGAAGATGTATATTTTGTAGAATTCGGATGGCTGGATCCAAGTGGTAAAATTAAAGTTCCAGATTCCAAAACGGTCTGGCAGGCAGATGAAACTGAACTTACTAATCAAAGGGCAATCAATTTATTTTGGGATAATGAAAATGGCATTTTATTTAAGATGAAAATTAGCCTCGACAATAACTACATGTTTAAAGTTGAGCAAATTATTGAAAATAATACGAAGGACAATGTAATTTTGGTTCCTTATGGTAAAATTAATCGTAAGCGTGGTGATATTAACGAATCTTATTGGATATCACATGAAGGAGTAATAGGTACATTTGATAACAAATTGGAGGAATGGACATATAAAGATGTTGCCAAGAAACACCTAATAAAAGCAAACACAAGTGGAAAGAATTGGTTTGGTTTTGCTGACAAGTATTGGCTTACAGCTATCATACCTGAAAAATCTGATAAAATAAATGTAAGCATTAAACATACGAACGTTAATAACATTGATAAGTTTCAAGTAGATTTTGTTAAGCCTTACAAGAGCATACTTCCTGGCACAAGTGTTTCTAATGTGAATTATTTTTTTGCTGGAGCAAAAAAGTTGAATTTACTGGATTCTTATAAAAGTACTCTAGGTATACCTTTATTTGACAAAGCTGTAGATTTTGGCGTTCTTTACTTCATAACCAAGCCAGTGTTTTTACTTCTTGAATACTTTAACTTCGTTTTGAAAAATTTTGGTTTAGCAATATTGTTGCTGACTTTAGTAATTAAACTTTTGATGCTGCCTTTATCTAATAGGTCGTATGTTTCAATGTTCAAAATGAAAAATTTGCAGCCTGAAGTGGTTCGTATAAGAGAGTTATATAAAGATGATAGTTTAAGACAGCATAAGGAGATAATCGCATTGTACAAAAAAAACAACGTAAACCCAATGTCGAGCATTCTTCCTATGGTGGTACAAGTACCGGTGTTTTTTGCTTTGTATAAAGTATTATTTGTTACTATAGAGATGAGACACGCTCCTTTTTATTTATGGATTAAGGACCTTTCAGCTCCTGATCCAACAAACATTTTTACATTATTTGGGTTATTTAGTTACAATTTCCCTATTTCTATAGGTATTTTGCCTATAATTTTAGGTGTTACCATGATAATTCAGCAGAAGATCAGTGAAAAAGATCAGATCAACAGAGATGATGTTCAGGTGAACGTTATGAGATTTTTACCTTACATTTCTATCTTCATTTTTTCCTCTTTTCCTGCAGGTTTGGTAATATATTGGATATTCAGTAATGTCATGACTCTAATTCAACAATCATTAATAAAGTTATTTTTAACAAGAAAAGGAGGGATAAATGTCGAAAATACTAATAGTTAATTCGATTTACTATACTGAAATAGCAAGCCTTTTACTTGAGGGTGCAACCGATAAATTAAAAGGCAGCAGCGCAGGTTACGATGTAATTGAGGTTCCCGGTGCATTTGAAATACCGGCTGCAATTCTTTTTGCGGTCAAAGGTGGAACTATTAATTATGATGGTTATTTAGCTCTTGGGTGCGTAATTCGTGGTGAGACTGATCATTATCAATATGTTTGCAAAGGAGTAATTGAAGGCTTAAATGAAGTTGTTATGCGTTATGCGGTACCTTTTGGTATGGGTGTCATTACTGCTGATAGTAAAGATAAGGCTTTAGTGAGGGCTGATAAGAACAGAAAGAACATCGGTGGCCACGCAGCTTCAGCCGTTTTGCACATGATAGATTTATACAAAAAATTAAGCTGATGGAGGAGGAACCTACAGACAAGGGATGGCGTATAAGAAGAAGTGCAGCAAGGTTTCTTACTGTGCAAGTTGCTTACTCAAATATTTTTATAGGTTACGACAAAAGCATTTTTGAGCTGGAAAATTGTGAACTTAGGGACTATGTAAACAAGTTAGCAGATATATTTGAATGTGAGGAATTTGATTACCAGTTCTTAGAGAAACTGTCGTGTAAGGTTATAGAAAGCAGTGAAGAGTACGATAAAATAATAGAACGTTATTTACATCCAAGCTGGTCTCTTTCGCGGTTAAATCTCTTAAGCTTATCAATTTTGCGTGTTGCAATGTGTGAATTAGCTAATTGTGATACGCCAGCTCCAGTTGTTATCAATGAATATACTAACATTGCATCTGATTTGCTTGATAAACCAAGCGAAGTTGGTTTCATTAATGGACTATTGGACAAGGCAAAAGATGCAGTTAAACTAAATAAAAGTACTTGACAGGTTTTTTTGATGGCATGTTGGTACCTAAGCATTGTGGGCAGTAAGAAAGGAGAGTTGAATGATGGGAGTAGTACAAAAGGTCTTTTATATTCTTTAAGATCTGTGGTAGACTGACAAGGGTTGTTTAATTATAAATAGCAAATGGTAAAAGACGAGAAATCGAAAACAATTTTTGAGATGGAGGGGGCAGTGACTGCTTTATTACCTGCAGCAGAATTTAGAGTGAAGCTAGACAATGAACATGAGGTCATTTGTCATGTATCAGGAAAAGTCAGAAGAAGTAAAATACGCATCATTATCGGAGACAGAGTGTTGGTAGAGATGAGTATTTACGATAGGAATGCGAAAAAGGGTAGGATAATTAGAAGGCTTAAAGGTACAAGTGACAGAACGATCTCTAGATAATCTTGTTCTTGCTTCATCGTCAAAAAGGCGTGTAGCCCTACTAAAACAAATAAACATTAAGCCAGGTTTAATTTTGCCGGCAAATATAGACGAAACTCCTTTAAAAAAGGAGCTTCCGAAAGATTATTCAATTCGTATGGCAAAAAGCAAAGCTGAGAAGATACAAAGCTCAAATCCAGATTATTTTGTACTCGGTATTGATACGGTTGTTGCTTGCGGTAGAAGGATATTGCTCAAAACTGAAAACGTTGGGCAAGCAGAAAAATGCATTCGCCTGTTATCAGGAAGAAGGCATAGAGTATACACCAGTATTTGTCTACTCACTCCCCATCGATCCAAACAACATATTAGAACCGTGGTTACGATAGTGAAATTTAAACGTCTCAGTGAACAGGAAATTAAATATTATTTAGCATCAGAAGAGTGGAAAAATAGGGCAGGGGGGTGCAATATACAAGGCCTTGCTGGAATGTTCGTGTTGTTCCTACGCGGTTCCTACTCTTCCGTTATAGGGTTGCCATTACATGAAACCTATTGTTTGCTGAGTAATTATTTTAACCTCAATTTATATTGACACGCCTTTATCTCTTTCTTGTTGTTGCTTGATATGTTCAGTCCAAAGTAATTTTCTGTTCCTGTTTGCTAGTGCAATTCTATTGCGATCATGACTATTAGTGTGTTCTACTAAAGTATCTTCTCTTTCTTCTTCTATTACTCCAGCTTTCAGTCGTGCTACATCTTTTTCTAATAATCTATGTAGATTGCTATTTTTATCTATAGTCAGATTAGTGTCAGCATTCTCCCGTTCTGCCACTTTTTTTACATCTGTTGAATTGTCTTTTAGCAACCCGTCTGCTAGTAAACGTTCTCTGGTTTGTTCACTAATTTTTTCTTGATCCACCGGTCTTAGCGGGAACTTTTGAGTTTCTTTATCCAACTTACTGGTAAATTCAATAAGTAGAGTGTCATTACTTTGCCCAGCATTCATGAGGCTCTTCTTTAACTGTTTAGGATCTACTTGGGATTGTTCATTACTGTCTTGAGTCGGAGATGAAGGGTTTGAGTCGCCTTGTTCAGCATTCCTTCTTTTTTCCTTCCAACTTTCTAATGCTTCACTTATTTTTTGAAAATTCCTCTCTTCCTCTTCGGGTTCCTTGCCATTTCTGCGAGAATTTTTCTGTGGTTGAGTGTTACTACTTTGTTCAACGTCGGTATTTCCACCGGTGCTAGTTGGGGGTAGAAGTTTGCTATCATCATTCTCTCTTTTCTCTACAACATTACCTTGACTATATTTTTTGGATAATTTTTCCTCTAGAGAGTCCAGATTTTGATTGTTTTCTTTACCTTCAATCTTATCCTTTAGCCAATTACGTATAGTGTCATACTGGCTACCTTTTTCTATCTTTTCTAGAACATTTTCTATGAATTGTTTTTGCGCTATATCAGCTGCGTTGGAGCTTAATTCACTTTGCCTATCATTTTTATAGCTTAAACCCTTTTTAGATGGAAGTGAACTAGTTCTAAGTGGCGGTGGAGGAGGAGTTTTTTTGTTCTGAGAATTCTCTTCAAAAAGCGATTGAAGGTTATAAACTCGACCTTCAGAACTTTCTTTTCGCGCTGCTTGTCTACGCTCGTTCTTTTCTTTAGCTTCTTGAGAATTGATTTCATTATCAAAATCTTCACTATGTAAGAATTCAATTTCTGCTCTCCACTCAAGAATCGAAGCTACATCATTTAGCGGTGGCTTATTTCCGTTATTACCTGACTCCTTAGCATCTTTAGACTTAAATGTACCTTCAACTTTTTTTAATGCGACATCTTGTGTTGGTGGCGCAAGCGCAGCGCTTTTTACTTGCAGGGCCTCCTCAGCAACTGTTTCTTTTTCTCCAGACGCAGTGTATCCAAACGTGGTGAATGTAGGGTTGTCATACCGTTCATCTTTTTGCCTATTATCTTGATTGTGGCTTGCAGGCTCGGCAGAAGTTTGCTCACTGACAACGTTTCCTTTAGGTGGAAGCGAACTAGTTCTAAGTGGTAGTGGTGGCGGGGTTTTCTTGTTCTGAGAATTCTCTTCTTCATGGCGATTTTCCATTATTACAAGACCTCTTTGCCTGAATAATTTTTCTGCATCTTCATCGTCAATACTATTCCAACCCAAATTAATCTGTTTGATGTCTCGTTCTTTGTTTAAAAATTCTAATAGCTCAGGTATATTTATGCTATCTAGCTTATGTAAATCCAAAGTGTTGCCTTGTATGTACTTGTCAAATTCCATTTTTTGCGCACCATCTTGATAGCTTGAACCCTTTTTAGGTGGAAGCGAACTAGTTCTAGGTGGAGGAGGAGGAGGAGTCTGAGACCCAGTCTCTTGAGTTGTATTGGCAGCTTTGTTTTCTTGAATAGGTTTCTCAACATCCTTTTTTATTGCAGCTTCGAATGATGGCTTATTTACCTCTTTCCACCTTCCTTTTGCTAATACTTCATATAAGTATAAATTACCTATTTTTACATCTTTATTCGCTCGTAGCTGTTCTTCACTCACGTCATGACCTCCAATACGTTCTACAGAACCATCAGCATTAATATTAATTGTGACAGTACACTTTTCCCCATTTACATACCAATTTAGCGTCATTTCGTATGAACCATCGGTTACGACATAATGTCTTATTTTTCTTCCTTCTTCCTCAGCAACAAAGCCGTGCATTCCGCTCTTTCCGTCGCTATGCAAGGTTGAAAATCCGGAGATTCCATTTTTCTGACAAAAGTCACTATTTAAAAATTCGCTGATTTGGAATTCTTTTTTGTTGTCTTCCAGCGTAATACTTACGTGGTTACCGTATATTTTAACACCATCCTCTTTAACGCCACCCTCGATGTAACCTTTCAACTTTTCTCGAACTTCACTTTCGAGCTTTCGTTTAGCCTTATCTCCAAGCTTTTGTGCAGCTTCCTCCACCTTCTCGCACTCTTTAGAAATAACTTCACACGCTTTATTTTTGTTTTCATCTTCATCCCAATAGGGGTGTTCTATTGAAAATTTTACTATATTGAAGTCAACCACGGCATTGTAAATTGACTTATTTTCTTTTTTTATTTCATCAAATAGAAGCGTAAAACTGTCATCTTCTTTTATCTCTTTGGACAAAGACGAAAGATTTTGAATGAACTCATGATAACTGCGTTTTTGTTGTGTATTTTCAGCGTTCATATTCTTCCTCACTAATAACCCTCTGCCTTTAGCTTGTTAGCTAATATAATTATTATGGGAATTAGTTGAATTTCTATTAAAGGAGGGTGTATCCAATTTTCATTACACAAAAAGCGGGCAGACAAGAGTGGAAAAAAGCTACCCAATAGAAACGAAAAAAACTACTTGACAACCTTCGCCGTTACCCTTATAATGAGACTGAAGCTATTATTTATCTTCAGTCTGTGCAGATTAAATGAGAAAAAAACTTAGCATATTTGGCGTCTCATGTTTAATTTTTTGCACTATGTGCACCGTATGTCTTTTTAAAACTTCTGTTTTTTTACCTATACAAGCTGAAACGCGCTTATAAGTCGTTTAAGACATCAAAAACGCCAATATCATAAGATAGGTAGTGAATAACTAGCTACTCGGGGTTTCTTTTGCTTTTTTTCTGCTTAGTGAGTTTCTTAAACGTTTATGGCTAAGGTTAAGTTGCATTAAAAAGCAGCTAAGTCGCACTTATTAAGCGTTTAGGATAAAAAAACGCCAACATTTCGACACAAAAGTAAATAACTAGCCACCACGGGGTTTCTTTTGCTTTTTTTTCATTTAGTGAATTTCTTAAGCATAAAGGTTATACTGACTTTCGTTATCAAACAAGATACATAATAAATTCGCTAGTCTAATCGTAGGGAAACTTTTTAATTTACCATTGGGATTTGGTATCAGACGACAATTTGGCTGATATGTCCAATTTTAAATATCTGCCGCTCATAGTAAACACTTCTGGATCTTGATAAGTTAGCTTGAGTATAGCGAGTATGTTAATGAACAGCAAAGCGGCAATCGAAATATCAGCGACATCCCATAGTAACTGGACTTTACTTATCGCGCCAAGTGGAATGATTGCGGTAAAAATTACGATCCAGATTTTAGTGTATTTGTCATTCATAGACATATAGCGTATTGTCTGTTTTGAGCAAAAGAACCAAGTAAAAATAGTAGTAAAGGCAAAACAAAACATTATAGCCATGATTAAGTAGTCAATATAAGGCCAATTCATAGCTTTTCTAAAAGCAAAAATGCACATGTTAGTGCTCTCTAAATCAGTGACCCAAGAATCTGTGACAAGCAGTACCATCGTTGTAATAAATACTACGAATACAACTATGAAAGGTGATATTATTGTGATTAGGCTCTGTTCAATGATGAATTTATTGTTATTTTTCTTAGGAACAATTGAAGAGTGTACGATGCCTTCAAGGCCAAGCCCTATATCTGTTGCGAAAATACCTCGCAGAGTTCCTACTTGAATGATAGTTAACATCTCCACAATTAAACCTAGAGATAAACCAAAGTTAAAGCTGTCAGTTGCAAAAAAGCCGCTTGTTATTAGTTTTAGAGAAGGAAGAATATTTTCACTAAACTTAAATAATATAATACCACAAAGCGTTAGGTAACTTACCGTCATTATCGGTATCATAGCTGATATGAAAATTTTAATTTTTTTTAAGCTGAGAGCTGCAACAATAAAAAATATTATGGCCATTGTGATTCCACCAGTAATCACAGGTACATCTATCATGTCAAGTGGTATTGACAGAGAATTTACCTGAACAAGGTTACCAACGGTTATCGAGACTATCATCATAATGACTAGAAACGCAATTGTGGCTTTTCTAGAGTTAAATGCATCAGCCATATAGGCCATAGGGCCACCTATAAACCGTCCATTTTTTTTCTTTCTGTTTTTTATACTCAGATAACAAGTGACATATTTTATTGCAGAAGTGATAACAACAATTATTGCCATCCACAAAATAGAGCCCGGTCCTCCAGTTTTTAGAGCAACAGCAGTTCCTGAAATATTTCCTACTCCTAAATTTCCCCCTAAGATTGTAAATAGTGCAGCTATAGAAGAAAATTTATTTTCCCCTCTCTTGGCTCCGATGAGTGAAAGAGCGTACGGCAATCTAAATATCTGTAGCCATTTTAGTTTAACTGATAGATAAACACCGGCGATTAGTATAAGTAATATTGTCGGTAGTAATAAAACGAACTTTACTATATCCATCTATATGCTGAAGGTAAGCGTTTTAACTTGAGTATACAACAAAAATTGAAAATACCTAACTTATTGTTCATGAGAAGTCACACTACAAACGCTATATAAGCTCTATTTTTCGTACCACTCATTTATGAGTCTACTGACATCAGAGTCCACAAAGTTCTTCAGTGGCTGTCTGACTTTTATCTCAGCCTTTTTAGGAATGCACCTATCTTTACATATCGCATAATTTATACGAAAGTTAAGGTCAATATACCCTCGGCCTGGAAACACGTTCATTTTGAAGGGAAATAATACCATATCCTTGTATACATTACTGACAAATGTCACTCTCCCTATTTTGTCTTTATGTTCTTTTGGAGTAGGCCAATAAATATCTATATTTGATGTATTGCCCTTGCAATCAAAAGAAGTGGGAAGACCGAAATCTCCAGGGTTCTTATAATATATATGCCAACCTGGTCTTATTGTAACCTTTATTGCACCTTCAAGGGTAAAGTTTGCTTCATTTACCTTACCAATAAGCAAATCAAATTTTGCAACTTCTTCGTCAGCATGAAGTTGAGTACAGAAAAAAAGCAAAAACAATATTAAATGTACATGTATTTTCATAAAGGCAGTTCTACCCTATATATAAAGGAAAAAATTTAGATTTTAGCTATTATAATAAACAATATTATATAAATTATTTATTAATATAATATTGTACTGATGTAGAGATACCCATCCTAGGGGGCTTCTGCGCTGCCTTTTGTTATTAGATAATCGTAGTATAAGGAAATAAAAAGGATACGAAAAATAAAAAGTAGTGTCTTTCTGTACAAAGCACTACGCGTATTACCTTTAGCACACAGTAAAATATGAGATTTTTAAAAACTATAGAGATACCCGTGGAGCAAGTGAATTTCTTGCTCCAAGGTTTTATTTATTTAGAATCCGTTCATTCCACCCATGCCACCTGCACCCATAGGGGATGAAGCGCTTTCATCCTTGTTTGGGACATCAACTATCATAGATTCAGTAGTAATCAGTACACTTGCAACAGATATCGCTGTTTCAAAAGCAATACGGACCACTTTCGCTGGGTCGATAACACCTGCAGTAAATGCGTTAGCATAATTCATAGCCTCAACGTTATATATAAGCTCTTTATCATTCTGTTTAATCAAATGATCAATTATAACAGCAGACTCAAGACCAGCATTTTTGACTAATCTTTTGATAGGAGCGCTGAGAACTTTCTTAATAATATTTATACCTATCTGTTCCTCATCACTTCCACCTTTTAGCTTATCGAGAACAGATGAAGTGTAAAGAAGTGCAACTCCACCACCTGGAACTATGCCTTCTTCAATTGCAGCTCTTGTTGCATGCAGTGCATCCTCAACTCTATCTCTACGCTCTTTAACTTCTACTTCAGTTGCTCCACCAACTTTAAGCACAGCAACACCGCCCGATAATTTTGCTAAACGTTCCCTTAGCTTTTCCTTATCGTAATCGGAAGTTGAAGTTTCAATTTGCGATTTGATCTGCTCGATTCTAGCTTTCACTCTGTCAGAATCGCTGTTTTCACTGACAATTGTGGTATTGTCTTTAGTGATTTTAACATTTTTAGCGGTACCAAGATCTTCAAGAGTGAGATCTTCCATCTTGATTCCAAGCTCGTCTTTTATGACGTACTTAGCGCCTGTTAAAGCTGCTATATCTTCAAGCATCTCTTTTCTTCTGTCACCAAAGCCTGGAGCTTTTACCGCAGCGACTTTTAGACCACCACGCAGTTTGTTGATAACCAAAGTACTTAATGCTTCACCTTCAATATCCTCTGCAATAATAAGTAAAGGTCTACCAGATTTAACAACAGCTTCAAGAACAGGAAGTAGAGGTTGGATAATATTCAGTTTTTTCTCTGTAATTAAAAGATATGGATCATCAAGCTCCACAATCATTTTTTCATTGTTCGTAATAAAGTACGGAGAAAGATAACCGCGATCAAACTGCATACCAGTAGTAAGCTCAACTTCTAATTCTTTTGAACCTTTACTTTCTTCAACAGTGATCACACCTTCTTTTCCTACCTTTTTAACAGCATCAGCAATGCTACTACCAATATCTCTATCACCATTTGCAGAAATGATAGCAACTTGCGCTACTTCATCTACTTTCTCCAAAGAAATTGTGCGAGACATCGATGCGATTTCCTTTAACACTACATCTTTTGCCTTCTGCATTCCGTTTTTAATGCTAACACGATCATTTCCGGCAGCAATTGATTTTGAAGCCTCCATTATCATGTTGCTAGTGAGTATTGAGCACGTTGTTGTACCATCACCAACTTTATCATTACATTGAGAACAGCTTTGAGCAAAGATGCTTGTTATTGCAGCATTTAATGGTTTTTCAGGCTTGATACCTTTCATTACCTTATAACCATCTTTTGTAATTTCTGGTGCTCCATAGGGCTTATTAATCCCTACTGTTTTTCCTCTAGGCCCTGCAGTTACTGCTACTGTTGAATCTACTATTGCTGCAACTTCGCGAAAAGCTTCTTGCAACTGCTCGCCTGACACTACTACATTAGTCATTTTTATCACCTCTTGTTAATAAAAAACTTAGAAAACTATAATAAAATCACTTACAATGCACTATGTTGTGCTTTGTTTTAGTTTAGTAAAAATAAAAGCTGCTACTTAACGATAGCAAGTATATCGGACTCTTTCATTATTATAAACTTTTCATCGCCGTGCTCTATCTCCGTACCAGCCCACTGCCGATAAAACACTTTATCACCGGCTTTTACAGTTAAAGCTATACGTTCACCACTTGAATTGCGTGAACCTTCACCAGTTGCTATAACTTCACCTTTAGTAGGTTTTTTTTCAGCACTCGATGGAAGCACGATCCCACCTTGTTTTTCTTCGCTGATAGGCTTAATCAGAACACTATCATCCAATACACTTAAGTTTATACTTGACATTTGTTTTTCCTCATCAACAAATTAACCTATGAACTTATATATGTACTTGTAAGCCGGATTTCAAGGGCTGAGGCTTGTAAAATATAAGAAGACGAAGTGTGCCTAATATTATATAGTAAAATTTAGGTTTATTGACAGAAATTGTATGAGTTATATACCATTGCAAAGCCGTGGTGTAATAGTTTTATACGGGCCAGATACAAGGGATTTCCTGCAGGGTATTATAACAAATGACATTGGTAAGCTAGATAGTCAAAAAGCTATTTACTCTTTGCTGCTTAGCCCTCAGGGAAAGTACTTATATGATTTTTTTCTGATTAGATATGGTAAGTATATCCTTTTGGAATGCGAAAATGTGTACTTGCGGCAAATAATTGAGAAACTAGATTTGCTTAAAACTTACCTGAGAGTGAAGATTAAAGACGTTAGTTCATTGTATAAGGTTGGGATTTTGTTTAATACTAAGTCAACAGAATGTAATGAGTCACAAATTATTTTTCAAGATCCAAGGCACAAATCCTTGGGAATGAGGATCATACATAAAGGCGAAATAAAGCAGCCAGCCGGAGATTTTACTCAGTACGAAAAAGTGAGAATTCAAAACCTCATTCCAGATGGAGCAAGAGATATGGTGCAGAATTCGTCATTTCCGCTGCAATATTTAATCGATAAGGTCAACGGAATAAGCTTCAATAAGGGGTGTTACATAGGCCAGGAAGTTGTAAATCGAATGAGCAGACAAGAAACGTTCAGAAGAAAACTTTACCTTGTTGAGGGAAATAGCGCACTTCCAAATATTGGCACTAAGGTAACAAATGAGAACGATGAAGAAGTAGGAGAACTGCGCTCTAGCGTAGACAATATTGGACTTGCATTGCTTTATACTGGGAAAAGCCACGCCAATTTATATACCGGTGGGGTCAAAATATCTGCGCGTTAGGATGTTTGGGTCTAAGTTAAGGCAGTGCATGGTACTAGCCATAGAAACGGAACAAAAAAACTACTTGACAACTTTCGCCGTTACCCTTATAATGAAACTGAAGCTATTATTTAACTTCCCAATCTGTACAGGTTAAAATGACAAGAGAACTTGTATTTGGCGTACTATTGTTTAATTTTTCGCACTATGTGCACTGCATGTCTTTTAAAACTTCGGGTTTTTACCCATACAAGCTGAAACGCGCTTATAAGTCGTTTAAGACATCACCCAACGCCGGATTTTAAAATAGAGAGTGGAATAACTAGCTACCTCGGGTTTTTATTGTCTTTTTTCTCTGTCTGGTAAATTTCTTAAATATTATAGCTTAGACTAGTTGCGTTTAAAAGCAGCTAAATTGCAGCGTTTAAGGCATAAAAACGCCAATACTGAAAATAAATATTGACCAGGGCTTCTTTTGTCTTTTTTCAGCTTTTATGTAAGAAAGTAGTCAGATCATAGCAAACTAAGTTTTGATGCAAACGTGGCTTTTCAAAGTTTTGCAAAAATCCTCTAATTGGCAGGGTTGACTTATTTTTTTAGTGTTTATAATGAAGGTTAGGTTATAAGATAGCATAGGTGATGTGTAATCTTCTGCAGAAATGTTTAATTCTACTAATTCTTAGTATAAATGTCTGTTATGCGGAGAATATTTTACTGCAAGCCCCACAAAAAGTTTCTGAAGAAGATATCAATAGAGTAACAGCTAACCATGTTAGTAGTATGTGCTTCGCTCGGGCAGAACTGGAAGAATGGCATGTAAAATGGTGTTGGAATTTTTGTATAGACTCTGGAAACAGTAAATCAGGGTTTCAACTATCCTTTAATGGTGATGATTTAATTAAAGAATTGACAAAGGAAGAAAATGCTTTGCTTAGCGATAAAGAAGGACAAAAAAATTACAAATACGGTTGTGTGGTTAGTGACAAAAGGTTAAGTAGCAAAAGATCAAACGATACCTATCGTTTTGCTCAAACTTTGTACGCACAAAATGCAACTCCAAATAAAATGTCAGTACCACAAATTGCTAAACTCATCAACGACAAGAATGTAGTTTTCTACACTGGTGCTGGAATATCAGCACTAGTAGTGCCAGATGTATCCGAGCTTAATAAACAATTTGGAGTAGCTTTTTACGACCGCAACTTAAAACAGGATGATGCTGTTACACTTATACATAAAATTCCCAAGGAACCAGAAAAGTTTTCAAAAATTATAGACAATTTCTACAAAGCTTGTCTTTATAGTATGACAACTTCAGCTCATTACGCAATGAAGAATATAGCTTTACTTAAAAGTTGGCAACTGCTTACTGAAAATGTGGATTTACTTCACCAACGTTCAGGGATTGAGGTCTTGGGAAACACGAGTGGTAAAATGAACTTTGATTGGTTGATGAATAATATCAAACCAGAGCACTTAAGGCAAATTGATTTTATTGTTACCTGCGGACTCAATAGTGACACAGTTGGGTTTCTCGCTTTGTATAAAAAGCATAATCCTAAAGGAAAGATAATTGCAATGAACCTAGTACAACCAAATTACTTAGAAGATAATGATATTTTGGTAGCTGGTGATTTGCAAGAAACTTTGCCTGATTTATTTGAGAATTTATCTCGGCTTTAATTGCGTGAGAGCAAAAACTTTACAGAGTGCAAATAGTGAGAATAACTTATTGCTGACAGCTTTAATTTATTAATATATAATGTATATATACTAGTAAATGGAGCTCAAAATGTACGACATATTTGGTTACTTTCCAAAAAATAACACTTGCAACACACAATCAGATAGAGAAAGTTATCAATACACAAAAAGAGATTACGTAACAATTTACTTCAACAATACGTTAGCAAGTTTAGGCAGATCACGGGAAAGTTTTAAAATGGATGCATACTTAACTATGTATGAAATTGGAACTTGGCTGGAAGAAAAATACAAAAGCTTTACTGAGCGAGTTAAAAAGTACGATTTCCACGCCCCAACAGAAAAACCTCCAATTATTGAAGAAATAGAAATGAAGGAACTTAACTGTGCATTTAGACCATTCCGAACTCCGCCTATTCATCCAACAAACAGCGATCTTGGCGTCAATGACCTAAAGCAAGTTGCTGTTACTCAACACGCACCTCAAGTTACTCAACAAAAATAGATTAGGTCTTCAATGCACGATCATATTTATTCAGTGGCGTGGTGAATATTGAAGCAAAAGTGGTGTCATTCCAGCGCGTGACGCACAACTGTATGAACATTGTGATTTGAGCCTACCGCTAGGGTGTCATGCAAGTAGCTGACACTGGCATGACACCCTCTGTTACGCAAATTACCTGCTAATTGCAATGTTCGTACAGTTGTGCGCATGACGTTTGTATTTTTGTGGCTGTACGTCAGAGCTCACAGATTATTAATAATTTTACTATAAAATATAATTTTATAGTAGATATGAGGTGAGCGTTTCAGATACTGAGTTACTTGATGCTGCTAGAAACGGTAATGTTGAGAAAGTAAAATATCTGGTAAATGAAGGGGCAGATGTTGATACGCGAGATCAAGACTACAGTACTCCTTTACATTTGGCTGCTGAAAATGGTCATACGGATACAGTAGAAGCTCTATTAAAAGCAGAAGGAATTGATGTTGATGCAGAAGATATTAATGGAGAAACTCCTTTACATTTGGCTGCTGAAAATGGTCATACAGATACAGTAGAAGCTCTATTAAAAGCACATGCCGATGTTAATGGACAAAGCAATGATGGAGAAACTCCTTTACATTTGGCTGCTGAAAATGGTCATACAGATACAGTAGAAGCTCTATTAAAAGCACATGCCGATGTTAATGGACAAAGCAATGATGGAGAAACTCCTTTGCATTTGGCTGCTGAAAATGGTCATACAGATACAATAGAAGCTCTATTAAAAGCACATGCCAATGTTAATGGACAAAGCAATGATGGAAAAACTCCTTTGCATTTGGCTGCTGAAAATGGTCATACAGATACAATAGAAGCTCTATTAAAAGCACATGCCAATGTTAATGGACAAAGCAATGATGGAAAAACTCCTTTGCATTTGGCTGCTGAAAATGGTCATACAGATACAATAGAAGCTCTATTAAACGCAGAAGGAATCAATGTTAATGCGAAAGATAACGATGGAGTAACTCCTTTACATTCGGCCATTAGAAATAATCGCATAGATGTAGTAGAAGTTCTGTTAAGAGCAGAAGGAATCAATGTTAATGAGGATGATTATTCTGGAAGCACTCCTTTACATTGGGCTGTCTATGGTGGCTATTTAGATATAGTAAAAGCTCTATTAAATAAGGGAGCAAGTATTAATGTAGTAAATGGGGATGGCGATACTCCTCTAGATTTAACTACTAACGAAGAAATAAAAGCTCTATTACAAAAAGAATCTATCACATCTACAACAGAAGAACAAACAAGCACTTTTTTTGACAGTTTTTTTAGTATACTTACAAAGCCTATTTCATTAATGGTATTATTTTCTTGTGGTTTAATATCATGGTTGCTTTGGTCTCACATAAAAAAAACTGAAGGAAATGCAGAACAATCTTATGATCCATTAGTTGGACTAAATGATAGTGATTATAACGACCAAAATGATCTACATCTCTTCCAATAAAATTTAGCAACATATAGTGTTAATTCTAATTCCACAAAGAGCAGATATGCCGCTTTGCACCGCTGTTTACTTGTTTTAGTAAGGGCTTTTTCTTCAGATCTGCTCTCTGTGTAACGGTAGATAGAGTTATGTGTTCTAACCCATGAAACACCCTGATAAATCAAACAACGTTTTTCCGTCTTTATTCTTCGCTGTAATACCTAATAGACGTATTTCTGTACTTGGTGCCTTTTCAACTATTTCCCAGTCACTGATACAAATATCGTCTTCTTGTTCTGATAATCCACAATCATTTTCGTTAACAATTTCCCATTCACTATTTTGGTAATCATTAATGAATCTTTCAATTTTTTCTGCTTCTGCTCCGCTAAACTTATGCAACACTTTTTCACAGAGTTCAATCATCCTTTCTTTCGCGGAGGAACAGATTCCACTTTTAGTAAACTTCTCTAACGAATAATCTATTTGAGCCAACCATTTCAAATCTTCTTTTTCAGAAATTGTAATGGTTTCTGATGAAGAAGTTGTACTATCTATATTTTTATGCTGCTCATCCTGCTTTGACTCTATTGTTATATAACAATCATCACTAAAGAAAAGATCTCTCAAACCTGTACAAAAAGGGCCATAGAGAAATTCATTCCATTTCTGATTTATTCTAGTAAAAAGATTGGTAAACATTTTATTACTCCTTGATTAACTTTATTAAATATTAGCACAATAAATTAAATTTAGCAAGCATTTTATTAAGATATCAATTAATTAGTAGATAATCATTAAGACAATATTTTAAATAATTTATATGCTAAAATATATTAATCTTGTATAAGAGTAAAAAACGGAAGTTTTATAAAGACATGCAGTGCACATAGTGCGAAAAATAGTACGCCAAATACAAGTTTTCTTGTCATTTTGACCTGTACAGATTGGAAAGTTAAATAAATAGCTTCAATATCGTGGTAAGGAAGCTGGAGGAATTTGTTAAGTAGTTTTTTTTGTTCCTATTGGAGACGGTTGTTGTATACCTATTTCAACAGTAGACAGCGTCATTTCTAATTACCTTAACATTTTCTCTTGGTAGTTCTTTAATGAATCGCGAGGCATACATTGGCTGCCACTGGTTATTCACTTCTCTTCTGTCTGCGCATGAAATGATCAACTTTTCTTTTGCTCTGGTTATTCCAACATATGCAAGTCTTCTCTCTTCTTCCAAAGCTTTGCCACTGCTGTCTTCAAAAGATCTTTGATGTGGAAATAGCCCCTCTTCCCAGCCAGGCAGAAACACACACGGAAATTCAAGTCCCTTAGCTGCATGAAGAGTCATAACATATACGGTGTTGTCATTATTCATATTATCCACTTCCATCACTAGACTTATGTGCTCTAGGAAAGTTGTAGCACTATCGAAATTTTTCAAAGATGAAATGAGTTCTCTAACATTCTCTATGCGTGCTAAACCTGTTACTTCTTCATTTTCAAGCATTTCAATATATCCTGATTGATTTGCTATAGTCTTAACAAGCTCGTTTAGCGGCTTTACGCTTACTATTTCTTCCCAAGCTTTAATTTTATTTAAAAAACCATTTAGTGAAAGTTTGGTTTTCTCAGCCACTTGATTACTATCAACCAATGTTCTTGCCGCTTCAAAAAAAGAAATTCTGTTGTCTTGAGCAACCGCATATATCTTTTTCATGGTGGTCGGCCCTATGCTTCTTTTTGGTCGATTTACTATCCTCTCGAAAGCTAGGTCATCATTATTGTTTATAACGAGCCTTAAATATGCGATTACGTCTCTAACTTCTTGACGTTCGTAGAATTTTACGCCACTTACAATCTTATAAGGAATTGAGTATTTTATAAAGTATTCTTCTAGAACTCTAGTTTGGAAAGTAGCTCTCACCAGCACTGCAATGTCACTGAATTTGTATTTATTGAGCTTTAATATCTGCTCGCTTATGAACCTCGCTTCGGTTTTTCCATCCCATAGTTTTATTAGATTTACTTTCTCTCCTTTAATATTTGTTGTCCACAATTTTTTTTCTAAGCGGGTTTTATTGTGATTGATAACGTGTGATGCAGTTGCAAGTATGTGGGATGTTGATCTGTAATTGCATTCCAGTTTGACGGTTTTTGCACCTTTAAAGTCGTCGGAAAATTTTAAAATGTTTTCAACTTCTGCACCACGCCAACTATATATCGATTGGTCATCGTCTCCCACACAGCAAATATTTGAGTGCTCTTTTGCAAGGTATTTTAGCCAAAGATATTGTATTGTATTTGTATCTTGATACTCATCTACCATGATATATTTAAATTTATTTTGGTAGTAGGACAGAGTTTCAGTATTTTGGTTGAAGAGTTGTATATTGTATAGCAGTAAATCACCAAAATCGACGGAGTTAAGGAATTTTAACCTCTCTTGATATTGGTGATAGACTTTTAATGCGGTTACATATACTGGCCTAAATAATTGGGTTTCTTCCACTTCAGATGGCAGTAAACACTTTTCTTTCCATTGCTGAATAATATTCATAATGGTCTTATGT
Source organism: Wolbachia endosymbiont of Ctenocephalides felis wCfeF (assembly GCA_028571325.1). Classification (NCBI taxonomy): domain Bacteria; kingdom Pseudomonadati; phylum Pseudomonadota; class Alphaproteobacteria; order Rickettsiales; family Anaplasmataceae; genus Wolbachia; species Wolbachia endosymbiont of Ctenocephalides felis. Next base: position 159,734 of record CP116767.1, on the reverse strand, counting down.
TTTTCTGATAAATTGTTCGGGCTTATATCATTAATGATGTTTTTTATTACCTGCAATTGGTCATCTACACCAATGATTGTAAAATTGGAGTTTAAGCCTACAATTTCAGCATGACGGCGTAAAATTTTTGCTGCAATTGCATGAAAAGTGCCAAGCCATGGTATATTTGTGTCTGTGAGTTCAAGTACCCTTGATACCATTTCATTTGCTGCTTTATTTGTGAATGTGACTGCTAATATCTCATCAGAATGAGCGTAGCCATTTCGAATTATATGCGCTATTCTTGAAGTAATTGTTCTTGTTTTTCCTGTTCCAGCACCGGCCAATATCAAAACTGGCCCATCTACGTTAGTTACAGCCGATTGTTGTTCCGAATTTAGCAGTGAGAGATAATCATTCATTGTAGCCCTACCAAATATAGTCACATAAGTTAACCCTATTGTTTGCGCTCTGTAAAGTTTTTGTTTTGAATTTGCTCTAGGCAGTAACAATCACTGAAGGAATTGGCCAAGATTTACAATAAGATATGTAAGGAAATATCGTGCATATACTAAAACCGGTGGGATTGGTAGGACTCGAACCTACGACCAATTCGTTATGAGCGAACTGCTCTAACCAACTGAGCTACAATCCCCTTCATTAATATTTATAATACACACAAAAACAAACTTGTCTATTAGCTTATTTCGCTATCAACCCAGCTTAGCAAGTCACTTATTGCACCAATTTTGCGTGCAACTTCCTTACCGTCTTGAAATATGATTAATGTAGGTATAGATTGAATTCCATATTTACTCGGCACTTCAGTTCCTTCATCTATATTGAACTTGCAGATCTTAACTTTGCCCTTCTTATCTTTAGCTAATTGTTCAATACGCGGCATTAGACTTTTACATGGTCCACACCACTCTGCCCAAAAGTCCACTAATACAAACCCCTTGTAATCAATGACCTCAGACTTAAAATTTTGATCATTTATTGATGTAATATCGTCACTCATAAAATACCTAGCTAAATTTGTACAATATAGCGCACTTACCAGCAACTAATCAACTAAATTCTTACTGAGTAGCCTGAAAAATTGTCTAAAGCGTTTTACATAACTTCCATTACATCTGATGACTGAAGATGTCTACATTTTCCCACCCCATTAAATCTAATTCAACACGAGTAGGAAGAAATTCAAAGCACTTTTGGGCTAATTCTTTTCTGTTTTCACGTTCCAGCATAGAATCTAGCTTTTCCTTTATTTTATGGAGATATAAAACATCAGATGCAGCGTAGCTTTTTTGCTTGTCCGTTAAATCATTGCTCCCCCAATCAGAGGATTGCTGCTGCTTATTTAACTTAGTATCAAGCAATTCTAGGCATAATTCCTTTAGGCTATGATTGTCTGTATAAGTGCGAACCAAACGTGAAGCTATTTTTGTGCAATAGCATGGAAGTGCCCAAGTTCGCAAGTAATAGCGTATTATGCTGACATCAAACCGTGCAAAGTGAAATATTTTAGTTATATTTTTATCCCCCAATATTTTTCTTAAATTTGGAGCTGTATAATCACTTTTCAATTGAACCAAGTGAGCGTTGCCATCGTTAAAAGAGAGCTGTACAAGGCACAATCTGTCTCTAACATGCAGTAGCCCCATTGCCTCTGTATCAACAGCTATAGACCTTACGTTGTCTGGTATTGAACTAGCCGGCAAGTCATCTTTATGTACAAATATTCTCATAAGACTTTGTGGAATATTGAAAGACTAATAATAATTGAAAGTGAGTTTTAAGTATACAAATAATAGACAGCTCCTAACATTTTAGTATGCATGGGGTTTACAAATCGTTGTATATGCCTATAATTTAAGAAATGAAAGACTGCGGGAGTAGTTCAGTTGGTAGAACGCAACCTTGCCAAGGTTGAGGTCGAGGGTTCGAACCCCTTCTCCCGCTCTTTTTTTTCAAAATCATTCAAAAAATTTGCTTGACAAATTCTTTCAACCCCCTTATAATGATACTGAAGCTATTTATTTATCTTCGCAATCTGTGCAGGTTAATGACAAAAAACTTAGGGTATTTGGCGTCTCATGTTTAAATTTTTGCACTATGTGCACCTCACGTCTTTTTAAAACTTCTGGTTTTTACCTATACAAGCTGAAACGCGCTTATAAGTCGTTTAAGACAGTATAGAACGTCAAATAGACAAGGGAGAATTTGAATACTAGCTGCCTCAGAGTTTTTTTGCCTTTTTTCCTGCTTAGTAAGTTTCTTAACGTTTACAGTTTTGGTTATTTGCATTTAAAAATAGCTGAATCGTAGCGCTGAGAATAAAAACGCCGATATTTGAGGTACATATAAATAATTAGCCACCGACCAGGGCTTCTTTTGCCTTGTTTTTTTATTTGATAAATTTCTTAATGTTTGTGGCTATAGTCTTTTCTAAAATAAATAATAAAGGTATAATATGGAACTGACGAAATATGAGGTAAGTAATGGCGTGCAGTGTAGACTTGGCATGCCATCAAAAGTCCCCTCAGGCCTCTAATACATCAATGCACAGCTTTTAGTTGGTAATACTATAATGGACATTTACCATTCATTTTAGAAAGTACTATAGTTTTTTTAGTTCTATTTCTATGACTAAAAAATCTGAATTCAGCTAGCTGCGCATAGTTGGTGACAGCTTAGAAAGCAGATTTTTAAGCTCAAAATTATACAAAAAAAAATAACTTGATTGTATATGCTAATATGTGTATATGCTAGATTTATTATTGATCTCATTAAAGGAGGGTTATTATGAATACAAGCATATGGAAGTGGGGAAACACGGTACACATAACAAAAATGGGCATTGAAGGTACAGTTGCACTTGCGTCTTTAGCGGCAGCAATAACAGCGGTATTAATTGCTACTAATATAGTTGCTGTACCTGAGTCTTTGGCGCTTATTAGCACAATTGTTAACCCTATTGGAATTGCAGCGCTATTTATTGCTGCTATATATTTCACTATACTAGCTATTTCTTCATATCAGCAAATGCACAAGAATGAAGAAATAAATGGAGCTGAGACATCGACTGAGAATGCTAAAGCGACTAAAGAAGTAGAGGAGCTAATTCAGAGCAAAATTGAAGCAAAAACTAAAGATTTAGTTACTGGAGAAGCACTAAAAACTGCGCTGAAAGCAAAAGCTGACAAGAAGTATGTTGACGAGCAACTAGCTGAAAAAGCTGATGCATCTGCACTGAAAGCAAAAGCTGACAGGAAGTATGTTGACGATCAATTGGCTGAAAAAGCTGATGCATCTGTGCTGAAAGCAAAAGCTGATAAGAGTGATGTTGATCGCCAAATTGGAGGTATACAAACAAAACTGAACGAGTTGAGTGTTAAGCAACATCAAGCTTCCCCGGCTCCAGTCTCGGTTTTAGGTTGACACTATTAGAGGTAGATTTTCTACCTCTTTCTTTATATTCAGGCATATAAAAGCTGTTATAACCTATCCCAAACCTCGACTATATCCTCATCAAAGTCTATTATTTCTGCTTTTTTGAATCGGTGGCAGTTGTTGATAGATTGAATTCCTAAATTTCCTACAAAAGGGATAGCATCATTGCCTAGAATTTTACCGCTGCGGCAGATTATCAGCCTGTCGATTAAGTTGCATTTTAATAGCTCTGTGATTAGCGTTCCTCCACCTTCAACTAATAACCTTGTTATGCCAACCTCTGAAACAAGTTTTGACACCGTGTCTTTTAGACAGACTTTGCCTGCCTTCCGACCCGATGTCATTCCAGCGCGTGACGCTGGAATCCAGTTTTTATTATATAATTGCCAAGTGTGCTCGTTTGCAATTAAATTTTCTGGGTCCCAGTGTCTGGGCACTGGGATGACAGAAGGGGATGCTGGGATGGCAGGAGGTTTGTTATTTGAATTGACTATCAAGTAGTTAATGTTTTTTATCTTCTTCTCTACTTCTTTATTTGTGATCACCCAAGTTGTTACTTTGTCTGCAGTTTTTGCAATATTATGCTCTTCTTTTAGTTTTCCCTGGCTATCTATAATTAGTCTTATGGGTGACCTATCTTCAAGTTTTGGTAATCTGCAAGTCAAAAGTGGATCGTCATTAATGAGGGTATTGCTGCCAATCATAATTGCATCATATTTTGTTCTAAGCTCATGTACCCAATTTCTTGTGTTTTCACTTGTTATCCATTTGCTATCACCTGTGAATGTTGCGATTTTTCCATCAAGAGTTGTTGCAATTTTACAAGCTGTAAATGGTCTGTGTAATTTCCGAGTGGTGAAGAAGCCGATATTCAATTTTTCTGCCTCCTCTTGCATAATTCCTTGTTTCACTTCAATTCCTGCTTCCTTTAGGGCTTTAATGCCTCCACCTGAAACTCTTGTGTCAGGGTCAATTGTTGCAATCACTACCCTTTTTATTCCAGCTCTTGTGATTTCCGCGGTGCAAGGTTCTGTAACTCCAAAATGGCAACACGGCTCAAGAGTAACGTACATAGTTGCACCGTGAGTTGAATCTTTAGCGCTTTGCAAAGCAACTACTTCTGCGTGTGGGCGCCCGCCGATTCCTGTATGGCCCTCACCAACTACTACACCATCTTTTGCAATGACACACCCAACAGCAGGATTTGGTGCAACACTTCCGAGGGTTTTTTCAGCAAGCTTTAGTGCAATTGACATGAAATGATCATCGGTCATTAGAAAGAAGTCATTTCGTATGAGGTATCAAAAATTCTTCTATGCTCGTGTATGGCAAATCTGTCTGTCATACCCGAGATGTAGTCGCATATTACTACTGAACGCTGGAATTTATAAGAGAGTTTGTTCCACTCTGTGGGCAATAATCCTGGGTTTTCATAAAAACATTGAAAGAGCTCCTGTACTATACGTTTTGCTTTGTTCATCGTCCTGTTCAGTTTATAGCTTCTATATATTTTTTCCATGTTGAATTTTTTCATTTCTTTTGTGGCATTTGCAACTTCTGGTGAAAATGTAACTAGCATCTTATTTAAACTTCTTACGTCCTCTACGCTTTTTATTTTGTAATCTTCAACATTTTTTTTAGTCTGAGAAACAACATCGCTTATCATAATTCCTATGGTTCTACTCAGTGATTCATGTATGAGCTTACACTTAGGCAATTTCGAATATCTACTTTTTACGTCTTTAAACGTTTCTCCAATTAAAGGAATATCGAGCAAGTCTTCTACAGTCACCAAATTTGCTCTGAGTGCATCGTCAAGATCATGGACACCGTATGCAATATCATCAGCAATTGAGGCAACTTGTGCTTCAACGCTTGAGAATTCTTCAAGTTTTAGATCATATTTTTCATTATATTCTAGCAATAGCTGATTATTTGTGTGGGATATTGCATTTCGACCAAGCAAGGGACCGTTATGCTTTGCAACGCCTTCAATAACTTCCCAACTTAGATTCATACCATCAAAGTCAGCATGTTTTTGCTCAAGATAAGTTAAAATCCTTATAGCCTGAACGTTATGGTCAAATTCATACTTCTCGCTATCAAGATTCAAATCTTGAACTGATTTCTTTAGAGCATCCTCTCCTGTGTGGCCAAATGGAGGATGACCAAGGTCGTGTGCAAGCGCTATGCATTCAGTAATATCCTCATATAAACCGAGCCTGCGTGCAATAGACCTTGCAATTTGTGCAACTTCAAGGCTATGAGTAAGCCGAGTGCGATAGTAGTCGTGCTCATAATTGATAAAAACTTGTGTTTTGTATTCCAATTTTCTAAACGCATTAGAGTGAATGATGCGATCCCTATCACGCTGAAAACAACTGCGGTTTTCATCTTCTGGCTCTTTAAAATATCTCCCTCTTGTTTTGCTTGGGAAGCACGCATAACTTAATAGAAAATTATTGTTTGACATGTAAAATTTCTACTATAATAAATTATCAATAATAAACGGTAGTGACTATGTCAACAGATTACAATATTAACTTGACTGACAATGCGTTAAAGAAAATTCACTCCCTTGTAGAGCAGGAAGAGGACAAAAGTTCTGTTTTGCGAGTTGCAGTTTCAGGTGGAGGATGTTCTGGCTTCAAGTATAATTTTCTTATAGATCAAATAAATAAAAATCTATCTTTGAGTGATGACGACGATGATGATTACGATGATGAATTTGATGACGACGATGATGACGATTATGAAGAAAGCGAGGATTATAGAGGCTACTCTAGCTTTAGCGGGAAAAGCAAAGATATAGTAATTAACGACGAAAATGGAAACCCTGTATTAATGGTTGATAATTGTTCGGCGAAATTTTTAAATAACTCAGTTATAGATTACACTGAAGATCTAAGTGGTTCTGGATTTCAAATAAAAAATGCTCTTGCTAAGTCTCAATGTGGATGTGGTAACAGCTTCTCAGTTTAATTATGCCCCCTAGGCCTTTTCAACATGGGTGGTGATGTAGCACTAGAGCTAACTTCTGTGGATAAGAGCTTCAAAGAAGCTCCTGCTGTTATAAAAGATATAAATCTAAAGGTTGCAAAAGGACAAGTAGTTGCATTGATTGGCAGCTCAGGGTCAGGAAAAACAACTATATTGCAAATTGCAGGCTTATTGGATAAGCCAACTTCAGGTATAGTGACAATAGATGGAGTAAATTGCACACAAGCCAGCAATAAATATAAAACTCATATAAGAAGAAGTTTTCTGAGCTTTGTTTATCAATTTCACTATTTGTTACAGGAGTTATCGGTATTGGAAAATGTTATGCTTCCTCAGCTTATTGCAGGAAGAAGCAAAACTGAGGCAATAAAAAATGCGCAGGCAATGTTGGAAAAATTTGGTCTGGAAGACAAAGCAAGTAGTATGATATCTGAAATTTCTGGCGGGGAGAGGCAAAGAGTTGCAATTGCAAGAAGCGTTGTAAATTTCCCAAGACTTTTACTTGCAGATGAACCAACGGGAAATTTAGATCCAACAAATTCTTTGAATGTGTTTTTGCTATTATATTCGTATGTAAAGGAAAATAATAGCTCTATGCTTATAGTAACACACAATCACCTCCTTGCAGAAAAGGCAGACTGTATTTTACAGTTAAAGGATAGATCACTGATAAAATTGTGAACGGATGTAGTATAGAACTAGAATCTATTGAGCTACTATCTTGTACTTACCTAACCAATGGCCATTAACAGGGTATAGTCTGCACGAAGTACTTTCATTGCCTTTTATACACGGGCTTTTTAACTTGTGTGACTTGCTTAGAAGGCATCCTGATAGCATAGACGCAATTAAAACAAGAAATAATAACTTCCTAAACATAACAAAACCTTTTTGTTTATATTACTACACCCATTTCTCTTGTTTGTAAAGATTAAGCGTACTCTCTTATTTTCACCTCTTTTTTGGTCTTTTGAGAAGAAATAGCTGCACTATTCAAGCGCAGTTTTATATAATCGTCTATGATTTGAACTACCTCCTCTTCTTTATCTCTTAAGAAGTGATTAGTGTCGTCTATAATGTGGTATTCCATATGGTCACTTTTTACTGAGTTCATCAGCCTTTTTGCTAGTTCTGTTACATCGCTTTCTTCTGAGATTTTATCATTGCTGCTTTGTATTATAAGCCCAGGAACCGGACAGGGAGAGAAAAAAGAGAAGTCGTACTTTGTTGCTGGCGGAGAAAGGGCAACAAAACCTACTACCTCAGGGCGGCGCATTGTCAATTGCATAGCTACCCATGCTCCAAAAGAAAAGCCAACTATCCAAATTGGAACGTTGCTAGGATTATGTTCTTGGAGCCAATCGATAGCTACTGCAGCATCAGTTAATTCCCCTATACCCTTATCGAAAGTTCCGGTAGACTTTCCCACACCACGGAAATTGATTTTCAATGCAGAAAAGCTGTTACCGATAAAAGATGCGTATATATTATGTATTATTTTACTATTCATATTGCCACCATATTGGGGGTGATGGTGTAAAATTAGCACAACTGGCGCGTTAGCTTCCCTACTTTGGTGATACTCACCTTCTATTTTTTTTGCTGCGTTATTCAAAAAAACTTCTACCACGGTAGCTCCTAATAAAAACCTGCTTGACAGATATTAACTAATATAAATCGTGTATATATTAATTATGTATTAATTTTACTGTTTTTGCAACAAGCTTTTTATCATGTTAAGCTAATATATATGACTGTTATAGCGAGTAGTAAAGAGTTTTCCTAATTAAATGACAGATAAACCTTCAAGTCCCTTTTCTTTAGGTGGTGATTACGTATATGCTGACTATAATGCAACTTCCCCAATTATCGACAGTGTAAGGAAGAGTATACTTGAGGTCTTATCAAAACAAATTCTGAATCCTTCATCATTACACAGAAAGGGACAAGAGGCGAGAAAGATTCTCCAGGATGCAAGAGATAATGTTCGTGGGATTATTGGCGCTTTAGGTGATAAAGAAGTAGTTTTTACATCTGGTGCGACTGAGGCAAATAATCTTGTTATGAGAGGGGTAGCGGGCTATCGACATGTAATTTCAGCTATAGAGCACCCTTCAATTCTCAATTCTGCGTATAATCCACATATAATACCCGTTAATCAAGAAGGTGTTGTTGATCTTTTAGAGCTAAAAAAGATTCTGAGCAAACTTGAGAGGGATAGAGTAATAGTTTCAGTGATGATGGCTAATAACGAAACTGGGGTTATTCAGCCTGTTAAGGAAGTAGCTGAAATAGCACATAAATTTGGAGCAATCTGCCACACCGATGCTGCTCAAAGCGTTGGAAAAATTGAAGTTAATATGGAAGATTTAGGGGTGGATTTACTCACTTTGTCCGCTCATAAATTTGGCGGTATAGCGGGTAGTGGAGTTTTAATATTCGACAAAAAGCTTGTAATAGAGCCTATTGTAGTAGGTGGTGGGCAAGAGAAAGGATTACGAGGTGGTACGGAGAATATTGTTGCAATTGCAGGTTTTTCTGCTGCATTGCAGGATATTCCAGATCTTCTATCAAAAATGGATGAAATAAAGAAGCTACGCGATCAATTGGAGTGTGAGCTGTTAAACCTTGCCAGTGGTATCAAAATCTTCGGTGAAAACTCCAAAAGGTTACCAAATACAAGTCTCATTTATATGCCGAAAGTAAGGAGTGACGTGCAACTTATGCATTTTGACTTAAATAACATTGCAGTTAGCAATGGCTCTGCATGTTCTTCTGGAAAAGTTAAACCTTCCCATGTTTTGCTTGCAATGGGGGCAACAAAAGAGCAAGCAGAGTGTTCGATTAGAATCAGTATAGGTCCAAAAACTAAACCACGAGACGTAGAAAAAATAGTGGATTGTTGGTATAATATCTATAAGCAGAACACTTTGGTATAGATAAGATATCAAAAAAACTACTTGACAACTTTCGCCATTCCTTTTATCATATAACTGGAGGTATTCAGTTATCTTCATCTGTGCAGATTAAACGACAAGAGTATTATGGTTGGCGTCTTATGTTTAATTTTTTGCACTATGTGCACCTTATGTCTTTATTAATTTCACCTAGATTTCTAGGTTTTTCCCTATACAAGCTGAAACGCGCTTATAAGTCGTTTAAGACAGTATAGTACGCCAATTTTCAGGATTAGAGAGTGAGAACAATCTACCACGGGATTCTTTTGTCTTTTTTTCTGCTTAGTAAGTTTCTTAGCACTTAAGCTAAGGGTCTGTTGCAGTTTAAAAGTCGCTAAATTGCAGCGTTTGAGACCTAAAAAAACGCCAATACTGAAAATAGACAATGGCCAGAGTTTCTTTTGCCTTTTTCTCCATTTAGTAAATTTCTTAAATATTTATAGCTAGTCGCAATTCATGAACGAACATTTGTTTTTACAACAAATGTTATCATTCCAGCGTGTGACGCTGGAATCTAGGAATTTTATTAGGTTTAGTGAGTATAAAAGTTATGTTAAAATACATAGTTTTATGGAAAACTGGATCCCAGTGTCGAGCACTGGGATGACAAGAGAGGGAGGCACTAGGATGACAAAAAAGGAGGCACTGGAATGACATCGTGGGGTTGGGAGACACCGTCATAAAGTGAAATGAGATCACAGTATCCGCTACTTGGATGACAGGAGGAGGGGCGCTGGAATGACACCATTGTTGACTGGCAATTTAATTTGTCCTATTACCATTGGTATTAATTTCCTTTGTTGATCTTTTTTACCATGCTGTCAATCATATGTTTTATCCCTTGATATACAGAGTACGTACTTTCGTCGCTACGCATATAAGCAGAACAGGAAAATACATTATGTTCTTCGTCTTCTATTGATAACTCTGTGTCGCACTTTATATGCTCGCCACCAAGCTTTTCTATCAACTTTTCTTTGTCATCTCCTATAGTCACCTTAATTTTATTTCCTTTTTTGCCTATTTTATTACTTAAAATAAAAACAACCACCGCTGGAGATATACATATTGCCCCTATTGGCTTTTTTGCAGCAAAAAATTCTGAAACTAATCTTTCAAATTCGGGTATTACTGTTACCATGTCTTTACCTTCAGCTAGGTCAGATAAATTTTTCGCAACTCCATATCCGCCGGGTACAACTAGCATGTCAAAATCTTTAGCTTTGGCTTCCTTTAGGTCATATATTTCACCTCTTGCAATTCTTGCTGCTTCTACAAGTACATTCCTCTTCTCTTTTACTGCTTCTTTTGTTTTATGATTCATAACTTGTGTAATATTGATATCAGGTGCAAAGCATTTGACTTCCACTTCCTGCTGATCAAGCACAAGCAAGCTTAAAACAGCTTCTCTCACCTCTGCACTGTCGAGATGACCGCATCCTGATAAAACCACAGCAACTTTTAATTTTTTTTCACCCATAGAGTACCTTGTTTTCATATAATTTAGGTATTGTAGTACAAATTCCATGTTTGAAAAGGGGTAATTGTGTTAATTACTTCATACTAGTTATAATATAATTAATAATTGTTATGTATAATTAGGCATATTTATAATTGATAGGAATTGAATATGGTACAAGGTGGTGCGACAAATCCAGCTGATTCGGATCAGTTCATTGAAAATATAGTAAGATATATTAGAGAAAAGCCGGATTTGGTAGACAATTTGGAGATCCTATTAAAAGGTAATGAGGATTTTAAAAAGTTAAGTAAGGAGTTTAAGGAACTAACCATCAAGGATGTTACTGATTTACTGAAGGGCAATGGGGATCTTTCAGAGGATGCAATAGGTATTGTAGGGAAATATTTTGAGCAAGATAAAGCTGTCTTAGCAGAGTTTCTTGAACAAGTAAACAAAGTAAAAGACATGGAGGGGAAACTCGAAGCCTTAGGTAACCAGTTGTCAACTCAAGGAGTTATAGGTGGAGCAGCTATTACAGCACTAACAGGTGCATTGGCGGGTTCATTAGTAATAGGAGGAGTGACTGGTGCATTAATGGGTGGTGGATTAGCATTAGTTGGGCTTGTGGCACTGGTGGCTATAGCTGCTATTGGTTATGTTATATATCAACATAGAGGTGAGATAAAAGAAGGTGCTGAGTCTTTAGGAAAAGCAATTAAAAGTTTAGTGAAAAATTTTATCGATAAATTGCCTACAATTCAAGCAAGGGAGAATAATTTTGGTAGGTTACGTAAGGAATTGTCTAAATCTATTATAGGCGCTAGTGGGTCGGAGAAGGAAGGTGAAGTAAAGAGCGCTCGGGATAAGGCTATAGTAATAGAAATGCTTCAAGATGAAGGGCAGCGGTGGGCTATAAAAGAATTAGTGAAAAAGGAAGAGATTAAAGATTTTTCAAAAGAGGATCTGGAAAAGCTTATAGGAAAAGGTGATAGTACTCATGTAGAAGATATGGATAAATTGAAAGGTTTTATGGATAATTTTCTACCTAAAATTATGGAAATTGGCGAAGGTAAAATAGAGGAGGTAAAGAAAAAAGTTAATGAGAAAGCTTATGAAGCAGTTCCACCTTCTAAAATGAAGGACACAAGCCATCAGCCAGCAAAACCAGCAGAAGAAGCCAAAAGCCCATAGCTTTCTAAACTTCAGTATTAAGGCTTCAATTACCCGTTTCGTAGTATTTCTCAACCAATTTATTAAGCAACCTTATACCAAAACCTACCGCTCCTTTTGGAGAAATATCAGTGCCTTTTTCATGCCAAGCCGTGCCTGCAATGTCTAAATGTGCCCAGCAAGTTTCATTCACAAAACGCTGTAAAAATTGTGCAGCCATTATGCTATCCCCGCCAGAGCCTGCAGGAGCGATGTTTTGGACATCAGCAATCGGCGAATCGATAATTTTATCGTAAGTCTCATTCATAGGAAAACGCCACAACTTCTCGTTTACTTCATTTCCTACATCGATAAGACGATTTGCTAATTCATCATTATTGGAAAAAAGACCAGCATATTCATTATTCCCAAGCGCAACCACTATGGCACCAGTTAAAGTTGCAAGATCAACCATAAACTTAGGTGAGAATCTGTCCTGCGTATACCACAAAGCATCCGCAAGTATGAGCCTTCCTTCTGCATCGGTGTTTAATACCTCTATTGTTTGCCCAGACATCGAAGTTACTACATCACTTGGTCTTTGAGCATTGCCGTCCACTGCATTTTCTGCAAGCGCAACTACGCCAATTGCATTTACCTTCGCTTTTCGTCCAGCTAGAGTACGCATCACCCCAACCACAGTAGCAGAACCTGCCATGTCATATTTCATTGACTCCATGCCACGCGAGGGCTTGAGTGACACTCCACCAGTATCAAACGTTATACCTTTACCTACAAAAGCTACAGGCTTTTGTTCCTTGGAAGCTCCATTCCATTTGATCACTACTAATTTTGGCTCTTTACTACTTCCTTGTGCTACCCCAAGCAATGCTCCCATTTTTTTCTCTTCCATTTGCTTCTTACCAAGCACTTCGATTTCAAGGCCAAGCTTAGTAAGTTCGGTTTTTATGTGATCAGCATAGGATTCTGGATATAAAACATTAGGTGGTTCAGTGGTAAGAGCACGTGCAAGAAATATGCCTTCACCTTCTTGCCTTAAACGCTCAAATGATTTTTCAGCACTACTGAATTGCTCATCTTTCGCTAGCACTGTGATTTCCTCTACTTCTGTAACTTTTTCATCCTTTTTGGTTTTATACTTATCAAACTTAAAACTGCGCAGAAATGCACCGTATGCAACATTTGCTGCATTGCCTTCGATTGAAATTGCCGCTTGCTTGATTTTTAATCTGCTTAGTTCGCAATATATTTTTCCGCCAATATTTAATTCTTTATTTTCATCCCATTCATCTCTCTTGCCAAGTCCAGCAACTATAATGTTCTTTCCCTCTGATGAAGTAATGGAGAAAAATTCACCAAAACCTCCATTGAAATCACTAAATCTTTTGATGTTATCTGTAATTTGCTTATCTTGTAAAACCTTACCGTTACTTATAAGTTCATCATTTTCAAACAAACCTACTACTAGCGTTTCAAAATCAGGTAAAGCCTTAGAAATTGTTATCTTCATCGTTGACATCTCCGTTGCAAATAATTGTGAGCTGCACATAAAACATAGTAAAAACATTAGTAAGATGTTTTTCATATACATTTTAAGTACAACAGCGCTTAAGGCTACTATGAACTTCCCTGATATGCAAGGATTTTATCTTTTATCAGAAAATTTGTTATACCCGCCTAAGGTGATATTAAATGTGTAGGTCTTAATTGCACGATCATTATAAGTAAATGGTGCTATCAGAAGGCTTGCAAGCCCATTATCAATAAGATCCCTAAGAACAGGATCAGCACAGTTGTCGCAATTATGGTCGGCAAAGAACATTTGTGTTGTGAACTCTGGGAAATCTGGATGTTGAACCAAAAAGTTGATGTGTGGAGCCCTATCACCGATCTTACCAGGTGCTATTGTAATAAAATTATAATAGCCAAGGTTATTGACTATAAATCTTCCTGATCCGGCAAAATTTGGATCAAGCTTATCATCCTCCACATTTTCATCATAATGGTTCACGCCACGTGAATTTGCGTGCCATATAGAAACTACAGCGTTTTGTATTGGCAAACAGTTTACATCAGTAACTCTACCCACTATGCTTATCAATTCTCCTGTTGCGCTATTTGGAGAACCAGGTTTTCTTCTTAAATTATTCGAAGAGTTAAAGCTTTTTGGTTTTGCATCAAGATCATAAATCTCTGGAGTTTCAATACAGTTAAGCAAAATAGGATCGGCCGCAAATGATGACAACCCAAACATAGCCTGTATTAAAAGCGCTAATAAGATATTTTTCACTTTCATCTCGTTTATAATGCCTGCACTTGGATTATAGCGTTTTTTTTCTTTCATTTAAAGATGTTGCTATTCCACATCAAGAACAACCATTAGCTCCTTAGGGCTCACATAACCCAGAGCATTTTTTGCTTGCTCATCAAGCAGATCCAAATCCAAGCTTTTTTCATATAAGCCAAACACTTTATTACTCAACTTTTCCCTTTCAAAAGATATATTCTTTAGCAAAAGTTTATTGTACTCTATCTCTTTTTTTAAATCCGTTAACGCTGATAAGCCACGTTTACCCGTAATTGTACTGATACTAAAATATAGCGTAAGAGAAGAAATGAGCAAAGCTGTACTTAAATACAGTAACTTCCTCTTATTCCTAAATACAAACACCATACTTTTACATATAAGAAACTAAAAAATGTATAGCATGAAAAAGTGAACAAAAAACTAAGCACCCTAGTTACAGCTTAGAACCCTTTATACCGCAAGCCAAGCCCCGGATATACAACTGACACAACCACTGTTTGTCTCAAGGCAATCAATAAGCCCCTTACATAACCAATTTATGGCTGATACTCAAGAACCCTGGCGGGCTTTACACCTTGGCTTTACTTTATTTATAACGTAAATTTTACCACTCCTTCTCACAACTTTACAGTTTTTATCTCTGCTGCGATGGGACTTTAGTGAGCCTTTAACTTTCATAACTATAGCGAAAACCAAATTATTTTATATTATGGTTACTTACAAAGAGTTAGTCAATTGATAAATTTATCACATTCTATTAAAATATTGTATAATCGTTGCTGACACTTCCTCGATCGACTTTTGTGTTACGTCGATAATTGGCCAATTGTTTTGTTTAAAAAGTTCCTCTGCCTTTTTAATTTCCTTTTCTACTTTCTTGGGGTCAGCGTATACATTATTATTTTCGTTGTTAATTGAAGTAAGTCTATTTTTGCGTATTTCCACCAGCCTACTTGCATCTATTGTTAGCCCTATTGTCATCTTGTTCTCTAACTTTGTTAAGTCAACATAAAAGGGTATCTCACTAACAAAGGGAATATTTGCAACCCTATAGCCCCGATAAGCTAAATACATACTGGTGGGAGACTTTGATGTACGCGAAACTCCAATCAAGATTATGTCTGCCTTATCAATATCTTGAATATTTTGTCCGTCATCATGATTAATAGTGTAGTTTATTGCCTCAATGCGCTGAAAATACTCATTATTTATCTCAGCATGCAAGTCAAGCTTTTCGTCTTTTTCAATTTCAAGGTAGGAAGAAATTTCTCTAATAATATGTGATAATATTGCTCGATAGGGAATTTCCAATTTTATACAGTTATCTTTTAAATATTTTCTTAGTTCATCATCAGTAATAGTGCATATAACAAAGTGATGCTCATCACTTTTCTTATTGATTTCCTCCAAAATTCTATCAATTTGTTCTTCTTTTTTCACAAAGGACCAAACATATTCAATTGTTTCTACAGAACGAAAGTGTTTCAGAGCTGATTTTGCAACTGATATAACAGTTTCACCGCTTGAATCTGATACTAAGTGTAGATTGAGCTTTTTAAAGGTCATATATTATATAGTATTATACTATATAATAGTACGGACTCAAGCAACCTGCTACTGAAATTGCACAAACATTGTGGTTTTGACCAGTTGTGTGTCATCTAGGTAGAACCACCATAAATTTACCTAAACCTCCAGTTGTGGGCAAAAAGTACTCTTTATTAATTTATCTTATTATCAGCGAGATTTGGTATAAGATAGAAAATTAGATAGATTTTGCAGTGCGATACAAAATAACGATAGAGTATAACGGTAGTAGTTTCTCTGGTTGGCAGAAACAACAACATTCTGCTAACTCAATCCAGGAGACCATAGAAAATGCTATATTTAATTTCAGTGGCGAGAAAGTCACTTTATACTGCGGTGGCAGGACTGATGCGGGAGTTCATGCTTTAGGACAAGTTGCTCATTTTGATATGGAGAGGGAATTTGAGCTTTACAGAATAAGGAACGCAATAAATTATCACTTAAAATCGATTCCTATAGTCGTACTCAATGCAGAAGTTGTAGATGATGAGTTTCACGCGCGATTCTCAGCAAAAAAAAGGCACTATGAATATAGAATAATTAACCGCTATGCCCCTGCAGCTTTGGAAGCTGGTTATGTATGGCAAGTATTTAACCCACTTGATGTAAACATTATGCGTGAAGCGGCTAAACATCTGCTTGGAAAGCACAACCTTTCAAGTTTCCGCTCAAAAGACTGTCAAGCTGCAAATCCGGTAAGAACAATTGATAATATCGAGATAGTACAAAATGGGAGTCATATATACATCAAAATATCCGCTATTTCTTTTTTACATAACCAAGTGAGGATCATTGTCGGTACTTTGGTTGAATTTGGGAAAAATAGAACTAATCCACAAGAAATGCTAAATATATTAAATAAGCGCAAAAGAAACGCCGCTGGAGTTACTGCACCACCTTGCGGTTTATATTTGGTAAAGATAGATTACTAGTTTAAGTCCTCATTGGCATTACTATATATAATGCATTTGGATCAGCTTCATCAGTAATAATTGTAGCACCATTGCCATCTGACAAGCTAAACTTACACTTGTTTTTTATACAGGACAAAACATCAAGCAAATAGCGTGAATTAAACCCTATTTCCATAGGAGTTTCATTATAATCTACCTCTATGGATTCAGTTGCATCACTGCACTCTTGAGAGTTTGAGTTTAGAGTTAATAATTTTTCTTGTAACGAAAACCTAATGGATTTTATTTTATCGGACACAACAACGGAAACCCGATCTATAACGCTAGCTAGCTCACCGCTCTCAACAATCATTTGTTTATCCTGAGATGCCGGAATAACAGTTTTATAATCTGGAAAAGTTCCATCTATTAATTTTGATATTATAATATATTCACCGCATGTGAATTTGATTTTTCTATCTGAAAGCTTTATATTAATTTCACTGCAATCATCCAATACTTTTAGCAGCTCCATGACAGTTTTACGTGGAATTATCACACCAAATTCGCCATTGATATTTTCAGGTTTAGGCCTCTTTATACATGATAAACGGTGACCATCGGTTGCAACGCAGTACAGAAATTGCTCATCCGTATGCAAGTATATCCCATTTAAATTATATCTTGTATCATCTAGTGATACAGCAAACTTCGTTTTAGTTAATAAGTCTACCAAATCTGCACTCAGTAGAGTAAAATCATGTTTATGATCCCCTTCTTCAAGGACAGGAAAGTTATTTGAAACTACATTCGGTAGAGAAAAGTTTGCATTTCCGCAAGATATCAATAATTTCCCTTGATCGTTCATTTCGAAATTAATATCCAAATCAATTGGCAACTTCTTCACTATGTCATGTAAAGTATGTGCTGAGATTTTTACTTCCCCTTCCGCTGACACATTTGCAGCAAGCGAGGCAAATATTGAAATGTCAAGATCAGTAGCCTTTAGTTTTATGCTGCCATGTTGTGCTTTAATATTTATACATGCTAGAACATCTATTGCGTTACGCCTTTCAACCACTCCGCTCACTCTAGATAGCGTATTTAAAAGACTTGCGCGGCTCACGCTAAAACGCATTTGCTCGCACACAGCTTGCTCTTTAGTTTCTACACCCGCAACCTCTGACATTACCAATTCTCAAAAATATATTTCAAATGATATCCACATTCTTCGTAAAGTAAAGTGCTATTTTACTGGCAACTCTGCTGCCCGTTCCATACTTTAAGCATAGGCCCAGCGGGCCTATGTGTATGGGGTGGTTAAAGGATCGAACAATAGGACCACAACTCCAGGTGTTGTTCAGCGTTTGAACTGCTAAGATTTCTGCCTGGTGTATTATTTTTTACAAATTCTGCAAATGCCTGTACTTTTAGTGTAGAAGTATGTCTTTTTGCGACATCTTCAAAATCTACAAAGTTAATCAGAGTTATTCCCTCACCTCCCAGTTCTTGTTTAAAATCATTTCTATGATCTTTAAAAAAGTTTTTTATGTCAGCAAATGCCATTGCTTGAAAATCACATTCATAATGTGTTGATAAAGCATCAATTAGCGGTTTATGATTATGCAGAAAATCTCACAAAAAAGGCAGAACAGAATTGGACTATGGCTATACCTAATTGGGCTTTAACTATATCTCAACTTGATATTTTTTCCCCTGGTAGATTAAAAATCGGGTTGAATTAAAAAATTCGGTTTGACACACTTTTTTAAACATTCCCCTTTTTCTGCTTCATTAGCCTTGTTAATTAAAATATGGGCATATTCTGGATATTGTTCTTGTAAGCTTTTTTGGTTGCCAAACTTACTGCGTACATTTTTATTTCCTTCCCATATACTAACTAGATTGTCAATGTTGCTTTCTCTTAAAAAGTCATACAGTGGCTTATTCTCTTCTTTAAGTTTTCTGATTTCCTCTTGACATTGCTTCCAATATTCTAACACCTTCCTGTTAAAATTAGAATCCTGCTCTAAATAATCTGGTCTGTTCACTTCGGTATCTTTTAACAGAGTGTATTTTACCAAAATCTTTGCTACTTCCTCATGTTCGTGCTCGATAGAAACAACTTTTTGCACACCGGGTTCAAGGAATAAGTGAGGTATAAGTCTTATATGGTCATCTTCAACAACTAAACGTAATGGAGTTCTTCCATCTTTATCTACTCTATTAACACAAGTTCCCCTGTTTATTAGAGTTTTTACCATTCCTAGACGTCCATCTCTAGCAGCCAGATGCAATGGAGTTCTTCCATCTTCATCTACTACATCAATATCCTCAGCACCTTTGTTTATTAGAGTTTTGATCATCTCTAGATGACCACTTCTAGTAGCCAGATATAATGGAGTACGTCCATACGGATCTACTGCATCAATATTTGCTCCATCTTCTATTAACTTTTTGACTTTTGTTATCCCTCCTCTTTTAACAGCATTAAAAAGCTGTTTATTTAACTCTGTTTGTTGTACTTCATTCATAAAATACCTCCAACTTATTAATGTACTAATATAATAATGCAACATAAATATTTGATATTTATTAATATTGCTATATTTATATTGTGTATAAAATCTTCAACCCAACCCATCACCACCCGGCAGCGGCGGCAGGCCAAATGCTTCCCTTTTTTCGTTGAGTGTCATGAAGCTTGCGTTTTCTACGTATTTCCACAGCTTTTGCCTCTTTTCCATGAGAATTTCTATTGCATCTTTGTCGTATGACAAGCACAGATCCTCACCAAATCTTGGTGTCAGCCAAGAATTTAGGTGACAGACGATGTTTTCCAGTGTTGGTAAAACCGTCTGTTCCCAAAGGGAAAGGCGTGCTTCAACCAAATTGCTGTAAGTGTTGTCACCTGGTATGCCAAGCAGCTGCGGTGGAACACCAAAAGCCAGTGCAATATCGCGAGCTGAGCTATGTTTGGATTCAATAAAATCCATATCTCTTGGCGATAGACTCATTTCCTTCCACTCCAAGCCTCCTTCAAGCAATATTGGCCTTCCAGCGTTGACAGAGCCTGAGTAATGATCATTTATCTGTTCTTTCAAGCGCTGGTACTGCTCCTGGCTTAAATTTCCACTGCTCCCATCTTTTGCTGGTTTTACAACTATTGCACCACTTGGTCTCGCCCCATTTTGCAACATTGCCTGATTCCAAGCACCAGCTTGGTTATGCTGATCTATGCTATATGCTGCTGCCTCAATTGGTGACAGTCCATACCAATCACTCAAAGGATTGAAGGTTTTAAGATGTAGCACTGCTGAACGTCCAGTTAGCTTATCAACTCTAAAGTCATAACTGTTATTGTTCACAGTGTAGCGGTATATATAAGGAACGTTATTCCTTCCAGGAACAATCTCAACTCTATCGGGGCGCAGAAGATAGAGTTCTGTTGGCGGTTTTCTATTGTTCTTCGGCTCAATCATCAACACATAAGCATTGCCGCTGATTAATCGGTGAGTTACAATTCCCTCAATAAACTCCGATTTTGATGTTATTGGGCTGGGAGAATAAAGTAACTTCAGTAATGGATGGACTTTTAGTTGCGACTTTCCCTGATTAGTAAGCCGGTAGAGGATAAAAGGCACTGAAGATGCAGCATTTGCAATCATGTTGATTGCTCGAAAGGCAATAACATTTTTGACGTAGCCTTCCTCAGCAAAACTCGCATAACTGCGCTCACTCCAACTTGGCTCCATTATGAGCTGCAAAGCAGAGTATTTATGCGCTTTTCTCCTTTGAAAGATGTTGAGATTCATATTTGCCTCCTGTTTGTTGAAAAAATTGAATTTGTTGAAAAATTGAAATTATGGTGGAATTATATAAATTGGTATCACACATATGAACATCATGTTTGAAAACAATCTCTACACAGTAGTGAAAGGCAGGAGGGAACGGTCAAAAAAATGATTTTTTCTGAGCTGAGCGAAGCCACCTAAGGTAGAGAATGGATCAGGAGGGAGTGCTGTATATACTAGTAACTATCTTTCCTATGTCTTATTGCACTAACCACTACCATATGTTCTATATTATCTATTTCATAAATCACACGATAATCACCTACTCGCATTCTACGAGATCCTTTAAATTTGTATGACAAAGACTTTCCTATTTTGTCAGGATTAACTGTCAGGCGCTCTTTTATGGCTTTTCAACTCTCAATCTTATTGTTTTTGGGAGAGCTGGAAGATCCGTTTCTGTAACATCCTTTAGAAATTCAATTTTGTAGGGCTTTATTCCCACTTAACATCTTCAAGCTTAACTCTTTCTGCACCTGAGCGTTTAGCAGCAAGCTCAGCTAGTGCCATATCTTCCTTCTCAATTTCAATTGCTTCTTGCATTAGCTCTTGTGCCAGATCTTGAATGGACTGGTTTTTTATTCTAGCCAACTCAACAAGATACTCTGAAATTTCATTGTTAAAAGTTATGCTGAATCTTGAGTCTGTCATATGTTTTACCAAAACCTACTACAACAATTATACAACATTTTCCTGAATTTTTCAATAAAAGAAGTTACCTATATGTAAAGAGGATTTTATGCACCTGTGTTGACAAATAACTAAAAATTTGCCATTTTGCTAATGGCACAGAAGTTAATATAGTATTACAAGATATCATTAGGAATAAAGAAAACTGTGGTTAGTGTTAAGCATTGGGATAGCATCAACAGATTTAAATAGCAAAGAAACAGAACATGATAAAGTGGCTAATATCTAACCAACTTATCGATTATAACCATGCTGTAAAATTCATGGAAGCAAAAATTCAAAGAATTTACGATAGTTTATCTGATGAGTTAGTATGGCTGCTCCAGCACCCTCCACTTTACACAGCAGGGATTAGTGCAACAGATGATGACATTGTTGAAAAATTATTTCCTATATATAAAACAGGCAGGGGTGGTAAATACACATACCATGGCCCAGGGCAGCGCATTATATATTTAATGTTGGATCTCAGAAAAAGAAATAAATGCAATATAAAGCTATATATCAGGGATCTAAGCAATTGGATCATAAATGTTTTAAAGCACTTCAATATATTTGGAGAATTCAAAGAAGAGAGAATAGGTATTTGGGTGAATAAAAATGGAGTAGAAGAAAAAATAGCAGCTTTTGGCATTCGTATAAGAAAATGGATAACTTACCATGGCATAGCACTTAACGTCTCTCCAGATCTTTCTCACTACAGAGGCATTATTCCTTGCGGGCTGAAAGATTATGGTGTTACATCAATGAAAGAACTAGGAGTTGAAGTTTCACTTTCTGAATTGGACGACATACTAAAAAAAGAGTTTTATAAGATATTTTAATGCACTCCATTATTGTTTACATTTTATACTTCATCCTTGTTTTGTGTATTAACACGGGTGTCTGTGCAATTGACCAAGTTGATATTATTGCTCCTTCTTCGAAGGGGAAAGAGTCAGATCTACCTACTATAAAAGAATATGTAGAAGCCTTGGGTTTTTATCCCCATATTTCGGAGAAAACATACAGTAACGATAATCCATTCTACTCTAACTCCGATGAATTTAGAGCAAATGATTTGATTAGTGCCTTAACCGACGATAGCAAAATAATTTGGTGCATTAGAGGAGGAACGGGAGCTTCTCGGTTAATTCCTTATCTAGAGAGATTGTCCAATGATAAAAAAGAAAGAATTGCCCAAAATAAAAAAATTCTCATAGGCTATAGCGATATCACTGCCTTGCACATCTATCTACAAGCTAAATACGATTGGCAAACCCTTCACGGTACCATGTTGGAAATGATAGTAAATAACTCCGTTTCTGAGAGCTCTGTTGAAAAATTAAAAGAGTTAATTTTGAACAAACGCAGCTATATTAGATTCGATAATTTAAAAATAATCGACAATGGTATTAAACTAAAAAACGGCAGGTTAGAATCTAAAATTGTTGGTGGTAACATGACTTTAGTTGAAAATAGCGTAGGAACTGCTTGGCAAGTAAATGCAAAAGGCAAAATTTTATTTTTGGAAGACATAAGAGTTTATCCATACGCAATGGAACGCAGTTTAGATCACCTAAAACAAGCTCATATTTTCGATGGAGTGCAGGTAGTAATTTTTGGCAATTTTATTGACTCCGGCAACGATAACCTCGTTGAAGCTGTAAAAAAGAGATTTGCGAAAAGTGTCAACTTTCCGGTGTTCACAATTCAAGGAATAGGCCATGGGTATACAAACGATCCCTTACCTCTTAACACCCACACTACCATCGGCATTCAAGACGAGAAAGAAGGTTTATTTTTCATGGACGTACGGAATGTCAGCCTTATAGACTCTGCGTCACAGTAGAATGGATGCACAATGTTGGTGCCATCTAAGTAGCCCTTCTCCTTGTCATCCCAGCGCGTAACTCTTGTATCTGGGATCCAAGATACTACTTTAGTAATAGATATTTAAGAAATTTATCAAATGAGAAAAAAGCAAGAGAAGCCCCGTGGGTGGCTTACTTCAAAATATATTGGTAGCTAAGCGGTTAACTCGTGACTTCCTCTTTGAGTTGCACAATTTCAGCTCTAGGAAGACCAGTAGATTCAGCTATCAAGTCAACAGATACGCCAGCTTTAAGTAGGTTTTTTGCCACAGCTATTTTAGCGTGTTTTTCTCCTCTTTCTTCGCCGATTTGAATGCCTTTTTTTCTACCTTCTTCTTTAGCAGTATCAAGTCTGTACGCAATGATGGCCTCTTCTTTCCGTAGATCCATTAACCTTTCTTCGTATGCCACCAGATCTTTCTCACTCCAGCGTTCCTTGTTTAACTCATCATACGCTAGATTTATTATCGGAGATTTTTCTGCTATGTCTTTTAGGTCTTTATCTGTAGTATCTTCTGCATGTTTGAAAAAAAAGCACCAGCGCTCTACTGTACTTTCCAACTGTTCCACTTTGTCTTTTTTGAATTTAGGTAATTCAATGAACACAAATTGAAAACCTTTCAGGTAATGTCCATTAGTTTTTACCTCTCGTATATTATGAGTAGAAATATACTTAACTTCCTCAGGAAACAGGATATTATTAGAGATGGCAATAAAGAATACTGTCTTTAAATCGATGTACTCGCCACCTTTCCCAACCTGCCTTGAATAAGCTTTAGCTGCGTATAGCTGAGCGCGTTTTTCGAAGCCTTTATCGCGAGCGAGCTGCATTTCGATGACAAATCTATTTCCAATAGAGTCTTTGCAGAGAACATCAACAATACTTTGCTTATCGGAGGCAATTTCAGGATCCATAATGGTGCTGAGAAACTCAACTTCTTGTATAGCCAGTAAATCCTAAAATATCATTAAGAAAGTGAATAAGGATATTCTTATTTCCCTCGTTACCAAATATTCTTTTGAATGTTAAGTCCAGTTTTGGATTGAGAAATTTTGATAAAGCCATGAGAGATTCACTTAAAAAGTATTAAGAATTATACACAATTCTGAAGAAATATTCAATCTTTTTGTTCGGATGTATTGGCCTAAGAACCCAAGCCTCATCTTGTATTGCAATTATATTAAAAAATTTACCAAGCGAGAAAAAAAGCAAAAGAGGCCCCGTTCGGTATTTATTTTCAGTATTGGCGTTTTTTTAAGTCCTAAACGCTGCAATTTAGCGACTTTTAAACTGCAACAGACCCTTAGCTTAAGCGCTAAGAAACTTACTAAGCAGAAAAAAAGACAAAAGAATCCCGTGGTAGAAGTTGCTCACTCTCTAATCCTGCAAATTGGCGTACTATACTGTCTTAAACGACTTATAAGCGCGTTTCAGCTTGTATAGGGAAAAACCTAGAAGTCTAGGTGAAATTAATAAAGACATAAGGTGCACATAGTGCAAAAAATTAAACATAAGACGCCAACTACGTTATAATCCTGTCATTTAATCTGCACAGATGAAGATAACTGAATACCTCCAATATCATGATAATGGAACTAACGAAGGTTGTCAAGTAGTTTTTTTTGTTTTTGTTGCCCCTATTCACTCTGAAAAGTTATTATCTTTTCATTTTCTCAACCAAACAATACCTACTCATACCATCTATCTATTTTTCTACTTCACCAGAGGCGGATGCGACCAATCTGGCAAATAGGCATTTGTTGGGGTAGAAATTATTTTGTGATTCCTCTTTACTAAGTCTACCGAATATAGCTTAGAGTCGCTTGGTGATTCTGTTTTTGTAAAGATGATACCCCTGCCATTTGGAAGCCATGCTGGGGATTCGATTTTATGTCCCTCTGAAAGTAGACGTTCTCCTTTGCCATCTGGCTTCATAACTCCTATATAAAATTTCCCCGATTGGATCTTTGTAAAAGCTATAAGATCCCCATTTGGCGACCAAACAGGTGTGGCATACTTTCCACTTCCAAAACTAATTCTCTTAGGCTTTTTATTTTTTTTTGTGAAATCGATGATATATAGCTGCTGACTTCCACTTATATCAGAACTAAAGACCATATATTTCTGATCTGGAGAAAAAGAGGGAGAAGTGCTTATAGCCGAACTTCTAGTGATTTTTTTCGTGTGCTTACTGTTCAAATCTAGAGACAATATATTTGTTTCACCATTAGATGAGTGGGAGATCAAAAGAGATTTTCCGTCAGGAGAAAATCTCGGAGCAGAGATTACCCCCTCGAAGGCACTAATTATTGACTCAGTATTATCTTTCAGATTCTTCAATATTATGTAGCTTCTACCATCCAGATATGAGATGTAAACAATACTATCTCCACTTGGTGCAAACCTTGGTGTTGACACAAATTTGTCGCCATTTGTTAAGTATTTTATATCACTTCCATCTTGATTCATAACAGCAATTCTGCGTATGGATTTGTAATTACTATCTTTTTCTTCGGCTATGTACGCTATCTTCGTGTTAAAATGCCCTTTCTCACCAGTTAGTCTATCATGTATCACATCTGAAACAAAATGGGCAATTTTTCTCCAGTCTTTTGCCGAAAAAACAACCGAATGAGTAAACAACTCCCTTTTTGTGAAAGCATCAAACAAGTGTAACGATAACTCTAAGGCTCTATCTGATACTTCACTTAAACTTACTGTAGCCAGCGTATCGCCCCATGGTTTGTACGACGTGATTTCAGTTTCTGTGCCACGTTTTACATTAAATAGGCCACAATTGGATAAATTTGCCTCAATTATCCTTGTGATGCTTTCGCTTAATTCGCTCTCCAGCTCTGTTTTACATGCACATTTGGACACAACAAGGCTAATATTACCAACAGTGTTTTCCCTTATGTCAACATACAAAGCAGCTTTAGCAAAATAAGGAAGAAATAACGAAAGAAGTAATATTAGCTGAACGAGCACCTTCATTCATTTCATACCTGTTCTATTTGGACCTCAATTATAGGCCTTTTTAGTAAATATTCCTTTAAGATACTGAATATTGAGCTCTCAATCTTATTTCTTATTTTTTTTGTCGACTGTAAACTAAACGCTGACTCAACCGTTTTTATAATCCTCTGTATAATAGCTGCATCTTCTGACGCTTCGAAAACGCCAGGTGCAAATACCTTTGGTTTAGCAAGCAATTTATTTTTCTTGTTGACAATTGCTGTCACTACAACAGCTCCAGCATCTCTCATTTTCTTACGCATTTTTATAACACCACTCTCTGGATAACGTAGCAACATACCGTCAACACCAAAGTAGTCAACATCAATTGAATCAACCTTTTCTCCGCTTTCCAAATTAACGATATCACCTGGTGCAATCATTATTGCTTTTTCCACACCGCACTCTTTAGCAAATTTTACATGTGCATGCGTGTGAATATACTCACCATGAACTGGAATAGACATTCTAGGTTTTATCAAAGAATACATTTCCTTTAGCTCTGCTTTTACTGGATGTCCAGAGGCATGAACATGCTCCATTTTATCAATGATAACCTCCACGCCCATTTCGATAAAGGCGTTGAACATACTGTGTGCACGAGTTTCATTGCCAGGGATGATTTTTGACGAAAAAATTATTGTATCACCCTGTTGCATTTTAAATGCATGATGATTCTTATTAGCAAGTTTTGAGGTTGCTGCCATTGGCTCACCTTGACAACCAGTGCAGATCAATAATAGCTTTTCCCTTGGCAAATCTGCTACATCTTTTGCTTCACAAAATTCAACAGAATTGGTTAAATACCCACTATCTTGTGCAACTTTTACTATTCTCCATAAAGACCTTCCAAGTAGAACTACTTTTCTGCCCAGCGCCTTTGCAGCTTGGCTTATTGTTTCAATTCGCGCCACGTTTGAAGCAAAAAGCGACACAGCAACTAGCTTTTTAGACCGTCTTATTATGTTATAGATATTGTTATAAATCTCACCTTCTGATTCAGGATTATGTTTGCTCAATATGTTTGTTGAATCGCAAATTGCTGCAAGCAGGTCACCTTTATCGCCAATTTCTTTTAAACGACTTATGTTAGAAGTTAAACCAACAACAGGTTTTGGATCAAATTTCCAATCACCAGTATGAAGTGCGCTACCTACATCAGTGCTAACCAATATTGAATGTGCTTCAGGAATTGAGTGAGTTACGTTTATAAACTCAACGGTGAAAGGATCTAAATTTATGCTACCGTTTATGTCCACCTCTTTCACAGGTACCATGCCTTCTAGCCGAAACTCCCTTAGTTTCTCCTTGAGAAAATTAACCGTGAACTTTGTTGTATATACGGGACATTGCAACTCTTCCCACAAATAAGGCACTGCACCGCAGTGGTCTTCATGCGCATGCGTAATTATTATTCCAAGCAAATCCTGTTTTCTTTGAGCAATAAAGTTCACATCAGCGATTAATAGCTCAATGCCTGGCATAGTTTCATCGGCAAAACCAATGCCAAGGTCAATCATAATCCACTTACCTTGGTAATGATATAGGCTTACATTCATCCCAATTCTGCCTACTCCTCCAAGTGGAAGAAATAAAAACTCGTTCTTGTTTATATTCATTAATTTTAAATTATTAAAATGCGAGAATAGCAAAACTTCGGTCTTAAATAAAGGAGTTTATTACTTTCAATAACCCTAAGAACCTATTCATAATCTTTTCAAGAGCAAAACAGCGAAAGCAAGAACAACCATTTACAAGCTAGTGTTGAGTTTCGCTAGAAACAAAAAACTACTTGACAAACTCTACCGATCCTTTTATTATAGTATTGAAGCTATTTGTTTATCTTCGCAATCTGTGCAGGTTAATGACAAAAAACTTAGGGTATTTGGCGTCTCATGTTTAAATTTTTGCACTATGTGCACCTTACGTCTTTTTAAAACTTCTGGTTTTTGCCTATACAAGCTGAAACGCGCTTATAAGTCGTTTAAGACAGTATAGAACGTCAAATAGACAAGGGAGAATTTGAATACTAGCTGCCTCAGAGTTTTTTTGCCTTTTTTTCCTGCCTGGTAAATTTCTTAACGTTTGCAGTTTAGGCTATTTGCATTTAAAAATAGCTGAATCGTAGCGCTGAGAATAAAAACGCCGATATTTGAGGTACATATAAATAATTAGCCACCGACCGGGGTTTCTTTTGCTTTTTTCCCCACTTGGTAAATTTCTTAAACCTTTGTAGCCACCATCATCCCGCTACGTGTCAGCGGATGAGATCCGCAGGTAGTAGCAGACAGTAAATTGCCTTTTTCTGCTTAGTTTAGGTTATGCAACAAGTCTATTGTATAATTTATTTAACTACATATGAAAATTTTAGTTTGATTAAAACGGATAAAAGCTGTATTACTGTTCAATATAACTGAGAAATGAAATGATCCCGTAGCTCAGCCGGTAGAGCAACTGACTTTTAATCAGTGGGTCGCGCGTTCGATTCGCGCCGGGATCACTAAGGTCTCAAAGGCCATGGTGAAAGAAGGTGAAAGAACAAGACAAAATATTCACTAATTTGAGTGGTAAAGGAACTTCACTACTCAAGGATGCAAAAAAACGTGGTAGTTGGCAAAAAACAAAAGAACTACTGGATCTGGGGTCAGAAAAAATCATTGATGAAGTAAAAAAATCTGGCTTAAGAGGTCGAGGGGGTGCAGGATTTTCCACCGGCCTTAAGTGGAGCTTTATGCCCAAAAATCCTTCAAAAGAACAACCAACATATTTAGTAGTCAACGCAGATGAGTCAGAGCCAGGTACATGCAAAGACAGAGATATATTGCGATATGAGCCACATAAGCTACTTGAAGGTATTCTTCTGGCTGGAAGAGCAATCTGCGCGTCAGTTGCGTATATTTATATCAGGGGTGAGTTTTATAATGAATATTTAGTTCTAAAAAAAGCACTTGAGGAAGCCTATAAGGAAGGCCTGATTGGAAAAAATGCCTGTAAATCAGGCTATGACCTCGATGTATTTATACATAGGGGAGCAGGAGCTTACATATGTGGAGAAGAAACAGCTCAGCTTGAATCAATTGAAGGAAAAAAGGGCTTCCCTCGCATGAAGCCCCCGTTCCCTGCAGGTGTTGGGCTTTTTGGCTGTCCAACCACGATAAACAACGTTGAAACTATAGCCATGGTTCCAGATATTCTGCGTCGTGGAGGAGAGTGGTTTGCTTCTCTTGGCAAACCAAACAATACCGGTACTAAAATATTTTGTATTTCGGGACATGTAAACAACCCGTGTAATGTTGAAGAAGAGCTTGGAATTCCACTGCGTGAGTTAATTGAAAAATACGCGGGTGGAGTGCGAGGGGGTTGGGATAATTTACTTGCTGTGATACCTGGCGGGTCTTCAGTGCCACTTATTCCGAAATCTATATGCGATACTATTGAAATGGATTTTGATTCACTAATAGGTGTACAATCAAGTCTTGGTACTGCTGCAGTCATAGTGATGGATAAATCAACTGACATAATAGCTGCAATAGAGAGGTTATCGCATTTCTATATGCATGAATCATGTGGGCAATGTACACCATGTCGTGAAGGTACTGGATGGATGTGGAGAATCATGAAAAGGATGGTAGCAGGGAACATTAGACCTGGTGAAATAGATAAGTTACTTGATCTTACAACTCAAATAGAAGGACATACGATTTGCGCACTTGGTGATGCTGCAGCTTGGCCGATTCAGGGATTAATTAGACATTTCCGCCATGTTATCGAAGAGAGAGCACAATTCAGTAGAAGTTGTGCGCGAACATCGTAGAGCTTTGTTGCATGGCAACTAAAAAACCTAGCGGTTACTGACAAAATTCATTATAAGATAGCAGTTTAACCAATGAAGAAAAACATGCCAGAAAAAAGTTAGTATTGAAACGATTACGTAAAATTATTTACTTCTTATGCCGCAATGTAAATGTAAGTTTTTAGCTATATGATATCTGAAATAATAAATGCAATACAGAACAACTTGTTAGTGTGTTTTCCAACAGAGACAGTTTATGCTCTTGCTTGTAGTGCGCTAGATAGTGGAGCTATAAAGAAAATATATCAGGTAAAGAAGCGTTCTCAAAATAAACCACTATCTATACTCGTTAATGATATTTACAGTTTGACAAAAATAGCAGAGCTAGAGGAAAAATATATTAATTTAGTAAACCACTTCTCTCCCGGGCCGATTACCTATATCTTACCGCTTAAAAATAATAATAACATATTGCCAAATGAATTCTTTAAAGGCAGCATAGGCGTAAGAATTCCCAATCATCCTATTGCAATTTCAATATTAAATGAACTGAAAACTCCAATAGTTGCAACTAGTATCAATATTTCAGGAGAAAAAAGTGTATACAAAGCAAGCGATATGCCTCAATCTATTAAGCAACATCTGTCTGTGGTAGTTGAAGATGATAAATTAGTTTCCGGCATAGAATCTACTGTTGTTGACTTAACTGGAGATAAGATTAGGATTTTAAGAGAGGGTGCAGTTTCGCTTCGAGTAATATGCTTTCAGATTGAGGTCCATAGGAGGAAGAATGAAAAAAGTAATAGATCATGATCAAGCCAAAAAAAAGTTAATGGACAACTTGTCTGTTCAATCTTGGCTAGTCTGTGGTAAAAAGGGGATAGGAAAAGCAACACTCGTAAAATCCTTTTCTAATTGGTTTCTTATAAAAAACTATGATGAAGTAGCGTTGGATTTGCACATTGTTGAGGGTGACACAATAGGAGTAGAAAAGGTGAGAGAAATGAAAAATTTTCTGCACTTAAGCCCTATTCAATCAGAATACAAGATAGCCGTGATAGATAGCTTAGAGGCAATGACGAACAATGCTAAAAATGCGATATTGAAAATATTAGAAGAGCCGCCAAAGAATTCTAAAATATTCATAATTAGCCACAAGCCATACAGTATACAAACCACTATTAAATGTAGGTGCTTTCAGCTAAATTTACTGCCACTGACTTATGGTGAAACGAAGCAAGTCGTTTCATCTCAATGTAAACCTGATGATCAAGTATTCGATGAAATTGTTACCCTATTCTCTGGAACACCAGGAATGATAATAAATGCAATAAGTAGCGGTACCTATGAATCATACAGATGCTTTTATACATTCCTTCGTAATTTAAATAACCCAGAAGTAGTTAATAAAGTAATAAACAGCGAAATCGAGCTAGAACTAGCATCATATATAATTCAGGCCTTCGTTTTAGACAAAATAAAAAGAGAGGTAAATGGTGTTGAAATTTTGCTAAGTAAGTGGAAAAAAATAGATGAACTTTTTGTTGCTGCTAAACAACTCCACTTAGATAAAAAGCATGTTCTAGCTAGTGCGATTAATATCATAGCGTCAGTCCACTGAGCATAATACTTTTAGCATAAATTTGTGATAAAATACTGTCAACTTGATATTTGAAGTATGTAGTTTGACTGGTAATAAATTAACTGTATGGCAGTCGATAGAAGTTTTGGCGAAAGCTATACTGAACATGCAGAAAGAATTAAGCTTAATTAAAAATATGGCTCTAGACCAGGACATAACCTTAGAAAAAGGAAAGGAGCTGTCAAATGGTATTTATGAAGCGAATTTTAAGCTAAACAAGGCAATTAATATAGCTACTTTGCCAAAAATTGGCTATCACATGCTCAGTGGCGAGCTAGTTATACGCAATTATATTACAAAAGAAGAAGTAAAAATTCCTCGAGATTTTCATTACCTTAAAGTTGTTAAATTGAATGACGGTGATCGTAAATTAACGTTTTGCAACGTTTTAGGTAATGAGTTTTTCGAATATAAAAAATATGATCCACAATATTCTGGTGTTTTAGATGAATATAAATTTGTGGATTTTGGTAGTGTAAAAAAGACCCATAACCTAAAATTTAAGGAGCATGTTGGTCATGCGCCTAAGTTTTTTGCTATGGAGGGAGCTGTTGAGCCTGGGTCTCAAAACTGTGCAGCGGATTTATTCGGGCTAGTTAAAGGTGATAGAGGTAAAAAGGTGGGAACCCTCGCTGATGAATTTGGTTATTTTGACGACCAAGATAAATTACATTATTATAATTACCACAAAGGTGCAGATGGTAATACCTATGATCCTGAAAATTTCAATGTAAAAATGATAAGTGTGGATATGAACAAAATCGACAAATTCTGCCTTATTGCGGAACAAGGTGATATAATTATTCATCCTGTTTTAGAAAATTTAAATATATTTTAAAATTTTTAGGGTTTACTGTTGTTATAATAATTCAACAGGGCTTTATATTATGGAAGACAAGCTGCTCGAATCAGTAAAAAACAAGAGTTATTTTAGTAAAGCAATTGAATGGTACTGTCATAGATACCTATCTTGTATAGCGGAAAGGTCTTGGATGGTATTGATAGTATCATTTCTCCTAGTGTGTTTATGTTTGTTACTACTGAATATATACTTGTTGTTTCCTATTAAAAGAGATTTGAATTTTGTGAAATATGTGAATTACACAGAAGATGAGTTCTCTATAATACGTAAGCTTAGTTTTAATGAAGAAGATGATGAATACACTTCTATAGCCAGGTACTTAGTAAGTAAATACGTTGAAACATATGAATCCAGTAGAGTCATTGAGCCAGAATACAGAGAAAATTTCATACAAAACAACTCTATATATAAAGTTTATCAAGGTTTTCAAGAAAAAATGAGCAGTGAAACTAGTGATTTGTCTTTATCTAAGAGAAAAATTTCCAACATAAATGTAGTAAAGTTATCCATTGATCGACCAATCAAGGACCTAGTCACATTCGCCGGAAGTGCCGTTGTAGTTTTCACAACTGAACAAAATAAGAAGGTGGAGAATCAAACTGTTGATATCAGCTTTACTTTGTCCAATACTCAGGCAGCTCTAAGTGGTATAATACCATTTAAATTTATTGTTGATGGTTATAAATACAGGTAATCGCACGCCTTATTGGCTGAAACGTCTCCCAAGACTTTTAACTTCATTATTCTGGCCGTTAGACAATTTTTCAAAATTTCCTATACCAAATTTCACTGGTAATAGAACAAATTAAAAAGATACCGTCTCGCCTTATAATTGTGGGATATAAGTAAATTTGTAATATGTTCTATTTGTTTTTCCAATAACGGAGGTCAGGCACAATTCCATATTTAACATACCTTTTAAAATATTGATATACTGACATTACCCTACCCAAATCATAAATATGCAGCGTAGCCTAATATAATTAAAAAATAGTTTATGCTCTATCTGATAAATACGATTTAAGATACTTGCCTGTAACGCTTTTTGGTATGTCTATTATTTCTTCTGGAGTTCCTACAGCGACTACTTCTCCGCCTTTTATTCCACCCTCTGGGCCAATGTCTATTACGTAATCTGCAGTTTTTATAACATGCAAGTTGTGCTCGATAACTATAACAGTGTTTCCAAAATCAACTAGCTTATGGAGCATTTTTAGTAAGTTGTTTACATCTTCAAAATGCAACCCAGTCGTTGGCTCATCGAGAATATACAATGTTCTTCCGGTAAATCGTTTTGATAGTTCCTTGGATAGCTTTATTCGTTGTGCTTCACCCCCAGATAACGTTGTTGAAGGCTGTCCGAGTGTTATGTAGCCAAGCCCCACTTCCTGCAAAGAAATCAACTTTTCTTTTACTATTGGAAGGTTTTCAAAAAAAACACAAGCTTGATCTATCGTCATATCAAGTACATCAGAAATTGATTTTCCTTTGAAAGTAATCTCTAGCGTTTCTCGGTTATATCGCCGACCTTTACATTGCTCACACTTCACATAAACGTCCGGCAGAAAATGCATTTCTATCTTTAAATGTCCATCACCTTTGCACGCTTCACACCTTCCTCCCTTAGTATTAAATGAAAATCGACCTATGTTGTAACCTCGTGCCTTTGACTCTGGAAGACCTGCAAACCAATTTCTTATATGAGTGAACATACCAACATATGTCGCTGGGTTTGACGCAGGGGTTCTAC
Organism: Wolbachia endosymbiont of Ctenocephalides felis wCfeF; assembly: GCA_028571325.1. Classification (NCBI taxonomy): domain Bacteria; kingdom Pseudomonadati; phylum Pseudomonadota; class Alphaproteobacteria; order Rickettsiales; family Anaplasmataceae; genus Wolbachia; species Wolbachia endosymbiont of Ctenocephalides felis. Next base: position 125,462 of record CP116767.1, on the reverse strand, counting down.
CAATTGGTGACTGGTCTATTTCTATAATTTTATCTACATATTCAAGGCCTTCTATCTTATCGCATTGGCCATACTTCGCAGATGAATGATATATCTTATGTGCTGAATATTTGTATAGTGTTTCTATGACTAAACTTGACTTTCCCCCTCCCGATATTCCAGTAACACAAATAAAATTCCCTATAGGGAATTCAACGTTTATATTTTTTAAGTTATTCTCACACGCATTAATTACCTTTATGAACTGAGTCGTTTGTTTTCTTCTTTCTGGAATTGAGATTTCCCTCTTTCCACTTAAATATTGCCCTGTTATGCTCTCTGAATTTCTTTGCACCTGATCTGGCGTTCCTTCTGCAACAATCTTTCCTCCATTTACACCAGCTCCAGGCCCAATATCAATTACATAATCAGCAGCCATTATTGTATCTTCATCATGCTCAACAACGATTACAGTATTCCCTATATCCCTCAGGTTCCTAAGCGTGGCAATCAATCGGCCATTATCGCATTGATGAAGGCCTATCGAGGGCTCATCAAGCACATACAGCACTCCTGTTAAACCAGAGCCAATTTGTGAAGCAAGCCTGATTCTTTGACTCTCACCTCCAGAGAGAGTGCTAGACTCGCGGTCAAGTGTAAGGTAGTTTAATCCTACATTTTTCAAAAATGTTAGCCTCTTGATTATTTCACTTAATATTTTATTTGAGATTCGTTTTTGTTGCTCTGTGAGCTTGCCTGGCAGATTTTCAAACCATCTAAGGGATTCATCAATGCTGAGCCTAGATATTTCACCTATGTGTCTGCCATCAATTTTCACCGTGAGTGCCTCTTTTCTCAATCTATAGCCAGCACATTCTTTACAATAGACAATAGAACAATATTGCTCAATAAGTGTTTCATCATAATCCATCTGGTTTTCTAATATACTAACTAAACCATGGAATCTCATCTCTCTAGAACCAAAGAGTATCACATCCTTTGCGCCTTGATCTAAGTTCTTCCATGGAACATCAAGACTGAACTCGCAATTTTCAGCTAGTGACAGGATTGCATTTTTTAGAAACCCATAACCTGTGTGCACTTGACGGAGCATCGACCCCACTGGCCTCAAAGCACCTTCAGATATTGAGAGCGTTTCATCTGGCACTATCAGCTTTGTATCGATAGCCAGCTTTTTACCAAGCCCATTACATGAACAACATGCGCCATAGGGGCTGTTAAAAGAAAATAGTCTTGGTTCTATTTCCTCAAGAGTAAAGCCGGACTCCGGACATGCAAAATTCTCTGAGAAAGTTAAAACTTGATCATTTTTGTACTCGGAATCATGATTATCAGGCAAGTTCACTATTTCTGCATACATTAAGCCATGACCAAGTCTTAATGCTGATTCTATGCTACTCGGCAGTCGATTTCCTATATCGTCTGATATTGACACCCTATCTACAACCACAAAGATATCGTGCTTTTTATTTTTATCGAGCTTAGGTAAATCATCCATATTATGTATTTTACCGTCTATTTTTAGTCTTACGTACCCTTGCCTTTTAACTTCCAATATCTCTTTGAGGTGTTCTCCCTTTCTGCCACGCACGATGGGAGCGAGTATATATATTTTAGTTTCTAAAGGTAACGCCATTATAGTATCTACAATTTGAGACACGGTTTGTTTCGTTATTGGCAGCCCAGTTGTAGGCGAATAAGGAATTCCTATTCGTGCGTATATTAAGCGTAGATAGTCGTAAATTTCGGTAACGGTCCCAACTGTTGATCTTGGATTTTTCGAGATCGATTTCTGATTGATAGATATTGCAGGAGAGAGGCCTGTGATCGACTCAACGTCTGGTTTATCCTGAATGTTGAGAAATTGACGTGCATAAGCCGAAAGACTCTCCACATACCGACGCTGGCCCTCTGCATAAATCGTATCAAACGCAAGGCTAGATTTGCCAGAACCGCTGAGTCCAGTTATAACAACTAATTTATTTTTCGGTACATTAACATCTATACCTTGCAGGTTATGCTCCCTTGCACCTTTAATTCCAATAAAATCATCCATACATCACGTATTTTTGAATATTATAGCCTCAAAATACGTGAATTTACAGTAACTTTCTACTAATTTTTTTAACTATTATGGAAAATTGCACGAACATAGGCCTACAAGAGTAATATCGCCCAAGTGCTGGCTGAATTCAGATTTTTTAGCTATAGAAACAGAGCAAAAAAACTACTTGACAATCTTCGCCAGTTCCGTTATCACGGGGTTGGAGGTATTCAGTTATCTTCATCTGTGCAGATTAAACGACAAGAGTATTAAGATTGGCGTCTTATGTTTAATTTTTTGCACTATGTGCACCTTCTAACAAACTCCCTCTATTAGTTCCTGTTTTTTTATTAAAGTATAACCAAGTTCACTGGCCTTTTTGCTTAAATTCTTCAATACTCTCTCCTTATACAGTTTCTCATAGTAGTCAATCCCTCTCTCAACATACTCTTGTCCATACTTTAACATACTGTAGAAGATACATGCCAATTTCCTTGCCGTAGCAGTAATCGCTTTTGGTGCCCCTAGCCGTTTCTTTAATCTTCTACAATATGCACCTATTCCACTGTTGCTTCTTGACACACAGTGAGCAGCCATTCGAAACGCATTCGCAGCACGATTAGTGACTTTACGCGTTCTTGTACTAAACACTTTTTCCCCTGTGATTTTATTAGCAGGGCTGAGTCCTAACCACGATGAAAAGTGTTTTTCTGTCCGCCATCTATTTGGGTTTATACCTGTTTCTGAAATTATTGTTTGTATGGTTACTACATCAAGTCCTGGAACTTTAGTGAAATCCATACCAGTTATTCGGTGCAGTTCCTCATGCAAAGCAAAGTTTGGCTTACTTTTGCTATTCTTATTCTTTTCCTTACTCGGCTGTTTACTTTCGCCAGATTTTGTTTCAAACGTTTTGTAATAGGCCTCAATATTTCTATCACATTCTGCTATTTTTTCTTGATAAATATTATATAGTTCAAATTCTTGCTTTAGCGTGAATAAGTGTTCCTCTCTGTAGTCACCAGCTAACGCTTTTGCTATAGTAGACTGATCATTTTTTATTCGCGCATCCCTGAATTCGGCCAATTTTTCAGGATCTCTTTCGCCTTCAATTATAGCCTTGATAATTTTCATACCAGTTACCCCAGTAATATCTCTTATGACTTTATGCAGTTGAACATTCATTTGAATTAACGCCTTTTGCATACGCAGAACATGTGTAGATGCACTTTCAGTAAGATTTTTACGTTGCCGCACGTAACTACGCAATACACACATCTGATTATCCGGCCTAAATGATCCATGAAGCAATCCATAGCTGTGCAACTGTTGGAGCCATTGACAATCTTGAACGTCAGACTTCCTACCGGGTACATTCTTTACATGCCTTGCATTTACCAACTTTACCTCAAGTTCATATGACTCAAGTATTTGAAATAATGCTATCCAATACACTCCTGTTGATTCCATAGCTACAGTTGTAACTTTACACTTTTTCAACCATCGTGCTAAATTATGAAGGTCTTTAGTGAAGCAGCCAAATTTCTGAATGCGTTGTTCATCTTTTCCTTCTGGTACACATACATAATGTACAGATGAACCGACATCTATTCCCGCTGCATCAGGATTCATTACTTCTAATTTACTTTTTATTTTTGCCATATCAAGTTCCCCCTATATAATTTATAATGTAGAAGCACTTTAGCTTGGAGCGGTTAGATTATACAATCTTCTAAACGAGGTAGTCTACAAGGACTCCATCAATGGTTTAACCGTTCCTTCCAAAACCATGCTTGTATACGGGCACTTAAGGCACCATTGTGCTGGTCGGTTATAACTGCAAAAGCGCTTCCACAAAATTATACTTCAAGACTGCTAAAAACAGAAGTAGTGGAGTTTCTTTCAGGGTTTAACAGACTTTGTCTGTTCGTTGCTTGTATCTTTATTAATTTTACCTAGGCTTCTAGGTTTTTGCCTATACAAGCTGAAACGCGCTTATAAGTCGTTTAAGACAGTATAGTACGCCAATTTTCAGGATTAGAGAGTGAGAACAATCTACCACGGGATTCTTTTGCCTTTTTTTCTGCTTAGTAAGTTTCTTAGCACTTAAGCTAAGGGTCTGTTGCAATTTAAAAGTCGCTAAATTGCAACGTTTAAGACTTAAAAAAACGCCAATACTGAAAATAAATACCGGCCGGGGCTTCTTTTGCTTTTTTTCTCTATTCGGTGAATTTCTTAACATTTATAACTACCGTCATCCTGTTGTTTATTAGCGGCTAAGAGATACCGCGATTTATTCGCGGTATGACGTGGGATTTGGGTTAGCTATAGGATGTCATTAATATTGCGTTGAAAAGATTTATACTTTCCTGGTTCAATGTTTACTTCATCAAGCAGAGAATTTTGCTCTTCAGAAAATGGAGCTTCTACTTTATTTTCCACACCTCTTGCTTTTTCAACATCGTAACTACCTTCTCTGTTCTTTCTACTCCAAAGCCAATATCCAAATCCCATAGCAGCTCCTAACAATCCTAGTGTCCCAAAAACGCAAATACTCAATGTTGATAATCCCGCTACTGTTGTGCCGGCAATCTCTGATTCGTTTGGCAATTGAGGTAATGCCGCATTTGTACTACTCAACTCAGAAAATGCTGGTACGTTTTCTGATGTAACTTTACTAGAGGAAAAGGTAACATCCATTATATTTTCAGTCGTAATTCCATTCCTAGTATTTGATTCTGTTATTTCCTTCATTACGTGTTTGATCTCTTCAGTTGTTTCATTTTGTGCAAAATCAAATTTTTGTTGTTTTAAAGCTGCGGCAACATATTCGCTATCTTCTTGCATCTCATGGCCAACTCCTTCAGTAGTAGGTTTTTCCAATCGCTTAAAGCCAGATGGTTCCGCTGTTGCGCTATCAATAGTGCTAGCATCTTCAGTGGTTCTTTGGCTATTCAGATTGCGAAGCGCTTCAATAAAAGGTGAAAAAGTCTTATTGCAGAATTCTTTACCGTCATAATATGCAAAAAGGTCAAGTTTTTTTAAGTTGTGAAACAAGTCGGTCAGTAATTTATAACCTTCACTTTCCAGCTTGAAAGAACATAAATCTGTGCTTTGTTTACGATAAGAACCATCTTCTCTTTTTACCCAGCCATATGATCCAAGACTTATCATATCACGATAGTTTTTCACTGCAGAGAGGCCACCATTATCGTCGGTGTAAATAATACTGAAAGACTTAACAGCACTTCCATCACTCTCTTTAACTTTAAAGGACATATAATTATCAGATCGAGATGTAAATCCAATCTTTACTCTACTGTTTGCAATTAAACTATAGAACTTTTCAAGTTGATCCATCTGTAATAACTCTCTCGGCATTCTACCCCCTAAATTAATTAATAAAAATATTACTTGAATTAACAAATATCTCTTTAATGTTAGTAGATAAATCATTTGAGGCCACAGCTTTTTATTAAAACTTTTATGTAAGTATTATTTTTATTATACTAAATAATGCATATATTAATATTCAGAGCGATGAATTGATTTTACTCTCATTACAACTTATTATGCATAGATAATCTCAATAAAAACGATGAAGCTAAATGAAATTAGAGAAAGATTTGTAAAGTTTTTTGTAAGTAACAACCATGAGCAGGTTTCTTCTTCTCCTTTGATCCCAGAGCATGACCCTACACTCATGTTTACAAATGCTGGTATGGTGCAGTTTAAAAACATCTTCACCGGTTTACAAAAAACTGAGATGAAACGCGCTGTCTCAAGTCAAAAGTGTCTAAGAGCAGGTGGCAAGCACAACGATCTTGAAAATGTTGGTTATACAACTCGGCATCACACATTTTTTGAAATGCTCGGAAATTTTAGTTTCGGTGATTACTTTAAAGAAACCGCGATAGAACTTGCGTGGAAGTTCATTACTGAAGAATTGTCTCTTGACAAAAATAGATTATCCATAACTGTCTACCACACTGATGATGAGTCATATGAGATTTGGCGCAAGGTAAGTGGTTTTTCGAATGATAAAATCATCAGAATTGCAACAGATGACAACTTTTGGAGCATGGGCAATACTGGTCCATGTGGTCCATGTTCTGAAATTTTTTATGACCATGCAAAACCTAATTTACAAGATGACGATAGAGTTGTTGAAATTTGGAATCTGGTATTCATGGAGTTTAATAAAGATGAAGAAGGTGATTTGCAAAAATTACCAAAAAAATGCATCGATACTGGAATGGGCCTTGAGAGAATAGCTGCCGCAATGCAAAACGTTCACGATAATTATGATATTGATCTATTTTCTGCTCTGATAAATAAGTCGCAAGAGCTTTGTGGAAATACAGAAAATAAAGTAGCTCATAAGATCATCGCGGACCATCTTCGTGCAGCTGCATTTCTGATTGCAGAAGGAATACTCCCTGGAAATGAAGGTAGAAATTACGTACTGCGCAGATTAATCAGGAGGGCTGCACGTTATATCCACCTGCTTGGATATAATGACTCTCTACTCCATCGCATTTTTCCAGTGCTGATAGATAGCTCAAGCTCAGCTTATATGGGAGATGTTTATCCTGAACTGATTAGAGCCAAAAGTTCAATAGAGACAACGTTAAAATCAGAGGAAGAGAACTTTAAAGATACTTTGATGAAAGGCATTAATCTCTTGGAAAAATTTACTGCAGATTTAAAACCAGGCGATACTCTGCCAGGAGAATCGGCGTTTAAGCTATATGACACTTATGGATTTCCTTTGGATATCACACTTGATATTTTAAAAGAGAGGAAAATAAATTTTGACCAAAAAGGTTTTGATGATGCAATGGAAGAGCAGAAGGAAAGAGCACGCGCTAAATGGGCTGGATCTGGTGAAAAGTTTGTTGAGCAAATATGGTTTGATTTGATCGATAAATTTGGCAAAACAGAATTTGTCGGTTATGAGTTTGATGAAGTAGAGGATGCAAAAGTGATAGCCATAATTTCTCCTAAAAATGAAGTTATTGATTCTGCGAAAGAAGGAGAGAAGGTAACCATTATACTTGATAAAACACCTTTTTATGGCGAATCAGGTGGACAGGTGGGGGACACTGGAAGTTTTATTGTCATCCCAGTGCCTCTCTTATTGTCATCCCAGTGTTCCGACACTGGGATCCAGCCAGCAGGAGTGACACCAGACCTAGGTGTAATTACAGTAGAGAATACCAATAAGATTAATGACCTATATTTGCACAGGTGTGTAGTTAAATCTGGCTCAATTTGTAAAGGTGACACAGTTACAGCCAGTATTGACAAGAAAAGAAGGCAAGACCTAAGAAGAAACCATTCAGCTACGCATCTTCTGCACTTTGCATTGAGAAAAATCTTAGGTGATCACGTTACTCAAAAAGGTTCCCTAGTTGCACCAGATAGATTGCGATTTGACTTCAGCCACAACACTCAAGTTACTCAGGATCAGCTGTTTGCAATAGAAGATATGGTAAACTCCCTAATCAGAGAAAATTTTTTCACGTCTACAAAAATTCAGAGCATGAATCAGGCAATAGATGAAGGAGCTATGGCACTGTTCGGTGAAAAATATGGTGATCAGGTTAGAGTTGTAAACATTGGAGATTCAAAAGAATTATGTGGCGGCACACATGTGGAGCGCACTGGAGAAATTGGTTTGTTTAAAATAGTAACAGAATGTTCTATTGCATCTGGAGTAAGAAGAATCGAAGCTTTGACCGGTCAAGAAGCAATTAACTATGTGCGTGATAATGAAATCAACTTGAAAAAAGTCGCAGAATCCGTAAAAGCGCCAATAAGTGAAATAACAAATCGACTCAGTATTTTAAGCCAAGAGCGTAAGGAATCCGAAGCTAAAATAAAAAACCTTTATAAAAAGCTCGTAAGCACAGAGAACATAAAAAGCACTGAAATAAACGGGATAAATTTCATAAGCCACACTTTTACTGACATTCCAGCAAGCATAATAAGGGAATTTGTTCTGCAGCAACAAAAACCAAAAACTGTAATAGCTTTCACAGCAACGGAAAAAAACAAAACAGTGCTGATTGTCAAAGTAAGTAAAGACTTAACTGATAAGATCAGCGCAAAAGAGCTGGTATCTACCGTAACCGGAAGAGGTTGCGGTGGAAACGCTGAACTTGCTCAAATGGGCTGCAATAGTAGTGATATTATTACAGCTATTTATAATTACTTAGCAAGATAGTATATTATGCTCCTGCTACTAGGCCGCCAATAGAATTATGTTTTTGTATTGTAAATTGACCTAATTCAGTGTTTACTGTTTCTTGATTGATGTTTTTATCCTTGCTGATTAACGTAAATTCAACATCCTTAGAAAATCTATCCCACATTCCAAGCAAATGATTTTTTATCTCAGGCCATATATCCTTTTTAAATGTTTCGCCATCATCAGAAAATACGTTACCTATCAAGCCTCCCACCTCCTCATAACTTGACTCGAAATATTTAAGCAATGTATCTACTTCCTTATAAGTATCATGCGCCACATCTAACGCTTTTCCTTCTGTACTATTTTTGCCTCCAATAGCTGACAATCCAAGCATATTATAATTCCAAGTAATCTGCACAGGCTTTATCACCTTTCTATGTATCCAATCCCAACCTGTCCAATTACTCTCAGTATCTTTTGATATATTTTTTGGCACATTGTTTATTATCTTTTCCACCAAATTGTCTATCAAAGGAGACAATAAAGTCTGACAAAAGTGTTTGATATTATCTTTCGTTTTAATCGTAGGATATTTGATGCATCTTTCAGCTAAGCAATATTCAAGTTCTGCTTTTTCTAATAACTTCTTGATTTCTTCTTCATTAAAAGTTTTTTGCTTGAATATCTCTAGTAAATCATCTTCTATGATTGCAAATTTTATCTTTTCACGAGAGGTTAGTTCTTCTTTGTAATCATATTCTGTTTTTTCATTTATCAATAATCCCTCTTTTTCAGATTCTAAGTCCTCTAATGCTTTTAGAATTTCTTGGTTATTTTTCAAGCATAATTCTATTAACTCCATAGCTAGAGATTCCTTTTCTTCACTATTTTTCTCAATATCCAAATCCTTATTCTGCTTTTCTATTATTTCCTTTACTCTCGCAGGTTGCGTTAAACATTTTCTAATTTCTTCCCGATAAGAAACAATCTTTTTTACTAGACGTTTTTCATCTTCTCCATTGAATAGCATAAGTATGCCTGTATTATCTTCTATGTCTTTTATACTCTTTCCTTGCTCTTGAAATAAACTTTGAGTTTTACATTTTGTTATTTCTGAATGCATTTTTTCCAGCAAGAGATTTATTTCGTGATGAGAACACACATCTACATTTAAATCACGGAATTCACTAAGCAAACTTTGCTTTATATCAATTATTAAATCTGATTGATTTAACATAACTTCAGCTTTTCTTATTCTCGATTTTATTAATTCTCGATAAACGTATTGATCAGTAGGTTCAAATTTAAAAAGATCTTCTAATTTCCTTTTCAGAGCACCATCTTTTAAGTTATTTTTCCCTACATCCCCATGTATTTTTCTTAATTCTTCACATATCTCCTCATACCTTTTTTCTTCCATTCCTTTTAACTCTTTTATTATCACTTCAGCTTTACGTAAAGCCTCCGCTGTTTCTTTAGGGTATTTATCCTTATAGACATCAATCACCTTCTTTTCAGCTATTTTCCTTTCTGTTATAAGCTTTCTCCTCTTTGCTCTAAATGAAGGAAGTGTTTTATCATCTAAGTTATTTGATATTCCTAGATCTTTTAGTATCATTTCCTTTTCAGTCGGCAATTCCTTACCTTGGCTTCTTAATTCTTGTTCTACTAATACTTCTTTCAGCCTTTCTTCTAATGAAAAACCTTCTTTTCTTCTTTGCTGTGCAATTTTGATTGCTTGTATAAGGGCAACTCTGTAAGCATCTTGTATTAAGTGACTTGTCAGCTTAGGATCTACACTATTCACCGCTTTCAGTCTGAACTCGTTCAACAATTCCTTCAGCTTTGTAATATCTTTTTTATCTGACTTCAATAGCTTTTCCATAGCTTCTGTGAATCCTTGAATCGAAGTTGCAAGCATACCCCTGATCTCATTGCGTAAAGGCACAAGACCATTTTTCAAGTGGATATTAGCTGATAGTTTCAGTATGATATTATGCTCTGCATCTTGTGTAACAAATAGCTTATCATTTTTATCTTCGCACAAATCTCTAAGTAACTGTTCAAATTGTGGTGGAAACTTGATTTCCATATCCCACCTAATGTCTGACTCACCAGCATCCATCTCGTGAAAAGATACCTCAATATTCTGGTGTTCATTCTTATACAACCCACTACCTATTTTAACAGTAGCAATCAAAGAATGGGATAACTTCTTATTCGAAAGATAAAAAGTAGCCAAAGCTAGTGTTGCAGGAATAATTAAGGTGACAAGCACAACTATATTAACAAGAATCGCTATTGCAGCAAGAACACTATATGCCAATCTTTTTGCTGTACTTTCACTTACCTCACTTTTTTTTGTTTCATTTCCCTCCGGACTGGCTTGTATTTTACCGTCTGCTTTAGATCTGTTATATACTACTAATCCCAATGAAACAGAGGCAATATAAGGAAGCATTAAAACTGACAGAGCTAAATTCAACACCCGTTTTTCTGGGCACATTTCCTTTATCTCTTCAAATATTTCTCTTAGTATATTATACCAAGAAGTAAAAAAGTCAGAGTCATAACCTTTATAACGAAATATACTCAGTGGAACGTTAAAACCAGAAGTCGTACCACTAAAAAATTTTCCCTCTTTCACCGAACTGGAAACAGCAATAGGTTCTTTTTTACCTGAACCACCATTAGTTAAGCCAATAACTCCACCAGGACCTACAACAGCATTCATACCATAACCTTACCCCAATTACCTAAAATATAGCATAAATACTAACAATTTGCAACTACTAACAATCTAACTTAATACCAACAATCAAATCTTGGTATTCCTTAGAATAGAAATGGGTTCCAATTTCCGCATTAATTTCTAAAGATAAGGCAAGAGTCTGTTCTTTTATATACTCACTCCAAGTATCCACTGCTTCTTTAATTTTCTCATCCTCTGTTTTGATTACTACTCTGATTCTATCGGATATATGGAAATCAGCTTGCTTTCTAGTTTCCTGGATGAGCCTTACAACATCTCTCGCGAGCCCTTCTAGAATTAATTCATCATTTAGTTCAGTGTTTAGGATGACAACCCCTTTGTTGTTATCAAACACAGCAGAATATTCACTATTTGCTTTTAATAATAATTCGTACTCACCTTTTTCTATAATGTAGTTCTCTGATTCATCTCCTAGAAATATCCGCTCATTTCCAATTTGCTTCCATTTTCTCTCCTTGACATATTGAACTAGTTTCTTGATTTTGTCTGGAATCTTCTTTCCAAGTAGCGGGAAATTTAGTTTTAGCTCTAGTGATGCAATATCTTCAAGTTTGTTTACCAGTTCTAGTTTTTTTACATTCACCTCATCTTTTATCATCTCCTGGTACTCATTTGAATCTGCAGCACACTGGATCCCAGTGTCAGCTACTTGGATGACAGGAGAGAACTCTGGGATGACAGAAAGCGGTTCACCTTCAAGAAAACTACAGGAAGACTTGTGATAAATGATCATACTGCCAAGCGGCTGTCTGATACGTATATTAAAGGTGTTTCTGATAGAGAGTGCAGAGTTGCATATCTCTCTCACTAAATCCATCTTAGCAATGAGCTCGCTATCAAACTTTTCTAATTGTGGAAAATCAGCCAAATGAATAGATGTTTCTTGATATTTGAGCCCCTGCCATATAGTCTCCGTTATAAGCGGCAATAGAGGAGCTGCAACCCGAAGTATGTAATAAAAAACCGTATATAGAGCATTATAAGCGTCAGTCTTATCCTGATCTAAATCACTTTTCCAAAAACGCTCACGACTGCGACGAATATACCAGTTATTTAACACTTCAAAAAAATCTATCAGAATTTTGCAAGCCTCTTGGGAATTGTAGTTGTTCATAGAAGCTTGGATACCTTCTACAGCTTCAAAACATTTGGAGATCATGTAACGATCAATAGTGCTTTGATAATCCTTACAAACCTCAGCTTTAATTCCATCTGCATTTGCATACATGGTAAAAAAATGATAACTGTTCCAAATAGGTTTTATTACGTTTCTCAGAACATCTCGGATTGAGTTTCCTTCTTTATCAAGCAGCAAATTACCACCACAAACAATAGATCCAGAAAGCATAAGAAAACGCAGTGCATCAGAACCGTATTTATCAAACACTTCCATTGGGTCTGCATAATTATTCAAACGTTTGGATAATTTCTGCCCTTTTATATCGAGAACAACACCGTGGCATATGCAGTTCTTAAATGGCTCACTGTCAAACAAAGCAGTAGACAATACAAAAAGCGTATAGAACCATCCCCTAGTTTGCGCTATATACTCGGTGATAAAATCCGCCGGGAAATTACTCTCAAACCATTCTTTATTTTCAAACGGATAGTGGACTTGTGCAAATGGCATTGAACCAGATTCAAACCAACAATCAAACACGTCAGGCACACGGCGCATAACTGATTTTCCTGTTGGATCATCAGGATTTGGTCTTGTTAAAGTATCGATAAACGGTCTGTGCAAATCGTCCACTTTAACATTAAAATCTCGCTCTAGTTCCACTATTGAACCATACACATCTACCCTTGGATATCTTGCATCGTCTGATTTCCATACGGGAATCGGTGTACCCCAGAATCGATTGCGCGAAATTGACCAATCATGTGCCCCTTCAAGCCATTTTCCAAATTGACCATCCCTGATATGATTTGGTATCCAATTAACTCTCTTATTCAGCTCTACCATTCTGCTTTTGAATTTTGTCACAGCAACATACCAAGAAGGCATAGTACGATAGATTAAAGGAGTATCAGTTCTCCAGCAGTGTGGATAATTGTGAATATATTGCTCAGTTTTGAACCAATTTCCTTGTTCTTTCAGCTTCTTTATTACTGTATCGTTAGTATCAAAAACATGAACTCCAGCTAAATCTGAAACTTCAGCAGTAAATTTGCCTCCGTTATCAATTGGACAAATGGCTGGAATATCATGGCTTTGGCAAAGATAAAAATCTTCTTCACCAAATCCAGGAGCAGTGTGCACAACTCCAGTACCATCTTCTGCTGTAACATAATCAGCCATGAAAACGCGGAACGCATTTTTTGTATCTTTAAAGTAATCAAACAGTGGCTTATAAGAAAGACCTACAAGATCATCTGCTTTGAGTTTTATATTGCAGTTTTTATATGGAATATTGTTTTGTTCGAGGTGGCTAATGAACTTCTCCAGGTAGCTTTCAGCGAAGATGCAAATTTCATTAGGTTGGTCTAATGTCATTCCAGCACTCTTCTCTGTCATCCCAGTGCTTGACACTGGAATCCAGGTTTCTTTCTCTCTAGATTCCAGCGTCACGCGCTGGAATGACACCAAGGAGTGAACTGACACTGCACAATACTCAATATCTTTCCCTATTGCCAGCGCCAAGTTGCTCGGCAACGTCCAAGGAGTTGTAGTCCAAGCGAGTAACTTACATTTTTGTTTAAACTGCTTTGGGTTTTCTAAAAGCTCAAATGCAACAGTTACAGCTTTGCTAGTCTTTTCTCTATATGCGTTATCAAGCCTTGTTTCAAAATTGGACAATGGAGTTTCACATGCCCAGCTATAGGGAACAACGCGTACCGATTCATACACCAGACCCTTATCACAAAGCTGCTTAAATGCCCACATGACTGACTCCATGAATGACTTATCCATGGTTTTATAGTCATTATGAAAATCTACCCACCTTGCTTGTCTATTTACATACTTCTCCCATTCTGATGAAAATTTCATCACAGAAGTACGACAATGATTATTGAATTTTTCAATGCCGAATTTTTCTATCTCAGTTCTACCAGATATTCCAAGTTCCTTTTCTGCACCCATCTCAGCCGGCAACCCGTGGCAATCCCAACCAAATCTACGCTCGACTCTTTTTTGTAGCATGGTTTGATATCTTGCAAATGCGTCTTTGATGAAACCAGTGAGTAAATGCCCATAATGTGGCAATCCATTTGCAAATGGAGGTCCATCGTAAAAGACAAAACAATTGTCCTTGGAACGTTCCTCAACTGACCGCTCAAAAATTTTGCTTTCCTGCCAAAATTTTATGATTTCCTTTTCTAACGACGAAAAATCAGGACTACTCGTTGTATCAGGATAATGCTTTGACTTCATATTCATTCTAACTGGACAAATTTAGAGAATATATGACTTTCTGGAAAATCACAAATTCAAAAGCATTCCTGTCCCTAGCAAACTATTCTGCCGAGCTTCCAATATCTTCACACTTACTATCTTGTCTCTATATTTATCCTCAGGATCATCAATGCAAACTGATTGCATATATGGGCTTTTACCAATAATTTGGTTTTGATGTTTGCCTTTTTTATCGCCAAATAGAACAGGAATAGTCTTGCCCACCACACTCTGATTAAATTCGAGTTGTTGTGCACTAATTAGCTTCTGTAAACGAAGAAGGCGCTCTGTTTTGATCTCCTCTGGCACTTGATCTTTCCTTTCAGCCCCCGGTGTTCCTGGTCTTGGGCTATATTTAAAACTGTAAGCTTGAGCGTACTTTACTTTTTCCACTAATTTCATAGTTTCCTCAAAGTCTTTTTCGGTTTCGCCAGGAAAACCAACGATAAAGTCAGAAGAAAATTCGATTTCAGGTTTCAATTTGCGCAATCTATCTATTATTTCCAAATACTCCTCTGCAGTGTGTTTTCTGTTCATCACGCGTAATATTTTATTCGAGCCTGACTGCACAGGCAGGTGAATAAATGGCATGAGTTTCGGTTCTTCTGCATGTGCCAAGTAGAGAGATTCATGCATATCTCGCGGATGAGAGGTCGTATAGCGGATTCTTTCTAGCTTTTCAATTTTAGCGATATGACCAATTAATTCTCCTAAATCCCATGTTTTCCCTTCGCATTCCCCGTGGTAAGCATTGACGTTCTGACCGAGCAAATTGATTTCCTTTGCCCCATTTGCAACTAATTTCAGCGCTTTGCGGAATATTTCATTCACTGGTCGTGAATACTCAACTCCACGAGTGTAGGGCACTACACAAAATGTACAAAACTTATCACAACCCTCTTGTATGGAGAGAAACGCAGAAGATCCTTGGCTATTACCGTAACACTCATCTGGCAATTTATCAAACTTTGTAACCTCAGGAAAATCGGTATTTATCACATGACCTTTACTTCTGCTTGCTTTGACTATCAGCTCCGGCAGAGTAGCAATGCTCTGCGGACCAACAACGATGTCCACAAATGGGGCTCTTCTGAACACTTCTTCACCTTCTGCTTGTGCTACACATCCGGCTACCACTATGGTAATTTCCTTATTTTTTCGTGACGAATGGATCTTCCCAAGCTCTGAATAGAGCTTTTCTGCTGCTTTCTCTCTAATGTGGCAAGTATTCAATATCACCAAGTCAGCCTTTTCCGCGTCACTGACAACGTTGAACCCCAGCGGTTTAATTATATTTTCCATTAAAACGGAGTCATAAACATTCATCTGACAGCCGTAAGTCTTGATATATAGGCCTTTCATACTTTTTTAATAAAATTATACGAAAAACTGGATTCCAATACAACTATTATACAATCCTAGCTGTTATCTAGGTAGCTGACAGAAACAAAAAAACTACTTGACAACCTTCGCCAACCCTGTTATTATAAGACTGAAGCTATTTGTTTATCTTCGCAATCTGTGCAGGTTAATGACAAAAAACTTAGGGTATTTGGCGTCTCATGTTTAAATTTTTGCACTATGTGCACCTTACGTCTTTTTAAAACTTCTGGTTTTTGCCTATACAAGCTGAAACGCGCTTATAAGTCGTTTAAGACAGTATAGAACGTCAAATAGACAAGGGAGAATTTGAATACTAGCTGCCTTAGAGTTTTTTTGCCTTTTTTTCCGCTCAGTAAAATTCTTAACGTTTGTAGTTTTGGTTATTTGCATTTAAAAGTAGCTGAATCGTAGCGCTGAGAATAAAAATGCCGATATTTGAGGTACATATAAATAATTAGCTACCGACCAGGGCTTCTTTTGCCTTTTTTTCTCGCTTGGTAAATTTCTTAATATTTATAGCTAGAGTAGTATTTTGGATTCCAGTGCCAGCTACTTGGATGACAAGAAAAGGAGTACTGGAATGACAGGAGGAAGGGTGCTGAAATGACACCATCATAGAACTTCAGCTATACTCTATGATTTTACATATTAAATTAATTATTTATATCTTTTTGCTAAGGTATAAATTATACTGATATGGAAATTTACGCTTTTTTTAGGAAAATCACTTTATGCTTGATATTGAAGGATTAATAAATTAGAGGTTAAAGTTATGACAATCAATCGACAAGTAAATAAAAATATAACTAAAGAAGAGTATTTCAACAATGGTGGTAAGGGACATAGCTCACCACATATTATAGAAATAGAAGAACTAAATATCAAAGTAGAGGTCTATTCTCATAATTTAAGAGCAAGTAAAGTTCCTAAAATTGAAAGTGAGATAAGAGAAACAGCTGCTAATTTTAAAAATGCATTCGAGTTGAAACCTGGCGTTTCAGAACAAACATTCAAGATTTATGTGTTCGACGATAAGGATGATTACACTCACCTTGGCAGGAGCGAGAGTGAAAGCAATAGTGAAAGCAATGCTTTTGGATTTGGTCTTGGAGATGAAGGTGGTAAATGCTACTACAAAGGAAATGCTGATGTTTTTGCTGAAATGTACGTTTACCAGAAAGGTGGTGTTCTTAACTTCCAACATGAATTTGCTCATGGTTTAACTTACTTTGCTACAGGAGGCAAGTCCTTACCTACAGTATTAATGGAGGGAATTGCAGATTATTTTGAACACCACTCAGACCACAAGTTCAATGCTCAAGGATCAAGCATTGATAGAACTGAAGATGCAAATCTGAATTTAGAAAATGTCTTGAAATTTAAGCATTCAGGGTGGAACAGTGAAGCAGATAACCTGGTTTACAAGATAGGTCACGCATTCGTAACGTACTCAGAGAAAAAAGATCTTAATTTATTAGAAAAACAACTCAGTTATTTAAATTTGAATTTAGAAGATATTCAAAGGTTAGAATATCCAATAGGGGAAGGTAACGTAGATAACCTGATTTACAGAGTAGGTCATGGGTTGGTAATGTATTTAAAGGAAAAAGACCTTAATGTACTGGAAGAATATCTAACAAATGCTGATCTGAAGTTAGAAGATATTTCAAAATTACAATATTCAAAAGACAGCGAGATGAGTATCTCAACGTATAGAGTAGGCCACAAGGTTGTAATGTATTTGAAGGAAAAAGACCCTAATGTATTGCAAAAGTGCTTAGGGAGTTTGAAGTTAGATGATGTTTTAAAATCAAAATATTCAGAGAACAATAAAGCGGACAGCCTAGTTTACAGAATAGGTCATGAGTTAGTAACGTACTTACAGAAAGAAAACCCTATTTCGCTAAAAGCCCCACTAGAAAGTCTAGGTCTGGAGTTAGAAGATATTCCAAAGTTAAAAAATCCAGAGGATAGCAAAGCAGATAACCAGATTTACAGAATAAGTCATGAGCTGGTAATGTACTTACAGGAAAAAGAACCTAGTTCATTTGTAGACTATCTAAAAGATATTTTAAAATTACAATATTCAGAAGATCTAGTTTATAGAACTGGTCATGCGTTGGTAATGTACTTACAGGAAAAAGAACCTAGTTTATTATTGAACTATCTAGAAGCTTTGCGCAAAGGTGAATCACATAAGTCAGAAGACTTGCTCTCTCAAATAAAAGGTCAAGATGATGCTTTCAAGGGCTGGGTTGCTGAAAATAATACAGACACTGCAATGGAGAAAATCAATGCCCTGCAAGTTACAAAAGGGGATTTTATAGCAACTGGTCAAGAAATAGTGGATAAAGAAATTAAAAATGTATCCTACTATAGAGCTGACATAAAAACAATGGATGGAGAAGAGGTTGGAAATTTCTCTCCTGTAGAACATGTTGCATTTTATGATGTTGCTCGTGCTGTTAACAGGGCAACAAATGATAATCTCGATATATCAAAGAAATATCACTTCTTAAAGGTAATAAAAACTCCTGACGGGCAAACCAAACTCACTTACTCTAATCAACAAGGTAATGAGGAGTATCGAAACAGTCAAGAGTATAAAAATCAGGCTTTCAGAATACTATCGAAATATGATACAGAAATTAAGAGTCAGGTAGACAAATTTGATAGTTTGAATAAAGAACGTGGTGAAATGTATCAAAAGTATCATAGAGGAGAAATTGATATTGAAAAGTTACGTGATGAGGAAAATACAAAGTACAGATCAGCATTTTCAAAGTTTAATCAACTAAAAAATAAAGCAGTTGATGAGATTAAAGATAATCCACAGGTAGCAAAAATATTAGATGAGTTGGTCAATATCAATCCAAGCTTGATCAGAGGTGCTCATATTGATCTGCAGGAAGGTAAGATTTTCTCTATAAAAGCTCTTGGTCAAGGAAATATGGGTGCGCTGTCCATATACGAGGGGGAGACAAAGCTTGGAGAATTATTGAGTGAATCAGGATTCTTTAAGCAAGTTGAAGGCCAAACTAAAGAAACTTTTTTCTTTGAAGATATGTTGCACAACTTGAATACTCGATATGAAGGCGGTGCTTATATGGCAGTTACAAAAGAAAATGGTCATTATAAAGCTTCCCTGGTAGATGGCAGAACAGTTGAACGTGATGAATACTTCGATGAAGCACATTTACACGAAAATGAATTGTTGCATCCTAGTGTTGGACATATTCAAGGGGATTTAGATCCTTTACTCCTTAGGGGCACCAAAATTTTGGATCATCAGGATTCAAAGCATGCTCAATATTCTAATGAGCAAAGAGAAAATGGAGTAATCGTGGAAAAAGGAAGGTTGTTGGACAATAAGGGAACCGATAGGACAGACGACGATGTACACGAAGCTGTCGTGAAACAAGGAGGCGAGCGCTTATATGAATTCAAAAATATGGGTTTTTACATTAGCGAGGAAGGCGACCTATTTATTCATGACCATGGAGCAAACGTAAGATTTCAACTACCAAAAAGTATTACTCATCTAAAATTAGTACCGAAGGATGCCGGATATAAATTGGTGCCAGCTGATGCCCATGGCAACGAATATAACGGTATACCAGATGAATATAAGTATATAGATCCAATATTTGCACATGAATACGAAAAGAGGGATTATTCCCATAAGCATGTCAATATAGGCCTTGTAAATTTTGATAAATACAACACTGGTAAGCTTTTTGCTATTAAGTACGATCCAAACGATTACCATATACAAAAAAACTCCAAAGGTGAAGTACTTAGAATAAACGGTCAAACATATTTCACTAAGGTAAAACTATTTGATAATGATACTGGTGAAGAGATTGGAATGTTATCTAATAACTTCCATAATTTCAAAGGAGAAATATTCTTTTCTGCTGACTACAACTACAGTTATAGCGATTTCCTGGCATCCGTTTCTCCTCAGGTTGAAATTGAGGATATGGGAAATGGAAGTAGAAAAATAACTTTCGACCAAGGTAGTGGTGATCTCGGTGATACTGATAAAGGCTACACCGATTATCAGAGAATATTTACAAGAGAGAAACAAACCGAAAGTTCAAAAGAACAGGCAAGCGTAAGCAAAACTGAGACAGAAGTCGATGCGCCACACATGAGTCATAGTACTACTGATGTTGTTGCTCAAGCTGCTGAAGGAAGCACTGCATCAAACGATAATGATGAAATGCAATCTGATCAGCCACAAATTCTAACAAGGGCAAAAAGGTCAGCTTTAGTAGAAGAAGAGCAAGAACAAGTGGTGTTGAAAGACACAATCTTGAAAATAGAAAAGAGCTCTGATCAAGTCTCGGAAGAAAAGCATAAGGCAAACGTGACCATAGATTATTATGACGTGAAAGCCTTGTATGATAAAGCCGAAGGAGCAGAAAAGCAATCTGTGTTAAAGTTTTGGCATAAATTGGCCGAATCGGGATATAAGGTTGGTGCTTTGCCAGAAGACAAATATTATTTTGAAAAAGGCAAATTTGTAATTCGCGATAGCGATACGAAGAAGTGTATAGCGTTGCCTGAAGATAAGGTGTCCATCAAGATAATGAAAGATGGCGATCATTATGACTTAGCTATATCTAATAAAGAGGGCAAGGTAATAAGTAGTATTACAAAAATAGATAACTTAAACTATGAGTTGCTGTCAGACACAAGTGGTGTCAGTTTAGAAACGCAAGATAGCGCTTCATTTTCAGATCAACATAATGAATATAACGTTTATCTAGAGAATGGTTTAGGAGAAATATTTAACTGTGCAGGCGATTACGCTTACCACGATCATAACTCGTTTAACGTGGGTTAATACACATAAAGGGCTGCTGCATTAAAACAGCAGCCCTCATGTGTGTGAGGTTATTATACTAAACCAGGTATAAGCTTTACAGGATTACACATTTTTTTGATATTAGCAAGGAATATAATAATGCAGCACTGCCTTGCGTATTGCCAATCCGAATTCCACCTGCTGTAAAATAACACAATCTGCTATATCACTGCTGATCTCAATCCCTCTGTTTATTGGCCCTGGATGCATAACAATCGCATTTGGTTTTGCACACGATAACTTTCGTGAATCAAGCCCATACAAATGAAAATATTCTCTCTCTGAAGGAACAAAACAACTATTATTCATGCGCTCTTTTTGCAACCTCAAAAGCATAATTACATCGGCATCCTTTATGCCTTCAATTAGCGAATAATGGACTGAATTTACTTCAGGAAAATGTCTACAAATCAAAGTTGGTGGTGCAACCAAGCATATTTTTGTTCCAAACATTTTTAGTAATCTTATATTCGATCTTGCAACTCTGCTGTGCAAAATATCTCCGCATATCACAATTTTGAGATCTTTTATTTGCTTCTTATAACTACTGATTACAAAATAGTCTGCAAGGGCCTGAGTTGGATGCTCACTGCTTCCATCACCTGCATTGATTAGCGAGCAGCTAACATGCTCGGCTAGCATATTCAAAATACCGCTGTTTTTTTGCCTGATTACTATATAGTCAGGATTCATTGCATTTAACGTTTTTACCATATCTTTCAAATTTTCTCCTTTATTAATAGAAGAAGATTTTATCGGCAGAGTTATAACATTTGCTCCAAGACTTTTTGCCGCTATTTCAAAAGAGGCAAGCGTACGCGTTGAATCTTCAAAAAATAGATTTATTACTGTCTTGTTTTCTAAGATATGCTCATTTGCAGCTTCATTTTTCAGGTATTGACCAGCTAACTTAATTATATTTTCTACATCGTTGATTGTGAGATCCTGTATGCTTAGCAGATTCTTTCTATTGCTCATAATTTCTTTTTATTGTATAATTGCCATTCAACTCATTCTACCTCTTTATTACTTTTTTTTCAATAAGTCCCCTCCATGACAATTATTTTAGCTAAGCCTAAATAGGCATTGCATTAAAACAAAAACTGGTATTAACTGATAATTAGTACTCTGGTTTTATTATGGTTAGTATGTTAATAGTAAGTGAGGTTGGAAATGGTTGCGAAAACTGAAAAGAAAGATGAGAAAACTAGCCTAGGAAGCAAAATACTAGATTACGTGCCGTGGAGAACGGCGCTCACAGTTGCTGCTTTTGCTATTCCAATTGTTGGTCCTGTTGCTGGTACAGTTATTGGAACTTTAGCATATGGTAATTATAGGAAGAATAATAGAATTGAAGATGAAGAAAGCAGCAAAGAGAATGCAAAGCCAGGTCGTTTAGAGAAACTCTTATCTAAAGCTGGCACTATTGTGATAAGAATTAGTACTATTGCAGTTGGTTTTCTGCTTGGAGGACCAATTGGTGGTATAATTGCTATAGGCCTTATGGTTGTTGATGGGATATCAGGTGGTAAGCTCATTCAAGGGGCAGAAAAGATACTAGATGCAAGTTATGACGTACTAAGTGCTGCAGGAAAGGGCATATTAGATGCAGGAAAATGGGCAGTAGATAAGATGAAAAGCTCTGGGAAAGAAGTTGAAAAAGAAGACAAGCCAATACATAGTTTTGACAATCCTGTCTACTCTCCTGGGGTGAAGTTAGAGGGTGATGAGAAGGAAGTTGGTGCAGAACAGTCAGCTAAAGACAGCAAAGTTGAAGCTGAGTTGCGAAGAAGAGAAAACAAAGAGAAAAGTGCTAGAACTCATTAGCATAAACCTTTCACCCCAGCGTTACCAAGCGCTGGGCATTACTTCCATTTACACTCGTCAGCTATCATAACAGCTTCGAGCAGGTGTTCTTCAAGTTTGCTGAGGGGCAAGTCACTTTGTGGGTAACTCCCCCAAGATTTTAATATGTCAGAAGCTTCAACATTTTCAACAATAGGATATTCTTGATTTTTTTTAGCATATAGTTCTTGAGCTTGCTTGCTTACTAAAAATTCCAGCAAAGTTATAGCATTTTTTCTGTTTTTTGCGTTTCTTGTTACCGCTGCCCCAATAATATTCACCATTACGCCATTATCATTTTGATTAGGGAAGAAAACCCCTAGCTTGTCTATAACATTCCTTTTATTTCCATGCCCTGACGAAAGAATCCTTGCAAAATAATAGCTATTTACTATTGCAACATCTCCTTCACCAGCAGCTACAGCGTGGATTTGGTCAGTATCACCACCACTTGGTTTTCTTGCCATATTGCTCACAATTCCACAGACCCATTCTTTTGCCTTTTCAAAACCCTCGTTTGCAATCATAAAAGCAATCAATGATCGGTTATATGGACTTGTGGAAGAACGCACTAATATTTTTCCTTTCCACTTTTCATTTGCTAAATCTTCATAAGTACTTAAATCTTTAGGATCTACTGATTCTTTATTATAAACCAATATTCTAGTTCTTTTTGTGAGGCCAAACCAATAATCTTCATTATCTCTAAATTTTGCAGGTATAGCATTTTTTAAAACCTCTGAATCTACTTGGGACAGAAGGTCTCTTTTTTTTGCTAAAATCAAACTCACTGCATCTGCAGTCAAAAATAAGTCAGCTTCACCACCATTTTCCATGCGTGAGAGCAGCTGAGAATAATCATCAATAATATAACGTACCTTGATGCCCGTATCTTTTGTGAATTCGTCAAATAAAGTGCGTACTAACTCCTCTTTACGTGATGAATAAACATTCACCACTTGTGAATTGTCAGTTTCGCTGTTCTTGTACAAATAAGTAACGACTATTAATACAACTGCTATTAGAAATGTGAATATTAAAGCTCTTTTCATATTGAATACAATAGTTTCTCTTAGTTAGAAATATCCAAATGGCAAGGTCTTGGCAAGTGTAAATCTTCAAAATGTTGCACTATCCCAGTTTGCAGTACTAGGATAGTGATGAAAAGAAGTGCAAGCCAGAAAATATGTTTTCCATAATTTAATTAACAATATAAGTAATATCTGGATGACCACATGGTTCAGCAACTACTTCTAACAAACTCCCTCTATTAGTTCCTGTTTTTTTATTAAAGTATAACCAAGTTCACTGGCCTTTTTGCTTAAATTCTTCAATACTCTCTCCTTATACAGTTTCTCATAGTAGTCAATCCCTCTCTCAACATACTCTTGTCCATACTTTAACATACTGTAGAAGATACATGCCAATTTCCTTGCCGTAGCAGTAATCGCTTTTGGTGCTCCTAGCCGTTTCTTTAATCTTCTACAATATGCACCTATTCCACTGTTGCTTCTTGACACACAGTGAGCAGCCATTCGAAACGCATTCGCAGCACGATTAATGACTTTACGCGTTCTTGTACTAAACACTTTTTCCCCTGTGATTTTATTAGCAGGGCTGAGTCCTAACCACGATGAAAAGTGTTTTTCTGTCCGCCATCTATTTGGGTTTATACCTGTTTCTGAAATTATTGTTTGTATGGTTACTACATCAAGTCCTGGAACTTTAGTGAAATCCATACCAGTTATTCGGTGCAGTTCCTCATGCAAAGCAAAGTTTGGCTTACTTTTGCTATTCTTATTCTTTTCCTTACTCGGCTGTTTACTTTCGCCAGATTTTGTTTCAAACGTTTTGTAATAGGCCTCAATATTTCTATCACATTCTGCTATTTTTTCTTGATAAATATTATATAGTTCAAATTCTTGCTTTAGCGTGAATAAGTGTTCCTCTCTGTAGTCACCAGCTAACGCTTTTGCTATAGTAGACTGATCATTTTTTATTCGCGCATCCCTGAATTCGGCCAATTTTTCAGGATCTCTTTCGCCTTCAATTATAGCCTTGATAATTTTCATACCAGTTACCCCAGTAATATCTCTTATGACTTTATGCAGTTGAACATTCATTTGAATTAACGCCTTTTGCATACGCAGAACATGTGTAGATGCACTTTCAGTAAGATTTTTACGTTGCCACACGTAACTACGCAATACACACATCTGATTATCCGGCCTAAATGATCCATGAAGCAATCCATAGCTGTGCAACTGTTGGAGCCATTGACAATCTTGAACGTCAGACTTCCTACCGGGTACATTCTTTACATGCCTTGCATTTACCAACTTTACCTCAAGTTCATATGACTCAAGTATTTGAAATAATGCTATCCAATACACTCCTGTTGATTCCATAGCTACAGTTGTAACTTTACACTTTTTCAACCATCGTGCTAAATTATGAAGGTCTTTAGTGAAGCAGCCAAATTTCTGAATGCGTTGTTCATCTTTTCCTTCTGGTACACATACATAATGTACAGATGAACCGACATCTATTCCCGCTGCATCAGGATTCATTACTTCTAATTTACTTTTTATTTTTGCCATATCAAGTTCCCCCTATATAATTTATAATGTAGAAGCACTTTAGCTTGGAGCGGTTAGATTATACAATCTTCTAAACGAGGTAGTCTACAAGGACTCCATCAATGGTTTAACCGTTCCTTCCAAAACCATGCTTGTATACGGGCACTTAAGGCACCATTGTGCTGGTCGGTTATAACTGCAAAAGCGCTTCCACAAAATTATACTTCAAGACTGCTAAAAACAGAAGTAGTGGAGTTTCTTTCAGGGTTTAACAGACTTTGTCTGTTCGTTGCTTGTAACAACTTTGAACTAATCTCCTTCTGACTTTCTTTCACAACTTCGATAAATGTTTCATTAAGTTTTTCACTGCTAGCATCTTGTTTATGTAATAACAAATAATCTTTAAAATCAGTTTTGTTCCAATGATGAAGGGCACAAACTACAGTGAAAAGCAGTAGAGTACATGAAATTGCAATGACTGGCCAGTAAATGGTAGGATTTGTATATAAATTTACTATATTACTCAAACCACCTGTTGAATATAGTGTTAAAGGGAAGGTTATGCTTCCAGTAATAAGAACTGTGCTTAAAATAGGAAGCCATAGTCTATCATTGACTAATGAATTTACTTTACTCTTGTAACAGATTGGCTGTCCTATAAGTTCTACAATGCTCGCATTATTTTTTTCTTGTCCTTGAAGAGAATGAAACGTAAAATAAATGCGGTTACCGTTACTATATTTTAATATCAAAGACTTGATGCATTTGTCTTCTGGAAGTGTATTTAGTACCTCGTTTAAAACTTTTTGAGTATCTCTTTCTTTAATCTTATGCTCCTTAGTACGAACTGCTTGTATAAGTTCCCACATAATTCCCAAGACTAAACAAGAGGCTAATACCCCGCCAAATATAGTAACAGGATTTACGCTGCCAATGAATCCAATAAATCCTTTTTGTTGCACACTCAAGGCGATTGCCATAGTACAACACATCGTAGCAAAACCTACGAAAGGCACTATAACTTTCTTCTTCATCATCAGATATTTCGTCTTTTGCCAAAATCTGTTTGTCTTCTCTTGGTTACCAATATCATAACTATCCCAAGGTTTATCAAATACTGTCTCTTGAGAAGCTGACTTTTTCAAGCTTTGATTATCTACTCCACTATCAGTAGTTGATCTTCCTGTGAATGATCCTGGCATATTACTCTCCGAAATTAATTACTATGCTGTGTTGATTACACTATAGTTGTTAAGATGCAGTAAATACTAATTTAAGAATAAATATGAAAATTTAGTATAAGAACTGCCTATCAAAGATTCTTTCGTCTAGTGAATAATCTTTGTCAAAAAGTAGAGTTACTGTGTTCTCATGGTCTTTCTGCATTTTTATCTGTGATATGTGGTGAAACTCTTTGTAATCTGATACTACAAGTGCTGGACGATTTTCCACGTCGTTAATGTCAATTTGCACTACTGTATCACTTGAGATTAATGCTCCGTTCCAATGCCTTGGGTGATAGCTATTAATAGAGGTCAGTGCAAGTAAGTTTGAGTTTAATGGTAAGATTGGGCCTCCGGCAGAAAAGTTATATGCGGTGCTACCGGTTGGGGTAGACAATATTATTCCATCCCCTCTAAATTTTTCTACTTTTAGCTTGTCATTGATAGTAATATTCATTTCTACTATTTGATTCGCTTTTCTAAAGACATATACCTCATTTAACGCTATGTAATGGTATTTTTTGCCACCTATGTCTGTAGCTTCCATTTTTAACAAAGTGAGCTGGGTTGGGGTTGCGTATTCTATGTTATCAATTAGATCTTCGCTACGGCTAAAACACTTATTCATCAAAAATCCAACGTTACCAGTATTTACTCCATATACATGTATATTTTTATTTCCTATCATGTAATTATGCAGAGTGCGTAGCATGAAGCCATCACCGCCAACAACTATAAGTAGATCAATTTCGGATTTATTTTCCTCTGTTATATTGGTAAAATTAAATTTTTGTAACAGCTTGGATACTTCCTGCGATTTTGGTGACTCAGAAGCAACGTAAGCTATATTTTTATATTTATGCATGCTTCACCCAGAAAGAAGCAAAAACTAGAAGATATCTCCATATTTATCATTAAACTTAGCTATTTTGCTAGTTTTGCTTGCCGATCCACTTGTCAAACTTCCAGTCCATGCAGGGTGGGTTAGAGGATCTCTATCAAGTTTTACCTTATCACCTTCCTTTCCATAAGTGGAACGAGTTTCAAACTCTTGACCATTTGTCATGATTATAGTAATCTTATGATAATCAATTTCTGCCATTGCTACCTACAAACTTCTAGTTAGTTAATATTCTAGTGGATTCGATTCACTAAGTCAATTATTATTCTAAAATATTGACAAAAAATAAATAAAGTAGTATACTTAATGAAGAATAAATAATAATTATTATGATTTTTGCTTTCCCTGGTCAGGGCTCTCAGTTTGTAGGAATGGGAAGGAGCTTATATAGTGAGTTCTCTGTTGCAAGACAGGTATTTAATGAAGTAGATAGTGTACTAAGTAGAAAGTTATCTAGTTTAATTTTTGACGGCCCTATTGAAGAATTGACCATCACAGAAAATGCTCAGCCAGCTATAATGGCAGTGTCAATTGCAACGCTACGTGTTATGGAGCATGTGTTTGGCAGATCTCTTTTCTCTGATTGCAACGTTCAGTATGTTTGTGGGCATTCAGTTGGCGAGTATACAGCACTATGTGCTGCAGGAGCATTGACTCTTGAATCTGCGGTCAAATTGCTGAAAGTTCGTGGTGAAGCGATGCATGAAGCCTCTCTGAAATGTAAAGGCGGAATGGTTGCATTGCTTGGAGCAGAGATAAGAGAAGTAGAAGATGTATTAGAATCAGCCCAAATTGACGGGGTTTGTGAAGTTGCAAACGATAATGGCGGTGGACAGGTAGTGGTAAGCGGCACTGCGGAAGCTCTTGAAATGTTACCCGATTTATTCAAAAACTCAAGTGTGAGGAAACTAATTAAATTGCAAGTTAGTGGGCCTTTTCATTCATCTCTTATGAAACCCGCTGATGAAAAACTCTTGGAATTTTTGGAAAACATTACAATAACTCGACCTTTAATTCCCTTTGTATCAAATGTTACAGCCAAAGAAGAAAGTGACCCAGAAATAATAAGAGCTTTGCTCGCTAAACAGATTATAAGCAAAGTAAGGTGGAGAGAGATGGTTTTATATATGGTAAACCGTGACGTTAACAAATTCGTTGAAATTGGACCTAACAAAGTTTTATCTAATCTAGTTAAAAGAATTGATCAATCCATCATTACGAAAAATATAAATAGTGTTGGTGATATTGATAGTTTTCTTAATGAATCGTTAGTGTTGACAGCGGAAAATCTAGAAGTTAGTTTAAGTTAAAGCGTATAGCTAGCACAAATAAAGTTGATTGTTAGTTCTACCAATTAAGGGAGGGTAAGAGGTATGGCAAATATTAACACTAAAGAGTTCAACCTAACATTAGGTGATACCACAGTTAAACTTTTTATTGAAAGTGATGACATAAGTGGAATTAATTTTATTAACGTGCATCAAAATGAAGTAACTTCAAAAGAAGCCGGCAAGCGCATAATCCAACAATTTGGCGGTAGAATGTTGTACATTATTCATGGCGATGGTACTTCACGTAATGTAGAATTTAATTTAAATGGGGAAAAGTATGAGTTTGATCCCAATCGTATATTTGACGACGTGGGTGCAGAGGCTAGTTTAAAAAAATTTGGCAATTTCTCAGAAGGTGCTTTGAAGGCAGTTAGAAATTTTGCAGAAGAAATTTTAGGTTTTTTGCTTCCTGGTCAAGATCATGTCATCGCTCTGCATAATAACTACAACTCTCCTAGCTACTCATTCAAAAGCTATTTTTCTCCACCACTTTCCCGTGATGTACTGAAGATTTATCCAGAAGTATGTCCAGAAAGCGGAACGGGTGAGTTTTTCTACATGACAGTTGAAGATTGGTTTGAGGCTTTAAAACAGAAGGAAGTTTTTAATATAATATTGCAAAACAACAAAGCAGTTGAAGACGATGGTTCTTTATCTGTATATGCTGGAGAGAACAATATTCGGTACTCTAATGTGGAAGCAGAGCATGGTCATTTAGAGCAGCAAATAGATATGCTATCTGCTTTACACAGTGTTTTATTTCCAAATGCAAATCAATCCCCGGCAGTAGAATTATAATAACATAAAGCGTACTAGCTGCTTATACAATCAATGAACTACCTGTTATTTCGTCTGGTTTTTTAATTCCAAGTAACTGTAAAATAGTGGGAGCGATATCAGATAACTTTCCATCTCTCAGCTTCAGATTGTTATAAGAATCAAAGCATACGATGAATGGAACTGTATTCAAAGTATGTGCTGTATGGGGTGTGTTGTTTTCTTCATCGAACATGCACTCAACATTACCGTGATCTGCCGTAACAATGAGCACAGTGTTACCTACTTCTTTAACAGCATTGAGCACTTTCATAAGGCAATTATCTATAGCTAGCACAGCCTTCTGAGCTGCTTTCATGTTACCCGTATGACCTACCATATCGGGATTAGCGTAATTTACAACTATCAGTGCAAATTCTTGGGAATAAATTTTTTCTACAAGCTTTTCTGTGAGCTCAAAGGCTGACATTTCAGGCTGCAAATCATAAGTTTTGACTTTTGGTGAGGGAATGAGAATTCTTTCTTCACCAGGAAAAGGTTCTTCTTTGCCGCAATTGAAAAAGAAAGTTACATGAGCGTATTTTTCAGTTTCAGCAATACGCAACTGTTGTAATTTATTATCCGCTATTGCCTGTCCTAGAGTATTAGTGAAAGATGTAGGAGGAAAAAGACAGGGAATTTTTAAGTCCGCTTTGTATTGCATCATACTTAAAATTGAAGAGAATTTTGCTACTTCAATGTAGTCTGTTTTACCAAGCAAAATACTCGCCAATTGTATCATTCGATCGGCACGAAAGTTAGCCAGTAACACTCCATCTTCTGGCTTTATACCTTGATAGTTACCTATCACTGCAGGTCTGATAAACTCATCAGTTATGTTGTTTTGGTAGTTATTATCAATCAACGACATCACGCTATCGTAACAAGGTGCCTTTGCAAATGCAATAGCTTCGTAAGCTTCAATTGTTCTTTCCCACCTGTTATCACGGTCCATAGCGTAATAGCGTCCAGAGACAGTAGCAATTCTTATGTCATTGCCCTTTATACTCTCTTCAAATTCTTGAATGCATTTTTTCCCCGAATTTGGCGATGTATCTCTGCCATCTAAAAATGCATGTATCACAACTTTAATTCCGTGTTGCGATATTTTATTTGCTAGAGTTGAAATATGTTTTTGATGCGAATGAACACCACCGTCTGACACTAGTCCCATTATATGGCATACGCCATGCTTACTTTTTAAATTGCCAATAAAGTTTTGTAGATTTGCATTGCTTTCTATTGTTCCTATTTCTTGATTAATGCGCTGTAGGCTTTGCATCACTACTCTGCCACTGCCAATATTCATATGGCCAACTTCTGAATTGCCTATTTGGCCATCTGGTAGCCCAACATCGGCTCCACAGGCAGATAAACTGCATTTTGGGTAATTAGAGCTAATATACTGCCAACAGGGTGGATTTGCATTGCTAATAGCATTATATTCACTATTCTCTATTCCATTTCCCCAGCCATCTAGTATACATAAAACGACCGATTTAAAGTTCATACGGTGCTAGAATTCTATAGGTATAACATGATACCAAGAACAAACTCTTTCCACAATCTCTATATTGTGTGACATGAAGTTTGTAAAAGAGGAGTTATCAAATATCACATAGGTGCGTCAGAACAACATCAGATTTCTTGCATAAAAAGCTAGCTTTGACATGTGCGAAAAAACTACTTGACAACTCCCGCCGTTACCCTTATAATGAGACTGAAACTATTATTTATCTTCAGTCTGTGCAGATTAAATGAGAAAAAAACTTAGCATATTTGGCGTCTCATGTTTAATTTTTCGCACTATGTGCACTGCATGTCTTTTTAAAACTTCTGGTTTTTTACCTATACAAGCTCAAACGCGCTTATAAGTCGTTTAAGACATCAAAAACGCCAATATCATAAGATAGATAGTGAATAACTAGCTACTCGGGGTTTCTTTTGCTTTTTTTCTGCTTAGTGAGTTTCTTAAACGTTTATGGCTAAGGTTAAGTTGCATTAAAAAGCAGCTAAGTCGCACTTATTAAGCGTTTAGGATAAAAAAACGCCAACATTTCGACACAAAAGTAAATAATTAGCCACCACGGGGTTTCTTTTGCTTTTTTTCTCGCTTGGTAAATTTCTTAAATATTTATAGCTAGTTGCAATCTATGAACGAACATTTGTTTTTACAACAAGTGGTGTCATTCCAGCACGTGACGCTGGAATCCAGGAACTTTATTAGGCTAGTGGGCATAAAAGTTATGTTAAAATGCACCATTTTTATGGAAAACTGGATCCCAGTGTCGGAGCACTGGGATGACACCGTCTGTTACGCAAATTACCTGCTAATTGCAATGTTTGTACAGTTGTGTGTCACGCACTGGGATGACAGGAGAAGGCACTGACATGACAGGAAGTGGAGCTACTTGGATGACACGAAAGAATACCGGAATAACAGAGGTTTAATATTATAAATTCTTAACATTAGTGATATGACCTATCCTTTTTCAATCTGAGTGCAATTGCTTCTTCCCAAATGTCACCATTACGCAATAACTTTTCTTTGTTGTACATTAGCTCCTCCCTAGTTTCTGTTGCGAACTCAAAATTAGGGCCCTCGACAATTGCATCGACCGGACATGCCTCCTGGCAAAGCCCACAATATATGCACTTCGTCATGTCAATATCATAACGCGTAGTGCGACGGCTGCCATCTTCTCTTTCTTCTGCTTCAATAACTATCGCTTGGGCAGGGCAGATAACTTCACATAGTTTACAAGCTATGCATCGTTCTTCGCCGTTTGAATATCTACGCAACGCATGCTCACCACGAAATCTTGGACTTAGAGGTCCCTTCTCCATAGGGTACCTAAGTGTCACCTTTGGTTTAAACGCATACCTAAGCGTAATAATAAACCCTTTAATTAATTCTACAAAGGACCAATACCAAGCTAATTTCTTGAGCATAAAGTATTTAAACACTGCATTATCAACTATAAATCATATTACCAGTTTTAGAAAGGCTTTTTTCTCACACTCAACTTTGAACTAATCAATTGCTTTCATCCCTACCACGTTATACCCTGAATCAACATGTAAAACTTCCCCAGTGGTGCCGCTACTTAAGTCACTTAGCAAATACAGTGCTGCTTTTCCAACGTCTTCTATTGTAGTGTTGCGCCTTAGTGGAGAATTATTTCTGTTCCATTCTGATATGAAGTGAAAATTGCTTATTCCAGAAGATGCTAAAGTTCTAATTGGACCAGCAGAAATGGCATTCACTCTGATATTTTGCGGTCCAAGGTCGCATGCTATATATCTTACACTTGCTTCGAGTGCCGCTTTACATAGGCCCATAACATTATAATTTGGCATAACTTTTTCAGCACCATAGTAAGATAAAGTGAGTAAATTACCACCGTTTGGCATTATCTTTTCAGCTCTTTGCGCTAGAGCAGTAAAAGAATAGCATGATATATGCATTGCGTTGAGGAAGTTGCTCAGTGACGTGTTAACATATTTACCACCGAGTTCATTCTTGTCAGAGAATGCGATTGCGTGTACCAAAAAATCAAGAGTACCCCATTTTTTTTCTATTATCTTAAAAACCTCATCTATGGTTTCCTCATTTGCAACATCACAATTTAGTACTAACTCCACATTTAGCTCAGCTGCTACCGATGACAATCTCTCCCTTACCATTTCGTTTTGATAAGTGATTGCAAGTTCTGCTCCGTGCTCTGAGAGAGTTTTTGCTATGCCATACGCTATCGACCTCTTGTTTGTTATTCCAGTTATTAATCCCTTTTTGCCTTGTAGTAGACTTGTTGCCATAGAACTTTCTGTTTTCTACAATTTGAAATATTAACTAGATAAAGTCAAGATGTTAACTGTGTTAAAAAATAATAGATTTCTTGCATAACCCCTAAACTAAGCAGAAAAAAGACAACTTATATCATATTGGCGTTTTTTGTATGCTCTTAAATTGCTTGAATTTTTAAGTAATACGAGATCTCCGTGGTACTACTTGGATGATATCATAGGGGTTGAGATGACAAGAAGAGAGGGCACTGGGAAGAGTGCGAAGGGCCTCTTACAACTTACTTTTAATTAGTCTAACCCATGCGTGCCAATCTCGCTCACCAAGATTGTTTTCGAAAGACAAAAGATCCTTTACAGCTTTTGAGCAAATTTCTTCACTTGGAATTGATAATTCCCTATTCATCGCTAATGTTAAACATTGAGTCTTGCACGCTTGCTCTAAGTGATATGTATAAAACATTGCTTCTTGTATAGTCCGACCACACGTTATAGACCCATGATTGCGCATTAACATCACAAAATTTTCTTTCAGATCAGCTATTAGTCTTTTTCCTTCTGTATCATCAAGCGCCAGGGAATTATAATCATGGTAAGATACCTTATTATAAAAGTGCAGTGCCCATTGACTCGTTGGAAGTAACCCATCTTTGAGGGAGGAAACTGCCACAATAGAAGGTGTATGCAAATGAAAAATTGCTTGAATATCTTTTCTTGCTTGATAAATAAAGCCGTGGATTATATAACCAGTTTTATTATATTGATATTCTTTGCCCTCAATAACATCTCCATCAAATGACACTTTCATCAATGAATTTTCATTCACTTCGTTAAAGCGTATCCCAAATGGATAAATATAAAACGACTTTTGATCCTCAGAACGCACCGATAGGTGAGTATACGTATGGTCATCCAGTCCCAAGTGAGATAAAATCTGATAGGCATAGGCTAAGTCCTTTTTTACCTCGCTTTTTGTCAACAACACAATTTTCAGCTAAGATCTTCTGAAGGTTTATACAAGAAAACAGGCTCGTAGTAAACTCATACTTTTAGTTTGGAGGTAAATTAGGAAGAGGAATTGTTAATTTTTAAGTAAACAATTCGCTATCACATAATCTATGGAACCTGTACAGAATTTATGTCCTGAATTACATAATATCTTAACTGTAAAAATAATTTTTCTATATAATGTTTCAAATGTTTTAAAGTTTAAGTTTCATGTTATTATGAATATAGATTTTAACATTATAAATAATATGATAAACATTAATACAAAGGAACGGGTAACAGGAGTTTTCGTATATATTATCGGCTTTTCAGGGAGTGGCAAGCTTTCTACAGCAATAGAATTATCTAATATGATAGGTGCACTGATTGTAAACAGCAACTTTTCCAACAATACTCAAATCCGCTCTATATATGATAATATCTTTGAATATGACCAAATCCCTAAAGAAGTCCAAGATAGAATATATAACGTTGCACAAATTATGTTTCAGGCAATAGAAGCCTATCCAATTCATTCAAAAAATTACATATTTATCGATGAATTGATGAAAAATAACGACTACAATATAAGGATGTATAACTCAGTAGTAGAGCTTAGTAAGAGAATGAATACAAGAATTCTTCCTATAGTGCTAAAGTGTGACCTACCTACATTACAAAAACGCATTAAATTAAAAAGACAAAGGGAAAATAGGAAGGTTACTAACATGAGTAGTGTTATAGAGAAATTTAGGACTCGTAATTTATTTATACCACCGAATGCCATAGAAATAGAAAATTCAAATATGAGTATAAAAGAAGTAGCCGAAGAAATAACAAATCAGATGTACAGACTTAGTCAAATCGATAGAGCTTACGCAAAAGGGTAACTACAATAATTTCATATACTGGGGCTCATTTAAATATAGAGCGTCGACCCCATTTAATTTTTGTTTATTTTCTAGCCTATAACGGACCAATAGTCCTGCATGGCTAGCACTTAACTCTGGTAGATTGCAATCCACATACGTGATGCAGTTATTGTCTGTCGTCCCAGTACCTATCACACACTGGGCCGCAACTGGCTCTGACAGCGGCAATAAATTGAAATTAAATAACTGCGTGTAAAATCCTTGAGCATTTTTGATTATAGCTCTGATATTTTTTTTGCTGTTTGCACAAAGCAAGGATATTGCATACGCCTGAACTTCCAGTGCACTCACTCCGTATAACGGTTTATTCGTAGCAAGATTTATGCCTTTTGCGGCCGATATACCAACTCTAATTCCAGTAAAACTTCCTGGTCCAACTACCACCACTAAATGGTCTATTTTATCGTAGTTATAGTCGTACTTATTGAACAGAGTGTTCAAAATTTGAAAAAATGTTTCTGCATGACTATTGCAGGTGGAATTGTGCTCTACAAAACAATTGCCATCGTGGTCAATTATCGCTACCGAACTACCAGCACCTACAGTATCAATTGCCAGAATGGACATTACTTAAGCTTATCGTAGAGTTTTGTAAACATTATAGCAAAAGCACCATTGCCCATAACATTTGCTGAAGTTATTATTGGATCAAACACTATATATAATGCTGTGATCAGCGAGAGCATTTCTGGGGAGAATTTAAGGTACCTTTCAAGAATAGGCAGCATTACCACAATTCCTCCTGCCGGAATTGCAGCAATAGCAAACTTAAATAACAAAAAATAAAGAAGGAAAGTTACATGATCTGTTGTGGATAATGCATAACCAGAAGTGATTATCATCGACAATATTATAATAAAAAAGCAATCACCTACTAAATGAAAGCCAGCAGTTATTGGTATAACAGACGATGCTACATCAGGTTGCTTTACATTTTTTCTGCTTCCTTCAAGAGTAAGTGGCATGGTTGCATTGCTAGACATTGTACTCATCGCAGTAATAAATGCTGGCATCATATTGCTTATACTAGTTATCCAGCCTGTGATCTTAAATGAATTTGCTGCTCCGTATGAGAGAAAAACATAAAAGTAAGTTACGGATGCTATAATAACAAAAATTACTGAGCAATCTTTAAATATTATAGATAGAACTTGATCATGTTGCATTTTTAAAGCAAGCCCAAGTACGAATACTGGAATGACTGGTATAAAAAAGACTTTCAGAATAAACAAAGTTAAATCTGACATTTTTCGCGAGAGCTCTTCGCTTTTTTTTGGCAGCAGAACAGACATTATTAAACTGGACACAAATCCATAAGCGAGAGCATGAAAGTTAGAAAGGAGTAGGGGCAGCTTAAATGACCACAAAGGAGCAATTGTTTCTTCATATGTTATATCTTGTATTGAATAAGTGTTTTGCAGGACAAAATGCCCAATCGAATAAGCAATTAAACTTGAAGCTAGATTCGATAAGAAAATCATTATAACAAGTAATAGTATAAACTTTATAGCCGACTGCTTAAGATTGTTAATACTGCTGAAAATTAACGCAAAGACAATAAAAGGCATTATAAATAGCAAAATTTCTTTGATACTTAAGCTCACTGAATACAAAAAGGCTTTCGCTTCTATTGGAACTAAATGACCAAAAAATACAACTGAAGTGATAACAGCAAGCAAGATTAACAATTGCAGCATATTTTGATATAGCAATATTCTATGGACATAATGCAGTGAGTTGGTTTTCAAGTAAAGCAAAACTATCTAAACTGCTGTAATGCATTTATCAAAAACTCAACTTCAACCCAGCCAAAAGTACATAACCTGAATTGTTTTTGGACTCTTCGATGGGCTCTTCGGCATTAAATTTTACAATATCGAAATAGTATGAAGTGCCCATAAAAAGAGAGCTTTCAAGGCTTAGAGCATATGATGTTAATTTATTTGTACCTTTGCCTGCAATATCCCGACCACTACTAAAATATGTTAAGCTCAACTTACGAGAATCAGAGCGGTAAGCGACACCTGCGTTCGTATAGTACGTATTAGTTGTTTCAGGACTATATCTCTTGCCCGATTTACCGCCATTACCGTATGAGAAAATGCAATCAAAAGCGAAAAGTTTCAGGTTTAAACCAAAATTCCAGTGCAGCAACTGGTTACAGCTCTTATAACCTTCAGAAGTTCCATCTGAGCAATCAGTTAAATTTTCCCTTGCAAATTCACCAGTTAAAGCAGTAGTGAAATTTATATCATCCGACAAACTATTCTTATAGGAAAGGCCAGCAGCAACTAGATTGCTATAATGTAAGTTATTCTTCCCTGGAACATAACTAAGCCCGAGTTGAAAGTTATAAATCTCAGGGGAGGTATAGCTTATTGCTGGTTGCTTTAATTTCAGCTCTAGTCCATTATAATCACTATAAATATTGGGTTTAACCCAAAAGACTTTGTCTTTGTCATATCCAGTGCCAATGCCCTTTTCTTTACTGCCACGCAGATTTGCGTAGTTTGTCCACCAACCATTTACTCCTCCAGCAGCCACGTAAATTTTTGAAGTATTGATCAGCATACTTTGGCTGACTAAACTCCTTTTCCCATACTCAATTGATCCAAGCCCCCGGTTTTTTATGATAAAATACCATTCTTCCATGCCCAGTTTTGTTATATCCAACTCCTTTAGGTTTGCGATACCAGAAACTCCTACCTTAACATTGAATCCCATTTGAGTATTTGGATAAACCTGCTGTAAATAAAGAAAGCGCAAGTGCGAATGACTTGAAATCTTGTCTTTAGGCTTAATATTGAAAGAATCTTTGTTAAAAGCGTAGCCAAACCTCAAATCTATTTTTCCGTCCAGTTCTGCGTAAAATATTCCCTTATCCAGAATTACCCTAGCGTTAGCACTATTTTGCGAAAATAATAACGAAAGCAGCGCTACCAGGCAGTATCTCAACTTCATGAATAAACTTAAATTTTTATAAAAATTTAAGTTTAAATCCAATATAGACAAAAGACAACTTTCTTACATAAAATATCAAACTTTGTACTGTGCAGCTAGTTTCTGAGCTATACTTCCATAAATTACTGACACACGGGGTAATCTTTGTTTTAATAGCTGCTTATTGATAACAGAATGTATACGATCAATTACTTTAGGTGTGTCTTCTGTATTACAGTTAAATAAGATAAAGAGCACTTTATTTTTGCCAATATACCCTAAAAAATCATCACTGCGGCAATTTTTGTGAAAGTGCTCTATAACAACTTTCAGTGCATCGTTTGTCTCTTCACAGTTACTATCGAAACCAATAACTCCCACAGCCATACTAATTTGATGTTGCAGAGCGAAACTTGATATAGCGTGTAGCTCTAGAGTAGAGGATTCATTGTCTGGTATATCAAATAAGTTGTGGTTTTTGTACTTTTTACCCATTAAATATTCATCCCTAAATGTTCCTAACTTATGAAGCAGGCTGATGTTGCGTATCAACAGCTCATAATTAATCTTGTCATTAGTGAATTGCATGGTGCGGAAAACTTTCACTTTTGTCTTGATATCCTCTCCTTTAGCGTCAATTAAGGAAAAACCTATCACTTTAGGCAATACGTCAAGTAAATCATATCCATCCTCGGCATACTCTAAATAATTTCTCACATCGTCAGCTGCTCTTGCACTTAAAATATTGATTAGTGGCTTATTGAGTAAACTCTCTTTCTCGTATTTTAACAAATCCCTTGCAGCTTGATTGAGCCCTGAAATTAATACAGTTTTTCTCCTATTATCCTGACAAACAGATATCACGGCATCATCTTTCCTTCTTGCAGTTATAAAATCTTCCATGCTTTCATTCTATACAGCGTATTTATAAGTATAATAAGATTATATTAAAATTCATTTACCTATTAATATGCTTAATTAGATATAGTAGAAGTAGCTTAACACTATGGTACGATGGTCCACTCCTTGGTGGAGAGTGTTCCTGTCCTGCATTTGTGTATTATGGTCCGTGTAAGCATATGGCTGCAACAGGTTTTGCTCTGATCAACTTCAATAGGAGAAATACAGGTCATCGCTCTGAACATGCGGGTAAACAAGTTTGCCTTAAAAGGCTTAAAAAACAAATCAAGAGTTTATTTCAATAATTGTTTGTTTAAGTAATCAACAAGACCAGTTCTGTTATCCAAGTAGCTATACAGATTAAATGCAAAATTTACTTGACAACTTTCGCCGTTACCCTTATAATGAGACTGAAGCTATTTGTTTATCTTCGCAATCTGTGCAGGTTAATGACAAAAAACTTAGGGTATTTGGCGTCTCATGTTTAAATTTTTGCACTATGTGCACCTCACGTCTTTTTAAAACTTCTGGTTTTCAAGCTGAAACGCGCTTATAAGTCGTTTAAGACAGTATAGAACGTCAAATAGACAAGGGAGAATTTGAATGCTAGCTGCCTCAGAGTTTTTTTGCCTTTTTTTCCTGCTTAGTAAATTTCTTAATGTCTACAATTTTGGTTAGTTGCATTTAAAAGTAGCTGAATCGTAGCGCTGAGAATAAAAACGCCGATATTTGAGGTACATATAAATAATTAGCCACCAACCGGGGCTTCTTTTGCTTTTTTTCTTATTTGGTAAATTCCTTAAATATTTATTATTAAAGTAGTATTCTGAATGCAAGTGTCTGGCTACTTGGAGGCACCATTATAAGGTGACATTTAGATACCATTTGTTGTAAAAGCAAATGGTTGTACATTACATTTTAAAGCCCAGGCTGTTGGCCAGTACTGTTACAGACAGAAACATCATAGAGCTTACTTGATACTACATATGCACCAATTCCAGCTATCAACGTAGATGCAACTATTGCCAGCGCAGGTAGTTGAAGTGAATAACAGGTTAAAGCTGTTGCTAGTGCAGTAACAACTCCAATAGCAATTGCAATTTTTTGTTTCCTAGAAAATATTGGGGGATCTTTTGCCTCTTTCTGAGGGTAAACACCAGAACTAAAAGTAGAACGTCCATTTACCATAGTTTTTTTATCTGTGTAACTAGTATCATTTATCTCTTTTCTTTTTTCTTCATTAGCATTACCTTTTGTTTTTTTCTTAACATGCTGTTTTACAGCAGGATCTTTTTGTGCAACATGTTGTCTTGTTACATTACCTTTCTCTGTTTCAGGTGTACTATCAATTTCGTGCTCACCCCAAAATTCTCGTTTTATAGATTCTTGGTTATTTATAACGTAATCAGATACTTTCCATCCAAGGAAACTTTGTTTTGGATATGGCAGACTCATAATTACAGAATTTGTTCCCAAGAGAGAAATAAGCCCGTTAAATAAATCATGGTATTTAAGAGTGTTACCTTCAACATCAACAATAGGCCATCCTGTTCCATGAGAAAACTCTTTTTCAATCTTACCTTCAACAATAGTACCTTTAACGGCAATCTCTATACCTGATATTCCAAGTATTTCAGGTATTGCTTGGCTGCATAGTTGAATACCTTTTTCACTCATTACTCCATTTCCATCTATAATTCCAGTAAGGAACTTGAGGTCCTTAGTTTGTTCTAATAATTCAAGTAGCTTTCCATGGTATTCTCTTGAGGATTCTTGTGCTTCTAGAAATTGCTCTATAGAATTTGCCAACTCTTTATTCATAGAAAAAGTACTAAGGCGCCTACTTTCAATGAGATCTTTAGGAGTTTTACGACTCTTATTTCTAGTATAAATACTTGCGCCATGTTTTACGAAAAGCTTTACTAATTCTAAGCTTTGTTCTTTCAAGATGGTTGGTGAATTTTCAGATATTCCGATAGATGTATCAACAAGTTGATGTAAAGGGGTATTTCTTTCATTATCTTTTTTATTAATATTTCCTCCACTGTTCAGCAAAAGCTTTATTGTTTCTACGTTAAAACTTTTATCATAAAACATGCAAGCTGCTTGTAATGGAGTTTGCCCACAAGACTCTGCTATATTTGGATCTGCTCCTCTTTCAAGCAATAGCTTTACTATTTCCTTATTTTTATCTCCTTTAGTAATGGCAGCCATATACAATGGAGTTTGATTATCAGAATCCTGTAAATTGGGATTAGCCCCTGTATCTAATAAGTACCTGATTATTGATGTACATGGGATGATTTGGTCGAAAATAGCTAGGTGCAATAATGTTGTTTCTGTAATTTTTTTTGCAGCATTTTGTAATTTAAACTTAAAGTTTATATCAAACCCACTATTTTCCCATTCTTCGTATACAGTAGGAAGTTCTTTTTTTAATTCCTTTTTTATCTCGTCAATGATTTCAATTGAGTTACCCTGATCAGAATTGACATCACCAATTAACTTTGCAAATATATCTCTGAATTTCTTTAATTGAGATGGAGGACGCATGTTACTAGCCTTGAAAAATTTTTTAATTGTAGAAATAAAGCTAAAGAAAGTTAAATCGCTGCTTTGTAATGAGTTTTATCAGTAGCCGCTAAGTTTTTTAGTTGCCATGCAACAAAGCCCACTGGCATCCAGTTTTTGGTAGTCTCATTGAAAATGCTGTATAGTGCTCTTGTTTACGATCAGTTTTGCTGGATCCCAGTGTCTGGGCACTGGGATGACATCCCCCTAGTAGGCTCAAATTGCAACGTTCGTACAGTTGTGTGTCAGCTACTTGGATGACAAAAAAGGCTACTTGAATGACACTGGGGTTTAATTCCAGTCCTCTAGATTCAAATATAAAACTTTCCGCCACAAGTTATTTCCCATTCTTCTTTAAAATTTTTCAGATGTGCTTTCTTTTCGCATTCTAAAAGTAGCTCTTCCACGCTTTTGTTATAGCTTTCGGTAGTGATCCTTCCTTGATGGTGCACGAATCTCAAGTAAATTAAGTAAGTGTTAATTACGTCTGTTTCGCAATATTCTCGAATCTCTTGCATCTTGCCGCTATCGTATAAACCCATAACTTGCGACCCATCAACCCCAATTTTACCAGGAAGATTAAGCGCTGCACAAACTTCGTTCATTTTTACTCTCGCGGAGGCTCCAAAATCAGAGAGGGATTCAAGTAAATCGCAATGCCAATCACTACTGTATCTTTGATTATAGCTATTCCACTTATCACCAGCTTTATGAAAATATTCTGCTTGAATGCCATGAACCATAGCACGGTATTTCAGCACTGGTATA
Source organism: Wolbachia endosymbiont of Ctenocephalides felis wCfeF (assembly GCA_028571325.1). Classification (NCBI taxonomy): domain Bacteria; kingdom Pseudomonadati; phylum Pseudomonadota; class Alphaproteobacteria; order Rickettsiales; family Anaplasmataceae; genus Wolbachia; species Wolbachia endosymbiont of Ctenocephalides felis. Next base: position 83,199 of record CP116767.1, on the reverse strand, counting down.
TCAAAAGTGCGCCCATTAAATGAAACTAACCTTGGTCTTTTTTCCGACATATAATTGAAAAACCCCTTCACTAGCTCTTTTTCACTAGAATTTAGTGTGCCGCCAGACCTAATTTCCTGCAGTGTGAACACCTCATAACCATTTCTGCAGCTTATATTGCAGAGTAAAAAACTGATAACTACAATTTGGTGGAAAGGTTGACGAAGAAAAGGGTTTTGTCCATTTGTTATCTCGAGGTGATATTTTGTTAACGCGTCCCTTTTCTCTTCTACACTACTATCATCACAAATATTGATTAAATTTTTGCAGGAGTTTATATCTGGTATAGTCTCAATATCAAATACCAATAAAGAATTAAGCATCGCTTATATACTCCTCAGGACGGTCAGTCCAATGCCGCACTTTCACGAATAAAAACAGATGAACTTTACACTCGAATAACTTCTCCAGCTCAACACGTGCCTCGATGCCAATTTTTTTAATATTACTGCCATCTTTTCCTAGTACTATTTTCTTATGACTATCCCTCAGCACAAATATGACCTGTTTTATGATCAAACTCTTATCTTTTTTCTCCTGAATTTGTTCAGTTATGACAGCTATAGAATATGGCAATTCTTCACGCAAATTCAAGAATAATTTTTCCCTCGTAATTTCCGCTGATAAAAAACTCGTTGAGGAATCGGTTATTTGATCTTCTCTATAAAACCAAGGACTCACTGGTGCAACTTCAGATAAATAACTTATCAAATCAGAAAGTCCATCATTCTTTAATGCGGATATTGTAAAAATTCTTTCAAACCTATAAAGCAAATTCAGATGTTCATACGCCATCTTTAACTCAGGTTTTTTTACCAGATCAATCTTATTGATAACCAAAATGCATCTGCCTTTTGTGCGCTGCAACCGCGCAAATATAGTTTTGATTCTCTCTATATTTTTTAAATAATTGCTCGCATCAACCAGCAACAAAGTGATGTCATCACCCCTGATTGCTGACCATGCAGATCTGACTAGAGTTTTCTCAAGTTTCGTTTCTGCTGAAAATATCCCCGGAGAATCAGTAAAAACAATTTGTGTGTCATCGTGTATTGCAATACCCCTTATTTGCGTCCTCGTTGTTTGCACTTTGGGAGTAACAATTGCAATCTTCTTACCTACAATGCTGTTAATCAGCGTAGACTTCCCAGCATTTGGTAAACCGGCTATGGTGACAAATAAGCATTTTTGTTCTTTCACGAAGGGGATTGTAAAGAAAACTGGATTCTAGTGTCAAGCTACTTAAATGACATCTACCACATCATTATTTTCATTTTTGCATCAAATCGAAAATAAGGAGGTTTCTTATTTTCATCAACGCAAATAAGATAAAGCCTTATTTTCATTTTTTACTTTTTTGAAAATAATATATACTATAAAAAATGGTGTGCTGGAGTTGAATGAATGGATATTAAAGAATCACCATCAGGTAAGGTTATTAGTGCATTCGATGGTTATAAGGCATTTATACCCAATCCCTTGCCACCAAAATTTGAATGGGACAATGATTTAGTCAAAAGCCTTTCCAGAGCAGATCATATTTTGGGTATGTTATCCAGAGAAGGAGCTAAATTGCCTAATCCTCATCTTCTCATGCGGCCCTTCATAGCACGTGAAGCAGTCCTTTCAAGTAGAATCGAGGGGACTCAAGCAACTCTTGGTGAAGTTTTGGCTCAAGAAGCAGGTGCTAATGTAGATCGCAACCCCGATGATTTACAAGAAGTGCACAATTATATATCAGCGCTTGATTATGGACTCAAACGTTTACAGTCCCTTCCACTGTCACTTCAGTTGATTAAAGAAATTCACGGGAGGCTTATGCAAGGTGTAAGAGGTTCTCATGCAACTCCAGGAGAATTTCGCCGCGTGCAGAACTGGATTGGAGTTCCATGGTGTAAAATAAACTCAGCAAAATATGTGCCACCAACACCAGGTGAGTTGATGGATTGCCTGTACTCTTTTGAAAAGTTCCTACATGACAGGACACTACCCCCACTCATACACATAGCTTTATGCCATTATCAATTTGAGGAAATTCACCCGTTCTTGGACGGCAATGGGCGTATTGGACGTCTACTCATAACATTACTCCTTATCGAAAGAAAGTTATTATCATCGCCTTTGTTATATCTAAGCGCATTTTTCGAAGCTACGCAAGATGAGTACTATACACAACTTTACAATATAAGCAGCAAAGGTACGTGGCATGATTGGTTCTCTTATTTCTTAAATGGTGTAGCGTTGCAATCGTTGGACGTATTATCGAGGGCAGAACAAATTAACAATTTAATTACAGGTTGGCAAAGTTCTAAAACCGAAGGAGTTGCGAGTGATATTATAAGATATTTAGCTGTAAACCCTTACTTTACTATAAAGAGAATAGTTGAAAACTTAGGTGTTGCATTTACAACAGCCCAAAGAGCAGTCATGAAACTTGAAGATTTAGGCATTGTTTCACAAACTTCTGAGGGAAAGAGAGATCGGGTTTACTGTGCAACTGATATTTTGAAGATTTTAGAAGAGCCACTACCTACACCTAACACGTGTCTCAGTGATTATGATATCTAATTTTTGATCGTGTTCTTCTATTGGCAGATTTTTGCAATATTGTTTTTCATAAGCTACACCTATAAATATTTTGCCAAGTGGTCGTAATTCTTTTATTACAGCATCATACCAACCACCACCAAAACCCAATCTATTGAGATGATCATCAAAAGCAATGATTGGAGTGATAATCGTGTCGGGAATTATATCTTCATCTGCTTTGTTCCATTCCTTAAACCTCAGTGGCTTGTTTTCATCAGGAATTGCCACTTTATAGCCTAAATTGAGCAAATTATGCATCAAAGGTATAACATTTATTTCCCCATCAATTGGAATGTAAGCTGCAATTGTTTTGCCTTTAACGTAACTTAAGTTCTGATTGAAGAGATTAACAAGAGAATTTGCTGCGTAGCTCTCATCAATATTTTTTCTTATAGCCCTATATTGCTCTCTTATTTCCTTTTTTTGTTGTTTAATATCTCTGAGCATGATCTATCCATTTTGCAGTGAGTTTTTCTTGTAAACTATTTTGTTTCAAGCGCTCACTTAGAAAATCAAAATCAATAAGCTCCATATTTTGGTCTTGGTTACTGCAACTATACACATAACTCTCTTCTCCCGTTCTCATATTTATATGCCGCTGCACACACTGAGCGCAGATTTCTTTCATCATACACTGCATAGGCGAATTAACTGACGATATTGCCATGTGGCCTGATTTCAAATATGGCCTTAAGATCGTTTTTCTCGCTTCATTTACGGCCTTCATCATTTTATCAGAACCGATGGTAATAATTTTGTCTATAGCGTCTAAATTAATCGTGGTATCGCCTAATATTCCCCTTTGATAAGAGATTATTGCATCAACTATATTCCCATGAAAAGATTTGTCTTGATCTCTGCTTGTTTTTATCAATCCTTCCTCGCATGCCCAAACTACCGCACTTGATGCACGTTCTATCAATGCTTGTTTAAATACATCATTTAATTTTCTATAGCCAGCAAAGTATAAAACTCTATTATTATTTTCAAGACAGGCCTTTCCTATTGAAAACAATACTGCATTTCCAACTCCACCACCAATTAGCATTATGTTTTTCATGTTTTTGTTCTCGCATGCATACGACACGGAAAAGGGGGGATTCGAACCCCCGACATATTTTCATATGTGCACGCTTTCCAAGCGTGTGCTTTAGACCACTCAGCCACCTTTCCACACTACTTATAATATTGAAAATTGTGCTGCTGAGCAAGTTCAAAGCCAGGTACACAGGGTTCTCCGCGAAAATTTACAGTATTGTGGAATTTGTTTTTACAAGTTGAAAATGCTTTATCGCAACCTGCAAGTATCGAATATTTATCCCCAGCAGAAATTTGATATGGAGGCGAAGTAAACAATGTGACTACTTTATTTCTGTGTTCCTTCACTATACCTTCAAATGCTACAGGGCTAAAGAATTTCACTACCCCGTGCTTATAATATCCATCGCCCTCAGTTAAATTAGTGTCTTCGAATCTTCTTGCGTCTATTACTTTAGTAATTGTGCTTATTCTACTGAACTTTTTAGCATCGGCTTTACACCTACCATCGCAAAATTGTGCTCTGCATACAGGGGAATATAATTCTGCTACGCTCCTCTCAAGCTTTGTCGCAAGTCCTCTAATTTCAACGATAAACCTCCCACTATTCAATGTTATTTTACCGAAAGTTCCCAAGTGCAAATTCATCATTCCCTGGCTCAAATCCTTGTAATTCACAAGAAATACTTCAATGTTTGCAAAGTCGTACTTTCCCGACAAGACCTCTTCTTCTCTAATGTTATCGCTATTTAGTATTCCCTCAATTTCTAGATTATCAGTCTTTAAGTCGCTGTTTAATATTATGCTACTAGCCGTAAATCCACTTGAAGATTTGTAGAGTATATTATCAATACTCAAATCTTCATCGTAATCAGTGAATCCCATTACTTTTCCGTCTGTGAGCGTTAATTTCCAGCATGTAGCAATGGTAAGTAACTCTCCAGCTAAATGGTTTTTTAACGTGGTTTGCATAAAAACCTCCTAAAATACAATGGTAAGAAAAAAATGACTGCAGTAATTGCCTCGCCTACTAAAGTTTGGATAGTTGATTATTATGCAGTTTCCTCATTGACCGCTTAAAAGTATTGGTGAGAAGAATCTTCAAAGTTTTGTAGGCTTATATTCCTCAACATCACCTGACTTAGCATCCTCAATGCCTGAAAGGATTTCTTTAATGGTGCTATAGCTCAACTCAGGATTGTCTTCAACGATTTGACCAACTTTAGCCCAGTGTGCGATTTGTTGCGGCACAGAACGATTCTGTAATATGGAACGAGACTGTGTTATTTTCTCAAATTCTCCATCAAGATTTACTGTTACATCCATGATACCGCTACCACTAATTTAATTCATTATACCATATATTGAAAATTTTTTCAATATAAATAATTTTGAAAGCGCTACCTGGAGGTGAATACACACCACATCTGTGGTGTGTATTATTAGCCAACTAGAAAGAAAACTTCACGCCAGTGAGGAAGAGAACCCCTTTGTTAGAAGGTGCTACATCTGTACCACTACCTGCTTTCGTAATTTTATAACTATCAGCTTGCTTCTCGTCAGTCATAAAGTAATGAAGGGCTGCATAAGGAACAAATTTGCTCTTACTGCAAGCAGGAGAGAGATCATACTGAACACCAAGTGCAACGTCATGAAGCTTATCCCCATCACTCATTTTACTACCAAAGTATGTTAAGCTCGTGTAGAAGCTCTCATATTGATAGCCAGCACCTGCAGTCCAATACATGGTGTTTTTATCATCTCCATCAAACTGAGCTTTTAAGCCTGTAATTCTTGCATAATCTGGATTATCTTGATCAGCAGCATCTTTTGGCTTAATTTGTTCGTACTTATTACCGTCTAACTGCTTAATATCTTTCGGTTGACCAGACTTACCCAAATATGCAAAAGAGGCAGCAAGCTTCACGCCTTGATCTTCGTTGATCTTATAGTCAGCGCTTACGCCCAAGTTAACACCCATCAGGTCATTGTATTCCACAAATTCCTTATAAAGATGTTTATCTTCATTTGGTTCTTTTGCTTTACCATGCTCACCAACCACAGAAGTTTTGACTTTTATGTTGTCTTTACTAAAGTCATATTCATATGATGCACCAGCGCTTACTATGTGTTCATAGTCTGGACCAACGTGTCTCATGCCATTATTTTCTTTTACAACAAACAAACTACTATCATAGCGAGGTGAGTAGCTCATACCAAATCTTGCACCCATATAATTTGGCGAGTAGTAAGCAACTCTAAACGGTAGTGTAGTCAGAACATCTTTGTTGTATTTTCCAGCCATGCGGAAAGAGAGCTTTTCACTTTCACTTGAGAAGCTTTCAGTGTAAAGACGTGGTGTTACATAAAATGGAAAGCTTGCAGCACTTCCTTCTAAGTTCACTTTTCTGAACCAGTCACTATCTGCAGCTCCGTCAACAGTTGCAATTCTTGTTGCATCAAGCCTCATCAGAGCCTCAGGACCAAACTGATAACCAAGTTTCAAGTCACCATATTTTGAATTCAAAAACACATGTGCACTTCTTCCTCTTGCCGCATTTACACCTTGTGAAGCTCCTTTGCCCTCAGTAACTGGAACGTGGAATTGCACATCAGCACCATAAAGAAGACCTAAATCTTCATTTTTGTTTTCAGCTCTTAAGTATAATATTGCATCTGAAATCATACCCATGTCTTCGCTATAACCACCGATGTTCCCTATTCCTCCAGGAAATAATGGATTCGCTCCTCTTCTCTGATTCTCAATATTACTGTAATAACTTTCAGACCTGCCAGGCATAACGTTATAAGGTTTATAATCTTCGCCGCCTGGCCCTGCTTTACCATAACCTTGAGCATCAACAACGCCACCGAAAGTGATCCTCAAACCACTTGCTCCTTGGTTGGTGTCAATAATATCAACGCCATCAACTGAGACAACAGGACTGGCTTTGCCTTTTTCCTCTATGTTTTTATTAACAGCTTTAGCCTCAATTTTAGCTTTCTGAGTTTTAGAACTCTTAGTTTTTGAACTTTCTATATTAGAGTTCTTAACATTGAGAGTTTTTGCTTTTGAATCCTTTGCCAGTTTTGCTTGTTCCTTGCTAGCTAGCTTTGCCTCCTCTTTTCTCTTTTTCTCCGCTGTTAGCTTCAGTTCCTCTTTTTTCTTAAGCTCTTCAGCTTTCTTTTTTGGATCAGCATTACATATCCTGTCCATTTTCTCTTTTAGTTTTTTATTTGATGTTTTCATAACTTCCATTTTTCCAGAAGTTACTGCGCTCTCTTGCTTTTTTATACTTTCATCAGAAAAGTCAGCAGCAAAACCGCCGAAAGAACATAAAGTCAATAAAGAAGCTAGAGCAGTTCTAGTGTAGGTAGATTGTTTCATGAAGTGCCCCCAAAAAATTTCAAAATCATTATCTTAAACGTAAATAGTACAAAAATGTTGAAAGTTCAACTTAAAGCAACCTTATAGCTGAAACAAAAGTAAAATGCAACATCTTAAGAACAATTTTTTTAATATCCCTAGCGCGCATATTAACTAAAACTTAGCACAGAGGTTTGCCTGTTACCTGCATTATAACTCTACTGCTCACTCCGCGGAAGTAAAAATTTTCCATGATAAAATATAGTTAAGAATAAAAGGTTCCCATAAAATATTTTAACATTTATTAAAATATTAAAAAAACAACTATTGACAACAGTATAGATTTATAGTATAGTTAATAAAATTATTTAGATAAATATTGAGGTATTTTATATGGATTTTAGTTTTCTACGCAATTGGCTTGGTATCACAAACACCAGTACAGGCGGCGTAAGTTCAATACCAGGCGATGATAATGGGGTAGAAGAATATAACGATGAATTTGAGATCCTTGAAGATTATGAATTTATAAATCCTCGTGACCCAAACGAAGTATATTGTGACCTGGGTGAAAAAGCAAATTCTTTGCCTTCCTCTTATCAGATAGATGAGGGTATTGTAGAAATTGCAGGGTTTAATAAAGAGAAATTATTGGAGATGTGCACTTTCTCTAAGATGACCTATGGTAATAACGACCCGATATTATCTAAAGGAGGGTATAAAACTAAAGCTGAGTTTATTGAAGAAGGTTATAGTATTATTCCATTTTATTATAGTAGTAGAAAGTGTGCCGGTTTCGTTTTTGCAAAAGATAAGGAAATAACTATAGCCTATCGTGGTACTAGAAACTTTGATGACATAATAACTGATGTAAACATATTTTTTACTACCTCAGAACTTTTACCTGAAGGTGGAAGAATCCACCGTGGCTTTTACAACGCGTTTACAGATTTGTGGTCTAATCTTTATGGTATTTTAAAATCTCATGCTGAAGAGCAAGGATCAGAAATTAAAGATTTTAAAATTAATCTCACAGGTCATAGTATGGGAGGAGCTGTTGCTAAAATAGCTGCTTTATGTCTCAACAAAACAGAGGAAGCCAAAGATATTCATGTTGCAACTTTTGGTGATCCGAGAGTTTTTGATCTTACTGCTAGTGAAATTTACAATGATGCTCTTCAGGAAACAACTATAAGAGTAACCCAGCATAGGCAAGATCCAGTGCCAGCATTATCACCTGGTTCGTGTGGTTATGCGCATGTGGGTGCACAATTGAGAGTATCAGCGCCGGAAGGATATGCTGTTCATAAAATAGATGGTTATCACGAAGCTATTTATAGAACAGATGAAAGGAAGTTCCGATCAAACAATGACGTGTCCCTCTTTTACTATCCTTCAAAAATGCTAGGACGAATTAACTCTGCGGTTTTAGGTAATGCTCAATATTACGCTGCTAATTTATTAGGGTATGCTTTCGGTCAATCAAACTTTTTTGAAGAAGTGAAGAGTAAGTATGAAAATCCTTCTAAGACTAAGCAAGCAGAAGGTAAACATGAAAACCCTTCTCTTGAGCAAGTAAAAGTTGAATCATATTCCTCTGCTGTAATTGGAGCGTAGCAGTAGGGTTAATGGAGCGATGCTCCATTAACCCATAGCCCTTCTTATAATAATCCAAACAAGACAAAGGATGAGTAACTGGATATCAACAACATATAGTTATCGAACAGAAGGGCTATAGATCTCAGCGTCACGCGCACAACTGTATGAACGTTGCAATTTGAGCCTACCAGGAGGATGTCATCCCAGTGCCCAGACACTGGGATCCAGGATACTACTTTAGTAATAAATATTTAAGAAATTTACCAAACGAGAAGAAAGGGCAAAAGAAACCCTGGTCAATATCTATTTTAATAACTTGGCGTTAATGCTCTATACGCTTAACAAGTAGCTGACCTTGGGATTGTAAATACCCATAATTTTATGATAAGGGAAATGTAAAAACTTGTCAAGCAATTTTTTGTGAAAAAAATGAGATTGGTTAAATTTTTAACTAATTTAAAAAAAAGACAAAAGAAACCCTGCAATGTGAGTTGTTTACTGTTCTCTCAAAAACTTGGCGTCCGGTTCTCTCTTACACCGCTTAGTAAGCGAGGCTCAGCTAATGTAGACAAAAAATTATAAAGACATGCAGTGTCCATGCTGCAAAAATAAAACATAACACGCCTTGTTTTATACTGTGCTTTTGTCACTTAATACAAGATTAAAGATAAATTTTAGGCCTAAAACACCCACAATTCTATTGTAAGGGGACTGGCGAAGGTTGTCAAGTAGTTTTTTGTTTCTATTGAATCCAGCGCGCTGCTAAAAGCTGGTTTGATGTGGTTATGCAAAAAGTCTAACGACAACTTAGCAAAGGAAAAGTTTTGTGCTGAGGGAGTATTTTAAGTATAATGTGGATAGTATTACAGCACTTAAATGAATCACATTGTCAATGCGTACAATAGGTTTGAAACTCTTATAGTTAGGGGAGAAGGAGTATACCTTTTTGATAAAGATGGCAAAAAATATCTAGACTTTGCTGCGGGTATTTCTACAACCTCTTTAGGACATTGTCACCCATATATTGCAGATAAGCTGAAAAAGCAATCGGATCTATTATGGCACTGCTCTAATATTTTTACTATTCCCGAGCAAGAAAGGCTTGCTGAGCGTTTAACAACACTTACTTTCGCGGATAAAGTTTTTTTCTGTTCAAGCGGACTTGAAGCAACAGAGGCTGCAATTAAATTTATTCGCCGTTATTTTTATTCAAAAGGGCAAGAAAAGCGCAACCGCATTATTACAATCGAAGGGGGGTTTCATGGCCGCAGTATTGCTGCAATTTCCGCTGGAGGAAACGAAAAATCACGCGAAGGTTTTGCTCCACTCCTTTCTGGTTTTGATAAAGTGCCAAGAAATAACATTAAAGCGCTAGAGGAGAAAATCAGCGATGAAACAGCCGCTGTGTTTTTAGAGCCCATACAAAGCGAGGGTGGAGTATATACACTGGATGTAGAATACCTTCAAAAAGTAAGAGAAATAACAAAATCTCAGAAAATGATCCTATGCTTTGATGAAGTGCAATGTGGGTATGGGCGTATTGGTTCTTTATTTCATTATCAAAATATAGGAATCGAACCTGACATTTTAACTTGCGCGAAGGCTATGGGTAACGGGTTTCCCTTAGCTGCATGTTTAGTAAGAAATTATGTAGCAGAAGCGATTACTCCAGGAACTCACGGATCAACCTATGGCGGTAATCCGCTTGCCATGACTGTTGGTAACGCAGTGCTCGATATAGTGCTGAAAGAAGGCTTTTTTGACCACGTTAGAAGGGTTAGTAAATATCTAAAAGAAAAATTACTACTGTTAGCTGAAGAATTTCCAAGGATAATCTCAGAAATTCGTGGGGAGGGTTTGTTAATAGGAATAGAGCTTAAGGCTCCTTTGGCTGACAAAATTGTTAGCCAATCCCTTGACAAAGGTTTAATAATGACTAAAGTTTTAGATAATAGAGTAGTGAGAATAACACCTCCACTTATTGTGCAGGATAAACATGTGGATGCAGCGTGTAATACACTCTATAATTTGTTTTTTAAGATTAAAGATATATAAATATTTTAGAAATATAAAGTCCAGCTATACAAAATTTCAAACTTGCGAATGCTTTTTATAACATGTAAGATTCACTCTGTTTTTTGTCACAATAACATCATACTTTAATGGATTGGTTATTGGTTTCAATATTATCGGTAATTTTTGTTTTATTGATTTTATCGTTTTTATTTTCAGGGGCAGAAATAGGTCTAACCTCGATCAGCCGATCTCGCGTTAATAAGCTAAAGCTAGAGGGTAACAAAAGGGCCAAGATAATAGATCGCCTGTTAAGTAAAAAAGAATTAACAATAGGAACGATGCTGCTCGGCAATACGATTATTAACATTACTTGTTCCGCTTTATTTACAGCGATATTGATAAATTTCTTTGGAAGTGAAGGCGTATTTCTATCAACGATTATAATGACATTTTGTATTTTGCTGTTTTGCGAGGTGTTACCAAAAACTTACGCCATGCAAAATCCCGAGAAATTTACATTATTTTCCACTTATTTTGTACTGTTTTTTGTCAGGATTTTTTCTCCATTGACATTAGGCATTCAGTTTATTGTCAATCTTATTCTAAAGTTATGTGGGCTTCATAAGAACAGGGAGGTAATATCTGCAGCAGATGCGATGCGTAATATGATTACTCTGCATCGCAGTGAAGGAACCATGTTACAACAAGATTTAGATATGCTAAGTAGCATACTTGATTTAGCTGAGACAGAGATATCGGAAATTATGACTCACAGGAGAAACCTATTCTCTCTTGATATAGATCGAAATAAAGAAGAATTGATAAGAGAAATTTTAACCAGCAGTCACAGTAGAGTACCCTTATGGCAAAAAGAACCAGATAACATTGTCGGAGTAGTTCACGTAAAGAATCTAATAAACGCTTTGCGTGAAAAGGATAATAAAATAGAGGAGGTTGACATTGCCAAAGTTATGTCAAAACCTTGTTTCTTGCCAGAGAGTACACCACTTAGCGTGCAACTACACAATTTCCGTCAAAACAGAAAACATCTTGCGTTTGTTGTTGATGAATATGGAGCACTGCAGGGAATTGTAACTCTTGAAGATATATTGGAAGAAATAGTTGGAGAAATTTCCGATGAGCACGATTTAATCACGGAGAATTTCATAAAGAAAATATCTGACAATGTATATCATATCGAAGGAAAATCAACTATTAGGGACATTAACAGACAATTACACTGGAATCTTCCTGATGAAGAAGCTACAACTCTAGCAGGTATGATTGTGAATGAGATAGAGCGCATTCCTGACGAAGGCGAAGAATTTTTCATATATGGTTTTCATTTCAAGATTTTGAAAAAAGATAAAAATATTATTACTGTTATTGAAGTACAAGTAAAAACTGATCATACTATGACAGCGATTAATTAGTTAGGTTTTATGGAAGACACAGTAAAAATAACAGCCGATGAGTTAAAAGGTTATATAGAAAGAATCGAAAAGCTCGAGCAAGAAAAGAAGGATGTGCAAGATCACATTCGTGATGTATATGCAAAAGCTGCAGATAAAGGTTGGGATACGAAAGTGATGAAACAGATTGTCAGGCTAAGAAAGATGGATGATGATGACAGAGAAGAACAAGAAATTTTGCTTGATACTTATAAACGCGCATTGGGAATGAGTTGCGAAGAAGAGTCAAGTGAATAGCAGAATTGTAATTGGGATAAGTGGAGCATCTGGTTCTATTTATGGTGTGCGTATTTTAGAAGTGCTAAGAGATGCCGACTATGAAACTCATTTAGTAATAAGTCGCGCTGGAAAAACCACTCTGGCTCATGAAGTTGCAGAAAGACTTGAGGACATCACATCACTTGCAGATTTTTACTATTCTGAAGAAAAAATAGGAGAAAAAATAGCGAGCGGTTCGTTTGAAACTTTAGGAATGATTATTGCTCCATGTTCTATGAAAACAATGTCTGAAATTGCGTCAGGCGTTACCTCTAACCTATTAACAAGAGCTGCAGATGTAACGCTAAAAGAAAGAAGGAAATTAGTTCTTATGGTGCGAGAGTCGCCACTGCATCTTGGTCATTTACGAAATATGTTAAAATTGACGGAGATGGGGGCAATTATTGCTCCGCCAATGCCAGCTTTTTATATTAAACCGAAATCTTTGGAGGACATTATAAATCATTCTATTGGCAAAGTATTAAGTTTATTTGATATTAAATTACCTGGCTTCAAAGAATGGCAAGGAGTATAGCAAGTGGCAATTATCATTGATGGCAAGGAAATAGCAAGTGACCTGTGCAAGAAGTTATCACAAAAAATCGATATTTTAAAGAAGAAGCACAACATTTTTCCTTGTCTTAAAGTAGTTCTTGTGGGCAGCAATCCAGCAAGTCAAGTCTATGTCCGTAACAAACAAAAAAAAGCAGAATCAATAGGCATAAGTTCTGAAACTATTGTTTTACCTGATAATATTTCAGAAGATGAATTAATTGCAAAAATTAATGAGTTAAATGCAGATCCGTCTGTGCATGGCATTTTAGTACAATTGCCTTTACCAAGCCATATTAAAACGAGCAGAGTAATTAACACAGTAAGCGTTGAAAAAGATGTGGATGGCTTCCATGATGAAAATGTTGGCCGATTAATTAAAGGTGAAAAAAATTGCCTTATACCTTGTACTCCTAAAGGTTCTTTGCATTTAATTAAATTGGTTGAAAGTAATCTTTCAGGTAAAAATGCAGTTGTGATTGGCAGATCAAACATCGTGGGTAAACCGATGTTTCACCTGTTGTTACAAGAAAACTGCACTGTTACCATTTTGCATTCACAAAGCAGGGATTTAGCTGAATATTGCTCTAAGGCGGATATAGTAGTTGCAGCGGTTGGAAAGCCAAATTTTGTCCAAAAAGACTGGATAAAGAAAGGGGCAATAGTGATTGACGTTGGCATAAATAGTATGAATGTAGGAGGGCAAACAAAGCTTGTAGGTGATGTTGACTTCGATGGAGTAAAAGAAAAAGTCAAAGCTATTACGCCAGTGCCAGGGGGCGTTGGTCCAATGACCATTGCGTTTTTGATGATAAACACTGTTATTGCTGCTTGTTTGCAGAAGAAAGTTGATGCTTCTGATTTCATGGGCCAAGATCTATAGTTGCAGTGAGGCAGGATGAAAGGTACGAAAATGGCAGGGCTGAAAGGATGGCTAATAACAATTTTTCTTTTGCTATACTCAACCACAGTTTTCTGTGGTGGTTGTAACTTTAATTTACCATATCGTGGGCTCAGTTGTAATTTAGATCTATCGTACAGAAGTTTAAGTGATATGAAGAAATTGCTGAGTAACAGTGATAAATTTGTTGCGCTCACATTTGATGATGGACCATCTAACAATAGAATAAACGATATTATCAGTGTTTTAGAAAGCTATAAAGCAAAAGCGACATTTTTTCTTCTTGGTGAACGTATAAATAAAAAAACGTCTGAGATAGCAAAGAGAATCTATAATGCAGGTCATGAGCTGGGCAATCACTCTTGGTCGCATAGAAAGTTGACATCGCTTTCAAGTGAAGAACAATTGCAAGAGCTGGAGAGGACAAGTACGGCAATTAAAAATGCAACAGAGCAAGATATAAAATGGTTTCGCCCACCATATGGATGTCATGATGATAATTTGATTGAAAACACTAATCGATTGAATATGTATTCGATATTATGGACAGTCGACTCTCTAGATTGGCAAGGTGATAAACCAGAGATCTTAGTTGAAAGAGTTATAAGTAACGTATACAACGGAGCAGTTATACTGTTCCATGACCACGATAACAAATCAAATACAGTTGAAGCTTTACCTCAGATTATTAAGATACTAAAAAAGTCGGGTTATGAGCTTGTTACCCTAAGTGAGTGGGAGGAAAGGGTTTGCAGTGTAGTTATGCCAATTCCCACCACACAGAAAGCGGACAGACAACAGTGAAAAAAGCTATAACGTCATTCAATAAAAACAAAAACTACTTGACAACTTTCGCCAGTCCCCTTACAATAGAGTTGTGGGTGTTTTAGGCCTAAAATTTATCTTTAATCTTGTATTAAGTGACAAGAGCACAGTATAAAACAAGGCGTGTTATGTTTAATTTTTCGCACTATGTGCACTGCATGTCTTTTTAAAACTTCTGTTTTTTTACCTATACAAGCTCAAACGCGCTTATAAGTCGTTTAAGACATCAAAAACGCCAATATCATAAGATAGATAGTGAATAACTAGCTACTCGGGGTTTCTTTTGCTTTTTTTCTGCTTAGTGAGTTTCTTAAACGTTTATGGCTAAGGTTAAGTTGCTTTAAAAAGCAGCTAAGTCGCACTTATTAAGCGTTTAGGATAAAAAAAACGCCAACATTTCGACACAAAAGTAAATAACTAGCCACCACGGGGCTGCTTTTTTCTCGCTTGGTAAATTTCTTAATATTTATAGCTAATTGCAATTTATGAACGAATATTTGTTTTTGCAACAAATGGTGTCATTCCAGCGCGTGACGCACAACTGTACGAACATTCTTAAAAAGAGTATAATGAGAGAAAAGTATTGAGGTATGAGACGTTTTACTACAAAGAAATAATATCAAAATTGCCAAAGGTAGAGCTGGACAAAATAGGTGAAGCTGTTGGTGTCGATTACAAGGTTAGCAAACTTACAGGGGAGAATATATTTAATTTGCTATTATATAGCATATTGGAGAAAAATGAGCTAAGTTTGCGCACTATTGAGGAAAATTACCGCCGCATGTTTAACCTAGATACACGTCATTCATCAGCTGCAAGTCGTTTGAAAACAATACCTACTGAGTACTTTGAAAAGATTTTTTTGTTTATTTTACAGAGTTTTTGCAGCTCAAAAGATCAAAAGAAATTGATGATCGTAGATTCAACAACACTTCAGCTATCAAGCAAATTATTGCAGCTTGGCATTTCCTGCAAAAACACAAAATATTGCCAAAAAAACATGATAAAATGCACAATTGCAACAGATGGAAGATTTGCAAAGCTGCTTAATTTATGTACTCAAGCAGAGGGTTTTTCAGATGTTCCGAGAAGTGTTGCTCAATCACGGTAAAGAGTCGATTTGCATATTTGATCGTGGGTTACAAAAACGTGCAACTTTTGAGGAGTTTATAAAGGAAGGTTTATTACCCGCGGCAACTTCGCTATAAAATAGTGCGAACCCACCAAGAGGTTAAGGGTCTGAGAACGGAAGCACTTGAGCTGATGGAGGATGTCATAGTCAGATTGGGGCAAAATGGTTCGAGATTTTTGTCATTTGAGATCAGGTTGATTAGAGCAAAAGGTCAGGTAAATGATGAGGTTCTCACATTTCTAACTAATATCTATGGAGTGTCTGCTATAGAGATCTGTGACCTCTATAAAAAACGTTGGTCAATAGAAGTGTTCTTTAAATTTATCAAGCAGGAGCTCAAAGCATTTTCTTGGGTACAGCAAAAACACTATTATGGTTACACTGTACATGATTCTCATAGCTTCCGTTTTACTAACAGAGTACAGGAAACGCAGTGGAATGGGGAGCTACAAGTTCGTTAGGCGTGCTTTTATGAACGAACTTAGACTTGAAATCCTGAAACCAGTCATTGAATACTGTGGCAGACAAAATCTACGATTATTACCTTTTTTCTTTTCCATAATTAATGTTCGTACAGCTGTGCGCGTGACGCTGGAATCTAGGTGAAAAAAGTGTAGATCCTAGTGTTAGCTACTTGGATGACAAAGGGGATGTTATCCCAGCACCTCCTTTTTTTGTTATCCCAGTACTTCGACACTGGAATTCAGGATATTGCTTCAGCTATAAACATTAAGAAATTTACCAAATGAAGAAAAAAAGCAAAAGAAGCCCCATGGTGGCTAGTTATTTACTTTTGTGTCGAAATGTTGGCGTTTTTTTATCCTAAACGCTTAATAAGTGCGACTTAGCTGCTTTTTAATGCAACTTAACCTTAGCCATAAACGTTTAAGAAACTCACTAAGCAGAAAAAAAGCAAAAGAAACCCCGAGTAGCTAGTTATTCACTATCTATCTTATGATATTGGCGTTTTTGATGTCTTAAACGACTTATAAGCGCGTTTGAGCTTGTATAGGTAAAAAACCAGAAGTTTTAAAAAGACATGCAGTGCACATAGTGCGAAAAATTAAACATGAGACGCCAAATATGCTAAGTTTTTTTCTCATTTAATCTGCACAGACTGAAGATAAATAATAGCTTCAGTTTCATTATAAGGATGACGGCGAAGGTTGTCAAGTAGTTTTTTTGCATATACCAAAGCTGGTTTGATATGTAAGTTGACAAGAAAAGTCGTATTTAGGCAAACCACTTTAAAGCCCTCTGTTTCTCTCTTGCAAAGAGTCTCCTGTGAAATTTAGTGAATATAATAACCAATGCACCATCTCCAGCAACATTTGCACCAGTGATAATTGGATTAAGAATCACGTAAATTGCGGTTATTAACGACAACATGGCTGGAGAAAAACCCAATCCCTCAAGAAGCCCAAGCACCACAATTATATCGCTGCCTGGCGCTGCAGCAGCAAATTTCAGCAGCAGAAAATATGACAAAAAACGCACATGTTCCCATATTGTTAACGATTGAGTACCGAATGATTCTATAATTACCAAAACTAGAACAATAATACTGAAGCAACTACCAACAGAATTGGTACTTGCAATTACAGGAACCATGGCATCTGCTATATTATGTTCCTTTACGTTCTTTTTACTTCCTTCTAAAGTAACAGGTATTGTAGCGCTACTTGACGATGTCGCAATTGCCGTTACTATTGCAGGTAGCATATTTCTCATGCTAGTTAGCCAGTCCTTTACCTTAAATGAATTTGCGACTCCGTATAGCAATATAACGTAAGTGTAGATAACAATTATCATGATAGTGAAAATTGCAATATAATCCTCAAAAATGGCTGATAATGCTTTGTCGTGTTGCAATTTTAAGACAAAACCTAGTATGAATACAGGCATAACAGGAATTAATATTCTTCTGAGAAGAAAGAACGCTATGCTCGCTAGTTTTTTAGCGATAATGTCACTCTTTTGCGGAATGATTCTATGTGCAGTTACTCCAGCAATGAGCCCAAGCAGTAGAGCATGAAAGTTTGAGATCAATGTTGGTAATTTGAATCTCCATGAGCTGCTTAGCGCGCTTTGAGGTAACGCTATTTCAGAGTTAATATGAAGATTTTGTGTAATAATATATCCTGTAAGATAACCAATAAGGCTTGAAAACAAATTTGACAAGAAGACTGCCACTAGTAGCAATATGATGAATGTAATCGCTGCATTTTTTAGATTATTAATGCTATTAAATATCAAAGAAAAAATAATAAAAGGCATTGTAAAGCTTAAAACTTCCTTGATATTCAAGCTCACTGAGTATAGAAAAATCTTTGCATCAACAGGGATTAAATCTCCAAATAAGAACGATAAAATAAAGACAGCAAGTAATGTTAATAGCATGTTTAGTACGTTAATTGATAGGATAAGGCTAATCTATTCGGAATTTTTGTAAACAAGAATTTGTCTTCTTGCAAATCCTATAAGGCTCAACTACAAAACTTCAGTGGAAGTCCAGCGTTGGTGATATGATCTGCTTAAAGATTTTTATTCAGTAATTTTTTTATAAAGGTATTATTTTACCTGTAGTAAAGTAGATTAGAATGAAGTCTATCTTGTTGACTAGGCCTTTATCAGACTCACTGAATACAAGAAGTGCGCTGAGGAAATATGGGTATAAAGTGTATATAGAGCCAGTATTCACAATAAAATATCTGCAGCCTGATATATCTGCGCATGAATTTGATGTGGTAATATCCACAAGTAAGAACAGCGTGAAAGCATTTAGCCAAATATGCAAAGTAGATGACCTTCCAATCGTTACAGTTGGTAGCTCAACGATGCAAACTGCAAAGGATTTAGGGTTCTCTGACATAATATCAGCAGACAGTAATGTTGAGGGTCTGATATCATTTATAAAAAATCACTATTCAATAGCAGTAAAGTTCCTATATATCAGGGGACAGGAAATATCATGCGATTTGAAAAAAAGGTTATCTGAAGAAGGTTTTAACGTAAGAGAAGTTATACTCTACAAGACAATTATTAAAAGGAATCTAACTCACAGGTGCAAAAACTTATTATCAGGCAGTAAAATCGATGGTGTTGCTTTTTTTTCTTCACAGACAGCAAGAATATTCTGTTCTTTAGTTTCAAAAAGTGGCCTATCTCATGCAATGGGCGATATAGTTGCATGTGCTATGAGTAAGAATATTGCTGATAGTTTGAAGTCAATCAAATGGAAAAAAGTCATAACGTCGAGGCTACCTACTAAAGAGAGTTTAATTGATATGATTAATAAGGATCGCTGATGCTAAAAATTGCCACTTGGAATGTCAACTCTGTACGCAAAAGAGTTGAGCAGCTCTGTAGTTTCATAATTGATAGTCAGATAGATATAATTCTGCTGCAAGAGATAAAGTGCACGGAAGAGCAATTTCCTTATGTGGAAATAGAGAAGCTCGGGTATGAATGCGCCGTCTATGGGCAAGTTGCAAGAAATGGTGTTTGTGTTTTATCTAAACATCCGATACTAGAGAAATTTAAAATTGACATCGTAGAAGGCTATCAAGAAGCACGTTATATAGAGTGCAAAGTAAAGTACAATCATCAGAAGATAAAAGTAGGAAGCGTATACGTTCCAAATGGTCAAAGCCCAGACTCTCACGCGTTTGCGTATAAACTCAAGTTTTTCGATAACCTACACGAAAGAATGAGCTATTTGCTGGAGAATGAGGAGCTAACTATTATAGCTGGCGACTACAATGTTGCACCGGACGAAATTGACGTTTTTGACCCAATGTTACTGAATGGTCAAGTGTGTTTTCATATAAAAGAACGCGAGAAATTAAGGGCAATCCTGAATCTCGGGTTTAAAGACGCATTTAGGACATCCCACCCGAATTTGCAACAGTTTACCTGGTGGCACTACCAAGGCAGTTCACTAAGAAATAATCAAGGAATGCGAATAGATCATATGTTGCTATCACCGCAAGCTATTGACAGGTTGGAAACGTGTTATATAGATAGCAGGCTGCGCAAGCTGGAAAGCCCATCCGACCATACGCCAGTTGTGTGTGTTATGAATCCCCAAGCTGAAGAAAAAAACGCGGCTGCACAATAGATTTCGCGCATAGTAAACCAGCTTTGGCATATGCAAAAAAACTACTTGACAAACTCCTTCAGTCCCCTTATAACGAGACTGAAGCTATTATTTATCTTCAGTCTGTGCAGATTAAATGAGAAAAAAACTTAGCATATTTGGCGTCTCATGTTTAATTTTTTGCACTATGTGCACCTTATGTCTTTTTAAAACTTCTGGTTTTTTGCCTATACAAGCTGAAACGCGCTTATAAGTCGTTTAAGACATCAAAAACGCCAATATCATAAGATAGATAGTGAATAACTAGCTACTCGGGGTTTCTTTTGCTTTTTTTCTGCTTAGTGAGTTTCTTAAACGTTTATGGCTAAGGTTAAGTTGCATTAAAAAGCAGCTAAGTCGCACTTATTAAGCGTTTAGGATAAAAAAACGCCAACATTTCGACACAAAAGTAAATAACTAGCCGCCACGGGGCTTCTTTTGCTTTTTTTCTCGTTTGGTAAATTTCTTAAATATTTATAGCTAGAGTAGTATTTTGGATTCCAGTGCCAGCTACTTGGGTGACACCCATAACCTTGTCATTCCAGCGCGTGACGCTGGAATCTAGAAATTTTATTAGGTTAGTGAGCATAAAAGTTATGTTAAGACGCACCATTTTTATGGAAAACTAGATCCCAGTGTCGAGCACTGGGATGACAAGAGAGGGAGGCACTGGAATGACAGGAAAAGGGTTACTTGGATGACAAAAAAAGGAGGCACTGGGATGGCAGGAGGAGGCGCTGGAATGGTACCATTGTTGACTGGCAAAACGGTACCTTTATTTGTCCTATTACCGTTGGTATTAGACAATAAACCTTGTAACTTGTGCGAACTTTTGTTTATAGTAATTTAATACAGCGCAAAACCAGCTATATTAGCTTACTTCTACCACGTTTATATACGAACCAATTTACCTAACTTTGCTGTAACAATTTCAAGCTTCTATTTTCACAACCATATTTTTATGCGGCTTGTTCTCACAAATATAGGTACTTTTTTGCGGTTTTTGTAAAGAGTAAATAATTGGATTTTCTATAACGCTACAAAACCTGGTGTTTTCTACAAGTTTTCGTGCAATTTATTAACATATTTGACAATGATTAAAATATTAGCTATAATTTTTATGTATTGATATAAATAATATAAGGTATAAAAATGTTTCTTGATACATATATCACAAACCATGAGTTAAATATACTTAATGCTACATCTGCAAAAAAAAACATTAATATCCGAATTGCAAAAGTACGAGCGTGATACTTCACATATTACTACGTTTAGTTTGGTAAACAGTAATATTGGACATGAAGGTGTACTGGCTCTAGTTCAGGTATTAAACAATAATAAATTTAAAAATCTTACTCACCTTAATTTAGGTTTCAACAATATTGGACATGAAGGTGCACTGGCTCTAGTTCAGGCGTTAAACAATGATAAACTTAAAAATCTTGCTTGCCTTAATTTAGGTTTCAACAATATTGGACATGAAGGTGCACTGGCTCTAGTTCAGGCGTTAAACAATGATAAACTTAAAAATCTTACTCACCTTAATTTAAGTTCCAACAATATTGGACATGAAGGTGCACTGGCTCTAGTTCAGGCGTTAAACAATGATAAACTTAAAAGTCTTACTCACCTTGATTTACGGAACAGCAATATTGGACATGAAGGTATAAAAGCCTTAAATGAATTAAAAAATAGCGGTAGATTTCCTAATCTTACGATACATTTTGGTGGCAATACTACAAATAAAGAAAAACCATCCATTCGATTAAATAATGGGGATAATTCCCAGAGTGGTGAAAATGCTAACCACCAACCGGAACTAGAGGACATTGATATTAATGCTGGAGGGGCAGATGTTATTAATTCTGCTAATGGTAAGTCTGAATTTCATGGTGAAAGCACACAACTAGAAAGTTCAGATGACAATCAAAACAATGATCATCTACCAAAAAGTGATAAATTGTCAAGCGAAGATGCTGAACGTGCAGTTAAAGATCAATCATATGTATTTTACAAGCAACGAACAGACAAAGTCTGTTAAACCCTGAAAGAAACTCCACTACTTCTGTTTTTAGCAGTCTTGAAGTATAATTTTGTGGAAGCGCTTTTGCAGTTATAACCGACCAGCACAATGGTGCCTTAAGTGCCCGTATACAAGCATGGTTTTGGAAGGAACGGTTAAACCATTGATGGAGTCCTTGTAGACTACCTCGTTTAGAAGATTGTATAATCTAACCGCTCCAAGCTAAAGTGCTTCTACATTATAAATTATATAGGGGGAACTTGATATGGCAAAAATAAAAAGTAAATTAGAAGTAATGAATCCTGATGCAGCGGGAATAGATGTCGGTTCATCTGTACATTATGTATGTGTACCAGAAGGAAAAGATGAACAACGCATTCAGAAATTTGGCTGCTTCACTAAAGACCTTCATAATTTAGCACGATGGTTGAAAAAGTGTAAAGTTACAACTGTAGCTATGGAATCAACAGGAGTGTATTGGATAGCATTATTTCAAATACTTGAGTCATATGAACTTGAGGTAAAGTTGGTAAATGCAAGGCATGTAAAGAATGTACCCGGTAGGAAGTCTGACGTTCAAGATTGTCAATGGCTCCAACAGTTGCACAGCTATGGATTGCTTCATGGATCATTTAGGCCGGATAATCAGATGTGTGTATTGCGTAGTTACGTGTGGCAACGTAAAAATCTTACTGAAAGTGCATCTACACATGTTCTGCGTATGCAAAAGGCGTTAATTCAAATGAATGTTCAACTGCATAAAGTCATAAGAGATATTACTGGGGTAACTGGTATGAAAATTATCAAGGCTATAATTGAAGGCGAAAGAGATCCTGAAAAATTGGCCGAATTCAGGGATGCGCGAATAAAAAATGATCAGTCTACTATAGCAAAAGCGTTAGCTGGTGACTACAGAGAGGAACACTTATTCACGCTAAAGCAAGAATTTGAACTATATAATATTTATCAAGAAAAAATAGCAGAATGTGATAGAAATATTGAGGCCTATTACAAAACGTTTGAAACAAAATCTGGCGAAAGTAAACAGCCGAGTAAGGAAAAGAATAAGAATAGCAAAAGTAAGCCAAACTTTGCTTTGCATGAGGAACTGCACCGAATAACTGGTATGGATTTCACTAAAGTTCCAGGACTTGATGTAGTAACCATACAAACAATAATTTCAGAAACAGGTATAAACCCAAATAGATGGCGGACAGAAAAACACTTTTCATCGTGGTTAGGACTCAGCCCTGCTAATAAAATCACAGGGGAAAAAGTGTTTAGTACAAGAACGCGTAAAGTCATTAATCGTGCTGCGAATGCGTTTCGAATGGCTGCTCACTGTGTGTCAAGAAGCAACAGTGGAATAGGTGCATATTGTAGAAGATTAAAGAAACGGCTAGGGGCACCAAAAGCGATTACTGCTACGGCAAGGAAATTGGCATGTATCTTCTACAGTATGTTAAAGTATGGACAAGAGTATGTTGAGAGAGGGATTGACTACTATGAGAAACTGTATAAGGAGAGAGTATTGAAGAATTTAAGCAAAAAGGCCAGTGAACTTGGTTATACTTTAATAAAAAAACAGGAACTAATAGAGGGAGTTTGTTAGAAGTGCTTGCAAAAATTTTTGGACAGCCATGTATCAAAAAGTGGTTTATTGGAACAGTCCAAAAAAGCAATGGGTATCATAGATGGGTACAGTAAGCTTATAGAGAACCCTACTGATAAGTTAAAAAAATGTGTTGATGAGTATCATACTTGGTTCATACTTCTTGCCGATAATATCGATATTGATAGTATTGCTAACAGAACTGAGGCAGAAAAATTGAAAGAATTTTTACAGATTATACGAAGATACGATAAATCCACTTCTAAGTTTCTACCTACTAATATAACAGCACTATTGAAAGAAGTAGTACAGAAAGGACTTGGTAGGATCGAAGAAAGCATGCAAAAGCTGCCTATAGGTACAGCCAGCAATGAGAATGATTTTAAACTTGAAGGTAGTAGTGGCCAGAAAAATAAGCAGCAGGGATCAGCTTTTGATACTAAAGATAGTTCCGAACCAAGCACCAACATATATTTTGTTGGCATTAGTGCAACAATTGGTTTATTCTTAGGTTTGAGCATAGCATATCTTGCAGGTGCTGCTACTTTAACTCCTGTTGGTGCTGCTGTTGCTGTATTTCTTGCAGCTGCAGCAGTTGGTGCATCAGTAGGGTATGGTGTTGGAAAGGTTAGTCAAAAGCTTCTTGTTGAACCCATCAATAAACATTCTAAACAAGAATCGAGGGTGTAATTCAAATTGTTAAGTGAACGCTGTAAGCTTTCATTGGTTTTAGCACGCACAGATTTGACAAGATACGAGACTGTATGTGCTATTTAGTTAAGTAGATTAAACATAAAGTTTAAAACTCCGCTGTTAACTTCCTGTAGAATTAGTGGAACCGGGGATTAGTGCTTGATCAAAGCAACTTAATTAGTTATTCTAAGTTTTTAAATATGGTGAAATGACAGCTTTTGTTCCTCTGTTTATTTTTTTAATCCTATATCTTGGAAGTGGCACTTATTTCTCCTTTATCGGAACTGATAATCCACTTCATCAGGTTTCACCGGTAATTTGTTTACTACCAGCACTATTTTTTGCCATCTCACGCGGTACAAATAAAATTCAGCACAACATCGATACTGTCATCGAGGGCATGGGCGACAAAAACACCCTTACTATGTGTTTAATTTTTCTATTTTCCGGAGCATTTTCTTCTGTTACTCAATCAATTGGTAGTGCAGACACTGTTGCTAATTTAATTCTCAATTTCCTTCCAACAAGGTTACTGTTGCCTGGAATATTTTTGGCCTCTGCTTTTATTTCAACTGCAATCGGCACGTCCATGGGAGTTGTTGCGCTAATGGTACCAATCGCCGTTAACCTGGCAAAAAGTGGAGCTTTTGGTCTTGAAATAGGAACTGCAACTGTGGTTGGGGGGGCCGTATTCGGTGACAACCTATCAATGATATCCGACACCACTATTGCCTCTGTTTCTTCACAAGGAGCTGCAATAAAGGATAAACTTAAAGTGAACTCTAAAGTAGCGTTTATTGCCAGCATTATAACGCTTGTCTATCTGGCAGTAACTACAGATAGTACAAAAATTGTTACTATCTCAAACTTAGATTATTTATCGATAATAAAAGTTATCCCTTACATTTCTCTAATAATCATGGGTCTGCTTGAAGTTTCTACTTTAGTAACACTAACTGTAAACATAATTATTGCTGGCGTGCTAGGAACAGTCTTTTTTGACTATGCTATCATTCAATTTCCTCATGACATATATAATGGTTTTAAGAAAGTAAACGAGATAGTAATATTTGCTCTATTTATCGGCGGATTGAGCCATATAATGTACAAACAAGGTCAGAAAGCATTGCATAAACTCATCGATAAAAGTGATATTACAAAGACAAAAACTGAATTTGTGATAGCAGGAATAGCATCTATGTTTACCGTCCTGGTTGCCAATAATACCATTGCCATTTTACTAAGTGGTGGCATTGCAAAAAGGCTTGCACAAAAACACAATATTGCACCACACCGCAGTGCATACTTATTAGATGTTTTTGCTTGTGCTACAAAAGGCATCTTGCCTTATGGTTCTCAGCTACTGCTAGCAGGTAGCATAGCCTCTATATCACCTATTTCTTTATTAACACAGGTGTATTACTGCTTTATTTTAGCGGCAGTTACAATAGGTGAAATAATCATCAACAGTAGACATTATAGGGCTGCAACCTAATGCATGGGTGGGCTTAGAGTTTCTCTTATCTTTATATTTTTTGCTTACTTCATCTCTTCCAAAGGTTCTATATTAAAGACAGAAAGCCCAGAAGCGATGACGTGTGCTAAGGCTTGCACGAGGAACATCCTGGCAGCGGTGAGGTCTAAGTTATCTTCCAGTATGAATCGCATGTTTAAGTCGCTTTTGCCATATCCCCATAGAGCATGAAACGCTTCTGCAACTTCAAGTAAGTAGAAAGTGATTCTGTGTGGCTCGTAAAGCCTTGCTGCTATTTCTACTACATCTGGCCACTTTGCTAAGGTTTTTATGAGGAATAGCTCTCCATCTGTCTTTAAAAGTGAAAGATCTGCATTTGGGAGTTCTTTTGGAGCGTTACGCATCAATGAATGAGCACGGGCGTGTGCATATTGCACATAAAAAATAGGATTATCTTTTGACTGCTCTTTAACTTTAGCAAAATCAAAGTCTAAGACCATATCATTCCTGCGTGTTAGCATTATAAAACGAGTGATATCCCTGCCAACTTCCTCCACTACATCCCTTGCTGTGAGGAAATTTCCTGATCTTTTGGACATCTTAACAGGTTTTCCATCCTCGAAAAAATTCACAATATTATGCAGTTTTACCTCTATCTTTGCCTTATTATCGCTCAGCGCAGAGACAACTGCTTTGAGCCTTTTGACATAACCGCCATGGTCACTACCGAGCTCTACGATCATATTGTTAAAGCCACGTGATATCTTATCGAAATGGTAAGCAATATCCGAGGCAAAGTAAGTCCAACTGCCATCCTCTTTTTTCAGTGCACGGTCAACATCATCACCAAATTTTGTGGAGCGAAATAACATTTCTTTTCTGGAAGTCCAATTTTCGCTCTCTTTGCCTTTTGGTTTTTCCAAATATCCTTCATACACTAAACCCTTGTCAGACAACATCTTTATGCTCTCTTCGATTTTGCCACTTTTTTGTAGTTCATATTCCGAAGTAAAAACATCGTGACTTACCCCAAGCAAGCTCATGTCTTCCTTTATAAGTTCCAAGATAGAACTCAAAGTATACTCTCTGATTACCCGATTATCTTGACTATTTAAAAGCTTTGAGCCATATTTTTTGGCTAGCCCATCCCCTATTGGCTTTAAATATTCACCAGGATACAAACCCTTTTCGATACTGATCTTCTCTCCCAGAGCTTCCCTATATCGCAAATATACTGACCGAACTAGCGTATCTACCTGCACTCCAGCGTCATTAATGTAGTATTCCTTAGTGACTTTATAACCAACTTTTTTCAGTAAATTTGCTAAAATGTCACCAAACACTGCCCCTCTTGCATGACCGATATGCAGTGGACCAGTTGGATTTGCAGATACAAACTCAACATTGATGGCCTGATTGTTTCCAATGTTTAAAGTACCGAATTCTGTTTTTAGCTCATTTATTTGTTTGAGAACTTCGTGCCATACTTCTATTCTCAAGCGCATATTGATAAAACCAGGGCCCGCAACTTCCACTTTCTTAATCTCATCAAACAGTTCAAATTCCCTTGCCAATATCCCTGCAATCTCGACTGGATTCTTCTTTTCATGTTTTGCAAGCACCATGGCAACATTTGTATAAACATCCCCATGTGCTCTATTACTTGGAGGCTCTACGATAAAATTTTCCGCACTTGTATTTACGATACTCCTTTGCTTCAACTCATTTAATTTGCTAAGGATTAGCGAGGAGATCCGCTTAAAAATGTTCATCAATTAAAAAGCTATAAAACTATAGCAGTATAGTAAATAAATGAGGTTAGTTGAAGGCTTATCTTGTGCAGCTTATACAGAAATTACCAAGAGAAAAGAACTTACCAATGCCGTGTTTTTTCAGACAACGGCACAGGAGTTAAATGCAACTTGCAAAATATAAAACCGGTATGCTTAAAATGCTCCCCTCTATTTTCATCCACACAGTTTATCGGAATTGAACAGCTTTTTTGCAGTTAATAACAATCGCAAATATTGCAACCTAGATCAGATATTAGCACGGGCTTATTTAAATCAAAAAATTCTGTATGCCCTCCAACTTTTACCATAGGTAGTCCACCTTTCCAACCATAAGGTATTACCACTGTATTGCCAGAATCATGGGCATGATAACATGAAGTGTGATGACCATTATAATATGGATCATGACAATGCTTAAAGCGTAAGTTATAATGATGGTTGAAACATGGACACTCATCTAAAAGTTTCATTTTACTTCCCCAGTCTACTACTTGCTTCATAGGAAAATTCCCTTCGTCTACTACAAACTTTACATGCGGTTTCCCTGCATTTACTGTAGTAACTTTTTCAGTGGGCTTTTCTATATTTACTGTAGTAATTTTTTCAGGAAGTTTTCTTTCACTTCCATTATCTAATGTAAGCTCTGCAGTGGGTTTCACTTCGTCCACTGTAGATTTTACTGAAGTCTCCCCCGTGTCTGCTGTAGGCTCTGGAGAAGGTTCTTCTCCGCTTTCATTTTCTACCGCAGGCTCTGCAGGAGGTTCCCCTCCGCTTTCGTTGCCCACTACAGGTTCTTCAGTAGTTTCCTCTGTAATTTCATTTTGGCTAACACCATTTTGAATATCATCGCTTTTTGGCATAGAAATCTCCTATATAATTAAAACTTTATTTTAAATTAACAGTATTAATAGGGAAGGCAAGAAAGACCATACATCAAATGGGCCGCCAAAGTTATAAGCCAACAGACAGAGGTACATAGTGCACATCCCTTCCTTTTATCTTATACTTTATTTATCATATTAAGTCAACGCTATTTGTGATCTTAATATGATATCGCTCATTTTTGATTCTCTACGCACTTTTCACGTCTTTCATCACCTTCGCTACAATTACCTACAAAAATTTATTGTCCTTAAATTATTTCCGCAGTAGAAATAGCTGCTGCAATGTGGTCTGAATGTTCAGGTACTCCTTCAGTTTTTGCAACTTCTATTATCCTAGTTCCCGTTTTTCCACTTTCACTTCCAGTCCAATATGGTGGTATATTCAGCACTACCGTATTACCAGAGTCGTGAGCATGGCACCATGCTGCATCATAATGATTACTGTGACCTGGATTGCAATAATGCTTGAAATATGGGTTACAATCACCTTGAAATGGAGTGTGATGATGTTTGAGAGACGTGTGTAAATTAGGAATGCGATAATCGCCTGTAAGGCAAAATTTTTGCGCGGTTATACAGTCCTTATCAAAGTAAGGCCTATTATCGAATTTATCAGATATGTACAATGGTTTACAATCTGAGAAATGAGGTTCACCTATATTGTGGTAATAGGCATTGTATGGTTGTAAAATTGAGTAACAAGTCATAAAAATCCTTTGAAAAATAACTATTATGCTAATTATAGGATAAAATGATTAACAATTTTATAACACAAAGATTAAAATTGGCATATCTAAGACCTTATACCAATTCCACTGCATAGAAAGCCGATAGACAAAAGTGGAAAAAAGTTATAACGTCATTCAATAAAAACAAAAAACTACTTGACAACTTTCGCCAGTCCCCTTACAATAGAATTGTGGGTGTTTTAGGCCTAAAATTTATCTTTAATCTTGTATTAAGTGACAAAAGCACAGTATAAAACAAGGCGTGTTATGTTTTATTTTTGCAGCATGGACACTGCATGTCTTTATAATTTTTTGTCTACATTAGCTGGACCTCGCTTATTAAGCGGTGTAAGAGAGAACCGGACGCCAAGTTTTTGAGAGAACAGTAAACAACTCACATTGCGGGGTTTCTTTTGTCTTTTTTTTAAATTAGTTAAAATTTTAACCAGTCTCATTTTTTTCACAAAAAAATTGCTTGACAAACTTCGAAATTCCCCTTATTATAGTTGTGGGTATTTACAATCCCAAGGTCAGCTACTTGTCAAGCGTATAGACATTAACGCCAAGTTATTAGATGGATATTGACCAGGGCTTTTTTTGCTTTTTTTTTCCTATTTGGTAAATATTAAAGCAATTCATAAACAAACATTTATTTTTACAGCAAGTGGTGTCATTCCAGCGCGTGACGCACAGCTGTACGAACATTGTGATTTGAGCCTCCCACTAGGGTGTCATGCAAGTAGCTGACACTGGCATCCAGGAATTTTATTAAGTTGGTGAATATAAAAGCTATGTTAAAATACGACGTTTTGATGATTATGGAAAGGCTGGATCCCAGTGTCGGAGCACTGGGATGACACCGTCTGTTGCGCAAATTACCTGCTAATTGCAATGTTCGTACAGCTGTGCGCGTGACGCTGGAATCTAGGAATTTTATTAGGCTAATGAGCATAAAAGTTATGTCAAAATGCACCATTTTTATGGAAAACTAGATCCCAGATACAGGATTTGGTATTACCTGAGAGCTCTTTGAGTTGCAAAAAACATTTTGAAGTCCGAAAGAATGATGTGGAAATTTTTGAATGACCCAGAAAGCATTCCACCACCATGCCGAACGGCAGATACGGCATTTACTGTAAAAACTCATATTTTACACAATCGGAGTGAGGAAACACATTCCTCGAGCGGATAATTTCGTTATATTTAACATGGAAATAAAAGGATCTGAATCCTTTTCACAGCCTCTTATCTATCGTTTCTTAAACCGCTTCCATGGATACCTGTAACACTATCAACATTTAAACTAGATCTTACCTTATTCTCATCAGTTAATTTATCAGAGTTAATGTACTCAAGATTTTCTATTGTATCTATTACATTCTGTTCACTACAATTCAAGCTAAATAGTCTTCTCATTAAAGGTATCTTGACCTCTTGAATAAAATTAGAAATTATTTGGTTACTGCTGTCATCTAATTTATCCCAAGCATCGAGGATTTCTTGATGATTCTTCTTTTTTCTCAGCTCTTTCTTAATAAATTCACATGCCTCATTTTCTGCATGCATTCCAATTCTATCTTCCATGAGGTATTTTACTTCAATACCAGGGTGTATTCCTTCTAATGACTTTAGCATTGCACCAATAATGCCGGTAAAGCAGGTTTCAGGAACAACTGTTCCTTTAGCATAGTTCATGGCATACATTAAAGACCTTACCAACTCTTGCCTTTTTGCTGCAATTGATTCATCATCTCCACTATTACAGGCCTTTAGAACCAAATATAAAATTTGCCCCCCTGTGAGTCCGGAAACATGAACTTGTTTATCATCATTGCACCATTCTTTAAGAAAACTAACCAATCCTCTTTTATCATTGTTTCCAAACTCTTTTTCTTCTTCTACAAACTTAATGAACTCAACAAGTTCATCATTACGTATAACACTATTGGGCTCTGGTATCTTCTCACCATATTCACCTTTGAGTGTATTAATACTGTCAACAATGCTATCGTTTGCCATATGAGGCATCATATGTTCTTTCATAGCACTCATCATATTCTTTGTACCAATTAGGTTCTCATACAAACCATCGGAAAGTAGCTTTAATGAAGCTTTAAGTAAGGCTATGGGGTTAAGTTTTGCTGGTCTTGTTTCAGGCTGTAACAGGATTATTCCAATTGCCAGTGGTATCGGTGCTAACAGCCAAGCTAATATTAAAGGCTTAGAAAAAAAATAATAGATTGTTAGCCCCGCAACACATGAAACTAAGATTGACTTGATTATGTTATCTTGACCAAATATTTTCCAATATTCTTTTTTACTTATCTTCTCCCCACCTTTTATTTTTTTATATCCAAGAAATGTTTTGATTTCTGTGTCATATAGGGCAGATACCAAGCTGACTGCTATCGAAGTAGGAATAGTTGCTATAGTTAATGCATAATAAAAAGATAAATAGAGAGCAGTTCTAACTTTACTGGAGCCACTGCTAGGAAGTTGTATTTGAGAAAAACCTATCATAACCTACTCCTTCATACTACTAAATTTTCATAATAATATATATAATGGTTTTAAATGTCAATGTTTAAGTATCTTATCATCCGCACACTCATCATATTCAATTTCAACTGTAGAGTGCGCTATTTCAAATTTATCCAGCAATATTTTTTTTATTCCATACAAAATATCAGTGTGTTGCACGCTTCGCTTAATTTTAGCATGCATAGTTATTATGAAATAATTATCAGACAGTGACCATGCATGTATATGGTGCACATCTACCACTTCAGGTAGCTTAGATACAAGCTCACTTTTTATTTCCTCAGCAGAGATACCTTCAGGTGTACCTTCAAGAAGTATATGGCAGGAATTCTTGAGAATTTTATAGCCGCTGTTTAGAATTATTACGCTAACAAATACTGATAATATTGGATCTACTATTTGCCATCCAGTAAGCATGATAATTATGGATGCAAGTATAGCAGCTACAGAACCTAAAATGTCTCCTATAACGTGCAGTACGGCACTTTTTATGTTTATATTGCTTTCGCACTTACTATGTAATACAAAAAAGACTACAATATTAGCAATCAGCCCAAGCGTGGCAATCATTAACATTATTTGCCACTCAACATTGACTGGGAAAATAAACCTCTTTATTGACTCAATTATGATGATTGCTGCAATGAGAAATAGGGTTAAACCATTGACAAATGCTGCAATTATCTGCAACCGATGGTACCCGTATGATCTTTGCAGGTCAGATTTCTTAGCTGAAAACCTATGCGCTACCCAACTTAAGACTAAGGCAAAGAGGTCAGTGAGCATATGTCCTGCATCTGATAGCAGAGCAAGCGAATTTGAAATTATTCCCCCCACTATCTCCATGAACATTGTTATCGCAACTATTATTATGGAATAGATTAAGCGTTTGGACTCTGCTGCTGAGTGTTCACCGTTGTGTGCTACTGCCATATAAAATTTTTTCATGAACAAAAATGGGTAACACTGGACTCGAACCAGCGACCGCTTGCACGTCAAGCAAGTGCTCTACCAACTGAGCTAATTACCCATCATGGTTTTAGTATAGCGCTTCAGCAGGATGAAAGTCAATTTGCTTTTAAACTATTGATTTTTCGCATAGCTTTTGGCAGTGCACTAGATCCAGAGTATGATAAAGCATGAGAAAAAAATTACATTCTGGATCTAAGCCCTAAGCATAGAAACCACTTTATCGTAGCTTGGCAACGATTTTATTTCTCCAATTGCAGCCAAAGTGGTTTTTTCATGCTGAGATAACAGCTCCTCTGCTGCTTCTTTTACGCCAGCAGTGGTAACTGCGCTAGTTTTTTCTATCAATTCATTTTTACTGATATACCTATCATAGTTGCCATAGTAGTACCCCAATGCTTCAGCACGGGAACTGACGCTTTCACGTGACATTAAAATTTGGGATTTTATTCGCTCTTTTACCCTATTTACCTCTTCTTCCTTCAGGTCACCCGTAGACAATTTCTTCAACTCTGTCGTTATAGATTTTAAAAGCTTATCCAAGTTGCTACTATCTGTGCCAGCGAAAATGGAGAGCATTCCTGTATCGGTGTAGCTAGAATTAAATGAATAGACAGAGTAAACCAGTCCCTGCTTTTCCCTTACTTCCTGGAATAAGCGTGATGACATTCCGCTTCCCAGTATAGAATCAAGCACCTGAAATGTGTGATATCTATCGTCATGGCGAGAAACACTAGGTAAACCAATTAGCAAATGCACCTGGTCTAGTTTACGATGTTCCAAGTACTCACCACCAGTGTAATTCGCATTCTGCTTTTTCTCCAGCTTTTTTGCATGAATCTTTGAGAGAAAATCTTTGGTTAACTGAACAACTTCTTGATGCTCAACGTTCCCTGCAACAGAAAATATCGTATTCTCGCCAAAGTAATGCTCATTTATGTAGTTATTTAGATCTTCTCGAGTAAATGATTTCACAGTATCCTGTGTGCCTAAAATCGACCTACCAAACGGTTGATCTTTATAAGCTGCTTCAAAATATTTATCGAAAATGACGTCACTCGGTGAATCGTTAGTTTGAAAAATCTCTTGTGTTACAACACCTTTTTCGCGCTCCAATTCATCTTCTGGAAACGTCGAATTCATCAATATATCTACTAATATATCAATGCCAGTTTTTATGTCTTTTTTGAGGACTTTCGCGTAGTAACTGGTGCTTTCTCTACCGGTGCTAGCGTTGAATACTCCACCTATGTCGTCAAAGGCTTTTGCAATTTCAAATGCAGTTCTTGTTTTTGTTCCCTTAAAAGCCATGTGCTCTAGAAAGTGGGATATTCCATTTTGATTTGCACTTTCAGCTCTACTGCCAACACCAACTCGTATACTTAAAGCTACAGAGTCAACATCACGCACCTGCTCGGTTATTATGCGCAGGCCATTATCTAATTTTGTTACCTTCGGTACATTCATCTTATGTGTTCTTTCTCAAATTCTCTTCTGCAAAATCCCAATTAATCAAATGATCAAGGAAAACTTTTATATAGTCAATTCTACGGTTTTGACAATCCAGATAATACGCATGCTCCCACACATCCATAGTGAGCAGCGGCACTTGACCGTAAATTAATGGCAAATCCGCATTGGAAGTTTTGGTGATTTTGAGTTTTCCCTTTTCAAGCACTAACCACACCCATCCACTGCCAAACTGGCCTACTCCGTGACTTGAAAATCCTTCATAAAATTTATCAAAGCCACCGATATCATCTTGAATTTTTTTTGCCAGAAGACTGTCATTCTGAGGCTTACCACCACCATTTTTTTTCATTGAACTCCAATAAAAAGTGTGGTTCCAAACTTGCGCTGCGTTGTTAAATATAGGGACTTTGTCGCTATTACCATGAACTTTCGTTATTAATTCCTCAATTTTTGCTTGTTGATAATCAGTATTCTCAACCAGCTCATTGAGTTTATTTAAATACCCCCTATGATGCTTATCATAGTGAAAATCCAAAGTCCTTGCAGATATATAAGGCTCTAAAGCTGTTCTATCATACGGTAATTCAGGTAAAGTAAAACTCATAAAAACCTCTTCATTTCTAACCTACTGCGATGTTAGAGCAATACGTGCCTTTGTGCAACATATAATTTGGTTAAAATATTAACGTAACTATTGCAATTATTCTAAAATAAGTTATAATAGTATAGTAATGTAATAATAATTACATTTTTTTATTATAGTTTTTTTAGGAGGCTAATATGTCAAATCTATCTGAGAACTTCAAGAATTCATATGAGAATTTCAAGCAATATGCTCAATTCGGGACTGTTCCGGTTGCAGAAAATAACAATCAAGTTCCACAAAACTGTTTCTATAAATCCGTTTACTATATTGATAGTGTACTAGGACCAGTAAAGGATATGCTTGGAGGGGCGAAAAAAGATGCCAATTCAACCACAACTTTGGGAAAAAGAGAGAAAGAAGTCTGGGGTACGGAGCGTAACGAAAATTATTCTTAATATTGGAAACTTATTACTTGTGCTGTATACAGGGGCTGCATATCTTGCATACTTGCCACACAAATTATTTTCATATCTAAGAGGGATAAATGGCCCAGAATCTCTTGTAGGGTATGCCAATAATTTTCAGAACAAAGCAGAACAACATGGTGAAACCTGTGCCAAATTCATAAGTTCGGTCTTGTCTTACGTTATCTCAGCTGCCATCTGGACTGCTGCACTTGTTGTTACACCACTAACTTGGGCTGTTGACAAAGTGTCAAGTAAGTTTAGTGAGATGAAAGAGCCTGAAAATAAACAAAAAGAGCAGAAAGTTACTGCATAATAACTAATCTGCACAACAATGCCCATGGCTTTGATATTTAGCCATGGGCATTTCAGAAACCCAGCATTACGCGCAACTGTGCAATTAGAGAACTTTTTGCATATGCAAAAAAACTACTTGACAACCTTCGCCGTTACCCCTATAATGATACTGAAGCTATTTATTTATCTTCGCAATCTGTGCAGGTTAATGACAAAAAACTTAGGGTATTTGGCGTCTCATGTTTAAATTTTTGCACTATGTGCACCTCACGTCTTTTTAAAACTTCTGGTTTTTACCTATACAAGCTGAAACGCGCTTATAAGTCGTTTAAGACAGTATAGAACGTCAAATAGACAAGGGAGAATTTGAATACTAGCTGCCTCAGAGTTTTTTTGCCTTTTTTTCCTGCCTGGTAAATT
The DNA here is from genome assembly GCA_028571325.1 of Wolbachia endosymbiont of Ctenocephalides felis wCfeF. Taxonomy (NCBI): domain Bacteria; kingdom Pseudomonadati; phylum Pseudomonadota; class Alphaproteobacteria; order Rickettsiales; family Anaplasmataceae; genus Wolbachia; species Wolbachia endosymbiont of Ctenocephalides felis. The sequence goes on along the minus strand of CP116767.1, from coordinate 47,313 downwards.
TCTTAACGTTTGCAGTTTAGGCTATTTGCATTTAAAAGTAGCTGAATCGTAGCGCTGAGAATAAAAACGCCGATATTTGAGGTACATATAAATAATTAGCCACCAACGGGGCTTCTTTTGCTTTTTTTTCTCGCTTGGTAAATTTTTTAATATTTATTGCTAAAGTGGTATTCTGGGTCCCAGTATCAAGTACTGGGATGACAAAAAAAGGGTTACTTGGATGACAAGAAAAGGCTTACTTGGATGATACCATTGTTGACTGGCAAAACAGTACCTTTAATTTTTCCTATTACCATTGGGATTTGGTATTAATAATAGTCCAATAAATATTCCTGCTAGCAGGTTAGTGATTTAGTAAATGAGCCTGCAACTTCAAGTCGAGCAGTGAATGAAGTAGGTGGTAAAGCCCAGAATCCGAAAATCAACAGGAAGAAAAAAATATTGTGGACGAAAGAAAAAATATTATGGACAATAGAAATGCTTCAACAGAGCAGTCTATTAGCAATGATTATAAGGAAGGTGAAATGGGTAATGGTAACAAAAATAGAAGCATAGAAGAAAAATTGTCTGGTGCTATCGGAAATATCGATGCTAATCAGGTGAAAGGTTTAGTAGAAAAGGACACTAATGTAACTGAATCCATTTTAAGTGAAGCTCTAAAGAAAGCAAATGAAAGAATTGAAAACTTGAAGGAAGGCGACAAGAAACAAGACCAGAAAGACAGACTTACACAAATTATAGAACTGCTTGAAACAAAGCTCAAGAGCATTAGGGCTGAGGCTGCAGCACCATCAGTAGATGATAGTGCTGCTACAGGTAGTCAGGCAACTCCTGCGGCAGAGCCTAAAGAAAGTGAAGAGGATCAACCAGATTCACCATCACTTTCACCACAGAGTTCTGTGAGTGGGCATAGTAGTAGTTCTTCAAGCTTCGTTAATGTGTCTGAGAGTAATGGAAGTGTTACTGACAGTAGCAATGGTGAATATGTTAAAGTTTCTTCAGGTTCTGGAAGTGGTTCTTCATTCGAGGAGGTAGGTGAGGATAAGAATGTCTTTACTCCTAGAAGCAGTAGTCCGCAAGATATACAACCAGGAATTTCAACAAGCAAGCCTAGCGGTACAGGTGCTGAGGGTGGCAAGAAAAAACAAACTCCTGTTCAACCTGCTAAAGATATAGCGCAAATAGATGATGACGACGGTTACGATCTATCATGGCTCTTTTCAGAAGAAGGTGAGCAAATTCCACATCCAGAATCGGAACCAATACCTTCATTAATTAGCAAAAAATCTGAACAAGTGAATAACACTACTCCACAAAACACAGAAAGTAGCAATCTGCATATTATAGCTGCTTCTATATTAGTAATAGCTGGAGTTGCTCTAGGAGTGGCTATTGCGGTCCACTTGGGGATGCCAGCAGTGGGAATATTAGTTGGAGTTTATTGTCTAGTTGCTGCAGCAGTTATGTATCACTGTAAATGGCCTAGCAGCTTCATTGAAAACAGTAAGGTCGAAAAGGTTGCACCCAATGAGAAGAAAGAACCTGTAGCTACATCTGTATAATAAATATAGTAGTCTACCGTTGAATAATTCATTATAATTTTATTAGTTATTAATAGATAAAAACTTGGTAGACTACGAAGAGATATTCTTAAATAAAATCAAAGATATAAAAGAAGAAGGGCGCTATCGTGAATTCACGCATTTTGCGTCGTTGCCTGGCAGGCTTCCCTATATTATGGATTATGAAAGAAATAGAGAAGTAATCGTCTGGTGCAGTAATAACTATTTAGGAATGTCACAAAATGAGAGTGTTATTGCTGCTATTCACAACTCATCTGTTGGCGCAGGAGGAACGAGAAATATCTCCGGCACAACAAAAGAGGTTGTTGAACTTGAGAAATCCCTGGCTTGTTTGCATAACAAGGAGGCTGCTTTAACTTTTGCTTGTGGTTACCTTGCCAACCAGACTACACTTAGCACTTTATTGTCCGTTATTCCTGACGTGGTAATTTTTTCAGATGAGAAAAACCACTCTTCGATGATAGAAGGCATAAAGTCAGGAAAAAGACCTAAATATATATTCAGGCATAATGACATTGATCACTTAGAGCAGTTATTAAAGTCTGTGGGTAGAAAAACACCAAAGATAATAGCATTTGAATCCGTATATTCAATGGATGGAGATATAGCGCCGCTTAAAGAGATATGTGATCTAGCAGATCAGTACAATGCAATTACCTATTTGGACGAAGTGCACGCAGTTGGCATGTATGGTCCACGCGGTGGCGGGATTGCAGAAAGAGAAGGCCTGATGAATAGAGTGACGGTTCTTCAAGGCACATTATCAAAAGCTTTTGGAGTGATGGGTGGATATATAGCATCTTCAAAGAGCTTGGTGGATGTAATAAGAAGTTCCGCTCCAGGATTTATTTTCACCACTGCTATGTCGCCTGTTTTAGCAGCAGCAGCAAAGGCAAGCGTTGAGCATCTAAAATCAAGTAGCGTTGAAAGGGAAAAACAAAAGCAAGTTGCTGAGAAAGTAAAAAACTCACTGAGAAATGCGGGAATTAGTTTCATTCCAACAGAAACTCATATAATTCCGATAATAATTGGTAATCCAGAGTTATCTAAAATAGCATCAAAGTTATTATTCGATGAGCATGGAATATATGTTCAACATATAAATTACCCAACAGTTCCCAAGGGAACTGAGCGCTTTCGTATTACCCCTACACCTTATCATACCGACGAGATGATAAGACATTTAACAGAGTCTCTTGTAAAAGTTTTTGAGAAATTGTCTATCTCTGTGGCTTGTTTATGTTAGTTTTATATCCCCAGCAATGACTAGTCCGTTATCTTCCTTCAGCTTCCCAGCGCTTTCTTGCAGAAAAAGTCTACCGAGCAAAACTTTATACTTGTTAACTCCAGAGTAAACTATTCCGCTGTATCTTCCTGCGGCAAGGTATGCAAAACCTAAAACTGTTGAACCGATGGAACGTACATTGCTGTTGTTAGGTAATAATTTATTCAATAAATTACCACTTACATCTATTAAGCCTCCTTCACGACTTTTCATTCGCATTTTTATATGACGAGATCTAAAGTCTTCAAGAAAAGCCCCCTTTTTCTCTTCTGCCCAAAAAGTTTCTCTGAGAGCTGGAGCATCAACTACAACTGCTATAACTTTGTTTTTATGGATTAGACAGACCGACACTGCAAAATAAACCATACAACTGGAAAAATTCTCTCTGCTCTCTATAGGCATAATGAACCAGGTATAAGTGTCATCCTTTACTTCTTGATCAATATTGTCTTCAAAGATAAAACCGTAGTCTTGTTTGTAATCATGTAAGCGATTGTATATAGTTTGTTTGCATCTTGAGTAAGTTTTATTAATAAAGTCTGCTGACTTAATATTGGAAATTTGCAACTCATTGAAATCACGCATAAGCTGCTTGGAAGCACTGCGTACAGAATCAAGCATCACATTAATCCGTGGTGATGAAATAGACATTCTTCCTTTTACTCTTTTACCCTTTCGTAATAGCTGTCATCTGGGGTATATACTACAATTTTGTCCTCTTCTTTTATAAATTGAGGCACGTTAACACGCATTCCGTTTTCTAAAATCGCAGGTTTATAGGAGGAAGTAACAGTCTGCCCTTTAATAACAGACTCTGTTTCTTTTACAGTCAATGTAACATAATCAGGCACATGTGCGGAGATTATTTTATCCTGGTAAGTTACTACTTTGACTTTCATATTATCCTGTAAATAAATCTTTTTTTCTCCCAGTAAGTCCAAATTTATAGCAATTTGCTCGTAATTACTCGGGTGCATAAGGTTCACAATATTTCCTTCAGTAAAGAGATAAACATATTCCTCTTCATCTAAAATTGCTCTTCTAATTGTCGCATCAGAGCGGAACCTTTCATAGTGTTTTGCTCCGGTTTTAATATTCTTCATTTCTGCTTGTATGTATGCACCACCCTTGCCAGGCTGAGTATGCATAATACTTACAACCAAAAACAAACCGCCATTATGTTCCAACACTTGACCTGGCCTAATATCATTAGCTCTTTCTGCCATAATTAAACTTTCAGCTTGATCTTATAATTATACGTAGCTTTTTTGTAAATATCAAAACCTTTGTTAATCAATGAATTCTGGCATATTGAGTGCTATATACCTTTCCTTTACGTTTATGTGCGGAAATATCTCTTTAGTGAAAGACAGCATAATATTTTTTTTTGTACTGATGACTGAAATTTCCAATACATCTCCTGAGCCGAAATTATGTACAGATTCTATATAGCCATATAATTTATTATTCTCTAGCCTTACTTCCATATTTATAAGGTCACTTTGATAAAACTCGTTTTCATCATTTAGTTTTGGCAGCTTGTTTCTTTCTGTGTATAATTTTCTGTTTCTTAAAAGCTCTGCTTCGTTACGAGAATTTACTCCGCTTATTGTGGCTATTACTGAATTATCACCTATGACAGACACTGAGTCTATCTTATAACTCTCATCACCGCTTATCAGCTCGCCATATAGAGAAATATTTTCTGGTTTTTCAGTGAAAGTTTTTACTTTAACAGCTCCTTTAATTCCGTGAGGAGAAGTAATAATTCCGAGGCATACTAAATTGTCGTTCATATTAATATGATAATTAAAATTAGTTTTTTTGTCTACAGTGTTGGAAGCAATAGGTAACCCATTTTGAATAAATTTTATTACTCCCTTTTTTACTCATATTACCTTTGAACTTATTGTTGCATCATTATAAAATCTATCTTTTTTCCCTTAACTTAATGGCAGTGACGCTAAGGTATTCCCAATTGGCAGAAATTATGACAACTAGATCAAGCTTTATGCCGTGATTTTTTTGGATCCTCAACGGAAGTTAGGCTTGGATTTGATAATTCTGTATTCACCTTAGTTGGTTCTAATGGAGTTCTCTGCTCTTCAAGTTTATCGTCTGGAATTGGAACAGGCCAATCCATAATATTTTGCACTATTTTACTAGTTTTATTTACCTTAGTAGGTTCTAACGGAGTTTTCAGCTTTTCCGGCTTATCGTTTGGCATTGGAACAGGCCAATCCATAATGTTTTGTGGTTGGATTTCTACTTCTGCAACTTCCTTCTTATTTATTGCAGGCGGTTGATCAACTCCTATATTTTTTAGTTGTTTATTTTCTTCTTGTAACTGCTTTAAATTCTCTTTGGTAAGGTACAATTCTTTCTGTGCATGTGTTATCATGTTTTCTCTATCCTCAAGCTGTTGTTTAAGTCTATCTATTTTCATTTGGAACTTTTCTTCTAATTCTCCTTTTTCTTTTATTATCTGCTGTATCTGCTCGTCCTTTTGCTTCATTTCCTCATCTTTTTTCTCATTTACTTCTGCTATTTCCTCTGCAAGAGACTTTCCACTAGGTTGTTGAGTTTTTCTCTCTAAATCTTCTTTTTCTTTTTGCAGTTGGTTTAATTCTTTGACTAATCGACTTACTTCATCAGTCAATGTTTTGTTTTCCTTTTTTATTTCCTTCAACTGTTCTGTTAATTGCTTTTCTTTACCATCTTCTAGATCTCCCAATATTATTTTCTCTAGATCATTCTTCAGCTTTGCATTTTCCGCTCTTAACTTGTTCAGCTCAGCTTCACTTTGCCCCAATCCTTCCTGGAGTTCTTTATTTGCCCTATTTGTCAATTGGATTTGACTTTCTTTATCTTTTAATTGAGATTTTAAATCTGCTATTCTAGCATTTTTATCTTCTTGACTTTGCTCCAGTATACTTATCCGTTGCTTTAACTGCCTAATATCTTGATTCTTGCTATCTAATTCTTTCTCACTTTTTTCCAATTTAGTTCTAAGCTCTTTAACTTTTTCCTCCAGAGCTTGCTTTTCCTTCCCTAACTGGCTTATTTCGTTATCACCTTCTCTTATGATCTTTTCATTACGGCTTTTCAACTCTGTATTTTCTTTCTTGAGGTGCGCATTTTCTTCCTCTAATTCTTTTATTTCACTTTTTAACTTTTCTATTTCATCCTCTAATCCTTCTTCTTGCTCAAGTTCCTCTTCATCATCAGTAGAAGGTATGGACGGGCTTTCAAGAGAAGAATACCCACTGCTATCTGGCGTAGGTGGTTGCGGTGACTCAGGTGGATTTCGTATAAATGTTTCCTCTTCCTGCATTGGCTGATTGATCACATTTTTGCCCATACCAATAAAAGCTTCCAACAGAGATTTTCCATTGATAAAAACTTCTTTATTTTGTTCAACTAACTTTAATACTTCTTCTGAGTCAGTTATTTCTCCAAACTTTGGCTCATCAATCACTTTTTGTATACCATCAGAACCTACTTCTATAGTCATGCTACTATCTATGCTCCTGCCTTCAGAATCCTTAGCTTGCCAGTTAATGGTCATCTTACTTGAACCGGAGCCAGTAAAATCGTAGTGCCTCTCATTGCCATTTTTTTTGCTTGCAGTTATTTGATTATCTCCCCCTAAAGATATGTGATAAACCTTACCCTCACTGCTGGCTCTTAAGATATCACTGATTTTTACTGGCTCTTCTTTGCTTTCAAACCTGATGTTGAAATCATTAGCTTTTATTGAATACGCTAAGAAACTTTGACTTGGTAGAGATGATTCAAGTTCTCTATGCGTTGCATCTATTGATTGCTCAAATTTTTGAAAATCTGCTTCCCACTTTGAGTTTATCTGTTTCCTAACCTCTTCATCTTTGCATAAAGGACCAATAAGGTACCAGATTAATTTTTCTTTTTCTAGTTGCTCTATAGCTTCCTGAAGATTTTTGCTGTCTTTAATAGTCTTCAGTACACTACTTCTTACTGTTTCATCTACGTTTAAACTCTGACTATTTATAAATACACTCTCCTTTTTTCCTGGCATAACTTTACATTTCTAAAATATATTATAATATTAACACATTTTCTTAAAAAGTCAACTAATTACTAGGTAAATAAGCTTGAATGTTTGTCTGTAATGTTGTATAGTAGTTACTTCAAGAAGTGTAGTATGGACAATACCATCATAAGAAAATACGATATTAGAGGTATAGTAGGCAAAGACCTGCAGATCAGTGATGGATATGAGATAGGCAGGAAGTTTGGCCAAACCGTAGCTAATGTTTGTATAGGCTATGACAGCAGAATAGATTCACCGAGTATAGAAAAAGAATTAATCAGAGGCTTAACTCTATCTGGAGCAAACGTTACACGTGTTGGACTATGCTCTTCGCCTATGCTCTACGCTGCAACGCAAATCATGCAGGCAGACCTTGGCATTATGATCACCGCTTCACATAACCCTAGCAAGTACAACGGCTTCAAATTTTTCAGCAGTAAGAGAGTTTACTCAGACCAAGAAATAAAGGAAGTTATAAGCAGTCCAATCAAAAGCAGTAAAAAAATTGGCAGTTCAATTAACATAAATATATATAGTGAGTATATTTGCATATTAAAGGGTGCGCTCAAGAACAACTCTACACAAAAGCTAAAAATAGCCTGGGATTTTGGCAATAGCCCAGCAAGTGGAATTGCAAGGTATATTGAAAAGATCTTGCCAGATCACGTACATATCGTAACCAATAACTCTATAGATGGAACATTTCCACTGCACGACCCAGATCCCATAGAGGAAAAAAATCTCGTTCAATTGATTGATGCTGTAAAGGAAAATAAATGTGATCTTGGTATTGCACTCGACGGTGATGGTGATAGGGTGCGCTTAATTGATAATAAAGGCAGTGTTGTTTCCAATGACCATTTATTTATGATTTTTGCACGTGAAATATTGGAAGAATACCCAGGAAGCAAAGTTATTGCTAATATAAAAATGAGCATGAAAGTGCATGACTTTGTTAGCAGATTAGGAGGGAGAGTAATTGTATGCGCTACTGGACATTCACTAGTTAAGAAAAAGATGGCAGAGGAAGAGGCAAAATTTGCTGGTGAACTGAGTGGACATTTTTTCTTCTCTGAGCTAGGTTTTGATGACGGGCTGTATTCTGCCATTAAAGCCATTGACGTTTTACTTAAGAAAAATCAAAGTCTATCTGAGGTGATTGAGGATTTACCAAAGCTATATATAACTCATGAAGTGAAAGTTGTAGTTAAAGATGAGAAAAAATTTCAAATAATTGAATCAATAAAAAAAACACTAGAGCAACAAAATATTGCATTCTCAGAGCTCGATGGTATTAAAGTAACTAACAAAGATAATAAAGGTTGGTGGCTCCTTAGAGTGTCAAATACACAAAACTGCATTACAGCAAGATGCGAAGGAGATACTCTAGAAGATTTTGAACTGACTAAAAAAGTCTTGTTTTATTATATTGATGGTATCCGCTCAATGGAGTAGGTGGACAGGTAATATAAAAAGAACAACTAACCATTTGCTGAAGAACATTCACCTTCTGCAGTATTTGATGATGGAGCAACCAATTTGCTTAAAATCTCATCTCTCGGTCCCATAGCATAAATAACGCCATCTGACATGAGAACTACCTTATCAACCACGGATAATAACGGTAGTTTGTGAGTTATGATAATAGTTGTGGTATTTTGCTTTCTTGCAACGTTGATTGCATTAATTAAGCATGCCTCCCCACTACTGTCTAGGTTAGCATTTGGCTCATCAAGCACCAAAAGCTTTGTGTTTCCATAAAAAGCTCTTGCAAGGCCGAGCAGTTGTTTCTGCCCACCAGAAAGTGTCACTCCAAAGCTCCCTATCGTTGTATCATATCCATTTGGTAAACTCAGTATTAATTCATGTATTCCTGCAATTTTTGCTGCTTTGATTATTTCTTCAGGATTTGGGTCTGGTCTCATGCGAGCAATATTGGCTTTGACACTGGTGTTAAATAACTCAATATCCTGAGGTAAATAACCAACATAATTGCCAAAATTTTCGCGGTTCCAAGTGTACACATCAGCGCCGTCTAGCCTGACTACACCGGATATGGGCTTCCATACACCAACGGTTAGCTTTGCAATGGTTGATTTACCAGAAGCACTTGCACCAATAACGCCCACCACATCTCCTGGCTCTATAACAAATGATATCCCTTTTATTGTTGGTTTGTTGCTCCCATAAGGAGTAAAAAATACTCTATCAAATTCTAGTCTTCCTTCAGGTTCTGGTAGAGCCATAGTTTGTTCTCTTTTTGGTGATGTGAGTATAAGTCTTTGCAGCCTACCATACGACATTCTGGCCTGATTTAGAAATTTCCAAGTATGAACTGCTGCATCAAATGGAGCCAATACTCTACCCATTAAAATTGAGGCAGCAATGATGCTACCGGCAGTCTTATGGGCTGTAATTGCAAGTAATGCACCTGTTCCAATTACCGATATTTGCAAAGTCGAGCGCAGAAACTTAGTGATTCCAGTAATTACGTTAGAGCGATTTTGTGCTTTGATTTGCATTGCGCGGTTCTGGTCGTTTCGTTTGCACCAATCAGAAACTATGAATTCTGACATACCCATAGCTTCAACCACTTCTGCATTTCTTGTTGCAACATCTATGGCATTGATATTCCGTATAGTTTCTTCGTTGGTTTCTTGCAATATGCGTTTAGTAGCAAGTTCATTCCATACTGCCATAGAAACTAATATAACGATTCCAGCAATAGCTATAAACCCTGTAGAGGTATGTATCATAAAGATCACAACAAGGTAAATTAATGACCATGGGGTATCAAATAGTGAGAATATACCATTTCCTGTAATAAAGTTTTTTATCACTCCAAGATCTCGTATTGCTTCACCACTGGAAGTTGAGCTCTGCACTGATGTCAGCCTGATTGATCTTACTATCAGATCTGGTGTTGCGGCTTTATCGATCCAGTCACCAATCTTTGCCATGGCTAGATATCGACAGGTTTCGAGCATTGCAGAACACGCGAATGCGGATAAAGTGATGATTGTTAGCATAACTAGCGTCGATACGCTTTCACTCGATATCACCCGATCAAGCACCTGAGAGGTATAAAGTGGCAGGAATAACATTAACAAGTTGATCCCTGAACTAAACCAGAAAATGAACCAAAATGCACTTTTACACTTCTCTAAGCAGGTGTATAGCGTGCTTTGCTTCAATTCCTTTTTTATCGATGGCGTGATTTCCACAATCTTCCTTTTAACTTGATTACATGCACCATATACAATTTTTATTGCAAAAATATTAACAGCAGCTACTAACTTTAAGTTAATATAGTAAAATATTAATATACACGAATAGAAAATATAAACAATGGCAAAAAGAAATAGCTTTCTTTACCACCTAATTCAGAATTGAGAGTCATTAGTGACTTTCCAATTCCCACTTTGGCCTTGGTGCAAAATTGAGTGAATCCATATAACTCTTCTGTAATTTTTCAATGCCTGTCCACCCAACCATTACTGCATTGTCTGTACATAGGTTGCTTGGGGGAAAAAATACGTTCAAGTTTATGTGTTTTTTTAATTTCTCTCTCAGGAAACTATTTGCTGCAACCCCGCCAGTAATTACAAAATCATTGATTTTGATATTTAAAGATGCAGCCATAATAACCGCATTTTTGACTCTATCGAGGAGTATATCGCCAATACACTCTTGAAATGAAGCGCATACATCACACACATCTTGCTCGCTCATTTCAAGTTCTTGCACTAAGTTTTTCACTGCTGTTTTGATCCCAGAAAATGAAAGATCGCATCCAGGACGTTTTCTCATCGCCCTTGGAAGTTTAAATCTTGTACCATCACCTTTTTTAGCTAATTTTTCAATTAGTGGACCTCCAGGATAGCTTAAACCCAGCATCTTAGCAACTTTATCAAACGCTTCACCCAACGAATCGTCCAGCGTTTCTCCAAGTTTAATGTATTTACCCACATCCTGCGCAATTAAAAATTGGCAATGACCGCCTGATATTAATAGGACTAAAAACGGAAATTTGACTTCATATAGTAGCCTAATAACCAGCGCATGTGCTTCCAAATGATTAACTGCAATGAATGGTTTTTGTGCTGCATGTGCAATTGCTTTGGCCATCATTGTGCCAACTATTAATCCACCTATGAGCCCCGGTCCTGATGTTGCTGCAATCGCATCCAGATCACAAAAATTAAGGTTAGATTTTTCTATAGCGCTTTTTATTAGACCGCTCAAATGCTCCATATGAGCGCGTGACGCTATTTCAGGGATCACCCCACCGCGTTTTTTGTGTTCTATTTGAGAAAGAATCTCGTGGGCAAGGATTTGCTTATCACTATTTACAATTGCTGCTGCAGTTTCATCGCAGCTTGTTTCAACAGCTAAGATAGTTTTCACGTATATTCGAGCACTTTAATTATAAAAACTATACTCTAAAATGCCGTGAAAGTTAACTATATTCTGCTAAGTTAATCATCATCTCCGAAGATAGAGCTAATTTTTTTGTCCCCAGGAGAAAATTTACCAGTCCAGCTACTTTGCACTTTGGTTACGTCTTGAATGGCAGTTTTATTGCTGTATTCCTTTACTTCCTTATCTATTCTGTCCATTATTTGTGGGTCCAGGCAACTCTTTTTCCATTGGTCAGTAGCAAGGAATACCCTGTTTAAATCCTGAGTGCGAATTAAGTACTCTTTATCTTTAGGGTAAACCTCCTGAGCCCAAGCAAATAGCTCAAAATAGCGTGCAAATAATTCCGATGCGCGTGATTTTGCAGTCTGATAAGCTTGTATCTCCTTAAATATAACTTGACCGATAATTCTCTGTACAAGAATATTTGCTTGCTTTAGGTTCTGCTCAATATCCTGATAGACTTTATGGAGAAACTCCTGCTCTAGCTTCAGGTTCAGCTCATTTTCAACCATATGTGAAAGTTCATGTACTATAATGTACGGATTTGACCTTCTCAGCACAATAACGTACCTATTTGCAACGGAAGATTGAATTGTCTTACACACCCCTTCTTCCATATCCACTAATCCCTCTCGATATACTTCAAATGAGAGCCTATTTTGCTTTATTAGTGATAAAGTAAGATTTAGTGTGTTCCTAAACTTCTCAAATTGGTAGAGATACTCTATATACCGTGTGGTATTCTCACTATTCCCAACTTTAGTAGCTTGCCTTATTAAGTTCCCAATTAGCATACTTTGTTATTATAGCGATATTTCTGCTTTATACTCGGAAATTGACCCATTACAAAGTGTTTTTAGGAAGCTTCGTTGTACGTATAGCCAATACCAAATCATGCACTACACGAGCATAAGCCTACAAGCTGACGTGAAACAAAAAAACTACTTGACAACCTTCGCCAGTCCCGTTATCATATTATTGGAGGTATTCAGTTATCTTCATCTGTGCAGATTAAACGACAAGAGTATTAAGGTTGGCGTCTTATGTTTAATTTTTTGCACTATGTGCACCTTATGTCTTTATTAATTTTACCTAGATTTCTAGGTTTTTCCCTATACAAGCTGAAACGCGCTTATAAGTCGTTTAAGACAGTATAGTACGCCAATTTGCAGGATTAGAGAGTGAGCAACTTCTACAACGGGATTCTTTTGTCTTTTTTTCTGCTTAGTAAGTTTCTTAGCGCTTAAGCTAAGGGTCTGTTGCAGTTTAAAAGTCGCTAAATTGCAGCGTTTAGGACTTAAAAAAACGCCAATACTGAAAATAGACAATGGCCAGGGCTTCTTTTTCTTTTTTTCAGTGAATTTCTTATAGTTACCGTAAGCAGGATCTAGAGATACTCTATGAGCATTTTAAATTTCAAGAAATAAAAATCTCTAGTTTTTAAGTGAAGAAAAGTCTACAATTATATGAAATCTCAGGAGTATAATGTTTAACTTCAAAATATTTTGTAATGTCCATTGCCTTTGAAGTTACTATGGCTATTCGCTATTTGCGAGCAAAAAATGCCAGGTTTTGCTCTATCATGACTTTGTTTTCTATTATTGGCATTGCTCTTGGAGTTGCAACGCTAATAGTGGTGATGTCTGTAATGAACGGATTTAGGGCAAAGTTGCTTGACTCAATACTTGGCATTGATGGCCATGTTAATGTTTATTTCGATAGAAATATAAATTCAGATTACCATGCAGTATCAAAATCTATTGAGAAGATTTCAGGCGTATTGAAAGCAACTCCTATGACCAGTGACCAAGTTATCATTGCAGCAAATGGTAAAATTACAGGTAGCGTGGTGCGAGGCGTATCAGTTAAAGACTTATTTAATAATACTACTGTTACAAATAATGTAATTGTGGGTAATGTAAAAAATTTTGATGAAGGGGTGATAATAGGAGCACGATTAGCAGAAGCTTTGAACATTGACTGTGGCAATAAAATTGTGCTTATATCACCTGAAGGATTTGATGCATTGTTCGATGAGATGCCGAGAATGAAAGAATATGAGGTTGTCGCAATATTTGATATGGGTATGTTTGAGTATGATAATACTTTAATGTATATGCCCATAAAATCAGCACAGGCTTTTTTTAATTACAAAGATAGTGTAAGAAATATAGAAGTATTTGTAGATGACATTACTAAGGCTAATGAGCTAGCAAATGCTATAGAAAAAGAAACAGGAATGGAAGCTGAAAGTTGGCAATTACAACAAAGCCACTATTTTAATGCTTTAAAGACTGAAAGAAATGTAATGTTTTTAATTCTCACTTTGATTATAATTGTGGCAGCGTTCAATATTGTCTCAAATTTAATGATGATAGTGCAAGAAAAGAAATCTGCAATTGCAATTATGCGTACATTTGGTGCAACAACTGGAAGCATTATGCGCATATTTTGCACTTGTGGGCTACTGATTGGTTTTATAGGAACTTGTCTTGGCTGTATTATAGGTGTTGTTTTTTCTCTCAATATTGAAAATATTAGAGTGTTTTTAGAGGGCATCACTAACGTTAAATTGTTTGATCCTATGATATACTTTTTTTCAAGCTTGCCAGTGATATTAGTTCCCCAAGACGTAGTAAACATTTCTGCACTTGCATTATTCCTGTCATTTTTAGCAACAATTGCTCCTGCATTACAAGCAGCTGCACAAGATCCTGCGGAGATACTACGGTATGAATGATACTCAGCAAAAATGCATAGGTTGGTTCTTAATTATGCTATTATTTGTCAGTTATATTACAATAAATAACATAGTATTTTTAAAAATAAATCGGCAAGAAAGCGAGGACAATATAAAGGTTTTGATGGAAAACATAGATGAGCTCAAGATGTTACTTGAGGTTAATCAATCTAGAATAGAAAAAAAGATGTTTGAACTAAAGAGAAATCTGCACACTCAATGTGAGCAAGGTGATGGTAGCTCAAGGCATAAGAACCTCGCAAAATTGCTGCTACTTGTGATTAAAATGAAGAGTTCGTTATTACAAGAAGCGAGATTTGATAATCATGTAAATTCAATAAAGCCTTTAATATCGGAGCTTGACGATCCAGAGATAGAGAATGCAGTGAGTGAATTGGAAAGTTTAAAAGAGGTAAGTACTTTACATGAGTTAAAGTTATCTTTTGAAAAGACCATTGCTGTTATTGACTATAATAAGAGTACATTCTTTAAAAGAATCATTTCCAACTGGATAAAGGTAAAAGATAAAAACGATCCATTGAGAGTAAAGTTGGCAGAAATTGAAGAGTCAATAAACGATAATGATTGGCAGAGCATAGCTACTACAATAGGCGATTTAACACATCCAGAATTTAAACCATGGCTCAGTAAATTGAATGGTTTTATTGTAGCTTCTAGGAATATTTCAATAATATATCATCACTTATTACAATATATCTCATGATTTACTTCATAATTTTCGCTCTCTCTTTTTTATTTGGCATATGGGTCAAAGTGAGCGGTGAAGTAATGAGATTAGAATTAGGCAGTTACACTATAAGTGTTGATCTATATTTCATTATTTTTGCTTGTGTATTTTTATTGTTTTTATTAATTATACTTGCACGCTTTTGTTCTTCCATTTCATCAACATTTGCCAACATAAGGAATAGAAGAAAGGATAGAGAAGAATTGCTTCTTTTTGAAGCTCTTTTTAGCATGGATTTGGGCAATACAGAGAACGCTCACAAGCTAGTTAAAAATCTAAATGAGGAAAGTGATAAGTTATCTTTAATAAAGCTCTTTAACTCAGGTAAGATGGGAAATTACAGCTTCTTCAGCAACGGTTTAACAAGCATTGCAAGTAAAAATCGCAACTTAGCTCTGCTTCTGGCCAATAAACTGATTGTCCACCTCAAACAAGAGGGGGCAATCTTTCAAAAATTCATAGAGTATTGCTCAAGTTCGGTTAATGATAAAATTCTGTCTATTCCCTTTCAAATAGAGCATTGCATATTGCAAGAAGATTGGGCTTGCGCAATTTTGAAGTTAAAGGAAGCTGCGAAGTTCAATATTTTTCTTCCTTTTGATTGCAAAAAAATGTTAGCAGTTTTTTATTGCGCTTTGGCAAAGCAATATGAAAGTAAAGGGAATTATAAGGAAGCTATAAAGTCTTTATTTAGAGCACAAAATCATTGCGCAACTTTTCAGCCTATCAATTATTTAACGGCGAAATTATATATAAAACTTGGAAAAGTCAGAAAAGCTTCTGCAGTACTAGAGGCAGAGTATACAGTAAATCCTACTCCTGAGTCAGCAAAAATTTACATCAGTTTAAATAGTAAAGGTGCTGAAAGACTATACGGCTTGCGTCCTGATTATTATTTTAGTTATTGTTTACTTGCTTTGTCTTCAATTAGCTTAGGTAAGTATGATCTTGCAAATCAACATCTAGACATTGCTATGAAAAAAGCTAATTACATCTCAATCTACCTTATTATGGTGCGGCTTAAAATTAAATTGCAAGAATACGACGAGGCAGTTCACTTACTAAACAAGATGGGCTCAGAAGCTTTGCCTGACCCATGTTGGAAATGTAAAAACTGTAGTAAACAGCTAAAGCAGTGGGATTACAAGTGTTCAAGTTGTAATGGCTTTAATTGTGTGTATTATGTTCAATAGTAGCTTATATATATAGCTATCATTTCTCACACTGCTTAGCTGCACAGATACCACTTTTTTACCTCACGTATTAATACTATATTAATCATAACCAGGTTAATGATTTATGTCAATTAAAATTGTAAAATAAATTTTCTTAATTTTGTTATATAAATGGGTTAATATTAGTACTAAATTTATCAATAAATTATAATATAAATAATGTTGTTGTAGAAATTTATAACAATATTTCCCTATAACATTTAATAAATTTCAATAAATTGCTTTTTTAATTATGGATAAGTATACACTCTGTTAATATGTTTAGTTTTAAATCCAAAAGTAGGTTCATGCTTTCTGTTGGAGAAGGAGGTATAATATTACTATATTTCAAAAATAACACTTTAAATAAAAGATATTTCATTAAGGACAAAAATGATAAAGCAGTATCTGATCTAAGTTTATGCCTTTCATCGGATAAAAAAGCACCTTTGTATCTAGTGCTCAATCATGCAGATCAGAATTACTTGCTACAGTCCATTCCAAAAGTAAATAGGATTAGTGCCTACCTATCAGCAAAAGCAAAGGTGGAGCATTTTGCTCGCAATAACGATATAAGCTCAGTTTATTTGGTTGAGAAGCCAAATAAATCTAACCAAAACTGGTATTATCTTCTTGTTTCATCGAAAGCAAAACACTTAGTGGAATATTGGTTGAATGTGTTTATAGAGATAGGCTCTAATTTTAAGGGAATATTAATGTTTCCTATAGAAATAGATAATATGGCAAAAAAGGTCTTCTATAAGGATCCTGATAATTGGAAGATCATAGTTGTTGCAACCAAAACTGGAGGCTATAGGCAAGTGGTTTTTAAAGAGAGTAAAATGGTATTTACGCGTTTAGTGCCGTTTACTAAAGATAATCTACCAGGAATTATTGCGGGTGGAATATATCAAGAAGTGCGAAATACTATTCGGTCTTTAACTAAGTTTGGCCTCAAGAAAAACGACCTTATCGACCTTTGCATGGTAGTACCAGAAGATATTAAGACTAGTTTATCAGTCATAAGTTTTTCGGAGAATAGCGTGAACATATTAACTCCATATGAGCTGGGCAAATTGCTAGGGTTAGAATTAGCTGTAAGTGAGAAAGACAGTTTCTGCGATACCATAATTCTATTCCACAGTTTTAAGAATAAGCCGGCAGCTATTTTCAATACAAAAGAAACTAAAGAATTTTATCTATTAAATTACCTTTATTTGCACTCTCCGCGAATTTTTCTATACTTTGCTTCAATTTTAATTGTAATCAACACCCTTTATTTGTTAAATTTGCACTCGAATCTTAACGTTGCTGGTAATTTATCAGCAAAAAAGGGAGCATTAGATAATCAATTAATGAAACTCAGCCAAAGCTATAATGTAAAAAAAATAAGTGAGGTCTATGATTTTATTAACATCAATAACATTTTATCTAAGATGGAATATTCTCCTCTTGTACAAGTGAGGTATGTAGAAAGATTAAAAGTACCGGGTGTAGAACTTCAATCATTTGAGTGGAGTTATAATGAGACGGAAAATTATATTACTACAGCTTTAAGGTTTGACTTTCAGTCTGGTAAAGATATTTCTCATCAATACAAGGAACTACAAAAAAAATTAAACAATAACTTTCGCACCTATGACGTTGATATTTCTAGTTTGCCTGTTACTAAAAAGCAAAATATATCTATTGATGTTAAAATAGGAGAGGCTATGTAAACTAATGACTATCTTCCAGTTAAAAAAAAGAGTTGTAATTCAACTTGTATTTTATTTGTTATTATCTGTTGGATTAATAGGGGCGTTAACTTACGCTGTTATTTATAGCAAAAAAGTCCATAGTAAAAACCAAAATGCCATTGATGAGATACGTTCTATAAATCTACAAATCACTGAAGTCCAAAAAAAGGAAGTTGTTTTAAACAAAAACCTAGATTTGTGGAAAAGAATTTCTTCTTCAAATTTACACAGCAGCAGATACATTGCAAATTTGAATTTCGAGCTTGGCAAGCTATATAAAAAATACTACATACTAGAACCTGAAATATCAATTTCTATACCTGAGGAAGTTGAATTACACGGTGAAAGTGAACACACAAAAGTGATAAAAAGTGAAGTTACCCTAAACTTCAGTTCAATTAGCGATAAGCATATTTTTTTATTTTTACAGTCTATTCCAAGTCTGCCTGGTTATGTTACGATCAAATCTCTTATTCTGGACAAAGAGAGAAATATTGATGCTGCAACTATGAATCAGATTTTGAATGGTAATATGATAGAGATAGTGAGAGCTAATATGGTCTTTGACTGGTACACTATACTAAATAGATGAAATGATGAAGCTGTTTTTTATTTTTACTCTACTGTTTTTCAGTGTGAATGTATATTGCAGTTGTAAAGGTATTATAGAAAGCATAGAAATTTGTAAGGAATATACTTGTCGGCAATATATTGGCAATGAGGACTTTATCGAGCACAGAATACTGGGATTGAGTAGCAAGGGCTTATGTGTATATATAGAAAAACAAGATAATGATGAAATGGTTTGTCATCATTCTAAGTATGGGGTAATGATGGAAAAAAAATATTTCGAGAGCATTTTCAAAGTTGGCAATCAAGAAGTCGATGATTTTATTAACATAGCAAATTTGCGTGCAAAAGAGTGTTTCTTTATAAACGATCGCAAAACAGGTTATACTGATCAGGATGATATAATAAAGGAAGCAGTGGAGAGTGACTTTGACGTCTTATCACAATACAGTGATATAAAAAGCATTTTTTTTGATGAGGAATCAATTAATAAGATAGTCAGCGAAATGGAAAAATTTCACCTGCGGTTTTCGGGAACTACAGAAGAAAGGGTATTAGATAATTTTAATTGTAAGATGGTGAGTTTGGATTCAATTTTATACTTTTCTTCCGATACATGGAGAATATGGGTGAATGGGAGGTTGTTTTCAAACGCTAAGGATTTAAAAGTTCATTCAGTGACTGAAAACTATGTAACTTTTGTATGGATTGTAGACCAAAAAGTAATAAAAAAGCGAATGAATAATTCTCAGAATGTATATTTAGGCGATGGGAATGTTATGTTCACGCTTTATCCGGGCCAAAAATTTGACTTAGATAGCTTATCTATTAGATAATTTAATATATGCGCGCTTGTAGCTCAGTTGGATAGAGCGTTGCCCTCCGGAGGCAAAGGCCGTGGGTTCAAATCCCTCCAAGCGCATTAGATTTGACAATAGTATTTTCGCATAAGATAATGTAAAAAGTTTATTCAAAGCATAATTATGTCTAGTGGTACTATAAATAAAGTCATATTAATTGGTAATTTAGGAAGGGATCCTGAAATTAGAACTATGCAAAATGGAAAAGAGATGGCAAGTTTTTCAATAGCCACATCTGAAAGTTGGACTGATAAGTCTTCCGGTATACGCTCTGAAAAGACAGATTGGCATAATATTGTAGTGTTTAGTGAAGGATTAGTAAAAGTCGTCAGGGATTTTGTACGCAAAGGCAGTAAAGTTTACGTTGAAGGTTCTTTGAGAACTAGGAAATATACTGATCAAAATGGTAGTGAAAGATATATCACAGAAGTGTTGCTACAGAATTTTAGTAGCGTTCTTGCACTTTTGGACTCACGAAATAGTGCACCAAGCTCTGATTATAAGCCAAATGAATACAAGCAAAACGAAACAGAGCAAAAAAATCAGTATGAAAATTTTGATAGTGAGATAAAAGAAGAGCTAATCGATGATGAAATACCATTTTAATAACTTCAATTGAAATCATTGTCTACATTTCTATGGACTGCTTGTGTCACGCCTTTTAACTGTAGCGGAGATAGCATAGATTATCGCAGTTTGCAGCGTTTGCTTACAATGCAAGCTGAAGCTGGAAATGGCGTAGTGTTGCTAGGTAGCACAGGTGAGGGCTTGTCACTCACTGATTCTGAAAAATGTACATTAGTTGAATTCGTGTGTAAGCTGGAATTAAACACGAAAATTATGGTTGGCGTACCGGGAGTGAATTTACATCAGGCTCTCAAGTGGCTTGACTTTTGCAAGGATACGCCTATTCATGGCTATCTCATGACAACTCCAATTTATACAAAGCCTGGAATCATGGGGCAAACTTTATGGTTTGAAAAGCTACTTGAGAAAGCGCATGTGCCAGCTATGCTTTATAACATTCCATCGAGAGCAGGAGTAAATCTCCATGTTGAAACTGTGCGTAACCTATCCAGCCACGAAAAATTTTGGGCTATCAAAGATTCAAGTGGAACTGTTGATACTCTAATTGAATATAAAAAAGTTGCACCAAACATCGAAGTTTTTTGTGGAGATGATAACATGATATCTGATATGGCTGCTTGTGGCGCAACTGGCCTGGTTTCTGTTGCCTCCAATATTTGGCCACGCATAGTGCATAAATATGTTAAGCAATGCCTACTGTCATTCCAGCACATAACGCTGGAATCTAAGAAAAAAACAACTACTCAAATGACAGAAGATGACGCAAAGAATTTGACAAATGTTTGGCAACAAGTCTGCAAAGCACTATTTATTGCCAGTAACCCCATACCCACTAAAGCACTCCTGTATGATATTGGGCTCATAGAGCACAAAACTGTTCGTCTACCACTCAGCACAGAAGACTTGCCTTCTGTTGAAACGTTAAGGCAAGTGAATGCTTGGATGGAAAGAATTGACTAACAGGTAGGCAACGTTTGTTAACATTATTAGACTCCCTGTACAACCATATAAAAAACCAGAACGCGTGATGCACAACTGCATGAGCATTGCAATTTGAGCCTACCAGGACCCCCAGTGCCTCCTTTTCTTATCATTCCAGTGCTTCCTTTTCTTGTCATCCCAGTGCTCCGACACTGGGATCCAGCCTTTCCATAATCATCAAAACGTCGTATTTTAACATAGCTTTTATATTCACCAACTTAATAAAATTCCTGGATGCCAGTGTCAGCTACTTGCATGACACCCTAGTGGGAGGCTCAAATCACAATGTTCGTACAGCTGTGCGTCACGCGCTGGAATGACACCACTTGCTGTAAAAATAAATGTTTGTTTATGAATTGCTTTAATATTTACCAAATAGGAAAAAAAAAGCAAAAAAAGCCCTGGTCAATATCTATCTAATAACTTGGCGTTAATGTCTATACGCTTGACAAGTAGCTGACCTTGGGATTGTAAATACCCACAACTATAATAAGGGGAATTTCGAAGTTTGTCAAGCAATTTTTTTGTGAAAAAAATGAGACTGGTTAAAATTTTAACTAATTTAAAAAAAAGACAAAAGAAACCCCGCAATGTGAGTTGTTTACTGTTCTCTCAAAAACTTGGCGTCCGGTTCTCTCTTACACCGCTTAATAAGCGAGGTCCAGCTAATGTAGACAAAAAATTATAAAGACATGCAGTGTCCATGCTGCAAAAATAAAACATAACACGCCTTGTTTTATACTGTGCTTTTGTCACTTAATACAAGATTAAAGATAAATTTTAGGCCTAAAACACCCACAATTCTATTGTAAGGGGACTGGCGAAAGTTGTCAAGTAGTTTTTTGTTTTTATTGAATGACGTTATAACTTTTTTCCACTTTTGTCTATCGGCTTTCTATGCAGTGGAAATTGGTATAAGCAGACTTTTTACACAATTAACTGTTGAAACTTTATATCTTTAAGTGTATTATAATTAGTATACTTGAAAAGTATTACAGTTCTTTATAAACAGTAAATATTAAGGTATTTTGTATGTCAGATGATTTGTGGGGTTTTCTTATAGATATTCCCAGTGGAGGTTACATAATTGAGAGTTCATACTGCACAGGTGGTGAATGTAGTAGTTACACAGGAAATATCGATCCAAGCGATATCTGGAAGTTTAACTTGGTTTCTCCGGACGGTAAGGTAGCAAAAAAATTTGAGGCTAGTATAATTAGCTATTTGGAGCCGAGAATTTGCCTTAGTGTAGACAGCAGTGGCAAAAAAATCGATTTTGATATCTCTCCTAAAAATTGTAACATAACAAAAGATGGGCTTCTTTGCGTTGATGGAAACAATCAAGATCATAAGCTTAAACTCTTGATAAAGAAGTATTAGTCTCTACATCTCGGGTGTAACGTTCAGTATAGGTGCTATTTTACTTATAATGTTCTTGGCTACAGGTGCAGCGATTATTCCTCCGGTATGATACCGGCCCTGAGGTTCATCAATAACAATTAGTACTATATACCTTGGATCAAGTGTAGTCAGCACTCCTATAAACGACGCTATGTTTGCATTTTTGTCATATTTACCATTTACAACTTTTTCTGCTGATCCAGTTTTACCCCCTATTGCATATGCTTTTATGTTTGCTCTCCTTCCCGTTCCATCTGTTACTGCTGCACGTAATAATTTTCTTATCTCTCTGGAAGTGCTTTCTGCAACAATCTGCTCCCCTATGCTTTTTTTATTCAACATCAAAGTTGCATTGTGAAATATTCCGTCGTTGACTAATGCGGCTGCAGTTTGTGCAATATGCATAGGAGTTACAGCTATTCCATAACCATAAGATGCCGTTACTGAGGTGCTTTCACTCCATTTATCCGGCACTATCGGTATGGATTTTTCTGGCACTTCTATTTTCAAAGGAGAAAATAACTTCATGGCCTTAAAATACTCTACCTGTTTCCCAATACCTAGTTTGGCTGCAATTTTTGCTGCACCAACGTTGGACGATTTTACAAATATATCTCGCACAGTAACTTTTGGAATTTTAAACTCATGAAAATCCTGAATTTCATATTTCCCAATGGTGATTGGTTTTGATATGTCATATACATCATCAGTTTTCACAACATTCGCATCGAACGCTGCTGCTATTGTAAAGAATTTTATCACCGATCCCATCTCATATACTCCAAGACTGGCGCGATTAAACTTTTGTATATTTTTTGCCTTACTCTGCAAGTTGGAATTAAAGTCGGGCAAACTGACCATCGAAATGACTTCACTATCTTTCACACTTAAAACAATTCCCACCCCACCAAGTGCCTGATATCTGCTCACGACTTTAGTGAGTTCCTGATGCACTATGCTTTGTACTCGCGTATCTAAGGATAGTTGAACATATCTACTAGTAGTGTCGTGACGCTGATTACTTATGTATGCCTCAACTCCGGCAATGCCTTTGCCATCTATGTCGGTGTAGCCAAGCACGTGTGCAAACAAATTATTGTGAGGGTATATGCGCTTTATATCATCATAAAAGTTTACTCCTGGCACGCCGGCGTTTTTTATTGCTAGTAACTCTCTTGGAGTTAAGTGCCGTTTTATCCAAGCAAATTTCTTTTTCGAAGTAAGTATTTTATATAAACCTTCGTATTCAAGATCATCCAAAATAGAACACAACTGTGCTGCTATACTTTCTGGATTCTTTACTCTGGTTGAATCTATATACAGTGATATTGTCGGTACATTTGTTGCTATCACCACTCCATTTCTATCCAAAATATCAGGCTGTCTATGCGCTATATTACTTTTTTTTAAGTCTTCTGAAGCAGCAAGCTGATCAAATGTTAAAGAGAACATACGAAAAATAATTATGATATAAAACATAAACAATGGTACTATAAAACATAGTGAGCGGAGCTTATTTCTCAGTAACGCTTGCATATTTATTTGACTTGAAAAAAATGGAAGTTATCTTAGCCGAACCACGCGGTTTTTGCGCGGGAGTCAAAAGAGCTGTGGACATATTGACTATCACTTTAGAAAAATACAAGAACAAGCGCCAAGTTTATGTGCTGCACGAAATTGTTCACAACAAATATATAGTAGAGGACTTTAAGAAACAAGGCGTGGTTTTTGTAAGCAGTATTGAGGATATTAAAGATAATGGGGGAATATTGATTTTCAGTGCACACGGAGTGTCAAAAAGCATAGAAGAGGAGGCAAAAAGAAAGGGTATTCAAGTGGTTGATGCAACATGCCCTCTAGTCAGCAAAGTACACAAAGAAGCAAAAAGATATGAGGATAGCGGTAGAGAATTAATTCTGATTGGGCATGAAAATCACCCAGAAGTTAAAGGAATTAGAGGAAGAGTAGACAATCCTATCACTTTAGTGCAAACCATAGAAGATGTACACAATTTAAAAGTTAAAGATCCAGACAACTTGTCTTATGTTACGCAAACTACGCTAAGCGTCGACGATACCAGCGAAATTGTTGCTGCTCTAAAGCTTAGGTTTCCAAGCATCACAGGTCCTAATTTAAAAGATATATGCTATGCAACACAAAACAGGCAAAATGCTGTTAAAAAGCTAGCTGAAATCGTAGACATAGTGTTAATTGTAGGAAGTAAAAATAGTTCGAATTCAAATCGCTTATTGGATCTATGCATCGCTAGAGGAAAAAGAGCCTATTTGATTGATAATTACAACTGTGTGAACAAAAGCTGGCTGCAGGGTGTAGGAAAGGTAGGAATCACCGCAGGTGCTTCTGCTCCTGATATATTGGTTGATGAGCTAATAGACTACCTGAAAACACACATGAACATAAAAGTTTCAGTTATGCCAGGTGGTGTTACTGAAAACGTTCAGTTTAAAATACCGAATTTGGTTTAAGACAAAACTAGTCCACTAGCCTTTATTTTGGTATTACTGATATCAATTTCTACTACATAGAAAGCCGATAGACAACAATGGAAAAAAGTTATAACGTTATCCAACAAAAACAAAAAAACTACTTGACAACCTTCGCCAGTTCTGTTATCATGGAGTCGGAGGTATTCAGTTATCTTCATCTGTGCAGATTAAACGACAAGAGTATTAAGATTGGTGTCTTATGTTTAATTTTTTGCACTATGTGCACCTTATATCTTTATTAATTTTACCTAGACTTCTAGGTTTTTCCCTATACAAGCTGAAACGCGCTTATAAGTCGTTTAAGACAGTATAGTACGCCAATTTTCAGGATTAGAGAGTGAGAACAATCTACCACGGGATTCTTTTGTCTTTTTTTCTGCTTAGTAAGTTTCTTAGCACTTAAGCTAAGGGTCTGTTGCAGTTTAAAAGTCGCTAAATTGCAGCGTTTAGGACTTAAAAAAACGCCAATACTGAAAATAGACAATGGCCAGGGCTTCTTTTGCTTTTTTTCTCGCTTGGTAAATTTCTTAATGTTTATAGCTGAAGCAGTTCAAGAGACCGTGAAGGGTGTCATTCCAGTGCTCGACACACAACTGTACGAACATTGCAATTAGCAGGTAATTTGCGTAACAGACGGTGTCATCCCAGTGCTCCGACACTAGGATGACAGGAGGAGGAAGCACTGGGATGAGTGTGCCGTAGAAGCGATAAGCTGAAGCTGCACAATAGATGAGCCTCGGAGCCGGTTTACAAGAGCAGGCTTCAAACAACCATAAGCTGCTTTGGTAAAGAGCCAAGGTAGTGAGCGTTATGGAAAAGGCGCAATTATGCGTCATGTGTGAAATAGAGAGGCGAATGAAAATGAACCACTGAAGAAGTGTCGAAAGGCTTTAGACGACGTCAAAACCAGGGGCTTCATCCTAACCTGGGATAAATCTACCGGGAACTTGTTTACTGGGTAGGTGGCGTCCGGCATAGAGGTGGCGCGAATCTATTTTGGGGCTATTGTGTAGAACTACGGGAACCTGTCGTTTCGATGATAAGGGAGAAATTCAAAGAGCTGATCTCTGAGAATGAGAGTACCAATGCGAAAAACAGGGGCGCATAGTAGTGAAGAAGTCTCTGTAATGGAGATGGAGCGAAGGGACTGAGTCATTTGGATTTTAGTAACCGAAATGGGAGGAACAAATAATTAAGGTAAGTCTTTGATATAAAGGCTGAAAATGACAAGAGCTGTGTGAATCGAGAGGTTCATGCACAGTTCTGTGAGGGGCTGGTGGGGAAGTTCCACCGGTCTACTCGACCACCGTCTGTTACGCAAATTACCTGCTAATTGCAATGTTCGTACAGCTGTGCGCGTGACGCTGGAATCTACATTTTTTTATTTTCTGGATCCCAGTGGGTGTCATTTCAGCTAGCATCAGTTCCCTGGCGCCCTTGTTCTTATTGGTTGCTTTTTTACTGTTACACCACTTAAATAAAGTTCTGGGTTATCACTAGTAGTCTCTAGTAATCGACCTTTCCTTTTTGTACCACCTAATACATTTACAACTTCCATGTACCCTCGTCCTCTAGCAAGATCTGAAGGTATCAGACCATCATTATCTTTAGCGTAAATATTAGCTCCTTTATCAGTTAGAAGTCTAACAATTTCTAATTGACCACAATCAGCCGTAGTGTAGCAGTGTCCAACCATCTCTGTCAGCATCGTTAACGCCTATTCCTATATCTATAAAAAATTCTACAATGTTTTTATATCCATTTGTAATAGCGTGATGTATAGGCTTATAATTGAAATTACTTTTAGCATGTATATTAGCCCCCTTGCCAACCAGAAACTTTATAATCTCTAGGTAACCATACATGGCAGCAAGATGTAGCGGTGTACGGCCACCGTTATCAGTATCGTTAATGCTTACCTCTCTTTTACCAAGAAAAAACTTTACAATATTTTCACGTCCACTTGCAGCAGCGCTGTGTATAGGCTTTTCACCAAAAATAGGATCTTTAGCATGAATATTTGCCTTTTCATATAGTAAAAGCTGTACGGCTTCCAAGCGGTCATACATAGCAGCAACGTGTAAAGGTGTATAACCACAGCTACAGCTGTTAACAACGTCGTTGTCTTTACTCACGCAGTATTTTATTACTTTTAAATCGCCATCTCTAGCAGCATTATGCAAAGGAGTATAAAACTCCTTATTATCCTTGGCATTTATGTTATCTTCATGACACTTACGAACCCCACGAAACTTGTCCTGCTCTACAGCATTAGATAACTTACGATCAATTTTTCTCACAAACTCTTTAATGATATTAATCTTTCTTCAAACTATACGTTGTTACTAAATTATGTAAACTTCAGTGCCTATACCATAGATGTTTTTTGTATGCAATAACTTTTTTTGAAATTGTAAGTTTGAATTGACGGTAATTTTTATGCCGTCACACAGCCAGTAACTACTCTATTTCTGCCACTATTTTTTGCTTTATATAGGTATCTGTCAGCGCGTACTATAAATTTTTTAATATTATCAAGATCAGATTTTTGCATTTCTGCAATTCCAATACTCACAGTCACACTATGAGTTGTGTCCTCGCCTGAGAGAACAAAAGGTTCTGTGGCAATAATTTCACGTATTCTCTCTGCAACAGTGTATGCATCTGATATATTGGTATCTGGCATTACTATAACAAATTCCTCACCACCAAACCTAGCTAGCAAATCCGTCACTCTGATATTTTCAGAGATTCTCTTCTGCATTTGCTTTAAAAGTTCATCCCCAGCACTATGCCCAAAATCGTCATTTACCACCTTAAAATAGTCTATATCAAGTATCATAAGAGATAATCTTCTATCCTTCTCTACAGAATCTTTAACAATGTTTTTCAAGTGCGCATCAAAATATCTTCTGTTATAACAGTTAGTTAGCGGATCCTTTATAGACATTTCTGCATTATTAAACAAGTTCATTCTCAAGGCGTCTTGATACCTCTTACGTTTCACTTGTAAATTAACTCTTGCCATTAGCTCACTCTCATCTAAGGGCACTGTTAAGTAATCGTTAGCACCTACGTTAAGCGCTTTTACTAAATTGTTTTTATCATAATCTTCAGAGAGAATCAGAATTGGTGTGTAACGTGTTTCCACTTTACTGCGAAACTCAGAACACAAACGTAGGCCATCAGTTTGCGAAAATTGCATATCGGAAATAATCAGGTCGTAGTTATCCTCAATACCAATCTCCAATGCCTCAGTTGGATCATTCAGCACTTTAATTGAACCAAAACGTTGACTCAGTACATTATATATCTGTTCCGCTTGAAAGACATCCTCATCCACAACAAGTATGTTAGCATCAAAAATCTGGTTGGAATAATCCATAATACTACTTCCTGCTACCCCACCAATCTCAGCGTTAGTTTCTCCTCTTAAACGCAACTCATCTATTACCATCTTCAAGCGCGTGAGGGACTTGATTCTCGCAGAAAGAGCAGTTTCATCTATTGGTTTAGTTAGAAAGTCATCTGCACCAGCATTAATGCCCTGCACTCTATCGTGAGTGTCATGCAGCGCAGTCACCATAATTATTGGAATATGGGTTGTTAAGGGATCACTCTTTAGGCTCTTACAAACTTCAAAGCCATTTATTTTCGGCATCATGATATCGAGTAATATAATATCTGGCTGCTGCTTTGCTACCAAATCTATAGCTTCTTTACCATCATGAGCTACGATAACTGTATAGTACTCCGCTTTTAGTCGAGCTTCTAAAAGCTTAACATTAGATAGTACATCATCTACTACCAGAATCTTCGCTGTCATTGCCTTTAGATGTATTATCTATATTGTAACTAGGATAAAACTTACCATCTTTACCAACTATATAATTTACCTTCTCGACACTATATTCTTTATATAAATCTTCAATTCCGGCATCTTTTAACAATTTCCTAACTCTCGACTTTGCAATCATAAAATACCTATATATATTCCTAATAAGGTCAATAAACGCAGGTATCTTATTCTTATCAAGAACAACTATACTTACTAGTGCTACGACTAAAATTTCTGAAAGACCTATGTTGAACATTTTTCCTACGAGGCAAGTACTTTAATTCTTCTTATTATAAATATTAATTTACTTAAATCAAGCTTAGAAGCAACCATCTCATCTAAGAAACTATTATAACGTTCTATGTAATCCGTATCATTACAAGCCCAGGTTTGAACTTTATCTTCACGGTTACCGGTGGATTTTATAACTTTGACAGCTAGCTTATAATGATAATTGCTTAAATCATCCAATAAATCATTAATTAAGCTGCGGTCCCAATAAGAAGAATGACTTTTCATCTTGATAGCAATTGTTCTAATCAGATCGAATCTTAGTAGCGACTTTAATTCAAAGTATATTTTACCAGTGTCAAGAATAGGTAAAGATGTCTGCTCGGCAATGGATATAACGTCCAGTGCATAGGCCAAAATACACAGGTCAGCAACCTTTTTTGCTAGATCTTTATTTATATTAAGCTCCACTAAAGAAGCAGATCCATGGTGATAGACCTTCAATAGATGTTCATCTAAAACATCAGTTAGGTTCTGGCCTAAAGTTTCAATTGCATCCTTAAACTTTGTGACATCATCCAGCTCTACAGAGCCGAGTTTGCTGAGATTTTTTACTAACCAAAATGATACTCTACCAATAAACTTTTGCACATTTCTCACTATTTGCAAGTATGAGTTAACATCAATCTTGCCATCCAATTCATCAATTTTCTGCCACAGGTTATTTAAACTATATAGACGATTAACAACAATATACACATTAACTGCTTCATGCACTTTGATTCCAGTATTTTCAACTAGATTATTAATAAATATGCACCCCATCCTATTCACTATATCGTTTGCAATGCAAGTGGAGATAATTTCTCTGCGAAGTTGGTGTTTCAATATGGAATCCTTGAACTCTGTTACCATTTTTTGCGGAAAGTAGTTTAGCAAGTAATCACGACACAAGGAATCTTTTTCAGGCAGGCTGGAAAGTATAATTTCATTTTCTATTGCTGTTCTAGCGTAAGACATCAGGACAGAAAGCTGAGGGGAACTAAAACCCTCTGCTCCAGTTAACATTCTCGCTATTTCCTCATCAGCTGGAAGAAATTCTACACTTCGGTTTAACAACCCAGATCTCTCCAAGCTGAGTAATAATCTGTGATGCTGCTCTAACCTTTCCTTAGCTTGCAAGCACTCAAGGAGTAATGCTTTTGTTTCAATTCTATTATGATCTTCAAGTACCTTAGATGCAACTTCGTCTACCATACTGGCCAGTATTTCGTTCCTTTTTTCTAAGGAAATGCCCCCTCCTTTCATAATTGAAACAAATGCAATTTTGATGTTAACTTCCAAGTCAGAACATATTACTCCTGCCGAATTATCAACAAAATCCGCATTGATATATCCACCCTTCTTTGCATACTCTATTCTTCCAAGCTGCGTGCAACCGAGATTACCACCTTCTATGAACATAGAAGCTCTAATATCCTCACCATTCACTCTTAACTCATCATTTGCTTTGTCACCGACCATGTCATGGCTTTCACTTCTCGCTTTGACAAACGTGCCAATTCCTCCATTCCATATAAAGTCCACTCTTGCTTTCAACAGATATCGTATCAAGTCATTTGGGGATAATATATCCTCTGTTATGTCAAAGCATTTTTTTATTTCTTGAGAAATGTTTACTTGCTTGCTGCTGCGTTCAAATATCCCACCACCCTCAGAAATCAAATCCTTGTTATAATCCATCCAAGTTGAAAATGGCAGCTCAAAGAGACGTTTACGCTCTGTGAAACTCTTTTCTGCATCAGGACTCGGGTCAACAAAAATATGCATATGGTTAAATGCGCCGATTAAACGCATATTTTTTGAAAGCAGCATGCCGTTCCCAAACAGATCGCCAGCCATATCTCCAATTCCAATAACAGTTACATCTTGATAAATATCCCTATTCATTCTCCAAAAATGCCTTTGTGCTGCAATCCACGCACCTCTTGCTGTAATACCCATCTTTTTGTGATCGTAGCCTGCCGATCCACCAGATGCAAATGCATCGCCAAGCCAAAAATTATACTCAGAGGCTATTTGGTTGGCATAATCAGAAAATGAAGCAGTGCCTTTATCTGCTGCAACTACCAAGTATGGATCATCTTCATCATACCTGATCACATTTTCTGGTGGAATTATTTTACCATCAACTACATTATCAGTAATATCAAGCATTCCTCTGATAAAATTCTTATAGCACTCAACACTTTTCTCTCTTAAGATACTTTTATCTCTGTAAACTTTCTTTATTATAAACCCGCCCTTTGCACCAACAGGAACTATAACCGCGTTTTTCGTCATCTGAGCTTTCATGAGCCCCAAAACTTCGGTGCGAAAATCTTCCGTCCTATCCGACCACCTTAAACCACCACGCGCTAGTTTCCCTCCTCTTAAATGTATTCCCTCAAAGAGATTCGAATACACATACAATTCACGATATGGACGCGGGTCAGGCAAACCATTTATTTTACTTGAATCGAATTTTGTAGATAAATATGGTTTATCATCTTGATAATAACTGGTCCTCAAAATGGCCATTATCAAGTTAAATATCGAACGTATAACGTAATCATGTGAAACATTGCTGATCTCTTTTAGAAGCTCCTCAATTTTCTCTCTGAAGATGTCTGTAGTTTCTGCTCTATCAATATCTATACTAGGATCAAATCTTGCATGAAATAATTGTATCAAATACTTCACTATCTTTGGATACTCTGAAACTACTTTTTGAATGTATTCTGGGTTGTATTTAAATGACGTTTGCTTCAGATAAGCACTTAGCGCTCTAACCAGAAGCACCTCCTTCCACTCCAGCCCAGCAATAATGATCAAACTGTTGAAATAGTCATTTTTAATTTCCCCTTTAAACACTTTTGCAAGCGTTATCTCAAACTGCTCTTTCAGAGTAATGTTGTCTATTAATTCATCAACCCTCGACAACACAAAATGGTGTATCCATATTCCACCGTTGATTTCTATGTAATAACCATTATGAGATAGGATCTTCGCCCCCAGATTCTTAGTAATTCTCAATATTTTTGATAGTTCAAGGCCACCATTGCTTGGAGTGTAAACCTTTAATTGATAATTAAGATTGTCACGAGTAAGTCTTAAATCAACCTCACTCACTTTCTTTTTCCTTACTATCTCCAATTTCTTCATATCGTAATATGCGTCGTTGGGTTCAAAACTTTCTTGATAGCTTATCGGAAATGCTTTGCAATAACGGATGAATACATCCTCAACAGTACCGAAGGTATTATATAAGTTATCTATAAAACGATCTTCCCACTTTTCTGTAATGTTTCTCAATTTGTTTTCGATACATAGAACTTCATCATCAAGAACGCTAGCACCTTCAGCCTTTAGCACCACATGCAATTTCATCAAGTCATACTCGTTTATAATGTGGTGGTTATAAATATCTGCACCTTTTGCATTTATCTCATCCTTCAATATGTCACGTACCTTGAACATTAACCTGGCGCTAGCATAACGCATCGGTATCAGTACTATACAACTAACAAAGTCTCCTATCTTTCTTAAAAACAATTTGACTCTTGGTCTAATTGCAAGAGACATGATTGAAATACAAATTTTAAACAACTCATCTTCATTGGACTGGAATAATTCATCACAAGAGAATGCTTGCAAGATAGAAATTAAAGCCTTATTGTTGTGGCCACCCGGTATGAAGCCTGCCCTTTTCTCTATTATTTCAATTTTACCCTTTATTACCGGAATAGTTCGAATATCTTGAACTTCAGCTATAGAAGTAAACAATCCGAAAAAACGCCGTTCCTTTATCACGTTACCCTGATCATTAAGTTCTCTCACCCCTATACAATTCATGTATGTACGCCGATGAACTATTGAAATCAGATCTGACCTTAATATGTATAAATGATCAATGTCTACACAGGGAACTAATACATTTTGATACTCTTCACTTGCTC
This sequence comes from Wolbachia endosymbiont of Ctenocephalides felis wCfeF, assembly GCA_028571325.1. Classification (NCBI taxonomy): domain Bacteria; kingdom Pseudomonadati; phylum Pseudomonadota; class Alphaproteobacteria; order Rickettsiales; family Anaplasmataceae; genus Wolbachia; species Wolbachia endosymbiont of Ctenocephalides felis. The sequence continues at coordinate 14,536 of CP116767.1, read as the reverse complement.
TCATCAAACCAAGATTTTCCTTACCACTCGGAACGAACTTCCCATCTTCATCAGGAGTGCATTCTTGATAACCTAAAAATACAAAGTTGTTATTCTTCAACCAAGCTAGAAAATCTTTTTCCTGGATCCCAGTATCAAGTATTGGGATGACAGAAAGACTTGCCTCATCAAGCTTCTGCAGCATCAAGCGCCAATCTTTCACAACGCAATTAACTGCCTTCAGTGTTCTGTGTAGAGACTCTTTTAGTGTATCAACAAAACTGTCACTTATGCCTTTAATGATTACATATATTACTGACTCTTTGATTCCATTGCTTTTTTCTAAAGGATAAATCTCATCTATTAGGCTGCCTTTTCTTTGGATATTAATTATGCTGTTGCTGTAGTAGCATATAGTTAAGTCATGCGACTTAATTGCGGCAATGATAGAGTCAACCAAAAAAGGCATGTCGTCATTTGCTACTTTAATTATAGTAAAATTGCCTTCTATCCCTGGTACATCATTTATATTGCTTACCATTAACTTACTTTCTTCTTTCTCTTTTTTAAGGATGAAGTTGTATGCGTCTTCTGCAATGTACAGAAGAAATTTATCATTGATCTTTAGGTCGCTATTATAGACAAAATTATAAAAGTACTTAATAAACTCTTTGACTTTTTCCTTTTCTTCTTGATTTTCTTGATTAATCAACTTAAATAAAGACTCAGTGTCAACATTATGCTCTACACACATTTTTTGCAACCAACATACACAGTGAATTTAAACCCTTTTAACTAAGATTTCATTACTAAAAGCATACACTATTAGCTCATTGCCTTTTTATTGCATAATTTCGCAACCAATGTCAATTATATAACAGAGGTTTCCGATTGACTTTTAACGCACTTCAGTCTATATAATTTCAATACCTTAAGTTATCAGATATGCCAGACCTAAAAACAATGATGTTGAATTTTGGACCTCAGCACCCAGCGGCACATGGGGTGTTGCGTCTTGTATTGGAAATGGATGGTGAAGTGATCGAAAGAGCAGATCCCCATATTGGGCTTTTGCACCGTGGCACTGAAAAATTAATAGAGCACAAAACGTACCTCCAAGCTTTGCCGTATTTTGATCGTCTTGACTACGTATCACCAATGTCGCAAGAGCACACATATTCGCTGTGTGTGGAGAAATTGTTGCAATGTGAAGTGCCAGTCAGAGCAAAGTATTTGCGTGTTTTGTTTTGTGAGCTGACCAGAATACTAAATCACTTACTCAATATCTCTTCTCAAGCACTGGATGTTGGGGCGATGACTCCTCTTTTATGGCTCTTTGAAGAAAGAGAAAAAATATTGGCATTCTACGAAAGGGCTTCGGGTGCAAGGTTTCACGCAGCTTATATTAGGCCAGGTGGAGTGGCGGCAGATATTCCAGAAGGTTTAATTGAGGATATCGCAAAGTTCATAGAGCAATTTCCGCAGTATATAGACGATGTCGACGAACTTTTGACAGAAAATAGGATATGGAAACAACGTACTGTAGGGATCAGTGAAATATCGATTAAACAGGCGCTTGACTGGGGTTTTAGCGGACCAATGCTGCGTGCTGCTGGGCTTGCTTGGGATTTGCGAAAAAGCCAGCCATATGAGATATACGACCAACTGGATTTTGATATACCAATCGGCCAAAATGGCGACTGTTATGACCGTTATTTAGTCAGGATGGCGGAGATTAGGCAATCTATTAGTTTGGTAAAGCAGTGCATAGAAAAAATGCCCGAAGGACCAGTAAAAACTGAAGATAGAAAGATTTCTCCACCGCCAAGAGCAGAGATGAAAACGTCCATGGAGGCTCTTATTCACCATTTTAAGCTTTACTCGGAAGGGTATAGTGTGCCAGAAGGTGAGGCTTATGCAGCTGTTGAGGCACCAAAGGGTGAGTTTGGGGTATATATAGTTTCAGATGGCACCAATATGCCCTATAGGTGCAGAATAAGAGCACCTGGTTTTGCGCATTTGCAAGCCTTGGACTTCATGTCAAAAGGGCACATGCTTGCTGACATCGCAGCAATTATTGGTTCGCTCGATATAGTTTTTGGTGAGATTGATAGGTAAGCTATAGCTCGTTTGGTAGCAACCGGAAGCTAATAGATCTATTGTATATCAAACCAGCTTTGGCATGTGCGAAAAAACTACTTGACAAATTCCTCCAGTCCCCTTATTATAATAGTGGAGCTATTCATTTAGCTTCAATCTGTGCAGATTAAACGACAAGAGTATTAAGGTTGGCGTCTTATGTTTAATTTTTTGCACTATGTGCACCTTATGTCTTCATTAATTTTACCTAGGCTTCTAGGTTTTTCCCTATACAAGCTGAAACGCGCTTATAAGTCGTTTAAGACAGTATAGTACGCCAATTTGCAGGATTAGAGAGTGAGAACAATCTAACACGGGACTCTTTTGTCTTTTTTTCTGCTTAGTAAGTTTCTTAGCGCTTAAGCTAAGGGTCTGTTGCAGTTTAAAAGTCGCTAAATTGCAGCGTTTAAGACTTAAAAAAACGCCAATACTGAAAATAAATACTGACTAGGGCTTCTTTGCCTTTTTTTCTTCGCTTGGTAAATTTCTTAATGCTTATAGCTACCGTCATTCCGCTGCGTGTTATACCAACTTTTGTGATTGGGAAGGAAAACATTATAAATTCCCTTAAACCTGCCAACTGTAGGCAAAATGCTCTCTTTTTCTATTATCTATGAAATTTGCTATCACTACCATTTTTTGTGACATAAGCTGTTAAAAGTCTTCATTTTACAGCCACTTTCCTTTAGCTTCTCTTTCTTTTTTTGCTTCCTACTTGCTAGCAAAAGCCATCACAAAATTCATCTATTGCTTCTCTATTATGTTTAATCATAGCTTGAGCTTCTTGTTTTAGACGCTGCATGTTCTCGGGTGTAGTGTTATCCATCTCAACTGATGCTACTTTTAGTTGCGATTGTATTCGTATATATCTATTACCCATAATCTTATCTAATTGATAATTTACTTCATCAAGGCCTGAAGTAAACAGTATGTCTATTAGTGGTTTGATCCAACTTATCATTCCCAATCTTTTTGAGCTTATGTACTCAATAGGGCGAGATAGCCTACCGGTACCAATAGATAAAAGAATTATGTCATCATTAGGAAAAAGTACTTTACCACTTGCATATGCACAAGCAGCTGGATTCTTAGCAAAAACTCCACCGTCTATCAGTACCTTTTCCATTTGTTTAATCTTCAACCTTTTTGGAATAAAATAAGTTGGTGCAGCAGTCGTTGCCCTCAACGCGTCTTTTAGCTTGATAAACTTTTTATTCTCTTTCCAATTTTTAAAGAAAAATGGACAGTGATTGTAAATATCATAGCTTGTAATTAATAGTTTACCCAAAGTGTTTTTTAAGGTATCGTCACCAAAATACTTATCCAGTACAAATTCAATGTTTTTTCGTGGGTATTTTGTACAATTAAACCAAGATAGTATTGATCGCCTAAAGAATGAAGATTTAAAAATATATGGTCCGTACTCTTCGTAAAGTTTAACGAAATCATTAGCTGAGTATTGAGGGTTTCCTTTATTATCTTCCTTACATAACCCAGCTGCAATAATTCCACCTGTTGAAGTTCCTGCAATTAGATCAAATATTTGAGAAATAGGCTTTTTTGTTTTGCCTTCTATTTCTGCAAGAATAATTGCTGGGATGATCCCTCTAATGCCGCCCCCATCAATGGACAAGATGTATTTTGTCATTTTATTCTCTTTATACTTTAAATTGCTTTATTCATACGCTTTTTTATTTTAATTGTACAGTATAATGACATAAGCTTAAAATCTCCTTTACCACCACTCAACTACTCTCTTGCGAAATTGTTGAATTATATATTTCACCATAACGAGTTTCTACACTTCAAAAAAGATTATAGCATTGAATCGAACCTCTCATCAGACATACTCTTCCCACTTCTCTGTAACTTTTTTTACTATTTCTTCGCTCATTTCAATTTTTCTCCCCCACTCTCGTTTGGTTTCAGGCGGAATTTTATTTGTCGCATCAAATCCCATTTTACCTCCAAGTCCACTTTCAGGAGAGGCAAAATCTAAATAATCAATTGGTGCATTCTCTATCATGATTGTATCACGCACAGGGTCCATTCTCGTTGATATTGCCCACATCACCTCTTTCCAATCACGTATATTTATATCATCATCAACAACTATAATGAACTTGGTGTATAAAAACTGCTTGAGGAAAGAAAGTATGCCCATAACAACTCTTTTCGCATGTCCGGGATAAGATTTTTTGATCGACACTACTGCTATTCTATAGGAACAACCCTCTGGTGGCAGATAAAAATCTACTATCTCTGGAAATTGGTTGATAAGGATCGGTACAAAGATTTCGTTGAGTGCTTCACCAAGGATTGATGGTTCATCTGGTGGTTTGCCAGTGAAAGTGCTGAGATAAATTGGATTTTTGCGCATTGTAATTGCAGTAATGTTAAATTCAGGAAATTGCTCAACAGAATTGTAGTAACCGGTGTGGTCTCCGTATGGCCCCTCATCTCGATATCTATCCAAACTTACATAGCCTTCCAAAACAATTTCCGCGTGAGCTGGCACTTGAAGTGGTATAGTTTTACAATTTACAAGTTCAAGCGGTTTCTTGCGCAGCAGTCCAGCAAATTGGTATTCTGACAATGTTTCTGGCACTGGAGTTACTGCAGCAATAAGCGTTGCAGGATCGCTACCGATCACAGCAGCAGCAGGAAACTTCATACTTTGCCCCTTTTCCTTCCACCGTTTATGGTGACCTGCACCCCCACGATGTGCAAGCCAGCGCATTAGAGTCGTTTTTTTATCCACGACCTGCATACGGTATATTCCAAGATTGAAATTATCTTGTTTATCTTTTGTAGGTCCTTTTGTTACCACAATCGGCCAGGTGATAAGCGGTGCAGGTTCATTTGGCCAGCACGTTTGAATAGGCAGTAAACTGAGGTCTACTTCATCCCCAGTTAGCACCACTTCTTGACATGGAGCTTCGCTCACAACTTTACTTCGCATCGACAACACAACTTTTAGCAGAGGAAACATCTTCATAGCATCTTTGAGGCTTTTTGGCGGTTCAGGGGACTGCAAAAATGCTAGAAGTTTACCAAGATCCCTCAGTTCACCAGGATTTATACCCAGTCCCAATGCAATTCTCTCAATAGTGCCAAATAAATTCACTAAAACAGGAATCGAATTTTTGCCGTTTCCTGTGACGACATTTTCAAAAATGATTGCTGGTCCTTTGCTTGACAGAACTCTACGGTGAATTTCTGTCATTTCAAGAATTGTTGAAACTTCCTTTTTAATCCTAATTAGATCCTTTTTTTCTTCTAAAGCAGAGATAAAGTCGCGTAAGTTGTTGTACATAGCTCAAAACAAGTCTTCTAGTGTAATCACATGATGTATCGTATCTTTTAGATATTGGTTCTCAGAAGCTCCATTTGCAGCAATTAATACCCAGAATATCTGTTTTTTCGACCTTGTTCTTTCTCTATAAACTGCTTCTTTTCTCTTTAATTGTTCAACAAATTCCTTCGTTACTGTGTAAGGTTTATCACTATACTTTATTTCACAGAGCATTACACATCCATCTTCTCGATCAAAAACTAAGTCAATCTGGGCACCAGATTCTTTACTGTTCTTCTCTGGGTGATATTGCCAATCTCCACATATGACTGCTATATGCTCTATATTTAATTTTTTTCTAATTTTATTGGCATGTTTAAAACACACTGCTTCAAATGTTTGTCCTGTCCATGTTTGCCAAGCTGGTTTCTTTATTGCTAACTCCCAATAGTGAGCATCACTTATTATTGCCCTTTTTGTTACTTCCCTAAACGGTTCAATCCATGTTAGATAAAATAATATATATTCGTCAATTATTCTGTAATATACTCCTCTTTTTGCTTTACTCAGTGGTAAAAAACCACCAATAAATCCAGCTTCTTCTAAGCTCCTTAGTCTAGTGGTTAAGTAACCACCCTCAGTGATTTTAGTTACTTCTATAAGTTCTTTTCTGCTGATTCCTTTTGTTTTTTTTGCAATTGCGCGAATAATGCTTAGATATGTTTCTGGCTCTTCGTATAAGGAGTGGAACAGCATATCAAATTCATCAAATAATAAACCATTCTCCTGGAAGCAGATCACATTAATATTCTGCGCTGCCGATAATCCTTTACTTACTTCCTTAAGATAATGCGGTATCCCTCCCATGGCCATATAGAGATGCAATATTTGCTGGTGATTAAGGTTGACTCCTAAATATCTTAGATATTCTTTAGTTTCACGTAAGTTAAAAGGCTGCAAAGGTATTCTTGCAGTAATACGATTATGTAATCCCCCTTTGGTATAAATTATATTTTCCAACATCCAAGAAGCCGCTGAGCCACACACAACCAAGATAAGTCCCTTTCGGTATGTCCAACGTGTGTTCCAAAAATATTCTAATGCTTTTAAAAAACCAGATTTTTTTGTAGCTAGCCACGGCAATTCATCAAAAAATAAAACAACTTGTTCATTCTCATGTGTGTTATTATCAATAGCAAGTGCGAGTTGTTGCAAAGCATCCATCCAATTTTTAGGCAAAGCCATTCTTGCACCTTTGTAAAAAGTGTTCGATAACGCCTGTGTAAAAATTGCAAGCTGCTCCTGCAAAGTACCATTATTAAGACCAGTCTGTTCAAATAAAATATCGGCATGTTTACTGAAAAATTGTTTTATTAGGTACGTCTTACCCACACGACGCCGACCATAAACAGCAATAAATTCAGCTGATTGGGAATGAAGCTTATTTTCTAGAATGTCTGCTTCTTTTTCCCTACCAATTATTGGTTCATTCATATAATTTACCGCGGCGTTTGCTAGCATTATATGCCGCGGTTATGAAATGGTCAACTTTTTTACCGCTGCGTTTACGGTTGCTATACGCGGCGGTAAAGGATGGGGTATCTTATAGTTGGCTATCCTGGCGTGCTTTGGCTACTTGCATTATCAAATTTGCTGATGAGTTTTGTGGCAACGTGCTTAGTTTTCATTGTACGTAAAGTTTGCACTTGCGGCAAAACCGGTTATAAAATACACTTGATATGAATGTTTTTATATATTAACATCAGATGCTTTTTTCAATATACAGGTACTAAAAATTTTATACTGCAGGTCCTTTAACAAATGTATGTCTAGAATATCATTTCTGTTGATTTTAATAATAGTAATAGCAGGTTTGCCAATAATAAATAATTGGCTCTCAAATCGCAGCCAAGTGCTAAACGATAAGTATATAGGCGAGAGATTAGATAACTATATAAGCAGAAATTTTGATAAGATTATAAAAACTCTCCGGGAAGAATCAATTAAAAGTAGCTACGCTGCTCGGGATAACGCGGCTAAAGGTAAAATCTTACAGTATAAAAATGAAATATTTGACTCCACTTATCCTTACTTAGGAAATGAAAATAGCAATGTTATAGCTGTAGGGTTTTTTGATTATTCTTGTGGCTATTGCAAAGCCATAAAGGACGATGTAAAACAGCTGATCAATGACGGCAAAGTTAAGTACATTTTTAGGGACACTCCAATACTTGGTAACGATTCTTTAAAGGCGGCAAAGAGTGCTTTAGCTGTCTATTTTATTGATAAAGGAAAATATTTTGATTTTCACTATGCTGCCTTAGACCACAAAGGAGAATTTTCAGACGAAAATATATTGGATATAGTAAAAAGCATAGGAATCAATGAAAATGACTTCAATGACTCTGTAAAAAACAATGCGGACAAAATTGAACAGATGATAAACGGCAGCAGGCTTTTAGTAAGGAACCTAGGAGTAGGCGGTACACCTTTTTTAATAATTGGGGATAGTCTGTTTGTAGGAGCGACTGATTTGGATGTGCTACGCGAAAAAGTAGATGAATTAAGCCATAAACAAGGCTAGTTTCAGTTTGTCATAAAATTTTATTTTTTTGCTTGACAGTACAAGTGAACTTGAGTATAGTAAATGTAGGTGTGATAAATATAGCAGCAGTTTAAAATGTTATCTTGGTGGTATAAAGTTTCAGCCACTTTCATAATATCGTTTGTTATGTGAAACGCCTCCAAAATCTTCTTCAGCCACATTTTATTTTTTAGGAGGACATATGTCATTTACAGAAATGAGATTTCCAGAAAATATATCTTACGGTTCCACTGGAGGACCGGAATTTTCCACTGATGTCGTAACAACCCACAATGGTTGTGAACAGCGCAACATCAACTGGTCTCATGCGCGTGCTAAGTACAACATAGCTTATGGAGTCAGATCAAATGAGCAGCTAACAGAACTCATAACATTTTTTAACGCACGAAAAGGTAGAGCAATAGGATTTCGTTTTAAGGATTGGTCAGACTTTACAGCCACAAATCAAGAAATTGGGATAGGGGACAACAAAAAAATGACTTTTCAACTGATCAAAACCTATGTTAGCGGAAAAGACAAACATACACGAACGATTAAAAAGCCAGTACATGATACAATAAAAATTTACCTAGACGGTATAGAGACAGGAAGATATTCAGTGAATTATTCAACTGGAGAAATTATGTTTACCAGACCACCAATGAAGGATGCAATAATCACTGCAAGTTTTGAATTTGATGTGCCCGTGCGCTTTGATACAGATTACTTAAACGCTTCTATTGATAACTACGGTAGCAGCGGTTGGAGCAACATTCCACTAGTGGAGGTGAAGCTCAGTTAGCTTACCACCTGCCTCAAAATCTCCTCTTGTTGCTGAGTGTGAACACTAGCATAACCACATGCAGGAGACGCAGCAGCAGGCCTTGCAATGCACTGAGGCCTTTTTGCTTGAATATTGAGATTGGATAACACTTCTTCTATCAATGGGTTGACAAAGAACCATCCTCCCATATTTTTTGGTTCTTCTTGACACCATACAATCTCAGCGTTTCTGTACTTCTCAAGTTCATTACTTAATTTATCAGCAGGAAACGGATAGAATTGCTCCAATCGTATTACTGCTATATCATTTATTTTTTGTTTTTCACATACTTCAATTATATCGTAATAAACTTTACCACTGCATATTACAACTTTACGTATTTTATCGTTTGCAACTAAATCTGCTCTATATTCTGGAATTACCGTAAGGAATTTTTTTTCAAAGTCAGATAGGCTAGAAACTGCCCTTTTGTGACGCAGTAGCGATTTAGGTGTAAACACTACCAGAGGCTTACGAAAATCCCGATGAACTTGCCGGCGCAAAACATGAAAGTAATTCGCCGGAGTGGAGCAATTAACCACCTGCATATTATCTTCCGCGCAGAGTTGCAAAAATCTCTCTATACGCGCGGAGCTATGCTCAGGTCCTTGTCCTTCATAACCATGAGGCAAGAGTAAAACTAGACCACTTGATCGCAACCACTTTGTTTCTGCCGATGCAATAAACTGGTCAATCATGATTTGCGCGCCATTTGCAAAATCACCAAACTGCCCTTCCCAGAGCACCAGTGAATATGGAGAGTCAAGACTATATCCATATTCGAAGCCCATCACAGCATATTCAGACAGAGCGCTATCCATGACCTCAAAGTGAGCCTGCTTCTCGCTTATATTGTTTAGCGGAATAAACGTTTCCTCCGTTGCTTGATCAACAAGCTTTGAATGACGGTGCGAAAAAGTTCCACGGCCAGAATCTTGTCCTGATAAACGCACTCCTATCCCTTCTGTAAGCAGCGATGCAAATGCAAGACTTTCAGCCGTTGCCCAGTCTACATTGCTACCGGAATTTATACTGTCTATTCTTCCATCGAGTATTTTTCTAACTTTATTGTTAATATTAAAACTGCTTGGAATATTGCTATTTATGTGTACACCTAATTTTTTTAGCTCACTTGGTGAAACACCAGAATCCGTATAGTATTCGCTCAAATCATTTAATCTCGCTCTCCTGAGTTTTGACCACACACCACCGAACCAGTCAGCTTTTTTTGGAGTGTAAGTCGCTGATTCAGCAAGGCTTTTATCCAACTTTGCCCTAAATTCGCTGCGTAGTTTACTTATCTCATCACTACTTAGCACTTTCTCTGCAGTCAGCTTCTCTTCATACAGCGTTCCTGGAGTTTTATGCTTTGATATTGCCTTGTACATGAGTGGCTGAGTGAAATTTGGCTCATCACCTTCATTATGGCCATATTTGCGGTAGCATATTACGTCAATCACCACATCCTTTTTAAACTTCTGCCTATATTCCATCGCCAAACTTGCAACAAAACTGACTGCTTCTGGATTATCTCCATTCACATGAAACACTGGAGCTTCTATAGATTTAGTTATATCAGTGCAATAAAAAGATGACCGCGCGCAGCATGGGCTCGCAGTAAAACCAATTTGGTTATTAATGACAATATGCACGATACCATCCACTTTATAACCTTCAATATTGCTCAAGGTCAGAGTTTCAGCAACCACTCCTTGGCCGATGAAGGCCGCATCACCATGAATTGATATTCCAAGCACAGATCTCATATTCTGCTTTGCTCTTATTCTTCCAACCAGAACCGGGTTTACCGCTTCAAGGTGAGATGGGTTAGGACATAAACTCAAATGCATTTTTTTACCACTGGCAAGTGTGCGATCAGAGGAGTAACCGAGGTGATATTTAACATCGCCAGACACCTCAAGACCACTTGGGTATGCAAGGTTGCCTTGAAATTCAGAAAGCGTTGCCGCATATTCTTTCCCCATAACTTTGGTTAGAACACTGAGTCGTCCGCGGTGAGCCATACCGAGAACTACCTCTTCAATACCAAAAGCCACAGAATCACTAATAATTCTCTCAATTGCAACAATAGTTGACTCTCCACCTTCGATAGAGAAACGCTTATATCCAGGAAATTTCATATGGAGGAACTGCTCGAACATCTCAGATTCGATCAAGTGCCTAAGTATCTCTTTTTTGTCCTGAGAGCTTAGAGTATAGGTCTGGTTTTCAATTTTCTCCTGCAGCCACATTCTCTCCTCATAAGAGGAAATATGCATAAATTCAAAACCGATATTCTTGCAGTAAATATCTCTATAGATACCAGCATCATGCGTTGGAGAGAGATTTGAATATTTCTGATAATCTATTTCTTTATTTACATTTGGTGATAACGGATTAAGATCCGCGAAAAAATGACCGTAAGATCTGAAGAAATTTGCCAGATCAGAAGCTGAATTATCCGTCTTGGCCGCATGCTGCACACTGCAGGGCTTTGCCTGACTTACTTCTAAATTGCTTGAAAAAATTCTGTACCAATCCTCTCCGATTGATTTATCGCCCCGCAGATAGCGGCTATACATTTCCTCCACAAATTCCGCATTGTCACCATAAAGGCAGCTTAAACTCAGCATAATCACTATAAAAGATATCAAATACCTATATTATACCTTAAGTTTTTTAAAAAAGAACTCCTTTAGTCTCTAATTATTAAGCTCCGCCTGCTGGACTTAATGATTTCTGACTATTAGAAAACTCCGCCCTAGCTTCAGTAAATTCAGTTGAGGGTTCTGAAAAGAACATAATTTTTATTGCGTGGTACGCACAATATAATGCAACAGCAGCTGCACCTGTTGCAAGGATAATAAACCCAATTTTATCTGCTTTTCTCCAATTTCCAACTGCAGCTTCAACTGCGCAACCAACACTCAGCAATGAAAGAGCCACCGCACTACCAGAGTGTATCAACGCCATATTATAATCAATTGCACCAAATAACTGCCCAACTTTACTGTCATGTTTAGCATAATCCACTGGTCTTTTATTGTACTTATCTTTTGCATTAGGATCAGCACCTCTCCTTAAAAGCAATTTTGCAATTTCAACACGATTGTGAATGCTATCTTCCAATAAGTAATGCAACAGTGTTTTACCTTGACTATCTCCTGTATCAGGATTAGCTCCATGATCTAATAGCAATTCAGTAACTTTGTGGCAAAAAACGCCATCACTATTATTAATAACACAGTGTAATGATGATTTGCCTTCTCGGTTTCTTGTATTAGGACTAGCACCATGCTCCAAAAGTAAGTTTATGGCCTTAATCCTTGACTCATGTTTGTAACTTATATGCCCAAGCGCGAAGTTTAATGGTATATTGCCACCAGTACCTTCTGCATCCAAATAATTAAATTTATCACCATTTTTTACTGTCTTTAGCAACAACTCCAAAAAATCTAGTTTATCGTCGTTAATGGCTGATATTACAAGGTCTGAGAAAACTTCTGCCTGATCTTCTTGACCATCAGTAAGAAATTTACATGCTTCTATTTTCTCTGAGAGTTTCTCTGTACTATCTTTATCTAATTTTTTAAGTTGCTGCTTAACTTGACAAACAATTTCAAAATCAGAAAGATCACCTGATATTTCCAATACTTCTAAAGCTTCTTCTTTATTCATGGCGACTACCCCTTATTAATAGTAAACTATACCTGAGCGTAACCAAAAATTTCAAAAAGTCAAACTTTTATGTTAAGCTGCACCTATTGCACAATCCCATGTGATATAGCTAATGCAGCGCTAACGAGTAGCAAGGCTGAAAAAAAGCAAAAGAAGCCCCGTAGTGGCTAATTATTTACTTTTGTGTCGAAATGTTGGCGTTTTTTTATCTTAAACGCTTAATAAGTGCGACTTAGCTGCTTTTTAATGCAACTTAACCTTAGCCATAAACGTTTAAGAAACTCACTAAGCAGAAAAAAAGCAAAAGAAACCCCGAGTAGCTAGTTATTCACTATCTATCTTATGATATTGGCGTTTTTGATGTCTTAAACGACTTATAAGCGCGTTTGAGCTTGTATAGGTAAAAAAACAGAAGTTTTAAAAAGACATGCAGTGCACATAGTGCGAGAAATTAAACATGAGACGCCAAATATGCTAAGTTTTTTTCTCATTTAATTTGCACAGACTGAAGATAAATAATAGCTTCAACCTTATGATAATGGAATTGGCGAAAGTTGTCAAGTAGTTTTTTTTGTTTTTGTTGAATCCAACGTGCTGCTAAAAGCTATGCGAGTGATCTATTGCCGCCCCAGCGCTAAACATAAGGCCTGTGTCTCTATTTAAACATTTTCCTTAATTGATTAATTTCATCAGCAAAATTTGAGTCGGTTTTTATAAAGTTTTCTATTTGTTTTACTGCATGTATAACAGTAGCATGGTCTCTGCCACCAAAGCTTCTTCCAATATCTGGCAAGCTTTTTTGTGTGAATTTCTTAGCAAAATACATAGCTATTTGCCTTGGCCTTACAAGACCGCGAAGCCTTCTATTGGAGTGCATATCCGCTACTTTTATATTAAAAAACTCAGCTATTTTCCTTTGTATTTCTGCTATTGTAATTGACTTATGATTTGATCTAAGAAGATCTGCTAGAGTTTCACTGGCGGACTCTACTGTCATACTCCTGCCAATCAATGAAGTATGGGCAACTTTATTCAATGCTCCTTCCAATTCTCTTATATTAGATTTTATGTTCCTTGCCAAAAACTCTAGCACATCATCCGGAACATACATACTCATTTGCTCCACTTTGGCCTGCAATATACCAAGTCTTAACTCGAAAGTTGTTTCATTAATATCCGCCACCAACCCCCAACCAAGCCGCGATTTTATTCTTTCCTCTACTCCATCAAGATCGCTAGGAGATCTATCAGCCGATATAACCAATTGCTTATTTTGGTCTATTAGTGCATTAAAGGTATGAAAAAACTCTTCCTGCGTGCTGTCTTTACCACTGATAAATTGTACATCATCTACCATCAATACATCTACTGACCTAAATTGTTCCTTAAACAACATAATATCCTTGCTCCGTAGTGCTGTAATATATTGGTACATGAACTTCTCTGCTGATAAATATGCTACTTTTCTTTTTACCGATGGAGAATTGACTATGTGCCAAGCTATAGCATGCATCAGGTGTGTTTTACCAAGCCCCACTCCACCATATAGAAACAGAGGGTTGCTGCCTGGTATTGGATCTATAGACTCTGCCACACGCTTTGCAGCTGTAAACGCTAGCTCATTTGGCTTTCCTACCACGAAATTATCAAAGGTAAACCTTGGATCCAGCGGTGAACCAAGACTATGATTACTTTCCTCTCTACTTTTTGATATAGTATTAGGGTTTGGATTCTTTTCCTCGATTACTTGAATATCAATAGAACGTATACTTTCATCCTCATTCTGCCACAATGATAGTATTTTTTCCATGTAGTGAACCGTAATCCACTCCTTTATAAATCTTGTTGGCACAGACAACAAAACTTCTCCATTGCTACTACTAACAAAGCTAAGTGAACTTAGCCAGCTGTTATACGTTGCCTCTCCATAAAGATTATAAAGACAATTTTGGATTTTTTCCCAAGCAATACTGTGATCTGTTACTGTAACAATTTGGTCAAAAAACATAGTAGAAACCTTAGGGTTAATCAAGCTCAT